>CAVQYI010000017.1:0-437500 GCA_963718135.1 uncultured Pseudomonadota bacterium | reverse complement strand
TTCGCCGCTCGTCAGCATGTATTGCTACACCTGTTACCGCTCGACTTGCATGTGTTAGGCACGCCGCCAGCGTTCAATCTGAGCCAGGATCAAACTCTTCAGTTAATACACTTGAACACTGAAGTACTACGATCCCGAACTCGCTGCTGTTCACGAATGAACAACTGGTCGTTCGGTACTCGTTATCAATTGCACCAAAGGCGCTTTGACGCGAGTCCCCACACAAATTACCTGTTCGATTTTTTAAAGAATCACCCGCGACGACAAAGGTCCGGGGAAAGACTTTCAAGTATAGCCGACATTCGAGAGCCGTCAATGGCCAAAAGTCCTCGAAATCAGCCTTTCACTTGGAAGGGCGCGCAGTATAGCCGCGGGTTTGGCCGTGTCAACAAATTGTCATCAATGTTTTTTGCGCCGCGCGCAAACCGACGGGGCGGCGCACCGTCAACGGCGCTCGATGAGCCTGATTTTGGCGATGGCACGCTTGCCGACAGAGACGACATACGTGCCTCCCGCGGCCAGTTCGTGGCGGTGGCTCGTGGCTTTTTCCTGATTGACGCGCACGGCTCCCTCCTCGATCTTGCGGGAGGCCTCGGAGGCGCTGGCGACGAACTGCAATTCCTTGAGGATCGCCGCGAGCCGCGCGGTCGGGCCATCGATTTGCAGGATCTGTTCGACGAGATTTTCGGGAACGACCCCTTGCTGAAAGCGCGCCGAGAAATCCGTTTGTGCGGCGCGGGCGGCTTCGGCGCCGTGGAAGCGCGCGACGATCTCGAGCGCGAGTTCGACCTTGACGTCGCGCGGATTCCTGCCGGCCTCCGCGGCCTTGCGCAGCGCCGCAACGTCGGCGAGCGGCCTGAAGCTCAGCAGCTCGAAGTAGCGCCACATCAGCGTGTCGGAGATCGACATCAACTTGCCGAACATTTCCCCCGGCGCATCGTGGATCGCGATGTAATTCCCCAGGGATTTGGACATTTTTTGCACGCCGTCCAGGCCCTCGAGCAGCGGCATCGTGAGCACGATCTGCGGCTCTTGGCCGTACGCTTCCTGCATCTGCCGCCCGACCAGCAAATTGAATTTCTGGTCCGTGCCGCCGAGTTCCACGTCGGCGCGCAGCGCGACCGAGTCGTAGCCCTGCACGAGCGGGTAGAGGAACTCGTGAATCGCGATCGGCTGGCCGTTCTTGTAGCGCTTGTGGAAGTCGTCTCGTTCGAGCATGCGCGCGACGGTGTGTTTCGCGGCCAATTCGATGAGCCCGGCGGCGCTCATCGCGCCCATCCAGCGGGAATTGAATTCGATGAGCGTGCGTTCGGGGTCGAGGATCTTGAAGATCTGATCCTGGTAGGTGCGCGCGTTCGCCGCTATTTCATCAGGAGTCAGCCGCGGCCGGGTCGCGTTCTTGCCGGTCGGATCGCCGATCAGGCCCGTGAAATCGCCGATCAGGAATATCACGTCGTGCCCGCATTGCTGGAACTGGCGCAGCTTGTTGATCAGCACCGTGTGGCCGAGATGCAGGTCCGGGGCGGTCGGGTCGAAGCCCGCT
Organism: uncultured Pseudomonadota bacterium; assembly: GCA_963718135.1. GTDB lineage: Bacteria > Pseudomonadota > Gammaproteobacteria > Steroidobacterales > Steroidobacteraceae > Bog-1198. Next base: position 435,957 of record CAVQYI010000017.1, on the reverse strand, counting down.
TTGACGCGCAGCGGCTTGCCGCGCCGGATCTTCTTCTCCAAGGTCCGCCGCGTGAATCACGTCGACGGCCCCGCGTGTCAGCTCGGCGAGCTGTTCTTCTGTCGCAATGATCAACGCTTGAGTTCCTTGTGTCTCTCGACCCGCCCGCGTGCCCGAGCCGCCGCACTGTAACCGGGCGACGCGATCGGCGGCTAGCGGCGCGTCGCCGTGAATCCGTGATGTCGCGCATACGCCGATGCGTCCGGCATTGACCGAGTTGCGGTGGACCGCTAGCCTAAACAGCCATTTTACTTAAGGGCCGCGCCGTTGCTGAGAAAAAGCTCGAAAGTACGTCGATTTTTGCGGCGGACGAGGGTGTCGACGGCTCGCCTCGCCCCGGTCGCCGCGGCGGCGAGCGCCGCGCTCCTGCTCTGGCATGCGGCGCACGACTCGACCCAGACGGCCGGGGCCGCGCCGGCGCCCGCGCCGCTGATCTATCCGGATTTTCAGGCCCCGAAGCCCGCCGCCATCGCCTCTGCACCCGGTGCCGCGCCGGGCGCCCGCGTTCAACAGGCGGGCATGGCCTCGACGATCGAGGTCGTGGTCGGCCGCAACGACACGCTGGACGGGATATTCCGGCGGCTCGCGCTCGACAAGTCCGATCTCGCCGCAATTCGGGATCTGCCGGGAATCCGCCAGAGTCTCGACATGCTGAGGCCGGGCGATGCGATCAGCCTCACGCACACGGCCGGCGAGATCAAGGAACTGATCCGCAAGGTCAGCGACACCCAGACGCTCAAAGTCGTGCGGCACGCGGACGGCTTCACCGCGCAAATGATCAGCGATCCGGTCGAGACGCGGATTCGCACCGCGACCGCGACGATCGATTCATCGCTGTTCCAGGCGGCCGGCGACGCGCACATGTCCGATACGATCGCCCTGAAGCTCGCCGACATATTCGCGTGGGACATCGATTTCGTTCTCGACATCCGTCCGGGAGACCGGTTCACGGCCGTCTATCAGCAGATCTATCAAGACGGCGAATACGTGCGCGACGGCGAGCGTGCTGGCCGCCGAGTTCGTCAACGACGGCCGCGTATATCGCGCGGTGCGGTTCGAGGACGCGGACGGGCGCGTCGGCTATTACAGCCCCGACGGACAGCCGATGCGCAAGGCGTTCCTGCGCGCGCCGCTCGCTTTCACGCGCGTGAGTTCGGTGTTCAACCCGCACCGCATGCATCCGATCCTTCACCGCATTCGCGGCCACATGGGCACCGACTACGCCGCGCCGATCGGCACGCCCGTGCACGCGGCCGGCGACGGGCGCGTGAGCTTCGTCGGCTGGGAGCACGGCTACGGCAACACGATCATATTGGCGCACGGCAACCGCATCACGACTCTATACGGACATATGTCGCGATTCGCGCAACACCTGCACCGCGGCGAGCCCGTGCAGCAAGGCGAAATCATCGGCTATGTCGGCATGACGGGGCTTGCGACCGGGCCGCACCTGCACTACGAATACCGGGTGAACGGCCAGCACGAGAACCCGCAGACGGTGCACCTGCCGGGCGCTCCGCCGCTGCGTGCCGCCGCACTGCGCCTGTTCCGCGCCGAGGAAGCGCCGCTGTTGAGCGACCTCGATTCGCCGCCGAAGGCGGCGGGCGCGCAACTCGCGGCGAACGTCGCGAGCGCCCCCGGGCGCGCGGCGCCGCGCAATCCGGTCGATTGAACCGAAGCGCCAGCTGCCAGCATGGGCTTGTACGTCGGCCTGATATCAGGGACCAGCATGGACGCGATCGATGCCGTGGCCGTCGATTTCGACGCGCAGCCGCTCCGCGTCGTGGCGACCGGCGCTACCGCGTTCGATCCGGATCTGCGCAACCGCCTTGCCGGGATATTGGACGCGCCCGGCCAGGCGGCGCTCGACTCGATCGGCCAGCTCGACGTCGAAATAGGCCGCGCGTTCGCTGCTCGCCGCGCTCGCGCTGCTGCGCGCCGCCGGCATTCCCCGCAGCGATGTCGACGCGATCGGCAGCCATGGACAAACCCTGCGCCACCGCGTCGATCTGCCCACGCCTTTCACGTGGCAGATCGGCGATCCGAATACGCTCGCCGAACTGACCGGAATCACGGTCGTCGGCGACTTTCGCCGCCGCGACGTCGCGGCGGGCGGCCAGGGCGCGCCGCTCGTACCCGTATTCCACGAAAACGTATTTCGCAGCGACGCGGAAGATCGCGCGATCGTCAACATCGGCGGCATCGCGAATGTGACCGTGCTGCGGCGCGGCGCGGCACTGCAGGGCTTCGACACCGGGCCCGGGAACCGGCTGATGGACGCATGGACCCTGCGCCATCGCGGCTTGGATTTCGACCGCGACGGGGCGTTCGCGACGAGCGGCCGCTGCGACGACGCGTTGCTGGCCCATCTTCTCGACGAACCGTACCTGCGGCTCGCCGCGCCGAAGAGCACCGGCCGGGAGCTGTTCAATTTGCGCTGGCTCGACCAGCGCTTGGCATCCGCTGCGCGCGCGAAGGCGGAGCCTCGCGCCGAGGACGTCCAGGCGACGCTGCGCGAATTCACGGCCGCGGCGATCGCGGACGCCGTCCGCGCCTATTCGCCCGGAGCGGCGATCTACGTCTGCGGCGGCGGTGCGCACAACCACGGCCTGCTCGATGCGATCGCGGCGCGCGCCGCGACGTCGCGGGTCGCCACGACGGACGCGCTCGGCCTCGACCCCGACTACGTCGAAGCCGTCGCATTCGCCTACTTCGCGCGCCGCACGCTCGCGGGATTGCCGTCGAACGCACCGAGCGTGACCGGCGCGCGGGGCGCACGCATTCTCGGCGGAATCTATCCGTCGGCGAGGCCGCCGGACGGCCGATGAACGACACCGACCTCTGCGCCGCGAATTTATATCTCAATCGCGAGCTGTCGTTCCTGGAGTTCAATCAACGCGTGCTCGTACAGGCGCGGGATCCCGGCATCCCGATCCTCGAGCGCGTGCGCTTTCTCTGCATTTCCTGCGCGAATCTCGACGAATTCTTCGAGATTCGCGTCGCGAGCCTGAAGGAACTTGCGCGAGGCCGGCGCCATTCAAGCGGGCCCCGACGGGCTTTCCGTGCCGCAGCAGCTGGGCGCGATCGCCGCCCGCGCCTCGACGATGGTCGCCGAACAATACGAGCTGCTGAACGACGTGCTGATGCCGGAGCTCGCGCGCAACGGCATCGTGTTCTTGTCGCCGGACAATTGGTCCGCGGAGCAAAGCGCCTGGATCGCCGACTATTTCGCCCGCGAGGTGGAGCCGGTGTTGAGCCCGCTCGCGCTCGATCCGGCGCGGCCGTTCCCCAAGATCCTCAACAAGAGCCTGAATTTCGCGGTCGTCGTCGAGGGCGAGGACGGCTTCGGGCGCAACAGCGGTCTTGCGGTCGTCCAGGCGCCGCGCTCGCTGCCGCGGCTCGTGCGGCTCCCCGATGCGCTCGGCCGCCGCAGCTTCGTCTTCCTCGGCACGATCGTCGAGGCATTCGTCTCCCGGCTGTTCCTCGGCATGCGCGTGCGCGGCTGTTACCAATTCCGGGTCACGCGCAACAGCGACCTGTTCGTCGAACAGGAAGAAGTCGACGACCTGCTGCGCGCCGTGGAAGGCGAATTGGCGTCGCGCCGCTACGGCGACGCGGTGCGGCTCGAGACCGCGCACGATTGTCCCGCAGGAGATCCTCGCCTATCTCCTGGATCAGTTCGCGCTCGCCACGGACGACCTTTACCGCGTGCACGGGCCGGTGAACCTGAACCGGTTGATGGCGGTTTACGATCTCGTCGACCGGCCCGAGCTCAAATACCCGCCGTTCGTGCCGAGCATCCCGGAGAGCCTGCGCGCGGGCGGCGATGTGTTCGCCGCGCTGCGCGCGGGCGACGTGCTGCTGCACCATCCGTTTCAGGGCCTTGCGCCCGTCGTGGACTTCATCAAGCAGGCGGCCGCGGATCCGCAGGTGCTCGCGATCAAGCAAACGCTGTATCGAACGGGCAGCGATTCGAGCATCGTCGGGGCGCTCGCGGACGCGGCGCTCGCGGGCAAGGACGTCACCGTGATCATCGAACTGCGCGCCAGATTCGACGAAGAGGCGAACATCGACATCGCGACCAAGCTGCAGGAGGCGGGCGCGCACGTGATGTACGGTGTCTTCGGTTTCAAGACGCACGCAAAGCTCGTCATGATCGTGCGCCGCGAGGACAAGGTGCTGCGCCGCTATTGCCACCTCGGCACCGGAAACTATCACGCCAAGACCGCGCGCCTTTATACGGACTACGGCCTGCTGACCGCGGACGAGGCGATCGGCGAGGACATCCATCAGATGTTCCTCCAGCTGACCGGGCTGACGCGCATCCCGCGCCTGCACAAATTACTGCATGCGCCGTTCACCCTGCACCGCGCGCTGCTCGACAAGATCGAACGCGAGGCCGAACACGCGCGCGCCGGCAGGCCCGCCCGGATCATCGCGAAGCTCAACGCGCTCACGGAGCCGACGCATGATACAGGCGCTGTACCGCGCCTCGCGCGCCGGGGTAACCATCGACCTGATCGTGCGCGGAATCTGTTGCCTGCGCCCCGGCATCGCCGGGGTATCCGAGCGCATCCGCGTCCGCTCGATCGTCGGCCGCTTTCTCGAGCACTCGCGCGTCTACTTTTTCGACAACGCGGGCGAACCGGAAGTCTATTGCGGCAGCGCCGACTGGATGGACCGAAACCTGTTTCGGCGCATCGAGGTCGCATTTCCGGTCGAATCCGCGGTATTTCGCCAGCGGGTCATCGACGAACTCCATACCTACCTCGCCGACGACGCGCAAAGCTGGAGCCTCCGGTCCGACGGCCGCTACGTGCGCGCGACCGGCGCCGGCGAAACATCGGCGCAAGCCGCCTTGCTCGCCTTCTACGAGGACCGCGCGACGTTCACCGACGGCTTGATTGGCGACCCGCTCCCGTCTTACACGTAGTTCAGGCGAAAGCCGGCTTCCTTCAGATACTGTCGCTCCTGGTCCAGGTCCTCGAGCGTCAGCGGATGTTCCTTCATCCATCGCGCCGGCAACTCCAACGTGAGGCCGCGGCCCTTGACGCGCAATTTGACGTCCGGCAACGGCTGGGGACTGCGGCCGCGATGCAGCAGGACCGCGAGCCTCAGGAGCACGATCAAGAACTCCGCATGGCGATCCCACGGCGGCAGGAGTTCCTCGATCGGCTCGAGCAACAACTGCCGTCGGTGGCCGCCGACCAGTGCGGCCAGCAGCAGTTGCTCCTCGCGCGGAAAGCCGGGCATGTCCGCGTGTTCCAGCAGATAGGCGCTGTGGCGATGGTACTTGGAATGCGCGATGTCGAGACCGGTCTCGTGCAGGCGCGCCGCCCACCTCAGGACCAATTCGGCGAGCGGATCCTCGAGGTCCCAGTGCGATTCGACTTGCGCGAGCAGCGCGAGCGCCGTCGCCTCGACGCGGTCGGCCTGCGCGCTGTCGACGTGATAGCGCTTCTCCATCGCGCGCGCGCTGCGTACGCGCGCATCCTCGTCGGTGAAGCGGCCCATCAGGTCATAGAGCAGGCCCTCGCGCATCGCGCCTTCGGCGACGCGAATGCGCTCGATTCCCAGGTTCTCGACGACCTCCAGAAGAATCGCGAGGCCGCTGGGAAAGACCGGCGCGCGCTCGGCATCCACGTCGAGCAGGTCGAGGTCGTCGACGTGGCCCGCGGCGATCACGCGCGCCGCGAGCTTCCTCAGATTGCCGAGCGTGATCCGCGGCTCCTCGGGATAGAGCTGGCGCAGCACGTCACCGATCACGCGTACCGTGCCCGAACTGCCGAACGCCTCCAGCCAGCCGAGTTTGCGATAGGCGGCCTGCACCGGCTCGAGCTCGAGCCGGACCGCGGTTCGCGCGCGCTCGAAGCGCTTCTCCGAAATTCGGCCGTCGTCGAAGTAAAGCGCGCTCAAGCCGACGCAGCCGACCGACAAGCTCTCGAGCAGGATGGGATTGAACCCTTCACCGATCACGAGTTCGGTGGATCCGCCGCCAATGTCGATGACGAGGCGCTTGTCCGGGCTCATCGGGCTCGTATGCGCGACGCCCGAATAAATCAAGCGGGCCTCTTCCAGGCCCGAGATGATCTCGATCGGATGGCCGAGCGCCGCGCGTGCCCGTTCCAGGAACCAGCGCTTGCGCCGTGCGCGGCGCAGCACGTTCGTGCCGACGACGCGCACGCTGTCGGCGTGCATCGCCCGCAAGCGCTGGCCGAAGCGCTCGAGACAGCGAAGTGCGCGGTCCGCGGCGTCGCTGTCCAACCGGTCGGTCTCGCCGAGCCCCGCGGCGAGGCGCACCATCTCGCGCAGCCGGTCCAAGATCACGAGTTGGCCGTGCGAATGACGCGCGACGACCATGTGAAAGCTGTTCGAACCGAGGTCGACGGCCGCGAGCACATCCGGCACGACGCGACCGCTGCCCATCTAGACCGCCGGCATTCTCAGGCGGAGAACGAGGACCCGCAGCCGCAGGTTGTCTTGGCGTTCGGGTTGCGGATGACGAATTGGGCGCCCTGCAAATCTTCCTTGTAGTCGATTTCCGCGCCCATGAGGTATTGCGCGCTCATCGGGTCGATCAGCAGCGTGCACGCCGCGCTTCTCGACGCAAAAGTCGCCCTCTTCGACGTTCTCGTCGAACGTGAACCCGTACTGGAATCCGGAACAGCCGCCGCCCGAAACGAATACCCGCAATTTCAGGTTCGGGTTGGATTCTTCGCGGATCAGTTCGCCGACCTTCCCGGCCGCCGCGTCGGTGAACACCAACACGTCGGGCGGCTGGGGAAGGGTCTGATCGCCGATTTCGAGGGAATTTTCCATATGCCTAGTTTACGCGCCGGCGGCCGCCGATCAAAGCGCTTCGTCTGCGGCCGGCGCCGGTGCGGCCGATTTGTCGGCGGAACCGGCGCTGTGGATCAGTTTTCCGGTGATTTGGGCGCCGATCGCGGTTTCAATGGTCGCGTAGTGCACATTACCGAGCACGCGCGCCTTGGGCCCGAGTTCCACGCGCTCGCCGGCCAATATGTCGCCCTTGACGATGCCGTTCAGCACGATGTTCGGCACGGCGACCGAACCCTCGATGCAGCCCTGCTCGCTGATGATCATGACGGCGCCCGAGCCCGGCTCCGCCTTGACGTTGCCGTTGATCTGGCCGTCGAGGTGCATGCCGCCCGCGAATTCGACGTCGCCGTTGATCCGGGTCTTCGCGCCGATCAAGGTTTGAATCTTCGCCGGCTTATTCTGTTTGCGCTTGAACATTTGCAACACCTTTTGACTGTGCGCCGCTCGCGGGGTCGGTTTCCACCGACATGCCGCCCGCCTTCCAGGCGAAGGCCTGTCGGTAAGTGTGCCTGGAATCCTTCCCCGCATGCAGTTCGACGCCGATACGGGTCGGCTGGAATCCCGCCGGGAATACCAGCGCCTCGTCGTAATCCTGAAAGTACTTGAACGAGTATGGCAGGTCCGCGCGATGCGCCGGCGAGACTTGCGCGAAGGCGATGGTCACGGGCTTTCCCTGATTCAGGCCGTCGAACGTCAGGACGACGCGGCCGCTCACGTTGGCGGATGGTTTGCCGACCTGCATCAGCACGAATTTGATTTGGAATTGGCCCGGCGCGGTTCCGGCCACGATTTGCATCTGCTGCGCCTTGACCCGCACGATCGAATCCGGCTGCACGAGGCCGCGGTAGAACGCGAGATCCTGGGTCAGGCGGGCGATCTGGCTCTGCATGTCGCCGAGGCTGCGCTCGACCTGGGCGTAGCCCTCTTTGTCGACGCGGCGCGCGACCTCGACGGCCGCGATCTGCGTGCGCAGCTGGTTGTTCTCGGCGTGCAACGCGCGAATGCGCGCGCTCTGTGCAAGTTCGGCGCGGACCGACGCGACGACGCGATAACCGGCGTCATAGCGGCCGTACTCGAACGCCCCGTAGAGGATCGAGAACCCCAGGACGACCGCAACGCCCACGACGATGGCGCGCCGCCTGGGAGCGTACGTGCGAACGACCAGTTTGCGGAACGATTCCGCCATAGCTCCTTCAACCCCGAGAGAACGGTACCGGCAAGGGTACGCGACATTACACGATGGCGGCACCCCCGGCGTATGATCCTATGCGCGCAAGACCAGGGGAAGGACGATGATCTGGCTGAAGGCATTCCACGTGATCGCGATGGTGACCTGGTTCGCCGGCTTGTTCTACTTGCCGCGCCTGTTCGTCTATCACGCCGACGCCACGGACGCGCCGAGCCTCGAGCGATTCGAAATCATGGAGCGCCGCTTGTTCGCCTTGATGACGATCGGCGGCGCGGCGACCATCGTGCTCGGCGTCCTCATGATCGTCGCGGCGCCCGCCTATCTCGACATGGGCTGGCTGCACGTCAAATTGTCGCTGGTGGCGCTGCTGATCGCCTATCACGTTTATTGCCGTCGGCTCATGCGCGACTTCGTCCGGCGCCGCAACACGCGCAGCGCCAAGTGGTACCGCGCGTTCAACGAGATTCCCTCGCTGCTGTTGATCGCGATCGTCGTACTCGCGGTGGTCAAGCCCTTTTAGGGACCGCTTCGATTTCCGGCCACCACTCCGGGTACGGAGGCAGGCCGCCGGGAAAGAGCACCTCGCCCAATTCGTGCAATGCGCGCACGTAGACGCGCCGCTTGAAGTAAACGACCTCGCGCACCGGCGTCCAGAACTCGGCCCATCGCCAGCGATCGAACTCCGGCTGGGCGGTGGCATCGAAACGCAGCCGCGAATCGTCGCCGACCAGCTTCAGAAGGTACCAACGCTGTTTCTGGCCGATGCAGCGGTCGCGCACGTATTGGCGCGGCAACCGGTATCGCAGCCAGCCGCGCGTCGAGCCCAACACCTCGACGTCGCGGCGCTCCAAGCCGACTTCCTCCCATAATTCGCGAAACAAGGCGTCCTCGACGCGCTCGCCGCGATTGATGCCGCCCTGCGGGAACTGCCAGCCGCGCCCGCCGACGCGGCCGCCGAGAAACACCGCGCCGGACGCCTGCGCCAGGACGATGCCCACGTTCGCCCGGAAGCCGTCTCTGTCGATGTAATCGGTCGCGACGCTCGATGGCCATGCCGTCATTGTTCCACATCAAATGGCGCTTGTGCGCGGTCCCCTACGCGGGCTCGACCCTCAACCCGTGCCCACCTGAACGCGATTGCGGCCCAAGGCCTTCGCGCGGTACAGCGCCGCGTCGGCGTCCGCGAGCAGCCGGTTCGCGAGCGCCTTCAAATCCGTGTCATGCGCGCCCGGAGAAAGAGCGGCGACGCCGACCGACACGGTCAGTTCGCGCGCGATCTGCGCGGTCAGCGCGAACGGCTCGGCCGCGATCGCCACGCGAATGCGCTCCGCGAGCGTCGCCGCCTCGGCTGTTCCCGCCTCCGGCAACAGGATGGCCAATTCGTCGCCGCCGAACCGCGCCGCAGTGTCCATGTTGCGGATCTGAGATTCGACGCGCTGCGCGACTTCCTTGAGCGCGTTGTCCCCGGCCAAATGACCGTAGGCGTCGTTGATGCCTTTGAAGCGGTCGATGTCGATCATCAGGCAGGCGATCTTGCCGGCGCGTCTCTGTGCGCGCGCGAGTTCCTCCTTCAAGCGCTGTTGCAAGTAGCGGCGGTTGTGCCATCCGGTCAGAAAATCCGTGATCCCGGCCCGCAGCAGCCGCGCGTTATTGACCGCGTTCTCGAGGCAGACGCCGGCAACCGCGCCAAGATGAGCGAGAAAGTCGGTGCCGTGGTAGCGCGTAAAGCGCGTCGCATCGCGGCTGCCGAAGCACAGCGCGCCGATCGCTCGGTCCTTGCGCGGCAGCGGCACGAGCGCGGCGCTCTTCAAGTCCGCGACGCCCGGGAACAGGAGATGGTGATCGGCGCCCAGGTACGGTCCCAACCACGGCTTCTGCAGATTCGTCAATTGCGGCGCGAGGCCGACGAGCGAGTCGACGAAAAAGACCTGCCGAAACCCCTCCGGCCGGTCGCCGCCCGCGACCAGCAGATGCCTGATCTCGTGCTGCGGGTCGAGCAGCACGACGCTCACGGCGTCGAGGCCGTAGGAGTCGCGCAGATCCTCGACCATCGTACGCAGCAGCTGCGACAGGCTGTCGGCGCGCAACAGCATGAGCTCGCGTGCCTGGGTCCGCTTCAGGATCTCCTCATTGTAGGCCGCTTCGGCGGTGAGCTCGGCGAGCCGCTTGCGCAGCTCCTCGACCTCGCCGCCTGACTGACTGCCCACGATGGATCTCAACCGGGGCGGGACGCTGCGCGCACGTCGAGGTATGCGCGGCCGCGGTTCATCATCGCGGTGAATTCGGCCGCGTTCTTGCTCTCGACCGCGCCGACGAGGCGCTCGACCGCCTGGCTCAGGGCGCGCAGGGATTCGCCGCCGTATTCGTTCAGGCTTTGGATCTCGAAATACAGCTCCGGGCTTTCCTCGGCGACCCGGCTCGCAACGTCGAGCTGGGCGTCGAACGTCGTGCTCGACAGGCGCGCGAGGCGCGGCGCGGCCTCGCCGCTTTCGGCGAGCGCCGTGAAAAACGCGATGTTCAGCGCGTGCGACAAGCCGAGCACATAGGCGATCAGCCGGTCGTGCTCGTCGAGGCCCATGACGACCCGTTCGGCCATTGTCGGCGCGAACAACGCCTGTGCTTCGTCCAAGGCCTCGCGATTCCCCAGGTCGATGAAAATGACGTGCCGGCCGGACAGCAATTCGGTGTCCGGTCCGAACATCGGGTGCAGCGAGGTCACCTTGCAGCCGGCTTCGACCAAGGCCTTGAGGCCCGCGCGCAGCGGCGTCTTCAGCGACCCCAGATCGAATATCAACCCCGGCGGCGCACGCGTCGCGAGCGCGGCCAACAGGTCGGCGGTGGCGCCGAGCGGCGTCGCCAGAACGATGAGGTCTTGGTCGAGCGCGTCCTTCTTCCAATCCGCGACGTAGTCGAATTGCGGCAATCGGCCCGCCGGATCGGCGATCGCGACGTGAAACCCTTGCGAGGCGAGAAAGTCCGCGAACCAGCCGCCCATCTTGCCGCGGCCGCCGATCACCAGCGCGCGTTTGCCGCTGCCCTGCGCCTGGGCCGCGACGCGCGCCTGTTCCTGGGTCGTGAGCGAGGACTGGATCAATTGCCGCAGCAGCGATTCCGCGAGATCCGGCGACACGTGCAAGCGCTCCGCGGCGCTGCGTCCGCGCAGAATAACCTCGCGCTCGCGCGCGAAATCGCGCGTCGGCCGGCCCGTCGCGCGCTTGGCCGCGGCGACCTGCTCGCTCAAGGAGCTGGCGGCGCGCGACCAAATCGATCAACTGGCCGTCGAGTTCGGTCAACGCCTGGCGCAATTCATCCAAATTCATGCAAATGGCCCCTCGAATCTTGCCTACCCGCTCCTTTTACTGGCCGCGCGCGGGGACCGCAAGCCGAGGCCCTCGCCGACGTGACGCGCCGGGTGCGCAAGGCTACCATTTGGGGATGGAGACTTTAGGCGACCCTCTGCCGGAAAACCCGCTGGAAATCGCGGCTCGGTGGCTGTCACAGGCGCAGACCGACGCCCTGCAGCCGAACCCGAACGCCATGGTGTTGGCTACGGCCGACGCGCGCGGTCAGCCGTCGGCGCGCGTCGTCCTATGCAAGGAAATCGACGCCGAGGCGGGAGCAATCCAGTTTTACACGAACTATCTGTCGCGCAAAGGCGCTGAATTGCGGGAAAACCCGCGCGCGGCGATCGTCTTTCACTGGGATCACCGACACCGCCAGGTGCGTGCCGAAGGACGCGTCGCACCGTTGTCGGACGCCGAGAACGACCAGTATTTTCGCACGCGGCCGTGGCAAAGCCGCGTCGGCGCATGGGCGAGCCGCCAGAGCGAGCCGGTCGCCTCGCGCGGCGCCCTCATCGAGGCGGTGATCGCCGCGGCGCGGCGCTTCGGGATTCCGTACGGCGGGCCGGGAAGTGCCGAACCCGCGGCGGTCGATGCCGATGTCCCGCGCCCGCCGCATTGGGGCGGGTTCCGCCTGCACGTGGAGGCGATCGAACTGTGGGTGGAAGGCGACTTCCGCATCCACGATCGCGCGCGTTGGACGCGCGCCGGCGCGGCGGACGCCGCGCTCTGGCGCGGCACGCGCCTGCAGCCTTGACTCAATCGTCGTCGCGCCGGTCGATTGAATCCCCGCAACAAAAATAGCGCCGACGCACGCGGTAATACGTTCCGCAATCTGCGCATTCTCGCGCTGTTGCTGCTGCTGCTCGCGGTCTCGCTCCAAACCTGGGTCGCCGGCTACGAGAGCACGCGTTGGATCGATCCGCTGTTCGTCGCGATCTACCCGATCGCCGCCGACGCCAGCCCCGCGACGGCCCGCTACGTGGCGTCGCTCGACAAGGAGCGGTTCGCGCCGATCGACCGGTTTTTTGCGCGCGCAAGCGCACCACTACGGCGTCAAGGAGAGTGCGCCGGTCAAAACCCGTCTGCGTCCGGCGCTCCACGAGTTGCCGCCGGAGCCGCCGGCCGGCGGCGGCATGTTCGCAACCGCCGCCTGGAGCCTGCGGCTCAGGTTTTGGGCGTGGACTCATGGCGGCGCCGCGGGCGAGCCCGAGGACATTCGCCTGTTCGTGCTGTATCGCGATCCCGCGCTCACGCCGACCGTGCCGCATTCCCTGGGACTGCAGAAAGGGCTGATCGGCGTCGTCTACGCGTTCGCGACGCCCGCGATGGACGGCGCCAACGACGTCGTCATCGCGCACGAGCTGATGCACACTTTGGGCGCGACCGACAAGTACGACCCGGCGACCGACGCACCGCGATTCCCCGACGGCTACGGCGACCCGAATCAGGTGCCGCTGTATCCGCAGAGAACGGCCGAATTGATGGCCGGACGGCGCATGCTCTCGCCGAACCGCTGGGTCGAGCCTGCGAGTCTCGACGAGGTCGTGATCGGTCCCGCCTCCGCGCTCGAAATCCGCTGGCTGCGCTAGCGCGCGCGCCGCCGATAAGGCGTATCCAGGTCGGCGCGCAGGGTGCGCGCGGCGAGGAAGTAATGGACGCTGCCCCAGAGCAGCAAGCAAGTCACCGCCGCCATCGCGACCGTGATGCCATGCGCCGAGGCCGCGCCGCAGGCCGAAGCGATCGCCGGGGCCGCGCCGGGCGCCGCCGCGCCGCCCGGGCACAGCGCGCCGAAGTTGCCGGCGGTGAAGCGTCGATGAGCCGCCAAATCGCTGATCACACCGACGATCGTCGGCCCGAGGCCGGGCCCGACCAGCCCGAACACGATGCCGACGGTGAACGCCGACGAGGCGCGCATCGAGGAATCGACGATGTTCTGTGCGATCGCGAGCGTCGGCGTGAAGAACACGAACAGCGCGATGTGGGCGGGCAGCAACGCGACCATCGTCCGCGTCAGCGTCGTCTGCGAGAGCCCGACGAGGAACAGCGGCATCGCCAGCGCGAGCGCGATGGCGGGCCCCCACACGTACCAGCGCCGGTCGCGCTGTACGGCCCAATCGACGCCGAAGCCGCCGAGGCCCAATCCGGACGCCATCGCGACGACGACCATGATCCCGAGCAGGCCGCCGGCCTGCGCCGGGCCGATGTGGAACACGGCGACGAGATAGCGGGGCCAGAACTGGCCCATGCCGTTCAGTGCGATCGCGGCGACCGAGCCCCCGGCGAGCACATGCCGCATCGATTTCTTCGACAACAGGAATTTGAGCGCCGCCGCGGTCGACGGCACGGCGCCCGCGGCCGGGCCCGCGGCATCCGCCGCACCGCGACGCGGCTCGCGCAGCGTGAAAAACGCGAGCGCGGCGACGGCGAATCCCGGCAAGGAAAGCCCGACGAACCACAGGCGCCAATCGGAATGCTGCGCGACATATCCGCCGATCGCGGCGCCCGCGAGCGCGCCGATCGGCGCGCCGAGCCAGACGATCGTCATCGCCGAGGCGCGCTTCCCCGCCGGGTAGTGATCGCCGAGGAGCGACGCGACCGGCGGGCCGAACCCAGCATCGCCGATGCCGACGCCGACCCGGCACGCGAGCAGCGACAAGAATGTTTGCGCGCGCGACGCGAGCGCGCCGAAACTCGAGAAGACCGCGATCGAGACGGCGATGATGCGCACGCGGTTGCGGCTCTCCGACAAGCGCGCGATCGGCAGGCCGAACAGCGTATAAAAGATCGCGAAGCCCAACCCCAGGATCACGCCGAGTTGCGTGTCGCTGAGTGCGAGATCGCGCTTCAGCGCCGGCGCGATCGCCGCGAGACCCTGACGGTCGGCGAGGTTCAGTATGTTCATCAGCAACAGGATGAACAGCATCCACGCGCGATAGCCGCGGGTGTAGCCGCCGGCCTCGTCCCGCACAGGCCGGATCACAGCCCGAATACCCGTTCCGCGTTTCCTTGGAAGAACGCCTTCTTGTCCTCGAGCGACATCGCCATCGCGTCCTGGGCCGCGACTTCGTCCGGCTGATATTGGTACGGATAGTCCATCGCGTACATGATCCGGTCCGCGCCGAGCGTGCTCTTGCAGAATTGGATCGCCGGCTCCCACGCCATCCCGGAAAAGGTGACGTAGATGTTGCGCTTGAAATATCCGGAAATCGGCAGCGCGAGCGGCTTTAAGAAATCGTAGCGGCCCGAGCGCAGTCCGGCCGCGTGCATGTAATCGAGCCGGTAGGCCCAGTAAGGCAACGCCTCGCCGCCGTGGCCGACGATGAATTTGAGCCTGGGGAACCGATCGAACAATCCCATGACGATCAGGCGCAACAGGTGCAGGCCGGTGTCCACGCCGAAGCCGAACACCGCGCCGTCGAGTCCGCGCTCGAGCAGCGGTCCGATCAGCCCCTTCGGGGGACCTTGCGGATGCAGGTACACCGGCGTCCCCAAGGCCTCGGCCGCCTCGAAGATCGGCCAATATTTCTGCGCGTCGGTATATTCGCCGCGCACATGGCCGTTGAGGATGACCGCCTTGAATCCGAGCGCGCGGCCGCGCTCGATCTCCTTCGCCGACCACGCCGCGTCCTGCGGCGCGATCGCCGTCATGCCGACGAAGCGCGCGGGGCGCTTCGCGCAGGCGGCCGCGAGCCGGTCATTGGCATCGACCGTCAAAGCCTTGGCCTCGTCGGCCGCGAACACATGGGTACCCGGTGCGGTCAGCGCGATGATCGCCTTGTCGATCCCGGCGGCGTCCATGTCGGCGATTCGGCGCGCGTCCAGATCCTGCAGGCGCTCGAGAATCGAGGTCGCGCGCACCGACGGCGATCCCGAATAGAACCCCCACAGGCTGAGGAAGCCCGGATCGTCGATGCCCGCCGCGATCAATCGCCTGTACGCGCGCAGCACGTCGGCCGTGATGAACGCCTCCTCGGTCGCGATGCGCAGGTACCCTTGAGCGCCGCCGGTCTTCAACTCATTCATCGTCGTTCCTCTCGGGGCTGCCGAACAAGGGTCGCCTAAGCCTGGTGGATGGCCTTCAGCACCATGCAGGCCTCCAAACCTTCCGGGCCGTCCTCGGAGCCGTGGCCCGAGTCCTTGACGCCGCCGAACGGCGAGTCGGCGCCGCCGATCATCGTCGTGTTGATGCCGACCATGCCGCTCTCGATCGCGTCGCCGAGCAACAGCGCGCGCCGGCCGTTCTCCGTGAAGCAATAGGCCGCGAGGCCGTACGGCAGGCGGTTCGCCTGTTCGATCGCCTCGTCGAAGGTCTTGAACGGGCGCATCAGAGCGATCGGGCCGAACGGCTCCTCGTTCATCACGCGCGCCTCCAGCGGCACGTCGCAGAGCACGGTCGGCCGGAAGAAGAATCCCGCGTCGGCCGACCCGCCGCCGCGCTCGCCGCCGGTCGCGACGCGCGCGCCGCGCTTCACGGCGTCCGCGACGAACGATTCGACCGCCTCCGGCCGGCGCGGATTCGCCATCGGCCCCACCTGATTCGACGCGTCGAGGCCGCTGCCGACCGCGAGTTTCCCGGCACGAGCCGCGAACTCCTTGACGAAGCGATCGTAGATCCCTTCCTGGATGTAAAACCGCGTCGGCGACACGCAGACCTGCCCGCAGTTGCGGAACTTGTGCGGCACGAGCAGATCGAGCGCGCGGCCCAAGTCGGCGTCGTCGAAGACCAACACGGGGCCGTGCCCGCCGAGTTCCATCGTCGTGCGCTTCGCACCGTCGGCGGCAAGCCTCATCAAATGCTTGCCGACGGCGACCGAGCCCGTGAAGCTCACCTTGCGTATCACCGGCGAGGCGAGAAGGTGGCGCGAGACCTGGTCCGGCACGCCGAACACGCAGGTGGCGACCTCCTTCGGCAGGCCCGCATCCAACAGGCAATTGAGGACCTCGATCGCCGAGCCGGGCGCCTCCTCGGGCGGCTTGATGATGATCGAGCAGCCCGCGCCGATCGCGGCGCCGAGCTTGCGCGCGGGGTTGCCGATCGGGAAATTCCAGGGGCAAAACGCGGCGACCGGCCCCACCGGCTCCTTGACGACGCGCGACAGCATGCCGGCCGGGCGCACGAGCACGCGGCCGTAGACGCGAAACACTTCCGCGGCGTAAAAGTCGAACAGGTTCGCGGCCATCATGAGTTCGCCGCGCGCCTCGACGAGCGTCTTGCCTTCCTCGAGCGTCGCGATCGCGGCGATCTTGTCCATCCGCTCTCGAAGCAGCCGCGCCGCGCCGGCGAGCACGCTGCTGCGCTCCTGGACGGGCCGAGCGCGCCAGATGCGATAGCCGCGCGCCGCGGTGTCGAGCGCCCGATCGAGGTCTGCAGGCGTCGCGAGCGGCAGTTCGCCGAGCGCCTGGCCCGTCGCCGGATTGACGACCGTGTGGGTTTTCCGGCCGGCCGCGCCGATTCGCTCGCCGTCGATATGGAGCGCGAGCGAAGTCTCGTAGGTCTGTGACATTGAAATTCGATTCCTCGTGTCGGGTCGCCGGATTCGCAGAATACACGCCGGGCGGCCTGCCACTCAGCCGAGAGTGAAATGGACCGCGCGCTGACCGAGCGCCGCGGCGACCTCCTCGTGCAGCCGCCCGTTGCTCGCGAGCACGGAAGTCGTCGCGAGCGTGACCGGCTTGCCGCTCAAATCGGTGAAGCGGCCGCCGGCCTCCGTGACGATCGCGACCGCGGCCGCGATATCCAGGATGTTGACGTCGCTTTCGACGACGACGTCGATCTTGCCGGCGGCGAGCAGATGATAATGAAGGAAATCGCCGTACCCGCGGATGCGGCCGACACGCGCGACCAAGGCGCCGTAGGACGCCCACCCGCCGCCGCTTGCGAGGCTCTTGAGATTGCCCGAGGAGAGCGCCGCGGACTCGATCGACGCGATATCGCTGACCGCGACGCGCTTGCCGTTGAGGTACGCTCCGCGACCGCGCTCCGCGTAGGCGAGTTCCCCGTAGACCGGCGCGCTGGACACGCCGAGCACGATCTCGCCGCGCCGCATCAGCGCGATCTGCGTCGAAAACATCGGGTATTCGCGCACGAACGCCTTCGTGCCGTCGATCGGATCGACGAGCCACAGGGATTCGGCGTCGACACCGCGGGAGCCCGTCTCCTCGCCGAAGAATCCGTACGCCGGAAAGCGCGACTCGAGGATCTCGCGTATCGCGACCTCGCAGCGCACGTCCGCCTCGGTGACCGGCGATTTGTCCTCTTTCAGGCGGATTTCCAGATTGCGCTGGTACAGGGACCGCGCGATCGCCGCGGCCTCCTTGGCTGCGTCGAGCGCCGCCTGCAGTTCGGGCGAGACATTCATCATCGAACTCCGGTCGGGTCGTACGGCGTTCACCTTGACAGAAACCTTGCGCGCCGCCTACCGTCAGCGACCCATGGGTCACCGACTGAGCAAAATCTATACGCGCACGGGCGACGAGGGAAGTACGGGCCTCGGCGACGGCTCGCGCGTGCCGAAAGACAGCTTGCGCGTCGAAGCCTACGGAACCGTCGACGAAACCAATTCCGCGATCGGCCTGGTGCTCGCGGCCGCGGGGCTGCCGGACGAGATCCGCCGCTGCCTGACCGCGATCCAGCACGATTTGTTCGATCTTGGCGCGGAACTGTGCATACCGGGGCATCGGGTCATCGGCGCCGCGCAAATCGAGCGCCTGGAAACGCAGCTCGATGCGCTCAACGACGCGCTGCCGCCGCTGAAGGAGTTCATTCTGCCGGGCGGAGGGCCCGCGGCGGCCGCGTGCCACCTGGCGCGCACGATCTGCAGGCGCGCCGAACGGCGCGGCTGGTCGCTCGCGCGCGAGGAAGCCGTCGCGGCCGAAGCGCTGATCTACTTGAACCGCCTGTCGGATTTTCTGTTCGTCGCGGCCCGCGTATTGGCGCGCCACGAAAGCGGCAGCGAAACCTTCTGGCGCGGAACCCGGGGAACCGCCTAGGCGCGATTCCTCGAACAAGCCATCGACACGAGCCGCCGTGCGCGCGGCCAGTCGAACGCCGGCCCCGGATCGGTCTTGCGTCCGGGCGCGATGTCGCTGTGGCCGACGAGCCGGTCCGGCGACAGGCTGGGATAGGCCGCGCACAGCGCCGCGACCGCCTTCGCGAGCATGCGGTACTGGCTATCCTCGTACGGCGTCGAATCGGTGCCCTCGAGCTCGATGCCGATCGAAAAATCGTTGCAGGCCTCGCGGCCTCGAAAACACGACTTTCCGGCGTGCCAGGCGCGATCCGTGAACTTGCACGTATTGGGTGATCTCGCCGCCGCGCCGGATCAAGAGGTGCGCCGACACCCGGGCGTCGGCCACCTCGGCGAAAAAAGGATGCTCCTCCGGCGGCAGCGAATTGGTGAACAGCCGGTCGATCCAGGGGCCGCCGAAGCCGCCCGGCGGCAGGCTGATGCCGTGGACGACGATCAGCTCCGGAGCGGCGTTCTGCGGCCGAGCGTCGAAATTCGGCGAGCCGACTTGGCTGACGCCGTGCATCAGGCCGGCGGTGGCGTCGACCCGCAATCCGGGCAGGTGCAATGTCGTCGTCTGCAATCAACTCTCCCCACGCGGCCGCCGTCGCGGCTAGCATATGCGACAATGCGCGCCAAAATGAATTCCAGTTCCGCAAGCGGCCGTCCCGCCGCACAAGGGGTGGCCGAGGCACTCGCCGCCCGCGACCTGCGCGTCGTCTGGCACCCGTGCACTCAGATGAAGGACCACGAGTCGCTGCCGCCGATCGCCATTCGCCGCGGCCACGGCGCATGGCTCGAGGACTTCGGCGGCAAGCGGTATCTCGACGCCGTGAGCTCCTGGTGGGTCAATCTGTTCGGGCACGCGAACCCGCGTATCGTCGCCGCCCTGACGGACCAGGCCCGGACGCTGGAGCACGTGATCTTCGCCGGATTCACGCACGAGCCCGCGGTGCGGCTCGCGGAGCGCCTCGTTGCGATCACGCCGCCCGGCCTGTCCCGCTGCTTCTTCGCGGACAACGGCTCGGCGGCCGTGGAAGTCGCGCTCAAAATGAGCTTCCACTACTGGCGCAACAAGGGCGGGACGCGCAAGACGCGCTTCATCGCGCTCGCGAACGGCTATCACGGCGAGACCCTCGGCGCGCTCGCGGTCGGCAACGTCGACCTGTACAAGTCGCTCTACGACCCCTTGCTGATGGACGTGATCATGGCGCCGTCGCCGGATTGTTATCGGCGGGAACCGGGCGAGTCCTGGGAAGAGCATTCGTTGCGGCAGTTCGCGCACATGGAGCGCCTCCTCGCGCAGCACGCGCATGAGGTGGCGGCGGTCATCGTCGAACCGCTCGTGCAATGCGCCGGCGGCATGCGCATGTACCACCCGGCGTACCTCGCGCGCCTGCGCGAGGCCTGCAGCCGTCACGGCGTGCATCTGATCGCCGACGAGATTGCCGTGGGATTCGGCCGCACGGGCACGATGTTCGCGTGCGAGCAGGCGGGTATCTCGCCGGACTTCCTGTGCCTGTCGAAAGGCCTCACGGGGGGCTTCCTGCCGCTGTCGGTCGTGCTCACGAACGACGAGGTCTACGCGGCGTTCTACGGCGAATACACCGCGCTGACCGCGTTCCTCCATTCGCACAGCTATACGGGCAATCCGCTCGCCTGCCGCGCGGCGCTCGCGACGCTCGACATATTCGCCGACGAGGACACGATACGGAACAACGCGGCGAAGGCCGAATACATGGGACGGCGCGCGCGCGAACTGGCCGCGCATCCGCACGTCGCCGAGGTCCGGCAGTGCGGGATGATCGTCGCCGCGGAAATCGCGAAGGACAAGCTCTCGCGCGAGCCCTATCCGCTGGCAGGAACGCCGGGGCATGCGCATCTACCGACATGCGCTCGAGCGAGGGGTCCTGCTGCGCCCCATCGGCAACGTCGTCTACTTCATGCCTCCGTACGTCATCGACGAGTCCGAGATGGATTTGATGGTCGAGACGGCGGCAGAAGGCATCGAACTCGCCACATGCGACTGACGCGGCTGTACGTCGATGCGCCGCTCGCGCGGACAGCCTGCTCGAATTGCCGGCCGAGCCCGCTCTGCACGTGGCGCGCGTGCTGCGCGCGCGCGAAGGCGACGCGATCGTGGTGTTCAACGGCGACGGCCGCGAATTCGAGGCCGTCGTCGACTCGGTGCGCGGATCGCGCGTCGCGGTCGCGATCCGGCAGGCCCGCAGCGTCGACCGGGAGTCGCCGCTCGAGCTGAACCTCGTGCAATGCGTGCCGCGCGGGGATCGCATGGACTGGATCGTGCAAAAGGCGACCGAACTCGGCGTCGCGCGGATCGTGCCCGTCCTGAGCCAGCGCAGCGTCGTGCGCCTCGAAGGCAAGCAGGCGGAGTCGAAAACCGCTCACTGGCGCGCGGTCGCCGCGAGCGCCTGCGAACAATGCGGTCGCAATCGATTGCCCGCCGTCGATGCGCCGCGGCCCTTGGTCGACTACCTCGGCGCATCGGCGGCCGCCGGCTTGCGTCTCGTGCTCGACCCCGCGGCCGAGGCCGGCGGTCCGGCCTGGACCGCCGGTACGGCGATCGAGATCGCGGTCGGCCCCGAAGGCGGATTCACGGCCGAAGAGTCCGACGCCATGCGAGTCACGGGCTATGCGGGCGTTGCGCTCGGTCCGCGAATCCTGCGCGCCGAGACCGCCGCGGTCGCCGCGGTCGCCTGGCTGCAGACGCGCTTCGGCGACATGATCAGCCCGTGACCGACGTCTCCTCGGCGATCATTTGTTCGAGGCGCGCAAGGTCCGGAATCAACGGCGTCTCGTTGACCATGCGCACCTGGCAGATGACCGGCGCGCGCTCGCCGAAGGTGCGCGACGGATCCGGCCGGATCACGTCGGCGTTGACCCGCACGAGCTGCGGGAACCCTTGGGTCAACATGCCGAAGAAGCCGGACGGTAGCTTGTCCTCGGCCGCGTGAAAAACGACGATGCGTGTGCGGCCGGAGATGCTCGGCAACGCCTGGCCGAGCGCGCCTTCGAACGATACGACGGGGATGTTGACGCCGTTCCAGCTCACGAGCCCGAGATACCAGGGCGGCGCATTGGTCATGTCGGCCGGCGTTTGATAACCGATCACTTCGGCGACGCAGGCGCGCGGCACGATCAGCCGCTCCCCGACCAAAGGCACCAGCAAACTGTACAGTTCCTCGCGCAGGCCGGACACGTCGCCGCCTACCGCGCCATCGCGCTGCGGCGGGTCACGAGCGGCTCGATCGCGTCGAGTAGCTGGCTTTCCTGGTACGGCTTGCCGAGATAATCGTCGACGCCGAGCTCGATCGCGCGTGCCCTGTGCTTCTCGCTGACGCGCGACGTGATCATGACGATCGGGATGTCCTTCAGGCGCGGATCGTTGCGCACGTGCGCCGCCACCTCGTAGCCGTCCATGCGGGGCATCTCGATGTCCAGCAGGATGATGTCCGGCAGCTGCTCCTGCAGCATCGATACGGCCTCGACCCCGTCCTTCGCGGTCACGACTCGCATGCCGTTGCGCTCCAGGAGCCTTTGCGTCACGCGGCGTACGGTGATCGAATCGTCGACCACGAGCGCGAGCGTGCGGCGGTCGCGCTGGTCGAGCACCGGCGTTTCGGCCGCCTTGGAGCGCCATTCGGAGCGTACGAGCGAGCCCATGTCGAGGATGACGACGATCCTGCCGTCGCCGAGGATCGTCGCGCCGGCGATCCCGCGTATCGCGGAAATCTGCGGACCCAAGGATTTCACGACGATCTCGCGGCTGCCGACGAGCTCGTCGGTCACCAAGGCGGTCGAATGCTCGCCCGCGCGTATGAGCACGACCGACATGGATACGTCCGCCTCGGGCAGGCGGGTCGCGCCGACGCCGACGAAGGTCCCGAGCTGCTGAAAGCGATATTTCTGGCCGCCGTACTCGAACGGCGGCGCGTCCCGGCCCAAATGCCGTGCAACGATGTTCTTCGGCAGCCGGACGACGCCCTCGACCGTCGCGAGCGGCAGGGCGTACACCTCTTCGGCGACGCGCACGATCAAGGCCTGGCTGATCGCGAGCGTGAACGGCAGGCGGACCGTGAATCGAGTCCCCTTGCCGAGCGTCGATTCGATGAACAGGCCGCCGCCCAATTTCTTCACCTCGGTCGCGACCACGTCCATCCCCACGCCGCGCCCGGCCGCCTGGGTAACCCGGCCGGCGGTGCTGAATCCCGGCTCCAGGATGAGCTGCGTCGCCTCCTCGTCGGTGAGCTTCGCCTGTGGATCGGTCAGTCCGAGTGCGATCGCCTTCTCCCGGATCAACTTGACGTTGATGCCGGCGCCGTCATCGGCGACGACGATCACGACTTCGGCGCCGTCGCGCTCCAGGCTCACCGAGATGCGGCCCACCTCCGGCTTGCCGATTTCCGCGCGCCGCTCGGGCGTCTCGATGCCGTGGACCACCGCGTTGCGCAGCATGTGCTCGAGCGGCGGCACCATGCGTTCGAGGACCTGGCGGTCCAATTCGGCGGACGCGCCCTGCACGGAGAGCTCCGCGCGCTTGCCCGTATCGTTCGCCGCCTGGCGCACGAGGCGCGTCAGCCGCTGCACGTGGCGCTGGAACGGCACCATGCGGGTGCGCATCAGGCTGTTCTGCAGCTCGGTGATGACCCGCGCCTGCTGGGTCAACAGGTTCTGCGCTTCGCGCGTCAGTGTCTCGAGCAATCCTTGAATGCTCGCGACGTCGCTCGAAGTCTCGGCGAGCGCGCGCGAAAACTGCTGCAACGCCGAGTATCGGTCCAATTCCAGCGGATCGAAATCGGCGCGCCGCGGATCGGCGTCCGGATGCCGGTGCAGAATTTGCGCCTCGGTCTCCATTTCCACGCCGCGCAACTGTTCCTTGAGGCGCGTGACCGTACGCGCAAGCTCGGCCAGGTTGAAGTCGATCGAGTTGACCTGCTGGTCGAGGCGCGCGCGGAATATGCTGACCTCGCCCGCGTTGTTCAACATGGTGTCGAGCAGATCCGCGTCGACTCGCGCCATCTCGGCGCGTTCGACCGGCGCGCTCTCGCGGCCCGGCAGCACCGGAGCGCTCGAGAGCTCCAGGCTCGGCAAGCTGAATTCGCCGCTCTGGCCGTGCGCCGGCTCCTCGGCCAGCGGCCTTGGACCCGCGGCCGGTGCGGGTGCCGCGGTCTCGGGCGGCACGGCGGCGGGCGGCGCGGGCATTGCAGCCACTGACGCCGCGCTCACCGCCGCCGCGGCCGCTTCAGGCGTCACGGGGGCCGCTTCGGCGCCGCCGGGACCGATTCAGGCGCCTCGGCGGCCGGGCCGGAGACGAGCGCCCGTATTCTCGCGATCAGCACCGCGGCGGGTTGCGGCAGGGAGCCCGTGCCGACCGTATCGCGCATGCGGGCGAGTTCATCGAGACTCGCCTGCAGGACCGCATGCGCGCGCTCGTCGCCGCTCACGAGGCCGCCGTCGATTTGGATCACGAGCGACTCGAGCTCGTGGCTCAGGTCGCCCATCGCGCTGATGCCGGCCATGCGCGCCCCGCCCTTCAGCGTGTGCAGCTGGCGCTGCAGCTCGGCCACCGGCGTCTTGTTCGCGCGGTCGTCGTTCCATGCGCCGAGCGAGACTTGCGCGCTCTCCAGCAGCTCGGTCGCCTCCTCGCTGTAGATGTTCGCGATCTCGTGGTCGAAGCCTTCCGGCTCCGCCGGAACGCCCAGCGCGGGGACGATCGTCGAGGCGGCCGCGTCCTCGCCCGCCTGCGCGACTTCGGCGTCCAGCTCGGCCTCCTGCGCGCGGATGCGATCGAGCAGCACCGGCTGCTCCGCGAAAAAAACCGTGGACTCGTTGATGTGCGCGACGACATTCTCGATCGCGGCAACCGCATCCGCCAGCAGCGCGAGGCCCGCATCCGAGAGGCCGCGGCCGCTTTCATATACTTTGCGCAGATAGTTGTTCAGCGGCTCGGTAACCCGGATGCCGTGCCGCGCTTCGGCCATCTTCGAGCTGCCGCAGAGCGTGTGCACGGCGCGATAGATGTTCTCCGGCAGATCGTGCGGCGCGAGCTGGCCGCGCCGCTTCTGCAAATACTCGCTGATCGCCGCGAGGTGATGCGCGGCCTCCTTGCTGTAGATGTCGTGCAGCACCGGGTCCATCGCCGTGACCGGCGGCGCCTGCACTTGCGCGGCGGGCGGCAAATGCGACTCCGGCTGCCGGATGGGTTCCGGCGCCCGCGCGTCCGCCGCGGCGGGCTGCGCGACGACGGCCTCCGGCGGCAGGGGAACCGCGGCGCCGCGCTCTTCGGGCGCCGCGTTCGCGGCCGTCTCCTCGTCCTCGCGGCCGCCCGCGCACGCATGCGCGCGCGCGATGATCTCGTCCACCGGCGCAACGCAAGGCCGGCCGGTCTCCAACTGTTCGATCGCCTGCGGCAAGGCGGCGACCGCCGCCCGGATCACCGCGACCATCGCGGGCGTCCGCGTCGCCGTTTTGTCGATGACCCGATTCAACAAATTCTCGATCGACCAGGCAAGATCGCCGATCTGGCGCGCGCCGACCATCCGGCCGCTGCCCTTCAAGGTATGGAAGCTGCGGCGCATCGTCGCGAGCGCATCCGTATCCATCGGATTCTGCTCCCACAGCGGGAAGCTCGTGCCGATGCTCGCCATCTCCTCCTTGGCTTCCTCGATGAAGAGTTCGACGAGCTGCGGATCGAGCGGCGCGGCGGCGATCGTGCCGACGTGCGGCAGCGTCGCCGTCGGCGGATGCGCGGTGCGGTCGATGGCGACCGTCGCGGGGGCGTCCATTTGCACGGTCGCCGCGGCGTCGGCGGCGGCCTGCGCGGCGGCGTCCAGGCCGAGAGCGGGCACGGGCTCCAAGGTGTCCTCGGTCAGCGCTTTGACGCAAATCGCCGCGTTGTCGAGCATGTACCACGGATCGTTGCGGCCGCTCTGGATCGTCTCCATGTAATACTCGATGCTGACGATCGCGTCCGCGACCCGCTCCAGGCGCAGCGGATCGGCCGCCGGCGCGCCGGGCTCGACGAGCTTGCGCACGTGCACGCCGATCGCATCCATGAGCTCGGCGGCTCTCCCCTTGCCGAGCATCAACAATCCGGCGGTGATTCCCCGCAGGAGTTGCGGCACGTTGTCGAGGCCCTGCGGCGACGAGTCCCCGGGCTTCTGCACCGCGACCGATATCGCTTCCTTGATGCGCGCCAGGTTGACGATGCATTCGCGCAATACGGCTTCGCTGACGAGGCGGAAATCGAGGTCGGCCGCGTCGTGGGATCCCGTCGCGGCTGCCGCGGTCGGCAGAATCAGTCGCACGAGCTGGTCGTCCAAGCTGTCCTCGACGGACAGCAGGACCCCCGCGATCTTGATGAGCGCGTCCTCCGCCGGCGCCTCGCCCGCCGCGAGCAGGGCGTTGAGGTCGGCGACTTCCGCCTGCACGCGCTGCCGGAGCTCGCCCAAGCCGAGCACGCCGAGCGTATCGCTGATCTTCTTCAGCAATTCCAGTTGCGGCGCGAGCTCCTCGCTCCGGCCGCCGCCGCGCCGGACGAAGATATCGAGCACGTCCTTGACCTTCGCCAGATCCTCTTTGATCGCCGCGGCCACGGTGCGCATCAATTTGACGCTCGGCGCGGAGAGGCTTTCGCGCTCCTGTTCGATCGAGTCGTCGACCGGCAGGAGTTCGGCGAGCTTGAACGAAGCGCGCACCGCGCCGATGCGGCCGCCGCCGACCGACGAACGCGCAACGTAGTACAGGAGGTTGTTCAACAGGTCGATCGGCGGATTCTCGCCGTACCGCGCCTCGCCGGCTTCGTACAATGCCTTGATCTGCCGATCGGCCTGCCCGAGGAGGCGTTTCAGCGTCGCGCTCGCCTCCAACCCGTTTTCGCGCAGCGCCTCCAGAATCGCGCCTGTGACCCACCAGAACTGAAACACGGGTTGGGTCGTCGCGACTTGTTCGAGCTTCTCGGCGACTTTCGCCATGATCTCGAGGTTCTGGTCGGTGCGCTCGCCGCGTATCAACCCGAGCAGGCCCACCTGAAACCGCGGGCGCAGCCGCCGGGCCCACAGCGCGACCGAAATCCGCTCCTCGCCGGCCTCACGCGGCTGTGCGGGCTGGTCGGATTTCAGGTTCAGCAGCAGCAGCGTCCCTTCCGACAGCAGCGGACTGCCGCGCACGGAACGCAGGTCGTTCAGCAGCGGCAAGAGCACGAGCGCGAGATCACGTCCGCCCGAGAGAACCCGCTCGAGGTAAGTCGGCAATTGCACCATCGCCCGCATCAACGCGTCGAGGCCGTCCGTTTGGCGCTTCTCGTCCTCGGCCGATTCCAGCAGATAGCGGGTCACGTGCTCCATTTCTTCCGCCAGGAGCGCGGCGCCGTACACCTCGACCAGCCGCAGGACGCCGTGCGCGAGGTGCAGGTGATCCGCGCATTTCTCGAGCATGTCGCGCTGATCCGGCCGCTCCGCATAGGCCTCGAGAGCGGCGCGCGCGTCGTTCAAGGTCACCGCCAGCTCCTTGGCGACGAAATGCAGGGTTTGAGAGCTGATGTCGGTCATTCTGGAATTCGCGCGCCGCGCGTCACGCGCCGAAGCCGCTCGCCTTGCGCATCTTCCCGGTGGAGCCCGTGCCGCCGTCGACCGGCTCCTTCAGCGCCGGAAGCCGCGTGGACGTGGTCCCGCCCATCGTCGCGGCCGCGGCGGCGCCGCCCGGCAGGCGGAAGCCCGCGACCGACTTGCGCAGCTGCGCGGCCAGGGCGGCGAGTTTCGCGATGGACGCAGATGTCGCCGACGAGCCTTCCGCGGTCTGGGTGGAAATCTCGCGCACGACCTGCATGTTCTTCGAGATGTTCCCCGAAGCCGCGGCCTGCTGCCTCGCGCTCGCGGAGATGTTCTGTACGAGGCTCGCGATCTGGTTGGACACCTGCTCGATCTCGTCGAGCGCCGCGCCCGCGTTCTCGGCGAGCAGCGCGCCGCCGACCACGTCCGTCGTGCTGCGCTCCATCGAAACGACCGCCTCGTTGGTGTCCGTCTGGATCGTCCGCACGAGAACCTCGATCTGCTTCGTCGCGTTCGCCGCGCGCTCCGCGAGCCGCTGGACTTCGTCGGCGACGACCGCGAAACCGCGGCCCGCCTCGCCGGCCATCGAGGCCTGGATCGACGCATTCAACGCGAGAATGTTGGTCTGCTCGGCGATGTCGTTGATCAGCTCGACGATGTTGCCGATCTCCTGCGAACTCTCGCCGAGTCGCTTGATCCGCTTGCTCGTCTCTTGAATGGTTTCGCGGATCGCATTCATGCCGTCGATCGTGCGGCGCACCGCGTCGCCGCCCTTGTGGGCGATGTCGACCGAATACCTGGCGACGTCGGCGCAGCGCTCGGAGGTGCCGGAGACTTCCTCGATCGACGCCGCCATGTCGGCCATGGACTCGCTCGCCGCCGAGATTTGGCGCGATTGCGCGCCGCTGGCCTTCGCCATGTGCGCGGCGGCCGCCTGTGCCTGCTTCGTGGATCCGTCCAATTGAATCGCGCTTTCGTTGATCGTCGTGACGAGCGCGCGCAGCGCCTCGATCGCGTAGTTGATGGAGTCGGCGATCGCGCCGGTGATGTCCTCGGTGACGGTGGCTTGCACGGTCAGGTCGCCGTTCGCGAGATTCGAAAGCTCGTCGAGCAGGCGCATGATCGCCTCTTGATTGCGCTCGTTCTCGCGCGCGCGCGTCTCCACCATGCGCCGCGCATCGACCGCCTTGCGGTAGACCCACGCGAGCGCGCCCAGGCACGCGAGCGCGAGCCCGAGGCTCCCCAAAATCCACGGCTTCGACGGGTACGCGACCGCGGCCGGCGCCGCCGTCCCGTACGCCGAGGCGAGCGTTTCGCTCAGTCCGGGCAGGGTACGCACGGCGGTCTGCGCCTTCGACACGGGTTCGGTCGCGCCGATGGCCGCGCGCACCGCCGCGGCGAATTGTTGATTGCGCGCGACCAGTCCCTTCAGCCGCTGTGCGGCATCGGCGCCCGTGACGGGCGCCAACGCCAGTCCCGAATCCTCGCCCGACAGGCCGCGGACGACCTGATTGAGGAATTCCAGGCTGTCGGCCAGGCGCTGCGCGACCGGCGCCGCATCGCCGATGCCCGCGGCCAGACCGTTCATATCCTGCTGGATGCGCTGCACCGACAGCTCGAAGCGCTCGAGATAACGGCTCATGCCCTGAAGATTCTGCACTCCGGCGGAACTCGCGAGATCGCCGAGCTGCGAGAGCAATTTCGGCGCGAGCGAATTCGCGTCGCGGTTGGACGATTGAATCGCGAGCACGGCGGGGCGCGCCGCCGCGATCGTGTCGAGCGCGCCGTTCAATTTCGCGAAGGACGCGTCGTCCGCGCCGCCGGACGCGGCCGCCTCGCCGCGCAGGGTCTTGACGCGCGCCGCGCTCTTCGCGAGAGCGTCGAACGAAACCGCGTCTCCGCGCAGCGCGTTTTGCGCCTCGAACGGAATGCGCTGCAGGACGAAAGACAGCTCCTCCGCCGGCGCCGCATGCAGGCTCGCGGAACGGGTCCCGATCACGAGCCAGGCGGCGGCCGCGATGCACGCCGCCGACAGCACGGCGAGCGCCGTCAACAGGCGCGACCATCGATTCGTATCGTCTGATTTGGTCATTTGGCGATCCCGGCGCTCAGCTCGCCGCCTGCAAAAAACTTTGACTCTCCACGAGACTCTTCAAGCTCAACACCGGCCAAACTTCGCCGCCGCGGCGAAACGCGCCCGCGAGGTAGCTGTCGCAGCGAATCACGGTCGGCGGCGGATCGGCGCTGAACTCCCGCTCCGCGAAGCGGCGAAAGCCGAGCACCTCGTCGACCATCAACGCCGCCGGAATCTCGCGGTGATTGACGACGATCACGCGCGTGTTCCGTCCCGCCGCCGTCATGCCGCTGCCGAGCAGCTGCCGCAGATCGATCATCGGCAGGAGCTGGCCGCGGACGTTCGCCAGCCCCTTTACCCAGGCCTTGGCCCCGGGAATCCGCGTCACCGCCGCGGGATAACCCAGGACTTCGCGCGTCTCTTCGCGCGCGACGAGAAAGGTCTCGCCGCCCATTCGAAAGGCGACGCCGACCCACTCCCGCCCGGCGCCCGCCTCCGGTGCGGGGCCCGCCGCGTTCGCGCGGCTGCGCTTCTCCAATTCTTTCAGAAGCTCGAACGGTCGATCACGCAGGTTGCGCAGGTTCTCCCCGGACCCGCCGTCGGCGACCGTCATACGGCGAGCGCCGCCTGGGCCTTCTCGACCAACGCCTGCGCCGAGACCGGCTTCACGAGGTAATCCACGGCGCCCTGGCGAAGTCCCCAGACGCGATCCGTCTCCTGCCCCTTGGTCGTCACCATGATGATCGGAATCAATCTCGTCTCGGGATCGTTGATGAGGGCGCGTGTCGCCTGGTAGCCGTTGACGCCCGGCATCACGATATCCATGAAGATCAAGTCCGGCTTCATCTCCTTGGCCTTGCGAATGCCTTCCTCGCCGCTCTCGGCGGCCGCCGTCTTGAAGCCGTGTTTTTCGAGTGCCTTCTGCATCACGAACACTTCAGTGGGCGAGTCGTCGACAATAAGAATCAATGCCATGCGTGGATTCTCCCGTCATTTACCCACATGCGCTTCGATGGCTCCGAGCAGTTCGTCCTTCGTGAACGGCTTGGTCAGATAATGTTCGGAGCCAACGATCCGGCCGCGCGCGCGGTCGAACAAACCATCCTTGCTCGACAACATGATGACCGGGATCTGCTTGAAAACCTTGTTATGCTTGATCAACGAACAAGTTTGATAGCCGTCGAGACGCGGCATCATGATGTCGACGAACACGATATCCGGCTGATGGTCCGCGATCTTCGACAGCGCATCGAAGCCGTCGATCGCCGTGAACACCTCGCACCCTTCCTTGGTCAGGAGGGTCTCGGCCGTCCGGCGGATCGTCTTGCTGTCGTCTATCACGAGCACCTTGAGGCCCGTGAGCTTGGATTTGTCGGTTGCGGTCATGAAATCACTTGCGCGTAGGTGCCGGAATATCGTGACTTTTTAACATATATAGGCCCCTCTAGCCACGGCATGGACGTCACATTTCGAGGCAAGGCGGGGCAAACGACGGCGGACTGGTTCACAGTTTTTCGATGTGGCCGGGCCGGCCGCCCGCATGGCGTAAACTGCTACGCCGGCGCCGCCCGAACGTTTGAGAGGAATATCGATGTCTTCGCAAGTCCGCCTACTCGTCGTCATGGACCCCATAGAGACGATCAAGCCGGCCAAAGACAGCACGCTCGCGATGCTATTGGCGGCGCAACGGCGCGGCTGGCACCTCCTGTACGCCGAGCAAAAGGACCTGTGGCTGCGCGACGGCACCGCCTTCGGGCGCCTCGCGCCGCTCAAGGTGTCCGACGATCCGGACCATTGGTTCGAGCGCGGCGCCGCCGCGGCCGCCCGCCTCGGCGAGTGCGACGCCATCCTCATGCGCAAGGACCCGCCGTTCGACACGGAATACATCTACACGACCTACATCCTGGACCGGGCGAAGGAACAGGGTGCGCTGGTCGTCAACGACCCGCGGGGTCTGCGCGACATGAACGAAAAGGTGTACACGGCCTGGTTTCCCGAGTGCTGCGCGCCGACGCTGATCACGCGCGACATGGGCGACATGGGCGAGTTCCTGCGCGAGCACGGCAAAGCGGTCTGCAAGCCCTTGCACGGCATGGGCGGCCGCTCGATTTTCGTGCTCGAGGAAGGCGACAAGAACCGCAACGTCGTCTTGGAGACGCTGACCGACTACGGCAATCGCTACGCGATCATCCAGCGCTACCTGCCGGAGATCGTGACCGCCGGCGACTGCCGCGTGATCCTCGTCGACGGCGAGCCGGTGCCGTTTGCGCTGCGCCGCATGCCGGACAGCGCCGACAACCGCGGCAATCTCGCGGCCGGCGCCCGCGCCGAGAGCCGTCCGCTCAACGATCGCGACCGCTGGCTGTGCTCGCAAGATCGGGCCGCGCCTGCGCGAGGCCGGCATGATCTTCGTCGGTCTCGACGTCATCGGCGACTACGTCACCGAGATCAACGTCACGAGCCCGACCGGGATACGCGAACTAAACAAGAAGCACGCGGTCGATATCGGCGGCAGCCTGATGGACGCCATCGCCAAGACCTTGAGAGCCGCGTGAACTCCGAACTGCTGGAAGCCGGGCTCCCGCCGGCGAACGACCGCATGTTGACGACCTGCTTCGTGGCCGCGCTGCTGCACGCGATCATCATCCTCGGCGTGACCTTCAGCCCGCCGAAGTTCGACGCGCACGGCGGCGCGCCGGGCCTCGAGGTCATCCTGGTCGGCGACAAGGGGCCGGCCGTCGCGCATAACCGCAACGCAAAATACCTGGCGCAGAGAAATCAGCTCGGCTCCGGCAACACGACCGCGGCGAAGCGGGCGCTGATTCCCAAGTCCTCGCTTGCGCGCGCCGATCGGCCCGGGATCGCCGACGGCGAAGGGCTCGAGTATCGGCGGGCCGGCGACGGCGCCGGCGACGATGCCGTGATTGCGACGCGGGGAGCGTCGCCGACGATCCTGTATCTTGCGCCGGCCGCGGCCGCGCAGGCGACGTCCGCGATGCCGGTGCGCCTCGAGAACCGGCCGGATCTCGGCATGAATCCGAACAGCGACGGCGTCGCGCTGCGCCTGCGTGGCCCGGCGCGCAAGCAATTGTGGATATCCGCCGATACCCGGCGAATCGGACGTGGCCGAATACCTCGACGGTTGGCGCCGCCGCGTCGAGCGCGTCGGCACGATGAACTTCCCGAGCGCGGCGCGCCTCGGGAAAGCCTCCGGCACGCCGGTCGTCGAAGTGACGATCGACGCCGACGGCAAGCTCGCGCACGCGATTGTTCGCCGCAGCAGCGGCCGGCCCGAACTCGACGACGCGGCGATCCGGATTCTGCGGCTCGCGGCGCCGTTCGAACCGTTTCCGCGCCAGATGAGCGCGGCGCACGATCAAATTCGCATCGCCTACCAGTGGGAGTTCTTGTCCGGTACCGCGAGGGGGTCGAGTGTGCTTTACTCTGCACCGGACGAGCCGGCCGCGACGCGGTGACCCGCCGGGCCCGCTCGGGAGCCGTCATTTGAGCGACGATGGAAGGGCCATGAGCGTCTCGGGGTATTTGACGAATCAGCTGCTGATCGCGATGCCCGCGATGGGCGATCCGAATTTCGCGCAAACCGTCTCGTTGGTTTGCGACCACGGGCCGCGCGGCGCCCTTGCGCTGATCCTGAACAAGCCCCTGCCGATGCGCATGGGCGAGATATTCGAGCAGTTGGAAATCCAGATCGCGAGCGGTCCTTTGACCGAGCGCCGGGTGCTGCGCGGCGGCCCGATGCAAACCGACCGTGGCTTCGTCGTGCACCGGCCGGGCGGCGAATGGGACTCGACGCACAAGGTCTCCGACAGCATCCACGTGACCACGTCGCGCGACATCCTCGCGGCGATGGCGCGCGGCGAAGGGCCGGCCGAAGCGTTCGTCGCGCTCGGCTACGCCGGCTGGGACGGCGGCCAGCTGGAGGACGAAATACGCGCGAACGCCTGGCTCAATGCGCGCGTCGATTCCGCGATCGTGTTCGATCTGCCCTTCGAATCGCGCTGGCAGGCCGCAGGCCGCCTGCTCGGCGTGGATCTCTCGCGGATCAGCCCGACCAGCGGCAATGCCTGAAGCGCACGCCGGCCGCGCGCCGCAGCTCCTGCTCGCGTTCGATTATGGGAAGCGGCGCATCGGCGTCGCCGCCGGCGACACGCTGAGCCGCACGGCTGCCCCGCTGACGGCGATCGTCGTCGGCGCCGATGGGCCGTCGTGGCCCGAGATCATCTCCCTGGTGCGCAAGTGGCAGCCCGCGCGCGCGATCGTCGGGCTGCCGTATAATGCCGACGGATCCGAAAGTCCGATGTCGGCCGGCGCGCGCGCGTTCGCGGCGGAGCTCGCGCATCGCTGCGGCCTCGCCGTCGAGTTGATCGACGAGCGCTATTCCTCGCTCGAGGCCGAGGAGAGGCTGCGCCGGGCGAGGCAAGCGGGGTTGCGCAAGCGCCGGGTCGCGAAGACGGACGTCGATGCCGCGGCCGCATGCGTGATCCTGGAGCGCTGGATCGAAGAAAGAACTTGAGGCGAAATGCGGTCACAACAAGATAGCGCCGGCGGGCTGCGACATCTCATCACGCTCGACGGCCTGGCCCGCGACGCATTGACGGCCATTCTCGACCGGGCCGAAGGATACCGTCGCTTTCCGGGACAGCCGGCGTACGAAGGGCGCGAGCTCGCCGGCGTCACGGTCGCCAACCTGTTCTTCGAGCCGAGCACGCGGACGCGCGCGTCGTTCGAACTCGCCGGCCCGCCGCCTCGGCGCCCACGTGGTGAACATGGACATGCAGTCGAGCTCGCGGGCGAAGGGCGAGACCATGCTCGACACCATCTATACCCTCGAAGCGATGAACACCGACATATTCGTCATCCGCGATTCCGAGGTGGGGCTGCCGGAATTCCTCATCGACCACGTCGCGCCGCACGTCTCCGTGATCAGTGCCGGCGAGGCGCATCTTTCGCATCCGACCCAGGGCCTGCTCGACGTGCTGACGATCAGGGCGCACAAGCGGCGCTTCGCCGGATTGAAGGTCGCGATCGTCGGCGACATCAAGCACTCGCGCGTCGCGCGTTCGACCTCGCACGCGCTCACGACGCTCGGCACGACGGACCTGCGGCTCGTGGCGCCGGTGGCGCTGCTGCCTTCGGAGAACGAATTTCGCGGCGCGCAGCGCTTCACGCGCATCGAGGACGGCATCGCCGGCGCCGACGTCGTCATGATGTTGCGCATACAAAAGGAGCGCATGGCGCAGACCGCCTCGCTCGACGACGCCGCCTATTTTCGCGAGTTCGGCCTGACGGCGGCGCGCTTGCGGCTCGCCGCGCCGGGCGCTCTCGTCATGCATCCCGGCCCCATGAACCGCGGCGTGGAGATAAGCTCGGACGTCGCGGACGGCCCGCGCTCGGTGATCCGCGAACAAGTCAACAACGGCGTCGCCGTGCGCATGGCCATGCTCGCATCGATCGCCGCGACGCTGACGCGGCACCGCCGCCCGCTCTGAGCCGAAGTTCCCGCGCGCGGGCGGCGCGGGTCGATGACCGTCAGTTCGCGAGCGGATGCCGGCCGACGATCCGGAACACGCCGAGCAACGCCTCACGGGCCGCTTCCGGATCGTCCGTCAGCCGCCGCAGACGCTCAAGGTCGGCGCGCCGGCGCTCGGGATCACGCTCGCCGACCCGGCGGCGGTTCTCCGTCGCCGCCGGCGACACCACTTCCAGGAATATGCGGCGGCGCTCGGCGGCGTAGTCGTCGAGCACGCGGTCGTTGCGCCGCCCGTCGATGACGGCGCCGAGAGCATCGCCGAGCGGGATCGCATCGAGCAGCCCGCAGGTGAGCCCTAGCCCGCCGATCGGATTGTTGACGTGCGCCGCGTCGCCGGCGAGCAAGACGCGCCCGACGCGAAACCGCTCGGCGCAGCGTTCGTGCACGCGGTACGGCGAGACGGCTTCGGGCACGCAATCGGCGAGCGCCGGCACGAGACGCGCGTAGCGCTCCGGCAATCGTCGTCGCACCGCCTCCTCCGGCAGGCCCGGCGCTTCGCGGTAGGTACAGCGCCAAAGCCCGCTCTGGTCGATCCGCGGGATGATCGCCCAATCGTCCGGGTCCAGCACGACGTTCGACAAGCCGAAACCGTGCGCCTCGAAGTCGAAACGCACGTTGGTCGCGACGAACCATTCCGGCCAGGTGATCCCCGGAAAGTCGAGCCCCAGCGCGCGCCGCACGCCGCTGCGGGCGCCATCGGCGCCGACCAGCCACGGGGCGCGCAAGCGCCGCTCGCCGTCCGGCGTATCGACCGCGACCGTCACGCCGTCTTCATCCTGCGAAAGCGCGGTGAGGCGATGCCGCCAGCGCACCTCGGCGCCCGCGACGCGCAGCAGGTGGCGCAGGATGATGGCCGCGAGCGCCGGCTGTCCGAGGTGCAGGTTGTACGGGTGGGCCGTGTCCTGCGGCTTGAGCGCCGACATGTCGAACCGTCCGAGCAGGGTGTGATCGATGGACCAGTAATCGTAGCCCTGTTTGAGGACACCGACCGCGGCGAGATCGGCCAGGAGCCCGAGCGCATCGAGCCGCTCGACGACCGGTGCGTGGTAGACGGCTGCGCGCGGCTGCTCGCCGATCCCCGCCTCCGCCTCGAGCACCACGACCGGGATGCCGGCGCGCGCGACCTTCAACGCAGTGACGAGACCGACCGGTCCGGCGCCGCATACGAGGATGCCGTCGATTCGTTCCATCAGCGCCAGATGACGACCGGCAGCCAGGCTGCCGCGACCGTCAGCGCGAGACCCATGCTCACCCAGACCCCGTATGCCCGCCCGCCGCCGACGAACGCGGCGACGAGCTTGCTGATCGTATTGGTGGAAAATGCGATGAGTATCGGGACCCGGATCTCCTCGGCGCCGAGCTTGCCGGCGGCCGCGAGCGACAGCGTCGAGGCCGCGGCCGCATGCACGTCGAACGCGCCGGCGACGGCGGTGGCGGCGGCCGCCGCCGCCTCGCCGAAATATCGTGCGACGAGCGAAACGACCGCGGTGACGCCCACGAGCAGCGCCGCGAATCCCATGGCGTAGAAGAGATTGAAGGCCCTGCCCCGTGTCGGGCTCGGAGCGGCCTCGGTGCGCTGCCGCCGGTACGCGGCCGCGGACGCCGCGCCGACGGCGAGCAGCGCCGCCAGCAGCGACGGCGCCATGACGGCGAACCCCGCGGGCCAGACGGTGAGGATCACGACGCCGAGCAGTACGACCGTCGCGACGGTCGACAGCAATGCGCCGGCGACGCACGTACAGCCACAGCGCCGGCGTTTCGCGCGCGCGCGCGCCGAGCGCGGCGATGGTGCCGGTACTCGAGACGAATCCGCCGACGAGACCCGACAGCGCGCAGACCGACCCGCGCGCCGGCGGCGCGCTGCGCGACGTAGCCCGCCGCCTGCAGCGCCATGAACAGAACCACGAGCGCCCAGATTCGCCGCGGATTGACGCCCGCGGCCCAGGCGACGTCCTTGTTCGGCATCAGCGGCAACAGAATCAGCACGGCCGCCGCGAACACGAGCGCATCGCGCAACTCGGATTCGGTCAATATGTCGACGGAGAACCGATGCAGCCTGTGGCGGCTCGCGAGCAGCGCCGTCACGACGACCGAGCCCCCCGCCGCGAGAATCGCGTGCTTGATCGCGAGCACGCCGATCAGATACGTGACCAAGAACGCGAGCGCCGTCGTCGCTCCGGGATCCTGCGAACGGTTGCGCCAGTAGGCGATCGCGGACAGCGTCGAGATCAGCAGGGCGCCGACGGCGACCAAGAGCGGCTGCGAGAGCGCCGCGGCGCCCGCGCCGGCGAGCGCGGCGAGCGCGAAAGTCCGCACGCCGGCGGGCGCGCGGCCTCGGCCCGTTCCCTTGCGCCGCTCGCGCTCGATGCCGATCAGGAGTCCCGCGCCGAGCGCCGCGGCGAAGCCGACCACGGTGTTTTCGAGATCGATCATGTTCGCATGTTGCCCTAGGCCCGCTATTCTAGCCCGCATCCATGAATACCAAGAATGCGATCGCCGGGATTGGGGACACGGACGGGAGGACCCGCTGGGGCTATGTCGGACTGCTGCTCGCGAGCGGCGTCGGCGCGTCCATGCAGATCGGCAAGGTGCCGCCGTCGCTCGGCGCGCTGCGCGCGGAACTGCACCTGTCGATCGTCGCCGCGGCCTGGGTCATCTCTCTTTTCAGCGTCATCGGGGCGCTGCTCGGTAGTTTCGCCGGCTCGGTGGCCGACCTGTTCGGTCCGCGACGCGCCGCGGTCGCTGGGCTGGTCGGCATGGGGGCTGCGAGCCTGCTCGGCAGCGGCGCATCCTCGGCGCCGATCCTGCTCGCGAGCCGCGTGGCCGAAGGCATGTCGTTCGTCATCATGGTGGTCGCGATCCCGAGCCTGCTGGTCGCGAGCAGCTGCGCGCGCGACCGGCGCTTCGTGCCCGCGCTCTGGGGGACCTACATGCCGATCGGCATGGCGCTTTCGCTCGCGATCGCGCCGGCCGTGCTGCGCGCGCAGGGCTGGCGGGCGCTCTGGAAGCTGAACGCCGCGATCGTGCTGCTGCTCGCGGCGGCGCTCGCGATCGCGCGCCCGCCGGCGCTGCCCGCGCGGGATGGCGCGATTCCGACGCTCGCGAGCCTGCGCGGCGTGCTGCGGCGTGGGCCGGCGCTGCTCGCGGTCATCTTCGCCTTCTATACGTTCCAATACATGTCGGTCATGGGATTCCTGCCGACGATCCTGCAGCAGCAGGGATTCGGTCCGCAGGCCGCCGGCAGCCTCACGGCGGTCGCCGTCATCGCCAACGCGCTCGGGAACATCGTCGCGAGCGCGCTCATCGCGCGGCAGGCGACCCCGCGGCGCCTGATCGGCTTCGCGTGCATCGCGATGATGATCGCGTCGTTGGGCATCTTTTCCGCCTCTCTCGCGGCGACCACGCGCTACGCGCTCGTCGTCGCATTCTCGGGCATCGGCGGGCTCATACCGGCATCGCTGTTCGCGAGCGTCCCGGCCGCCGCCGCAGACCGAAGTTCGGCCGCGACCACCATGGGCTTCGTCGTCCAGGCCTCGCACGCGGGCCAGCTCATCGGGCCGCCGGTCGTCGCGGCCGTGGCCGCGGCGGCCGGCGGCTGGCAGCTCTCCGCGGCCGCGCTCGTACCGGCGGCGGTGATCGCGTTCATCGCCTCGCTCGGCCTGCGCGCCGCACGTTGACGGCCGCGTTTTGATACCTGCGTCGCGGTCACCCGTTCGACATATGTCTAAAGTGCCGTCATTCGGGAGAGCCGACGGACGCTTTGCGCTGGCTACATATGGCGAAAAAAGAACCCCTGTCCGAGCACCAGCTGCTCGAGCGCTTGAGCATTGCGACGCAGGCCGCCGGCATCTTCGTCTGGGAGTTCGACTGGGTGAGCAACTCGATCTCGTGGGACGAGAACCGCCTCGAGGAAGCCGCATCCAAGCGCCATTACGGCTACGAGCTCGGCGACGACCTGTTCAAATGGGTGCACCCCGACGACCGCGATATCGGCCACAAGGCGATGAGCGAGGCGCTCGCCCGCGGTGAGGCCGACGCCTCGTTCGACTACCGCCTGCGCCTGGGCGACGGCTCCATCCGCCACATCCGCGCCTACGCGCGCACGAGCGTCGATGCGCAAGGCAAGCCCGCGCGCTCGGTCGGCGTCAGCTGGGACATCACGCGCGAGGTGGAGGCGGCCGAGGCGCTGCACGACGCGCAGCGCCGGCTCGAGCGCGCGTCGCTGTCGATTCACGAGGGACATTGGGAACTCGACCTGATCACGCAGAAACACTGGTGCTCGTCGAGCTACCGCACGCTCCTCGGCTACGATGCGGACGAGCTCGACGTCGACACCATCGACAAGGTCAACGCGAACATCCACCCCGAGGACCTGGCGCATGCGCGCGACGTGAGCGAGCGGCACATCGCCGACGGCACGCCCTATGCGCACGAGCTGCGCCTGCGCCTCAAGGATGGGAGCTACCGCTGGTTCCACGTGCGCGGCGTCGCCGAGCGCGACGCGCGCGGCCGCGCCGTCCGGCTTTCAGGTTCGATCCAGGACGTCCACAAGCACCGTCTCGTCGAAGACGAGTTGAAGATCGCGCGTCAGCGCTTCGAGCGCGCGATCCGCGGCACCCAGGACGGACTCTGGGAATGGGATATCACGCAGCAGGCGCTCTGGGTATCGCCGCGCTTCGAGGCGATCCTCGACTACGTCGAGGGCGAGGTCTCGCGGACGGCGCGAACGCCCAATGACCTCGTGCATCCCGACGACCTGGGAATTTGCGAGGACGCTCAGCAGTGCCACTTCCGAGAGCAACGGCGCCTACGACGTCGAGGTGCGCATGCGCACGCGCGGCGGCGCCTACCGCTGGATCCGCATGCGCGGCGAGGCGGACCGCAACGGCGCCGGCATTCCGATGCGCCTCGCCGGCTCCATCCAGGACGTCGCCGAGGCGCGCGCATCGCGCGATGCGCTGATCCGGGCGTCGGACGCCGCACAAGCCGCGAGCCGCTCCAAGAGCGCATTCCTCGCGAACGTCAGCCACGAGATTCGCACGCCGATGAACGGCATCGTCGGCATGACCAGCCTGCTGCTCAACACCGGCCTCGACGCCGCGCAGCGCGACTGCGCCGAGACCATCCGCGCGAGCGCCGACTCGCTGCTCGCCGTGATCAACGACATCCTCGACTTCTCCAAGATCGAGGCGGGCCGGCTCGACATCGAAGCCTTGCAGATGAGCCTGCCGCAAAGCATGGCCGAAGTCCGCGCGATACTCGGCTTCCAAGCGGCCGCGAAGGGCCTGCAGTTCGAGGTGACGGTGCGGCCCGGCGCGCCGCAACGGGTCATCGGCGATCCGCAGCGCATCCGTCAGTGCCTGCTGAACCTCATCAGCAACGCGATCAAGTTCACTCCGTCCGGCGCGGTCGTCGCCGAGGTCTCGGCGCGCGCCGCGGAGCCGGGGCGAAGCCTCGTGCGCTTCGAGGTCCGGGACACCGGCATAGGCATCGCGCCCGAGGCCGTGGCGAAGTTGTTCCAGCCGTTCGTGCAGGCCGACTCGTCGACGACGCGGCACTTCGGCGGCACCGGGCTCGGTCTGTCGATCATGCGCCGACTCGTGGAAATGATGGGCGGGCGGTTCGGCGTCGACAGCCGCCTCGGCAAGGGCTCGGCCTTCTGGTTCGAGCTGCCCATGCCGATCGTGGCCGCGTCGGAGGCATCGCCCGCGGCCTCCTCGGCAGCGGTCGACGCGAGTGCGCCGCGCGCGCCGGCCTGGCAGCTCACGCGCGGCTACCGCGGCAGCGTCCTGCTCGTGGAAGACAACCCCGTCAATCAAAAGGTCGCGCGCAGCTTCCTCGAACGCATGGGTTGCGAGGTTCACCTCACGGCCAACGGACTCGAGGCCATCCAGGTATTCGCGCAGCGTGGCTTCGATCTCGTGCTCCTGGACCTGCAGATGCCGATGATGGACGGATACTCGGCGACGAGCTGCATGCGCAAGCTGGAGGACGGCCGCCGGCGGACGCCGATCGTCGCCCTGACCGCGAGCGCGATGAGCGGCCAGCGCGAGCGCTGCCTGGAGGCCGGAATGGACGACCTGATCACGAAGCCGCTCGACATCGCGCGGCTGCGCGCGACCCTCGAGCGCTTCGGCCTGCGCGACGGCGACGACGCGGGCTCCGCCGCCACGGTCGTCGCGCGCCGACGCGCTGGTCGATGATTCCGCGGCGCTCGAGCTGATATCCGCGCCCGCGGACGCGGCGGCCGTGGACTTGGACGCCTTGCGCCTGGTGACCGGCGCGGATGCGGATTTCGAGCGGGAGCTCTCGCAGATATTCGTGCACATGAGCGAAGAGATGCTCGCGAAGATCGGCTGTGCGGCCGGGCGCGGCGAGCGCGCGCGCGATCAAGCTCGCGGCCCATTCCCTCAAGGGCGCGAGCGCGAACATCTACGCCGTCCGCGCTCAAGGAGATGTCCGCCGACCTGGAGGCGCGCGCAGAAACGCTCGCCGACTGCGAACTCATGCGCAACATCGCATGCCTCGCGGCCGAACGCAGCCGGGTCGTCGCCGCTCTGCAGAACGGCCTGTCCCGTTCGCCGTCCGCGGCGGGCGCCGCCGGAGGCGTCAGCCGAAATTGATTTTCGCTTCGAGGTTGGTTCTCGAGTCCGCGCTCGCGAGCGCCTCCTCGAGTTCGACCCGGCCTTCGCGCACCAGGTTGTACAGCGACGAGTCGAAGCTCAGCATGCCGCGCTCCGTTCCCGTCCGGATCGCCTCCTTGACGCCGATCACATCGCCCTTCTTGATCAGCTCCGACATGTGCGGGGTGTTGACCATGATCTCGCAGGCCGCCGTGCGCGCTCCGGCCTTCGCGAGCACGAGCCGCTGGGAAAGGATCGCGCGCAGGTATTGCGACAGGTCCAGGAAGATCTGGTTGTGCTGGTCGCGCGGAAACATGTTGATGATCCGGTCCAGCGTCTCCGCGCAGTTGTTCGCGTGCAGGGTCGCGATGCACAGGTGCCCGGTTCCCGCGAGAGCGATCGCCGACTCCATCGTCTCGCGGTCGCGGATCTCGCCGATCAGGATGACGTCGGGCGCGGCGCGCACGGCGCTGCGCAGCGCGCGCGCGAACGACTTCGTGTCGAGGCCCACCTCGCGCTGATTGACGATCGACTTCTTGTTGGTGTGCAGGAATTCGATCGGATCCTCGATCGTCAATATGTGATCCGACGAGGTCTCGTTGCGATAATTGATCATCGCCGCGAGAGTCGTCGACTTGCCGGCGCCGGCGCCCCCGACCATCAGGATCAGGCCGCGCTTGAGCATCACGAGCTCCTTCAGCGATCTCGGGCATGCCGAGGTCCTCGATCCGCGGCATCTCGGCGGTGATGTAGCGCAGCACCATCGCGGGATAGCCGCGCTGGTAGAAGACGTTGACGCGAAAGCGGCCGAGCCCGTGCTCGGAAATCGCGAAATCGATCTCCAGGTTCTCGTTGAAGTGCTCGATTTGCTCCTGGGTCATCATGCCGAGCGCGGCCTGACGCACGGTTTCGGGACTCAGGACCTGCTTGTTGACCGGGAAGATCTTGCCTTCGATCTTGATCTTGACGGGCGCGTTGCAGGTGAAGAAGAGATCGGATGCCTTCTTCTCCACCATCAGCTTGAACAGCGGCTTGGTGTTCAGCGTGTGCGCGCGGGCCGCGACGGCGGACATGGCTCAGAACACCTGGCCTTCTTCTTCCTCTACGATCTGCAGCGATTGCCCGCCGTCCTCGGGGTTCTTCATCTCGCGCTTGCTCTCCAGCTTGACGCGCAGCCGCAGCTCGTTCTTCGAATCCGCGTTGCGCAGCGCGTCCTCGTAGGAGATCAGGCCCGCCTCGTACAGCTCGAACAGCGCCTGGTCGAAGGTCTTCATGCCGAGGCGGTTCGAGCGCGCCATCACTTCCTTGATCTTGCGCGACCTCGCCCTTGAAGATCAAGTCGGAGATCAGCGGCGACTTGCAGCATGATTTCCATCGCGGCGACGCGGCCGGTGCCGCACTCGCGCGGAATCAGGCGCTGCGAGATCAGGGCCCGGATGTTCAGCGACAGGTCCATCAGCAACTGCTCGCGCCGCTCCTCCGGAAAGAAATTGATGATGCGGTCGAGCGCCTGGTTCGAGCTGTTGGCGTGCAGCGTCGCGAGCACGAGATGGCCGGTCTCGGCGAACTGGATGCAATATTCCATGGTCTCGCGGTCGCGGATCTCGCCGATCAGGATCACGTCGGGCGCCTGCCGCAGCGTGTTCTTGAGGGCGAGGTGCCAGCTCTCGCAGTCGACGCCGACCTCGCGGTGCGTGATCACGCAACCCTTGTGCGAATGCACGTACTCGACCGGATCCTCGATCGTGACGATGTGGCCGCGCGTCTTCTCGTTCCGATAGCCGACCATCGCCGCGAGCGACGTCGACTTGCCCGATCCGGTGCCGCCGACCAGGATCGCGAGGCCGCGCTTGGAGAGCACGACGTCCTTCAGCACCGGCGGCAGCTCGAGCTCCTCGATCGTCGGTATCTTCGCGTTGATCGTGCGCAGGACCGCAGCCGATGAACCCCTGCTGGATGAACGCGCTGACGCGGAACCGGCCGATGCCCGGCGGCGCAATCGCGAAATTGCATTCCTTCGTCGCGTCGAATTCCTTGGTTTGACGGTCGTTCATGATCGCGCGCACGAGCCCCGCGCTGTGCTCCGGCGTCAACGAACGGTCCGATCTGCGGGCGGAT
The DNA here is from genome assembly GCA_963718135.1 of uncultured Pseudomonadota bacterium. GTDB lineage: Bacteria > Pseudomonadota > Gammaproteobacteria > Steroidobacterales > Steroidobacteraceae > Bog-1198. The sequence continues at coordinate 392,602 of CAVQYI010000017.1, read as the reverse complement.
CTCGCCGTCGATCTTGATCGCCGGCGGGAATCCGGCCGTGATGAAAAGATCCGAACCCTTCTTCTCGACCATGCGCCGCAGGAGGTCCTGCATCAGCCGGATCGATTGTTCGCGTTCCATCAGATGCTGTCCTTGTTTTGCGCCTTGAAGCGCGCTTCTTCGCGGCTCACGACACCCTTTTGCACCAATTCCTGCAGGCATTGATCCAGGGTCTGCATGCCCTGGCCCTGTCCGGTCTGGATCGCCGAGTACATTTGGGCAATTTTTCCTTCCCGAATCAAGTTACGGATCGCCGGCGTGCCGATCATGATTTCGTGCGCCGCAATACGACCGCCGCCGACTCTTCTTCATGAGCGTTTGCGAGATGACCGCGCGCAGGCTCTCCGACAGCATCGCGCGCACCATTTCCTTTTCTGCGGCCGGGAAGACGTCGACGATGCGGTCGATCGTCTTCGCCGCCGAACTCGTGTGCAGGGTGCCGAACACCAGGTGGCCGGTCTCCGCGGCCGTGAGCGCCAAGCGGATCGTTTCCAGGTCGCGCATTTCGCCGACCAGCACGACGTCCGGGTCCTCGCGCAACGCCGATCGCAGGGCTTCGCTGAACCCGAGCGTATCGCGGTGGACTTCGCGCTGATTGACGAGGCAGCGCTTGCTCTCGTGGACGAACTCGATCGGGTCCTCGATGGTTATAATGTGGTCCGGCCGATTGTCGTTGCAGTGGTTGACCATGCCCGCGAGCGTCGTCGACTTGCCCGATCCGGTCGGCCCCGTGACGAGAACGAGACCGCGGGGGAGCATGCACAAGTCTTTGAAGGTTTTTGGCGCATTCAGCTCGTCGAGCGAAAGGATCGTCGACGGAATCGTGCGAAATACCGCGCCGGCGCCGCGGTTCTGGTTGAATGCGTTGACGCGAAAACGGGCGAGCTTCGGGATCTCGAACGAGAAATCGGTTTCGAAGAACTCCTCGAACGCCTTCCTTTGCTTGTCGTTCATGATGTCGTACACCATGCTGTGCACTTCCTTGTGCGCGAGCGCGGGCATGTTGATGCGCTTCATGTCGCCGTCGACGCGGATCATCGGCGCGACTCCGGCCGAGAGATGCAAATCCGACGCGTTGTTCTTCACCGCGAAGGCGAGAAGCTGCGCGATATCGACCGCCATTGACGGCTCCTAGTTCGGCTAAAGTCCAATCGTTTCCAGTATAGAGGGTGCGCCAGCCCAATATGTTAATTGGTCCGCAAAATTTGGGCATGAACCTGCGCGACGTCCGATTCCGCATCGACCGCGCGGCGCAAGCCGCCGGGCGCGACCCAGCGGGCATAACCCTCGTCGCCGTCAGCAAGACCCAGCCTGCCGAAATCGTCCGGGCGGCCGCTGCGCTCGGCGTCACGGATTTCGGCGAAAATTACCTGCAGGAGGCGGCGGCGAAGATCGAGCGGCTCGCCGATCTGCCGCTGCGTTGGCATTTCATCGGCAGGATCCAGGCGAACAAGACCCGCGCGATCGCCGCCCGCTTCGATTGGGTGCACAGCGTCGACCGGGTGGAGCTCGCGCGCCGGCTCGCCGAACAGCGCTCCCCGCACGCCCCGCCGCTCAATCTCTGCATCCAGGTGGCCCTCGTCGAGGAGCCGGGCAAGGCCGGACTTGCGCCCGCGGATCTCGCCGGCGCGGCCGCCGCGATCGCGCAATTGCCGCGCGTGCGCCTGCGTGGCCTCATGTGCCTGCCGCCGCCGCAAACCGACGCGTCGGCCCAGCGGCGCGTTTTCGCACGGCTGCGCGCACTGCTCGAAGAATTGAACGCGCGCGGGTTCGCCCTCGATACACTGTCGATGGGCATGAGCGAGGATTTCGAAGAGGCGATCGCCGAGGGCGCGACGCACGTACGCATCGGCACGTCGCTGTTCGGCGCGCGCCGGCGGGCTCCACAGGATCAAGGGTCGACCCAATGAACAACTTTCGCAAATTGGCATTCATCGGCGGCGGCAACATGGCGGCGGCGCTGATCGGCGGACTGATCAAGCGCGGCGTGCCGGGCTCGCACATCGCGGTCGCCGATCCCAGCGAGGAGCGGCAACGCGCGTTGAGCCGGGATTTCGGGGTTTCGGCGACCGCGGACAACGCGCGGACGGCCGCCGACGCCGAGGTGATCTTGCTCGCGGTGAAGCCGCAGGAGATGCGCGCCGTGGCGACCGGGCTCGCGCCGCACCTCGGCCGATCGCCGCCCCTCGTGATCTCGGTGGCCGCCGGCATACCGCATGCGGCGCTGGCGCGCTGGTTCGGGCCGCAGGTGCCGGTCGTGCGGACGATGCCCAACCGGCCGGCACTGAACGGCTTCGGCGCGACGGGCTTGTATGCGCCCGCGAGCGTCGGCGCGGCCTATCGCGCGCTCGCCGAGACGATCATGAGCGCCGTCAGCGCGACGGTCTGGGTCGAGCACGAATCGCAGATGGATACGGTGACCGCGCTGTCGGGCAGCGGCCCGGCGTATTTCTTCTTGTTCATGGAGGCGCTCGAGGCGGCCGCGCATGAGCGCGGCCTGCCGCGCGACATCGCGCATCGTCTGACCCTCGAGACGGCGTTCGGCGCCGCGCAGATGGCGCGGCAGTCCGACGAATCGCTCGCCGCGCTGCGCGAGCAGGTCACGTCGAAGGGCGGGACGACGGCCGCGGCGCTCGAGGTGCTCGACGCGGCCGGGCTTCGTGCTATCGTCGCCCACGCGATCGCCGCGGCGGATCGCCGCTCGGCCGAACTTGCGGCGGAATACGGGGCGCCTTGAGCCATGGATGCCATCAGCTATATCGTCGATACCCTGCTCTGGCTGCTGACGCTCGCGTTCGTCCTGCGTCTCCTGCTGCAACTGGTTCGGGCCGATTTCCGCGATCCTCTCGCGGACGCGATCGTCAGAGTGACCAATTGGCTGATCCTGCCGCTGCGCCGCGTATTGCCGCCGTTCCGGAAAATCGACATGGCGACCGTCGTCGCCGTGATCACCGCCGCGGCCGTTCGCACCGAAGCGATGCTCGCGCTGCATGGCCTGTCGCCGGGGAATCCGCTGTCGTTCGCGCGCATCACCGCGATCGCACTCGCCGACATGCTGTTGCGCATCTACTTGTTTGCACTACTGCTTTATTGGATCACGAGCTTCATCGCGCCCGGCGGGTACGGGCCCGGAATCCGGATCGTCGGGCAGTTGTGCGAACCCGTGCTCAGGCCCGTGCGCCGCGTGATCCCGCCGATCGGACAGATCGACTTTTCGGTTCTCTGGGTGTCGATCGCGATCGGCGCGTTGTTGATTCTGCTGTCTCACGGTTGAACTCGCATTCGCGCGCATGGGGACGAATCCCTGGAAAATCCGGCTTCGGACGCTCATCGACAGATGATCTTTTTTTTCATTTCCGCTAAACATCGGCTTTTTTCTATGTTATTTTCGGCGCCGAGTCGAATTTTAATGCCGTCGCATCACGCGTTCGCAAACATCAGTCAGGAGATTTAAAATGGCGAAAAAGAATGCTGCACCGACCAAGTCCGAGATTCTTGCCAGCATTTCGAAGGAAACGGATCTCACCAAGAAACAGGTCGGAGCCGTGTTTGATTCACTTTCCACCTCGATCAAGAAGAGCCTCCGCAGTCACGGCTTGTTCACGATGCCCGGCCTGCTGAAGATGAAGGTCGTGAAGAAGCCCGCGACCAAGGCCCGCGAGGGCATCAATCCGTTCAACGGCGAAAAGATGATGTTCAAGGCGAAGCCGGCGAGCAAGAAGGTGCGCATCGCCGCTCTCAAGAACCTCAAGGAATTCGTGAACTAAAGTCCGGCTTTTCATCCGGAGCGGCTGAATTGGGCTCAGGCGCTCCGGATTTCATCGACCACGGCATCCTGCAATTCGAGCAGGTGCCTGTGGAAGAAATGCCCGACCCCGGGCAACACCAGTAATCGCGGCGCTAGGCGTCACCGCACCTGCCCAGCCCGTCACCGCCGCCGGATCGACGACGTCGTCGGCGTCGCCCTGCACCACCATCCACGGACACGACGGCGGGCGCAAGCCGGCGAAATCGAACCGGCCCACGGGCGGCGCGACCAGGATGACGCGATCCGGCTCGCGCACCTGCGCCACCCGCATCGAGACATAGGCGCCGAACGAGAATCCCGCGATCACCAAACGGCCCGGCCGGCGGCTCCTGCCCCAATCGAGGACGGCGAGCGCATCCTCCGTTTCGCCGATCCCGTGGTCGAACACGCCCGCGCTCGCGCCGACGCCGCGAAAATTGAAGCGCAGCGACGCCAGGCCGCATTCGTGGGCGCACGCGCGAGCGTCGTGACCACCTTGTTGTCCATCGTTCCGCCGAACTGCGGATGCGGATGACAAATGACCGCCAAGCCGGCGCCGTCGAGGCCGGGATCCTGCAGCAGCGCCTCGATCGACCCGACGGGACCCGCGATCGCGATGTGCGCCGCGGCGGCCGGCGCGGACGTCATTGAATGCCGATCAAGTCGATGTCGAAGACGAGTGTCGCGCCCGGCGGAATGACGCCGCCCGCGCCTTGATCGCCGTAAGCGAGTTGCGGCGGAACCACGAGACGTCGCCGGCCGCCGACTTTCATCCCCGTAACGCCCTGATCCCAGCCCTTGATCACGCGGCCGGCGCCGAGCTGGAAGCTGAACGGCGTCGCGTTCCCGCGCGAGCTGTCGAATTGCCTGCCCTTGTGTTCCGGGGCCGCCTCGTCGTACAGCCAGCCGGTGTAGTCGACGACGGCGGTCTGCCCGGCGGTGATCGCAGGGCCGGTCCCCGCGCGCAGGTCGATGACTTGAAGCGATTGCGACGCGCCGGCGGTCGCCGGCGCAGGCCGCGGGTCACCGTGGCAGGCCGAGATCAGCCCGCATAACAGCAATAAGATGGATTGGCGCATGACGATCCGGAAATCGAGATTTTCACGACGCAGTGTACCGCGAAAATCGCCTGTTCCACGACCGCGCCGACGCGAAGGCCAGTGCGACGGCGGCGACGGCGGCGGACACCGGCGCCACGCCGACGAAATAGGCGGCGGCGCATACGCCCGCCCCCACGGATGCGGCGAGGAGGATCTCGAGGGCTGCCGTCGCGCCGAGCGCCCAGTGCGCGATCATCCCGAACACGTCGTCGAATTCATCGACCAATTGCAATACCCACTCCATGCGCCACAGTGTAGATGGCGCGGGCGCGCCGTTGCGTGAGCAGTGTCACAACCCGGGCGGGCCGCGGCCCCCGCTTGCCATGGGTTGCCATGCTGCGTAGGCTCTGTGGAATGCAGCGCATTTTGGTCCTGAATCCCAAGGGCGGATCGGGCAAAACGACGGTCGCGACCAATCTCGCCGGATATTTCGCGAGCCACGGCGACCATCCGCTGTTGACCGACAACGACCCGCAAGGATCGAGCATGCGCTGGCTCAGGAAGCGCCCGCCCCAGCAGGCGCTGATCCACGGCGCCGCGGCGTTCGAGCGCGACCCGCGCGTCACGCGCGCGTGGCAGATGCGTACTCCCGCGGACGCCCGCCACGTGATCGTCGATACGCCGGCGGCGATCCCCGCGCAGCAATTGCCCGACGTCACGCGAAACGCCGACGCGATCGTCATCCCGGTTCTGCCGTCCGACATCGACATCCACGCGTTTTCCAAGTGCATTGCGGACCTGCTGTTGATCGCCAAGGTCAGTCGCAACGAAAACCGCATCGGCGTCGTCGCCAACCGCGTCAAGCGCAACACCCTCGCCTATCAGTCGCTGTTGCGCTTTCTCGCGACGCTCAGGATCCCCGTGATCGCGACTCTGCGCGATTCGCAAAACTACCTGCGCGCGGCGGAATGCGGGCTGGGCTTGCACGAGATGAAGCGTCAGGCCGTCGCGCAGGATCTCGACGACTGGGCGCCGCTGCTCCAATGGCTGCAGGAGAAGGAATGCGCGGTCCGAGGGGAAGCCGAGGCGGCGGGCTCCCTGCCGGCGACCGCGTAAGGCGCGCGAGCGCCGCGGGCGCTTTCTACTTTTTCTCTTCCCAGCTGCCGCGCATCTTGTCGGCCCAGCTCTTGTAGCTGTGCCAGCTGTACAGGTCGGTCGTGATCGCCGCGTGCCGGCCGCCGATCTTCGCGCCGCGCTTCAATGGCGTTCCGAACCGCTCGCCGGCGCCTGCCGCGCCGCCGGCCTCGGTGCGCGGCGCTCTGCGGTCGACGCCGCGGTATCGAGGTTTGATATTGCTGTCGTCCATCGTTTGCGCCTGTTTCGGTGATTCAAGTTAAGGCGAGGACGCATCGATCGACAGGAACTGTGTCACAGGCGCGCACCGCCCGGATACCGCCCGCGGCGCGCATTGCGATACGCCTCTCACGCCGGGGCGCGGTAAGTTAAATCGGCTGTTCGGCCGTGGTCCGCCACGCCGCGAACAGCGGCTCGAGATCCGCCAGAGAATTTTCGATCGCCGCCGGCAGCAGCGTCGTGTAGACGTCGAGCAGAGCGATTGCGTTGCGCGCGGGATCCGTTCGCGTCGCGGCGCCGAGGCGGCGCGCCATGCCGCGGTTCACCACGTGCAAATCCTTGTACAGATCCTCGAGGTCGGCGAATCCGCGCCGATCGCGCGCGCCGAACATCTCGCGTGCGAGCAGGTACATCGTGATGCTCCGGTAGACCGTCTCGGCTTCCTCCGCGAACGGCAGATGGAAGCGCGCCATCGGTCGCAGGCGGTCCGTCCAGGGACAGCCCGCGGTCGCCATGATCAGGCCGATCACGGAGGACAAGGCCTCCTGCGCCGACGTCTGCGCGATGATCGTTCGGCCCGCCCGCTCGACCGTGACCGTGACGTCGTCGAAGGAGACGAGTACGCGCAGCTTCTCCAGCGCATCGGCCATGTGCAGTGCCGGCGGGCAATGCGCATGCTCGGCGGCGATCAGAGGGCAGTTCGCACAACGGTTGAACCCAAGTTCCGTCCAGAACGGCGGCTCGGCCGGCACCTCGTTGACGAGGCGGAAATCACGCTCCGCAAACGAGAAATCCAATACCTTTTGCGAGCCGTCGGGCAGGTCGAAGCGATAGCGGATGCGCGTCGGCGCGCTCATGCAACCAGGCGGTAGCAGGGCCGGTATTCGGCGCCGGCGAGCTTCATGCGCCGCTGGGCGACGAACGAGCGCAGCAGTTCGTCGAGCGGCTCCATGACGGCCGGTTCGCCCGCGAGTTCGAACGGCCCGTGCCGCTCGATCGCGTTGATGCCCTACTCCTTGACGTTGCCGGCGACGATCCCGGAGAACGCGCGGCGCAGGTCCGCGGCCCGCTCGTGCACCGGCCGGTCGCGCGAGAGGCGCAGGCCGCTCATCGCGGCGTGCGTGACTTCGAACGGCCGCTGGAACTCGAACGGTATTTTCAACAGCCAATTGAAGCCGAACGAGTCGCTGGCATGGCGGCGATACTCGCGCACCTGCGCGAGCCCGTGCACCATCGCCCGGCCGACGGCGGGCGGATCGTCGAGGATGATCTGGTAGCGCGCCTGCGCCTCGTCCCCGAGCGTCGCGCCGATGAAGCGGTGGATCTGCTCGAAAATAGTCGGCGCTCGCGGCCGGGCCGGTGAATACGACCGGCAGCGGCTGCTCGCGGTTGGCCGGATCCAGCAGGATGCCGAGCAGGTAGAGCATTTCCTCCGCCGTGCCGGCGCCGCCCGGGAAGATCACGATGCCGTGGCCGAGGCGCACGAACGCCTCGAGGCGCTTTTCGATGTCCGGCATGATGACGAGCTGGTTGACGATCGGATTCGGCGGCTCGGCGGCGATGATGCCCGGCTCGGTGAGGCCGAGGTAGCTGCCGTTGGAGATGCGCTGCTTCGAGTGGCCGATCGTCGCGCCCTTCATCGGGCCCTTCATCGCGCCCGGACCGCAGCCCGTGCAGACGTCCAATGCCGCGCAGGCCGAGCTCGTAGCCCACGCGCTTCGTGTACTCGTACTCGTCGCGCTGAATCGAGTGGCCGCCCCAGCACACGACCAGGTTGGGCTTCGTCTGCGGCTCCAGCACGCGCGCATTGCGCAGGATGTGGAACACCGCGTTCGTGATGCTCGCCGAATCTCCGAGGTCGAACCGCCCGCTCTCGACGATCTCGTTCGAGATGAACACGACGTCGCGCAGCACCGCGAACAGGTGCTCCTTGATGCCGCGGATCATCTGCGCCGTCGACGAACGCGCTCGCCGGCGCGTTCTTGATCTCGAGCTTGATGCCCCATGCCTGGCGGACGATCCGCACGTCGAAGTCGCGGTATTTCTCGAAGATCAGGCGCGTATCGTCGATGTCGCTGCCCGAATTGAGCACGGCGAGCGCGCATTTGCGGAACAGCTGGTAGAGCCCGCCCTGACCGGAGTCTAGGAGCTTCGCGATCTCCTGCTGTGAGAGGTGTTCGAGGCTGCCCATGGGGGCAACTCTCGCATCGACCATGTCGGACGACAGGACTTCAGCTTCCACGCGCGACGCTCACGGATAGATGTCGATCGGTATGTCATCCGCGGTGCGCATCCAGACTTCGACCATATTGGAATTCGACAGCGCGATGCAACCGTTCGTCCAGTTGGTCGTCGCGTAATAGGCGGGCGGATAGCGCGGCGAATTCGGCGTCGCCGTGAATCATGATCTCGCCGCCCGGCGTCCAATGATGCCGGCGCGCACGCTGCTCATCGAGCTTGTTCGGGTACGACACCTCGATCGAGAGGAAATAGTCGCTGTGCGGGTTGCGCCGCACGAGCATGTAATGACCCTCGGGAGTGCGAAAATCGTTTTCGCGCTCCTTCTGCCCGGACGGGCTCAGCCCGAGCTCGACGGGGTATTCCGCAATCAGCGTCTTGTCGTGATAGAGAAAGAGCTTGTGCTCCGCTTTGCGCACGACGACGTGATTCGCGATCCACGGCCTGTCCGCCGCCGCGGCGTCGACGGCCGCGGTGCCGGCGGTCTCGGTGCGGGCCATTGCGAGGATGGCGGTCCCGGCGCCGGCCGGTGCGGCGAACAAGCTCGTGGCGAGAGCCAGGCCGAGGCCGGGCAGCACCGCGTTGAGAGCTCGAAAGTTCATGCGGACAGATTATAGCCTTTACCCGGCGCGGCAAAATCGGGCATGGCTCACGTCCTCGAGGATCGGGCGCCGCAGAACCCGCCTACCGGCACCGCCAGCCTAGCCGCACTTCGAGTCCCCGCAGTTCAGGCAGGTGTTGCAGCCGTCGAGCATGACGACCGCCGCGGTGCTGCATTTCGTGCACAGGAGCGCGCCCTCGGGGAACACCGACTTGGAAAAGGCATCGGTCTGCTTCGTGCGGGCCTCGAACTCGGCCCGCTTTTCCTGCACGAGCTTGCGCTGGTGCTCGTCGAGTTCCGGCTTCTTCAGCAAGCCGATCGACTGCAGATGGCGCTCGATGACGTAGCCGAGCTCCGCGATCGTCGAGGGCATGAATTTTCCGCCCGGCTGCCAGTAGCCGCCGCGCGGATCGAATACCGCCTTGAGCTCGTCGACCAGGAAGGTCGTGTCGCCGCCCTTGCGGAAGACCGCCGAGATCACGCGCGTCAGCGCGACGATCCACTGGAAGTGGTCGAGGTTCTTCGAGTTGATGAACACCTCGAAAGGACGGCGCTGCTCGTGCGGCGTGCCCTCGTTCAACAGGATGTCGTTGATCGTCACGTACATCGCATGGTCGGACACCGGCGTCTTGATCTTGTAGGTCGAGCCGATCAGCACCTCCGGCCGCTCGAGCTTCTCGTGCATCCAGATGACGTTGTCCTGCGCCTTCGCGGGCGCCGCCGGCGCCTTCGCCGGCTCCTCCGTCTCGGGCTTCTGCACGCGGTACTTGGTTATCTTCTTCTCGATCTTGATGTGTGCCATGGCGTCAGAACTTCCCGTAATAGCCTTCTTTGAGCGCATCGAAGAGATTCGCGGCGGTATGCATTTCGCCGTCGTATTCGATCTCATCGTCGCCCCGCGCCTCGATTTCCTTGCCGTCGTCCAGCGTGAACACGTAGGTCGTGTTCTTGAGGTCCTGTTCCTTCACGAGCACGCCCTGGAACGCCTCGGGATTGAACCGGAACGTCGTGCAGCCCTTGAGCCCCTGCTCGTGCGCGTACAGATAGATGTCCTTGAAGTCCTCGTACTTGTAATCGGTCGGCACGTTGGCCGTCTTCGAAATGGACGAATCGACCCAGTTTTGCGCCGCCGCCTGGATGTCGACGTGCTCTCGCGGCCTGATGTCGTCCGCCGAGATGAAGTAGTCGGGAAGCTTCTCGGCGGCCGCTTGCGAGTTCGGCATCGCCCGCGGATTGACGAGCTCCCGGTAGGCGAGCAATTCGAACGAGAATACGTCGATCTTCTCCTTGGACTTCTTGCCTTCGCGGATCACGTTGCGGAAATAGTGATGCGCGAAGGACGGCTCGATGCCGTTGCTGGCATTGTTGGCGAGCGACAGCGAGATCGTGCCGGTCGGCGCGATCGAGGTGTGATGCGTGAAGCGTGCGCCGACCTCGGCGAGCTCGTCGACGAGTTCGGGCGCCGCCTCGGCGATTCGCTGCATGTAGCGGCTGTAGCGGGCGTGCAGCACGCGGCCCGGCACGCGGGCGCCGACGTTCCAGCCGTCCTTGACCATTTCCGGGCGCTTGCGCAGCATTTCCGGCGTGACCGTGAATTCCTCGGACATGATCGGCGCCGGGCCCTTTTCGCGCGCGAGCTCGAGCGCGGCCTCCCAGCCCGCGATCGCCATCTCGCGCGACACGTTCTGCGTGAACGCGACCGACTTTCGCGAGCCGTATTTCATGCACAGCATCGTGATCGTCGAGCCCAGGCCCAGGAAGCCCATGCCGTGGCGGCGCTTGCGCATGATCTCGTCGCGCTGGGGCGATAGCGGCAGGCCGTTGATTTCGACGACGTTGTCGAGCATGCGCGTGAAGATCTTGACGACCTTGCGGTACGTTTCCCAGTCGAATCGCGCGTCGTCCGTGAACGGATCGACGACGAACTTGGTCAGGTTCACCGAGCCCAGCAGGCAGGAACCGTACGGCGGCAGCGGTTGTTCGCCGCAGGGGTTGGTCGCGCGGATGTTCTCGCACCACCAGTTGTTGTTCATCTCGTTAACGCGGTCGATCAGGATGAAGCCGGGTTCGGCGAAATCGTACGTCGAGGACATGATGATGTCCCACACGCGGCGCGCCGGGATCGTCTTGTAGATCTTGCAGGCGACCAGGCCGTCCTCGTTCGAGACGTAGCCGTCGGTGTACGGCCATTCGCGCCAGATGAACTTGGACCGGTCCGAAAGGTCCATCCGTTCCGTCTCGTATTCCCGCTCGGAGAGCGGGAACGCGAGCTGCCAGTCGGAGTCGCTCTTGACCGCCTTCATGAACTCGTCGGTGATCAGCAGCGACAGGTTGAATTGCCGCAGGCGGCCGTTTTCGCGCTTGGCGCGGATGAACTCGAGGACATCGGGATGCCCGACGTCGAACGTGCCCATCTGCGCGCCGCGTCGGCCGCCGGCCGACGACACCGTGAAGCACATCTTGTCGTAGATATCCATGAACGACAGCGGCCCGGACGTATACGCGCCGGCGCCGGTGACGTAGGCGCCGCGCGGGCGCAAGGTCGAGAATTCATAGCCGATGCCGCAGCCGGCCTTGAGCGTCAGGCCCGCTTCGTGAACCTTGCTCAGTATATCGTCCATCGAGTCGCGGATCGTGCCGGACACCGTGCAGTTGATCGTCGACGTCGCCGGCTTGTGCTCGAGCGCACCGGCGTTCGACGTGACGCGGCCGGCGGGGATCGCACCGTGGCGCAGGGCCCACAGAAACGACTCGTACCACTGCGGCCGCAATTCCTCGGGCTCGACGTCGGAGAGCGCCCGCGCGACGCGCTTGTAGGTGTCGTCCATCGATTGGTCGATAGGCGAGCCGTCTTTGGCGATGAGGCGGTACTTCTTGTCCCAAATGTCTTGCGACGCTTCTTGGAACGGAATGCTGCCGACGTCTTTCGTTTGAATCTTGACCATCGTATTCATGGATTTAATTATTCTCCCTGATCATGCGCGAGCGATCCTGAATAAGACAAATTCCCATCGCCCCTTCGAACTTGATCAAAATTGTTGGTATGCCACGGCCAGGCGAGTGAATCGGTTGAACACTAGATCTTGTGCCAGGCGTTAAAGGTTATGTCGCGACGCCGATGAGCGTCAAGACATATTTGAGTCGGGTTTATCTATTTTTTATCATTTAATATCAATAAGTTATAAATTAATCACGAGAAATCGCCTTACTGCACTTTTCGGATGCGTGGTCAAGAGGGAATAAGCCCTATCGCTAGATGTTGTGTTAGCTGATTTCGCCGCATTATGTCGCATCGACGCCATGTCAGGCGCGCCCGCCCGCAGCAGTTCGTCGCCGCGCGCGCGCCTGAATACGCCGCGGCGTTGAAAAATCAGCCGCCGGCCATAGGTTCCGGGCCGAGCGGATTCGTTCCGTGCCATTTAGGAGGAACCTGAAGATGACCGTCGTCCGATATGAGCCTTGGGCACTCGTCAACCGGCTCCAAAATGACATCGATCGATTGTTCGGCGCGCCCCTCGCGACGGCCGCCGACTCCGGCGCCTGGCTGCCGCCGGTCGACATCCACGAGGAAGCCAATCAATTCGTGCTGCACGTCGACCTGCCGGGCGTGGATCCGAAAGCCGTCGAAATCACGTCCGAACAGGGCGTGATGACGATTCGCGGCCGCCGCGAGGAGACGCAGCGCGAGGCGCGCGAGGGCTATCGACGCATCGAACGCATCAAGGGTGAGTTCGAGCGCCGGTTCAGCCTCCCCGACTCGGCGGACGCCGGGCGCATCAAGGCGAAGGCCGCGAACGGCGTGCTGGAAATAGTCATTCCGAAGGTAGCCCGGGTGCAGCCGCAACGAATCATGGTCGAAGCGGCTTGAAAGCTCCCCGACGCTTGCACGGCGGTGCTTCCGTGTAAGATCGTCGATTGGCAGATTGGCCGATGGGGCCGGACGCAACGCTCGTCCGGCCCCATTGTCCGTTACAGAGGCGTGCTCGCGCGCTCGGGTGCATCGTCAACAACGGAGTGGACAGCGAATGAATCCGCGTATCAAGTTTGCGGCGGCCGTGGCCGCGGCGGCCCTGTTGGCGGCGCCGCAGGCGATTCCGCCGCCGGTCATGGCGGCGTCGCTCGACGCCGCGCCGATGCCGTCGCTCGCGCCGATGGTCAAGCGCGTCTCCGCCGCCGTCGTCAACGTCGCGACGCGGGGCACCGTCAAAGAGAGCCCGGGCCAGCGCAATCCGCTGCTCGACGACCCGTTTTTTCGCAAATTCTTCAACGTGCCGCCGGACGCGCAGCCGCATGAGCGGCAGTTCCAGAGCGCGGGTTCGGGCGTGATCGTCGATGCCAAGAACGGCTACATCATCACCAACTACCACGTCGTCGAGAATGCCACCGAGATCACGGTCACGCTGCTCGACAACCGCAGCTTCGGCGCCAAGGTCATCGGCCGCGACGAGGGCTCCGACATCGCCCTGCTGCAGGCGAAGCAGCCCGGCCTCGTCGCGATGTCGCTCGGCGACTCCTCCAAGCTCGAGGTCGGCGACTATGTCGTCGCGATCGGCAACCCGTTCGGCCTGCAGCATACGGTGACCGCGGGCATCGTCAGCGCGCTCGGCCGATCCGGCATCAATCCGGAAGGATACGAGGACTTCATCCAAACCGACGCATCCATCAACCCCGGCAATTCCGGCGGCGCGCTCGTGAATCTGCGCGGCGAGCTCGTCGGCATCAATTCCGCGATCCTCTCGCGCAGCGGCGGGAACATCGGCATCGGCTTCGCCATTCCCGTCAACATGGTCAAGAACGTGATGGCGCAATTGATCCGCTTCGGCGAGGTCAAGCGCGGCGTGCTCGGCGTCAACATCTACGACGTCACGCCGGACATCGCCAAGGAGTTCGGGCTCAGCGAGTCGAGCGGCGCGCTCGTCGCGGGCGTCATACAGGGGTCCGCGGCGGACCGCGCCGGCGTGAAAACCGGCGACATCATCACGTCGCTCAACGGCGTGCAGATGAAGACCGCCGGCGAATTGCGCAACGCAATCGGCATGCTGCGTGTCGGCAGCACGGTTCAGATCGGCCTGCTGCGCGACGGCAAGCCGCGCAAGCTCACGGCCATGATCGCCGAACGCGGCGACGAGGAGACCGCCAACGCGGCCGTGATCAACAAGGCGCTCGACGGCGCGGAACTCGCCGATGCGCCGGACGCCGGCGGCGTCCTGGTCAGGTCGGTTCAAGATGGAAGTCCCGCGGCGCAATCGGGCTTGCGCGCGAACGATTTGATCATCGGCGTCGGCCGCACGCCGGTGACCGATACCAAGGCGCTGCGCCAAGCGGCGAAGGGCGCGAGCTTCCTGATGCTGAAGGTCCGGCGCGGCGCTTCCGTGCTGCTGATCCCGATTCGTTGAAATCATGCGCCCGCTCGCGATCTGCATTCTCGGCGGAACGGGGTTCGTCGGAACCCGGCTCGCCGCCCGCCTGATCAAGGAAGGCCACCGGGTCACGGTGCTGTCGCGCGACCGCGAGCGGCACAAACACCTGCGCGTGCTGCCGGGGCTCGCGCTCGAGAATTGCGACGTCCACGACGAAGCGCAGCTCAGCGAACACTTTCGCGGCCAGGACGTCGTCATCAATTTGATCGGCATCCTGAACGAGCGCGGCTTCGGCGGCGGCGGCTTTCGGCGCGCGCACACCGAACTCGTGCGCGGCGCGCTGCGCGCCTCGCGCTCGGCGGGCGTCCGCCGCTTCCTGCAGATGTCGGCGCTCGGTGCGTCGGCCGACGGTCCCAGCCACTACCTGCGGTCGAAGGGAGAGGCCGAGCGCGCGATTCGCGAGGACAGCGACGGCATCGATTGGACGATCTACCAGCCGTCGGTCATCTTCGGCCCGGGCGACAAGTTCCTGAATCGCTTCGCGGCGCTGCTCGGGGCGATCCCGTTCGCGTTTCCGCTCGCGATGCCGAATGCGAAGCTGCAGCCGGTCTTCGTCGACGACGTGGTCGAGGCCGTGGCACGGGGCGTGAGCGATGAGTCCTTGCGCCATCGGACGTACCAGCTCGGCGGGCCGCGCGTCTACACCTTGCGCGAGATCGTCGCCCTGGTCGCGACGCTTTCAGGACGGCGCCGATGGATCGTCGGATTGCCGAGGATCGCCGCGCGCCTGCAGGCGTTCGTGATGGATTTCGTGCCGGGCCGGCCGTTCTCCAGCGACAATTATCGGTCGCTGCGGGTCGACAGCGTCTGCACCGCGGACGGGCTCGCCGAGCTCGGCATCAAGCCGCAATCGATGGAGGGCGCGGCGCGCCAATATCTCGGCTCCTTCGAGGACAATGCGCGCCTCGGCCGCTGCCGCACGCACGCCGGCCGCGGCTGAAGCGCAAGCCCCCGTCAACCGCGGCCGCAGACGGTCGCATCGCGTGCCGCGCGCTGCAGTTTGGCGACCTTGCGGACGCGCTCGAAGAACGCGCGGAAATCGCCGCCCGCGAGATCGAATAAATGCGCGAAGCCCGGAACGCATTGCTCGTAGGTCGAGATCGAGACCAGGTCCGCGTTGTTGATGCCGTCGCCGAACCAGTCGGCGAACGGCGGATGCGGCCCCCAGCTGGAGCTTAGGCGCAAGTAGGAGGCCCGCAAGGCCGCGAATTCGGCGCGCTTTTTCGCACGCGTCGCGGCCGCGTCCAGGCGGGATTCATACAAGTCGCGCAGGCGGCGGCGCGCATGCGCGCAGCAGGCCGATGACCTTCCCGTAGCGGCGCTGTTCGGCTGAATATTCGTCGAGGTCCCGGCCGCGGCCCTGCGCGAGCAGCCAGCGCCGCACGCCTTCCCGTTCGACGAACGTCGCGAGCCCTTCGTTGAACGACGTGTCGCCGGGCACGTACAGCAATTGATGCGTGAGCTCGTGAAACACGATCGCCGCGAGATCGGCGTCGCTCCACCCCATCATCGTGCTCAGGATCGGGTCGTCGAAATGGCCGAGCGTCGAGTAGGCCGCGGCGCCGCGAACCGACACGTCCATGCCGCGCGTGCGCAGGCGGCGGGCGTAGCGCAGCGCGCGGCGCCGCTCGAAATAGCCGCGATAGGCGACGCAGCCGGCGAACGGATAACACCAGCGCTTCGGCTCGACCGAGAACTCCGGCGCCGCGAACACGTTCCAGACGACCGATCTTCGCTGCAGGCGGACGTAGCTGCGGTAGCTGCCGTTGTCGGGAAGCGCAAGATCGCGGCTCGCGAAATCGCGGATCCGGCCGACCTCCTCGAGCTCCCGGCGCAGCGCGGGAGACGTCGCGGGGTCGGCGATCACGCGCGTGATCGGCTCGCGCTTCGCGAGCAGCGCGGCCTCCCCGTACGCGGCCTGCAGCTCGTAACAGCCGGTCGTCGAAACGCCGATCAGCAGCGCGAGGAGCGCCGCGCGGATCCGCGGCGTGATGCTGGTACTATGCATGCATGCAAGTGTATCTGGTTGGCGGAGCCGTCCGAGACGCTCTGCTGGGGCTGCCGGTGAGGGAGCGCGATTGGGTCGTCGTCGGCGCCACGCGCGACGACATGGCGCGCATGGGCTATCGCGAAGTCGGCCGCGATTTCCCGGTATTCCTGCATCCGGACACGCATGACGAATACGCTCTCGCACGGCTCGAACGCAAGGTCGCCCCGGGATATCGCGGCTTTGAAGTGCGATTCGATCCGGGGGTCACGCTGGAGGAAGACCTTGCCCGGCGCGACCTGACGATCAACGCGATCGCGCGCGCGGCCGACGGCACGCTCGTCGACCCCTACGGCGGCCGCCGCGATATCGATGCACGCCTGTTGCGCCACGTCTCCGCCGCATTCGTCGAGGATCCGGTGCGGGTGCTGCGTGTCGCGCGTTTCGCGGCGCGCTTCGCGCCGTTGGGGTTTCGAATCGCCGACGAGACGATGACGCTGATGCGTGCGATCGTGGAGCGCGGCGAAGTGAGCGCGCTCGTCGCCGAGCGCGTGTGGCAGGAAACCGAGAAGGGCCTGCGGCAGCCGGCGGCGGCCGAATTCTTCCGCGTATTGCGCGACTGCGGCGCCTTGCAGTTCGTTTTCCCGGAGATCGACGCGCTGTTCGGCGTTCCACAGCCCGCGGAGTGGCATCCGGAGATCGACACCGGCGTGCACACGCTGATGGTATTGGACCAAGCGGCGCTCTTGAGCCCCGACCCGAAAGTCCGGTTCGCGGCGCTCATGCATGACCTCGGCAAGGCCGAGACGCCGCGTTCCGAATGGCCGCGCCACCTCGGCCACGAAGAGCGCGGCGTCGCGTTGATCGAGGCGATGGCCGCGCGGCTTCGCATACCGACGGAATACCGCGATCTCGCGTCGATCGTCGCCCGCCATCACGGCCTCGTGCATCGGGCATTCGAACTGCGGCCGGCGACCGTGCTCGAGCTGCTCGAGCGCAGCGACGCGTTCCGCCGGCCCGAGCGCTTCGATGAGGCGCTGATCGCGTGCGAGGCCGACTCGCGCGGCCGCACGGGCTTCGAGATGCGGGCCTACCCGCAGCGCGACTATCTGGCGCGCGCGCACCGGGCGGCGGCCGCGATCAGGCCGACGCCCGCCGATCTCGCCGCTTACCGCGGGCCGCAGATCGCCGAGGTTCTAAGGACGCGGCGTTGCGCCGCGATCGCGGCGTTGCGCGGCGGAATCGCCGCGCAGTGAACGCCTAGAGCGTATGCCGCAGATCGCGCAGCACGAAGCCGCTTAAAGCCGCGGTGAGGCCGCGCCGCCAGGCCATCGCCTTGAATCGCTCGCCCATTTCGCCGGGCATCATCAGCTGCCGCGCCTGATTCGCGAGACGCGCCAGATGATTCTGATCGTCGGCCGCGAGATCGCGCATCCGCTCGTCGATGCCCAACGCCGCCAAGAAATAAGTTTGCGTCGTGTAGCCCGCAATGTCGAAGCCGGCACGCGCGCCCGCCTCGGCGACGTGCGTGAAATCGACCCATGCGGTGATGTCCTGCAATCCCGGGCGCAGGAAGGGATTGCCGCTGACGCGCTGGCGGAAATGGCACAGCAAGGTGCCGTCGCGCCGCTCCGGCAAATAGTACTGCGCACGCGGCAAGCCGTAATCGATCCAAAGCGCGACCCCGGCGCGCAGCCCCCGTGTCACGCTCGCGGCCCACGCGGGTAGCCGGGGACAGCATTCCGACACATAGCCGTCGTCCCAGCGGCCGCCGGCGGCCGCGGCGAGCGTACCGCAATAGGCCGCGAGCTCCGCGCTGCCCGGTCGTGCCGCCCAGACGAACTCGCCGCGCGTGAGCGCAACGCCCATTTCCTCGACGCGATCGCAATGCCAGCGGAAGCGCTTGACCGGCAGCGCGTCGAGCACCTCGTTCGCGACGATGACCCCGTCGAAGGGTTCCTCCGGCGGCGCATCGAGCCACTCGACGCGCGCGGCGAGATGCGGCAGACGCTCCTCCAGGTAGGCGCGCTGCCGCGCGCGCAAATCCGCGCTGACCTCCAGGATCCGATAGCGCCGCGGCAATGCGGCAGATTTTTCCAGGTTCTCGAGAATATCGCCCGCCAAGCGTCCGCTCCCGGCGCCAATCTCCAGAATGGAGCTTCCCGGCAAGGCATCGAGGACCTCGGCGCATTGACGCGCGACGCACGCGCCGAACAGCGGCGAGATTTCCGGGGCCGTCGTAAAGTCCCCGCCGCCGCCGAACTTGCGCGCACCGGCGCTGTAGTACCCGAGGCCGGGCGCATAGAGCGCCAAATCCATGTAGCGGTCGAAGCCGAACCAGCCGCCCGCCGCCTCGAGCGCCGCGGCGATATGATCGCGCATGCGCGCGCCGTGTTCCGCCTCGACGGCGGTGAGTGCGGGTTCACGCTGCAGGGGACTTCCGGTATCGTAGTTTCGCATGACGCCCAGCATCGAGAATTCAAGCCTAACCGACCGCGTCGTGCTGATCACCGGCGGAGCGCACCGGGTGGGCGCCGCGATGGTGCGCGCACTTCACGCGGCCGGCGCGAATATCGTGATTCATTATCGCTCCTCGGCCGCCGCGGCGAAAGCGCTGCGCGACGAATTGAACGCGCACAGGCCGCGATCGGCGCTCTGTCATGCGGCGAATCTCCTGGAGACGGATGCGATGCAGCCGCTCGTCGACGCCGCCGTCGCCGAATTCGGTGGACTGGACATATTGATCAATAATGCGTCGAGCTTCTATCCGACGCCCGTCGGACGCATTACGCCGGCTCAATGGGACGATCTCGTGGGCACGAACTTGAAAGCGCCTCTGTTTCTCTCGCAGGCGGCCGCGCCCGCATTGCGCGCGCGGCGCGGACTCATCATCAATCTCGTGGATATCCACGGCCTGCGGCCGCTGCGCGCACACCCGGTCTATTGCGCCGCGAAAGCCGGCCTCGCGATGCTGACGCGCTCGCTCGCGCGCGAGCTCGGACCCGAGATTCGCGTGAACGGCATCGCGCCCGGCCCGGTGCTCTGGCCGGAGGTCGAGCTTGCCGACGCGCTGAAGCAGGAAATCATCGAAAAGACGGCGCTGAAACGCCACGGCTCGCCCGCCGATGTCGCACGCACCGCGCTGTTCCTGGCGAAAGATGCGCCGTTCATCACCGGGCAGATCATCGCCGTCGACGGCGGACGGAGTCTTTGAAAGAGCGCCCGCGGCGCGGCCGTCGGGGATCGCATCGCATCGCGACCGGCATCGACCAGTATCCAGCGGTACGGCGTTGGTGAGAGTATTGCGGCAAAGGTCCGGCGCAATCCCACGGGGCAGCATTGGGGAGGTCACGATGAACACATCAGAGCGATCACGCGATTCGTCTGGAATATCTCGTTCTGGCGTCGGCCGCGCGCCGGCGCTTCGCATGCGGCGCCGCAGCGATGGTGCTCGCCGGCGCCGCCTATGGGGCGTTCGCCGCCGATGCCGCGGCGCCGCCGGCGGAGCCTGAATTCGGCGGTCAGTGCGCCGAGGCGCTCGCCGAAGGCCGGCACGTCATGACCAACTGCACCGTTCGCTGGACCGACCCCGACGGCAAGGTCTACTGCTTCAGCAGCGAAGCGGCAAAGACGCTGTTCACGAAGAATCCGGAGCAGAACCTGGAGCGCGCGCACGAATTCATCGCCGCGAGCAGCGTCGCGTCGACCGAAGACGAGATGCAATACTTCAGCGGCGGCGATGCGGAAGTGCTCGTCACGAGCCTGATCAACGCGAAGATCAAGGCGAACAACGGCGTGTTCCCGCTCGTCGATCCGCGCAACGGCGAACATCTCAAGCTGATCTTCGACGGCATCGACTTCACGCGCACGATCGACGGCTACGGCTTCTTCCCCGACGTGAAGTTTCACGATCAGGACGATCCGCAGAAGCGCTATCTGATCGATTTCTGGGTGATGCCGCAGCACGGGCAGCTCGAGGTGCAGGAGACGCGGATCTACAAGACGCCGTTTCTCGCGGACGGCAAGTGGACGACGATGCAGCGCCAGCCGATTCCATGGTGGTGGATTCCGGCCTCGAACATCCCGGCAAGCTCGCGACGAAGCGCGGCTGGGAGGTGATGTCGGCGGTCGAACAGCATGCGCTGAAGACGAGCGCGCAGAACGGGGGAATTTTCGTCTTGAAGGACGACAAGACCGGCAAGGAGTTGAAGCTGCATTTCGTCGACACGCACCAGCCGGTCCGGCAGCTCGACAGCGACGGCCATTACTTCGCGTGCACCGACTTCAGGACCGCGGGCACGAAGAACCAGATCTACGACATCGATTTCTGGGTCGACGACAAGGACGGCAAGATGACCGTCGTTAAGACCAAGGTCCACAAGGTCCCCGAGTTCAAGGGCGGGCATTGGATCCAAGTGCCGCGCTACGAGTGGAAGGATCTCGGCAACTCGCACGTCGTGCCCTGACCGGCGTCGTGCCCTGACCGGCGTCGTGCCCTGCCGCGCGGCGGCCGCCGCATTCCGCCATCGACGCGGTTGGAGGGGGAAACCATCGTTCGACGACGCGCAAATGGGGCGATGCGCGCGATGCCGCCGCTGGCGTGTGCGGTCTGGCTTGCGTCGTGCGCAGCGCCCGCGCGCGACGCGCCGACGGTTCCCGTGCCCGGCCTGCCGCTCAGCATTCAGGGGCCGTCTCTCAGCTTGCGCGCCGAAGTGCGCGAGTTGACGCCGCACAGCGTCAATCTCGTGATCGATCTCGTCGCCCGCAAGACGATCGCCGACGTGAGCGTCGACGTGAGCTCGAATGATCCGCGTCTGCACATCAGGCCGGCCGGCTGCGTGCTTCGCCTGCTCACGCCCCCTGTCGTGGTGCACGGCAAACGCCCGCCGTATCCCCTGCCGGACGTACCTCTTTGCAGCGTGGTGCTCAGCGCTCCAGGCCATGCAAGCTATCCGTTGCTGCTCCGCGTTCGCGATGCGAGCGGCGCCGACCTCATGAAGCCGATTGAAACTGCCGTCGCGATACAGGGAGGAACGTCATGAAAAATGCGCCATGGTGGCTTGCGGTCGCCGTCATCGGTTCGACAGCCACCGCCGGGGCCGCAACCGTATCGTCGCAGCACGCGGCAAACATGCGATCCGCCCATGCACGCGCAGCCGCCGCGTATCGACTCGGCCTGCTTGCGGGGCCAAAAGGACATTACGACGGGCGGCTCTACCAAGCCGCTCTGCGGGCGCGCGCGAGAATGCTCGCGCAAAGTCGTTGGCAGATACGATCCTCCGCGGCAATCGGTGCAACAGCCCCAACCACAGCTCCGTCCTTGATCAACTGGACTGCGATCGGCCCGGGCAATGTCGGTGGCCGCGTCAACGTCATCTGGATCGATCCGAAGAACGCGCAGCATCTGATCGTCGGCGCCGCTGGCGGCGGCCTGTGGCAGAGCAGCGACGGCGGCGGCAGTTGGACCGCGGTCGCGGAGTTTCCCGGATCGCTGGCGGTGAGCGCGATCGCCCGGCTGCCCAACGGCACCCTGCTCGCGGGCACCGGCGACTTCTTCAACGAGTACCAGCCTGGCGACGGCATGTTCCTCTCAACCGACGGCGGCGGCACCTGGTCCCCGGTAGCCGACACGGCGCCGCGGTCGAACACCGACGCCTGGAGTTGGATCCTCTCGATTGCGACCAACAGCAACGGCGTGGCATTGGCAAGCACTTGGGGCGGCATCGCGCGCAGCAGCGACGGCGGCAAAACCTGGGGTGGCGTTTGGCCGGTCGGCGGCGCGATCAATGCCAGCCGCGACGTCGTCTTCGACCCCAATAATCCCAACGCGGCGGTCGCCGACAACGAGAATGGCTCAGTGGTTTACTCGATCGATGCCGGTCAAACATGGGCGGTCGCGAGCGGACTGCCGGGCACCGCGCATGCGCGTACCTCCCTCGCCTTTGATTCCAGCGTCGCCGGCTCGGTATATGCCCTGGTCGACAACAACAACGACACCGCTCCAAGCGGCGAAGTCTTCCATTCGGCCGACGGCGGCAAAACCTGGACGCTGCTCGCCGGAACATCGGCATTCGTGAACCAGCATAGCGGCAACGCGGACGGTGCCCTGTGCGACGACTCCACGGGCGGCAAGATTGAATGCCAAGGCTCCTATGACAATGTCATCAGCGTCCTTGCGCAAGGGGCCGGCAAACCGCCCGTCATCGGCGTCGGCGGAATCGACATTTTCAGTTCGACCGACGGCGGCGGGACCTGGGCCGAGACCGGGTCTTGGCTGCCCAGCGACCCGAATTATCTGCATGCCGATCAGCATGCGTCGGCGTATTCCCCGAGCACCGGCACGATCTACGTCGGCAACGACGGCGGCGTGTTCAAAGCACCCGTTGCGGGAGGGGCATGGACTGCGCTGAATACGGGACTCGCCGTCACCCAGTTCTACAGCGCGTCGGGTCATGCCGGCGCCACGGCCTCGCTCAACCTGGTGAACGGCGCGCCAATCACACCGATTCTTGCCGGTGCCCAGGACAACGGCATGCTGCTGTACGAAGGCTACACCCCGGCGGGATCGCCGCAGCCGAACAACTGGGTTAAGGCCGCCGGCGGCGATGGCGGCATCGCCATCGTCGATCCCGCCAACGGCAACTACTTGTATGGCGAGTACACCAATTTGAGTCCGGAGTATTCATCGACCGGTGGGCCCGGATTGCAGTCCCTGAATCCGGCGCCGGCCGACAACGCCACGCAATCGGCAAATTTCATCGCGCCGATCGCGCTCGTGCCCAATGGCGGACAAGCATCCACGCAGATGCTCGCGGGCGGCGCCACTCTCTGGATCGGAAACAACGTTCGATCGGGCACACCGACCTGGTCGTCATTCAACAACAATACCCTGCCGGTCGGCGGCAGCGGAAACTACATCAGCGCCATCCAGGCCGACCCGGCCGACAACAATATCTGGGTCGGATTCGACAGCGGCCAGGTCTGGTACACGACCAATGCAAGCGCCTCGACGGGACCGGTTTGGTCGCAGGCTTCGAACGTCGGGTTGCCGACCAGCCAGGTGACGAGCATCTGGATCGTTCCGGGCCAATCCAATGCCGTTTATGTGACGTTCGCGGGACTTGCCAATCCGAACGGCAGCGTGTTCGTCACTTCCGACTCCGGGCAAACATGGACCGGCATCGGCGGCACCCTGCCGCCCGGCCCCGTGCATACGCTGGTCACGCACCCGGCGTATCCGCAGATCCTCTACGCCGGCACCCTCACCGGCGTCTACACGAGCATCGACGGCGGCCGGACCTGGAACGCAAGCAGCCAGGGGCCCGCGAACATTTCGGTCAACCAACTGAGCTGGTTCGATACGTCGACGCCAAGCCAGCCGGTGCTGCTCGCGGCCACCGACGGCCGCGGCGCCTGGATGGGTTCGCCGGCCTACAACCCCACGCCGACGCTGACCTCGCTCAACCCGGCACAGGTGACGATCGGTTCGCCGGCCACCACGATCACGCTGAGCGGCACCGGCTACGTCGGCGGCAGCACGGTGACTCTGGACGGCGCTTCGATCGCGGCGACCTATATTTCGACGACACAACTGCAGGTGACGGCACCGGCTGCGACGCTCGCAATCACGGGAGGCCACGGCTTCGTCGTCAGCAATCCGATCCCCGGCGGCGGCTCGTCGGCAGGCGCCAGCCTGACCGTCGCCTATCCAGCGCCGACGATCGCTTCGCTATCGCCCAATGCGGTGGCGATGGGCGCAGCCGGCTTTACGCTCAGCGTCGCGGGCAGCGGCTTCCAACCGGTCTCGACGGTGCAGTGGAACGGCAGCGCGCTGATCACGACTTATGTGTCGGGCGGCAGCCTGGCCGCGGTCGTGCCGGCGTCCGACTTGGCGGCCGGCGGCGACGCAACCGTCACCGTCGCCACGCCGGCGCCCGGCGGCGGCGGCGCCAACGCGACCTTCGCGGTGAACTATCCGGCGCCGACGCTGAGTTCCATCTCGCCGACCTCCGCGCAGGACGGAGCGAGCGGCGCGACGATCACCGCGACCGGCGGCAATTTCGTGCCCGTCTCGACCATCGACTGGAACGGCATGGCGCTGTCGACGACTTACGTGTCGACGACCGAATTGACCGCGGCCGTGCCCGCGAGCGACCTCGCCGCCGCGGCCAGCGACACGGTGACCGTGGTGACGCCGGCGCCCGGCGGCGGCGCCTCGTCATCGATCGGCTTCACCGTGTCGGCGCCCGGCGGCGGTGGCGGCGGCGCGTCGAGTGCGGCCGAACTCCTCGTGCTGAGCGCGATCTATCTGCTCGGCCTGCGCAGGCGGGACGCGGCGCGGCGGACTCAGCCGCGCGCACGCCCGTGAGGCCCGCTCTTGGACGCGATCCAGTCCATTACCGCGAGCAGCAGCGCGGAGACCACGAAAGTCAGGTGAATCGCGATCATCCACATGAGGCGCGGCGCGTCGACGTGCGCGTTCGCCTCTGCGAGGGGCAGAAAGGCGCGCAACAGCGAAATGGCGCTGATGGCGACGATGGACGCGATCAGCTTGATCTTGAGGTCGGCGAAATCGACGGTCCCCATCCAGGTCGGACGATCTTCATGGTCGCCCAGATGAAGTTTCGAGACGAAGTTCTCGTAGCCCGCCAGGATCATGATGAGAAGCAGGTTCGCGGTGAGCGACAAGTCGATCAGCGAGAGCGCGAGCACGAGTGCCCGTTCCGTGTCGATGGCCGCGATGTGCGCCAGCTCGCCGACGAGTTCGCGAAAGAACACGACGAGGATCACCGCGAGCGCGCAGACCATGCCGAGGTATAACGGCGCGAGGATCCAGCGCGCGGCGAACAGTACGCGCTCGAAGCCGATTTCCAACTTTTTCAGCGTGGACGGCGGCGGCGCATTGGGTTCCCGTGGTGCGGTCATATGCTCCTCGACTCCCGGTCGTGGCGAATCCGGCGGTACGCCGTTTCGCAAATGATGACGCAAACCATGGCGAGCAGCGAGCCCGCCATGGCGCAGACCATGTCCTTCTGCGAATCCCAGGGATCGCCCTGCGTGCCGGTGTAGGCAACGCCGAGGTCGCCGCCGAATGCGATGGCTGCGCCGTATTCGATGAGTTCGTAGAGCGCCGAGTGCGACAGGAGGAAGAGGACCGGCAGCAGGTAGCGCCAGAGGCCGCGCGGCGGCGCGACCGCCCGCAGCAGCTCGATCGCGGGCACGAGCATGAAGAGCCCGTAGGTGAAGTGAATGACCCGGTCGTAGTGGTTGCGCCGCAGGCCGAAGCTCGCGCGCAAGGCGGTCCCGCCGAACTGCTCGATCCATTTGTCGTACGGCACGAGCGAGTACGTGTAATGCGCGCCGATCTCGTGCAGCGCGAAGAACAGGAATATGAGCGTGTACGCGAAGTTGCTGAACCGCAGGCGCCGATAGGTGGGAATCAGTACCGCCAGGGCCGCGAACACCAGCATGTTCTCGAGCAGCCAGTCCTCGCGGTACCACGGATGGATGCCGAGCGCGACGAAGATGGCGCCGAAGGCGCCCAACAGCAGCAACGGGTAGCGATCCCCCGCAAACCAGCGCGCAACCAGGCTGTGCCTCCCCTGCATGGCGCAATTCTACTTCGCTCAACGACGGGAAAGGAGTAGCGTATCGAGGCCGCGGGCGCTCGCGGGACTTTTTGGCGGGGGGCCGACATGAGAAAGATCAAGGCCGCGGTCGCACGCTTCCACGGTGCGCCGCTGTCGCTGGAAACCTTGGACCTCGAGGACCCGCGTGACGACGAAATCCTGGTGCGCCTGGCCGGCACCGGGGTGTGTCACACGGACATCGTCGTACGCGACGGCATGCTGCCGACGCCCCTGCCCGTGGTGCTCGGTCATGAGGGCTCCGGCATCGTGGAGAAAGTGGGCCGAGCGATTGCCAAAGTGCGGCCCGGCGATTCGGTGGTGATGACCTATGACTCCTGCGGCCGATGCCCGAATTGCGTCGATCGCCTGGCGAGCTATTGCTACGAAATTTTCCCGCACAA
The DNA here is from genome assembly GCA_963718135.1 of uncultured Pseudomonadota bacterium. Taxonomy (GTDB): domain Bacteria; phylum Pseudomonadota; class Gammaproteobacteria; order Steroidobacterales; family Steroidobacteraceae; genus Bog-1198. The sequence goes on along the minus strand of CAVQYI010000017.1, from coordinate 366,107 downwards.
CTTCCTCGCCGCCCGCGCCGACGGCAGCAGTGCCTTGTCGAAGGATGGCGAGCGCATCAACGGCAACTTCTTCGGCCAGTCCTCGTTTGCGAGCCACGCCCTCTGCCATGAACGCAACGTCGTCAAGGTACCGGAAACGAACGACCTTGCGCTGTTCGGCCCGCTGGCCTGCGGCATGCAGACCGGCGCCGGCGCCGTGGTCAATGCGCTGAAGGTGCGTGCGGGCAAATCGTTCGCGGTGTTTGGCGCCGGGTCGGTGGGCTTGTCCGCGGTAATGGCCGCGAAGGTGATGAACGCGGGCACGATCGTCGCGGTCGATACGAACGAGAGCCGACTGCAATTGGCGCGGGAACTCGGCGCCACGCATACGATTCATCCGGGCTCGGTCGAGCCGACGGAAGCCATCATGCAGCTCACCGGCACCGGCCTGAACTTCGCATTGGACACGACCGGCTCGAGCGCGGTGATCAAGGGGGCGGTGCTCGGCCTGGCGCCGATGGGCACTTGCGGCGTGGTGGGCGCATCCGGCGCGGGCAGCGAAATCCACCTGGATGAAGTGCACTTCATGAGCGGCGGCCGTCGACTCATGGGCATCGTCGAGGGCGAATCCGTCGTCGACGAATTCATCCCTCTACTGGCCGGGTGGTTCGAGCAAGGGCTGTTTCCCTTCGACCGCTTGGTGAAATTCTATGGCTTCGAACAGATCAACGAGGCCCTGCAGGATTCGGCGGCCGGCCGGACGATCAAGCCGGTGATTCGGTGGACGTGAGCTTTCGGCGGCTAATTGTCCCAGGCCAGGATGGCCTCGGTGTTGTCGCGCCCAAACCCGAGCTGGTCGCGCGCCTGCTCGAAACGCTCGCTCACGAGCCGCGCTAGCGGCGCATCGAGTTGCACGTCGCGCGTGAGGTCCGCCGCGATTTTCACATCCTTGGCGAGCAGGCCGAGCGCAAAGCCCGTGCCGAATTTGCCGTTCACGACATGCTCCTGCATGACGAGCTCCGTGATGAAGTTTCGGCCCGTGGAAGCGTTGAGGATCTCGAGCATCCGTGTCTGGTCGAGACCGAAGCGGCGGCCCGCGATCAGCGCCTCCGCGGCCGCGGCGTAGCCCGCCGCCGCGACGAAGTTGTTCAGCGCCTTCATCGCATGGCCCGTGCCGAGCCCTCCGGTCTCGAACAAGCGGTTGCCCATGGCGGCGAGCAAGGGCTTCGCGCGCTCGACGGCCGGCTTGTCGTCGCCGCCGATCATGATCGCGAGCGTGCCGGCGATCGCGCGCGGCACGGCGCCCGACACCGGCGCGTCGATGAGCGCGACACCGTGCCGGGCGAGAGCGGCTCCCAGCTCCCGCGTACCCTTGGGTTCCGACGAACTCATGTCGATGGCGACCGTGCCGGGATCGAGACGCTGCGCGAGCGCCTCGCGCAGGTAGACCTCGCGCACGATCTGCCCCGTCGGCAACATCGTGATGACGAATTCCGCCGCCGCGAGCTCCGCGAGTTCTGCGGCGGCACGGCAGCCGTGTTCGGCGGCGAACTGCGCCGCCCGGCCGGCGGCGCTGTCGAAGACGATGAGATCGTGGCGCGCCTTGCAGAGGTTCGCCGCCATCGGCGATCCCATGTTGCCGATGCCGATGAATGCGATGGTCATGGGCTTACTTCCCTGCCGGCGAGGCGGCATTGACCTTGGCGAGGACCTCGCCCGCCGCGGCGTAGGCCTCGACACCCGCTGGAATGCCCGCGTACACGACGGCGTGCAGGATCGCCTCGCGGATCTCCTCCTGCGTGGCGCCGTTCGCGAGAGCGCCGGCCACGTGCACCTTGAGCTGGTTCGGCTTCGTCAGCGCCGTGAGAACGGCGATGGTCAACAGGCTGCGCGTCTTCAGGTCGAGGCCCGGACGGCTCCAGGTTTCACCGAAGCAGTACCGGGTGACCATCTCCTCGAACGGCCGGTTGAGTTCGGTGGCCTGCGCCAGACGCTCTTCCGCCCCGGCAGCGCCGAACATGTCGCGCCGGATCTTCATGCCCGCGGCGAATGCCGCATCTCTGTCATCGTTCACTGTCGCAGCCCCCCTCGATCGTGTCATCTGGGCAGCCCGGGATTCCAGGCGGCCCATTGGGCTCGGAAGCATCACCTGAAAAGCCGCGCGCCGCAATCGCGAATCGGCGCCGAAAGTCGACCGGCCTTTTGCGAAGCGCGGTTGGCAAGTGCAATATTGCAAGGATGAACGCACGGTCCGCTACGCGCTCCCGGCGGCAAATGACGGCGTCCTTCGCGGCCGCGTTCGTCTGCGCCATTGCCGCGGGCACCGCGGCGGCGACGGCGGCGGAGGACCCCTCGGCGCCATTGCGGGCCGAGTACGAAACCCTGAAGCAGCGGCTCGAGCAAAGCCCGTTTCAGCAGCGCCTCCTGCTCGAATCCGTCGAAGGCCGGCATGATTCGCAGGCCGACGTATATGCCGTCGTCGACCACCCGATCGCGACCGTCAGCGCCGCGCTGACGAACCCGGCAAACTGGTGCGACGTGCTGATCCTGCATCCCAACGTGAAGTACTGCCGCGCCATGCCGCGCGGCCAGGGCGCCGCGCTGTCGGTCGCGATCGGCAAGAAGAGCGAGCAGCCGCTCACGCAGGTCCATCGCCTCGAGTTCGTCTTCAACGTCGCGGCGTCGCTCCCCGACTACATGCAAGTCGGCCTCGACGCCCGCAAGGGACCACTCGGGACGGGTAATTATCGCATCGCCCTCGAAGCGGTCCGCATCGACAATGACCGCGCATTCCTGCATCTGCGCTACTCCTACACATTCGGTTTCTGGGCGCGCGTCGCGATGCGGATGTATCTGCAGGGCGCGGCCCGCGACAAGGTCGGCTTCACGGCGGCCGACGTGCCCGGCAATCCTCAGGCGGCGTACATCGGCGGCTTCCGCGGCGTCACCGAACGCAATAGCATGCGCTACTACCTCGCGATCGACGCCTACCTCGGGACCCTCGCAGCGCCCGCCCCGGAGCGCGTCGATCGAAGCCTCGAGCGTTGGTTCGACGATTCCGAACGCTACCCTCGGCAGCTGCACGAAATGGACCGCGACACCTATCTCGCGATGAAGCGCCGCGAATACCTGCGCCAGCAGACGGAGCGGTAGGCGCCCGCATGCTCCCGTAGTCCGGCCGCGAGCCTCGGCCCGTCGGCCGATCCCGTGCGCACGCCCCGATGCGCCCCCCGACCGCTTGACACGGCTGTTCACGCGTACGAGCATCCGTCATCACGGAAGCAAAGCCGATGCAGATCGATCCCGCGCAACACTCCGAAGCCGATAACTACAAGATTCTGACCAACGTCGTTGTGCCGCGGCCGATCGCGTGGGTCACGAGCCTCGCACGGTCCGGGGTCGTCAATCTCGCCCCTTTCAGCTTCTTCAACGCGGTCAGCAGCGATCCCATGTACGTGGTCGTGAGCGTAGGCGCCCGCGACAGCGGTGCGCCCAAGGATACTGCGGCGAACATCGAGGCGAGCGGCGAGTTCGTCGTGAACTCGGTGACCGCGGATATGCTCGACGCAATGAATATTTCGGCGGCCGATTTTCCGCCGGACCGGAGCGAACTCGCCGCCGCCGGCCTGCACACGGCGCCTTCCGTTCGCGTCCAAACGCCGCGATTGGCCGAGGCGCAAGTCAGCCTGGAGTGCAGGCTGTTCCGCTCGCTGCCGCTGGGCGGCAACACGTTGTTCATCGGCGAGATCGTCATGTTTCACGTCGCGGACCACTTGCTCGGTCCGCGGTCGCATATCAATGACTTCGCACCGATCGGCCGGCTTGGTTCGCCGTCGATGTACTGCCGCACGACGGACCGGTTCGAGCTGCCGCGAATCTCCTATGCCGAATGGCGCAAGCGCCATGATTGAGGGCAACTCGGAGGCATCGGCATGATCACGCTGTTTCACCGCCCGAAGACGCGCTCCACGCGCTTCATATTCCTTCTCGAGGAACTGGAGGCCCCGTACGCGATTCGAATCGTCACGACGCGCAATCATGACGGCACCGGCGCGGTCGACCCTGCGAATCCGCACCCGCACGGCAAAGTACCCGCGATTTCCGACGACGGCGTCGTCGTCTTCGAATCGCCCGCGATCGCTCTGTACCTGACCGACAAGTTCCCGAAGAACCGCATCGGGCCGCTCGTCGGGGACGGAGGGCGCGGCGCGTACCTCTCCTGGCTCGCCTACTACACGGGCGTGCTCGAACCCGCCTTCATGTCCAAATTCATGAAGGCCGACGTCCCGCGCGGCACGGCGGGATGGGTCGCGCTGGAAGAGTCCATGCAGGCGGTCATGGCAAGGCTGTCGCACGGGCCATATCTGCTCGGCGAGAGGTTCAGCGCCGCCGACGTGCTCTACGGCACGACGTTCGCGCTGTTCGCGGGAAATCCGATGGTGCCGCGGTCGCCCGTGATCACGGACTACGTCGCGCGCGTGACCTCGCGGCCGGCGTTTGCGAAGGCGATGGCGCAGGACGGCGGCTGACGCCGCGCGGAGAACGAAGATGCCGAAGATCGACAAATCGCTTGCGCCGGCGGCGTCGGGCTCACGCTATCCCGCGCCGCACGATGAACCGTGCAAGGACCGCAGCTGGCGGCGCCTCGGCGATGCCGCGGGCCTCTCGCAGTTCGGCGTGAACCTACTGCGGCTCCCGCCGGGGGCTTGGTCGAGTCAGCGTCACTGGCACGCGCATGAGGACGAATTCGCCTATGTACTCGACGGCGAGGTCGTACTGGTCACCGACGCGGGCGAGGAATCATTGCGCGCCGGCGATTGCGCGGGCTTTCCGGCGGGGATCGCCGACGGTCATTGCCTGCAGAATCGCTCGAATCGTGACGCCGAAGTCTTGATCGTCGGTTCCCGCAACGATCAAGACCACGGCGTGTATTCCGATATCGATATGGTGTTCACGTCCGGCCGCTACTCCGGCAAGGGGGGCTTCCGCAAGAAGGACGGCACGCCGCTCTAAGCCGCCGTGACGATCCGTCCGTCCTTGACGGCAATGGTCTTGCCCGGGTCGTGGTCCATGTGCACGCGATGGCGCTTGCCGTTCAGCACATAGGTCACTTCGTAGCCGGCGGGAACCGTGGACGTGTCGTAAGCGGTGATGCATTGCCGCTCCGTCGTCGTGTAGGTGTCGCCTTGCTGCACGCGCTGCTCGATTTTGTTGCCGGCATAGCCGCCGGCCGCGGCGCCCGCGACCGTCGCGAGAACTTTGCCGCTGCCGCCGCCGACGCGATTGCCGAGCAAGCCGCCGATGACGGCGCCGATGCCGGTTCCCGCGAGGCGATTGCCGTCCTTGGGCTGCTTGACGCGAGTCACCTCTTGGTCGCGGCAATCCTGTCGCGGCGTTCGAATCGTTTTGGTCAACGCGCGAACGTCGATGACTTCGGCGCCGTGCGCCGTGCCGATGTAGCGGTAGCCCGCAACTGCGCCGCCGGCCGTGACCGCGATCGCACCGAGCACCGTACCGACCACCATGGACTTGTTCATGCTTTTCCTCCTCCTTCGCTGAGAGATCGAATTAGACCGCATACACCGCTCGAAGCAAATTTCCGTCGCTTTTCGGCGACGCTCGACCTCGCCCGGCCGCGGGCCGGCGTAGGATGTTCCGACCGCTCGTCGGAGGAATCCGGTGCTCGCCTCCCATTTTTCGCAAATTCTCGGGATCCACGTCGGCGCCGTCGCGCTGTCGGGCTGCGTGTTCTCCGTCCGCGGCCTCTTGCGCATCGCCGACAAGCCCGCCGCGAACCACCCTGCGCTGCGCGTCGCATCGATCGCGATCGACACGACGCTGCTCGCCGCGGCCGTATTGCTGACGCTGATCGTGCACCAGTATCCGTTCGTGAACGCCTGGCTGACGGCCAAAGTGCTGCTGTTGGCGCTCTACATCGCGCTCGGCAGCGTCGCGCTGAAACGCGCGCGCACGCGCTCGGCGCGCATCGCGGCGCTGCTCGCCGCGTGGACGACGTTCGCCTTCATCATCGACGTCGCGGTCACGCGCGATCCCTGCTGCGCTTGCTGCCGAATAGAGCCGGCTGCGCTGTCCGGCTCAGACCGTGACGACGATCTTGCCGATCTGTTGATTCGACTCGAGATAGCGGTGCGCGTCGACGATCTCGGCAAGCGGGAACGTCTTCGCGACGATCGGTACGAGGCGGCCCGCGGCAAGCCCTCGTGATATCAGCGTCTTCGCCCGTTCGAAGCGCGCGGCGTCGTTCCAAATCGACGAAGCCACCCAACCACGCAGACTCAAGCCCTTGAGCGCGGCCTGCCAATGGGGATATGGCGTCGGCTGTCCGCTGAGGCTGCCGTAGATGATCAGGATGCCCTCCGCGGCCATCGCATTCGCGAGCGTCTCGACGAACGGGCCGCCGACCGGATCGAACACGACGCGCGCGCCCTTGCCGCCGGTGATGCGCATGACCTCGGCCGCGACGTCGCACTCCTCGGTCGCGATCACGTGCGCGGCGCCGTTGGCTGCGAGCGCCGCGGCCTTCGCCGCGATGGCGCGTCGCGGCGATCGGCACGGCGCCCGCCCAATTGGCCAGCTGAATCGCCGCGAGACCGACGCTGCTCGATGCCGCCGGGACGAGAACGTAATCGCCGATGCCGGCTTTCGCGACTTCGACGATCGCCAGCGCCGTCAGGTACTGCATCCAGATCGACGCCGCCTCGATCGGCGACAGCCCATCGGGCGCCTTCGCCAGGCTGCGCGCGGGCACGATCGCCGTCTCGCCGTAGACGCCGTAGCTGCCGAGCGCGAATGTCGGCAGGACGCAGACGCGCTCGCCCGGCGCGAAGCCCTGCACGCCGGCGCCGACCGCATCGACGATGCCCGCCGCCTCATAGCCGATCAGGCTCGGCAGCTTCGGCGTCGCGCGATAACCGCCGGCGCGAAACAGCGCCTCCGACCGGTTCAAGCCGATCGCTTCGATGCGGATCCGCGCCTCGCCCGGGCCCGGCTCGCCCACGTCGATTTCCTCGAGCCGCAGGACTTCCGGCCCGCCGGTTCGGTGTATGCGCACGACGAGGCTCATGGGATCGTCACCTCATCCGATTCATATCGGCGCATCAGCTCGGCCACGCTCCCGATGTCCACGCCCAGCGGCCGGTCGTCGAGATAAATGGGGACTCGTGCACGGATCGCGTCGAACAGGCGCCGCGTGCCGGGCGCCTGCGTCCGCCCCCGCGGACGCAGATCGTAGGCCTGCGCCGCCGCGAGCATCTCGATCGCGAGGACGAGCTCCGCGTTGTCGACGATTTTCAGGAGTTTGAGCGCAGCGGGGGTCGCGTGACAAAGGTGATCTTCCTGCAGGCCGGACGTGACGCCGCCGTCGAGGCTCGCCGGCGCCGCCAGCCGACGGTTCTGCGCGACCAGCGAAACCGCGGTGTACTGCGCGATCATCAGTCCGCTGCCGGCGCCGCCGTCCGCGGCGAGGAACGGCGCGAGGCCGCTGACGAGCGGGTTCACGAGCCGATCGATGCGCCGTTCGGACATCGCGGCGACTTCGGCGAGGGCGACGCCGAGCGAATCGGCGCACAAGCCGACCGCCGCGCCGACGGCGTGCGCCGACGAGTGTGCGCGCGGCGCTGCGGGAGTGCCGGCGACGAGCGGGTTGTCGGTCGCGGACGCGAGCTCTCGATCGATGACGCCGGCGGCGAACGCGAAATGCTCGCGCGCGGCGCCGTGCACGTGCGGGATCGCGCGCAGACTCAAGGCATCCTGCGTGCGGCGCCCGGCGCTGGCATCGAGGATTTCGCTGCCCTTCAATATCGCGCGCAACCGCGCGCCGACTTCGGCCAGGGCCGGTGAACTGCGCAGGCCGAGTACTTCCGCGTCGAACGCGGCGATCTGGCCGTGCAGGTTCTCGAACGCCATCGCCGCGATCGCATCGGCCCAATCCAGGAGCCGCTCGATTCGCCCCAGCGCGTACGCCGATAAGCCCGTCGCGCACGGCGTGCCGTTCACGAGGCTCAAGCCCTCCTTCGCTTCGAGCACGACCGGCGACACGCCGATCGTGCGCAACGCATCCAGGGCCGAGAGCGGCTGCCCGCGGACGCGCGCGGCGCCCTCGCCGAGCAGCACGAGCGCGACGTGCGCCATGTGCGTCAGGTAGCCGACCGACCCGCCGGCGGGGACCTCCGGCAGACAATCGCCGTTGAGGAGCGCGGCGAGCGTCTCGACGACTTCCAAGCGGATTCCGGAATGTCCGCGCGCGAAGTTGTTGATCGCCGCCGCCAGGATCGCGCGCGTCTCGGGCGCGCCGAGCACGGGGCCGACGCCGACCGCGTGACTCATGATGATGTTGCGCGACAAGCTGCGCAGCTTGCCCGCGTCGATCACGACATCGCAGAGCGCGCCGACGCCGGTGTTGATTCCGTAGACGCGCACGTTGCTTGCGCTCAGTGCATCGACGATGCGGCGCGCCGCGCGGATTCGCTCCCTGGCGCCGTCGGAAAGGCGAATCCCCTCGCCGGCGGCGATCTCACCGACCTCACGCCACGAGAGCGCGCGATCGAGGATCATCATTGCGCGCCGGAGAGCCTGCGCCAGGCGTCGAGGTCGTCGCGATTCCGTTCGATGATGATCCCGACGTCGCGCGAACTGCGGATCGCCCCGGGCTTGCCGAGCGCGATGCGCACGTTGTCGACGTCGAACTCCGCGATGATCAGCATCGCGATGTTCTCGGTCAGGGTCTCGACGAGGTGATACCGCGAGGACTCGATGAACGCGAGCACGCGCTTCGCGACGCGCTTGTAGTTCAACGTGTCGTCGATGGAGTCGCTCAGCGCCGCCTTGCGCACGTCGATGCCGATCTCGATGTCGACGATGACTGTCTGCTTGACCTGCCGCTCCCAGTCGAAAATTCCGATGATCGCTTCGGTCTTCAGCGCGTGGATGAAAATCTTGTCCATGGAAACCGTCAAACTCCCGTAGTTGCGCCATCGCCGAGCGGCCACGAAGCCCTCGCGGCCAGCGGCGCGGCGGCGCCCGCCGCGAGCCGCATGCAGCCGGCGAGCGCGATCATCGCGCCGTTGTCGGTACAGAACTCCAGCCGTGGGAAAAACGCTTCCGCACCGCTCTCGTGCGCGACCGCGCGCAGCCTCCCGCGCAGGCGCCGGTTTGCGCCGACGCCGCCCGCGACGACCAGGCGCCGATGCCCGGTTGAGCGCAGTGCGCGCCGGCATTTCTCGCTCAAGGTGTCGACGACCGCGTCCTCGAAATCCCGCGCGACGTCCGCGCGCATCTCGTCGGTCGCCGCGCGGCCGCGCAAGGCTACCCGGACCGCGGTCTTCAGGCCACTAAAACTGAAATCGAGGCCGGGGCGATCGAGCATCGGCCGCGGAAATTCGAACCTGCCGCTGCGGCCGCGCTCGGCGAGCGCGGCGAGCGCCGCGCCGCCGGGGTAGGGCAGCCCCAGGAGCTTCGCGGTCTTGTCGAAGGCTTCGCCTGCCGCATCGTCGAGCGACTCGCCGAGAATGCGGTAGCGGCCGAGTCCCGCGACGTCGACGAGCTGGGTATGGCCGCCCGAAACGATGAGCGCGAGGAACGGAAATCCCGGGGGATCGGGCTCGAGCAGCGGCGCCAGCAGGTGTCCCTCGAGGTGGTGAACGCCGATCGCCGGCTTGCCCCAGGCAAAACTCAGGCTTTTCGCGAATCCGGCGCCGACGATCAAGGCGCCGATCAAGCCGGGACCCGCCGTGTAGGCGATCCCGTCGACCGAATCGCGATCGGTGCGCGCTTCGGCGAGGGCCTCCCGCACCAGGGGCAGCAGCCGCCGGACGTGGTCGCGCGAAGCAAGTTCCGGAACCACTCCGCCATAGGCCTGGTGCATCGCAACCTGGCTATGCAGCCGGTTGGCGAGCAATCCGGACTTCGCGTCGTAGACGGCGACGCCGGTCTCGTCGCAGGAGGTTTCGATGCCGAGAATGCGCATAATTTTGCCTTTTCAGCGGGAGCGCCGTAGAATGCGCGCCCCTGTCGCCGAATGCCGGCGACTCGTTCCGCTGAATATTGAGGTTTGAATGCCCAGCGTTCGTGTTCGCGAAAATGAATATTTTGACGCCGCGTTGCGTCGGTTCAAGCGTGCCTGTGAAAAAGCGGGCGTCCTCACCGAGCTTCGTCGCCGCGAATTCTACGAGAAGCCGACCCAGGAACGTAAGCGTAAAAAGGCGGCGGCCGTCAAGCGGCACCTGAAGCGCCTATCGCGCGAAAACATGCGCGGCATGGGCGGCGCCCCTGCCTCGAGCGCGCCGGCCGCGGCCCCTTCGCGGCAGTACTGATCGACCCATCGCATCGATGTCGCTCAAGGAGCGAATTACCGATGACATGAAGGCGGCGATGCGTTCCGGCGAAAAGGAACGCCTCGGCGTCATCCGCATGATCACTGCGGCGATCAAGCAGCGCGAAGTCGACGAGCGCATCAGCCTCGACGACAGCCAGGTGCTCGGCGTGATCGAAAAGATGATCAAGCAGCGCAAGGAGTCCTTGGTCCAATTCCAGGCCGGCAACCGCCAGGATTTGGTCGACAAGGAGTCGGCGGAAATCGCCCTGCTGCAAGGCTATCTGCCCGCTGCAATGAGCGAAGCCGAGATCGACGCCCTGATCGGCGAAGCGATCGCCGCCACGGGCGCCGCCAGCATCAAGGACATGGGCAAGGTCATGGGGCTGGTCAAGGGCAAGGCGCAGGGCCGGGCCGACATGGCCGCAGTCGGCGCGAAAATCAAAGCCAAGCTCGGCGGCTGACCGCGGGCGGTCCATGGCCGGCCGCATCCCACAAGCGTTCATCGACGAACTCGTCGCGCGCTCGGATATCGTCGAGATCATCGGCGCGCGCGTCCCGCTGAAGAAATCGGGCCGCGAGTTCAAGGCCTGCTGTCCGTTCCACAGCGAGAAGACCCCGTCGTTCTGGGTGAGTCCCGACAAGCAGTTCTACCACTGCTTCGGCTGCGGCGCGCACGGCACGGCGCTTGGGGTTTCTCATGCAATACGACAAGCTCGCGTTCCCCGAGGCCGTCGACGAACTCGCCGAGCGCGCGGGCCTCGAAGTGCCGCGCGAGGCGCAAGGCGCGCGCGAGCCGGGCAGCGAGGATCTGTACGCGCTGCTGGCGCAGGTGGCGCGCTTCTATCGAGCAGAACCTGAGCGACGATGAACGCGCGCGCGCTACCTCGCCGGCCGCGGACTCGACGCGCCGACGGCCGCGAAATTCGCGCTGGGCTACGCGCCGGATTCCTGGAACGCCGTGCTGAAGCGCTTCGGCCAGAACGAGCACGACCGCCGCAGCCTGCTGCAGGCCGGTCTCATCATCGAGCGCGACTCGCGCGGCGGCGAACGGCAGCCCGGCTTCTACGACCGCTTTCGCGACCGCCTGATGTTCCCGATTCGCGATGCGCGCGGGCGGGTGCATCGCCTTCGGCGGCCGTGTCATCGATCAAGGCGAGCCGAAATACCTGAATTCGCCGGAAACCCCGCTGTTTCACAAGGGCCGCGAGCTGTACGGCCTGTACGAGGCGCGGCAAGCGCATGCCGATTTCAAGCGCCTGATGATCGTCGAGGGGTACATGGACGTCGTGCGCCTGCATCAAGCCGGCATCACCTACGCGGTCGCGACGCTCGGCACGGCGACCACGCAGGAGCATCTGCACAAGATATTCAGGATCACGAACGAGGTGGTGTTCTCGTTCGACGGCGACCGCGCGGGACGCGCGGCGGCCTGGCGCGCGCTGGAAAATGCGCTGCCGATGGCGCGCGACGGCCGTGAGCTGAAGTTCCTGTTCCTGCCCGAGGGCCACGACCCCGATACCTTGGTCGCTGCCGAGGGTGCGGCAGCCTTCGAGAATCGCTTGAAATCGGCGCTGCCGATGTCCGAATACCTCCTGAAGCAGCTCGTCGAGCAAGTCGATTTGGCGCACGTCGACGGCCGCGCGAAGCTGGCGGCGCTCGCGCGGCCGCTGTTCGCGCGGATGCCGGACGGGATCTACCGCGAGCTGCTCGCGGACCGGCTCGCCGCCGAGATCCGCATGCCCGCGGATAAATTGAAAGCGCTGCTCGTCCCGAACGAGCCACGGCGGGCGGCGGCCGGCCGATCGGAACCGGAGCGGGCCGACCGCGGTCCCAACCGTAGCGTCGGGCCGGCGGCGAGCGCCGGCCGCGGCAATTTGCTGCGCCAGGCGATCAGCCTGGTGTTGCACCATCCGGCCGCCGCGCGCGGCATCCGGGGTTCCGAACTGCTCGGCAGAATCGACCGGCCCGGCGTCGACGTGCTGCGCACCTTGCTCGAACAGGCGGCCTCGCTCGAGGCGCCGACGACGGCGTTGCTGCTCGAGCGCTGGCGCGACCGCCCGGAATTCGACCGTCTCGCCGAACTTGCGGCGCGGTCGCCGCTCGTCGCCGACGCGACCGCCGCGGCGAACGAACTCAAGGAAGCCGTGGAAAAGCTGGCCAAGGAGTACGGAACGGGCCGCCGGATGGACGAATTGCTGCAAAAAGCGCGTGATTTGGGGTTGAATTCCGACGAAAAAGCGGAACTATCGTCTTTGCTGAAGGCCAACAGTCGGCCCGCGAGCGACCCCTGAGAGCAGCGGCCGCAGCAGCGGCCTTGGACAACGTGAACTGGCTACAGAATAGCCAAAAACGTATACTAGGCGGCTTCGTATTTTAATCTCCAACGTCATTTGAACGGGGCGTCCACTTTGACCAAAAAAGCGCCACAAGGCACCGCGACTCAAATCGCCGACGAACGTCAGTCGCAGCTGAAATTGCTCATTGCGCGCGGCAAGGAACAGGGCTACCTGACCTACGTCGAAGTGAACGACCATTTGCCGAGCGAAATCGTCGATCCGGAACAGATCGAAGATATCGTCAACATGATCAACGACATGGGCATCCCGGTCTACGAGAAGGCGCCGGATGCCGAGTCGCTCTTGTTGACCGACGCGACCGCGGCGCCCGACGAGGAGGCCGTCGAAGAGGCCACGGCGGCGCTCGCCAACCTGGACGCGGAATTCGGCCGGACGACGGACCCGGTGCGCATGTACATGCGCGAAATGGGAACCGTCGAGCTGCTTGACCCGCGAGGGCGAGATTCGCATCGCGAAGCGCATCGAGGAAGGCCTCGAGGCGGTCAAGATCGCGCTCGGCAGCTATCCGGGCACCTACGACCTCTTGCTCAAGCACTACGAGTCGGTCAAGGCCGGGCAGATGCGCCTCGTCGACGTGATCACGGGCTTCGTCGATCCGAACGCTCCCGATGAGATCGCGCAGCCGCAAAACCCGAAATTGATGGCGCTGGAGCCGGAAGAGGCCGAAGGCGACGAGGAAGGCGACGGCGACGGCGAAGAGGAAGCGATCGACACGGGGCCGGATCCGCAGGAGGCGGCCAAGCGCTTCGGCGCGATCGCGAAGGCTCACCACCAGTACGTCAATGCGCTCGACAAGCTGGGCTCGAAGGACCCGAAGACGCTGAAGCTGCGCAAGAAGATCTGCGGCGAACTCATGGAGCTGAAGCTCTCGCCGAAGATGTTCGATCAATTGATCGACCATCTGCGCCAGCACGTGACCGAGGTGCGCCTGCTGGAACGCGAAATCATGTTCCTGTGCATCAAACAGGCCGGCATGCCGCGCAAGGACTTCATCTCGACGTTCCCGAAGAACGAAACCAGCACGCGCTGGCTCGACAAGCACATCAAGGCGAAGAAGCGCTATTCCGCGCCGCTCGCCAAGTTCAAGGAAGAGATCGAACGCCGCCAGAACAAGCTCAAGGAAATGGAGGGCTTGTTCCACCTTTTGATCAACGAGATCAAGGAGATCAACCGCGAAGTGTCGATCGGCGAAGCCAAGGCGCGCCGCGCGAAGAAGGAGATGGTCGAGGCCAACCTGCGCCTCGTGATCTCGATCGCGAAGAAGTACACGAACCGCGGCCTGCAATTCCTGGACCTGATCCAGGAGGGCAACATCGGCCTCATGAAGGCCGTCGACAAGTTCGAGTACCGCCGCGGTTACAAATTCTCCACCTACGCGACCTGGTGGATCCGCCAGGCGATCACCCGGTCGATCGCCGATCAGGCGCGCACCATCCGCATTCCGGTGCACATGATCGAGACGATCAACAAATTGAACCGCATCTCGCGGCAGATGCTGCAGGAGATGGGGCGCGAGCCGACGCCGGAGGAGCTCGCCGTGCGCATGGAGATGCCCGAGGACAAGGTGCGCAAGGTGCTGAAGATCGCCAAAGAACCGATATCGATGGAGACGCCGATCGGCGACGACGAGGATTCCCACCTCGGCGACTTCATCGAGGACACCTCGGTGTCCTCGCCGATCGACTCGGCGACGACCGAGAGCCTGCGCGAGACCACGCATTCGGTGCTCGCGCAGCTGACGCCGCGCGAAGCGAAGGTGCTGCGCATGCGGTTCGGCATCGACATGAACACCGACCACACGCTCGAGGAAGTCGGCAAGCAATTCGACGTGACTCGCGAACGCATCCGGCAGATAGAAGCCAAGGCGCTGCGCAAACTGCGGCATCCGAGCCGCAGCGAGCAGCTGCGCAGCTTCCTGATGGACGACTAGAGCCCCTGGAATTCGGCGGGCAGGCCGAATTCGCGCGCGAGCAGCTCGTAGGAGCGGCGGCGCGCGGCGGGATCGAAGGTCCAGGTGTTGACGACGATCTCGGCGAGCCGCAGCCGCTCGCCGAGGGCCGCGATGCGGTCCGCGACTTGCCGAGGCGCGCCGACGATCGCCTTCTCGCGCAGCTCGGCGATGATCGCGCGGTCCTCGGATCCGTAACTTATGGCGGCGGCGTCCTCCGGCGAGATCAGGGGCTCGCGCAAGCCCTTCTGGAAGCCGACGCGCCAATGCTCGCGTGCGCTCGCGAGACGCTGCGCCTCATTCTCCGTGTCCGCGGCGAGCGCCCAGACGCAGATCGTCGCCTGCGGCGCGGGATGGCGCTCGCTCGGCCGGTAATTGCGGCGGTAGATCTCGATCGCCTCGTCGACTCCGGCGCCCTCGCGAAAGAAGTACGCGAACGCATAGGGCATCCCCAGGTACGCTGCGAGCTGCGCGCCGTAGTCGGAGCTGCCGAGAATCCAGATCTCGGGGTTCGTCGGCCCCGTCGGATGCGCGACGATCGCGCGAAACGGATGCGAGCCGGGCAGCGCGATGCCGCAAACCCAATGGCGAAGCTCCTGCACCTGCCGCGGAAAGTCGTCCGCGGCGTTCGCGTGAGGATTCAGTGCGAGAGCGGTCAGGGGATCGGATCCCGGCGCGCGGCCCACGCCCAAGTCGATGCGCCCGGGCGCGATCGCCTCGAGCACGCGAAACTGCTCGGCGACTTTCAGGCTCGCGTAGTGCGGCAGCATCACGCCCGCGCTGCCGACGCGGATTCGCGCCGTCGTCGCGGCGATCGCCGCGATCAGGACTTCCGGCGCGGAGCCGGCGAGGCTCGCGGTGTTGTGATGTTCCGAAACCCAGAATCGATGGTAGCCGAGCGCGTCGCACGCGCGCGCCAGTTTGAGCGACTCGCGGACCGCCGCGTCCTGCGTCGATCCCGCGGACGCCGGAGATTGGTCGAGCACGGACAATTTCACGTAATCTCACTCCCGCCGCTTCGCGCCGCGAATTGTACTGCGATCGCGCCGCGACGATTGCCGAATAATGCAAGTCTCGCGAACGCACCCGCTTGCCCACGCCGCGGCATTCGCATACCTTGCGCTTGCACGGCGCAAACCCGTAAGTACATATCCCTATTTTGCCGGGATGCAGGCCTGGGTATCGTGCCCGCGAAGAAAGTAAAGAAATTGGCGCGGCCCATGGGCAGGTGAAGTCCTCGAGCCGTCCCGTCAGCGAGAGGATGAAACGATGAGCCTTAAACACCGAAACGCAATCCGCCGGTTCCTGCCGTATTTGTCCGCGGCCGCGCTATGCGCCGGCCTCGCGGCGCCGACTTGGGCGGTCCCGAGCTTCGCCCGGCAAACGGGCATGGCCTGCGCGGCCTGCCATACCGTGTACCCCGAGCTCACGCCGTTCGGGCGCGAGTTCAAGTTGAACGGCTACGTGCTCGACAACATGAAGCAGATCACGGGCATCACGACCGAGGACCGCTCGACCTTGGCGCTGAACCAGGTGCCGCCGGTCAGCCTCATGATGCAGATTTCCTATACCCACACCGGCAAGGCGGTGCCGGACAGCGCCTTGCCGGACAGCGCGCTCGCGAAGAACGGCGACATACTTTTCCCGCAACAGGCGAGCATCTTCTACGCCGGCAAGATCGCCAACAATCTCGGCGCGTTCGTGCAATTGACCTATGACGGCGTTGCGGACGCATTCGGCTTCGACAACGCGGACATCCGCTACGCGCGCCATTTCAACGTCGGCGCGACCGACAAATCGGGCGGCAACGATCTCATCGTCGGCGTCACGGTCAACGACGGCCCGACCGTCCAGGACGCGTGGAACACGACCGCCGCATGGGGATTCCCGTATTCCGGCAGCAGCACCGCGCCGGGCCCGATCGCGGCCGCGCAGCTCGACGGCGGCCTCGGCCAGAACGCGGCCGGCATCGGCGTCTACGCCTGGTGGAACCACAGCCTCTACGCCGAGCTCAGCGTCTACGGCGCGTCGTTGCGCGGCGGCGCGCATCCGCTCGACAGCACGCAGGCAGCCGTCGTTCACGGGGCCTCGCCGTACTGGCGCCTCGCGTACGAGTACCGCTGGGACCGGAATTCGCTGTCGCTCGGCACCTACGGCATGATCGTCCGGCTGCACCCCGGCAACGGCTTGCCGCTCGCGGGCCCGACCGACCGCTACCGGGACGTCGCCGCGGACCTGCAGTACCAGTTCATCGGCGAGGACCATCTGTTCACGCTGTTGACGACCTACATCGACGAGAAGCAGACGCTCGACGCGAGCGTCGCCGCCGGCATCGCCGCGAATCCCAGCAACGACCTGAAGACGCTCAAGGTGGTCGGCGAGTACAGCTATCAGCGCATGATCGGCGGGTCGATCGGCTACTTCAGCACGACCGGCAGCACCGACACCATGCTGTACGCGCAAGCGCCGATGACCGGCAGCGTGACCAACAGCCCCGATTCCCGCGGCACGGTCATGGAGATCAATTACCTGCCGTGGCTCAACACGAAGCTGCAGCTGCAGTACGTGCGCTATGACAGGTTCAACGGCTCGAGCACCAATTATGACGGCGCCGGACGCAACGCGTCCGACAACGACACTGTGTACCTGTTGGGCTGGCTGAATTTCTAACGGCCCCGTCCCAACCGAAACGCGGAGTGAAAAAATGAGCAACTCACGATTTGTCTTCTCCCTGGCGGTCTGCGCCTGCATCGGCTTCGGCGGGATCGCGCACGCGGCCGATGTCGCGAGCAGCGCGAACAAAGCGGAATTCAAGAGTACGGTGGAGAATTGCGCGACCTGTCACGGACTCAACGGCCATAGCGTCTCGCCGACGTTCCCGAACCTCGCGGCGCAGCAGGCGACCTACATCGAAAATCAGCTGAAAGCTTTCAAGAGCGAAACCCGCGCCGATCCCGACGCCCAGGCCTACATGTGGGGCATGGCCGCGGAACTCAACGACGAGATGATCACGCAGCTTGCGGATTATTTTTCCAAACAGCCGCCGCCGCCGGCCGAGGCCGGCGACCCGAAGCTGATCGCGCAAGGTCGGAAGATCTTCACGCAAGGCTTGCCGTCGCAGGGTGTGCCGCCGTGCGCCAGCTGCCACGGGGCGAATGCCGCGGGGCGCGACATGTTTCCGCGACTCGCGGGCCAGCACGCGCCCTATCTGCTGAAACAACTGCTCGTGATCCAGAACGTCCTGCGCACGGCCCCGGTGATGCACGGCGTGATCAAGGATCTGACGCGCGATCAGATGCAGGCGGTCGTCACCTACCTCGCGTCTCTTTGACGTCGATTTGATCTCCAGCCGGCGTCCCCCACGTCGGCACCCCCGGGCGGCACCCCCCCCGATCGCAAGGATCGGCGGGGTGTCCGCCATTTTCACTCCTGCCTGGCGCGCCGAGACAAGTCGGTGACGCAATATGATCAGCCGCCCGCGTCGGCCTTGACCATACTGAGAGCCCGAGCCCCGGACCGTCTCGCGTCGCGGAGCCCGCAAGGCCCTCATCAAGGTCACGGAGAACGACGATGGACGAGCAGCAACCGGAAGCGGGCCGAGGCCGGCGACCTAGCGGACGCGACGCGAAGAGAGCCTCGCGCGCGGCGCGCGCGGGATCCTCGATCCCCTACATCACGCGCAAGATTCCGTACTACGAGGTCCTCGACGAGGAGGCCTTGGTGACGCTCGAGGGAAACGCCGACACGATACTCGAGGAGGTCGGCATCGACTTTCGCGACGATCCCGAGGCAATCGCGATTTGGAAGGCCGCGGGCGCCGACGTGCACGGCGAGCGCGTGCATTTCGCGCGCGGCATGTGCCGCACCCTGATCCGCAATACCGCGCCGCGCGAATTCACGCAGCACGCGCGCAACCCCGCGCGCAGCGTGCGCATCGGCGGCAAGAACACCGTGTTCGCTCCCGCCTACGGCTCGCCCGTTCGTGCACAACCTCGACGAGGGCCGCCGCTACGCGCGGATCGAGGATTTCCGCAATTTCGTCAAGCTCGCCTACATGTCGACCTCGCTGCACCACTCGGGCGGCACGATCTGCGAGCCGGTCGACCTGCCGGTCAACAAGCGCCACTTCGACATGGTCTACAGCCATATGAAGTACAGCGACAAGCCGTTCATGGGATCGGTGACGGCGCCGGAGCGCGCGGCCGACACGGTGGAGATGGCGAAGATCGTCTTCGGCGACGAATTGACCGATCCCGAAACCGGCCGGCCGAAGACGACGATCATCAATCTGATCAACGTCAACTCGCCGCTGACCTACGACGCGACCATGCTCGGCGCGCTCAAGGTCTATGCGCGCGCGAACCAGGCGACGATCATCACGCCGTTCATCCTCGCGGGCGCGATGTCGCCGGTGACGGTCGCCGGCACGGTCGCGCAGACTCTCGCCGAGGCGCTCGCGGGCCTCGCGTTCGTGCAGCTCGTCAACCCCGGTGCGCCGGTGGTGCTCGGCAGTTTCGCCTCGTCGATCTCGATGCAATCCGGCGCGCCGACCTTCGGCACGCCGGAGCCTGCGCTGGTGCTGTACGCGATGGCGGCGCTCGCGCGGCGCCTGGGGGTTCCGTTCCGCTCCGGCGGCAGCCTCTGCGCGTCGAAGATCCCGGATGCGCAGGCGGCGTTCGAATCGGCCAACACGCTCGTACCGACCTGCCTGGCCGGCGTCAATTTCGTGCTGCACACCGCCGGCTGGCTCGAAGGCGGGCTCGCGATGGGCTACGAGAAGTTCGTCATGGATGCCGATCAAGCGGGCATGATGCACACGCTGCTCGCCGGCGTCGATCTGTCGGCGAACGGACAGGCGCTCGACGCGATACGCGAGGTCGGGCCGGGCAAGCACTTCCTCGGCTGCGGGCACACCCAGGCGAATTTCGAGAACGCGTTCTATCGCTCGCCGCTCGCCGACAACAACAGCTTCGAGCAGTGGCAAGCCGAGGGCGCGAGCGATATGCCGAAGCGCGCGAACGGCTTGTGGAAGAAGATGCTGGCGGAGTACGTGCCGCCGCCGATGGATCCGGCGATCGACGAAGCGCTGCTCGACTACATGGCCCGCCGCAAGGGATCGTTCCCCGACTCGAACGTCTGACGGGCGGGAGCGCCGGCGGACGGTTGATCGGACTCTTTCACGACTCCTTCACGGGCTGGCCGCGGCGCGGCCGGCGGCCGCGCGTCTCGGCCTGCGACGTCGACTCCTTCGGTGCCGGCAGGTCGACGACCTGGCGCAGATCGCCGGTACGCGGCGGTCTTGTGCGGGATCGCCATGGCCTCGACGAAATGGTGCTGGAAGCGCGGCTCGATCGCGGTCTCCATCTTCTCGATCCGCCGCACCAGCGCCTCGATCGCGCCGCGCGAACTCGCGTCGAGCAGCGCGATGCGCGCGCCGGTGCCGGCGGCGTTGCCGGCGGAGCTGACGCTGCGCCAGGTCGCAATCCGGGACCATGCCGAGGATCGTCGCGTACTTGACGTCGATGTGGCTGCCGAACGCGCCGGCGAGGCGGATCCGGTCGACGTGCTCTATGCCGAGCCGCTCCATCAGCAGCGCGATGCCCGCATAGAGCGCCGCTTTCGCGAGCTGGATCGCGCGCACGTCGGTCTGCGTGATCTTGCAGCTCGACCGCGCCCCGGTGCAGCACGTAGGCGAACGTGCGCCCGTTCGGCACGATCCGCGTCGAGCGCTCGGCGAGCCGCCCGTCGACGACGCCGTCCTGGTTGATGATGCCGGCGAGATACATCTCTGCGATCGCCTCGATGATCCCGGACCCGCAGACGCCGGTGACGCCGGTCGCGGCCGCGGCCGCGTCGAAACCCGGCTCGTCGGACCAAAGATCGCTGCCGATGATCTTGAAGCGCGGCTCGAGCGTGGCGCGATCGATGCGGATGCGCTCGATCGCCCCGGGCGCGGCGCGCTGGCCGCAGCTGATCTGCGCGCCCTCGAAGGCGGGACCCGTGGGACTCGAGCAGGCGACGAGACGGTCGCGGTTGCCGAGCACGATCTCGGCGTTCGTGCCGACGTCGACGAGCAGCGTCATTTCGTCGGCGAGGTCCGGACGCTCCGCGAGCACCATGCCGGCGGCGTCCGCGCCGACGTGTCCGGCGATGCACGGCAGCACGTAGATGCGCGCGTTGCGGTTCAGCTTCAGCTCGATCTCGCTCGCCCACATGCGTCGTCGACATGTCGGTCGCAAGCGCGAACGGCGCGCCGCCGAGCTCGACCGGGTCGATGCCGAGCAGCAGGTGATGCATGATCGGGTTGCCGACGATGGTCGCCTCGAGGATGTCGTCGTGCGACAGGCCCGCCGGCCTGCGCGACATCGGCCGCGAGCGCCGACAGCGCCTCGCGCACCGCCGCGGTCATCTGCGCCGGCGCCGCCGGGATTCATCATCGAGTACGAGACCCGGCTCATCAGATCCTCGCCGAAGCGGATCTGCGGATTCATGACGCCGGCGCTCGCGACGACGTCGCCGCTCTGCAGATCGCACAGGTGCGCGGCAATCGTCGTCGAGCCGACGTCGACCGCGAGGCCGTAGGCGCTTCTCGTGCAGCCCGGGCCAGAGCGGCGACGATCTGCTTGCCGGCATGCACGGCGACCGTGACCGCCCAGCTCGCCGGCGCGCAGCGCCGGCTGCAGCGCCTGCAGCACCCGCAGGTCGCAGGCCAGATCGCGCAAGCCCCACTCCCGCTCGAGCGCCTCGTAGAGCCGCCGCAGGTCGCCGGACGGATCGTGCATGTCCGGGCTGCCTCACCTCGCACGTAGTGCAGGCGCACGACCGGGTCGAGCTCGATCGCGCGCACCTCGGCCGTCCTTGCGCACGACCTGGCGGTGCACCTGGCTGCTCGCCGGCACGTCGATCACGACATCGGCCTCGACGCCGCGCCGAGCACGACAGCCGCCTTCCGTCGGCGAGCGGCGCGCGCTTGCGAGTACCTGCGCTCCGGTCTCGCTGAACGGCGAGAGGCTCGCGCTCGACGAGGAGACGCCGTGCTTCGCGAACTCCCCCTCCGCGACCAGGATCTGGCAGCGCCCGCAGAGCGCCGCGGCCGCCGCACACCGAATCGATGTCCACGCCGAGGCGCGCGCGGCCTGCAAAATCGGCGTGCCCAGCGGGGAAGCGCCCGCGCTTGCCCGAGGGCGTGAATACGACGAGCGGGTCCTGCGCGTGTCATCGCGGCCGCTTCGCCCGCGCTCAGGCCGGCCGCCGGCGGTGACCGCCTTCGCGGCGGCCGCGCGGCGGCGCCCTCGCCCGCGGCGCCCGGCGGCGGCGGCCTCGCGGTACTTGCGTATCCAGCGGGCGCAGTCCGGGTCGTGGCCCGAGCATGACGTCGGCGCCCAGGCACGCGTGCACGACATCCGCGTGCAACGGATTCGTGATCGCCGAGGTGAGCCCGGCGCCGATCGCCATCGTCAGGAACGCGCTGTTGATGCCGTCGCGGTTCGGCAGACCGAAGCTGATGTTCGACGCGCCGCAGGAGGTGTTCACCTTGAGCTCGGTGCGCAGCCGGTGCACGAGGCGCATGACCTGCACGCCGGCGCGGTTGATCGCGCCGATCGGCATCACGAGCGGATCGACGACGACGTCCGCGGCCGGAATGCCGTGGTCCATCGCGCGTTCGACGATCTTCTTCGCGACCGCGAAGCGCACGTCCGGATCCTCCGATATGCCGGTCTCGTCGTTCGAGATCGCGATCACGGCCGCGCCGTACTTCTTCACGAGCGGCAGCACGGACTCGAGCCGCTCCTCCTCGCCGGTCACGGAGTTGACGAGCGCCTTGCCCTTGTAGACCGCGAGCCCCGCCTCGAGCGCCGCGACGATCGAGGAGTCGATCGACGAGCGGCACGTCGGTGATCGATTGCACGAGCTGCACCGCGCGCGCGAGGATCGCCGGCTCGTCGGCGAGCGGGATGCCGGCGTTGACGTCGAGCATCTGCGCGCCGGCCTCGACCTGCGCGCAGGGCGTCGGCCTCGACGCGGCTGAAGTCGCCGGCGGCCATTTCCGCGGCGAGAATCTTCCGGCCGGTCGGATTGATGCGCTCGCCGATGATCACGAACGGGCGATCGAAGCCGATGACGACTTCGCTTGGTGGCGGAACTGACTACCGTGTCGGTCATGGTGTCGTCCTGTTGCTTAGCTGGTCGTGGCGTCGGCGCGGCCGGGATGCCAGGGACCGCGGCCCCGCAGTACGCCGGAGCGGTCGACGATCTCGGCCACCGATTCCTCCTGGCGGTAGGCCATGACGTGCACGCCGCTGATGCCGCGGAATCTCGCGGACCTCCTGGATGAACTCGACGCAGAGCGTCGCGGCCCTCGCCTGCGCTTGGGTCCGGCGCCGGCGAGGCGCGCGATCGATGCGCGTCGGGAACGTGCATGCCCGGGACGTTCGTGCGCATCCACTCGGCCGTCTTCGGCCGAGCGCAGCGGCCCGACGCCGACCAGGATGAAGACCTTGCCGAGCAGGCCGAGCGTCCTCGACTTGCTGCATGAACGACCGCAGCAGCGGGAATGTCGTAACAATACTGCGTCTGGATGAACTGCGCGCCCGCGGCCACCTTCTTCGCGACCCGCCGCGCGCGCCACTCGAGCGGCAGCGCCGAGGGGTTCTCGGCCGCGCCGAGGAACACGCGCGGCGCATAGCGTGATCTTGCGGCCGCTCTGGAATCGATGCTCGTCGCGCAGCCTGCGTGCGGTTTCGAGCAGCGAAACGCGTCGAGATCGAACACCGGCTTCGCCTGCGGGTGATCCCCGGCCTGCACGCCGTCGCCCGTGAGGCACAGCATGTTGCAGACGCCCATGGCGGCGCCGCCGAGGATGTCGCCCTGGATCGCGATACGATTCTTGTCGCGGCACGAGATCTGCATGACCGGCGCGTAGCCGACGCGCGTCAGCAGCGCGCACACCGCGAGGCTCGACATGTGGCAGTTCGCGCCGCTGCCGTCGGTCGCGTTGATGGCGTCGACGTAGCCGTCGAACACCCGTGCGCGCTTGTAGACCTCCTCCGGATCCGCCGAATCCGGCGGCGCGAGCTCCGTCGTGACCGCGAACGCGCCGGCGCGCAGCACGCGCTCCAGGCGCCCGGGGGACGTATGGCCCGGCAGGATCGGCAGCGGATAGCCGGGCACCGGCTCGTCGTCGAACCTCATGGCGCGACCGCTCTTTTCGCGCACGACCCGAAGCCACGACGAGCGGCCTTGCTGGCGTTGGTCGACGGCGACCTGGACGTGGCTCATCGCCTCGACGCCGCCGTCGATGCGTTGGCTGCCGCGGAACGCCTCCACCCAGACGCACTTCATCTCCGGCTTGACCTCGCAATGGCCGTTCGCGCGCACGCCGCCGCAGGGGCCGTTGCGCAAGGTCTTCGGGCAATTCATCGGGCACGACATGCCGGTCGAGCTCAGCACGCACTGCCCGCACATGCGGCAATCGAACAGCAAGCCCTTGACGTTCTTCTCGACGAACGCGACCGGGCGCTCGAGTCGGTCGTAGCCGATCGCCGCGAACAGGCGGTGAAACCGCAGCAGAACCGCTTCGAAGCCGCGGTAGAACGCAGTTCAGACCGCGCGCTCGGCGCACGGACCACAGACGGACGGCGTACATCTTAAGATGCCTCGGAAGTGGGGCCCGCGGCCGGGCGGGCGCGGCGCGAGTCCGCGTCGAGCCCCTTGGCGCGGATCAGCCGCTCCAATGCCTCGTCGGAATAGTGCGCCTCGAGACGCGCGGCTTCGGCGGCCGCCTCGGCCTGCAAGTCATCGCCGCAGGCGCGCGGCGCGCTGCGCTGCCAGTCGGCGAGGTAGGCATCGGAGCTGCCCTTTCCCGCGCGCATCGCCGCGCGGTCGACGGCCTCTTGGAAACGCGCCGACAACTGCACTTTGGCCGATTCGCGGCCGCGCTTGACGACGACCTGCGCCGGTATGTCGCGCCATGAAATGATGGTCAATGAACGCCACGCCGCTGCCTCTTCGTTGCGTTCCACCGCGGCGCAAGGCTCGCGGCGAGTCCGCCGTAGCCCGTGCGCCGGAATTCGAAATCAAGGCCGATCCGTCGCGCGATCGCGCGCGCACGTTCCTCGGCGCTCGGCGCCGGCGCCTGGGCGAGATACACGAGCTTGCGATAGTGGCCGAAATAGGTCGACAAAAGCTCCGGGTGACGGTCGAGCCCGAGCCCCTTCGATCACCAGGCGATCGAAATGGCGCAACAGGAAATCCGTCAGGTAGAAGGTACCGAGCTCGGCTTCCGCGAGCCCGGCGAATACGCCGCTCGTCGCATAGAACTCGTAGCAATGCGCGCCCGGAATGCGCTCCACGCCCTCTTCGCGCAAGACCTCGTCCAAGCGGCCGCCGGTGCCGCAGTCGCCGTAGGCGACGAAAATCGACCGATACTGGTGCCGCGCGGCGCGGATCAGCTCACGGACGGCGCCGGGGATCTTCTCCGGCCGATTGTGCAGCTCCGGCGGGCAGGCAGCGCACGTCGACGGCCGTCCAGCGATTGAGCTCGCGCAACGCGGCGATCTCGCGTGCGAGCGCCCCGCAGGCGATGATCAACAGGCCTTGCCCGTTAGTCGCCATGTTCGGCCGCCCGACCCCTAGCGTGCCGCCGCGCCGGCGCGGCGCGCCGCGATCAATCCCTTGGCGGTCTCGACCGCGATGGCGGCGTCGCGGCAATAGGCATCGGCGCCGACCGCCTTGCCGAATTCCTCGTTGAGCGGCGCACCGCCGACCAGCACGATGTAGTCGTCGCGGATGCCGCGCTCCTTCAGCGTGTCGATGACGACCTTCATGTACGGCATCGTCGTCGTCAGCAGCGCCGACATGCCGAGAATGTCCGGCTTGTGCTTCTCCAGCGCATCGAGATATTTCTCGACCGCGTTGTTGATCCCGAGGTCGATGACCTCGAAGCCCGCGCCTTCCAGCATCATCGAGACGAGATTCTTGCCGATGTCGTGGATGTCGCCTTTGACCGTGCCGATGACGATCTTGCCGATCGGCTCGACGCCGGTCTCGGCGAGCAGCGGCCGCAGGATTTCCATGCCGCCCTTCATCGCATTGGCGGCGAGGAGGACTTCGGGCACGAACAGGATGCCGTCGCGGAAATCGATGCCGACGATGCGCATCCCTTCGACCAGGGCATCGTTCAGGACGCGCTCGGCGGCCCAACCGCGCTTGAGGAAGATATGGGTCGCTTCCTCGACTTCGGCTTTCAGGCCGTTGTAGAGGTCGTCATGCACCTGTTCGGTCAACTCCTCGTCGTTGAGCGACGCCAGGTCGAAATCACCCTCAGTCTCTCCGGACATGCGCGGTCTCCAACAGTGTTTTCAAGCGAACGGCGCAGCTTACGCGCCTCTTCTGACTCCTGCATGGTAAGTGGCCGAAGCCCACGGGACTTATGACATCGCGACAGGCACGGGCCCAGAAGCGACAGGCCGCTGCGATCGCGCCTCGATTTGGGCATTATTGTCGCGTTCCGACAACGAAAGCCCCGCGAACGCCCGCCGGGCGGCTAGAATCCCGGCGACGGTCCAACCGATCCGGCCATTGCAAGCTTCGAGAAGTCCACCGATCAAGGCCATTATGCGGTCAGCATTGCTCAAAGAACGCGCGGCATCCGCCCTGCGCAGGATCGCCGATTTCTGCCGGCCGTCGGTCCAATTCCTGACCCGCATGAAACTCGTCGTCATCGGCCACGAGGAACTGACGGCGATCGTTTTCTGGGCGGCGCTGATCGGCATTCTCGGCGCCTTCGCGAGCGTCATATTCCGCGAAGGCATCCATTTGTTCCAGTGGGTCCTGACCGGCGAGTACGGCAGCCTCGAGCACGTCGCGAGCACGCGCGTCGGCATTCGCCGCGCGATCGTGCCCATCATCGGCGGCCTCGGCGCCGGCCTGGTGCTGCAATACGGCGCCAAATTTCTCGGCGACGCGCGCAGCGTCGATTACATGGAAGCGGTCGTCGTCGGCGACGGCGTCATCGGCGCTCGGCCCACGCTGCTGCGGAGCATCGCATCGCTGCTGTCGATCGCCTCCGGCGGCTCGATCGGGCGCGAAGGCTCGATGGTGCAATTGTCGGCTTTGGTGGGATCGAAGGTGGGGCTCTACAACCGCGCGCCGACGCCGCGTCGCAGGCTGCTCGCCGCGTGCGGCGCCGCGGCCGGTATCGCCTCCGCCTACAACGCACCGATCGCGGGCGCCTTGTTCGTCGCCGAGATCGTCATGGGTTCCTACGCGATGGAGAGCTTCGGCCCGCTGCTCGTCTCCTCCGTGACCGCCGACGCGACCATCCATCGCATGCTGGGCTACGGACCGGTCTTCCAGATTCCCGCGTTTCATTTCGGCGATAACTGGGAGCTCATTTTGTATGCCGTGCTCGGCGTTTTCCTCGGCCATCTCTCGCCGCCGTTCGTGGCGCTGCTCGAATGGAGCAAGGTGCGCTTCGCCTCCCTGCGCATGCCTCAATTCATGAAGCTCGGGCTGGGCGGCTTGATCGTCGGCATCGTGTCGCTGCGCTTTCCGCAAGTCTGGGGCAACGGCTACGGCATCGTCGATTCGATCATGCACGACCGCCTCGCGGGAACCCTGCTGCTCGCGGTGCTGCTCGCGAAGGTGTTGAGCACGGCCTCGACGGTCGGCTCGGGCGCGGTCGGCGGCGTGTTCACGCCGACGCTGTTCGTCGGCTCGGCGGTCGGCGCGTTGTTCGGCGGCGTCATGCACTTCTTGCTGCCGCAGGTGGTGTCCGAGGCGGGCGCGTTCGCGGTCGTCGGCATGGGCGGATTTCTCGCGGCGACGACCCACGCGCCGCTGACCTCGGTGCTGATGATCTTCGAGATGACGCTCGACCATCAGGTCGTCCTGCCGCTGATTCTCGCCTGTGTAATCGCTCACTACGTGGCGAAGGTCTATCGCGGCGGGGCCTCGATCTACCAACACCATCTCATGCCGGCGCACGACGGCACGGTCGCCGACTGGGGCGCGAAGACCGTCGGCGAGATCATCAAGCCGGCGGCGGCCGTCGCGGGCGAGGCGGACACCATGGCGGCGGTGCTCGCAAAGATGCCGCGGCGGCCGGCTCGCCGCGTGTACCTCGTCAACAAGGACCAGGAGTTGGTCGCATCGCTCGATCCGGCGGCGATCCGCGAACGGATCAAGAAGCGCGAGCTCGACGCCGGCACGCCGGCCATCGACGTCTCGACGCCCGCGATCACGGTGCTGACGCCGGACCAGAGCCTCACCGCGGCGCTCGAGCTGTTCCTGCGGGAAAAGGCGACCGTGCTGCCGGTCGTCGCCGGACAATGGCGTACGACGCTGCTCGGCGAGGTCACGCGCCACGACCTGCTGCTCGCGCTGCAGGACCGGATCGCCGGCAAGCATTGATCTCACGGAGACCCTCTTGAAGACACAGCCGAACCTGCTGATCCTCATGGCCGACCAATTGACGCCGGGCGCGCTCGCCGTCCACGGCAATCCCACGGTCAAGGCGCCGCACATCGACGCGCTCGCGTCCGCCGGAGTCGTGTTCGATTCCTTCTACTGCAACAGCCCGCTGTGCGCGCCGTCGCGCTTTTCGTTCCTCTCCGGGCGATTGCCGTCGAAGATCGGCGCGTACGACAACGCGGCGGAATTTCCGGCCTCCGTGCCGACGTTCGCGCACTATCTGCGCCGCGCGGGCTACCGCACGATACTCTCCGGCAAGATGCACTTCTGCGGCCCGGACCAGCTGCACGGCTTCGAGGAGCGGCTGACGACCGACATCTATCCGGCGGACTTCGGCTGGACGCCGGACTGGACGCGATTCGCCGAGCGGCCGGGCTGGTACCACACGATGGACTCGGTCACGCAGGCAGGCCCCTGCACGCGCACGAACCAGATCGACTTCGACGACGAAGTGGTCTTCAACGCGAAGCAGAGGCTCTTCGACATCGCGCGCGGCAAGGATCGACGCCCGTTCTGCATGGTCGTGTCGATGACCCATCCGCACGATCCCTACGTGATTCCGCAAGCCTACTGGGACCGCTACGCCGGCGTCGAAATCGACATGCCGCGCGTGCGGCTCGGGCCGGATGAACTCGACCCGCATTCGCGCCGCTTGCGCCATGTGATCGGGCTCGACCTGCAGTCGGTGACGGAGGCCGAGGTGCGCGCGGCGCGGCGCGCGTACTACGGCGCGGTCTCCTACGTGGACGACCAAGTCGGCGCGATGCGCCAGGCGCTCGCCGACGCGCAATTCGCCGACGACACCATCACCATCGTCCTCGCCGACCATGGCGACATGCTCGGCGAGCGCGGGCTTTGGTACAAGATGAGCTTCTTCGAGCCCGCCTGCCGCATCCCGTTCATCGTGCACGCGCCGGATCGTTTTCGGCCCGCGCGCGTGGCGACGTCGGCGTCGCTCGTCGACCTGCTGCCGACGCTCTGCGACCTGGCCGGCGCCGCGCCCGGCTACGCGACGCCGCTCTGCGGCCGCAGCCTCCTGCCGCTGTTCGGCGGCGCGCCGGCCGAGGGCGAAGTGACGGGCGAATATCTCGGCGAGGGCGCGATCGCGCCGGTGGTCATGATCCGCCGCGGCCGGTACAAGTTCGTGCATTCACCCGTCGACCCCGACCAACTGTACGATCTCGCCGACGATCCTCGCGAGCTTGAAAACCTCGCGCAGAGTTCGGCGCACGCGGCCCGCGTGCAGGCGTTTCGCGGCGAGATCGCCGGCCGCTGCGAATCTCGCGCGGCTCAACGAGGATGTCATCGACAGCCAGCGCCGCCGCCGCCTGGTCGACGCGGCGCTGCGCACCGGACGCTACCAGCCGTGGGATCACCAGCCGCTGCGCGACGCAGCGAAGCTCTATATCCGCAACGACCAGGAGCTCAACGATCTCGAGGCGATGGCGCGCTTTCCGCGCGCGGCGCGCTAAGGGCCTGATGCATTGCGGCAGTTTGGTGCGCCACAGGCTTTTTTCATGACCACATCGCGAGTAATATGAGCGGTTAATTTCCCTCATCCCGGCGGCCGTCGCCACAAGTACCCATGATGCGAAACCCGCATTTCTTCCGCCGCCGCGCGGCTACGCCCGCGATCGAACCGGACCGGGACGCCGAGTCCGGTACGCGGGTCGTCCGCGGTGCGGAGCTCTCGATCATCGTGCCGACGTTCAATGAGTCCAAGAACGTCCACGTGCTCATCGACAGGCTGCGGAATTGCCTGGGCGAGACGCTTTGGGAGGTGATCTTCGTCGACGACAATTCGCCGGACGGCACGGCCGATCTCGTCCGCGAGATCGCCGCGGTGGACGCGCGAATCCGCTGCATCCAGCGCTACGATCGCCGCGGCCTGTCGTCGGCGTGCGTCGAGGGCATGCTGTCGAGTTCGGCGACGTATCTCGCCGTGATCGACGCCGACCTACAGCATGACGAGCAGCTGTTGCCGCTGATGCTCGCGGAACTCAGGCAGAGCATGGCGGATATCGTCGTCGGCAGCCGCTACGCGCCGGGCGGCGACATCGGCGACTGGGACGCGGGCCGGGCGCGGATGAGCCGGATCGCGGTCCGCTTGAGCCGCGTACTCGTTCCCGCCGACCTCACCGATCCGATGAGCGGCTTCTTCATGATGCACCGGTCGGTCTTCGAGAAGAGCGTCGACCGTCTTTCGGGAATCGGCTTCAAATTGCTCGCCGACCTGTTCGCGTCGTCGCCGGAGCCGCTGCGCTTCAAGGAGCTGCCCTACCGCTTTCGAAATCGCCACGCGGGCGAGAGCAAGCTGGATTCGGTCACCGCCTGGGACTACGCGATGCTGTTGCTCGACAAGCTGATCGGCCACATCGTGCCGGTCCGTTTCGTCGCGTTCTCGATTGTCGGCGCGCTCGGCGTCGCCGTGCATTTCGCGGTGCTGACGCCGCTGATGCGGATCGTCGGCACCAAATTCATCTTGGCGCAGGCGATCGCGACCTTTTGCGCGATGACGTTCAACTACGCGCTGAACAACGCGCTGACATACCGCGATTCGCGCCTGCGCGGCTGGCGCTGGCTGCGCGGCTGGGTGATGTTCGTGCTGGCGTGCAGCGTCGGCGGCTTCATGAACGTCACGGTCGCGACATTCGTCTACGGAACCTACGGCACCTGGATTCTCGGCGCGCTCGCGGGAATCGTGATCGGCGCCGTGTGGAATTACGTCATCACCAAATTCGTCACGTGGAACCGCGCCCGCCCTTGATGGGTTGCGCCGGACCGCGATAGCCGCGCGCGAGGCGATAGTAATAATCCCTGATCGGGCGGCCGCCGCGCGTCAAGGTGCCGCTGTCGACGGGCCCCAACTCCTCGACGACCGCGCGGATCGAATCGGACTCGAGGCTGTTCTTGTCCCACGCAACGAGCAGCAGCGCGCGGCCGCGCTGCCGCTCTGCCGGAAACCACTGTTCGTACATCAGGCCCTGGCCGCCGAACAGGTGCGCGCTCGACGTGTCGGCGACCGATCGCGCCTGATCCGGCCCGTAGAACGCCAGTTCGCTCGCGGTCACGTAGCGGTCCATGCCGACGACGAGCGGCATGACGCCGGTGCGGCGGCGGTAATCCTCGGCGACACGATCGATCCGCCGGCCGAGCTCCCG
This sequence comes from uncultured Pseudomonadota bacterium, assembly GCA_963718135.1. Lineage (GTDB taxonomy): Bacteria > Pseudomonadota > Gammaproteobacteria > Steroidobacterales > Steroidobacteraceae > Bog-1198. The sequence goes on along the minus strand of CAVQYI010000017.1, from coordinate 334,856 downwards.
CCACCCGACCGGCAGGAGTTCCATCTGCCGGCTGTAGCCCAAGCCGGGGATGCCATAGGCGAGGTAATAAAGCCCCGCCCCATACAGCAGGCTCATTGCCACGATCGTCGGCTTCCACGCGGCCCGCACCCAGGCGCGTGCGCCGCGCGCGCGCTCAGCGCCCACGATCTCGGCGGCGATCAACGGCAGCGCCGCCACCCACGATGCACCGGTCCAGTCCAATTTCACCTCGCGCCTCAAGCTGAAGGCGGCGAACACGGCGAGCGGCACCCAAACCGCCGTCCGCAGGAGCTTGGCTGCGCGCCGCGGATCGGCCGTCGGCGCTTCGTCTGAGTATCGCGGCCGGATCAACGCGATCATCGCCGCAATGAATATCGTCGGCGTCATCAGCACGAGCGACGCGGCGATCAGCTTGTGAAGCGAGAATCTCGGCGCTCCGGCCAGACGGCGCGACGTTTGAAACGCGAACGAAATCCAATCGTGCTGCGCGTTCCACACGATCACCGGCGAGAAGATCGCGAACGCGAGCAGCGCCGCCGCGTAAGGCTCCCACCGGCGCAGCCAAGGCCGCGCCTCCCGATCCGTGAGCATGAATACGAGCGCCGCCAATCCGAGCAGGCCGATCGTGTATTTCGACAGCATGCCGAGCCCGAGGCACAAGCCCGCCCACCACCATGCCCGCGTGCGGCCGGCGATCAGCGCGCGCTCCAGGAAATACAGGGAAGCGGCCCACGCGGCGGTCAGCGGCGCGTCGGGCGTCATCAGCATGCCGGACAAGAAGAAGAAAGGCAGCGCCTGCGTCATGATCAGCGCAAGCACGGCGATCGCCTCGCCGAACACGTTGCGCGTCAGCCGGAAGACGAAGACGGCGGCGATCGCCGCGCATAGCGCGGCGCCGATGCGCACGCCGAATTCCGTGCCGCCGAACACGGACGTCCCGCAGCGGATCAGCCACGCGACCATCGGCGGGTGATCGAGATAGCCGATGTCCGGATGCCGGGAATAATTCCAATAATAGGTTTCCTCGGGCATGAGATCGATGTGCGCGCCGAAATACAGCCGCAGCGCGACGGCATAGACGATGACGCCGATCGCGCAGGCCCAGGATGCCTGTTTGCCGTCGATTTTCAGATCACGCACGCTCAAACCCCGCGGTCCGCCGGCGGCACGGCGGCCGGCGGCTTCGCCGGAGCCGCCGGCGGTACTTGCCGCGGCGGCGGCTTGATGCGCGCCGGCGCCGGCGGTCCGACGTCGGCGGACCCATCGTCGACGGGAATCGCGGCATGCCGCGCCTCGGCGAGCGCCGCTTCGTCGGGTGATGCCGGAAGCTCGCGCGCCGCGAGCGATGCCCGATTGATCACCGCGGGATCGTCGCGCAGGCGGACGTACAGCGGCCCCGCGCCTGGATGAGGGACCGGCAGTACACCGCCCGGAAAGCCGTCGGGCACCGTGACCGGGCGCCGGAACGCCTGGTCCGCGTCGAGGGAGTCGACGAGGAACAAATTTGTGCCGCTGAGCTTGCAGGCGAGAGCGGCAGTCGCGGGACATTCCAAAGCCGTGAGCGTCGGCAGCCGGACGAGCACTGCGAGCGGCTGCCAGTCGCCCGTGACGCCGTTCGTCGTGACGCGAAACTGAAGCGGCCCGAACGCGGACGGGCCCAGGCCAGGTGCGGGGTCGAGCGTCGCGACGGCGACCTGAGTGTTCTCGAGCTTCAAGCCGCCGTCATCGAGGTTCAACGACGTCGCCGCGGAGCCGTCGACCGTGGCCACGTCGATGCTCGCGTCGCGGTCGAAGCGGTGCGGGGACGCCGCGCGGACCGAGAAGATCAATTTCGCATCCTGCGGCAATTCATCCGCGTCGGTGAGCACGATATTGCTGGCCGCGTCCGCGGCGGACAACTGCACGCTCTTGCCGATCAAGGTCACGCGCGGGCGCGGCGCGAGCACGGCGGTCGCAAGATCGAACGTACGTCCGTCCTTGAGCGTCACCCGAGCGTCGACTTTCTTCGACTCTTGCAGCGCGCCGGCGGCGCCGGGATCCGCCGCCGCCATCGATAATTCCTCGCCCGCTTTGCCGGAAGACCAGTCCTTCGGCACGAAATCGACGCCCTTGATCGAGAGGCGCGCGATCTCGTCGAGCCGGCTCCCCTTCAGCAAGGCGGTCGTGTCGCCCGCATAGAGCGTGAAGCCGTCGAAGCGCCCGGCCGCGGCGAACGCCTGCAGCGGCACCGCCTGCGGCTTCGCGGCACCGTATTGGCCGACCAACAAGCGGAGCGCGCCCGGCTTGATGTTCTGCAGCGGCAGCTTGATTTCGACCTCGCCGGGTTTGCCGGCCTTCCAGTCGACCTTGATCTCCTTGCCGTCCGGGTCCTTCAGCATCACGCGGTCGATGCAGCTCGCGCTGTCGGCGCGCAGATGCACGCTGTTCTCGCGTCCGACGATCAACGCGCCCGCATCGTCGGGCGCGAGCCGCCAGACGTCGGCGCGCGCGTTCACGAGCTTGAACGCAGGGCCGGCGTACGCGTCGAACCCCCAGGAGCCGTGCAGCACGCCGCGCACGCTGTCGCCGAGGTTCGCGGCGCCCAAGGCCGCCGTGTCGACGACGAATCCGCCCTGTGCCGCATCGGCCTTCGCCGGCAGGTCGATCGCCTTGCCGCCTGCGCCGGTGAGCGCGAGCGACATGTCGTGCGCATAGCCCGTGGAGAACACGAGCGGCGCGCCCTCGACGGGCAGCACGAGCGTGTCCTTCTTCGCGCAGTAGATCTCCTTGGGATTCACCGCGTGCAGCGGCGGCAGCTGCACGTGCTCGACCGCGGGCAGCGCCGCGACCAGCACCGATTTCGGGTTGTAGAAGGACGGCGGCGTATTCAGCGTCAACGCGAGCCGATCGCCGCGTTGCGAGGCGAGCGCCGGAATATATTGGTACTGCGCCGTATGGAAGGAGTCGAAGATGCGCGCGATGTCGAGCACCGAGGCGATATACGGACTGTAATAGCCGAAGCTGAGTTGCGGGGTATAGCTCGCCTGCATCGCGAGATCGCTCGCCGGGCCCGAGGTCAGCGCTTCGACGATCGAGGTGCTGTGGCCATCCTGCAGAATCAGCGATTCCTGGCCTTGCATGAGGCAAGGCGCCTGCAGGTCCGGCATGCGGTCCAGGCACTTCGGATTGACGATGATCGCGAGGCTGCGCGCGAGCAGCGGCGCGACGCCTTTCAGCTTCGTCGGGTCGGCATCGTTCAGCGATTGAATCGTCGACAGATATTTCGTCAGGCGCGAGCGGTCCAGGGTCGCCTGGTTCAGATCCTGCGCCGTGCGCACGAACGCCCCGGGTCTGCCGCGCACCGCGCCGACGAGCGTGTTGAAATCGCCGCCGGTCTGCGGCGCGAGAAACACGAGGACCTGTTCGGCATCCTGCGGCACGGTGACGATCAATCCGTCGCGCGCGCATTTGCGCGCCCAGGTGTTGCAGCGCACGAACCAGCCGGACGGCGGCGGATTCGTCGAGCCGTTCAGGAACGCCACGACCAGCAAATAGTGCGCGGACTGCGTCCGCGGCAATTCGGCCTTGATCCGCAGCGTATCGCCGCCGGCCAGATTCGGCACCTCGGAAATCGGCAGTGTCTTGCCGGCGCGGGTCACGTCGACTTGCAGGTTCGGGCCGGCCAGGTCGAACGGCGCGGGACCGGCGTGCGCCGCGGCGACCGCGAGCAGCGCGAGGATCAGAGGCATGAAGCGCGAAGTCATGGCGATATTCTAAGCCCGGGGTGATGGATTGCTCCGGGGTTTGGAGTCGCGCCGGCGATTAGAGTTCGGCGCGCCGAGGCCCAGCCGCCGCATGCGGCCGCCCGGGAGCCGAAGCGCGATGACGAAATCTTAAGGTTCGCCGGCGCCGACGACGCCGAACTCGACCGCGGTCTTGACGTAGAACAGCTGCAAGTCGGCGGCCGCGAGCCGGGCGAACAAGGCGTCTGTCTGCTCCGCGGTCGCGGTCATCAGCACTTCGATCGGCTGGTCGGCCAATTCGAAGAAGCGGGCCGCATGAACGCGCCCGGATTTGCCGAACCCTTCCGACGCCGCGATCATCGTCGCGCCGCGCAAACCCATTTGCTTCGCCAAGTGGATGAGCCACTCGCCTATCGGCTTGCCTTCGTGGCGCCGGTCCTGTTGCGTGAAGAAGGCGATCTGGTAGCCGTTCATCGTGAATACTCCTCGAGATCAGCGAGCGGCCAACCAGCGAAACGACGCCATGCCGAGCAGGGTCATCGCCAGGGAACCGCATACATGCACGGCGACGGAGCCGGCCATGACGGCGAAGCGCCCCTGCTGGAAGTCCGTCGTGATTTCGGCCGAGAACGTCGAGAACGTCGTCAACCCGCCGCAGAATCCCGTGATGATCAGCAGGCGCCACTCCGGCGAAATCGACGCGGCCTGCGCGAACAGCGCGATCGCCGCGCCGATCACGTAGGCGCCGATCAGGTTCGCGGCCAGGGTGCCGAGCGGAATCGCCTCGAAAAAAGGATTCAGGCTCAGCCCGAGCCACCAGCGCAGCCACGCGCCCACGGCCGCGCCGACGCCGACCGCGAGGAATCCAAGTCCCGTCATCGTCATGCCTCCAATCCGCTTCCAGCGGGATCATACGGCTTTCCCGCGCGAAATTCGCCGGGGCGATCAGCGCTCCGAGCGACCCTGCTTACTCGGGCGGCGGCGGCGCCGCAGACCGGACATATCCTCGCCGACGGCGCTTGGCGCCATTTTTTTATGGCATTGCACTCCTTCCGATTTATGATCGCGTGAAACTCGGGCGAAACGCGCGCCCATCGATGACGACGACGAAGCGGCCGGCGATCGGTTGACCGCGGGGATCCTGCGATGCGTGGCAAGGAATTCTGCTTGGTGGGCCTGATCTTGGTCGGCGGCTGCACGACGACGATGCGCCGCGCCGCGCCGCCGCCGACGATCAACGATGCGACGCCGGACGGCTTTCCCGCGGACGTGCGCCTGGTCACGACCGACCTTGGCGGCTGGACATTGCGCGCACCGGCCTTCTACTCCGGGATCCGCGACGCGGCGGCCCGCGGCAAGGTCAGCATCCTCGCGCTGTCCGGCGGTGGTTCGGAGGGCGCGTTCGGCGCCGGCGTGCTCGTCGGCCTCACGCATGCGCACGCGCGGCCGCGATTCGAGCTCGTGACCGGCGTCAGCGCGGGTGCGCTGATCGCGCCGTTCGCCTTCCTGGGACCGCGCTGGGACCCGGAACTCGAGGCCGCGTTCACGACCGATCACAGCCATCTCATAAGTCGCTCGCCCGGCTGGCATTTCATGACCCGCCTCGTGTTTCCGCTCGGAGACAAGCGGCGCGACCCGCTGTTCGACATGGTCGATCGCTACGTCACGCCGGCCATGGTCGAGGCGGTCGCGCGAGAGTCGGCCAAGGGCCGCCGCTTGGTCGTCGCCACGACGAATCTCGACACGGAAGAGACGGTCCTCTGGAACATGGGCGCGATCGCCGAACGCGGCGGCGAGACCGCGCGTGCGCTGTTCCGCGACGTGCTGGTCGCGTCGGCGAGCGTGCCCGGCGTGTTCCCGCCGATCTTGATCCACGTCCGCGGCGACGGCCGCGAGTACGACGAGTTGCACGTCGACGGCAGCGTGACGACATCCGCGTTCACGTTCCCGCTGGTCGCCCGCTTCCGACCGCAGGAGCTCCCGCCGCTGCAGGGAGGCAACCTCCTGATGATCGTGAACGGCCAATTGGCAAGTGCGCCGCAGACGACGCCGCTCAGCACGATCGCCGTGCTCTCGCGCAGCTACACCGCGGCCTCGAACTACAAGACGCGCGACGCGATCCTCACCGCGATCGGCCTCGCGGGAAGGCTCGGCATGCGCTTCCGGCTGACGGACATCCCCGCCGACTTTCCGGACGCGAGCGTCGTCGATTTCAGTCCGCGTTTCATGCGCAAGCTGTTCGATTACGGCGAGCGCTGCGCCGAGGAGGGTCGCCTGTGGATCACACCGGAGCGGGCGATCCAGACCGATGCGCCCGTCGATCCGGCGGCGCCCGGCACGGCGCCCGCCTGTCCCGGCGCGCAAGCCCGCGACCGCGCCGGCCGGCTGACGCGCGCGCCGCCGGCGATCATCGCGCCCCGTGCATCAACCGCGTGATCAGCGGCGCGCCGAGCAGGAACACGGCGGCCGCGGCGAGGCCCCACAGGCACAGCAGGCCATAGACGTGGGCGTAGCCGGCGATTCCCGCCGCGGCGCCGGTCGTCGTCATTGCCGCGATCTCGCCGGAGAGCTGATAGGCCATCGCGATGCCGAAGAACCAGCCGCCCATCGCGAGCGACGACTCCTCCGGCGCGGCGAGGCGCGTGACCATCGCGTAGCCGATCGGCGATAGCGCGAGTTCGCCGATCGTCTGCAACAGGTAGCAAAGCGCGAGCACGAGCCAGGACACGTGGCCGTCCGCGCCGGCGGCATGGTGGATCGCGTACGGAAACACGCCGTAACTGAGCGCGACCAGCGAAAGACCGATGCCGAACTTCCGCGGCGTCGACGGATCGCGCCCGCGCCGGCTCAAGAAGGGCCACAGCGCGGCCATGGCCGGCGCGAGCACGAGGATGAACAGCGGGTTGAACGACTGGAAGACGCTGAAATCGAACGGCGCGGCGACGTAATCGCGCGCGAAGAAATTCAGCGAGGTCGCGCCCTGGAAGCTCAGCGCCCAGAATACGATGTTCGCCGCGAACAACAGGAGCATCGCGATATAGCGCTCGGTCTGCACACGGCTGCCGCGCCGCACGGCGCTGACGGTGAAATAGGCGATCAGCAGGCCGAGCAGCACGTTCACCGCCGCTCCGAGGAGCCGGGGGTGCTGAAGCAGCAGCATCGTCGGATACGCCGACACCGCGATCCCGGACAGCACCATCGAAAGCGATCGCGGGCCGCCGTGCCGCGGCGGCGGCTGGCGCGCTTCGAGCGGCTTGCAGCGCAATTCGAACAGAAGCGCGCTCGCCGCGACGCCGGCCGCGGCGGCGAGAAAGCCGTAACGGTAGCCGAAGCGCCCGCCGATCCAATCGGCGCAGACGAACGGCGCGATGAACCCGCCCAAGTTGATCGCGAGATAGAAAAGCGTGTAGCCGGCGTCGCGGCGCGGATCGTCCGCGCCGTAATTGCGGCCGATCAGCACCGTCAGCGGAATGCTGAGGCCGGCGCCGAGTATGTAGAGCGCGAGCGCGAGCACGAACACCGACCGCGCCGGCCACGCCATCATCGCGAGCGCGAGCGACTCCAGCCAAAGCGCCGTGCGCAGCGCGCGTACCTCGCCGAGCACGTTGTCGGCGATCCAGCCGCCGAGCACGTGCGTGCCGTAGAGCAGTGCGCCGACGCCCGCGGTCAACACGCTCGCATCGCGCATCGCCGCGCCGGCGGACTGATTCGCGAAAAATGTCCGCCGCGAGATACGGCGCGACGAACGAGCGGAAACCGTAGAACGCGAAGTTCAGCCCGACGGTGACGCCGAGCAACATCCACAGGCCCCGCGGATGCCCCCACCGGTCGGCCGGGCCGCGCATCAATAACCCAAGGCGAGTCCGGCGGGCCGCCGCCGATCGTTCGCGCCCTCGATCAAATGCGTCTTCGGGTTGACGCAGGATCGCCTCGTCGGCGCCCCAGGACGGGATCACCTTGAACCGATAGCCCATCGCCTCGAGCTCCTGCTGCACCCGCGAGGTCGAGCAAGCCCGGCTCCACGAACACCAGGTCCGGATACCACTGGTGGTGCACGCGCGGCGCGTCGACCGCCTGCTGCACGTTCATGCCGAACGCGGCGACGTTGAGAAAGCTCTCCAGCGTCGTCGAGATGATCGTCGAACCGCCGGGGCTGCCGGTGACCATGAACAGCTTGCGTCCGCGCAGCACGATCGAGGGCGCCATCGAGCTCAAGGGGCGCTTGCCGCGGCTGGATCGAATTGCTCTCGCCCTGGATCAAGCCGAAGGAATTGGGAACGCCGGGCTTCGACGTGAAGTCGTCCATCTCGTTGTTGAGGAAGAAGCCGGTATCGCCGGCGATCTGTCCGATGCCGAACAGGTAATTGATCGTATAGGTCACGGCGACCGCGTTGCCGTGCGCGTCGACGACCGAATAGCTCGTCGTGTTCGTGCCCTCGACCGATCCCAAGTTGCCCTTGATCGCCGACGAGGGCGTGGCCCGGTCCGGCTCGATCGTCGCGCGCATCTTGGCGATGTGCGCCGGCGACAGCAACCGGCCGACCGCGTTGTGGACGAACTGCCGGATCGCCGAGATAGCTGTTGCGATCCGCGAACGCGCGCCGTTCGGCCTCGACCAGGTAATGCAGGCTCTGCGTCGAGCCGTAGCCCCATTTCGCGAGCGGATACGGCTTCAGGATCGCCAGGATCTGGCAGATCGTCGTCCCGGCGGAACTCGGCGGCGGGTCGGAAACGAACGTGTAGCCGCGGTAATCACAGCGCACCGGCTTGTCCCATTCGACCGAATAGTCGGCGAAATCCCGCATCGACAGGATGCCGCCGTGCGCCTCGCTCGCCGCGACCACCTTGCGCGCGATCTCGCCGCGGTAGAACGCATCGGTGCCGCCCTTCTCGATGAGCTCGAGCGTGTGCGCGAGCTGCGGCTGGACCAGGCGGTCACCCACCCCGTAGGGCTCGCCGTTCTTGAGGAAGATCGCCGCGACGTTCGGGTATTTGCGAAAGTCGTCCGCCCGCTGATTCAGCACGTTGACGTCGCCCTGCTCGAGCACGTAGCCGTCCCGCGCGAGCTTGATCGCGGGCTCGATCACCCGCGTGAGCGGCATCGTGCCGTACTTTTGCAGCGCCGCGTCGAGGCCCATGACCGTGCCGGGCACGCCGACGCCGAGATAGGTATGCGTGCTCTTGCCCGGGATCACGTTGCCCGCCGCATCCAGATACATGCCGGGGCTCGCCTGCAACGGCGCCTTCTCGCGGAAGTCGAGGAACACGGTCTTGCCGCCGGCGAGGTGCAGCAGCATGAACCCGCCGCCGCCGACGTTGCCGCAGCAAGGATCCACCACGCTGAGCGCGTAGCCGACCGCCACCGCGGCGTCCACGGCATTGCCGCCCTGCTTGAGGATGTCGACGCCGACCTCGGTCGCGAGATGCTGCGAGGAGACGACCATCGCGTGCCGGGCGGTGACCGGCATGGCGTGCGCGAGCGCCGGCCATCGTCGTCGGCGCGGCGGTCGCGTCGAGCGCCGACTGCGGTATGTCGGTCCTCGCCGCGGGCGGCGAGACCGCCCACGCGATCGGCGCCGCGGCGAGCAGACCGACAACGACACGAACGATCGATGCGCATCCAAACATGTCGAATACCTCCCGCATTCGTGGGCTGACGTGTCGGCGAAAATTCGATGGTGGGCCCGGTCGGACTCGAACCGACGACCAAGGGATTCACTCGACCCCGCCGTTTCCGGTGGGAGTGGACTATCTCTTCACCCCAGTGGGGTGCGGGACGCTCTAGCCTGTCATTAAGCGCGACTTGAAGCGCTCAGGTAGTCTCTGCACCTTCCGGCGGTGCACCGCCGGCTTGGCTCAGGGTCGCCATCAGCCGAACCTGTTAAGGTTTCCCTGAATTCATCCCGTCCACTTCGCACCTTGCGATGCGAAGGCACCATTATTGATGAGTCCCCTGCTCTAACCAACTGAGCTACAGGCCCGACGGCGGTAGTCTAGCAAGTTCCCGGCCGAGGAGCCCAAAAGCTCGCCGTGCCGCGGCGCAAGGGCGCGCCTTCACGGTACAGTATGGCCCGTGACCCGCAACCTCATGCCCGCGCGCCCGTCCGCCTCGTCGAGCCGCCCGCTGCCGCAACTGCCGATCAGCGAGGCCTTGCCGGCGCTCGCGGCGGCGCTCGCGAGCGGCCGCCGGGTCCTGCTGCAAGCGCCGCCCGGAGCCGGCAAGAGCACGATCGTGCCGCTCGCGCTGCTCGATGCGGCTTGGCTCGCCGGGCGCAAGCTCATCATGTTGGAGCCGAGGCGCCTGGCGGCACGCGCGATCGCGACCCGCATCGCGCAGCTGCTCGGCGAACCGGTCGGCGGGCGCGCAGGCTACCGCACGCGGCTGGATACGCGAATCGGGCGCGAGACGCGGATCGAGGTCGTCACCGAGGGGATCCTCACGCGCATGCTGCAGGAGGATGCGTCGCTCGCGGATTACGGCTGCGTGCTGTTCGACGAATTCCACGAGCGCAGCGTCAACGCGGACTTGGGGCTCGCGCTCGCGGTCGAGAGCCAGGAGACCCTGCGCGACGATCTGCGCCTCGTCGTCATGTCGGCGACGCTCGATCTGGAACCGCTCGCGCGCCTGCTCGACGGGGCGCCGATCGTCACCGCGAGCGGCCGCAGTTTCGACGTGCGCACCCGCTATGTGCCCGCGCCGCGCCGAGACGACGATCGAACAACAGACGGCGCAGGTCATCGGCGGCGCCCTGCGCGCCGACGAAGGCGACGTGCTTTGCTTTCTGCCGGGCGCGGCCGAGATTCGGCGCGTACAGCGGCTGCTCGAGGAACAGCCGCTGCCGCCCGGGGCGCGCGTGCTGCCGCTGTACGGCGAACTGCCCGAGGCCGCGCAGGACGCGGCGCTCGCCGCGCCGACGCCGGGTCATGCGCAAAGTCGTGCTCGCGACCTCGATCGCCGAGACCAGCCTCACGATCGAGGGCGTGAGGATCGTCGTCGACGCGGGCCTGCGCCGCTATGCTGAATTCGATCCGGCATCCGGGATGAGCCGGCTCGTCACCGCGAAAGTATCGCAGGCCGCGGCGGATCAACGCCGCGGCCGCGCCGGCCGCCTGTCGGCGGGCGTTTGCTACCGCCTCTGGTCGGAGGGCACGCAACTCTCGTTGAACCCGCGGACCGAACCCGAGATCCTGCACGCGGACCTCGCGCCGCTCGCGCTCGAGCTCAGCGTCTGGGGCGCCGCCGATCCGCGCGCCTTGCGCTGGCTCGACCCGCCGCCGCCCGCGCATCTCGCGCAGGCGCGCGATCTGCTGCGGCGCCTGGAGGCGATCGACGCCGACGATCGCATCACGGCTCACGGCCGCGCGCTTGCGCGAGTGGGCGCGCATCCGCGGCTCGCGCACATGCTGTCGAAGGCGCGCGACTTGGGCGCGGCACGGCCTCGCCTGCGATCTCGCCGCGATCCTCGGCGATCGGGACATCCTGCACGCGGCGCCCGGCGCGCGCGACGCGGATATCCGCTTGCGGGTCGCCGCGCTCGCGGGCGAACGCGCCGCACTGCCCTCGGGAATCTCCGCGGACGCGCGCGCGACGGCGAAGGCGGCGCGCAGCGCCGCCGAATGGCGGCGCGAGTTCGCGCGCGGCGGCGCCGACACGGCCGATCGCGACGCGATGGCCGGTGTCTTGCTCGCGCTCGCATACCCGGACCGCATCGCGCGCGCGCGCGGCGACGGCAGCCGGTACCTGCTCGCGAACGGCCGCGGCGCCCGCTTCGCGGAACCGCAAGCGCTCGCGAAGTCGCCGTTTCTCGTCGCCGCCGAGCTCGACGGCGCGGATCGGGACGCAAAGATTTTCCTCGCGGCGCCGATCGCGCTCGCCGATCTTCGGCACCATTTCGCCGCGCAGATCGAGGAGCGCGTCGAGATCGCCTGGGATGCGCGCGAGCAGGCGGTGCGCGCGCGCCGCGAGCGGCGGCTCGGCGCCCTGGTTCTCGCGAGCGACGATCTCGCCGATGCCGACCCGCAGGCGGTGCTCGCGGCGATGCTCACGGGATTGCGGCAGATGGGCATCGACGCGCTGCCGTGGACGTCGGATTTGCGCCAATGGCAGGCGCGCGTCGAGTTGATGCGCAAGTTCGCGGTGCCGGCGCCCGCGCCCTGGCCCGCCGTCGGCGACGAGGCGCTGCTCGCGGACTTGGACGAATGGGCGCCGCCATGGCTGGCGGGATGCGCGCGCCGCGAGCACCTCGCACGCATCGACCTGGGAAACGCCTTGCACGGTCGCCTTTCCGCACGCGCAGCGCGAAATCTTGAATCGCGAGGCGCCGACGCACTTGACCGTGCCGAGCGGCTCGCACATCCGCGTCGATTACCTCGACGGCGACACTCCCACGGTCTCCGTCCGCCTCCAGGAAATCTTCGGACTGACCGCGACGCCCTGCGTCGCCGCCGGCCGCCAGCCTGTGCTGTTGAAGCTGCTTTCGCCGGCGGGCCGGCCGGTCCAAGTCACCCGCGATCTCGTGAGTTTCTGGAACAAGGGCTATCACGAGGTGAAGAAGGACCTCAAAGGGCGGTACCCGAAACATTACTGGCCGGAGAATCCGCACGACGCGCAACCGACGCGCCGCGTGCGGCCGCGTTGAGCACCGCGTGAGCGCGCGCCGGGATCGTCATGCCGTTGCACGTTGGGTCGCGGTCGCGATCGCACTGTTGATCGCCTGGGGCTCCCTGTATCCGCTCGAATTTCTCCAAGGTAGCGCAGGGCGATCTCGCGCAGCGGCTCATGCGTATAGGCTCGCATGCCGTCTCGCGCACCGATTGGATCGCGAACCTGCTGCTGTACCTGCCGTTCGGCGCCGCCTGCGCGTTCGCCGTGCGCGCCGACCGCTCCATGCGCCGGATCACGCGCGCGACGGCCTTGGGCGCGGCGCTGTCGCTCGCGCTGGAACTCATCCAATTGACCACCCCGCACCGCGTCACGAGTCTGCTGGACTGGTCGACGAACACGACCGGAGCGCTCCTGGGCGCGGCTGCGGTCGACGTCTATCTGCGGATCGGCGCCGGCATTCGCATTGCCGGCCTGCGCGATCCGCGGCCCGCCTTCGTACCGACGTGCCTGCTCGCGCTTTGGTTCGTCGGCGAGTTCGCGCCCTATCTGCCGACGCACCACGCGCTGCCGCTCGGCAGGCTCATCGCCGAGATCGGCGCCGCGCACGTGTATTCCGCGGCCCGCCTCAGCGTCGCGATTGCGCGGTGGTGGATCATTGCCGAGTGCCTCCGGCACATCTGGCGCCGGCCCTTCGCGATGCCGAGCCTCGCGCTGCTGATCGCGCTCACCCTCGCCGAACAGAGTTTCATCGACAACGACCGGCGCGGCGTCGAGGAACTGCTCGCCTGGTGCATCGTGCCGCCGCTCGCGCTGCTGACTTCGCGCTGGCCCGCGCGCGCGCGCGCGTGGTGGACGATTGCCGCCTGCGGCGCCGTCCTGTGGACGACCAACGCCTGGACGTTCGCGCCGCTGCACCGGAGCGGCATATTTCACTGGGTGCCGTTTTCCGGGACCCTGCTCGCGTCGCGCGATTATCGGCCGCTGCTCGACATCGTGTTTTTCTACGGGGCGCTACTCTGGTCGCTCGCGCTCGCACTGCGCAACCTGTGGGCGGCCTTCGCCCTGACGTTCGCATCCAGCGTCGCCGTCGAGCTCGCGCATTTGTGGACGCCGCCGCATCGTGCCGAGGTCACGAATCCCATGCTCGTCATCGGCCTCGTCGTCGCGTTCGCGATCGGCAGGCGTTTTCAAGGCTATGCGCTCGGCGGCAAGGAGCCGCCCGATTGAGCCGAAGCCGCGCTCGACGGTGCGTCCGCGCTACCATTGCCCCATGTCCCTGACCTCGTTCGTCCAATGCCGAATCATGGCGCCCCTGCGCGCACTCCTGATGCAGGGCATCGCCCCGAGGAGGCTGGCGCTGTGCGTCGCGATCGGCATCGTCGTCGGCAACATTCCGCTGTTCGGCGTCTCGACCGTTCTGTGCGCTGCGATCGCGCTCGCGTTCCGGCTCAATCTGCCGGCGATCCAGTGCGCGCAGGCCGCGATGGCGCCGACTCAGATCCTGCTGATCGTGCCGTTCGCGAGGCTCGGCGAACACATCGTCGCATGCTCCCACGGAACCCTTGTCGGTGCGCGCGACCATCGCGTCGTTCGGGTCGCTCGCGAGTGGCGCGGGGCACGCCGCCGCCGTGCTGCGCGACGCGATGGTGCACGCGGGGCTTGCGTGGGCCGTCGTCGCGCCGGGCGCGGTGTTGCTGCATTTATCTCGTCCTGGCCCCGATCTTCGTCCGCGCCGCCGGCCGCCGCGCCGCCGGCGACGCGCGAGGCTGCCTATAAGCCGTCGAGCCGCAGTTGGCCGCCGGCCGGGACCGGCACGCGAAACGCGGCGGTGTTCAATGCATCGCGCCTGCGGACGTTGAGTCCGAGACGGCGGCACGCGACCTCGAAGCGCCGCGACAACAGCATCGCCTCGACGCCCTCGCCCCTGAAGCGCGCGCCGAAACGCGCGTCGTTCAACCCGCCGCCGCGCATCGCCCGGATCCGCGACAAGACGTGCGCGGCGCGCAGCGGCACGTGGTCGTGCAGCCATTTCTCGAACAGATCTTTGACCTCGTGCGGCAGGCGCAACAGGATGTACCCCGCGGTCGCCGCACCGGCGCCGGCCGCCGCCTGCAGGATGTTCTCGAGTTCGTGATCGTTGAGCGCGGGAATCATCGGCGCCGCGAGCACGCCGACCGGCACGCGCGCCTGCGCCAGTGCGGCCACCGCCTTGAGGCGGGCGGCGGCCGACGGCGCGCGCGGTTCGAGGCTCCGCTTCAACTCCTCGTCGAGCGTCGTCACGCTGACCATCACGTAACAGAGCCGCTCCTTCGCCATGTCGGCGAGGATGTCCAGGTCGCGAACGACCAGATGGCCCTTCGTGACAATCGTGACCGGGTGGCGGTGGCGCCATAGGACTTCGAGGATTCCGCGCGTGACGCGCAAGGTGCGCTCGATGGGCTGGTACGGGTCGGTGTTCGCGCCGAGGTTGATCGTTTCCGGGCGGTAATGGCGCCGCGACAATTCGCGCTCCAGCAGTTGCGCGGCATTCGCCTTGTAGTAGAGCTTGGTCTCGAAATCCAGGCCGGCCGACAAATTGACGTAACCGTGAGTCGGCCGGGCATAGCAGTAGATGCAGCCGTGTTCGCAGCCGCGGTACGGATTGATCGACTGGTTGAACGGCACGTCCGGTGAATCGTTGCGCGCGATGATGCTGCGCGCGACCTCGGCGCGCACTTCGGTCGCCGGCGCGCGAATCGGCGCGTCCCGCCACCAGTCGTCGGCGACGCTCTCCACCCGGCGAGACTCGAAGCGGCCCTCGCGATTGTCGCCCGCACCGCGGCCTTTGATCGGCGTTCCCATGAGCGAGACTGTACGGATATCCAGTCACGCGCGCAATCGCGGCGACGCCGCGCGCTCAAGGGGGGTCGGCGGCGCCCGGCGCGCGATCATCCCCGAGCTGCGCGAACGACTGCATGCCCCAGAGTTGCGGGAACAAGACCCGTGCCCAGAGTGCGGCGACGACGAGCGTCGCGACGCCGCCGAACACGATTGCCGGCACGAGCCCCATCCACGCCGCCGTCAACCCCGATTCGAACTCGCCCAACTCGTTGGACGCGCCGATGAACACGGCATTCACGGCGCTCACGCGACCGCGGATGTCGTCCGGCGTTTCCAGTTGGATGAGGACCTGGCGCACGAACACGCTGACCATGTCGCCCGCGCCGAGCACCACGAGCGCAACCATCGCGACCGCGAAGCGATGCGTCAGGCCGAACACCAGGGTGGCTGCGCCGAATGCCGCGACGCCCAGGAACATCGTCGCGCCGACACGCCGCCGGAGCGGCCGGAACGTGAGCAACAGCGCGGTCAAGCCGGCGCCTATGCCCGGCGCCGCGCGCAGGTAGCCGAAAGCGGCGGGGCCCAGGTGCAGGATGTCGCGCGTGAACGCGGGCAGCAGCGCGGTCGCACCGCCGAACAGCACCGCGAACAGATCGAGCGACAACGCACCGAGCACGGTCTTGCGGCGCCACACGAATCGCAGGCCGTGCAGCAGGCTATCCCGCGATGCGGGCGCGACGTCTCCCTGCGGCCGGCGACCGCGGATCATCGCGAGCATCGCGGCCGCGCCCAAGAGCAGCAGCGCCGAGGCCGCATAGACGAGAACCGCGCCGCCGCCCGAGCCGAACGATGCCTGCGCGATCGCATACAGGACCCCGCCCAGGCTCGGCCCCGCGATCGTCGCGACCTGAAAGCTCGAGGAACTGAGCGCGACCGCCCGGCCCAAGGAGCGCAGCGGCACGCAGGTTCGGCATGAACGCCTGGGCGGTCGGCATCTGGAACGCGCGCGCGATGCCCAGGAACGCGAGGACGACGAAAATCGGCCAGCTGTGCGCGATCCTCTCGAACGCAAAGACGAACAGCAGCGCGGCGCAGGCGAACTGCAAGAGGCCGCAGAGGACCAGGATGATCCGCCGGTCGAAGCGGTCGGCCGCATGCCCGGCGAACAGCACCAACAACAGGAACGGCAGGAACTGCGACAAGCCGATGAACCCAAGATCGATCAGCCGGCCGGTCATTTGGTAGACCTGCCAGCCGACCGCGATGACGATCATTTGCGCGGCGATCGCGGCGAGGAACCGCGCCGCGAGCCACAGCGTGAAATCGCGGTTGCGCAGCACATTCGCAACCTCGCGCGCGGGCGACGACATGCTCAAGGGCCCGGCGCCATGCGCACCGTCAATGCCGCGCGAGAAATGTTTCGATCGCCGAGGCGACCGCCCCGGGTTGATCCAAGTGCAGCAAATGGCCGGCGTCGGCGATGCGCACGACCTCGGCGTGCGGCACCGCCCGGCGAAACGGCGCCGCGGCGTCCTCCATTTTCAGCCTCGCGGGCAATTCGGATTCCGCACCCAAGATCAGCAGCGCGGGCGCACGGATCTCGCGCCAACAGGCCTCGGCTTCCTCGCGGCGGTACAGAATCGGATTGACGAACCGGTGGCGCGGATCGTGAACCTGGCGCACGCGGCCCCGCGAGTCGGCGCGCCCCCACAAGGCGGCGACGTAGGCGGCCCGCTCGGCCGACAGGCGCGGATGGTGCCTGCGGATGACCGTCGCGAATTGTTCGAAGGAATCGTACTCGCCTGCGGGCGCTGTGCCCGCCACCTGGTCCAACCACTTGCGCAGGCGCTCCGGCGCCTCGGACGCGGCCGCCGGGCGTCATACCCAGGCCTTCGATGTTGACGAGGCTCTGCACGCGCTCCGGGCGCAAGCCGGCGTAGAGGCTCGCGATGTTTCCGCCCATGCTATGGCCGACGAGGGCGACGGGCGCCGCGGGCGATATCAGCGCGAGGAGCGCGTCGAGATCGGCGAGGTAGTCCGGAAACCAGTAGCCGTCCTGCGGCCACTCGCTGCCGCCGAAGCCGCGCCAATCCGGCGCGACGACCGGCGCATCCCGCCGGAGGGCGTCGACGATGAACTGAAAGGACTCGCCGCAGTCGAGCCAGCCGTGCAGCATGACGATCGGCGCCGCCGAGGAGCCGGGACCGCGCCAACGCGTGATGCGCATGCCGAGGCCGCGCACGCGCAGGTCCTCGCGGCGCGGCTCGTGCAAGCGGCGGTATCCCGTGGTCATGCGCCGATCAGCGCCCTCGCCCATTCACCCGCCCAGGAAAATCTTGTACGCGGGATTGTCGCTTTCCTCGTTGTACGCATATTGCAGCTCGTTGAGATGCAATAGGAAATCGTCGCGCGTCGCGGGCGGCACCTGGATGCCGGCGAGCACGCGCCCGTAATCGGAGCCGTGATTGCGGTAATGGAACAGGCTGATGTTCCATTCGCTGCCGATCGCGCGCAGGAATTTGAGCAGTGCGCCCGGGCGTTCCGGAAACTCGAAGCGATAGAGCCGTTCGTGCTCGAGGCCCGCGCGCGTGGCCGCCGACCATGTAGCGCACGTGGAGCTTCGCCATTTCGTTGTCCGTCATGTCGCGCACGGCGAAGCCGGCGGCCGCGATCACCTGGATCACGGAATCGCGCTCCGCCTTGCCCTGGGTGAGCGCGAGGCCGACGAAGATCTGCGCGCTGCGGTCGTCGCCGTAGCGGTAGTTGAACTCGGTGACGCCGCGCCTGCCGAGCACCTCGCAGAACTGCAGGAACGAGCCCGGCCGTTCGGGTATTTCGACGGCGAGCAGGGCTTCGCGCTGCCCGCCCAGGTCCGCGCGCTCGGCGACGTAGCGCAGGCGGTCGAAATTCATGTTCGCGCCGCCGTTGATCGCGATGAACGTGCGATCGGCGCAACTTTCCCGGGCGACGTATTTCTTGACGCCGGCGACCGCGAGCGCGCCCGCGGGCTCCGCGATCGCGCGCGTATCCTCGAATATGTCCTGGATGGCCGCGCAGATCTGATCGGTCGTCACGAGCACGATCTCGTCGACGTATTGCTTCGCGAGGCGGAACGTCTCCTCGCCCACCCGGCGCACCGCCACGCCGTCCGCGAAGATGCCGACCCGGTCGAGCGTCACGCGCTTGCCGGCGCGCAGCGATTCGTACATGCCCGCGGACTCCTCGGGCTGCACGCCGATGATCTTGATCCGCGGATACAGCGCCTTCGCGTACGCGGCAATGCCGCCGATCAGGCCGCCGCCGCCGATCGGCACGAAAATCGCGTCGATTTCGTCGCCGTGGTGCTGGCGCAGGATTTCCATCGCGACCGTGCCTTGGCCGGCGATCACGTCCGGGTCGTCGAACGGATGGACGAACACGAGTCCGCGCTCGCGCGCGAGTTCGACCGCGTGGTCATAGGCCTGATCGTAGTCCTCGCCGTGCAGGACGATCTCGCCGCCGAGATCGGCGACGGCGCGCACTTTGATGTCGGGGGTCGTCAACGGCATGACGATCACGGCCTTGATGCCGCGCGTGCGCGCGCCGAGCGCGACGCCCTGCGCGTGGTTGCCCGCCGAGGCGCAGATCACGCCGCGCGCGGCCGCGATCGACGACAGCTGCGCAATTTTGTTGTATGCACCGCGAATTTTGAACGAAAAGACCGGCTGCAGGTCTTCCCGCTTGAAATACACGCGGTTTTGCAGCCGGCGCGATAGCCGCGGTGCCTTCTCGAGCGGCGATTCGATCGCAACGTCGTACACCTTGGCTTTCAGGGTTCGTTCTACGTAGTTTTCTTGCATGATTCATCTGTGGTCGCGGGACGGCTACATTAGCCGATGCGCGGGCCGAGGGGTATTCTTGCGTCAAAGAATGAATGGGAAGCACGGAAACATGCGTTTATTGGCCGCCGGACTGCTCGGATTGGTCGTCGCTTCGCCGGCGGCGTTCGCCGTGTCCGGCAACACCGTCTCGACAGACAACGTCAAAGCCCATCTCGAGAGCGAGGTCAAGAGCGTCGCCCCGGGCCAGTCGTTCTGGGTGGCGCTGGTGTTCGACATCCGCGACGGCTGGCATACCTATTGGCGCAACCCCGGGGATTCGGGCCAGGCGACGCGGCTCGCATGGACCTTGCCGCAGGGCTTTCGCGCCGGGACCGATCGTGTGGACCGCGCCGCATCGCTTCCTGCTCGCGCAACTGCGTGAATTTCGGCTACGCGAAGCGCGCGGTGCACCTCGTGAAGATCACGGCGCCCGCGACTCCTTCGGGGCGCGCGCCGCTCACCCTGCGCGCGAAGGCCAACTGGCTCGTGTGCTCGAATCTCTGCATTCCGGAGAGCGCCGAACTCGAGTTGACCTTGCCGCCGAGCGCGAAGCCGGGCGCGCGCGACCCGGCCGCCGAACCGTTGTTCGCGGCGGCGAGGAGCGAGCTGCCGCGGCAAGCCCCCGCGGCGGCGACGGCGCGGCTCGACGGCGGCCGCTTCGTCATCACGCTCGGCGCGGATTGGGGCGGCGCCTTGGCCGAGATCGAGTCCTTGAGCTTCGTGCCGTACGACGACGGCGTCATCGAGTACGTGGCGCCGCAAACCATGACGCGCGGCACAGGCGCCGTCGCGCTGTCGATGAAGCCTGGATACCAGCCGCCGAAAGCGGGCCCGATCCGCGGCCTCCTGTTCGTGACGCAGCGAAACGGCGCGGGAGCCCTGCCGGTGCCGCTAGAAATCGCCGCGAGCTTCGCCGCGGCTCCCGCCGCCGCCGAGACGGCGGCGGCGCACCGGTTCGCGGGCGCCGCGGCGCACCCGGCGAAGCCGGCCATCGGCGCTCTCTTGTTGTTCGCGGTCCTCGGCGGCGTCGTGCTGAATCTCATGCCTTGCGTATTTCCGGTTCTCTCGATCAAGGCGATCGGTCTGGTCGAACAGGCCAAGAAACATCCCCGGACCGTGCGCACGAAGGGCCTCGTGTTCGCCGCCGGCGTGATCGTCTCGATGCTCACGCTCGCCGGCATATTGTTGATCTTGCGCGCGGGCGGCGATGCGATCGGCTGGGGCTTCCAGCTGCAGTCGCCGCTGTTCGTGACCTTGATGGTTTATTTGCTGCTGCTCGTCGGTTTGAACCTGTCGGGCGTCTTCGAATTCGGCGGCGGCCTCGCGGGCGTCGGCGACGAATTGACCCACGGCAACACCTACCGCGCCTCGTTCTTCACGGGCGTGTTGACGACCTTGGTCGCGACGCCGTGCACGGCGCCATTCATGGCGGCGGCGGTGGGCGCGGCGCTGACGCAGACACCCGTCGTCGCGCTCGCGATTTTTTCGGCGCTCGGCGTCGGGCTCGCGCTGCCGTATTTGACCCTGTCGTTCGCGCCCGGGCTGCGCCGCGCGCTGCCCAGGCCCGGAACATGGATGGAGGTGCTGAAGGAGCTGTTCGCATTTCCGATGTACGCGTCGGCCGCGTGGTTGCTGTGGGTGCTCGCGCAACAGACCTCGGCGATCGGCTTGGGCGCCGCGTTCGCCGGCTGCGTGCTCGTCGCGTTGGCCGCCTGGGCCTACGAAAAATCGAAGGGTGGCTCGCGCCTCGGCCGCATCGCCGCGCGCGCGGGTGCCGCGCTCGCGCTGCTCGTCGCCGTCGCCCTGCCGGTCGCGCTCGAAAGCGCGCCGGCGATCGCCGGCGCGGGCAAGGCGGACGGCGCGCGCGGCGCCGTGCGATGGGAGCCTTACGACCCGAAGCGCGTCGCGGCGCTGCGCGCCGCGGGCAAGCCCTTGCTGGTCAATTTCACGGCCAGCTGGTGCCTGACCTGCCTCGTCAACGAGCGCAACGCGTTCGCGGACCCAGCGGTGCTCGCGATCTTCCGCGACAAGGGCGTGACCTTGATGAAGGGCGATTGGACCAACCGCGACGCGCGGATCACGCAGGCGCTCGCGGAATTCGGCCGCGCCGGCGTGCCTCTCTATGTCGTCTACGACGCCAAGCCCGGATCCGCCGCGCCGCTCGTGCTGCCGCAACTGCTGACGGCGGGCATCGTCGAGGACGCGTTCGCCGCGCTGCCCGACCGTGCCCCGAAATAGGCGGCAAATGGACAACCCGCTCATCCCCGTGATCGACTTCCGGCGGCGCCGCATGGTGCTGCAGTGGCATACGCTGACGGGCGCCTGGACGGCGCTCGACGACCCACCGCCGCTCGTGCATGGAATCGCGCTGATCCGCGCTTCTCCGCCCTATGTCTGCCTGTTCGGCCAGGGGGGGCGGCTGCGCCTGCAGATCGGCGCGAATCAGTTCTCGTTGGCGGAGAATTCGCCGCGCATTCGCTGCAGCCGCAGCCTGTGGAGCTTCGGATTGCGGAGCCGCTTGGTCGTCGAGTCGAGCACGGGCGGCGTCCTCTACAGCCACGCGTACTGGACCGGTCAGGGCCCGGATTTCTTTCGCTGGCTCGCACGCAAGGCCGCGGATCCCGATTGGCGCGCCGCGACCGGCCGCTCGTGGTCCGACGGCTTGTCATCGCAGGCGCTGCGCGGCGAGTGATGCTTCTTCGGCAGCAGGGCCGAAAGCTCCGCCTCCGTCAAACGCCGCCATTGCCCGGAGGCCAGCGAGCCGAGGTGAATGTTGCTGATGCGCACGCGCTGCAGGCGCCGCACCTGGTAGCCGAGCGCGGAGCACATGCGCCGGATCTGGCGATTCAAACCCTGCGTGAGAATGATGCGAAAGCCGCGGTCGCCGATGCGGGACACTTTGGCGGGTTTGGTCGTCTCGCCCATGATGCGCACGCCGCTCGCCATCATCGTGAGCGACAAGTCCGTGATCGGCCGGTCGACGGTCACGAGATATTCCTTCTCGTGATTGTTCTCCGACCGCAATATCTCGTTGACGATGTCGCCGTCGTTGGTCAGCAGAATCAACCCTTCCGAGTCCTTGTCCAATCTGCCGACCGGAAATATGCGTTCCTCGTACCCGACCAGGTCGACGATGTTGCCGGCGACATGCGCTTCGGACGTCGACGTGATGCCGACGGGCTTGTTGAGGGCGATGTAGACCCGCGCCTTTTTTTGGCCTATGGGCGCGCCGTCGATGCGCACGTCGTCGGCCTCCCCGACTTGCGTGCCGAGCGTCGCGATCGCGCCGTTCACGCTCACCCTGCCGTCGGCGATCCACTTGTCCGCTGCGCGCCGGGAACAGACGCCGCTTTCGCTGATGAATTTATTGAGCCGCAACTGCGCTTACGCTCCCCGATCGAGGAACGCCGCGCAAGCCTTGGCCACCGCCTGCGGCGCGGCCTCGAACAAGTCCTCCCCATATTCCGGCGCCGAGGCGATTTCGACGTGCGCGGGCGGATCCACGGCGCGAGCTTTCGCATCCGCGCCGATTCGCAGGACGAGACAGGGCGTCGCGATCGATGCGAGCCGGTCGATCCCGCCGGCGCCGACGAGCACGAGACGGCGCACGAGTTCGGGCGCCGCGGAGCAAAGATCGAGCGCGACGCCGCAGCCGTCCGCGAATGCAAGCACGTCGATCCGGCGCAGGCGCAAGTCCGACGCCAGATCCTGGATCGCGGCCGCACCTGCGCCGAGCGCTCCAGCCGCGGGCGCATCCGACTCGCCGAAGCCCGGCAAATCGGGCGCGTAAATCGATCGCCGATCCGCAATCGCCGCGAGGAACGCGCCGAATACTCGGCTGGATGCCGACGAAGAGTGCACGCAAAACAAAGGCACTTGTTCGTCGAATCCGCCGGTCGCCGGAAATGCCGTGCGCACATGCAGTTGACCGAATCGGCAATCAAAATATGCGCGGCGCGTACGCACGGCGGACGCGGGCGGCGACGCCTGCCTTACGGACTTGGCCATGGCCTCCACCTTATGTAAATCTTGTTGTATGCGGGCAACATTAAGTTTTTCACTTCCATCCAATTAGGGTAGCTTCCACGCACGCACGCGACTAGAGTGTTGCTCCGACGCAATGCGGTTTTGGGAAGTAAGGCGGACTGACCTTCACGACAGAGCGCCACTTGCGGCGCCAATCAATAAAGGCATGGGGATCTAAAAGCCGGGCTCGTCCCGGCTTTTTTCTGCCCGCGCCGGATTTGCGCACGGCGCAGCCTCATTGCACCTTGTTCCAGACGCGCACGAACTCCATGCCGCGGTCGCTTCCCGCCGGACGGATCGTCTGCAGCAAATGCGCGCCGTCCGCCGAGACTTGATAGCGCTCCTCGATCGTCGGCCCGTCGTCGTCCGCCGCCGCCTCGACGAGCAGGCTCTTGCCCGACCAGCCGCAGCGCCGTTCCGACCGCCGCCGGCGGCCGCCCTGCGGCGCGCGCGCGAACGAAGTCGACGGCTGATAGACGCGGTTCTCACCGTCCGAACTGAACGCGACGACGCCGCCGATCTGCTTGACCACCAGGTCCTTGCCCGGCCATTGCATCGCCTCGCCGATCGCGCCGACCGATGAATCCGCCGAGCGGCCCGTGTCCGCCTGCACCAAGCGGTGAGGGTCATCGCTGTCGGCCGTGTCGAGCCGCCAATGGCCGCTGAAGTCGACGCCGGCCGGCGGCGCGACCGCGAGCGGTTCGTGCGCGCAAGACACGAGCATCAGGGTGGCGAAAATCCAGGCGGCGCGCATCCAAGAACTCCGAAAGGCGGTCAGCCCCGTTTTATAGAACGCGGCGGCCGAACCTACAAGCCGCGGCGGCGCCGCGACTCCGTACGCGCATCCTGCGGCCCGGAAATCCAGACGCGGCCCGCAAACGGCTCGAAGTGCACGCGAACCGATCCGGTGCGGCGCAGGATTTGCGCGCCACAGGTCAGCCGTCCGTCCGCGAGATCCGCCTTGATCAGGTCGACCAGGGACGCGCCCGGCCCGGCGCCGCCCTCCACAGGCAGCGCATGCGCGAGAACGCGCGCGTGCACCTCGCCGGTGCGCGCGGATGCCCCGAGGACTTCGCGCTTGAACCGATCCAATACGACGAGCACGCAGCTCAAGGTGTTGTCCGTGACCTCGGCGGGCCGGCCGCTGCCGTCCGCGAAATGCAGGTGCAGCAGGCCGCCGACGCCACGGCCTTCGTCGTGCAGGCACAAGGCGAGCGCGCCCCGCAGCTCCGCGGTCAACAGCATGGCGTGCGGACGACACGCGATAAGTGTCGACCGCGACCGAAACTTCCATTAAATCCGTTGGCACCGCTTCGAACCCCGTAACGTCCCTCGGCATATTGCCCGGACAAGCACGCCCTCACTGTCGAGCGAATCACGGATTTCGAGAACTAAGGCACGTCGAGCAGCGGAATGTGCAAATCCGCCAATTTCCGCTCGACTTCTTCCTGGGTCTCCAGCTTCTCCGTTTCGCGCACGAGCTTGCGCGGCAGATGCGGCGCCAACAGCTCGATGAACTCGTACATGTAAGCGCGCAACAGCGCACTGCGGCGGAAGCCGATCCACGTCGTGTGTCCTTCGAACAGATGCCGCGCATCGAGCACGGCGAGATCCGAATCCTCCGCCGCGTCGATCGCGACGCTCGCGACGATGCCGACCCCTAAGCCTATGCGCACGTAGGTCTTGATCACGTCGGCGTCGCGCGCCGTCAGCGCGACGTCGAGCGACAGGCCCGCGGTCTCGAACAGCGCGGGCAAGGACGAGCGCCCGGAAAAGCTGAAGACATAGGTCACGATCGGATATTCGGCGAGCTTCTTCAGCGTCAGCTTGCCGGTCCCCGCGAGTGCGTGGCCGCGCGGTACGACGACCGCGCGATGCCAGCGGTAAACCGGCAGACGCACGAGATGCGGGAACAGATCTTCCGAGCCGGTCGCGATCGCGAAATCGACGCGGTCGCGCGCGACCAATTCCGCGATTTGCTCCGACGTCCCCTGGTGCAGATGCAGGCGCACTTTCGGGTACTTGGCCCGAAATTCGCGGATGACCGGCGGCAGCACGTAGCGCGCCTGCGTATGGGTCGTCGCGATGGACAAACTGCCGCCGTCGGCCTTGCGCAGTTCCTGCGACGTGCGGCGGATGTTCTGCATCTCGCGCAGGATGTTGGTGGCGCGCGCGATGATCTCTTCGCCGGCGCTCGTCGTACGCGTGAGCGACCGGCCTTCGCGCTCGAACAGTTGGAAGCCGAGTTCCTCCTCGAGCATCTTCAGCTGGCGGCTCACGCCCGGTTGCGAGGTGTGCAATTGGCGAGCGGCGGCCGTGATGTTCATGCCGTTTTCGTGCACCGCGACGAGATAACGCAATTGTTGCAGTTTCATGGTCCGAACCGTTTCGCCTGGAGGATCGAATATTCGCCTGATCGCGGCGGATCCGCCCATGACGATTCGGCATGTACACATACGCGATTGTTCGTATGCCGCGCCATCCGCCCGACCTATAGTCGCCGCAACCGACGCATGATGTCATCCGCGAGGCGCCTTGTCAGAAATCTCCGGCAAACTTCTCGACCGCGCCGCGCACAGCACCGCCCGCCTGCGCGACGCCCTCGCCCGGCACGGGCGCGTCTGTTACGCCAACAGCCTGGGGGCGGAGTCCGTCGTGCTTTCGGACCTGATCTGGACCCGGGCGCCGGAGATCGAGATTTTCACGATCGACACCGGGCGCCTGTACCCCGAGACCTACGACCTCATCGACCGCCTGCAGCGCCGCTACGGCCGCACGATCAAGATCGTCTATCCGCAAGCCGACGCGCTCGAAGCCTGGGCCTCACGCCACGGGGTCAACGGCTTTCGCGGCGGCATCGAGCCGCGCCTCGGCTGCTGCGCGATCCGCAAGGTCGAGCCGTTCCGGCGGGCGATCGCGGGCAACCGCGCCTGGGTCACGGGAATTCGCCGCGGACAATCGGCGAGCCGCGCGTTCGCGGCACCGGTCGAATGGGACGGCGACAACGGCCTGTACAAGATCAGCCCGCTGCTCGATTGGAGCGGTGAGGACGTCTGGGACTACATCCGCTCCAAGCGGCTGCCGTACAACGGCCTGCACGACGCCGGCTTTCCGAGTATCGGCTGCGCCCCGTGCACGCGCGCGGTGCGGCCCGGCGAGGACGAGCGCGCGGGCCGCTGGTGGTGGGAGCGCCCGGATGCGCGCGAATGCGGGCTGCATCCGCGTCGTCGGATCCAGGCCGAGGGCTGACCCCGCGGGTCGTGCGCGAGGGCCAAGGCCATGCGGTATTTCCCGGCATTTTTCGATCTCGAGGGCCAGCCGGCGCTGATCGTCGGCGGCGGCGAGGTCGCGCTGCGCAAGCTTTGCCTGCTCGAGCGCGCCGGCGCGGCGATCACCGTCGTAGCCCGTGAAGCGGCGCCGGAAATCGCGGCGCGCGCCGCCCGCGGAGCGATCGCGTTGCTCGGGCGCGAATTCGTCGCGGCGGATCTCGCCGGCATGCGGCTCGCGATCGTCGCCACCTCGCACCGCTCGCAGAACCGATGGATCGCGCGGCTTTGCGATGCGCGCGGCATTCCGGTCAACGTCGTCGACGACCGCGCTGCCTCGCGATTCATCGTGCCGGCGATCGTCGACCGCGACCCCGTGCTGGTCGCGGTATCGACGGGCGGTGAGTCGCCGGTGCTCGCGCGGCGTCTGCGCGAGCGACTGGAGACGTTGATACCGCACTCGGTCGGGGAGTTCGCACTCTGGCTCGGCGAGCTGCGTCGCGCCGCGCGGCGTCTCGCCGATGTCGCGGCGCGCCGCGGCTTCTTCGAGGCCATCGTCGACGGCGAGGCGGCGCGCCGCTTCATCGACGGCGACCGCCGCGGCGCGGCCGCCGCGGCCGAGCGGCTGCTGTCGCGCTCCGCGACCCTCGGCCGGCGCGCGGGCGAGGTCATCCTGGTCGGGGCGGGCCCGGGGGATCCGGAGTTATTGACCTTGAAGGCGCTGCGTGCGCTGCAAGACGCCGACGTCATTCTGCACGACCGCCTGGTCGCGGACGAGGTACTCGACCTCGCCCGCCGCGATGCCGTAAAGATATGCGTCGGCAAAGCCTGCGGCGGCGCGAGCACGCCGCAGGAATCGATCAACGCCGCGCTGATCGCGCATGCACGGCAGGGCAAACGCGTCGTGCGCCTCAAGGGCGGCGACCCCTTCGTATTTGGCCGCGGCGGCGAAGAGCTCGAAGCCCTCGCGGCAGCGGACGTCCGCTGCCGCGTGATCCCCGGCATCACCGCGGCGCTCGGCGCCGCGGCTTACGCGGGCATCCCCTTGACGCACCGCGACCATGCGCATGGCGTGAGCTTCGTCACCGCACACGACGGTGGCGCCGAGCCCGATTGGCGCGCACTCGCCATGCCCGGCCAGACTGCGGTTTTCTACATGGGGCTCGCGTGCATCGAGCGGATCACCGCGAAGCTCATCGCGCATGGTGCGCCGCCAGATCGGCCGGCCGCCGTGATCGCACAGGGAACCTCGGCGGCGCAAAAGGTCGTGGTCGCGACGCTCGCCACGATGCACGGGGAAATCTTGCGCGCGGCGCCGGTATCGCCGGCGCTGTTGCTGGTCGGCGACGTCGTCGCGCTTCAGTCCAAGCTCGGCTGGCTCCATAATGACGGCATCGCCGAATTATCGGCAAGTGCCTGAATTATCGCGAGGGTTCCGCAAGATCATGATCGCAAGATTTCCGCAACCGCAACCGGTCACGACCGACGCCGTCATCGTCGGCGCGGGCCCGGTCGGTCTCTTCCAGGTATTCGAGTTGGGGTTATTGGGTCTGAAGGCCGAGGTGATCGATTCGCTGCGCGGCCCGGGCGGGCAATGCACGGAGCTGTACCCGGACAAACCGATCTACGATATTCCGGCCGTGCCGGTTTGCACCGGCGAAGAACTCACGCAGCGTTTGCTCGAGCAAATCGCGCCGTTCTCGCCCGGCCTGCACTATGGCCAGGAGGTCACCAAGGTCGAGCGGCAGCCTTGCGGACGGTTTCTCGTCGGCACGTCGACCGGCACGCTCATCGACGCGGGCGTCGTCATCATCGCCGCCGGCGTCGGCGCATTCCAGCCGCGGCGCCTCGACGCCGAGGGCGCAGCGGACCTCGAAGGTCATACGCTGCATTATCGGGTCAGCGATCCGGGCGCGTTCGCCGGCCGCGATCTCGTGATTTGCGGCGGCGGGGACTCGGCGCTCGACTGGGCCGTCGCGCTCGCCGACAAGGCAAAGAGCCTCGTGCTCGTGCATCGCCGCCCGGAGTTCCGCGCGGCCCACGCAACCGTCGAGAAGCTGCGTCACCTGCAGGCCGAGGGCCGGGCCGACATCATGATCGGCAACGTTCAGACCCTCGATCGCGCGGACGGCAAGCTCGTCGGCGTGCGCGTCTTGTCGGGCGACGGGCTCACGCGCCGGGTCGCGGCGGATCAAGTCCTGGTGTTCTTCGGCTTGCACCCGAAACTGGGGCCCATCGCCGAGTGGGGCCTCGAACTCGAGCGCAAAGCCCTGAAAGTGGACACCGCGCGCTTCGAAACCTCGATGCCGGGCATCTACGCCGTCGGCGACATCAACACCTACCCCGGCAAGAAGAAGCTGATCTTGTCGGGGTTCCACGAGGCGGCGTTGGCGGCGTTCGCGGCGAAGGAACACCTGTCGCCCGGGGAGAAAGTGCGGCTGCAATACACGACCACGAGCCCGATCATGCACCGGCGCCTGGGGGTGGACAGTTCTTCGGACACGGCCGCCGCGTGAGTCGGCGCGGCTCAGCCGACCTCTGCCCCGAATCCGCGTTCGGCGATCCATGCGGGGTTGAACAGGCGCGACTGATATTTCGCGCCGCCGTCGCACAATATCGTCACGATCGTGTGCCCGGGGCCCATTTGGCGCGCGAGCCGCACGGCCGCGGCGACGTTGATGCCGGCCGTGCTGCCGAGCAACAGGCCCTCTTCGCGCAGCAAGCGATAGACGGTGCGGATCGTCTCGGCGTCGTCGATGCGCATCGCATCGTCGATCGGCGCGCCCGCGAGATTCGCGGTCACGCGTCCCGTGCCGATGCCCTCGGTGATCGATGAGCCGCCGTCGGATTTCAGCTCGCCGTCCTTGATGTAGCGGTACAGTGCGCTGCCCGGCGGATCCACGAGCACGATGCGCACCGCCGCCGACTTTGATTTGAGAAACCGCGCGGTCCCGGCGAGCGTGCCGCCGGTGCCGGTCGCCGCGCAAAACGCGTCGATCTTGCCGTCCGTGTCGCGCCAGATCTCGGGACCCGTGGATTCGAAATGCGCATCGCGATTGGCGGTGTTGTCGAATTGGTTCGCCCACACCGCGCCGGGAATCTCTTGCGCCGCGCGCGCGGCGACCTTCTGGTATTGGTTCGGATTGCTGTACGGCACCGCGGGCACCTTGCGCAGTTCTGCGCCCAGGGTCTCGATGATTTGATATTTCTCCGCGGACTGGTTATCCGGCATGACGATCACGCAGCGGTAGCCGCGCGCCTTGCAGACGTGCGCGAGCCCGATCCCGGTATTGCCGGCGGTGCCTTCGACGACGGTTCCGCCGGGCTGCAGCACTCCGCGGCGTTCGGCGTCGAACACGATCCATTTCGCGGCGCGATCCTTGACCGAGCCGCCGGGATTCATGAATTCCGCCTTGCCGAGAATCTCGCAGCCGGTCTCGGCGCTCAAGCGGTGCAGGCGAATCAACGGGGTGTCGCCCACCGCCCCGACGAAACCGTCGCGAATATCCATCGAAGTCGAGTCTCCCTCAAAGATCCGGCGAACCGCCGGCCGCGGCTACCAAGGCAGTTCGGCGCCCAGATAACTCCAGAATCTACCGGATTGCGCCGCGGAAAGTCCGGCGATGACGCGGCGCATGCCGGCGACGCTCGTGGGCGCGTCGATCTCGCCGCGCGGACCGCCCATGTCGGTGCGCACCCATCCTGGATGCATCGGCACCGCGATGACGCCGCGCGGCGCCAGATCGATGCTCATCGATTTCATGATCGCGTTCACGGCCGACTTCGTCGAACGATAATCGTACATCCCACCGCTCGTGTTGCCGCCGACCGAGCCGAGAGCGCTGCTCAAGGTGACGATCTTTTTTTGCGCGCTCGCGGCGACGTGATCGACGAACGCTTCGGCCATTTTCATGGGCCCGAACACGTTGATGCGCATGGAGTTCATCCAGGCGTCGTAATTCGACGCGCCGAAGCCGTTCGGCACGAGCACGCCGGCGACGTTCAGCAATACGTCGATCGGCGTGCCGCGCAGCTCGGCGGCGAGCGCGGCGACACGCGCGTGATCGGTGACTTCGAGCGCGTGGATCATGATCCGCCCCGCCGAACCGGCAGCAAGCTCCATGAGCGCTTGCGCTTTCGCGGGCGCGCGCGCGCAAGCCAGGATGCGCCAGCCGTCCGCATCGTATTGGCGGACGAATTCCAGTCCGAGCCCGCGTGCGGCCCCGGTGATCAAGACGGTTTGGATCGACATGACGCCGATGGTAACGAATCGCGCGAAAAAACGGATCGCAGTTAAAAGTATCCCCGGGCTGGCCGGGGATGCGAGTGGAACAGGTGCCGGGTAATAACCCTACACGTCCGTAGGCGGAAGATGCGCCGCACAAAAGTGACCATGCGC
Organism: uncultured Pseudomonadota bacterium; assembly: GCA_963718135.1. Taxonomy (GTDB): domain Bacteria; phylum Pseudomonadota; class Gammaproteobacteria; order Steroidobacterales; family Steroidobacteraceae; genus Bog-1198. Next base: position 304,158 of record CAVQYI010000017.1, on the reverse strand, counting down.
CCAACCTTTATGAATTCCATTACCTGTTGTAACGAGGTAACGTGAACAAAATTCCATCCATCCGTGGACGCCTCGACCATAACATAGTACAAAAATAATTCCAATAGTTTTCGAAGGTTAAGACCTTCTAATCAAGTCATTCCGCATGATGTCAAATTTGTCGCCATTATGTGACAGGTGCGCAACACCGGCGCGGCCCGCAAACCCTGCGCCGCTTCGGTTACTCTAGGTTTTCGGCCGGAATCGCAATTTTTTTAGGGGCGTCTCGAGATGAAATACCTGCATACGATGGTTCGCGTGTCGGACATCGAACAATCCCTGGGCTTTTACCGCGACGCGCTCGGGCTCGCGCTCCTGTCTCGCCGCGATTTCCCGCAAGGACGGTTCACCTTGGTGTTCCTCGCCGCGCCCGGCGACGAGCATGCGCAAGTCGAACTGACCCACAACTGGGACCCGGAAGCCTACGGCGGCGGCCGCAACTTCGGCCATCTCGCCTACGAGGTCGAGGATATCTACGCAGCGTGCCGCCGCCTCGCGGATCACGGCGTTACGATCAATCGGCCGCCGCGCGACGGCCGCATGGCCTTCGTGCGCTCTCCCGATCAGATCTCGGTCGAGCTCCTGCAAAAGGGCGGCGCGCTCGCGCCCGCCGAACCCTGGGTGTCGATGCCGAACGTCGGCGTGTGGTAGGCGCGCGGCGCGAATGCCGCGCTAGAACATTTCCGAGGCGCCGGGCGGCGTGATCTTGACCTTGGTGCGCGAAGCGATGTGATCGCCCGTGATCATCTCGTCATAGGCCTGGCCCGGCCCGACCATCGGGTAGACGCCCGCGTCGGGATCGATCATGACTTCGAGGAACGCGGGGCCTTCGAAGCGGATGAACTGCTTCGACGACGCGGCGGCACGTCGGCCTTGTCGGTGAGCCGCACCGCGTATTTGAAGCCGTCGGCGAGCGCGGCCTTGATGAAGTCTTTTTTGTGCAGGCTCTTGTCGCTCGCGCTCAGGCGGCCCTTGAAGAACAATTTCTGCCACTGCTTGACCATGCCGTCGCCGCAATTGTTGAGCACGACGACTTTTACCGGCAGGTCGTAGGTGGTCACGGTCTCGAGCTCGCCGATGTTCATGCGGATGCTCGCGTCGCCGTCGACGTCGATGACCAGGCGGCCGCGTTCGGCGAATTGCGCGCCGACCGCCGCGGGCAGGCCGAAGCCCATCGTGCCCATGCTGCCCGAGGTCAGCCAGAGCCGCGGGCTGCGAAAATCGAAGTACTGTGCCGCCCACATTTGATGCTGGCCGACGCCGGTCGCGATGATCGCTTCGCCGCGCGTGAACCGGTTGATTTGCTCGAGCACGTAATGCGGCTGGATCAGCGCGCTGTCGCGGTCGTAGTTCATCGCGTATTTCGCGCGCAATTCGTCGCAGTGCGCGTGCCACTCGGACCAATCGCGCTTGAAGCCCCTGCGCCTGCCGTAATCCAGGAGCGTCGCGAGCGCGTCGGGCACCAGCCGACGTGGCTCCAGTCGACGCGCTTGACCTTGTTGATCTCCGAGCCGTCGATGTCGAAGTGGGCGATGAATTTCGCGTTGGCGGCGAATTTCGTCGGATTGCCGGCGACCCGGTCGTCGAAGCGCGCGCCGATCGCGAGCAGCAGGTCGCAATCGTCGACCGCGTAGTTCGCGAACGCCGCGCCGTGCATGCCGAGCATGCGCATCGACAGCCGATCGGTCGTGTCGACCGCGCCGATGCCCATCAAGGTCGTGACCACGGGGATCTGGAATGCCTCGACGAATGCCCGCAGCGCCGGCGCGGCGCCGCCGTTGATGATGCCGCCGCCGGCATAGATCAGCGGCCGGCTGCGAGGCGGCGAGCGCCTCGAACAGATTCGCGCAGGCCGCCTCCGGAACCTTCGCCGCGGCGATGCGATTCATGCGCTGGCGGTAGCCCGGCACCGGCAGGCGCCCGGATCCGTGGAACACGCCCTTCCAGTTCTGCACGTCCTTCGGGATGTCGAGGACCACCGGGCCCCGGCCGCCCGGTGCGCGCGATCTCGAACGCCGTGCGCACGGTCGCCTCGAGTTTCGCCGGGTCGGTAACGAGAAAAACGTGCTTGGCGACGGCGCCCATGATGCTCGGCACCGGCGCCTCCTGGAACGCGTCGGTGCCGATCGCGCCGGTGGGCACCTGGCCGCAGATGACGACGATCGGCACCGAATCGGCCATGCAGTCGCGCACCGGCGTGACCGTGTTGGTCGCGCCCGGCCCCGACGTGACCAGCGCGACGCCGACGCGGCCGCTCGCGCGCGCGTAGCCCGCCGCCATGAACGCCGCGCCCTGCTCGTTCGCGGGGACGATCAGCGGCATCGTGCCGTCGTGCTCCTGGTTGTGGCGGAAGACGGCGTCGTAGATCGGCAGGATGGCGCCGCCGCTGTAGCCGAAAACGATGTCCACGCCCTCGTCGACGAGCACCTGGACGAGCATCTCGGCACCCGTCATGCTGGCGCCGGCGCGCGGATGAGCCGCATCCTTAAACATTTCGTAACGTTCTTTCACCGTTAAAGACTAGCAGTTCTCGCCCTGGCGCCCAAGTGCCACACTCCCTTATCCTAAGAGCCCGCCATGCGCCATCTGATCGCCATTCTCCTGCAAAACGAAGCCGGCGCGCTCACGCGCGTGACGGGCCTCATCTCCAGCCGCGGCTACAACATCGAGTCGCTGTCGGTCGCGCCGACGAACGACCCGACGGTCTCGCGGATCACGCTCGTGACGAGCGGCTCGGACGCCGTGATCGCGCAAATCAACGCGCAGCTGCTGAAGCTCGTCGACGTCGTCGTCGTCGAGGACATGACCGGCGGCGACCATTTGGCGCGCGAGCTGATGCTGATCAAGCTGCAGATCGCCGCCGGGCAAATGGACTCGGCGCATGGCGCGGTGCACCGCGCCGGCGGCAAGGTTTTGTCGTCGAGCCCGTCGAGCTTCATCGTCGAACTCGCCGGCACCGAGGTCGAAATCGGCGAGTTCATCGCGAACATCGGTTCGTTCGGCGAGGTCGTCGAGGTCGTGCGCAGCGGCGCGCTCGGTATTTCCCGGGCGAATCCCCGCCTGCACGCGGTCAAATGAAGCGTAGGCCCGAGCAATGACCGAAATCGAACTAAAGCCCGAGCACACGGCCGATCCCAACACCCGCCGCGTCGGCATCTTGGTCGGGATCGTCGGCATCCTCCTGTCGGTCGTCACGATCGCGTCGCATCGCGCGCACACGAACGCCGTCATCCACAAGACCGAATCGAACGACCAGTGGAGCTATTACCAGGCGAAGAAGATTCGCGAAGGCACGGCGGAAATCGCCCTGACCGCGCTGCAGGCGCTCGCGGCGGATCCTGGGAAGGCGGATGCGGCGGTGCGGAAGCTCGAGCTCGCGCGCGACCACTACGGCGGCGACGCGAGCAAGATCATGAAGGAGGCGCTGGCCCGCGACGCGGAATCGAAGCGCGAAGAGGCGCGGGCGCTGCGCTTCGACATCGGCGAGGGGCTGCTCGAATTGGGCCTCGTGCTCTGCTCCTTGTACTTCCTCGCGCGCAAGAGCTTTTTCCCCGTGTTCGGCATACTCGCGAGCCTCGCCGGAACGATCATGGGAATCTGGGGATTCGTTCTTTGACGAAACTCGCCGCCGCGCCTTTGCCGCCTTTGCGGCCTGCGCGCTCGCCGCGGCAGCCGCGGGCCCGGCGTTCGCGGCCGATGAGGCCGCTCCGGCGCGCGCCGAAGCGCGCTCGGCCCATTTCCTCGCCGTAGGCGTCGTGCGCGGCGACACGATGAACGTACACGTCAGCCGGCTGCTCGACAACGCGCCCGTCGCGGACGCCGCGGTGACGGTGACGTTTCGCGGCAAGACCTACGCGACGACGGCCGCGCTCGACGGCGGCTATTCGTTCAAAGCGGACTCGCTGCGGCTGCCGGGATCGGCGGCGGTCGAGTTCAAGGTCGCCGCCGCGGGGCTCGACGAGCGCCTCGACGGCACGATGCGGATCGCCGCGCAGGCCGGCGCGGACGCGAATTCCGGCACGGGCGGTATACGGCAGTTCGGCTGGTGGATTCTGAACTTCGCGGTCTGCATCGGCTTTCTCTGGCTGATCGCTCGACGGCGAAAGAACGCGGAACCTTAGAAGCTCTGCTCCGTGTCGACCAGCAGCTGGAAGGTGCTGACGCCGGCGCGCGCATTCAGCGGAAAAGCAAAATCGATGTGCAGCACGTTGCCCAACCCTGAGCGCGTGTTGCCGAAGCGCAGGCCGAACCCTAAGTCCTTGAGCAGGCCCGCGTCGCTGTTGCCGACGACCCCGTGCCCCCAGGTGCGGCCGACGTCCGCGAAAACGGCGCCGCCGACGCGTGCGAGCCGGAAGGGATACCAGTCGGTATAGAAGCGCTGTTCGACGGTCAGGAGCGCACGTGAGGTTCCGGACTCGTAGCGCAACGGATAGCCGCGCAGGCCGTTGTCGCCGCCGATCAGGAGCTGCGCATCGGCGTCGAGCGTGTGGGTGGTGGTTGCGCCCGCGCCCACGAAAAAAACCCAGTTGGGCTCCCAACGCCAGTAGTAGTCGGCCGTACCGTTCACGACGAGGTTGCGCGCGCGTCCGCGCTCGATCCGCGTGCTGAAATCGGTCGCGAGAAACAGCTGTTGCCGATCGTCGAACGCGACTCCCTTGCGCGCCTTCCCGGCCATCATGATCGCCTCGCCGCGCGCGCCGAACGCACTGTTCGAAAGCCCGAGCTCGCCGCTCACCTCGGTGCCGAAGTACAGGTCCTCGGTCCGGCCGATCTGATTGAGATCGGCGGTTTTCCGGTAATCATCCTGCAGGAAGTCGAAACCGACGAACGGGTAGGCGAGCGTCCGGTCGGCGGGCAAGGGCGCCACGAGTGCGGAGTTCGCCGACGGGCGGAAGAGGTTGCGGTCATAGCGGACACCGGCGAGCCAGCGCCTGACCCAGCCATTGCGCAGCCCCTTCGACAGGCCGCCGCTGAGTTCGTAGGAAAGCTCGTCGTCGTTGATTTGGTCGGCGATCTTTCCCGCGCTGTAGCGGGAAATCCGCCGGTCGTATCGCCGAGCGCTCAAGTTCGCGCTCCAGCGCGCGTCGAGCGCATAGAACGGCCGCGCGACCTGCAGGGCGCGCTGCCGGCCGTCGCTCGACTCGGCATACACCAGCGCATCCATCCAACGCGAACCGAACGCGTTGGGATCGCTCCATTGGAGCGTGTTGCTGCTGCGGTCGACGTCGCGGCCGTGGTCGAATTGCAGATCCTTGCCGAGACCGAGGAAATTCGAGTCTTCCAGCTCGAAGCGCGAGTTGTTCGCGCCGCCCGTGCGGCTGAAACTAACCCCCGGGTTCAAGGTCCAAACGTCCTTCGTGATGACCTTGATGTCGACTTCGCCGTCGTGGTAGCGCACCGGCACGACGCGCGCGTCGTAGATGTACCGCAGGCGTCGCAGCTCGCGCTCGGTCTCGGCGAGCTTGCGCGCACTGTATTTCTGGCCGGTCGCGAACAGCAGCCGCGCCCTGATCGTCGAGCGCTTCGTGCGCACGTGCAGCCGGTTTGCGAGCCGGAACAGGGCCGCGTCGTCGCGCGGATCCGATTCGTCGAATATGTTGCGCGGATCGATTTCGATCGTGCCGACCACCGCGCCGCTCGCTTCGAGCTCGGCGTCGCTCGGCAGGCCCTTGGGCCGCGGCTCCGCGATCTCGGTGTGCTGCATATCGGTCAATTTCGCGGCGATGCCGCGCCCCGGCAATCCCGCGGCAAGAGCCACCAGGGCGAACAAGCGAACGCCGGCCGACAGGTTCATACGTCCCGGCCAACCGCAGCGGTCGGCCGCAAAACGAGGCGGGTGCCCCGCGGCCGCCGCGCTACAGTGCGGCGTTGTCGCTCTCACCCGTGCGGATGCGCACGACGCGCGCAAGGTCGGTGACGAATATCTTGCCGTCGCCGACCTTGCCCGTCTTGGCGGCGGCGACGATCGCCTCCATGACCTGGTCGACCAATTCGTTCTGCACGGCGACTTCGATGCGCGTCTTCGGCACGAAATCGACGACGTACTCGGCGCCGCGGTACAACTCCGTGTGGCCGCGCTGGCGCCCGAATCCCTTAACCTCGGTCACGGTCATGCCGGAAACTCCAATCTCCGAGAGCGCCGCGCGCACGTCGTCGAGCTTGAAGGGCTTGATGATGGCAGTGATCAGTTTCATCCCGTTCTCCGAGGAATATTTTGGGCCGACTTTAGAATATTATTACTATTGTACGCATGCGGCACGCCGCCGACAGGGCAGCCGGCGCCCCGCGATGGTGCAAGGGACCCCCCGCGCGAGGCGCGCGGGCGGTTTTGCGTAATTCTTCTGCGGGAATTCGATGAAATCCACGATTGTGATCATCGGCGGCGGCCAAGCCGGCGCCCAGGCGGTCGACACCTTGCGCAAGGAAGGTTTTGCGGGTCGCCTGGTATTGGTCGGCGACGAGCCGCAATTGCCCTACCAGCGGCCGCCACTGTCGAAGAAGTTCCTGTCGGGTGAAATGGACGCCGACCGGCTGCCGTTTCGCCATCGCGCCTTCTACGAGGAGCACGCCGTCGAGTTGATCCTGGGCAAGCGTGCGTTGAACATCGACGCCGCGTCCAAGGCGGTGCGGCTCGAAGGCGGCGCAAGCCTCGCGTATGACCGCCTGTTGTTGTGCCTCGGGGCCGCGCCGCGGCGCCTCGCCTGCCCGGGCTCCGACCTCGCCGGAATCCATTACCTGCGCACGGTCGCCGACGCCGCGGCGTTGCGCGAGGACATCGAGCCGGGCGCACGCGCCGTCATCATCGGCGGCGGCTATATCGGACTCGAGACCGCGGCGACCTGCCGCGGTCTCGGCTGCGAAGTCACGGTACTCGAGATGGCCGATCGCCTCATGGGCCGGGTGGTCGCGCCCGCGGTATCGGACTTCTTCGCGGCCGCGCACCGATCGCGCGGCATCGACATCGTCTGCGCAACCGCGGTGGCCGCGCTCGAAGGCGCGCGGCGAGTCGAGCGGGTCGTCTGTGCGGACGGACGCCGCTATGACGCGGACCTCGTGATCGTCGGCGTAGGCTCGGTACCGGTGACGGATCTCGCCGCCGGCGCGGGGCTTGCCGTCGGCAACGGCATCGTCGTCGACGAACACTGCCGCACCGCGGATCCGGCGATCTTCGCGGCCGGCGACTGCACGAATCATCCCTCGCCGCATTTCGGCGGGCGCGTGCGACTCGAATCGGTCGACAACGCGTTCGAGCAGGCGAAAGCGGCCGCGCGCAACATGTTGGACCGGCAAGCCCCCTACGACCGCGTACCCTGGTTCTGGTCCGATCAATACGAACACAAGCTGCTGATCGTCGGTCTGTCGTCGGGCCACGATCAGCGGCTGTTACGCGGCGACCCCGCGAGCGGCAGCTTCAGCGTCTGCTATTTCAAGAACCGCGAATTGATCGCGCTGGAAGCGGTCAACGACTCGAAGAGCTATATGGCGGCGCGCAAGCTCATCGACGCCCGCGCGCGCCTGGATCCGGAAAAAGCCGGCAATGTGAGCGTGGAACTGAAGACCGCGGTCTGATCACGCGAACACGATCAACAGGTCCTTCGTGTCGATCTGCTGCCCGGGCCGCGCGAGGATTTCCTTGATCGTACCGTCGCGCTCCGCGCGCACCGCGGTTTCCATCTTCATCGCCTCGATCGTCATCAGAACCTCGCCGCGACGTACGGCCTGGCCGACATGCGCGGGCACGGTGGCGACCGTGCCCGGCATGGGCGCGCCGACGTGTGCCGCAAGGCCCGCCTCGGCCTTGCGCCGCGGCGGCCGAAGCGCCACCTGGCTGCGGTCCGCGACGCGCATGGGCCGCGGCTGGCCGTTGAGCTCGAAAAACACGGTACGCGTACCGTCCTCGTGCGGATCGCTGGTCGTGACGTAGCGCACGATCAGGGTCTTGCCGCGCTCCAGATCGATATTGATCTCCTGGCCCGGTTCCATGCCGTAGAAGAACACCGCGGTCGGCAAGCTGCTGACGTCGCCGAACTTCGCGCGATCGGCCGCGTAATCGACGAACACCTTCGGATACATCAAATATGACGCCAGTTCGAAATCGTCCGCCGCGCGGCCGATCTTGAGCTCGAGCGCGCCGCGCTCCGCGGCGAGGTCCGCGGGCGGCAAGAGATCTCCGGGGCGCGTGCGCAGCGGCTCCCGTCCCTGCAGTATCTTGCGCTGCAGGGCTTGACGGAAATCCGCCGACCGGCTGTCCCAAGTCGCCGCGGAACAACTGCACCACCGATTCCGGAAACGCGACGTCCGTGTCGGGATCGAGTATCGCCGCGGCGCCGAGGCCGCTCGTTACCATCGTGATCGCCAGATCGCCGACGACCTTGGAGGTCGGCGTCACCTTGACGATATCGCCGAACATTTCGTTGACTTCGGCGTAGGCCAGCGCGACTTCGTGCCAGCGGTGATCCTCGATGCCGAGCGAGCGCGCCTGTTCGCGCAGATTCGTGTATTGGCCGCCCGGCATGCCGTGCACGTACACTTCGGAGGTACCCGCGCGAATGTCGCTCTCGAACGCGGCGTAGCCCCGGCGCACCTGTTCCCAATACGACGAAATCAGCCGCAGGTTGCCCGCGTCGATTCCCGTGTCGCGGGGGCCGTAGCGCAATGCCTCGATGATCGACCCCAGATTCGGCTGCGAGGTCAGTCCCGACAGCGCGTCGATCGCGCCGTCCACGGCGTCGGCTCCCGCCTCGATCGCGGCCAGCACGCTCGCAGCGGCGATGCCGCTCGTGTCGTGCGTGTGAAAGTGAATCGGCAGCCCGACTTCCTCCTTGAGCGCCTTGACGAGGGTCGCGGCCGCGCGCGGCTGGCATAGACCCGCCATGTCCTTGATGCCGAGGACGTGCGCGCCCATCGCCTTCAGTTCCTTGGCGATCGCGAGGTAGTACCCCAGGTCGTACTTCGTCTGCCGCGGGTTCGCGAGGTTGCCCGTGTAGCAGATCGCCGCCTCGCAAAGGCGCCCGCTGCGGCGCACGGCGTCGACGGCCACGCGCATGTTCTCGGTCCAGTTCAGGCAATCGAACACGCGAAATACGTCGATGCCCGCCGCCGCGGCCTGGTCGACGAAGTAGCGGACGACGTTGTCCGGATAGTTCGTGTAGCCGACGGCGTTCGCCGAACGCAGCAGCATCTGCAGCAGCAGGTTCGGCATCGCGGCGCGAAATTCCGCGAGACGTGCCCAGGGGTCCTCCCGCAGGAACCTCATCGCGACGTCGAACGTGGCGCCGCCCCAGCACTCGACCGAAAAGAGCCCGGGCAGCAGGCTGGCGTAGTACGGCGCGATCGCCGCCATGTCGTGCGTGCGCAAGCGGGTCGCGAGCAGCGACTGGTGCGCGTCGCGCATGCTCGTGTCGGTGACGAGAACGCGCTTCTCGCGCAGCATCCAGTCCGCGAACCGCTCCGCCCCCAAATCGTCGAGCTTCTGCTTCGTCCCCGCCGCGGGCGGCGACAGGTGCGCGCGCGGCAGCCGCGGAAACACCGGTTGTGCCGGCGCCCCGCGCCCTTTCACCTCCGGGTTGCCGTTGACGATCACGTCGCCGACGAAGCTCAACAGGCGCGTCGCGCGATCGCGCTTGCGCGGTATGCGGAACAGCTCCGGCGTGTCGTCGATGAACCTCGTCGTGTAGTCGGCGCTCGCAAAGCGCGGATGCGTGATCAGTTGATCGAGGAACCGCAGATTGGTGACCACGCCGCGAATCCGGAACTCCCAGAGCGCGCGGTGCATGCGCGCGATCGTCTCCTCCGGCGTCGGCGACCACGCGGTGACCTTGACGAGCAGCGAATCGTAGTAGCGCGTGATGATCGCACCGGCATAGGCGGTGCCCGCGTCGAGGCGGATGCCGAAGCCCGCCGGGCTTCGATACGCCGTGATGCGGCCGTAGTCCGGCACGAAATTGTTCTCCGGATCCTCGGTGGTCACGCGGCACTGCATCGCGTGCGCGTTGACGCGGATGTCCTGTTGCAGCGGAACGCCGCTCTCGGGCGTGCCTATCGCCGCGCCGGCGGCGATGCGGATTTGCGCCTTGACGAGATCGACGCCCGTGACGCACTCGGTCACCGTGTGCTCGACTTGTATGCGCGGGTTGACCTCGATGAAATAGAACTTGCCGGTGTCGGCATCCTGCAGGAATTCCACGGTGCCGGCGGCGCGGTAGTTCACGGCGCGGCCGATCTTGAGCGCGCGCTTCGCACAGCGAGTCGCGCTCGGGGTCGGAGAGAAACACCGCCGGCGCGCGCTCGACCACCTTCTGGTTGCGCCGCTGCACGGTGCAGTCGCGCTCGTACAGGTGCACCAGGTTGCCGTGCGCGTCGCCGAGGATTTGCACCTCGACGTGCCGCGCGCGGCGTATCAATTTCTCGAGGTACACCTCGTCCTTGCCGAAGGCCGCCATGGCTTCGCGGCGCGCGGCCGCGACCGTCTCGATCAGCGTGTCCTCGGACTCGACGACGCGCATGCCGCGGCCGCCGCCGCCCCAGCTCGCCTTCAGCATCACGGGGAAGCCGACCTCGCGCGCCACGCGAGGATCCGCGCGTCGTCGGCCGGCAGCGGCGGCGTCGCGGGCATCACCGCGACGCCCGCGCTGACCGCGAGGTTGCGCGCCTCGACCTTGTTGCCGAGCCTGCGCATCGTGTCGGGCAGCGGTCCGACGAAGACGATCTCGGCCGCCGCGCAGGCTTCGGCGAATTCCGGGCTTTCCGCGAGGAAGCCGTAGCCCGGATGGATCGCGTCGGCCTCGGCCTCCAGGGCGATGCGAATGATGTCGGCAATGTCGAGGTATGCCTCGATCGGCCCCTTGCCCTCGCCGACCAGATAGCTCTCGTCGGCCTTCGTCCGGTGCAGCGAGAAGCGGTCCTCCTTTGAATGGATCGCGATCGTGCGGATGCCGAGCTCGGCGGCCGCGCGCATCACGCGGATGGCGATCTCGCCGCGGTTGGCTATCAACAGGCTGCGGATCGTGCCGCGCTCGACGAATGGGTCCATATGAAAAAGATGATAGCCTTGGGGCGGGCGACCGACCAGGGAAAATGAGGAGCGGCGGTGTACGGCATTGCGATTCACGGCGGCGCGGGCACGCTGCCGCGCAAGGATATTCCCGCCGAGCGCGAACGGCAGTACCGTCTCGGACTCAGCGATGCGCTCGAAGCCGGCCGCTCCGTTTTGGCGCGCGGCGGCACGAGCCTGGATGCGGTCACGCACGCGGTGGTCGCGCTCGAGGACAACCCCTTGTTCAATGCCGGACGCGGCGCCGTGTTCACGCACGACGGCCGCAACGAACTCGACGCCTCGATCATGGACGGCGCGAGCCTCGGCGCCGGCGCCGTCTGCGGCGTGTGCCACGTGAAGAACCCCATCGAGCTCGCGCGCGCCGTCATGGAGCAGTCCGACTACGTCATGCTCTGCGGCGCCGGCGCCGAGGACTTCGCGCTCGAGCGCGGAATCGCGCTCGTGCCGCGCGGCTATTTCCATACCGAGGAGCGTTGGCGGCAGCTGGAGCGCATTCGCGGCGGCGATGCCGCACTGTCGGCACTGACGATCTCGCATGTCGGCACCGTGGGCGCGGTCGCGCTCGACCGGCACGGCGCGCTCAGCGCGGCGACGTCGACCGGCGGCATGACGGGCAAGCGCTTCAACCGCATCGGCGACTCGCCGGTCATCGGCGCCGGAACCTACGCCGACAACCGCTCCTGCGCGGTGTCGGCCACGGGGCACGGGGAGATGTTCATCCGCGCGGCCGTCGCGCACGATATTTGCGCGCGCGTACGGTTCGGCGGACGCAGCCTCGACGCGGCGGTGCGCGAGGTCGTGCAGGACGAGCTGCGCGCAATGGGCGGAGAAGGCGGTGTGATCGCGATCGACCCTCACGGGCGCATCGCGATGGAATTCAACTCCGAAGGCATGTTCCGCGCGCGCGTGAGCGCGGGCGGCGAGCCGGAGATCGCGATCTACCGGCCCGGTTGAGCGGAGAGTTCGGCGCGCTGCGTGCGGCGTTTGTCGAAGCGGCCGGTCTTCAAGTTGTGGTACTCCGCCTCCATGACGACGACGCGGTTGCGGCCCTGCTCCTTGGCGCTGTAGAGGGCCTCGTCGGCGAGCTGGATCAGGCCCTCCGGCGTGCGGCTCACGGTCGGCGTGATGAAGGCGGCGCCTATGCTCACCGTCAGACGGGTCGCCGCGGTCGACGCCTCGTGCGGGATGTTGAGCTCCGCGATCGATCGTTGAATCCGGGTCAGGACCTCGGCCGCGTACTCCCGGCTCGCCTCGTACAGCACGACCGCGAACTCCTCGCCGCCGTACCGCGCGACGAAGTCGAGCGGCCGCCGCGCGCTCTGGCTCAGCGACGTCGCGACCGCGCGCAGGCACTCGTCCCCCGCCTGATGGCCGTAGCGGTCGTTGTAGTTCCTTGAAGCAGTCGATGTCGACCAGGAGAACGGCGACGCGCTCCTCCTCGCGCACGGCCTGCTGCCAGACGCGCTTGATGTGCTGGTCGAACATGCGCCGGTTCTGGATGCCGGTCAGGCCGTCACGCGCGACCATTTCGCGCAATATCCCGGCTTCCAGGAATCGCGTACGGCTCGTCCGTTCGTGCATGTAGACGACCGAGGCGCCGACGAGATTGGCCGTCACCAGTGCGAGCGCGTCGAAGCTGAATTCCGGCCCCGACATCTGCAGTGCGGTCGCAGCGGCGAGATACGCCGAAGAGCACGGCCACATTGGTCGCAAGCGCCTGGTAGAAGACGAGGCCCGCCATGAAGTAGATGAATATGGCCGTCAGGATCATGCACGGATACAGGAACGCGACGCCGCCCGACGAGGCGACGAGCTGGATCGCAACCTGGCTCAAGCCGTAGAGCGTCATCGCGGCGATCGTCACGGGCGCGTAAATCCGCTGGCGCTGCGGCGAGAAGCTCGCCGCGAGCACGACGAGGAGCAAGGGCACGATCGCGAGGATATGGATTTCGCTCGGAATCCGGTCCAATTTCGGCCCGAGCACCAACGCCTCCATCGCCGAGAACGCGATCGCGATCACGATCGCGAGACACAGATTCGCGCGCACGTGGTCGATGGTCTCGTCGAGGCGGCTGCGCCTGAACTCCTTTTCCAGCTCGGGATCGAATTTCAGCCAGTGAAAGCCGGCCTTGAGCTGCCGCACGTGCGGCAAATCGGGCAAGTCGTCGGCGAACCCGGGCGAAATGTTCATGGAGCCCAAGGTAGGCGCGAACGCCGCGTCGCTCTAGGACTTGCGCCACAGCTTTGGCTGAAAACCGCCCGTTTCACCCAAAAAGCGGGTCGGGGAATCCCCCCGCTACGTCCGCCTTTATGTCAAACGTACCCTAGCCCGTGAGATAGCGCGCCAGATAAGAGTCGAAATCCACGTCGTCGGACGATTCGATTTGCCGCTGCGCAACATGCGATTCGCCCGCCGCGGCGGCGAATTCCGCGAGCCGGCCTTCGTTCGGCGGATAGAGTTCGAGGAAGTAATCCTTGTGCAGCTTCGACATGCGCTGCGCGAGCTCGATGAAGGTCTCGCCGGTCTGGCTCATTTCGGCGAGCATGCGCGCCGACGGCGTGCGCGCGACATCCTCGATCTTCGCGCGCTGATGATCGAGCGCTGCCATGTACGGACGCTGCGGCTCGCCGTGGTCCAGCAACTCGCACACGCCCTGCATGTCGTCGAGCAGTTCGCGCGCCCAATCGACCATGGGTACCGCGCGACCGTCGCGCATCAAGCCGAGGCCCGGCGAGCGGCCGCGGCGCGCGACGAGAAGATGATTCGCATCCAGCGCGTCCTGCTCCGATCGATCGATCGGCCCGCTGTCCCGAATCAGGCACAAGAGGAGAAACGCCTCCAGGAAGCGCAGCTTGTTCTGATTGACGCCGACCGGATCGAACGCACTGACGTCGAGCGCGCGCACTTCGAGATACTCCACGCCGCCACGCTCGAGCGCCTTCGTCGGCCGCTCGCCGGAGCGGGTGACGCGCTTCGGCCGGATGAAGCTGTAATACTCGTTGCCGATCTGCAGGATGTTGGCGTTCAGTTGCCGGTATTCCTCGCCCACCTTGACGCCGATCTGTTCGTACGGCGGGAACGGGGTCGCGATCGCGCGCGACAAATCGCGCACGTACTCGCTCAAGCTGTTCACGGAGACGCTGACCGTCGCCTGATTCTTGTTGCGGTAGCCGATGTCGCTCATGCGCAGCGAGGTCGCGTAAGGCTCATATAGCGTGTCCGCGTCCAGGCTCTGCAGGCGATGGCCGCGATCGCCGAAAAAGCTCCTGGACAGCGCGGGCGAGGTGCCGAACAGGTACAGGATCAGCCAACCGAATCGCCGGTAATTGCGCAAGACGGCGAAGTATTGCTCCGAAACGAAGTCCTGACGGGCCGCGCGCGATTTGTTGACGGATTCGAACACGTCCCACAGGCGCGGCGAAAAGGAATAATTGAAATGCACGCCGGAGATCGCCTGCATCATGCGGCCATAGCGCAGGCCGAGGCCGCGGCGGTAGATCGTCTTCATGCGGCCGACGTTCGAGGAGCCGTACCGCGCGAGCGGAATCTCGTCGTCGCCGTGGATCGCGCACGGCATGCTCGTCGCCCACAGCAGTTCGTCGCCCAGGTGCCGGTAGACGAACTGGTGCAGGTCGCAGAGGTATTGCAGCAATTCCCACGAATGCTCGAACGGCGGCGTCACGAGCTCGATCAGCGCCTCGGAGAAATCCGTCGTGATGTTCGAGTTCGTGAGCGCGGCGCCGAGCGCGGCCGGGTGCGGGGTCGCGGCGAGCCGGCCCGCGGGCGTGACGCGCAGGGACTCCTTCTCCACGCCCTTGCGACCGCCGCGCAGGACCCCGCGCTCGCCGGAATTGATCAGCCCGGCGAGACGGCGCTCGAATTGCTTGTCCACCAGTTTTCGCACCAGGCTCCCATCCCGTGACGCACGGATTCCATGCCGGCCGGCTAGGATACTAAAGAGCCACCCATTTTTCTTCGTGCGGGTGACTTCGGCGGGTCAGCGCGTTTCCGCCAGGTCGCGGAGCGCGCCAAGCATCCGCGGCAACTTGCGTTCGAGCCCCAAGCGCACGATCCAGCCCGGCATCCAGAAGCCCGGCACGACGCGGAGCCCATAATGCGCGACCGTCTCGCCCCCGGCACTCTGCAATTCCCAATAGCCCCGCAAGACGGCCAAATCCCCGGCGGATTGTTCGAAGTCGATGCGAATCGGCCGATCGTAGGTCGCCACGACGACGTAGCTTATCTTAGGCAAGTACCAGGAGTAATCCACGACCTGGCGAATCCGCTGCCAGGAGCGGTCGGCGGCGGTCGCCTGCACTTCGCATTCGCGCAGGCCGGGGATGATTTTCACGGCCGCCGCGCAACTCGTGAGCACGCGCCAAACCGCATCTCGCGTCGCGTGAATCTCGATCGTCGCCGTAGCCTCGGCGCCGGCGCCGGAGGATTGCACGCTGACGACGGCAGCGGCGGGCGCGAGCGCCTGCGCGGCAACGGGCAGTGCCGACAGGAAGCAGGCCATGAGGGTTATTCGGCGCATGAGACAGTCTGACTCGGATCGCCCGATTCCGTTCGACGTCCGCTCCGGCCGCCAGGCGGACACGGTGCCATCCGTCTGGTTAAGCGGCCCAAGAGTCCCCAGTAGGTCCATAATTCGGCATCGCTCCACTGTCGGGGGAAGTCCCATGTTGGTCGGATCCAGCCCGCGACGCGTCGCCATCGTCGGCGGCGTTCGCATTCCGTTCGCGCGCGGCAACGGCGCCTACGCCGGGGTAGGCAACCAAGAGATGCTGACCGCGGCGCTCGCCGCCACCGTCGACCGATTCGGCCTCCAGGGGCAGCGACTCGGCGATGTCGCGGCCGGCGCGGTCGTGAAGCACTCGAGCCAATGGAACCTCGCGCGCGAGAGCGTCCTCGGCAGCGGTCTGGCCGCCGAGACTCCGGCGGTCGATCTGCAGCGCGCCTGCGGCACGAGCCTCGAGGCCGCGATCCTGATCGGCAACAAGATCGCGCTCGGCCAGATCGACGCCGGCATCGCCGGCGGCGTCGACACGGCGAGCGACCCGCCGATCGTGTATCCGAAGAGTTTCCAGCGCCTGCTGCTCGCGAGCTATCGCGGCAAAACCGCCGCCGCGCGAATCGCGCCGTGGCTCGGCCTGCGTCCGAGGCACTTGCGGCCGGTCCTGCCGGGCGTCACCGAGCCGCGCACCGGCCTGTCGATGGGCGAGAGCGCAGAACTCATGGTCAAGACTTGGGGCGTGTCGCGGCGCGAACAGGACGAACTCGCGCTCGAGAGCCACCGCAAGGCCGCCGCCGCGTACGCCGAGGGTTTCTACCGGGATCTGGTGACGAGCTATCTCGGCCTCAGCCAGGACAACAACGTACGCAGCGACACGAGCCTGGAGAAGCTCGCCGCTCTGCGCCCGGTGTTCGATCGCAGCGGCGCCGGCACGCTGACCGCCGGCAATTCCACGCCGATGACCGACGGCGCATCCGCCGCGCTGCTCTGTTCCGAGGCTTGGGCGCGCGAACGGAATTTGCCCGTGCTCGCGTATCTCTCCTACGGCAAGGTCGCCGCCGTCGATTACGTCGTCAAGAAGGAGGGACTGCTGATGGCCCCCGCGTACGCGGTGCCGCAGATGCTGCGCGACGCGCAGCTGCGGCTCCAGGATTTCGATTTCTACGAAATTCACGAAGCGTTCGCGGGCCAGGTGTTGTGCACGCTGAAGGCCTGGGAGGACCCCGCGTTTTGCCGCGAGAAGCTGGGGATCGGCGACGCGCTCGGGTCGATCGACCGCGCGAAGCTCAACGTCAAGGGCGGCAGCGTCGCGATCGGCCACCCGTTCGCCGCCACGGGCACGCGCATCGTCGCGACGCTCGCGAAAATACTCGACGAGCGGCGCGCGAAGCGCGGCCTGATCTCGGTCTGCACCGCGGGCGGCATGGGCGTGACCGCGATTCTTGAGCGCTGACGAGCGATCGCGCTATTCTTGACGGCCATTCACGGAGAACTCAGCGAATCATGGGCCAGACAATCGAGCTGAAGACGTCGGACGGACATCGCTTGTCCGCCTATCTTGCCGAACCCGCCGGCAAGCCGCGCGGCGGAATCGTCGTGATCCAGGAAATATTCGGCGTCACCCGTCACATACGCGCGGTCGCCGATCAATATGCGGCCGCGGGCTACCGCGCGATCGCGCCCGCGGTGTTCGACCGCGTCGAACGCGGCGTCGACGTGCCCTACACCGACATGGCAAAGGGCTTCGGCTACATGAAGGCGATGGACAACGATCTCGTGATGCAGGATCTGCAGGCCGCCGATCGACCACGTCGCCGCCGCCGGCAAGGTCGGCGTCGTCGGTTACTGCTGGGGCGGAACCATGGCATATCTCGCAGCCGCGCGCTTGAAGGTGGCGGCGGCCGTATCGTATTACGGCGGCAGCACGACGCAATATCTGTCGGAAAAGCCGCGTTGCCCGGTCATGTATCATTTCGGCGAGAAGGACGCGCACATCCCGATGTCCGCGGTCAACGAGATCAAGGCCGCCGATCCGCGCGGCATCTTTCACCTATACCCCGCCGACCACGGATTCAACTGCACCGACCGCGCGAGTTTCGAGCCTGCGAGCGCGAAGCTCGCGCTCGAGCGCAGCGTCGCGTTCTTGCGTGAGCACGTGGGCTGACGATGAACCTGCGCGACCCCGATCTGATGCGTGAATCCGGCTACGTCGACGGCCGCTGGATCGGCGCGCACGGCGGCGGAACGCTGCCGGTGCGCAATCCCGCGACCGGCGAGACGCTCGGCTCCATCCCGAACATGGGCGCGGCCGAGACGCGCGAGGCGATCGAGGCCGCCGCGCGGGCGTATCCGGCCTGGGCGGCCCGCACCGCCAAGGATCGAGCGACGATCATGCGGCGCTGGTTCGACCTGATGATCGCCAATCAGGAGGATCTTGCCGTGCTGATGACCGCCGAGCAGGGCAAGCCGCTCGCGGAAGCCAAGGGCGAGATCGTGTACGCAGCCTCGTTCATCGAATGGTTCGCGGAGGAAGGCAAGCGCCTCTACGGCGACGTGATCCCGGGTCATCAGCCCGACAAGCGCATCCTCGTGTTGCGCCAGCCCGTCGGCGTCGTCGCGGCGATCACGCCGTGGAACTTCCCGTCGGCGATGATCACCCGCAAAGCCGGGCCCGCGCTCGCGGCCGGCTGCACGTTCGTCTGCAAGCCCGCGACCCAGACGCCCGTATTCGGCACTCGCGCTCGCGCACCTCGCGGACCGCGCCGGCATACCACCAGGGGTGTTCAACGTCGTCACGGGCTCCGCCACCCAGATCGGCGCCGAGATGACCTCGAATCCGCGCGTGCGCAAGCTGACCTTCACCGGCTCGACGGAGAGTCGGCAAGAAATTGATGGCGCAATGCGCCGCGACGATGAAGAAGATCTCGATGGAGCTCGGCGGCAATGCGCCGTTCATCGTCTTCGACGACGCCGACTTGGACGCAGCGGTCCAAGGCGCGATCGCGAGCAAATACCGCAACACCGGCCAGACCTGCGTGTGCGCGAACCGCCTCCTGGTGCAAGCCGGCGTGTACGACGAATTCGCGAAGAAGCTTGGGCGCCGCCGTCGGCGCCCTGCGGATCGGCGACGGTCTCGCGGGAGCCACCGACCAGGGTCCGCTGATCGACGCCAAGGCGCTCGCGAAAGTCGAGGAGCACATCGCCGATGCGCTCGCGAAGGGCGCGAAGCTTGCGCGCGGCGGCAAGCGGCACGCGCTCGGCGGAACCTTTTTCGAGCCGACGATCCTCACCGACGTGACGCCGGCGATGGCCGTCGCGCGCGAGGAGACGTTCGGCCCGGTCGCGCCGCTTGTTCAAGTTTCATACGGAAGCCGAGGCCATCGCGATGGCGAACGACACGGAATTCGGCCTGGCCGCGTACCTCTACACGCGCGACCTCGCGCGCAGCTGGCGCGTCTCGGAGGCGATCGAGTACGGCATCGTCGGGCTGAATACCGGCATCATATCCACCGAAGTCGCGCCGTTCGGCGGCGTCAAGGAATCCGGGACCGGCCGCGAGGGTTCGAAATACGGCATCCTCGACTACACCGAGCTCAAATATTTGTGCGTGGGCGGGATCACCTAAATTCTCCGGGCGAGGAGCCGGACGCGGCATCGCGGGCGACGCCCGGAAGGTTCCTGGAATTTTCCGTCGCCACCGCGGATATCCAGGCTTCCATGGATTTTTACGCGAGACTCGGATTCTCGCAGGCGGTCGTCGGCGAGACTTGGCGGCATCCCTATGCGGTGCTGACCGACGGCAGGGTCTGCGTGGGCCTGCACCAGGCCGAGCTCGCGGACGCGGCGACGCTGACCTTCGTCAAGCCCGGCTTGCTGAAGAATTTGAGCGCCTTCGAGGATCTCGGCGTCGAATTCGAATTTCGACGGCTCGGCGGGGACGTGTTCAACGAGGTCGGCTGGCGCGACCCTGCGGACAACGCGGTTCGCATCGTCGAGGCGCGCACGTTCTCGCCGTTGAAGAGAGCCGCGACCGATCACTCCCTTTGCGGCTATTTCCTCGAGATCGCACTGCCCGCGGGCGACATCGAGGCTGTCGAAGTCGTTCTGGGAACGATTCGGCTTCATCGGCATGGACGAGGCGGACTCGCGCGTGCCGCACGTCTGCTGCATGAGCGACACCATCGACCTCGGCCTCTACGATCGCCGTGCCGTCCGCCGGCCCTCGCTGCTGTTCGAATGCGAAGACGTCGACGGCGCGATCGCGAAAATCGCCGCCGCCGGCGTCGAACCCGTCGGCGTGTCGCGGCTGGAGCGAGGCGCGGCGGGAACCGCCGTGTTCGCCGCGCCCGAGGGAACGCCGATCCTGATATCGACGAACACTTGAGCGTCCGGCCGGACCCACCGTCTTGCTAGACTAGGGTGCAAATCAGTGTGCGCGCGGAGATCCTGGTTGCCAAGCATCGACACGAAAGCACGATACGACGTGGTCGCGCAGACCTTTCACTGGGTCATCGTCGCGTTGATCGCGACCCAATTCGTGCTCGCCAAGGCGGCGATGGCGTTGCCGCTCGGCATGCACAAACTGATCCTGTTCGCGCGCCACAAGAGCTTCGGCATGACCATACTGATGCTCGCTCTCCTGCGCCTTGCCTGGCGCCTCGCGCATCCGCCGCCGGCGCCGGCGCCCGGCACGACCCCGATCGAGAACGCGCTCGCGCGCGCGACCCATGCGGGCCTCTACGTGCTGCTTTTCGCCATGCCGCTCACCGGCTGGCTGATGTCGTCGGCGAAGAATTACTCGGTCAGCTGGTTCGGCTGGTTCACCTGGCCGAACCTCATCGGCCCGAACGAGGCGGCGTTCAAGGTGCTGCGCGAGACCCACGACATCATGAGCGACATCTTGTTGGCGATCATCGTGCTGCACGTGCTGGCGGCGCTCAAGCATCATTTCCACGACAAGGACGACGTGCTCCTGCGCATGTTGCCGTTCACCCGGGCGAAGAGGCGTCCATGAAATCGTTGTTCACCTGGATTGCGGCATTCGTCGCCGCCGCCCCTGGCATCGCGGCCGCGGCCGCGCCGGTTGCCTATACCGCGGTCGGCCCGCAGAGCCGTCTGACCTTCACCGGCGTGCAGGCGGGGGCTCCGTTCACGGCCGAATTCCGCAAATTCACCGCGTCGATCACGTTCGCGCCGGAGCAAATCGCGAATTCGCGGTTCGACGTGTCGATCGACATGATTTCCGTGGATTCGAAAGACAAGGACCGCGACGGCACGATGCGCGGCTCCGACCTGTTCGCCGTCGCGCAATTCCCGACGGCGCACTACGTCACGCGCGCGTTCTCCAAGACGCCCGGCGGATTTCGGGCGACGGGATCGCTGACGCTGCGCGGCGTCACGCGCGACGTGCCGATCACGTTCCAATTCACGCCGACGGCCGGCGGCGCCATCCTGACCGGTGCGGCAGAGGTCAAGCGGCTGGATTTCGGCGTCGGCCAGGGCGATTGGAAGAGCACCGAGTGGGTCGGCAACGACGTCAAGATCGGCTTCTCACTGGTGCTCACGCCAAAGCGTTGACATGCAAAGAGCTCCGCGCCTGTTCGACGACGTTGCCGAATGCGTGGAGACCACGCTGGCGCGCGTCGGGCCGCGGATCGGCCTCGCGCTGCCGCTCGGCGTCGGCAAGCCGCACGCGCTCGCCAACGAGTTCTACCGCCGCGCGCGCCGCGATCCGTCGATCAAGCTGCGGATTTTCACCGCGCTTTCCTGAGCGTCCCGCGGCCGCGCGGCGAACTCGAGCGCCGGTTGCTCGAGCCGTTGATCGCGCGCGTGTTCGGCGACTTCCTGCCGCTGGATTACGTTCACGATCTGCACGCGGACACGGTGCCGGACAACGTCGAGATCGTGGAGTTCTTCCTCGATCCCGGCGCATTTCTCGACGTGCGCCACTCGCAGCGCCATTACGTCAGCAGCAACTACACGCACGTCGCGCGGGATCTCGCGGCGGCCGGAAGCGTCAACGTCATCGGCCAGATCGTCGCCAAGCGGCAGGCGGCCGGCGTCGCGGAATTGAGCCTGGGGTCGAACCCCGACGTCACCGTCGATCTGCTCGAGAAGCTGGCGCCAGCAGCGAGCCGCGGGCCGCGATGTGGTCGTCATCGGCGAGGTCAATCGGCAGATGCCGTTCATGTTCGGGCCCGCGGCGGTGGCCGCGGACACCTTCGACTATTTGATCGAGCATCCGCGCTACGAGACCGATTTGTTCTCGCCGCCGAATCCGCGCATCAGCACCGTCGACTACGCGATCGGGGTGCACGCTGCACGGCTCGTGCGCGACGGCGGCACCTTGCAGCTCGGCATCGGCGAGATCGGCGACGCCGTCGTGTATTGCCTGCAGTTGCGGCACCGGCGGAACGAGGAGTTTCGCGAGATCCTGCGCGCGCTCGACGCCCACGAGCGTTTCGGCGATGCCCCCGCGGCGATCGGCGGCGACGGGCCGTTCGAGAGCGGCCTTTACGCCTGCACGGAAATGTTCATCGACGGATTCCTCGACCTGTACCGCGCCGGAATCCTCAGGAGGCGGGTGTACGGCGACGGCCGCGTGCAGCGGTTGCTCGACGGAGGGCGCCGTCGGCGAAGCGATCGACGAGCGCTTTCTCGCCGCCCTCGGCGGCGTCTTCGCCGGCCCGTTGAGCGCCGAGGAGTTCGAGTCGCTGCAAAGGCTCGGCGTGTTTCGCGCGGAATGCCGCCTGGCCGACGGCCGGATCCATAATGCGAACGGCGACGGCGCGCCGGCGCGGCTCGACGACGCCGGCGCGAGGCGCGCGTTGCTCGCGCATTGCGCCGGCCGGCGCCTGGCCGGCGGCGTTCTGCTGCATGGCGGATTCTTCATCGGTTCGCGCGGCTTCTACGCGGCGCTGCGCGACCTGCCGGAAGCGGAACGCCGCCAGTTCGCGATGTGCGGTGTCGGCTTCACGAACCAACTCGGCGACGGCGACCGGTCGCTGAGGCTTGCGCAGCGCGCGCACGGACGATTCATCAATACCGCGATGATGGCGACGCTGCTCGGCGGTGCCGTCTCCGACGGACTCGAGGACGGCAGGGTCGTGAGCGGCGTCGGCGGACAGTACAATTTCGTCGCGATGGCGCACGAGCTGCCGGATGCGCGCTCGATCATCGCGGTACGCAGCACCCGCGAGCGGGACGGCCGCGTGACGTCGAACATCGTCTGGAATTACGGCAATCTCACGATTCCGCGCCACCTGCGCGACATCGTGGTCACCGAATACGGCCACGCGGATTTGCGCGGGCGCGCGGATGAGGATGTGATCGCGGCGTTGTTGAACATCACCGACTCGAGATTCCAGGAGACTCTGCGGCGGCAGGCACAGGAAGCCGGCAAGCTGAAGGCCGGCTACCGTATTCCGGAAATCCATCGCAACAACACGCCGCAGGCGCTCGAACAGCGGTTCCTGCTCGCGCGCGCGCGCGGCCTGTTCACCGATTTCCCGTTCGGCACCGATTTGACGCGCGAGGAAATCGTACTCGCGAAGGCCCTGACCAGGCTCGGGAAGAGGACGGCGCGGCTGCCGGCGAAAATTGCGGCCATCCTCGCGGCGGCGATGCCGGCCGCGGTGCCGGAATCGTTCGCGCCGTTTCTCGCGCGCATGTCGCTCGACGAGCCGCGGACACGCGAGCAGCGCCTGTGGCGGCGGCTCTTGATCCGCGAGATCGAGTCGGCGCTGCGCACGCCCTAGCGCGCGTCCCAAGCCTCAGCGCACCGGCAGCTCGCGCGACTTTTGCACCGTGCGCAAGGCGAAACTCGAGTGGACGCGCGCGACGTTCGGCAGGCGCGTCAAATGTTGGCTGTGCAGGCGCTCGAAGTCGGCGGTATCGGCGAGCACGACGCGCAGCAAATAGTCGTACTCGCCGGACATCAGGTAACACTCCATGACTTCCGGCACCTGGCGCACGGCCTCCTCGAACGCGAGCAACTGGGCCTGTTCCTGCCGTTCGAGCGTGATGTTGACGAACACGTTGACCGGGCACCCCGCCTTTTGTTGATTGATCAAGGCCGTATAGCCTTCGATGAAGCCGCCCTCCTCGAGCGTGCGCACCCGGCGCAGGCAAGCGGACTCCGACAGGCTCACGCTGTCGGCGAGGCCGCTGTTGGTGATGCGCCCGTCCTGTTGCAACACCCGCAGGATCGCGCGATCGTAGCGGTCCAGTTTCGTTTCCGGCATTTTCTTGCGCTCAAAGGATTTTATCGCGCATATTCTGCCATATCTGCGCGGTTTTCCCGCCGCTTTTGCAGCTTTCCGGCGCGAAGGCCCGATATGCTGACTGCACCTTCGCAACACTTCAGCACGACGGAGCCTTCCTCATGAAAATCGGCGTTCCGAAAGAGATCAAAGTCCACGAATACCGCGTGGGATTGGTTCCGGCGGGCGTTCTTGAACTGGTGCGCGGCGGCCACGAGGTGCTCGTGGAGACCGGGGCCGGCAGCGGCATCGGCTTCGCCGACTCCCACTACGAGGCGGCGGGCGCGAGGATCGCGCCGGCGGCGGCGCAGATCTTCGCGTCGGCGGAGATGATCGTCAAGGTCAAGGAGCCGCAGCTCGCCGAATGCCCGATGCTGCGCGGCGGCCAGGTCCTGTTCACCTACCTGCACCTCGCGGCCGACCGCGAGCAGGCGCTCGCGCTGCTCGCCTCGGGCGCGACCGCGATCGCATACGAGACCGTGACCGCGACCGACGGATCCCTGCCGCTGCTCACGCCGATGAGCGAGGTCGCGGGACGCATGTCCGTCCAAGTGGGCGCGAACTGCCTGCAAAAGGCGAACGGCGGCTTCGGCGTCCTGCTCGGCGGCGTGCCCGGCGTGGCGCCGGCCAAGGTCGTCGTTCTCGGCGGCGGCGTATCCGGGACGCATGCCGCCGAGATGGCGGTCGGCCTGCGCGCCGACGTGACCGTCGTCGACCGCTCGGTCAAGCGGCTGCGCGAACTGTCGTCATCGTTCGGCAACCGGCTGAAAACCGTCTACTCGACCGCGCACGCGATCGAGGAGCTGGTGCGCGACGCGGATCTCGTCATCGGCGCGGTGCTCATCGCCGGCGCCGCGGCGCCGAAGCTCGTCACCCGCGCGATGGTCAAGACGATGAAGCCGGGCGCGGTGCTCGTCGACATCGCGATCGATCAGGGTGGCTGCTTCGAAACCAGCCGTCCGACGACGCACGCGGAGCCGACCTACGTGGAGGACGGCGTCATGCACTACTGCGTGACCAACATGCCGGGCGCCGTGCCGCGCACCTCGACGGTCGCGCTGACGAACGCGACGCTGCCGTACGTCAAGGCGATCGCCGACCGCGGCTGGCGCCAGGCGCTCGCGAGCGACCGCGGGCTCGCGCTCGGCTTGAACGTGCACGCGGGCCGCATCACGCACGAAGCCGTCGCGCAGGCTCTCGGGCTCGAATTCAAGCCGCTCGTCGCGGCTTGAGAACCTGCGCGTCCGGCGCCTGCCGTCACGGCGGCGCCGGCGGCTTCTCGTCCCGGTCCGCCGCGTTCTCGCGATGGTACGGCAGCCAGGAGTAGATCTCCGGCGATGTTTGCGGATAGGTGAGAAACTCCTCGCGGGTCTCGGCGACGCGGTCGACCTTGCGGCGGCCGAGGCGCCAGATAGCGCGAACAGCGTGAACAGCGCCGTCAGCACGAAGACATAGACGAAGAACGCGCTCGCCGTGGTCAGCTGGATCGCGTACGTGCCGATCGTCGGGCCGATCGCCGCCCCCAGCGCCCAGACGAACAACAGCGTCGACGACAGTGCCACATAGTCGCTCATGACCGCCCGGTCGTTCGCGTGCGCGACGCCGACGGCGTACACGCTCTCGCCGAGGCCGCCGAACGCCGCGAACAGCGCGGCGAGCAACAAGAACGGCATGCGGTGGCTCGCGGTCACGAGCACGGCGGCGACGCAAAGGATGGCGACGCCGACGCCGATCAACGCGTACAGGCGGTCGATCTTGTCGGAGAGATGGCCGATGGGCCATTGCAGGAACAGGCTGCCGAACGATACGCAGGCCATCAGCACGACGATGTGCCGCTGATCGAAGCCGATGCGCTGCCCGAACAGCGGTCCCACCGTCGTGAACGCCGTCAGGATCAGGCCGTTCAACAGGCACGCGAGCACGCTGACCGGCGAAGTGCGCAGCGCCTTCAGGATTTCCAGCGTCACCCGGCGCGGCAGCACCGGCGCGCGCACGTCGATCGCGACCATCGGCACGAGCGCGAGCGTCGTCGCGATGCCGGCCGCGAACAAGAGCTCGGGGCCGCGGACGTTCAGGTTCTGGCCGAGCAACTGGCCCGCGCCGAAGAACAGGCCGTAGACGAGCACGTAGACGGTCAGGACCCTGCCGCGTTGCTCGTTCGGCGCGAGCGCGTTCAGCCAGCTTTCGACGACGATCGCGAGGCCCGCGGCATTCAAGCCGATCAGAAACCTGAGCACCGCGATCGCGGGCGCGCCGGACGCGAAATGCAAGCCCAGGATGGCGACCGACTTCAGGCCCGCGAACGTCGCGTAGGCGCGCTCGAGGCCGACCGGCGCGATGAGTCGGTGGGCGTAGAGACAGCCGATCAGGAAGCCGAGCGCCTCCGCGGTCGCGAGCAGTCCGATCACGCCGGCGGAAAAGCCCATCGCCGAAAATCGCAACGGCAACAACGAACCCAAGACCCCGGAACCCACCATGATCAGCGCGGTGCTGACGAGCGGCGGCGCCACGCGCAAGGGAATGGCGGCAGGAGCGGGCCGAAGCGCCGCGGCATGCGTCGATTTCTGGGGTTCGTTCATCGCCGTCCCGCCGCACGCGTGGTACAAGGAGCGATGATAATACGGTCCGAGCCCGCGTTCGCGCTTCCCGACGCCAGGAAGTACCGCAGCTTCGCCGACCTCGCCGAAGCCCAGGTGCGCGGTCGCGATTTTCGAATATCGGTAACCCGCCGGGCCGCGTCGCGCGTCGCCGTGATCGCGCCGCACGCCGGCGGAATCGAGGACGGAACGTCGGAGGTCGCGCGCCGATCGCGGGCGACGATCACAACCTATACCTGTTCGAGGGAACGAGGCCCGCGCACAATTTCCACGCACTGCATTTGACGAGCCATTTGTTCGACGAGCCGGAATGTCTCGCGCTGATTGCCGCCTGCACGATCGTGGTCGCCGTGCATGGCTGCGCCGGCGCCGACGGCCGGCTGTTCGTCGGCGGCCGCGACGCCGCTCCTGCGCGACAGTCTCGCCGCCGCGCTGGTGGCGGCCGATCACCGCGCCGAGACCGCCGGCCATGCGTATCCGGCGATCCATCCGGACAACATCTGCAATCGAGGGGCGACCCGCATGGGCGCACAGCTCGAACTACCGCACTCCCTGCGCCGTGGCGAGGCGGCCAACGGCGTCGCCGCCGCCGTCCGCGCCGCTCTGTCGCGCGCACCGTGAGCGCCGCCGTCTTGCTACTGTACGATCGATCAATTACCCTCGCAGACGGAATTTGAATCACCGCGCGGCGCGTCCGCGCCAACACTTTCGAGGGTGCTCCATGACGCGCAACCCGCGCTTCGACGTGCTGTTCGAGCCTGTCCGCATCGGGCCTGTGACCGCACCCAACCGCTTCTACCAGGTGCCGCACGCGAGCGGCATGACGAACTCGCTGCCGCACGTTCGCGCGCGCTTTCGCGAGACCAAGGCCGAGGGCGGCTGGGGCGTCGTCTGCACGGGCGCGGTGTCGATACATCCGAGTTCCGACGACTCGCCGCTGCCGTTCGGGATACTGTGGGACGACAAGGACATCCGCGCGCACGCGCTGATGACCGATGCCGTGCACCGCCACGGTTCCCTCGCCGGCATCGAACTGTGGCACGGCGGCGCCTGCTCGCTGAACCGCACGAGCCGCATCGCGCCGCTGTCGCCGTCCGGCATGCCCTGGCTGTCGACCCACTTGGGATTCCAGGGAAATCTGCGGCCGCGCGCGATGGACCGCGCCGACATTCGCGACCTGCTCCGCTGGCAGGCCGAGGGCGCGCGGCGCGCGCGTTCGGCCGGCTTCGACATCATCTACGTCTACGCCGGCATGGGGTACCTGCCGTACGAGTTCCTGCTGCCGGAATACAATCGGCGCACCGACGAGTACGGCGGGTCGATCGAGAACCGCACGCGCCTCGTGAAGCAGATGCTCGAGGTCACGCGCGAGGCGGTCGGCGACAACTGTGCGGTCGCGCTGCGCGTGAGCCTCGAGGAATTGCGCGGCAGGCCCGGGACCAGCGCGCCCTCGGAGGCGCACGAGGTCGTCGCCCTGCTGTCCGACTTGCCGGACCTGTGGGACGTCAAGATGGACTCGAGTCCCACGGATTGCGCGCCCTCGCGCTTCTCCGGCGAAGGCAGCCACGAGCCGATCATCGACTTCGTCAAGAAAGTCACCAAGAAACCGGTCGTCGGCGTCGGCCGCTTCACCTCGCCGGACGTCATGGTTTCCCAGATCAAGCGCGGCGTGCTCGACCTGATCGGCGGCGCGCGTCCGTCGATCGCGGACCCCTTCCTGCCGAAGAAGATCGATGAAGGGCGCGAGCACGAGATTCGCGAGTGCATCGGCTGCAATATCTGCATCTCGAGCTGGCACGACGGCGTGCCGGTCCGCTGCACGCAAAATCCGACCGCCGGCGAAGAATGGCGCCGCGGCTGGCATCCGGAGCGCTTCACGCCCGCGGCGAGCGACGCGTCCGTGCTCATTGTCGGCGGCGGGCCGTCGGGACTGGAATGTGCGGTGACGCTCGCGCGCCGCGGCTACCGCGTGACGATCGCCGATTCGGCGAACGATTTCGGCGGGCGCCTGCGCTTCGAGACCCGCCTGCCGGGCCTCGCCGCCTGGGGGCGCGTCACCGATTGGCGCCTCGGACAATTGCGCGGCAAGTCCAACGTCAACCTGTATCCGAACAGCGAGCTAGGGGTTGACGACGTCTTGGGCCTGGAGCATCGGCACGTCGTCATCGCGACCGGCGCCCGCTGGACGAGGATGCTGTACGCGACGATCGAATTCCCGACCGAGGAGTTCGACGGCCCGCGCGTCTACACGCCGGACGATCTCGCCGCCGGGGTCGTCCCCGAGGGCCCCGTGGTCGTGTTCGACTTCGACAACTACTACCTGGCGAGCGCCATCGCCGAGCAGCTCGCGCAGCGCGTCGGCGATGTCAGCTACGTCACGACCGCCGGGCACGCGTCCGCCTGGACCTTGATGACGAACGAGTTGCCGCTGATCCATCGCGCGCTCGTCAAGGCCGGCGTGAAGATCCACACCTTGCAGCGCGTCGCCGGATTCGACGGCACCGAGATCGCACTCGCCGACGTGTTCAGCGGCACGGAAAAGCGCCTGCCCTGCCGATCGCTCGTCGTCGTCGGCGTGCGCACGCCGCGCGACCAGCTGTACCGGTCCTTGATCGCCCGCGGTGCGGACCTGGAACGCTCGGGAATCGGGACGGTCGCGCGCATCGGCGACGCCTACGCACCCGGCGCGATCGTACATGCCGTGCACAGCGGCCATCGATTTGCGCGTGAATTCGAGGTCGACCCGGCGCAAGCGCCCTATACTCGGGATTATCCGGTTTGAGGGAAGGGGCGCGTGGCAAACAACCGAGGCGTGCCGAAATTTCACCGCGAGACCGCGGCGGCGCGGCGCGGCGCGCTGATCGAGGCGACGCTGCGCAGCCTCGAGCAATACGGCCACGAAGGGACGTCGATCCGCCGCATCAGCACGACGGCCGGCGTATCGATCGGCCTGATCAACCATCATTTTCGGTCGAAGGCGGAGCTGATCGCGGCCGCGTACGAAAATCTCGCGATGTCGCTGCAAAAGTCGCTTCGCCGCCAGGCGCGCGACAAGTCGGGTTCGCCGCGCGACCGTCTATCCGGTTTTTTCCGCGCGTCGTTTTCGCCGAAGATACTCGATCCGGCGGTGTTGAATGTCTGGCTCGTCTTCTGGAGCATGGTCATGCATTCGCCCGAGATGCGCGCGGTACACGACCGCACCTACCGTGGCTACCGCTCGATGTTGGAGTCCTTGTTGGGCGCGCTCGCCGAATCCGGCGAAGCGCCGCGGTTCAAGCTGCGCCCCGCCGCGATAGCGCTGTCCGCGCTGCTCGACGGCCTCTGGCTCGAGTTGAGCCTGAGCCCCGCGATTTTCAACGCGGCGGAGGCGGCGGCGATCTGCGAAGACTGGGTCAGCGCCCTGTGCGTCGGCGCACTGCCGAGCCTGCTCGTCGAGCAGCCGAATTCGCGCGGACGGCGCAAGGGCACGAGACAGGCCCATGAGTAAGCCTGCTGCTTCGCGACGCGGTGATCGTCGGCGGCGGCCACAACGGCCTGGTCTGCGCCGCGTACCTCGCGGCCGCCGGGCTGAAAGTCACCGTGCTCGAGCGTCGCGGCGTCGTCGGCGGCGCGGCGGTCACGGAGGAATTCCACCCGGGCTTCCGCAATTCGGTCGCCGCGTACACCGTGTCCCTGCTGAACCCGAAGGTCATCCGCGATCTCGACCTCGAGACGCACGGCCTGCGCATCGTCGAGCGCAAGCTGTCGAACTTTCTGCCGTTGGATCGAGAGTCCTACTTGCAGGTCGGCGCCGGCAAGACCGCCCTGGAGGTCGCGAAGTTCTCCGCGCGCGACGCCGCGCGGCTCGACGCGTACGCCGGGCGCCTCGACGCGATCGCGGAGCTGTTGCGCGATCTCGTGCTCGAGACCCCGCCGAACGTGACCGACGGCGGCTGGCTCGCCGCGCTCCCGCAGATGCTCCACGGCGCGCGCCTCGGGAAGCGCCTCGCGAAGCTCGACATGCCGCTGCGGCGGGAACTGCTCGATTTGTTCGTGAAATCGGCCGGCGATTATCTCGACGGCTGGTTCGAGAGCGCGCCGATCAAGGCGGCCTACGGCTTCGACGGCATCGTCGGCAACTACGCGAGTCCGTACGCGGCAGGCTCGGCCTACGTGTTGCTGCACCACGTGTTCGGCGAGGTCAACGGCAAGAAGGGCGCATGGGGCCACGCGATCGGCGGCATGGGCGCGATCACCCAGGCGATGGCGAAGTCGGCCGCGGCACGCGGCGTCGAGATCCGCGTCGCGAGCGCCGTGCGCGAAGTCCTCGTCGAGCGCGGCCGCGCCGTCGGCGTCGTCACCGAGGACGGCGCGGAGTTTCGCGCGCGCTGCGTCGTATCGAACCTGAACCCGAAACTGCTGTTCGGATCGTTGATCGACCCGGCCGTGCTGGACCGCGACTTCGCCGAGCGCATCGCCCATTGGCGCTGCGGCTCCGGCACGTTCCGCATGAACGTCGCGCTGTCCGAACTGCCCGATTTCAGCGCATTGCCCGGGCGCAGCTGCGCCGAGCACCATACCGCCGGCATCATCATGGCGCCGAGCCTCGAGTACATGGATCAGGCCTACCTCGACGCCAAGTCCTCCGGCTGGTCGAAGAAGCCGATCGTCGAAATGCTCATTCCATCGACGCTCGACGACAGCCTCGCGCCGCCGGGACAGCATGTCGCGAGTTTGTTCTGCCAGCATGTCGCGCCCGTGCTGCCGGACGGCGCGTCCTGGGATCAGCGTCGCGAGGAAGTCGCGGACGTCATGATCGATCTCGTCAATTCGCATGCGCCGAACTTCAAGGCATCGGTGCTCGGCCGCCAGATCATGAGTCCGCTCGATCTAGAGCGGACCTTCGGATTGATCGGCGGCGACATTTTTCACGGCGCACTTGAGCCTCGACCAATTGTTCAGCGCGCGCCCGATGCTGGGCCACGCCGATTATCGCGGCCCGCTGCGCGGCTTGTACATGTGCGGCTCCGGAACGCATCCCGGCGGCGGCGTCACCGGCGCGCCCGGGCACAATGCGGCGCGCGAAATCATCGCGGACTTCAGGCGTGGGCGCGTGAAGCGCGCTTAGAAGCAGCCGCGCCGAAGCTCACCCGAGCGGCGAAACGCCGAACAGGCGCACGTGCGCCCAGGCGACGAAGAACCCGTAGAGCGCGAGGCCGAGCACGACCGCGATCGCGTCGTTGAAGCGGCCGGGCGGCGCGGTGCGCAATGCTTTCGGCGCGCGCGTCTTCAGCGAGATCCGGTCGACGACGGCCCAGGCGAGAAACGCGCCGAACAGCAGCACGTCGGCCAATCGGCCGTTGAACAGCAGATGCGCGAACGCCCAGAATTTCACCGCCGCGAGCATCGGATGCTTGACCGCGGTCTTGATGCGCCCCGGCAGATAGGCCGCGAGCAGCAGCGGAAACACCGGCAGCATGAACAGGAACGTGACGTGCCGCATCCACGGCGGCGGCGTGTACAGCACGACCGGCGCCTCGCGCGCGAGCGCGAAGCCGTGCACGACGAGCGCGAGTCCGATCAGCGAAAGCACGCCGTAAATGCCCTTCCATCCCCACTCGCCGATGCGCGCACGCGCGCGCAGCGGATCGGGGGCCACGATCGCGATCGAATGCACGCCGAGAAACAACACCAGGCCGATGATCAAGATGGACATCGCGATCGCTCCTTATTTGCCGCGCCGAACCTTGCGCGCCTTGCGCGCCGGCGCGCGGCGCGCCACCTTTTTCGGCTGGCGCGCGACTTCGGCCTTCGCGCGCCGCGCGCCGGCCCTTGCTTTTGTCGGCGCGGCACGCTTGCTCGGCGCGGCCGCTTCTTCGGCGCGGGCCGCCTGCTGGCGGCGGCGCGCTTACCGGCCGCGGGACGCTTGCGCGGCGCGGATCGCT
The DNA here is from genome assembly GCA_963718135.1 of uncultured Pseudomonadota bacterium. Classification (GTDB taxonomy): domain Bacteria; phylum Pseudomonadota; class Gammaproteobacteria; order Steroidobacterales; family Steroidobacteraceae; genus Bog-1198. The sequence goes on along the minus strand of CAVQYI010000017.1, from coordinate 271,764 downwards.
TCTTCGCCGCGGGCGATGCCGATTCGCCGCGCAGCTGATCGAGGATCGCGGGATTCTCGAGCGTCGAGACGTCCTGCGAGATCTCTTCGCCGCGCGCGATCGAGCGCAGCAGGCGCCGCATGATCTTGCCGGAACGGGTCTTCGGCAAGTTGTCGGTCAGCCGGATCTCGTCGGGCTTCGCGATCGGGCTCAACTGCTCGGCGACCCAGGCGCGCAGTTCGTCGACGAGCGCCTGCGCCGCGCCGCCGGTCGGCCGGCGGCCGTTCGTGACGACGAACGCGAACACCGATTCGCCCTTGATCTCGTGTTGGCGGCCGACGACCGCGGCCTCGGCGACGCGCGGATGCGCGACGAGCGCGGACTCGATCTCCATCGTGCCGAGCCGGTGGCCGGCGACGTTGAGGACGTCGTCGATCCTGCCCATGATCCAGTAGTAGCCGTCGGCGTCGCGGTGCGCGGAGTCGCCGGCGACGTAGTAGCGATTCTGGAACTTTTCCCAGTACGTATCGCAGGTAGCGGTCGTTGTCGCCCCAGATCGTGCGCAACATCGAGGGCCACGGCCGCTTGATGACGAGATAGCCGCCGGCGTCCGCCTTTTTGACGGGCCGCCCTTCGTCGTCGACGATGTCGGCGAAAATGCCGGGTATCGGCTGCGCGCAGGAGCCGGGCTTCGTCGGCGTGGCGCCCGGAATCGGCGTCAGCATGATCGCGCCGGTTTCCGTCTGCCACCAGGTATCGACGATCGGGCAGCGCGCCTTGCCGATGACGCGGTGGTACCACATCCACGCTTCGGGATTGATCGGCTCGCCGACGCTGCCGAGCAGGCGCAGCTTCGACAGGTCGTAGCGCCGCGGAATTTCGTCGCCGAGCTTCATCAGGGCCCGGATCGCGGTCGGCGCCGTGTAAAAAATGGTGACGCCGTGCGTCTCGCAGATCTTCCAGAAGCGGCCGCCGTCCGGGAAGGTCGGTGCGCCCTCGTACAATACGACGGTCGCGCCCGCGGCGAGCGGGCCATAGGCCGCGTACGTGTGGCCCGTGACCCAGCCGACGTCGGCCGTGCACCAGAACACGTCGTCGTCCTTGAGATCGAACGTCCAGCGGCTCGTCAACTTCGCGGCGAGCAGATAGCCGGCGCTCGCAGTGTTGTATGCCCTTCGGCTTGCCGGTCGACCCCGAGGTATAGAGCAGAAAGAGCGGATCCTCCGCGCCGACCCATTCCGGCTCGCACTGGGCGCTCTGTCCCACGAGCACGTCGTGCCACCAATGGTCGCGGCCCGGCCGCATCCCGCAATCGCCGCCGATGCGCGCGAAGCAGATCACGCTCTGCACGGTCGGACACCCTTCCGCGAGCGCCTTGTCGACCGCGCGCTTGAGCTCGACGCGGTTGCCGGCGCGCCAGCCGCCGTCGGCCGTGATCACCATCTTCGCGCCCGCGTCCTCGATTCGATCCTTGACGGCGTTGGCCGAGAAGCCGCCGAACACGACCGAATGCACGGCGCCGATGCGCGCACACGCCTGCATCGCGATCACCGCCTCGGGGATCAGCGGCATATAGATGATCACGCGGTCGCCGCTGCGGATTCCGTGGGATTTCAGCGCGTTCGCGAGCCTGCAGACCTCGATGTGCAGCTCCCGGTACGAGAGCTTGCGCACGTCTCCGGGTTCGCCCTCGAAAATGATCGCCGGCTTGTCGGGCCGTGTCGACCAGATGAACGTCCAGGCAGTTGTACGAGACGTTCAGCCGCCCGTCGGCGAACCAGCGGTAGTTCGGCGCCGCGCTGTCGTCGAGCGGAACGGTGAAGGGCACGCGCCAATCGATCTCGCTGTGCGCGAGATCCGACCAGAAGCCGATGTAGTCCTCGGCGGCCTTCGCGTACATCGCCTCGAGCCTGGACGCATCGATGCCCGCCGCTGCCGCGAAGTCCGCCGGCGGCGGAAATACCCGCTCCTCGAGCAACACGGATTGGATGTTCTTCTGTTTCACAACGTGGACTCCCCGCCCGATCCGCCGCTCATTCTACGCGCTAAACCGCGCCCCGCGCTTGCGTGATGCGCTCGGTCTGCTGGCGCAAAATCGCGCCGATTCCATGCGCGTCGAAGAAGTCCGCGAGCGCCGCCGTATCCGGCCGGCGCGGCTTCAAATCGTCGAGCGATGCGGCGATCGGCACGTCGCAGACGATGCCCGTCAGCCGTCGCGCGAGGTAGGCGCTTTCCTTGTGGGCGTTCAGCCGCGCGGCGATTCCGGCGGCGCCGCGCAGGTTCAGGCGCGGGACCCGGTCGAGGTTCGCGTACAGCTCGTCGAGCGAACCGAACACCGCGAGCAGGCCGGCGGCGGTCTTCTTGCCGACGCCCGGCACGCCCGGAATGTTGTCGACCGCGTCGCCCGTGAGCGCGAGGAAATCCGCCATGCGCTCGGGCACGACGCCGAACCTGCCGCCGATGTCGTGGTAGTGATAGCGCGCGTTGCCGGCGTAATCCCAGAACACGTCGCCGTCGCGGATCAGCTGCGACAGATCCTTGTCGCGCGTCATCAGGACGTTGCGCAGGCCGGCCGCGCGCGCGCGCGCGGCCAGCGTGCCGATGATGTCGTCCGCCTCGTATGCGGCGCTCGCAAATTCGGCGAGGCCCATGTGCCGGCAGAATTCCCGGCATAGGCCGAATTGCCGCTCGAGATCGGCTGGCGGGGCCTCGCGATTGGCCTTGTAGGCCGGGAAGATGGCGTTGCGAAAGGAGCGCTCGCTGCGCAGGCTGTGGTCGAACGCGACCGCGATCCGCTGCGGCCGGACGCTCTCCAGGAGATCGGACAGGAAGCGCGCGAAGCCGTACAGCGCATGAATCGCGTTGCCGTCGGCGTCGGCCATGTCCGGCGGCATCGAATAGTACGCGCGGAAGACGAAATAGCTCGCGTCCACGTGGTAGACGACGCCGGCCCGCGCCTCCGCGCTCACATCGGCCAGCGCTGGAGGCGCTCGTGCAGCGGACTCGTGCGCGGAAAGTGCGCGACCAGATATTGCATCTGGTCCGCGAGGACGCGGCGGCCCTTCAGGTAGATGTATTCCGCATAGGTCGGCGTGAACGGCACCGCCACGAGCTGCATCCCCGCCTGTTCGGGCGTACGCGAGGCCTTCGCGTTGTTGCAGCGGCGGCAGGCGGTGACCACATTGCCCCAGGTATCCGCGCCGCCTCGGCTGAACGGGGTCACATGGTCGCGCGACAACGTGCTGTAAGCGAAGCGCAAACCGCAATACAGGCACAGATAGGCGTCGCGGCGGAACAGGGTTTGATTGTTGAGCGGCGGCGTATAGGCCGCGCCGCGCAAGTTGCCGGGGTTGCCGGTGTGCCCGCGCGTCGCGATGATCGAATTGACGTCGACGATCGTGCGCAGGCCGGTGCTCGCGGACGTGCCGCCGAACAGCCGGTACAAGGGCGAACCGCAGGTATAGGCAACCTGGCCGGAGTGATAGAGCCTTGCGGCCTCCCGGTAGTCGACCCACTCGAGCGGCATGCCCGAGACGTCGGTGCGCAGGATCTGTTGCGACAATGGATGTCCACGCGCGGCCCCGAGCGCGTCGGCGCGCCAAATTTCAGTTCCGGTACCGTCGTCTGTCGCAGGCTTCATACATCGGTAAAGATAGTCGAGTCCTATGTCATAATTCAACGCCAAGGGAGAACTGGTCCAGTTTTGGGGAGATGCGCTGATGACCGTAACCGTCGGTGTCCTCACGGAGACCGCGCCGAACGAGACGCGGGTCGCCGTGGTGCCGGAAATCGCGACGAAATTGAAGGCCCTGGGCGCGGCCCTGCTGATGCAGGGCGGTGCCGGCAGCCTGGCGCAATTTCCCGACAATTCCTACACCGACGTCGAGTTCGCCGACGCGGCGGCGATACTCGCGCGCGCCGACGTGCTCCTCAAGGTCCAGCCGCCCAGCATCGTCGAGGTCGGTCAGCTTAAATCCGGTGCCGTCGTCATCGGCTTCATGCAGGCCTATGCGCGCCACGACGTCGTCAAGGCGCTGCGCGACCGGCGCATCACCAGCTTCGCGATGGAACTCGTACCGCGCATCTCGCGCGCGCAATCGATGGACGCCCTCTCTTCGCAGGCCGCGGTCGCGGGCTACAAGGCCGTCCTGATCGCCGCGAACGCGCTGGAGAAGTTCTTTCCGATGCTGACGACGGCCGCGGGCACGATCAGGCCGGCAACGGTCCTCGTGATCGGCGCGGGCGTCGCCGGCCTGCAGGCGATCGCGACCGCGAAGCGCCTCGGCGCCGTCGTCGAAGCCTACGACGTGCGCGGCGCGACGAAGGACCAGGTCAAGTCGCTCGGCGCGAAATTCGTCGACACCGGCGTTTCGGCGGAAGGCGCCGGCGGCTACGCGCGCGAATTGACCGAGGAAGAGAAGGCGAAGCAACAGGCGGTGCTCGACCAGCGCATCGCCGCGAGCGACGTCGTCATCAGCACGGCGTCCGTGCCGGGCCGCGCGGCCCCGCGGATCATCGGCGAGGCGGCGGTCGCGCGCATGCGGCCGGGCTCCGTGATCGTCGACATCGCCGCGGAGCAGGGCGGCAATTGCGCGCTGACGCGTGCGGGCGAAACGGTGGTGCACGGCGGAGTCAGGGTGATCGGCCCGGTAAATCTGCCTGCGACCCTGCCTTTTCACGCGAGCGAAATGTACGCGCGCAACCTGTTCAACCTGCTGAAGCCCGCGCTGTCGAAGGGTGAACTCTCGATCGACTGGCAGGATGAGGTCTTTGCGGGCGCCGTTCTGACTCATGACGGCCAGATCAAGCACGAAGGCACGCGCAAACTCGTGGAAGGACAACAAGCATGATCGACGGCGTCATTGCGCTATACATATTCATGTTGGCGGCGTTCACCGGGTACGAGGTCATCTCGCGCGTGCCGGTCATTCTGCACACGCCGCTGATGTCGGGATCGAACTTCGTCCACGGCATCGTCCTCGTGGGCGCGATGGTCGCGCTCGCCACCGCCGATTCCACGCTCGCGCGCGTGATCGGCGTCGCCGGCGTGTTTCTCGCGGCCGGCAACGCGGTCGGCGGCTACGTCGTCACGGAGCGCATGCTGAAGATGTTCGTGTCCGCCGGCAGGAAGAAGGGGCAAGGCCGATGAGCGCCGCGGCCGTTTCGGCGCAGACGCTGACCCAGCTGTCCTATCTGGTCGCCGCGGCGCTCTTCATCGTCGGCCTGAAGCGCATGAGCTCGCCGCTGACCGCGGTCAGCGGCGTGCGCTGGGCCGGCGCCGGCATGTTGCTCGCGACGCTCGTAACGCTCGCGTTCATGGGCGCCTCGCAATTCAATTTGATGCTCGTGCTCGCGGCCATACTCGCCGGCGGCGCGTTGGCATGGATCAGCGGCAAGCGGGTCGCGATGACCAACATGCCGCAGATGATCGCGCTCTACAACGGCATGGGCGGCGGCGCCGCGGCGGCGATCGCGGCCGTGGAACTGTACCGCGGCTCCGAGCACAGCACGACGCATCTCGCGATCGCCTTGATCGGCGGCTTCATCGGCTCCGTCTCGTTCAGCGGCAGCTTGATCGCGTTCGGCAAGCTGCAGGGCCTGATCACCAAGTCGATACGCTTCGGCGGCCAGCGGCTCGTCAACCTCGCGATCCTCGTCGCGACCGTGGCCGCCGGCGTGGCGACCGTCGCGGGCGTGCAATCCGGCGCGCCGATGGTGTCGGCGTTCTTCGTTCTCGCGCTCGTCCTCGGCATCGCGATGACGCTGCCGATCGGCGGCGCGGACATGCCCGTCGTGATCTCGCTGTACAACGCGCTGACCGGTCTCGCGGTCGGATTCGAAGGCTTCGTGCTCGACAACGCCGCGATGATCATCGCCGGCACGGTCGTCGGCGCCGCCGGCACCTTGCTGACGCAACTGATGGCGAAGGCGATGAACCGGTCCTTGGGCAACGTGCTGTTCTCGAATTTCGGCGAGAGCGGCGGCGCCGCCGAGCGCGGTCACGGGCACGCAGAAGGCGATCGAGGCCCAGGATGCGGGCGTCATGCTCGCGTTCTCGCAGAAAGTGATCGTCGTACCGGGCTACGGCATGGCCGTCGCGCAGGCCCAGCACAAGGTCTGGGAATTGTGCCAGTTGCTGATCGAACACGGCGTCACGGTGCGATTCGCGATACATCCGGTGGCCGGCCGCATGCCCGGCCACATGAACGTCCTGCTCGCGGAGGCCGGCGTTCCCTATGACCTGATCTCGGATCTCGACGAGATCAACGCGGAATTCGAAACCGCCGACGTCGCCTTGATCATCGGCGCGAACGACGTCGTCAACCCGGATGCACGCACCAACAAGGCAAGCCCGATATTCGGCATGCCGATCTTGAGCGCGGACAAGGCGAAGAACGTGATCGTCATCAAGCGTGGCCAAGGCCACGGGTTCTCCGGGATCGACAACGCCTTGTTCGTCCTCGACCAGACTCGCATGCTCTACGGCGACGCGCAGTCCGCCGTGGGCCAGCTCATTCAGGCGGTCAAAGCCGCCGGCTGAATTCCCGCGCGGCGCGTCATCGCACCAGTTTCAACATGGCGTCCTGAACGACATCGAGCGCATCGTCGGCGTCGCGCAAAGCCACTTGCGCAATGCGAAAGGCGCGGTGTTCGACTCCGGTCAAGAATTTGTCGAACTCTCGCGAATGGTCCAGAGCCGCGTCCTTTGGTGCCGTGGCCGGGCCGTCCCAGGCCATCGAAGCGTGTGTGAGCGTAGCAAAGTGCGGCATGCCCCGTCCTCAAGGTCTCGACGAATCGCGCTGCATCGATGTATCAACGCACGCCGGCCGCCGCGGTTGACGCCGAGGATCGCGTCGGATCAGCAACTTACGCACATCGCCAATGACGGGGCATGTAACACTTCCGCATTACATCTCAATGTTGGATACAGAGGACATTGTAAGGCCTTGAATAATATGAGTTTGTTGGATTTCGCACACTTTTTCGCCATTTTGATTACGAGCCGAAATAGAACGGGCACTTGGGTGTGTTGATCCCGGTTTCTCAACAGACTTATCCACAATTATTGTGGACAACGACGACGTGCTGATCCTACGCATCGCCTTGGATACGCCGCTGCGGCGGCTGTTCGATTACTTGCCGCCCGGGCGCGCCGCGGAGTGCGATCCAGCGACGCGAAGCGGCGCCGCGCCGCGGCCGGGCGTGCGCGTGCGCGTGCCGTTCGGTCGCAGGCAGTTGGTCGGCATCTTGGTCGCGGTCGCCGAGGACTCGAAGGTCGCGCCCCCCAAACTCAAAGCGGCGCTCGAGATTCTCGACGATGAGCCGGTGTTCGACGCGGTCACGTTCGATTTGCTCTGCTGGGCGGCCGAGTACTACCACCATCCGCTCGGCGAAGTATTCGCCGCGGCCTTGCCGGCGATGCTGCGGGCCGGGCAAGCCGCGGGCAACGAGCGGCTCTGCTGGGAGCTGACGCCGGCGGGGCGAACGGAAGCCGGGACGCCGTCCAGTCGGCGCGCCCCCAAGCAGCGCGCGTTGCTCGCATGGCTCTCGGAACGCGGCCTCCAGGCAGGCGACGATCTCGCCGAGCGATTCACGCCCGCGGACATTCGCGCCGCGACGAGACGCGGTTGGATCGCGCAGGCGCCCGACACCGCGGGCGCGCGCGCCGCGGCGGCGCCCGCGCCGCACGAGCGGCCGGACGACCTGCGGTTGACTCCGGCGCAGGAAAGCGCGGTCGAGGCGATCCTCGCCTCGCGCGGCCGGTTCGCCGTCCATTTGCTCCATGGCGTCACCGGCAGCGGCAAGACCGAGGTGTACATGCGCGTCATCGCGGCGGCGATCGCCGCGGGCGGCCAGGCGCTGGTGCTCGTGCCCGAGATCGCGCTGACGCCGCAGCTCGTCGAGCGTTTCCGGCGGCGGTTCGACGCCGAGCCCGCCATCCTGCATTCGGCGCTCGCGGGATCGGAGCGCCGCGACGCCTGGCGGCGCGCCCACGGCGGCGAGGCGCGCATCGTCATCGGCACGCGCTCGGCCGTGTTCGCGTCGCTGCCGAAGCTCGCCGTGCTCGTCGTCGACGAGGAGCACGACGCCTCCTACAAGCAACAGGAAGGCTTCCGCTACTCGGCGCGCGACCTCTGCGTGCTGCGCGCACAGCGCGCGGCGGTGCCGATCGTGCTGGGTTCGGCGACGCCATCGCTCGAAACGCTGGAGAATGCCGCCCAAGGGCGCTATGCGGCGCACGCGCTGCCGCAGCGGCCGGGCGCGGCGAGCGCGCCGCGCATGATTCTCGTCGACTTGCAAAGACACGCGAGCGACCAAGGCTTGTCGCAGCCGGCGATCCAGGCGATTTCCTCGCACCTCGCCGCGGGCGGCCAGGTGATCGTGTTCCTCAATCGGCGCGGGTACGCGCCGACGCTGTTCTGCAATTCCTGCGGCTGGGTGGCGCCCTGCGCGCACTGCGACGCCCGTATGACGCTGCACCGGCGCGCCGCGCAATTGCGCTGCCATCATTGCGGCGCGCAGCGCCCGGTTCCCACGATTTGCGAAGCCTGCGGCCACGAGCTGCACCCCGTGGGCCAGGGTACCGAACGCATCGAGGAGACGCTGGCGCGTCTGTTTCCGGCGCACGCGATCGCGAGACTCGACCGGGACTCGACCGCGGCGCGCGGCGCGGTTCAATCGGTGCTCGAGCGCGTGCACAGCGGCGAGGCGCGCATCCTCGTCGGCACCCAAATGCTGACGAAGGGCCACCACTTTCCCGACGTCAGCCTGGTCGTGATCCTGGACGCGGATCAGGGCTTGTTCGCGACGGACTACCGTGCGACCGAGCGGCTCGCGCAGACGATCATCCAGGTCGCCGGCCGCGCCGGCCGCGCGGCCCGGCCCGGCGAAGTGATGATCCAGACCGAATTCCCCGAACACCCGCTGCTCAATCGCCTGATCGCGGACGGCTACGAGGCGTTCGCGGCAAGCGCTTTGGAGGAGCGCCGCGAGGCGCATTGGCCGCCGTACGCGCGGCTCGCGCTGCTGCGCGCCGAGGCGCGGGACGCCGCGCGCCTCGATGAGTTCCTGCGCGCGGCCGCCGCCTGCGCGTCCCCGGGGCGCGACGCGTCGCGCCGCGCCGGAATCCAGGTGCTCGGGCCGGCGAGTGCGCTGATCGCGCGCCGCGCCGACCACTTTCGCGCCCATCTGTTGATCGAAGCGGACGGCCGGCCGGCGCTGCAGCGTTTTCTCGGCCGACTGGCTGCCGCAGGTCGAGCGCCTGCGCGCGCCGCCCGGGCCTGCGCTGGTCGATCGACGTCGATCCGCTCGAAGTCGATTGAGGACTTTCGGGTAAACTGCCGACCCTTACGATTGCGGGTGATGGTGGGTTCGCGCGTGAAGAAATTGATCGAAAATCTGTTGCAGCGGGCGCTGGCGGCGCTTCCCGAGGATCTCGTGCCCGGCGCTTGCCGCGATGTCGCGATCGAGGTCGAGCGCACGCGCGACCCGTCCTTCGGCGACTTCGCGAGCAATCTGGCGATGCGGCTCGCGAAGCCTGCGCGCCAGAATCCGCGCCGGCTCGCGCTCGCGCTGATCGAGGCGCTGCCGCCCGACGAGACGATCGCGAAAGTCGAGGTGGCCGGCGCCGGATTCATCAATTTCTTCCTCCGCGACGGCGCCTACCACGACGAGGTCGGGCGCATCCTGCGCGATGGCGCGCGAATACGGCCGCTCGAACCGCGGCGGCGGCCGGTCCGTGCTGCTGGAGTTCGTCTCCGCGAATCCAACCGGCCCGCTGCACGTCGGCCACGGCCGGCACGCGGCATTCGGCGCGACCCTCGGCAACCTGCTCGAGGCGACCGGCTGTCGCGTCAAGCGCGAGTACTACGTCAACGATGCCGGGCGGCAAATGGAGATCCTGGCCGCGAGTACCTGGCTGCGGTATCTGGAGAAGTGCGGCGAGCGCTTCGACTTTCCCGCGAACGGCTATCGCGGCGAGTACATCGCGGCGATCGCGGCACAACTGCTCACCGCCGAGGGCGCGGGACTGCGCCGCGCCGCGGCCGAAGTGTTCGGCGGCCTGCCGCCGGATGCGCCCCAGGGCGGCGACAAGGATACGTACATCGACGCCGTGATCGTGCGCGCGCGCGCGCTCATCGGCGAGGCGAATTTCCGCAAGGTGCTGGATTTCGCGCTCGGCGACATCCTCGCGGACATCAAGGACGACCTCCGGGAATTCGGCGTGACGTTCGACCGCTGGTTCTCGGAGCGCAGCCTCGACGACGACGGCTCGATCGAGCGCGCGCTTCTGGCGCTCGAGAGCTCCGGCCGCGCGTACCGCAAGGACGGCGCACTGTGGTTCAAGAGCAGCGAGTTCGGCGACGAGAAGGACCGCGTCATGGTGCGCGAGAACGGCGCGAAGACCTACTTCGCGTCCGACATCGCCTACGTCTTCAACAAGCTCGGCCGCGGCTTCGAGCATCTTCTGTACGTCTGGGGCGCCGACCACCACGGCTACATCGCGAGGCTGCGCGCCGGCCTCGTCGCGCTCGGCGGCCCGCCCGAGTGCTTCGAGGTGCGCCTGGTGCAGTTCGTGTCGCTGTTCCGCGGCGGCGAGAAGGCGCAGATGTCGACGCGTTCCGGCGAGTTCGTCACGCTGCGCGACCTGCGCAGGGAGGTCGGCAACGACGCGGCGCGGCTGTTCTACGTCATGCGCAGCAACGACCAGCACCTCGACTTCGACCTGGAGCTCGCGACCTCGCGCACCAACGAAAATCCCGTGTACTACATCCAGTACGCGCATGCGCGCGTCGCCAGCGTCGTGCGGCAGATGACGGACCGGGGCTTGCGGCACGACGCCGGGAACGGCCTCGGCAATCGTCCGGCGCCTGACCGAGCCGCAGGAGCAACAGCTCATCAAGCGCCTGTGCCTGTATCCCGAGCTCATCGAGCAGGCCGCCGAGATGCGCGCGCCGCACCTTCTGGTGCACTACCTGCGCGACCTCGCGAACGACTTCCACACGAATTACAGCGCGCACCAGATCCTCGTGGAGGATGCCGGCCTGCGCGACGCGCGCGTGTCCTTGAGCCTCGCCACGCAGACCGTGATCAGGAACGGCCTCGAACTGCTCGGCGTATCCGCGCCGCTGTCGATGTAGGCGCGGCGCACGTGACGCGGGATTACAAGGCGAAGCGCGCACGGCGCTCGGGATTCTCCGGATGGAGCGGATTGATCGCGGGCCTCGCGATCGGCCTGGGGCTCGCCGGGATCCTGTATTGGAAGGACCACAGGCCCGTGCCGGCGGCGGCGAAGCCCGCCAAGACCGCCAAGAAGAGGCCGCACACCGGCGAGGCTGGGCAATCGGCGGACGCCGACGCGGGCGTCGCGATGCCGGCGAAGTCCTACGACTTCTACAAGATGCTGCCGAGCTTCGAGGTCGTCGTGCCGAAAAAGACCAAGGACGTCAAGCCCGACATCCATCTCGCACCGGAGACCCGGCCCGGCACTTACGTGCTGCAGGCCGGCTCGTACAAGAATTTCGCGGACGCCGATCGCGTGCGCGCGCAGCTCGCGCTGCAAGGCATCGAATCGAAGGTGCAGAAGGTCTCGGTCGACAACGACACCTGGCACCGCATTCGCATCGGCCCGGTCTCCAATCTCGCCGAATTGAACCGGATGCGGGACATCCTGCGCAAGGCCAACGTCGACGTGCTCGTGATCCGCGTCGGCGACTGACCGCGGGCGCTTAGGTGCGCGCGGTCAATCGTCGCCCAATTGCCTGAAGTCGACGCCGAGAGCGCGCAGCTTGCGGTACAGGTGCGTGCGCTCCATGCCGACACGCTTCGCGAGCTGCCCGACCTTGCCGTTGCACAGCAGGAGTTGTTGCTGCAGGTAGGCCCGCTCGAATTGTTCCCGGGCCTCGCGCAGCGGCAGAGCCAGCAGGTCCTGCTTGACGAGCGGCTCGTCGACGGCGCGCTTCTCGGCGAGCTCGCGCTCGACTTCTTCGAGCCCGATTTCCTCGCCGCTGCCGAGAATGAGGACGCGTTGCACGAGATTCCTGAGCTCCCCGACGTTGCCCGGCCAGGGATAATTGCGCAGGCGGTTCTGCGCGGCGACGCTGAATCGCCGCAGCGGCAGGCGCTGGTCGTCGACCAGGCGATCGACGTAATAGCGCAACAGATCCGGAACGTCCTCGGCGTATTCACGCAGCGGCGGCACCTTCAGCGTGATCACGTTCAGGTGCGCGAGCAAATCGCGGCGGAACAGCTCGGGAGCGCCGCGCTGCTCGAATCCTTCCTGCGCCGAGCTCACCCAGCGCACGTCGATCGGCAGCCGCTCGCTGCCGCCGACGCGCGTGTACCCCTGCTGCTCGATGGCGCCGCTCAAGAGCCGCTGCGCCTCGGAGTTCAAGTCCTCCAGGCCGTTCAGGTACAACGTGCCGCCCGCGGCGCGCTCGAGCAGCGCCGGCCTCGACGCGGCCGTCGCGCTCCGTGCCGAACAGCGCGGCGGCGGGCTCCGCGCCCAGGCTCGCGGCGACGACGACCGAGAAGGGCTGCGCGGCGTGCCCGCTCAAGCTGTGCAGGTAGCGCGCATAGGCCTCGCGCCCCGAACCCAATTCGCCGACGAGCAGCACCGGCGAATTGCTGGGCGCGACTTGTTGAATCTGCTCGCGCAGCAGCTGCGTCGCGCGCCCCTTGCCGATCGGCGCAACGAGCGCCGCGGATTGCACGCGCGGCGACATGCGCTTGCGCCTGCCGGCGTCGAGCGCGCGCTCGACGGTGCGCAGCAGCTTGGTCAGCGACAGCGGCTTCTCGACGAAATCGAACGCCCCGAGGCGCGTCGCCTCGACCGCGGTCTCGACGGTTCCGTGCCCGCTCATCATCACGACGGGGCAGTCGAAGCCCTGTGTCTCGGGACCATTCGCGCAGCAGCGTGATGCCGTCCGTGTCCGGCATCCAGATGTCGAGCAGCACGAGGTCGGGAAGGCGCGCGGCGCGCGCGGCGCGCGCCTCGGCCGCGTCGGCCGCCGACCTCGACGTCGTAACCTTCCTCGGTCAGGATCTCCTGCAGCAGCTCGCGGATATCGGCCTCGTCATCGACCACCAAGATTCTCGCACGCGGTCATACGCGCTCTCTCCTTTGTTCGCCCATACGCGGCTCGCGCGCACCGATCTGCCGTCCGCTCTCGCTCAACGGCAGGAATATCTCACGCGCGCGCCGCCCATCTGGCGATTATCCGCTTCTATGCGCCCGCCGTGTTCCTCCACGATCTTCTTGACGATGGCGAGCCCAAGCCCGGTGCCCTTCGGCTTGCTCGTGACGTAGGGGTCGAACACGCGTGCCGATCAGATCGCGCTGAAACCCGGGGCCGTTGTCGCTGACCACGACGGCCGCGGCCGGCTTCCCGCCGTCGTCGCGCGAGCCGCGTCTCCATCTCGATGATCGCGCCCTCCTTGTCCCTCGAGTGCCTCGATGGAATTAGTGACGAGATTGTTCAGGATCTGCCGGATTCGCGTCCGGTCCGCCGAAATTTCCGGCAGATGCTCGTCGAGCTTGAGCCGCAGATCCACGTTGTTCGCCTGCGCGCGATACAAGTCCACGACCTCGCGTGACCAGCTGGTTCAGGTCGAAACGCGCGAAATGAAGGTCCGGCGCGCGCGCGTATTCGCTGAACGCATTGACCATCTGCTTCATCGCGTCGACCTGGGCGACGATCGTGTGCGTCGCGCGCTCGAGGACCTGGGCGTCCTGGGCGCTCATGCTGCCGAGGAATTTGCGCCGCATCCGCTCCGCCGACAGCTGGATCGGCGTCAGCGGATTCTTGATCTCGTGGGCCAGGCGCCGCGCGACCTCGCCCCAGGCGGCGTCGCGCTGCGCCTGCAGCAGCGTCGTGATGTCGTCGAACACGAGGACGACGCCCGCGTCGGCGCCGATGTCGTTCGGGCAGCGCCGTGCACGCGCACATCAGCACGCGTCTGCCGCCCTCGGACGACAAGTCGATCTGTTCGCGCCAGTCGTGGTCGGCGCTGGCGAGACGCTGCCTGACGACGCCGAGAAATTGCCCGAAGTAGGGCGAATCGCTGATCGACTCGTCGAATCTGCTTGCCGATCGCGCTCTCCATGTCCACGCGCAGGATCGCGCTCGCCGCCTGGTTCGCCGTGCGCACCGTCATGTCCGGCTCCAGCGAAACCACGCCGGTCGACAGGCGCGCGAGGATGACCGCGAGGCCGGCGCGCTCGGCTTCCACCGCCTGCTGGCTGCGGCGGGTCTCGAGGCGCGCGCGCGCGAGCCGCTTGGTCATGTCGTTGAACGAGGTCACGAGGAACCCGAGCTCGTCGCGCGACGGCAGCGGCAGCTGCGTGTCGTAGTCGCCGCGCGCGACCGCGCGCGTGCCCGCGATCAGGTCCTGCACCGGCTGCACGAGACGCTGCGCGGCGAAGAACGCGCCGTAAACGGCGGCGAACAGCGACAGGAGCACGACGAATGTCAGGATCAGCATGAACGTCGACTTCAGCGGCTGGCGCAGCTGGACCAGGTTCGCGTACTGCGTGTAGGAGCGCTGCACGGTGTTCGCCAGTTCGCTGAGCTGTTCGGGCACGGGATAGAGCGCGATGAGCACGCGCGAGGTGCGGTCGCCGTTCGCCTCGATCGGCGAGGCCGCTCGGATCACGTAGCCGCCGGCGGAGTCGGTATCGAGGCTCGCGTAGGAGCCGCCGCGGCGCACCTGCAGCATCATGTCGGCCGTCGCCGGCAGGGGCACCGAATCGATCGGGCGGTCGGAGCTCGTCGCGAGAATGCGCATCCGCGGGCCGACGACCGTGAATTCGCATCGCGGTGCTCTCGCGCCGCGCCCGATCGAGCGTCGCGATCAGGTCGAGATCCGACAAGCCCGCGAGCGAGTGCGCGACCGCTTCCGTGTTGCGCCTGAAGTCGCGGACCCGCAGGTCGAGCGCGGCGCGCGACAAGTCGCGCGTGTCCTTGAGCCCCTGGCTCACCTCGAGCTCGAACCAGCTGTCGATGCCGCGATTCAGGAACTGCAGCGCGAAGTAGAAGACCACGAGGATCGGCGCGACCGCGAGTGCGCTGAACACGGCGACCGTCCTCGCCTTGAGCCTGGAGCCGGGAACATGCCTGCGGTATTCACGCGCGAGACGCAGGAGCTTGCCGATGAGCAGCGCGAGCAGAGTCAGCATGCCCGCGATGTTGATCAGCAGGATCCACGGCAGCCAGCGGTCGAATTTCTCCGAGTTTTGCGCGGCGGCCGCCAACAAAAACAGGGCCACGAGCCACAAGGCGACGCCGACGCCGGCGAGCACCGTGGCGCCGTACTTGCGTATTACGGCAGCAGCGTCCACGTATACCAGCCGCTCTCGCGATGCCACTCGTTGACCCAGAACATCAGGATCCGCAACGTCAGCGGCACCGCGCCGTAGTCGATCTTCGCGCGCACGCTCGCCTCGTAGGTCCGCCCGCCCGCGACCAGGGATTTATCGAGCACCGGCAGGCCGCGCACCGTCGACAGCCGCGCGAGCGCCGCGTCCACGGTCGGCAGGGATTCCTGCTGGCCGCTGTTGTCGTTGCGCAGAACGTAGCGCGCGCTCACCGCGTTGTATTGCAGATGATAACGCTGCGTCAGCGTCGCGACGTCGGCATTGGGCAGCAAGTGGCGCACGCGTTCGATCTCGAGGTCCACTTCGAGCGTCAACGGCACGCCGTCCGTGAGCCCGCGCTTGACGGCATCCCCGATCGGCAGGCTCATGTTCGCGTTCAACCGGTAGACGCCGGCCTTGAGTTCGAGGTCGGCGGAGCGAATCTCGAAAGGCCCTTCCAAGCCGTCGGCGTGCGCGGCGCGCGCGCCGAGATTGAGGATGGCGGCCAAACCGAAGACGAGGATTCCCGCGCGCACGCGCGCGCTCCGCGATGCCGCGGTTCCGATCCGGCGCGAAGGCTTCAGGCAGGTCTCGTTCATCGTTTCTTTAGAGCAGCATAATAGAAGCCGTCGGCACCCGCCTCTCCCGGTAGGATTTGCCGGCCGTAGCCGTCGGCCTGCCCGATGCCGGGCCAGCCGGCCCAGGCTTCCGCGGGGACGATTTCGGCGTCCGCCGCAACTTGCAGGAAATCGGCCAATACCGCACCGTTCTCGCGCCGGGTGAAGGTGCAGGTCGCGTACACCAGGCGCCCGCCGACCTTCAACAGGGGCCACAGCGCGCGCAGCAGCCGACTTTGACGATCGGCCAATTTATCCATATCCGCCGCGGACTTACGCAATCGAATATCCGGATGGCGGCGGATCACGCCGAGGCCGGAACAAGGCGCGTCGAGCAGGATGCGATCGAACGGCACGCCGTCCCACCAGGTCGAGGGCACGGCGGCGTCGGCAGCCACAAGGACCGCATGCAGCGCACCACGGCTCAAGTTTTCCTGCACCCTGGCCAGGCGCTTCGCGTCGATGTCGACGGCCACGAGTTCCTGGAGCCGCGGCTCGCGCTCCGCGATCAGCGCGGTTTTCCCGCCGGGGGCCGCGCAAGCATCGAGCACGCGCTCGCCGGGCTGCGGATCCAGGCAAAAGGCGACCAGCTGCGCGCCCAGATCTTGCACCGACACGAGGCCCTCCGCGAAGCCGGGCAAGTCCGCGACGTCGCACGCCTTGTCGAGCACCACGGCATACGGCACGCCTTCCTGCGCGCGCGCGCCGATGCCCGCGTCGCGCAAGCGGGCGACGTAATCGGTCGCCGTCGTTCGGCGCGCGTCGACGCGCAGCCACATCGGCGCCTGCGTATCGACGGCCGCCAACACCTCGATCCAGCGCTCGGGCCAGTCGGCGCGCGCAAGTTTCGCGAGCCATCCTGGCGCTGCGCGGCGCGCCGCGGGATCCTTGGCGATGCGCTCGTCGATCGCTTCGCGTTCGCGCAAATAGCGGCGCAGCACGGCGTTGACGAATCCGCCGACACGCGCCGCGGCGCCGGACTTCGCGTTGTTCACGGCGGCGTCGACGACCGCGTAGGCCGGGCTCCTCGCATCCTCCAGCTCGAACAGGGCCACCGACAAGAGCGCGCGCACGAACACGTCGAGCGATCGGACCGGCTTCGCCATGAGGCCCTGCAGAATCGCCTCGTGGCGGTAATAGCCGCGCACGGCGCCGTAGCTCAAGGACCGAACCTGCGGCCCGATCTCGGGCGCCGCCTCTCGCAGCGCATCAGCGAGCGCCGCGTCGAGCGTCACGCCGTCGCCGAGGACCCGCGCAACCGCGCGGGCCGCCACAACCCGCGGGTCGGCCGCCGCCTTCATGGGTTCGAGAATACCGCCGCGTCGAGCGGTTCGGCATTTGCAAATTGCAGCGCGGACACCGCCTTGCGGCCCGGCAACTGCAGCATCGTGATGCGCACGAATCCGCGGCCGCAGGCGACATCGATCCCCTGTTTCGAGACGGCGACCACCGTGCCGGGCGCGGCCGCCGTCGTCGCCTCATTCGCAGGCGGCGCGACCTCGGCGCCCCAGATGCGCAATTGCCGGCCGCGGAAACAGGTTTCGGCGACCGGCCAAGGAATGAAGGCGCGCACCTGGCGCACGATCGAAGCGGCGTCCAAGCGCCAATCGATCGGCGCTTCGAACTTGTCGATCTTGGCCGCGTAGGTGACGCCTGCCGCCGGCTGCGGCGTTTCGACAGCCGCGCCGCGCGCGACCGCATCGAGCGTTTCGCACATGAGCACGGCGCCGACGACGGCCAGCCGGTCGTGCAGAGTCTCGGCGGTGTCGTCGGGATCGATCTCGACGCGACGCTGCGCGAGCACCGGGCCCGTGTCGAGCCCCGGCTCCATGCGCATGATCGACACGCCCGTCGCCGGATCGCCTGCCTGAATCGCGCGCTGGATCGGCGCCGCGCCGCGCCAGCGCGGCAACAAGGAAGCATGCAGATTGAAGCAGCCGAGCCGCGGCGCGTCGAGCGCCGCGGGCGGCAAAATGAGGCCGTAGGCAACGACGATCAGCGCATCGGCGTCGAGGCCGCGCAAAAGATCGGTCGCCTCGGCGGATTTGAAGCTCGAGGGCTGGTGCACGGGGAGTGCGAGTTCCACCGCACGCGTCTTCACGGCGCTCGCCTGCACGGCGCGGCCGCGGCCCGCGGGCCGGTCGACCTGCGTGAACACCGCCGCGATTTCGTGCCCCGCCGCGTGCAGCGCATCGAGCGTCGGTACGGCGAACTGCGGCGTACCGGCAAACGCCAGCCGCAGCGCTCGTGATGGACGATTCAAGGCCCTAAAGAGCCCGCGCGGTCGCGCGACTCTCGCTCCCCGACGAGCGCTGCCGCCGCTCTTTTTCCAAGCGCCGGCGAATCAATTGACGCTTCAGTTCGGACAGGTAATCGACGAACAGCTTGCCGTCCAAGTGATCCATCTCATGCTGGATGCAGACGGCGGTCAGCCCTTCCGCATCCATCTCGAACGCCGCACCGTCGCGGCCGAGCGCGCGCACGCGAATTTTCTCCGCGCGAGTGACGTTCGCGTAGATTCCCGGCAGCGACAGGCAGCCTTCCTCGATCACGCAGTCGCCTTGCTGGCGACGATCTCCGGGTTGATCAGCACGACCGGCCGGTCGCGCTGCTCGCTGACGTCGAGCACGAGCAGGCGCTTGTGCACATCGACCTGGGTCGCCGCGAGACCGATGCCGTTCGAGGCATACATGGTCGCCAACATGTCCTCGGCCAGGCGCCGGATCTCGTCGTCGACGGCGACGACGGCCGCCGCCTTGGTCCTGAGCCGCGGGTCCGGATACTCCAGAATTACTAACTTTGTCATGGACGTTATGAGAGCAATATCGTGTTTTTGGCTCAAGAATGTTGCTAAAGTTCCGGCACTGCTTAACTTAATTCGAGTCAGTGCGGCGGGCGGCAAGTATACCAGCCGGCCCATCGCCGCAGAGACCGGTGAGCCAAGGGAGCAACGCTAATGCAGCCGCAGAGGATCCGGCCTATGTTTATTGGACGCCATCGAGTCGTGGCATTGATTCTATCGGTCGGACTGGTGGCAGGCTGCCGGTCGGAACGCCCGCTTGCGGCGGGACCGGAGGCCGGCGGGTCCGCAAGCGCGGCCGCGGCGCAGCCGGCCGAGGCTTCCGTCTCGCCGAGCACCGATGAAGCCGCGGCACCGCAGGCGGCTGCCGCTCCGGAACCGGCTCCGGAGCCCGCACCGACCGGCGGAGTCGCGCTGGCACCCAGCGCGCCGGATCAATACGTCGTCAAGCGCGGGGATACGCTCTGGGCTATCGCCAAGGTGTTCCTGCGCGATCCGTGGCACTGGCCCGAGATCTGGCAGGTGAACCCCCAGATCCACAATCCGCACCTGATCTACCCCGGCGACACCTTGCGTCTCGTCTATGTGGAGGGGCATCCGCAACTCGTTTTGCAGCGCGGTACCGAGCTGCAGCGCGGCGGCGAGGTGCGCTTGGAGCCCCGCGTCCGCAGCGAACCGCTGGAATCGGCCATCACGACGATTCCGTACGAAACGGTCGCCGCGTTCATGTCGAAGCCGTCGGTTTTGTCGGCCGAAGACATCAATCGCGCCGCCTACCTGCTGGCGTCGCTGAACAATCACGCGGCGATCGCCGAAGGCAACACGATCTACGCGCGCGGCTTCAAACAAGCGCCCGAAGTCGGCATGAGCTACGACATCGTGCGCGTCGGCGACGCGCTGCGCGATCCCGACACGCACAAGATCCTGGGGTATGACGGCATTCTCGCGGGCACCGCGCGCGTCGAGCGCGTCGGCGACCCGGCGACCCTGGTCATGACCGAATCCACGCAGGAAGCCGAGCCCGGCGACAAGGTGATTCCGAGCCGCATGGACGTGCCGTTGGACTTCGTTCCGAGCGCGCCGCAGAGCAAGGTCTCCGGCCGCATCATGGCGGTCCGCGACGGCGTGACGATGATCGGGCAGTACGAGGTCGTCGTCATCGACCGCGGCGCGCGCGATGGCCTCGCCGCCGGCAACGTGCTCGCGGTCTACAAGGCGGGCGAGGTCGTCCGCGACAACGAGAAGAACGGATTCCTCCAGGGCACGGCGAAGTTGTTCGCACCGAAGGTGCGGCTGCCGGATGAGCGGTCGGGAACCTTCATGGTGTTCAAGACCTTCGACCGCATCAGCTACGGCCTGATCATGGAAGCCGAGAACATCATCCGCGTCGGCGATCGCGTCGAAAACCCTTGAGATAAGGTGTCCGGCCGGCGTCAATCTCTGCATTGACGCCGAGCCGGCCGCGCGCCGCAAGCGGCCGATCGGTGATAATGCCGGCATGCCGCTCTCAGACGATCGATTGGCGTGGGCGACGCTCGCGCGCACGCCGGCTCTCGACGTGCCGCACCTGTCGACCGCGCTCGAAACGCTCGGCGACGCGGCCGGAATACTGGGCGCGCCGGATCATTTGCGCGCGCGCGCGGGATTGCCGCCCGCGGCCCGCGAGTTCCTGCAGAGCGCGGCGGCTGAAACCACTGCTGCGGAGCGCCGCTGGCTCGACGATCCGAATCACGACCTGGTCGCGTTCAGCGACCCCCGATTCCCGCGGCTGCTGCGCGCGACGCCCGACTGCCCGCTCGCGCTCTACGTGGCCGGCAGCGTCGACGCGCTCGGCGACCCGCAACTCGCGATCGTCGGCAGCCGCAACCCGAGCCGCGGCGGCCAGGAGAACGCGTTCGCATTCGCGAAGCACCTTGCGCGCCAGGGACTCACGATCACGAGCGGGCTGGCGCTCGGCATCGACACGGAGGCGCATCGCGGCGCGCTCGCGGGCGACGGCGCGACGATCGCGGTGCTCGGCTGCGGAATCGACGTGATCTATCCGCCCGGCAACCGCGGGCTCGCCGAGGAAATCGCGAAGCGCGGCGCCTTGATCAGCGAGTTCGCGCCGGCAACGGGCGCGCGCCGCGGCAACTTTCCGCGGCGAAACCGCATCATCGCCGCCCTGTCGCTCGGCACCTTGGTCGTCGAGGCGGCGCGCCAGAGCGGCTCCCTGATCACCGCGCGCCTCGCGGGCGAATACGGCCGTGAAGTCTTCGCGATCCCCGGCTCGATCCACAATCCGATGGCGCGCGGCTGCCACCAGTTGATCCGCCAGGGCGCGAAATTGACGGAAAACGCCGATGACATATTGACCGAATTGGACTTTTCCGGGCATCTGGCGCCGGATTCTCCTTCTCCCGCAGTGCACGCACCGTCGTCCCGTACGGCGCCGGGAATGGACAAGGATCACAAAATCTTGTTAGATGCGCTCGGCTTTGACCCGACGGACCTCGATACGCTGACGGCCCGAACCGGCTTCAAGGCCGATGCCGTGTCCTCGATGATGTTAATCCTCGAGCTCGAAGGCTACGTTCAGGCCGCCCCCGGGGGCCGATACTCAAGAGTCGCCAGGAGCCCATGAGGTGAAAGACAACGTTCTCGATCTGCTGATCTACCTTTTCGAGAATTACATGAGCGCTGACGATGAGCCGCGCCCGGATCGCGTCACGCTGAAAACGGAGCTCGACCGTGCCGGATTCGCCGAAGTGGACACCGAGCGGGCGCTCGAGTGGCTCGATGGGCTGTCCGGCGAACAGCTGGGCAAGGTCGCCGAGGCCACGGCGCGCGCGGTGCGCGTGTTCAGCGGCCACGAGCTGCTGCGCCTGGACACGGACGTGCGCGGGTATTTGATGTATCTGGAAAACTTGCGAATACTGTCCGCGGCGCAGCGCGAACTCGTGATCGACCGGCTGATGGCGCTCGACGCCGACGAGATCGACATAGAACAAGTGAAATGGGTGGTCTTGATGGTGCTGTTCAGCCAGCCAGGACAGGAATCGGCTTACGCGCAAATGGAAGACCTCGTCTTCGAAGAGCGCGGCGACGCGCTGCATTAACGGCTTTGAGCAGCAATCTCGTTATTGTCGAATCGCCGGCGAAGGCGAAGACCATCAAGAAGTACCTCGGCAAAGACTTCGAGGTGCTCGCTTCCTACGGTCATGTGCGCGACCTCGTGCCCAAGGAAGGCGCGGTCGACACGAAGCATCACTTCGCGATGAAGTACCAGGTCGTCGAACGCAACCAAAAGCACGTCGACGCCATTTCCAAGGCGCTGAAGAAGGCGGATGCCCTCTATCTCGCGACCGACCCCGATCGCGAAGGCGAGGCGATCTCGTGGCACCTGCACGAACTGCTGAAGGCCAAGGGTGACCTGAAGGGCAAGCGCGTGGAGCGCGTCGTCTTCTACGAAATCACGAAGAACGCGGTCCGCGAAGCGATGGCCCAGCCGCGGGAACTGTCGATCGACCTGGTCAACGCGCAGCAGGCGCGGCGCGCGCTCGATTTCCTCGTGGGGTTCAATCTGTCGCCGCTGTTGTGGAAGAAGGTGCGCCCGGGGCTCTCGGCCGGCCGCGTGCAGAGTCCGGCGCTGCGCATGATCTGCGAGCGTGAAGACGAGATAGCGGCGTTCGTGCCGCGCGAATACTGGACGATCGACGCCGAATTGGCTCATGCGGAGCAGAATTTCCCGGGAAGGCTCGTCGAATACGGCGGCGCCAAGGTCGAACAGTTCACCTTCACGAACGAAGCCGACGCGCGCGGCGTCGAGCGCACGCTCAACGCCGCCGCGGGCGGCGAACTCACGGTGCACGGCGTCGAGCGCAAACAGCGCCGCCGCAATCCGGCGCCGCCGTTCACGACGTCGACCTTGCAGCAGGAGGCGGCGCGCAAGCTCGGCTTCAGCGCGCAGAAGACGATGCGCGTCGCGCAGCAGCTGTACGAGGGCGTCGACATCGGCGAAGGCGCGGTCGGCTTGATCACCTACATGCGCACCGACTCGCTGAACCTCGCGCAGGAGGCGGTCGGACAAATCCGCGAAGTCATCGTCCGCCTGTACGGCGCGGAGGGACTGTCCGACGGAGCGCGTGTCTACCGCACCAAATCGAAGAACGCGCAGGAGGCGCACGAGGCGATCCGCCCGACCTCCGCGGCGATCCTGCCGGGCGACATCGAAGGCAAGCTCGACGCCGATCAGCACCGGCTGTACGCGCTCGTCTGGAGGCGAACCGTCGCCTGCCAGATGGCGCCGGCCGTGTTCGACACGGTCGCCGTCGACATGCTCGCGGGCGAGGACGGCCCGCGCCGCCACATGTTGCGCGCGAACGGTTCCACGCTGGTGAAGCCCGGCTACATTTCCGTCTACCAGGAAGGCATGGACGACGCCGTGCAAGACGACTCGGACCACGTGTTGCCGCCGATGAACGAAGGCGACCGCGTGAAATTGCACGCGGTGTCGCCGGCGCAGCATTTCACCGAGCCGCCGCCGCGCTTTTCGGAGGCGTCGCTCGTCAAGGCGCTCGAGGAATACGGCATCGGCCGGCCCTCGACCTATGCATCGATCATTTCCACGCTGCGCGACCGCGATTACGTCGAGATCGAGAATCGGCGCTTCACCGCGACCGACATCGGCAAGATCGTGAGCCGCTTCCTCACGCAATATTTCACGACTTACGTCGATTACGACTTCACCGCGAAGATGGAGGACTCGCTCGATGCGGTCGCCTCCGGCGAGCAGGAGTGGGTGCCGCTCCTGGAGAAGTTCTGGAATCCGTTCATCGAGCTCGTGCATCGGACCGAGACGTCGGTGAGCCGCGAGGAAGTCGCTCAGGCGCGCGACCTCGGCAAGGATCCCGTGAGCGGCAAGCCGATGAGCGTGCGCATGGGCCGCTTCGGGCCTTTCGTGCAGATCGGCACGAAGGACGACGCCGACAAGCCGCGCTTCGCGGGCCTGCGACCCGGCCAGAAGATGGACACGATCACGCATGCCGACGCGCTCGAGCTGTTCAAGCTGCCGCGCAAATTGGGCGCGACGGCGCAGGGCGAGGAGATCGTCGCGAACGTCGGCCGTTTCGGTCCGTACGTCAAGTACGGCGCCAAGTACGTCTCGTTGAAAGTCGACGATCCGTATACCGTCTCGCTGGAGCGCGCGCTCGAGGTAATACGCGAGAAGGAGATCGCGGACGCCAATCGCCTGATTCTGGATTTTCCCGACGCGGGAATCCAGGTGCTGAACGGCCGCTATGGCCCGTACATCACCGACAAGACGCGCAATGCGAAGATCCCGAAGGATCGGGATCCGAAGAGCCTGTCGTTGGAAGAGTGCCAATCGCTGCTCGCGGCGGCGCCGCTGCGCACGTTCGGCAAATGGGGCCGCAAGGGCAAGAACGCAAAAACCGCGGCGAGATCCGGCGCCAAAGCCGGCACCAAAGCCGGCACCAAAGCCGGCGCCAAGGCCGCCGCCGCGGAATCGACGCCGACGGCGCCGCTGCTCAAGGTCGCCGCCGCAAAGAAGACGACACCGACCAAGGCCGCGAAGCCGAAGGCCGCGAAGGCCAAGGCGAAGGCCTCTCCCAAGCCCAGGAAAGGGTCCGCCGCGAACAAGCCGTGATAGCCCATGAGTGAGCTGCGAGACTCCGACGATCGGTCCGTGGCGACGGCGGGCGCCGCCGTCAGGGCGTATCTCACGCAGTTGCACGATCGGATCACGACGGCCGTGGAAGCGGCCGACGGCGGCACATTCCGCCGCGACGCCTGGCAACGCCCCGAAGGCGGCGGCGGCGAGAGCCGGGTGCTCAGCGACGGCGGCGTGTTCGAACGCGCGGGCATCGGATTTTCCCACGTCTTCGGCGAAAAGATGCCGCAGTCCGCGTCGAGCCTGCGCCCCGGAATCGGCGGCGCGCCGTTCGAGGCGATGGGATTGTCGCTCGTCTTCCATCCGCGCAATCCTTACGCGCCGACGACGCACGCGAACGTGCGCTTCTTGATCGCCTCCCCGCAGGCCGGCCCCGCAGTCTGGTGGTTCGGCGGCGGCTTCGACCTCACGCCTTATTACCCGTTCGACGAGGACGTGCTGCATTGGCACCGGACCGCGCGCGCCGCGTGCCTGCCGTTCGGCGACGGCGTCTACGAGAAATTCAAGGACTGGTGCGACCGCTATTTCTTCCTGCCGCATCGGAACGAGACGCGCGGCGTCGGCGGATTGTTCTTCGACGACCTCCATGACGGCGGCTTCGAGCGCTCATTCGGTGTGATGCAGAGCGTCGGCGACCATTTTCTGCCCGCTTACATGCCGATACTGGAACGGCGCAAGGCGGCGTCGTACGGCGACCGCGAGCGGGAATTTCAACTTTACCGCCGCGGCCGCTATGTCGAATTCAACCTGATCTACGACCGCGGCACGCTGTTCGGCCTGCAGTCCCGCGGCCGCACCGAATCCATCCTGATGTCTTTGCCGCCGCTGGTTCGCTGGGAATACGATTGGCGCCCGGCGCCCGGCTCGCCCGAGGCGCGGCTGTACGAGGACTATCTCAGGCCGAGAGACTTCCTCGCCGAGCTCGTTTGAGCGCACCGTTGCCCACGAGCGCAGCGCACGGATGAAATACCAACACATCTATCACGCCGGCAATTTCGCGGACGTCGCGAAGCACGTCGCGCTCGTGTATTGCCTGGATGCGTTGAAGCGCAAGGATGCCGCCTTCTTCGCGCTCGATACGCACGCGGGCCGCGGACTCTACCGGCTGCGGGCGCCCGAGGCGCAGAAATCCGGCGAAGCCGAGCGCGGCGTGCTGAAGCTCGTGGACAGCGGCTTCGAAGACCCGGCGCTCGCGCCGTATTTCGCGGCGATCCGCGCACGCCGCGGCAAGCGGTTGGCCAACTATCCGGGGTCGCCGACGCTGATCGGCGCAGCATTGCGTGCGCAGGATCGCGCGCTGTTCGTCGAACTGATGCCGGCCGAGGCGCGGGCCGCGGAGCGCGAGCTTCGCAGCATCGGCCGCGTGCGCACCGAGATCGGCGACGGATTCGAGGCGCTGAAGGCGCATTTGCCGCCGCTCGAGCGCCGCGGACTGGTGCTCATCGATCCGCCCTACGAGGACATCGACGAGTTGAAGACGGTGCTGCGCGCGGTCGCGGACGCGCACCGACGCTGGCCGAGCGCAATCTTCCTGATCTGGTACCCGATCCTGAGCGCGGCCCAGCGGCGCAGCGTGCACGCCCGGTTCGCGGCATTGCGCATTCCGAAGATGCTCTCGGCCGACCTTGCCATCCATGCGGACGAGGCGAATCTGGGGCTCGCGGGCAGCGGGCTCCTGATCGTCAACCCGCCGTACGGCGCCGACGAATACCTCGGCGCCGCCTATCGGGCGGTACACGGCTGCCTGTCGCCGTCCGGCGCCGGATACGTGGAAGTCGTGCGCCTGACCCCCGAACGAATGGCACAATGAGCGCATCCGGAGGAGGAACGCGTCATGGACTCAAAGCATTTGCGGGAACAGTTGTCGAAACTCCATACGGAACTCGCCGGCGCGCAACGCGTCGATCCGGAAGTGCGCGAATTGTTGCGCCAGGTCATGGACGACATCGCGCGCCTGGTCGACAAGCCGAAATCGACCGGCGGCGCCGCCGCGGACGCATCGATCGCGGATCGGATCGAGGAACTCGCGGTCAGATTCGAAGCCGATCACCCGGCGCTCGCCGCGAGCACGCGGCGTCTCGTCGACCTGCTCGGTAAAGCCGGACTCTAGATCACGCCGTCCAGACGATCGCGGCGAGCAGCCGCTTCGCCGTGCGTTCGACCGAAGCCGCATCGTCGCCTGCGCCGCGCGTGAGCACGGCCATCGCGCCATGGCCCGGCACGGGCAATATCACGCCGCGGTAACCCTGCTCGTCGAAATGCCTCGGCCGGGCCACCGATTCGTGCACGAGAATCATGACCGTCACCGGACCGCGCTCGCCTTGAACGACGAAGTGCGGCACCTGATGGCCGCGGAACAGGCAGCTGTTCGCGTAGGTGACGAGGCCGGCGCCCGGCGACAGGCGCACGTGCGCATCGCGCAGCACGGCTCGCAGCGCCGGCGCGGGCACGGCCACCGCGGTGCGCAGCCACGCTTGCGGCTCCTCGGCCATGTGCGCGACGACATCTTCGGCGAGCGTCGCCCGCGGCACGGCCAACCACAATGCCGCGGCGGCGACGAAGCCCAGCGCGAGGCTCGCGGCGAGCGCGAGCCGGTTGCGGCCGCCGAACGGCGCCGCCAACCCGCCGCGGCGCCCGCGCCGGGACGGTCCGCGACGATTCACCCGCGCGCACGCGCATCGCCCGCTCGAGCTTTGCTTCGAAGCGCGCGAGGCCTTGCGCGAACCGCGCGCACTCGGGACAGGCCTCGCGGTGAGCGCGCAGCTCCGGAGTCCGGGTCGCCGGGGTCGGCGAGCAGCGCACGGCGAAAATTCGCGCAGTCGATCATTCTTCCGGGTCCATCGAGGTATCCTCGCCGCAAATCGCACGCAATTGCCGGCGCGCGCGATAGAGCCGCGTGAGCACCGCCGCCGTCGACAGACCCATCTGCGCCGCGACCTCGGCGGTCGAACAGCCCATGAGCACCTGCAGCACGAGCGGCTCGCGGTATTCGTCGGGCAGCTTGAACAACGCGCGGCGCAATTCCGCAAGCTCGGCTTCGTCGTCGTCGGCGGCGAGACTCGGCTCCTCGCTCGCGATCAGCTCGTCGATGTCGACGGTCGGCAGGCGCTTGCGCTCGAAGGAGCGCGCGTATTCCCGCCGCACGATCGTCAGCAGCCAGGGCTTCGCCGCCGCCTCGTCCTGCAGCGAATCCTGCGCCTTCCAGGCGCGCAGCATCGTCTCCTGGACCACGTCCTCGGCGAGCGCACGGTCGCGCGACAGCCAAATCGCGAAGCGCAGCAGGTCCGGCCGCAACGATTGGCACAACGCCTGGAAGCGCGCGCGCTTCCGGTCATCCCGAACCTGGTCGTTCATCTTGGGATCCGCACCTCGCGTAATATATCCCCGGCACGGGCCCGGCGCGCTAATATTAGCGGCCGCCAGGCGGGCCGGCGGGTCGGGCGCGAATGCCGATCTCGCGGCACTGATCAACTCGGCAGGAGTCATGACAGAGATGACCGGGAGTCCGTCAAATTCATTTCCGCGAATTCGCCTGCGCCGCATGCGCAAGGACGAATTTTCGCGGCGTTTGATGCGCGAAACGCAACTGACCGTCGACGCCCTGATCTATCCGGTTTTCGTCGTCGACGGGCGCGGCGAAAGCCAGCCGATCGCGTCGATGCCGGGAATCGAGCGCCTATCGATCGACCTGCTGCTCAAGGAATGCGAGATCCTGTCGCGGCTGCGCGTCCCGGCGATCGCGATCTTCCCCGTCACGCCGGTCGACAAGAAGAGCCTGGACGCGCGCGAGTCGTGGAACCCCGACGGCATCGCGCAGCGCGCCGTGCGCGCCGTGAAGAAGGAGTTCCCCGACTTGGGCGTGATCACGGACGTCGCGCTCGACCCGTTCACGACGCACGGCCAGGACGGGCTGATCGACGAGTCGGGCTACGTCATGAACGACCTGACCGTGGAGACCCTCGTGCGGCAGGCCCGTTCGCATGCCGACGCCGGAGCCGACGCGGTCGCGCCGTCCGACATGATGGACGGGCGCATCGGCGCCATCCGCGCGGCATTCGAGTCGGCCGGCCTGATCAACACGCGCATTCTCGCGTACGCCGCCAAGTACGCGTCGAGCTTCTACGGCCCGTTCCGCGACGCGGTCGGCTCCGCGGGCCAGCTCGGCAAGAGCGGCAAGCACACCTATCAAATGGACCCGGCCAATTCGGACGAGGCGATGCGCGAAGTCGCCCTCGACATCGCCGAAGGCGCGGACATGGTCATGATCAAGCCCGGTCTGCCGTATCTCGACATCGTGCGCCGCGTGAAGGAGCGGTTCGGCATGCCGACGTTCGTCTACCAGGTCAGCGGCGAGTACTCGATGATCATGGCGGCCGCGCGCAACGGTTGGATCGACGAGCGCGCGGTCGCGCTGGAATCGCTGGTGTCGATCAAGCGCGCGGGCGCCGACGGAATACTGACCTACTTCGCGAAGCGCGCCGCCGAGTGGCTCTCGCAGTGAGCGCGGCGGCGGCCTCCGCAGCGCCGGACCAATACGGGCTCGTCGGCCACCCGGTCGCCCACAGCTGGTCACCGTTCATCCACGGCATGTTCGCGAAGGCGAGCGGGCAGAACATGGCCTACCGCCTGTTCGACATCGAGCCCGACGAGTTCCGGCGCGAGACGCTGCGGCTGTTCACGAGCGGCATTCGCGGCCTCAACGTCACGCTGCCGCACAAGCAGGCCGCCGCGGAAATCGTCAACGAGCTGACGCCGCGCGCGGCGCGGGCCCAGGCGGTCAACACGATCGCCTTGCACGAGGACACGACGCTGCTCGGCGACAACACCGACGGCGTCGGCCTCGCCGCCGACCTCGAACGGAATCTCGGCCTCGACCTCGCGGGCATGCGAATCCTGCTTCTCGGCGCGGGCGGCGCCGTGCGCGGCGTGCTCGGCACGCTGTTGGAACGCGGCATCGGCAAGATCGTCGTCGCGAACCGCACGCCGGCGCGCGCGCTCAAGCTCGCCGCGGATTTCGGCGACTTGGGACCGATCGAGGCATGCGGATTCGCCGAGGTCGAAGGTCCGCCGTACGACCTCGTGATCAACGGCACCGCCGCGAGCCTGAAGGGCGAGATGCCGGAGATGCCGCCGGGCCTCGTCGGCGAGGACACCGTCTGCTACGACATGGCCTACGGCCGCAGCCAGACGCCGTTCACCCTGTGGGCGAGATCGCTGCACGCGCGGCACGTGACCAAGGGCTGGGGCATGCTCGTCGAACAGGCGGCGGCTTCGTTCGAGCTGTGGCGCGGGATCAGCGCCGGATACCGGGCCCGTGCTCGAGGCGCTCGCGCCGTTCGCGTGACGCGCTATCCTTTCGGATCGCGGTAATGTTCCTTGACCGCGACATAGTGGCGCGCGCTGTAGAGTAATTGTTCCAGCTCGCGATCGGTGAGCTCGCGCACGCGCCGTGCGGGATTGCCGAGATACAGGCCGCGGCTCTCGAGCCGCTTGCCCGGCGGCACGACGCTGCCGGCGGCGAGGATGACCTCGTCGGCGATCACCGCCCCGTCGAGCACGATCGCGCCCATGCCGATCAGGCAGCGCGCGCCCACGGTCGCGGCGTGCAGCACCGCCTTGTGGCCGACCGTCACGTCCTCGCCGATCAAGAGCGGCAATCCGCCCGGAGAATACGGCCCGTCGTGCACGACGTGGAGCACGCTGCCGTCCTGGATGTTCGTGCGCGCGCCGATGTCGATCCGGTGGACGTCGCCGCGCACCGCCGCGAACGGCCAGACCGACGCGTCGTCGCCCAAGGTCACGTTGCCGATCACGAGCGCGCACTCGTCCACATAGACCCGGGAACCCAAGGTCGGACGCACGCCCCGATATTCGCGGATCGCCATCGACGTCAGCGCATCGTCACGAGCTCTTCCGCGCTCGTCGGATGAATCGCGACGGTGTCGTCGAAATCCCGCTTGGTCGCGCCCATGCGGATCGCGACCGCGAAGCCTTGCAGCATTTCGTCCGCGCCGTCGCCGATGATGTGGCAGCCGACGATTCGCTCCTCGGGGCCGAGGCAGACGAGTTTCATCTCGGTGCGCGGCTTGCGCCCGGTGAGCGCGTAGTACATGCCGACGAAGCCGGCCGCGTACACCTTGATCGCGGCGCCGTGCAGGGCGCGCGCTTCGGCTTCCCCGAGCCCCACGGTGCCGATCGGCGGATGCGTGAACACCACCGTCGGAATCATCGCGTAGTCGAGGCGCCGGCCGTGCTTGCCGCCGAACAGCCGGTCGCTCAGGCGTCGGCCGGCGGCGATCGCGACCGGCGTCAGCGCGGCCCTGCCGGTCACATCGCCGATCGCGTGCACGCCCGCGACGTTCGTATCCTGATACTCGTCGGTGACGATGAAGCCGTCGGCATTCTGCGCGACACCGGTGCGCTCGAGGCCGAGGCCGCCGACGCACGGCGTGCGCCCGACGGCCCACATCAGGCAGTCGAAGCCGGCGAACTCCCGGCCGTCCGCGGCGACGAGCGTCCTCAGGCCGCCCTCGTCCCGAGCCGCCGCGGGCACGACGTGCTCGTGGACGACGATGCCCTGGGAGCGCATCTCGCGCATGAGCGCGATGCCCAGCATTTCGTCGAAGTGATTCAGCACGTGCGCCTTGCGGATGATGAGCTCCACCTCGGCGCCGAGGCCGTGGAACGCACCGGCGAGCTCGCAGGCGACGTAGCCGCTGCCGACGATCGCGGCCCGCCGCGGCCTGTGCTCGAGCGCAAAGAAGCCGTCCGACGTGATGCCGAGCCCGGCGCCCGGCAAATCCGGCACCGTCGGCGCGCCGCCGGTCGCGATCACGACATGCCGCGCCGCGAGCCGTCGGCCATTCACTTCGACCGTGCGGGCATCGATGAAGCGCGCGCGGCCGGCGACGTATTCGACGCCTTTCGCGGCGAGATTGCGCTCGTAGATCGCGTTCAGGCGCGCGACGTAGGCGTCTCGCTTTGCCTTCAGCGCGGGCCAATCGTGACCGGGCTCCGGGGCGGCGAAGCCGTAGTGCTGCGCGTCGGCGAGCGCGGCGGCGACGTGCGCCGCGTTCCACATGACCTTCTTCGGCACGCAGCCGACGTTCACGCAGGTTCCGCCGAGCCGATGCGATTCGACGATGGCCGCCTTGGCGCCGTATTCGGCCGCGCGCTGCGCGCAAGCGAGGCCGCCGCTGCCGCCGCCGATGACGATAAGGTCGAGGGATTGCTCGGACACTGTGAACTCCGTCTGAATCTGCGCGATTTTCCCGATGATATACTGGTTCGGGAAGCCACTAGCGACCGCAACCGTCAATTGAAGGTGCCGCCATGATCAGCCTCATCGTGTTCGTCGCGTTACTCGCGGTCCTCGCCCTCTACACCGCCGGCATCTACAACGGCCTCGTCGGCTTGCGCGAAGGCGTCAAGGTCGCCTGGGCGAACATCGACGTCCTGCTGAAGCAACGGCACGACGAGATTCCGAAGCTCGTCGAGACCTGCAAACGCTACATGCAGTTCGAACAGGAAACGCTCGAAAAAGTCATGCGCGCGCGCGCCGCGGTCGACGAGGCCCTCGCCTCGGGGAACGTCGGCGCGGTCGGCGCCGCCGAACAACGGCTGCGCGCCGGAACCACGCGCCTGTTCGCGGTCGCGGAGAGTTATCCGCAGTTGAAGTCGGACGAGACGTTCAAGCAGCTGCAGACGCGGATCACGGCGCTCGAAGAGTCGATCGCCGACCGGCGCGAGCTCTACAACGAACAGGTCAACCTCAACAACATCCGCGTCCACGTGTTCCCGGATGCGATCGTTGCCGGCTGGTTCGGCTTCAAGCCCGCGCAAATGCTCGAATTCTCGGCCGACGAGAAGCGCGACGTCGACGTGGGCGCGCTGTTCCGGGCCTGACCGCGACCGGTCTCGCGCATGGCGGCAATCCAGCCACCGCTGCTCCATTGGCTGATCGCGGGCGCACTCGCGGCGGGCTCCGCTGCCGCCCTGCGCTACGGCTTTCGCGCATGGCGTGAAAGCCGGCTCATCGAAGACACGCCGACCTCGCGTATCCGCTCCGCCGCGCAGGGCTATGTGGAGTTCAGCGGCCGTTCGCGCGTGCCGGCGGACGCGCGCATCAAGGGCCCGCTGACCGGCATTCCCTGCGCGTGGTGGCGCTATCAAGTCGAGGAGCTGCGCAGCTCGGGCCGCGCGAGGAGATGGGTCCGAATCAACGGCGGCGCGAGCGAGGCGCCGTTTCTGGTCGACGACGGCACGGCGCAATGCCTGGTCGATCCGCGCGGCGCGCAAGTCTTTCCTCACACGAGCGACGTCTGGTACGGGCCGGACCCGTGGCCGGAAGTGCGCATCCCCGCGGGCACCGGCCTATTCGGCCGCGTAGTCGATTCGCTGCTCGGCGGCGGCTATCGCTACACGGAGCATCGTCTGTCGCCGGACGCGCCATTGCTCGCGATCGGCGAGTTTCGATTGCAAGGCGGCTCCTTTGCGCAAGACCCGGAGCAGCAGGCCGCCGCCCTGCTGCACGACTGGAAGAACGACCAGGCGACCCTGCTCGCGCGCTTCGACGCGAATCACGACGGCGTGCTGTCGGCGGCCGAGTGGGATCTCGCGCGCGCCGCCGCGCGCCGCCAGGTGCAGGCCGACGGGATCTCGAAGCCCATCGACCCCGGCGTGCAAGTGCTCGCGGAGCCCGGCGACGGCCGCGCGTTCCTTCTGGCCGCGGCCGACGGCGAATCGCTCGCGTGGAAATTCAAGGTGCGGGGGCTCGCCGGCGTCGCCGCGTTCATCGCGGCGGCGGCCGCGTGCGCGTGGGTGTTGAGCGGCGTCTGATAGAATCGAACGGGTGAACAACCCGCTGTTGGAATTCGAATCCCTGCCGGCTTTCGACCGGATTCTGCCTGCCCATGCGCGGCCCGCGCTAGCCGCCGTGCTCGCGCAGAACCGCGCGCTGATCGCATCGCTCGTGCGCCAGTCCGAGCCCACGTTCGCGTCGTTCGTCGTGCCGCTCGAAGAGGCCGGCCATCGCCTGAGCCGCGTCTTTAGCCCGATTGCTCATCTGAACGCGGTCGCGAACTCCGACGAGATCCGCGCCGCCTACAACGAATGCCTCCCCGAGCTCACGGCATACACCGCCGAGTTCGGCCAGAATCCCGCGCTTTACGCCGCGTATGCGCGCGTGCTGGAAAAGGAAGGCGCCTCGCTCGACCCGGCGGCGCACAAGCTCGTCTCGCACATGCTGCGCGATTTCCGGCTCGCGGGTGTCGACTTGCCGCCGGAGCCGCAAGCGCGCTTGCGCGACATCCTGCAGAGTCTCGCCCGGCTGGGCACGAAGTTCTCGGAGAACGTGCTCGACTCCGCGCGCGCCTACACGCGCCGCGCGACCGATGCCGCCGAGCTCGCGGGCTTGCCGGCGAACGTCGTCGCGCGCGCCGCCGCGGACGCCGCGGAGGCGAAGGTGCCGGGCTGGCTGTTCAAGCTCGATCAGCCGACCTATCTCGCGGTCATGACGGCGGCCGAGAACGCGCAACTGCGGCGCGATATCTACGAGGCCTGGGTCACGCGCGCCTCGGAACGCGGTCCGACCGCCGGCCGCTTCGACAATTATCCGCTGATCGCGGAAATCCTCGCGCTGCGCCACGAGCTCGCGGGCCTCCTCGGCTTCGCCACGTTCGCCGACTATGCGCTCGTGCCGCGCATGGCGACGAGCCGCCGCCAGGTGCAGGATTTCCTCGACGATCTTTCGCGGCGCTGCCGCGACGCGGCGATGCGCGAATACGCGGAGCTCGAGCGTTTCGCGGGGCGGAAGCTCGCCGCCTGGGATCTGGCCTTTTATGCCGAGAAGCTCAAGCAGAGCCGCTTCCACGTCGCGCAGGAGGAGCTGCGGCCGTACTTCCCGCTGCCCAAAGTCCTCTCGGGCCTGTTCGCCGTCACGCAGCGCCTCTACGGCATCCGCGTGCGCGAGCGGCGCGGCGTCGCCGTTTGGCACCCGAGCGTCCGCTACTACGACGTCGACGACCGCGGCGGGCGGACGATCGCGGGCTTCTACCTCGATCCGTACGCGCGCGCCGAGAAGCGCAGCGGCGCGTGGATGGACGAGTGCGTCATCGCCAAGTCCCTGCCGACGGGCAGCGCGCTGCCCGTGGCTCAGCTCGTCTGCAATTTCTCCTCGCCGGTCGGCGCGACGCCGTCCCTGCTGACCCACGACGAGGTGACCACGCTGTTCCACGAGTTCGGCCACGGCCTGCATCACATGCTCACGCGGGTCGCCTACCCGAGCGTCGCCGGCATCAACGGCGTCGCCTGGGATGCGGTCGAATTGCCGAGCCAGTTCATGGAGAACTACGTCTGGCAGCCGGAGGTTCTGCCGCTGATCTCGGCGCACGCGGAAACCGGCGAAGTGTTGCCCGCGGAGAAACTGAATCAGCTTCTCGGCACGCGCACGTTCAACGCCGCGCTCGACACGCTGCGCCAGATCGAGCTCGCGACGTTCGACTTCGAGCTGCACGCGAACTACGATCCGGCGCAAGGCGCGAGGATCGCCGAAACCATGGACGACGTGCGCCGCCGCGTCGCCGTCGTGCCGGCCGCGGAATTCAACCGCATGCCGGCGAGCTTCACGCATATTTTCGCCGGCGGCTATGCGGCCGGATACTACAGCTACAAATGGGCCGAGGTGCTCGCCGCCGACGCGTTCGCGGCCTTCGACGAGGCCGGTGCGTTCGACCAGCCGACCGCCGCGCGCTTCCTCGACGCGATACTCGCGCGCGGCGGCAGCGTCGATCCGATGGACGCGTTCATCGCGTTTCGCGGGCGGCCGCCGGACGTGCGCGCGCTGCTGCGGCAAACCGGGATCGCCGCGTGAGCGGCTAGGCCGTGGTGACGGTCGCGACCTGGAACGTCAATTCGCTGCGCGTGCGGCTGCCGCAGCTCGAGCAATGGCTCGGCGCGAACGATCTCGACATCATCGCGCTGCAGGAAACGAAGCTCATCGACGCTGATTTTCCGCGCGCGCAGATCGAGGCCCGCGGTTACCGCGCCGCGTTCAGCGGCCAGAAGACCTACAACGGCGTCGCGCTGCTGTCGCGCCGGCCGATCGAGAACGTGGTCACCGAGCTACCCTCGTTCGCCGACCCGCAGCGCCGCGTGATCGCCGCATCGATCGACGGAATCCGCGTGATCAACGTCTACGTGCCGAACGGCCAGGCCGTGGGCTCGGACAAGTTCGCGTACAAGCTCGAGTGGCTGCAGGGACTGGAGAAATTCCTCGCGGGCGAGCTGCAAGCGCATGAGCGCGTGCTGCTGCTCGGCGATTTCAACGTCGCGCCCGAGGATCGCGACGTGCACGACCCGGAAGCCTGGCGCGGATCCGTGCTCGTGAGTGCCGACGAGCGCGCGGCGTACGCGCGGCTCGCGGCCTGCGGCATGATCGACCTGTTCCGCCGTTTCGAACAGCCGGCGCAATCCTTCAGCTGGTGGGACTACCGCCAGGGCGCCTACCGGCGCAACCACGGCCTGCGCATCGACCTGATGCTGGCCTCGCAAGCCCTGTCCGCCCGCTGCGTATTCTGTCGCATCGACCGCGAGCCGCGGGCCTGGGAACGGCCGTCCGATCACGCGCCCTGCGCCGCCGGCTTTGACTTATCCTGATTCGGCCGCGATTTCGCCGGCTCGCGGGTGAACCAAGTCGTGGCGCGGCCCATATTTAGGGCTTAAACTTCCAAAGATGTCAGATTTTCGCCGCAACGACTACGACGTCACGAACACCGTGCAAGTCAGTTCGACCGCCGCGGTCGCGGCCGCCGTCAGGGACCTGTTCGACGCGGCCTGGCCCGGCGCGCCGTTCGACGCGGTCGCGCGCGCGTTCGAGGATTTCGATTTGCTGTTCACCGGCCGCATGCCCGGCTATCTCGGCGTCGACACGGTCTACCACGACCAGCAGCACTCGCTCGACGTGACCTTGGCGGCGACCCGCCTGTTGGTCGGCTACGAGCGCTCGGCGACTCCCGCGATGCGGCTCGGCGCGGAGCGCGCGGTCATGGCGCTCGTGATCTCGATGTTTCACGACTCCGGCTATATCCGCGAGTTCGACGATCGGGAGCACGCGAACGGCGCCGAGTTCACGCTCTATCACGTCACGCGCAGCGCGCGCTTTCTCGCGCGCTACCTGCCGGGCATCGGCATGGAAAGCTGGGTGCCGATCGCGACCCGCGTCGTGCATTTCACCGGCTACGAGATGCAGCTCAGCCAGATTTCGCTCGCGGACCCGCGCGACCGCAAGCTCGGTCACCTGCTCGGCACCGCCGACATGATCGCGCAGATGGCCGATCGCTGCTACCTCGAAAAGTGCCGCGATCGCCTGTACCCGGAATTCGTGCTCGGCGGAATCGCGGCGGCGGCCGGCAGCGACGGCGCGCTGCAAGTGCGCTACAGCTCGGGCGTCGACCTGCTGCGCCAGACGCCGCGATTCGTGCACAACACGCGCGTCGAGCGCCTCGAAGGCGAGTTCGAGCACGCCTATCGCTATCTCGAGCCGCTGTTCGACGGCAGGAATCCCTACCTCGAAGCGATCGACCGCAACCTCGCGTATTTGGACCGCGTGCTGCGCACCGAGCGCTGGCCGATGCTGCGCCGCAATCCGCCGCTGTTCACCGCGGACAACAATCAGATGCCGCAGGTCCGCGGCCTCATGCTCGATCGCCTGAAGGCGCTCTGGGCGTAGCAGAGCCCCGCTAGGGCAGGTCGACGCTGCGCACGAAGCGCGCGTGCCAATCGTCCAGTCTTTCCAGGACCACGTCCTTCCCCATCATCGGTGCCGCCGCGATCGCCTCACCCAAGAGCGCCGGCGTCAACGAGCGGCGCGCGCTCTCGGCGACGGGCGCGAAGCTGTAATGCCAGGGCTCGGCTTGCACCCCGGAGAGCACGCCGCGGAACGGCCGAAAGAAGCCGAAGCGTGCCGCATGGCGGTCGAGCCACGCGGCCAGCGGTTCGAACGGTCCGCCGACGTCGTATTCGTCGGGCGTCAAGCGCAACCGATGGCCGGCGGCCACCGGCACGCGATCGATCAGATCGACGTCGGTACCCCAATGGTGACGGCTCGCGCCGGGCAGCGCAGACCACAGTAATATCGCCTCGACGCGTGCGGGCGGTGCGAGCGACTTCGCGGCCAAGGGCTGCCCGGCGGCATCGTACAGCGGGCGAACGCCGCTCCATTTCTCGTTCCAGATCGCAAGCTGGCGGTCGAAGTCGCGGAAGCCGCTCGCGATCGAAAGATCGATGCCCTCGCGCAGTGCGGCGCGGCGCATGTTGAGGAACGGCGCGAGCGCATGCTTGTGCACCGCACAAGCGAGTTCGGCGATATCGACGACGTGGGTCCGCGCCCGGCCGGTCAGCTCGGCGGCGTCCATCGGCTCAGGCCTCCCGCGCCGCCGCAATGCCCGCGACCTGGTCCATCGCGTCGGC
This sequence comes from uncultured Pseudomonadota bacterium, assembly GCA_963718135.1. Taxonomy (GTDB): domain Bacteria; phylum Pseudomonadota; class Gammaproteobacteria; order Steroidobacterales; family Steroidobacteraceae; genus Bog-1198. Next base: position 233,875 of record CAVQYI010000017.1, on the reverse strand, counting down.
GAGCGCCGCCGGCGCCTGCGCGCCCGATAGCGCGTACTCGCCGTTGAAAATGAACGCGGGCACGCCGGTCAGTCCGAGCGCCGAGGCGTGGCGCTCCGCGGCGACGACGGCGTCCTGACCGGCGCGCAGCGCGAGCGCGATCCGGGTTTCGCCCTCGGCGAGCCCGGCCTCGACGCCGAGACGCACCAATTCGTCGAGGTCGCCGATATCGCGGCCCTCTTGAAAATAGGCGCGCAGCAGACGCTCCTTGACCGCGCTCTGCAGGCCGCGGCGGGCGGCGAGCGCGAGCAGCAAATGCGAACGGCGGGTATTCGGCACGCGCTCGATCAGGTCGAAGCGGAATTCGATGCCGACGGCGAGCCCCAGCTCGACGAGCGTCCGCTCGCCTTCTTTGAAGCGATCGAGGCTCGTGATGCGCGTCGACAGGAACCAGGCGCGCTCGACGCCCTCGACGGGCAGGTCCGGATTCAGCTCGAACGGCCGAAAGACGACGCGAGGCTCGTATTGCGGGCGCAGCGCGAGCGCCGCCTCGAAGCGCCGCTTCCCCAGATAGCACCAGGGGCAAACCGTGTCGGAATAAATATCGATACGCATTATTCGGCTCCCGGCCGCAGATTGTACGCGGCCCCTTATGGGGTTTGCGCTTAACGCGTATCATGCCCCGGTTGGCAGCCGCAAACGCGGCCGGTGGGACCCATGGCGTCGAGCCTCAAAACCAAATATTTGCAGTTCGCGTTCGGGGTCGTCGCGCTGCTTTCCCTATTGGTCGGCAGCTTCGCCTATATAGAGCACCGAATCGATGCGGCGACCATCAGCCGGATCGCGAACGGCACGGTCGCGAAGAAGCTCGAGGCGGACCTCGAGGGCCGCGCCCGCACGCTCAGCCGGATTTCCACGCCGATGCTCGCCGCGGCGCTGAACCAGGGCGATTCCGCGGCGACCGCCGCCGTCGCCGAGAGGCTCGTGCGGCAAACGGACGTCGCCCGCGTCGAGGTCCTGGACTCCCGCGGCACCGTCGTCTTCGCGCGCGGCGACACCCTCGTCCCCGGATCGAAGCTCGGGCCCTACACACTGCAGACCCCGATCCGTTTCGCCCTCGGCGGCGGCGCGGTGCGGCGCGTCGGCACGCTGCAGTTGTGGATGAGCCGTGCGGACATCGACGCGGCGCTCGCCGATTTGCGCGCCGCGCTCGCGCAGCAACGGTCGCTGCAGGCGACGCGCGTGCTCGGAGGCCTGCTCGGCTTCATATCGGTCCTCCTGCTGCTGGCGCTGCCGGGCGCCTGGTTCGTCGCCCGCGAGCTCGCGCGCCCGATCGCCGCTCTCGTCGGCAGCGCGGATCGCATCGGCCGCGGCGACTACAGCCGGCCGCTCGCCGTCGCGCGCCGCGACGAGCTCGGCGAGCTGCAGGCCGCGCTCGAGCGCATGCGCCAGAAATTGCGCGAAACGACGATCACGAAGAATTACCTGAACACGGTGCTCAACAGCTTGAGCGACGCCGTGCTCGTCACTTCGCCGGACGGCATCGTCAAGGGCTGCAACGAGGCGGCGCGCCGGCTGCTCGGCTACGCCGAGGAGCAGATGCACGGCAAACCCCTGGTCGACTTCGTCGATCCGCCGCATCGCCCGGCGTTCGACCCCCGACTCGGCGCCGCCGAAGCGCGCGAGACGGTGCTGCGCACGGCGAGCGGGCAGACGATCCCGGTGTCGATCGCCGGCTCGCCGATCAGCACCGAGGACCCGCAGTTCCAGGGAAACATCTACGTCGCGCGCAACATCACCGAGCGCAAGCGCGCGGAGCGGCGCATCCGCTATCTCGCGCGCTACGACACGCTGACGAAGATGCCGAACCGGATGCAGTTCCAGCACCTGCTGCAACAGGCGATCGCGCGCGCGCGGCGCAACCAGCGCGCGCTCGCGCTGCTGTATCTGGACCTGGACCGCTTCAAGGAAGTCAACGACACGTTCGGCCACGCCGCCGGCGACCGCACGCTCGAGATCCTGACCGAGCGATTGACGCGCACGCTTGAGCAAGGACGCGGTGCATCGGACGGCTCGCGGGCGACGAATTCGCGCTGTTCATCGACGACCTTCCCGCCGACATCGACCATCGCCCGGGCATCGGCGCGCTCGCGCGCACGCTGCTCGACGAGATCAGCCGCGCGTTCCACGTGAATCATCAAGAGGTCTATCCTGACGGCGAGCGTCGGCATCGCGGTCTGCCCGCACGACGCCGAGAACGTCATCGACCTGATCCGCAACGCCGACGCCGCGATGTATCACTCCAAGCAGAACGGCGGCAACTCGAGCGCGTTCTACGTTCCGGAGATGAACGCCGCGGCCGTCGAGCGACTGATGCTCAAGAGCAAGCTGCGCCGCGCCCTGGAGCGCGACGAGCTCGTGATCCTCTACCAGCCGAAGGTGGACCTGCGCGACGGCCGCATCGTCGGCGCCGAGGCGCTGCTGCGCTGGCGCCTGCCGGGCCACGGGGACATCTCGCCGTCGCAATTCATTCCGCTCGCGGAAGAGACCAGCTTGATCCTCGACATCGGCGAATGGGTGCATGAACCGCGTCTGCGCCGACTACCACGAGCTGGCAGAAGCTCGTCGCGCACCCCGGGCGCATCGCGATCAACCTGTCGCTGCGCCAGCTGCAACAGGCGAGCTTCGTCGCGCGCGCCGCGCGATCTTCCGCAAGCACGACGTCTCGCCGACGAACTTCGAGCTCGAGGTCACCGAGACCACGTTGATGACCGATCCGAGGCGCACCGTCGGCCTGCTTGAACGAGCTCTACGGCATGGGATTGCACCTCGCGATCGACGATTTCGGCACCGGCTATTCGTCGCTCTCCGCCCTGCAGCAATTTCCGATCGGCACGCTGAAGATCGACCAGTCCTTCGTCCGCGACGTCCCCGGCGACTCCGACGACGCCGCGATCGTGCGCACGATCATCGACATGGGCACGAGTCTCGACCTCGACGTCATCGCCGAGGGCGTCGAAACGGCCGAGCAGCTCGATTTTCTGCGCCGGCATGGCTGCCATTTCGCCCAGGGCCGCCTGCTCGGCGATGCCATGGCGCAGGACGAGCTGCTCGCGATTCTCGCGAATCAAAATCGCGCGTTCGGCAGCGCCCATCACGCGGACCTGTGCGCACCCGCACAGCGCCCGCCGCTCGCCGCGTCCTGATTCCAGGGTCCCGCGGCCTCGGGCTGGAATTTCGCGTCATGTTATCTGCTCGGGATCTCACCCTGCGGCGCGGGCCGCAGCCGCTCTTCGAGCAGGTGAACTTCACGATTCACCGCGGCGACAAGGTCGGCATCACCGGCGCGAACGGCGCCGGCAAATCGAGCCTGCTTGCCGCGCTGCGCGGCGAACTCGGCCCCGACCGCGGCGACATCGACAGGCCCGCGGCGCTCCAGGTCGCGTCGGTCGAACAGGAGGTCGCGGCCAGCGCGCGGCCGGCGATCGACTACGTGCTCGACGGCGATGCCCAGCTACGCTCCGTCGAGGCGGCGATCGAGCGCGCGCAGAGCCTCGATGCGCCGATGGAATTGGCCGAGTCGCTGGCCGCGCTCGAGGCCATCGACGGCTACCGCGCGCGGTCGCGCGCCGCCGCGATCATGCACGGCCTGGGGTTTCGCGCCGCGGATCACGGGCGCGGCGTCGCCGAATTCTCCGGCGGCTGGCGCGTGCGGCTCGCGATGGCGCGCGCGCTGTGCGCGCGCGCCGATCTATTGCTGCTCGACGAACCGACGAACCACCTCGATCTCGACGCCATCGTCTGGCTCGAGGACTGGCTGCGCGGGTTCCCGGGGACGCTGGTCCTCATCTCGCACGACCGCGAGTTCCTCGACGCGGTCATCGACCGGGTGCTGCACATCGAGAATCGCGCGGTGCGCGCCTACAGCGGGAATTATTCCCGTTTCGAGCAGAAGCGCGCCGAGGATCTCGCGCTGCAGAGCGCGCTGCACGCGCGCCAGGCGCGGCGGATCGCCGAAATCACGTCGTTCGTCGATCGATTTCGGGCGAAGGCGACGAAATCGCGCCAGGCGCAGAGCCGGCTCAAGATGCTGCGCCGGATGGAGGCGATCGTGCCCGCGCACGTCGACAGTCCGTTCGAGTTCGAGTTCAAGCGGCCCGCGAAGACACCGCGCCCGCTCCTCACGCTCGAGGGCGCGGCGTGCGGCTACGGGGACCGCAGAGTGCTCGCCGGCATCGACCTGTCGATCGGACCGGAGGACCGCATCGCGCTCCTTGGACAGAACGGCGCGGGCAAGTCCACGTTCATGAAGCTCCTCGCGGACGAGGCGCCGCCGCTCGCGGGCAAGTGCATCGCCGCGGCGGATCTCGCGATCGGCTATTTCGCGCAACAGCAATTGGAGCAGCTCGCGGCCGGCGAGAGCGCGTTCTGGCACATGCGCAATCGCGGCGGCCCGGAATTCGCGCGCGGCGACGAACAGAGCGTGCGCGACCACCTCGGCCGCTTCGGCTTCGAGGGCGACCGCGCGTTCGAGCCGGCGAGCCGGTTTTCCGGCGGCGAGAAGGCGCGGCTCGCGCTCGCGCTGATCGTCGCGAGGCGGCCGAACCTGTTGTTGCTCGACGAGCCGACCAATCACCTGGACCTCGACATGCGCCACGCTCTGACCGTGGCGCTGCAGAGCTTCGAGGGCGGCATGATCGTCGTTTCCCACGATCGGCACTTGATCAAGGCCGTCGCCGACTCGCTCTGGCTCGTCGCCGACGGGCGCCTGTCGAACTTCGACGGCGATTTGGACGATTACCAGCAATGGCTGAAGTCGCGCCGCGCCGGCGCCGCTCGTGCCCCCGCTACGGCGCGTCCGGCGGCCGCCGTGCTGCGCAGGCGCGTCGCACCCCTCAAGCGGGAATTCGACGAGCTCGAGCGGCGGATCGCCACGCTCTGCGCCGAACGTGCCGCGCTGGAGGCGGCGTTCGGCGAGGGTGGCTTTACGCCCGGCGATCGGATCGACAAGTACACCGAGCTTGCGCACGAACTCGACGTCCTCGAGGAGCGTTGGCTCGAGATCGGCAGCGCGATCGAAGCGGCGGAAGCCGAGCAGGCCGGGTAGCGACGTCGCTCGCGGCGGGCGGGCTCCTGATCAGTCGGCGCGCCGCGGGGCGCGCTCCTTGCGCAGCGTGCGCACCGTGTCCGCGACTATTTGCGCAAGGGCCGCGTCGGCGGCGTCTTCGTAGGATGCGATGATCGCCGTCAAGCGGTTCGCCGCGGCCTTGCGCTCGACGCGCACGTCGAAGCTGCCGATGGGCTTCACCTCGCGCGCGCGCCCCAAGCGCGCGAGAAAATGCGCGTGGATCGTCGGCGCGCCGCCGTTCGCCGCGTACTCGGCCTGGAAGTCGACGACTTCGAGTTCGAGCCAATAATCGGGCACGACCGACGAGGTGTCGGCGACGACGTCGCGCAGGCGCGCGTGCGCGCGGAACGACTGCACGCTGAGCTGCTGGACGACCTCGTCGAGCGGCGCGCTCCAGCGTGCGCCGGCGAAATAGTCGAGGTGCCGGTCCGGATAGAGCGCGGCGATGCGGTCGGTGTCGAGGCCGGCGCGAACCTCGGGCTTCAACACGGCGAGGTCCGCGGCGAGCGCGGGGCCGCGCTCGCCCGCATGCGCCGACAGCAGGTAGATCGACGCGGGCTTGATCTTGCTCTCGAACAGCGAACCGGTGCAGCCGCCGAGCAGCAACAGCGCCGCGAGCGCCGCGGCGGTGCGCACAGGAATCGCGTGGCGCCTCATTTCGCCACCTCGATGCCGATTCGCCTGCGCTCATAGAGTAGCTGCGACGGATTCTCCTTCAGGGAGAGCGAAAGATCGCGAAAATCCCGTGCCGCCGCGCGGCTCTCGCGCAGCAGCTGCTCGAACTGTGGCAGGCTCTTCTGGGTGAAGCGCGTCATGCCGGGTTCGTTGTCGGCGACGAAGCGGTCGAGCTTGTTCGACGTGCTCGCGAGGTTGTCGGCGACCTTGCGGATGTTCTCCACGGTGCGCTGCACGTCGGGCGCGGACTTCGTCGCGACCGTGCGCAGCGCCGTCGCCGCGCCGTTGATCTCCTGCGTCGACGTGCGGACCTCCGCGACGAGCCGCTGGACGTCCTGGATCGTCGCGGGCAATCGCTCGCTCGCGAGGCGCGCGTTGTCGATCGTCGCGTCGAGCGCCTGCACGTTCTGGTCGCTGAACACCTTGTTCAGGCGGTCGACGAGTTCCACCGCACGCGTCGTCAGCGCGGGCAGGCTGGAGAGCAGGACGTCGAAGTCGGACGGCGCCGAGCGGATCACCGGATAATCGAGGCCCTGCGCGAGCGGCCGCGCCGCGGCCGCCTTGCGGTCCTGCTCGAGATCGATGAACAGGAGGCCGGTCACGCCCTGCAGGCTCAAGGAGGCGAGCGTGCGGCCGTCGATCGGCGCGGACGAGTCGATGTCGGCGACGACCCGCACGCGCTTCGGCTGCTGCGGATCGAGCATGATGTGCACGACCTTGCCGACGTCGACGCCGAGATAGCGCACCGGGCTGCCCGTTGGTGAGTCCGCTGACCGAGCCCTGGAAATAGATTTCGTAGCGCGCGTAGCTGCGCTTGTCGCCGCGGTCGGCGTACCAATAGACGAAGGCGCCCGCCATCGCGGCGACGAGCAGCACGAAGGCGCCGACGGCCACGTAGTTGGCGTCCCTATCCATGCGCCTCCTGCCCGGCCGCGCGCGCGCGCGGCCCGTGGAAATACGCCCGTATCCACGGATGCGGATTTTGCATCATGCCGTCCAGCGTATCGACGATCATGCGGCCGTCGACGATCACGCCGATGCGGCCGCAGGTGCGAAACAGCGTGTCGAGGTCGTGGGTGATCATGACGACGGTGAGCCCCAGCTGCGAATGAAGGTACAACAGTAGCTGATCGAAGGCCGCGGCGGAAATCGGGTCGAGCCCCGCCGTGGGCTCGTCGAGGAACAGGAGCTTCGGCTCGAGCGCGAGCGCGCGCGCGAGCGCGGCGCGCTTGACCATTCCGCCGGACAGCTGCGCGGGAAACTTGGCCGCCGCGTCCGCGCCCAATCCGACCATCGCGAGGCAAAGGTCCGCGAGCGCGGCGAGCGACTCCTCGGACAGCGAGCGGTATTCGCGCAGCGGCAGCTGGATGTTCTCGGCGACGGTCAGGGAGCTGATCAGCGCGCCGTTCTGAAACGTGACGCCGAACCGCTGCACGAGGGCGGCTCGCTCGGACCGGGTGATCGCGTTGACGTCCTTGCCGTAGAGCTCGACGACCCCCGCGTCGGGCCTCTTCAGCCCCAGAATCGTCCGCAGCAATACCGACTTGCCGCTGCCCGACCCGCCGACGATGCCGAAGATCTCGCCGGAGCGCACGTCGAGATCGAGGCCGTCGTGCACGACCTGGCGGCCGAATCGATTGACGAGGCCGCGGACCCTGACGACCGGCGGTGTGTCCGGGCCGGCCATCAGAAATCCAGGCGCACGTACAGCACGGCGAACAGTCGCGTCCGCGAGTATCACGAGGAAGATCGACTGCACGACCGCGACCGTCGTCAGCCGGCCGAGCTCGCGCGCCGATTCGCGCACCTGCATGCCGCGGTACGTGCCGACCATAGCGATCAACGAGCGCGAATACCGGCGCTTTGATGAGGCCGGCCCAGAACGTCGTCGGCGCGATCGCCTCGTGCAAACGGCTCGTGAATTGCGACCAGGGAATGTTGAGCTGCAGGTGCGACAGAAGACCACCGCCCGCGAGCCCCATCGCATCGGCGACGATCGTCAGCAGCGGCAAAGCGATGACGAGCGCGATGACCCGCGGCACGACCAGGAGCTCGATCGGGTTGATGCCCATCGCGCGCAGCGCGTCGGTCTCCTCGTTGATCTGCATCACGCCGATTTCGGCGGCGAACGCGCTCCCCGAGCGGCCGGCGACGATGATGGCCGTCAACAGCACGCCCATCTCGCGCAGCACCGCGATCGCGACGAGGTCGACGACGAAGATGTCGGCGCCGAAGCGCTGCAGCTGCTGGGCGCCCAGATACGCGACGATCACGCTGATGAGGAACGCGATCAGCGCGACGATCGGGATCGCCTTGATGCCGGTTTCGTGGATGTGCCTCACGACCGACTGCAGGCGCAGCGCGCGCGGCCTCGCGAATGCCGCGCCGATGACGGCGACGATGCGGCCGAGGAAGCCGACGGCCGCGCGCGTTTCTTCGCCCTGCAGCACGGTCCACCGGCCGACGCGCTCGAGTGGTTGCTCGACCGACACCGGGGCACGCTCGGCCGCCGCGGGCGCGATCCGGCCGGTCAGCAGTTGCTGCAAGAATTCCAGATGCGGCGGCGCGCCGACGTGGCGCACGTTCAATCGCCCGGGCTCAGGGCGCGCCAGGCGCGCGAGCAGTGCCCAGGTCGGGCCGATGCCGGGCGCCTCGGCTCCGGTCCAGTCGCAGACCAGCGTACCCGTGAATTCCGGCCGCAGGGCCTGAAGTTGATCCTCGATTTGCGCGAGCGCGGGCGCCGACCAATCGCCGCGCAGGAAGAGCCGCCAGTCGCCGCCGCCGCCCTCGAGCGCGAGCGAGCCGCTCATGGTTCAGTCGACGCTGGGTGCGACCAGGGATTTGTGGCTGCCGTCGCAAAGGGGCGGGGTGGCGGTCTTCTTGCAGACACAAAACCAGAGCTTCTTGCTCTCCGCGGCCGTGTATTTCATCGGCGCGAGAGTGCCGCCCTTGTGCGAGCCGTCGCAGAACGGCTGTTTCGCGCTCTTGCCGCAGCGGCACCACCAATAGGTCTCGCCGGCTTTCACGTCGATCGGTAGCGGTTGCATCGGGCTATGCTAACAGGCCGCAGCGGCGCTGTCCCCGGCATTGCCCCGCACGGGCGATTGGCCTTATTTTGGCCTTCCACGATGCAAAACGATCCGCTGCTGCAAATATTGATCCTGCTCGCCGCCTCGATTTGCGTCGTGGCCGCGGTGCGCAAGCTCGCATTGCCGGCGATCTTAGGCTACCTCGTCGTCGGCATGCTGCTCGGCCCGAACGCGCTTGCGCTCGCCGCCGACACGGAGACGACCCGCCTGCTCGCGGACTTCGGCGTCGTCTTTCTGGTGTTCACCCTGGGTCTCGAATTCTCCCTGCCCAGATTGGTCGCGATGCGCGGCGAAGTGCTCGGCGTCGGCGGCGCGCAGACGGTGCTCACCGCGGGCATCGTCGCCGCGATCGCGGTGGCGGCATATCGCATCGCGCCCGCGGTCGCGGTCGTCGTCGGCGGCGCCGTCGCGATGTCCTCGACCGCGATCATCGTTGCGCAGCTCACCGAGCAGTCGGAGAACAACCGCACGCACGGCCGGCTCGCGGTCGCGATCTGCCTGTTCCAGGATCTCGCATTCACGCTGCTGCTCGCTCTGGAGTCCGCGCTGCGCGGCGGCGGCCATACCGGCAGCGCGCGCGCAATCGCCGTCGACGTCGCCATCGCGGCGCTCGCGCTGATGCTGGTGTTGGCGGCCGGGCGCTGGCTGCTCCGGCCGCTGTTCCATGCGATCGCGTCGTTTCGCTCGCCCGAACTGTTCTCGCTGACGGTGTTCCTCGTCGTCCTCGCGTCCGCGTGGGCGACCCATGCCGCCGGCCTGTCGCTCGCACTCGGTGGATTCCTCGCGGGCATGATGCTCGCGGAGTCGGAGTTTCGTCATCAGGTCGAAGCGACGATCAGGTCCTATCGCGACGTGCTGCTCGGCCTGTTCTTCATCACGATCGGCATGCTGCTCGATTTTCAGCTGCTGCTGCGCCATCTCGCTGCTCGTGACGGCGATACTTGCCGGCATGCTCGTTCTCAAGACCGCGATCGTCGCGGTCGCGGCCAAACCCGCCGCGAAGAGCTGGTTCAAGTCGATCCGCACGGGCGTCATCGTCTCGCAGGGCGGGGAGTTCGGTTTCGCACTGCTCACCTTGCTCTTGCGCCATCGGCTGCTCGAGCCGGCGGTCGTGCAGCCGCTGCTCGCCGCGACCGTGCTCAGCATGGTGCTGTCGCCGCTCGTCATTCGCCACAACCGCGCGATCACGCGCGCGCTGCTCGGCCAGAAGGGGCCGCCGCAGGGCGAGTTTTCCCAGGATGCGCGCGCGACGCTCGCGCTCGGCGCGCGCGAGCACGTCGTGATCTGCGGCTTCGGCCGCGTCGGCCAGAACATCGCGCGCGTGCTCGAGCAAGGGGGGTTCGAGTACATCGCGGTCGATGTGGATCCGTACCGCATCAGGGTCGGGCGGCAGGCCGGCGACCCGGTCGTCTACGGCGACGCCGGCCAGGCCGAGGTCCTGCAGAACGTCGGCGTCATGCGCGCGAACTGCGTCGTGATCACGTTCGCCAATCCCCCGGTGGCGCTGCGCATCCTGCGCGCCGTGCGCAGCTTGCGCGGCGACGTGCCCGTGCTCGTGCGCACGCAGGACGACTCGCGGCTCGAGGAACTGCAATCGGCGGGAGCGACCGAGGTGGTGCCGGAGACCTTCGAGGCGAGCCTCATGCTCTCGTCGCATCTGTTGCTGCTGCTGAAAGTCCCGGTCTCGCGCGTGGTGCGCGCGATCAACGAGATCCGCAGCCACCGCTACGCGATGCTGCGCCAGTTTTTCCCGGCGGAGCGCGCGCAGGTGCCGGACCAGGACCGTGCGTTCCGCGAAAAATTGCACAGCGTCATCCTGCCGCCGCACGCCTGGGCGGTCGGCAAGCGCATCGAGGATCTGGCGCAGCGTGGCTCCAAGGCGCAGGTGAGCGCCGTGCGCCGCGACGGCATCGTCGGCCGGGAACCCGCGCCCGACACCGTGCTCAAGGAGGGGGATGTGGTCGTCGTCTACGGCACGCCGGAGGCGGTCGAGCACGCCGAGACCCTGCTGCTGATGGGCTAAGTTATTGAATTAACGATATTATTTTGCCTCCCGTCGCCGCCCTTTACAGCGCCGCGCGTTGATCGCATAGTAAAGCCACTGTTCAAGGGCAAACCCGCCGAAAGGTGGGGACGCAAAACCACCGGTCTTAGGGGCATCTGGCTTGAGGATGCCTGACGATAGCGGGGTCGCCAGTTTCCGATCGCACCACACGGCGATCGCACCACACGAGCGCAACGCCCTCGTTGGTTTTGCACCCCGGACAGCAGGCTCAAGGTTCGCTTGCAATCAGTCTTCCGGGGGGAAGCGCATGGTTCAAAAAGTGAAAGGTTCGCCTGCCGCGGACAATTCGGGCATTTATCGCCGGCCGCGGCTCGTGCTGCGCCCGACGCGCGTCGAAGACATCCCGGCGATACTCGGCAAACCCAAGGCCTACCCGTCGCCGGTACGCCCGGTCGGCGCCGATTATTCGCAGACACGCTGCGTCGGCGGCGACGGCGGAACCGTCGTCAACACCGGTGCGTTCGACAAGATCCTGGAATTCGACGACGGCTGCGTGCGTGCGCAAGCCGGCGTGCGCATGAGCACCCTGGTGCGCGCGCTCGAGGAGCGCGGGCTGGAGTTGCCGCTGACGCCGGAAATCGGCAACATCTCCGTCGGCGCGGTCGCGGTGACGACGCTGCCCCAGGCCTCGTACCAGGAGGGGCTCGCGCAAATGGCCTCCTGCGTGACGGAGATGAAGCTGATCACGCCGCAGGGCAAGCAGATCACCGTGAGCGAGCGCGAGCGCGACCTCATTCGCGTGCTGCGCTCGAGCTACGGCCTGCTCGGCATCGTGCATGAAGTCTCGCTGCGCGTGCAGCCGCTGAAGGCCGTCAAGATCGATTACCGCAATTATTCGCTCGCCGAATTCGGCGCGCGCTACGCGAGCATCGTCAGCGGGCCCGGCGCGCTGCGATTGCACATCGCGCCGTATTCCGACCGCGTGACCGTCGAGCGGCGTACGCCCGACGACGACGCGAACGTCTCGCGCTCCGGCATCTGGCAGATCCGCAATTCGATGATGCGCAACGTGTTGCCGGCCTTCGGCACATCGGTCGGCGGCGTACTGGCGACGCCGGGCCTGCGCAACGCCGTGCTGTCCGGCGTGCATCGCGCGCTGAACGCGACCCAGGGACGCTCGTCCCGCGGCGTCGTCGTGTACGCGCACGAGTGGATGCGGGACCTGCCGCCGGAACCCTGGAAGGCGCGCTACACCTACAGCCTGTGGGCGTTTCCGCAGGCCGATTTCCCGAAGCTGCTCGCCGCGTACGTCGCGTTCTGCCGCGCGTACTACAAGCAGTACAAGTATCGGTGCAACGTCGTCACCGGCGCGAGCCGCCTGCACCGCGACCGCAATTCCCTGTTCAGCCCGAGCTACACGGGCAACATGGTTACCCTGGAGCCGTCCTCGCCCGGCGACCAGGGTTTCGAGGACTTCCTCATCGACTTCAACGAATTCGCGTCCACGCACGGCGGCACGCCGACGTTCAACCAGACGCGTGCGCTGCGCCCCGAGCACGTCGCGAAAGCGTTCGGCGAGCGCGCGCGCCTGTTCGCGGCATTACGCCAGCGCACCGATCCCGTGAACCGCTTCCGCAACAGCTATTTCGCGAACCTGTTCGGCTGACGCGGCGGCCACCTTCAAGCCTTGTCCTGCAGATGCGCCTCGAGGAACCATAGATATTTGTCCAGGTCGCGCGAGATGCCGGTGAAGAGGTCCGCGGTATCCGCGTCGCCGAGCTTGGCGGCATCGTCGATCGCCGCGCGCACCGCCTTGCCGAACACCGAGATCTGCGTCGACAGATAGAACAGGTGGTCCTTGCCCGCGGTGATGCTGAGCGGGTAGTTCTTCAGCTTGCTGCGCTTCGCAGCGACCGCCACGGTGCCCTCCGCGGTCCCGCCGAGGGCCGTCACGCGTTCGGCGATTTCGTCGATCTGCGCAAGCACGGCGTCGGAAATCTTGTCGAACAATTCGTGCAGCGCGATGAACTGGGGCCCTTTGACGTTCCAATGCGCGTGCTTCGCCTGGGTCTGCAGGTCGATCGCGTCGGCGAGGCGATCGTTCAGGATTGCGATCACGTTGCGGCGGGTCTTGTCGGAAAGGTCTATCTTGGACTTGTACATGCCGTGCTCCTAATTCGATATATGAGGATCAGCAGCCGCTAGTGTGCACCATTCGCGCCGCGGCGCTCTACAGCTCGACGCTGCGCGCGCGCAATTTGATCGCGGCGGCGACGAGCGCGACGCCGACCACGACGCCTATCCACGTCGAAGGACTCGCGACGAAGTCGACCGGCGCCAGCAATTTCCAGACGTCGAGCGGCGCGCCGGCCGTCCCTTGCGCCGCCGCGGCGAGCGAACCCGTGAAGTCGTGGAACGCGGTCGCGGGATAACCCGTCATCAGCCGATCCGACAGCGCCTCGCCGATCCAGTGCGTGCCGAAGAACATCCTTTCGGCCCAGACCAGCGCGAGCGGAGGCATGATCGACCACAGCGTGACCGAGCGTTTCGCCCACGCGGAGACGAGCAGCAGCCACGCGGCGACCGGCAGGAACCAGATCGCGATCGTGAGGATCAGGTAAATCCACAGGACCTGCAGCTGCAGCCAGATCTCGGGATTCCACAGCGAGGCGCCGAGCCAGGTGCGCGCGCGCAGCGAGACGATGAACGCGATGATCAGGGTCGTCAAATCCGCGACCACGAAGTAGACCACGGGGATCACGAGCAAGCCCGTCGCGAGCTTCGCGATCACGGTCTCGGCGTCGGACACCGGCAGGGATTTCCAAAACAGGATGCTGCGGTCCTTGCGGTCGGCGTACAGCGAGTCGAGCAGATACCACGCGGAATAGATCGACATCACGAAGAAGAAGACCGCGCCGAACGCGAACAGCAGCAGCGCGCCCGCGCTGTGCGTCTGCACGGCGAGGAACGGCACGTCGAATTCGACGCGCCCGAACAGCGCCGCGAGCAACAGCACGGCGCCTATCGCCAGCGGCAAGGTCCAGATCGCGCGGTTCTCCCAGATCTCCCGGCGTACGAGCCACTTGTAGGTATTCATGCGGCACCGCGCGAGAGTTTGGCGACGAACAGATCCGCGACGGTCGGCGTATGGACTTCGCCGAGCGCGGCGAGCGCGGCGCCGGCGGCGTTCTCGAAGTAAAGCACGGTCTTGCCGAGCGCGCGCCGCTCGTGAAACGGATTCAGCGCGCGCGCCGCGGGCAATTGATCGTTGTTGACGGTGATCGCGGCGAAGCGGCCCGCGATCGCCTCGAGCGACGAATCGAGGACGATGCGGCCGCGGTCGATGAACAGCACGTCGGTCAGCAAATTCTCCACCTCCTCGACTTGATGGGTCGTGATCAGGATCGTGCGGGCTTCGTCCATGTAGTCGTTGACCAGCGCGTCATAGAAGCCGCGGCGCGCCAACAGATCGAGTCCGAGTGTCGGTTCGTCGAGCACCAGGAGCTTCGCGTCGATCGCCATCGTCAAGGCGAGGTGCACCTGGGTCTTCATGCCCTTGGAGAGTTCGCGGATGCGGTGCGTCGGCTTGATCTGCGTCTTCGCGAGCAAGGCGCGCGCGCGATCGCGGCGAAATCGCGGATGCACGCCGGCGGCGAAGTCGATCGCCTGGTCGACGCGCAGCCACGGCGGCAGGACCGCGACGTCGGCGATGAACGAGGCGTCGCGCATGAGCGCCGCGCGCTCGCGGAAGGGTTCGCGGCCGAGCACCCGCAGCTGACCTTCGTAGGGGGAGAGTCCGAGCACGGCCCGCATGATCGAGGTCTTGCCGGCCCCGTTCGGGCCGATGAGGCCGACGATGCGGCCGCGTTCGACGCAGAACGCGACGCGGTCGACGGCGACATACGAGCCGTACTTCTTCGTCAATTCGCGAGCTTCGATTAAGGGAGGCATGTTAGAGACTCACGTTTCGTTGGAATCGCCGCCGCGCGGCGGCGGCGCCGGGCGGGTCGGCGCCGGCGTCTGCGCGAAAAGTTCCTCGGCGGAGAAGCCGAGCCGGTTGATCAGCGCGAGGATCTGCGGCCATTCGTCGCGCAGGAATCGTTCGCGTTCGCCCGCGAGCAGGGATTTGCGCGCGCCTGTGCTCACGTACATGCCGCGGCCGCGGCGCTTCTCGACCAGCTGCTCGTCGACGAGCTGCTGATAGGCCTTCAACACGGTGAGCGGATTGAGCCGGGAGTCGGCGGCAACCGCGCGCACCGACGGCAAGGGGTCGCCTTCGCGCAGCGCTCCCTCGAGGATCAGGGCAACCATGCGATCGCGCAGCTGGCGGTAGATCGGCTGGCTGTCGTTCCACTCTGGCTCCATACCGGCTCTCACTCAATACCGTTCAAGGTGTCGTAGGTATATAGCACGCTAGCGAACCTTGGGAGTCGACCTCAGCCCGCCAAGACCCAGGCGGTTCGCTCCGGCAGTTGGCCGTTGAACAAGTAGGCGACCGTGCCGATGATCATCGTGTTGACGGCAAGCGCGAGCATCAGAGCCGCGAATCGATTGGCTATCGTGGTGTGCATGGCAGTCATGGCGTTCTCTCCTGGTTTCCGTCTCGTTGAACTTTGCCCTGCCACCAGGCGTGTACCGGTGGCTTGGTGATATAGTTGCATAGTACACGAGTACATGCAAGCACTTTCACGCCCCGCCCATAAAGGCCGCCCCACGGATGGCGCCGGCCGCTCGCCGGCACGTATGCTAGAGGCCATGGACCTGGTCGATCACGACGGGGAATTGATGCTGCGCTACGGCCGCGGCGATCTCGGCGCGTTCGAAATCCTGTACGCGCGGCACAAGGGGCCTCTGTACCGCTATCTATTGCGCCACGTCCGCCATGCGGCGACGGCCAACGACCTGTTCCAAGAAGTCTGGTCGCGCGTGATCGCCGCGCGCGGCCGGTATGTCGCGCGCGCGAAGTTCGCGACGTTTCTGTTCCATATCGCGCACAACTGCGCGGTCGACTACCACCGGCGCCGACACTCGGCTTCGATTCAAAGCGCGGACGATGAACCCGCGGCGGCCTATCGCCGAGCCCGAAGCGCCCGCGGACCAGCGGCCGGACCGTCTCGCCGAGTTCAACGAGCAACAGTCGGCGCTGCTGTCGGCGTTGGCGGCGCTCCCGGCCGAACAACGCGAAGCGTTCCTGTTGCACGAGGAAGGCGGCCTCAACCTCGAGGAGATCGCGCGCGTCACGAGCGTCGGCGTCGAGACGGCGAAGAGCCGGCTGCGATACGCGGTGCGAAAGCTGAAAGTAGCGCTGATGGATTCCGTCGGCGCGGAGCATCCGGCCGCGGTCGTGCGCTCCCTTTGAGCCGGGCGAGCGGCGATTGATGAGCACGCGGCGCGACGACGACCTCGAAGAATTTCGACGCGGCGACAGCGAGTTGTCGCGCGCCTATCGGCGCGCTTCGGCGCCGCAGCCGCGCGCGGCGCTCGACCGGCGCGTGCTCGAGCGCGCGCGCGCGGCGCACGCGCGGCCGCCTCCGGCACCGGGACCTGGGCGTATGCGGCAAGCATCGCGCTCGCGCTCGCCGTGATGTTCGCCGTCGCGTACGCGCCGCGGCGCGTCGAGCGCACCGACGAGACGCCGCATTTCTTGCGCACGGCCGCGCGGCTCCGAACTCACCCGCGCTGCATTTTGCCTACCCGACGGTCGCCGGCCGAGCCGCCGCGGGCGCCGAAGTTCCCGATCCCCGGCGCTGGCTCGCGCGCATCGCGGCGCTGCGCGAAGCGGGGCGCAATAGGGATGCCGACGAGGAGTATCGGCGGTTCTGCACGGCGTATCCCAGGTACGCCGCGACGCGCGGCGAGACCGGCGCGGCCGTTCGCTAATTCCGCTACCATGCCGGCTTTTGCGCCCGGAGTTCACATGAAGAAGCCCGTCACCGTCACGATTACCGGCGCCGCCGGCAACATCGGCTATGCGCTCGCGTTTCGCGTCGCATCCGGCCAGATGCTGGGCCCGGACCAGCCGGTCAACCTGAACTTGCTCGAGATTCCGCCCGCGCTCGGCGCCGCGCAGGGCGTCGTCATGGAACTCAACGATTGCGCATTCCCCACGCTCCACAAGGCCACGGCCTCCGCCGACGCCAATACCGCGTTCCGCGACTGCGATTTCGCGATGCTCGTGGGCGCGCGGCCGCGCGGCCCGGGGATGGAGCGCAAGGATTTGCTGCTTGAAAACGCCAAGATCTTCTCCGCGCAGGGCAAGGCTCTCGATGCGGTCGCGAGCCGCAACGTGCGCGTACTCGTCGTCGGCAATCCCGCGAACACGAATTCGCTGATCGCGCAGCGCAACGCGCCGTCGCTGCCCGCGCGCAACTTCACCGCGATGACGCGCCTCGACCACAACCGCGGCCTGGCGCTGCTCGCCGACCAGACCGGCGCGGCGGTCGCCGCCGTCAAGCAACTCATCGTCTGGGGGAACCACTCCGCCACGCAATACCCGGACTTGAACCACGCAGCCGTCGGCGGCAAGCCCGCGCTGTCGCTCGTCGACCAGACCTGGTTCCGCGAAACCTTCATCCCGACCGTGCAGCAGCGCGGCGCCGCGATCATCAAGGCGCGCGGCACCTCGTCCGCCGCGTCGGCCGCATCGGCGGCGATCGATCACATCCACGACTGGGTCCTCGGCACCGCGCCCGGAGACTGGGTCAGCATGGCCGTGCCCGCCGACGGCAGCTACGGCATCCCGGAAGGAGTCATCTATTCGTACCCGGTGACCTGCGCGAACGGCGAATACCGGATCGTGCAGAATCTCGCGATCGACGAATTCAGCCGCGGCAAGATGCGCGCGACCCATCAGGAGCTCTGCGAAGAGCGCGATGGCGTGAAAGACTTGCTCTAATGACGATCGCCATGCAGTGATGGACGACCGGGCTATCCTGCATGTGGACATGGACGCGTTCTACGCGTCCGTCGAAGAGTTGGATGATCCGTCCCTGCGCGGCAAGCCCGTGATCGTCGGCGGCACGGAAGGCCGCGGCGTCGTCGCCGCGGCGAGCTACGCGGTCCGCCGCTTCGGCGTGCGGTCGGCGATGCCGATTCGCGAGGCGCTGCGGCTCTGCCCGGACGCGGTCGTGATCCGGCCGCGGATGGCGCGCTACCGCGAGATCTCGGCCGCGGTCTTCGAGTCTTCCAAGAATTGACGCCCTTGGTCGAAGGCCTGTCGCTCGACGAGGCGTTCCTCGACGTCACGGCGAGCCGGCGGCTGTTCGGCGATCCCGTCGAAATCGGCGCGCAAGTGAGACGCCGCATCCGCGAAACAACCGGGCTCACGGCCTCGGTCGGCGTCGCGATGAACAAGCTCGTCGCGAAAATCGCGTCCGACTTGAACAAGCCGGACGGCTTGTGCCGCATCGGCCCGGACGAACTGCACGCGGTGCTCGACCCGCTGCCGATCGGGCGTCTCTGGGGCATCGGCCCGAAAACCTTGCCCGCGGTCGTCGCGGCCGGAATCCGCAGCTTCGGCGACCTGCGCGCCGCGGGCGATGCGACGCTGTGGCGCCTGTTCGGCAAGAGCGCCGGCGCGATGCGCGACCGCGCGAGCGGCATCGACGAGCGACCGGTGACGCCGGACCGGGACGAGAAGTCGATCAGCGCGGAGTGCACCTTCCCGGAGGACATCGACGACCTCGGCACACTGCGCACGGAATTGTCGCGCCTCGCCGACCGCGCCGCCTCGCGGCTGCGAGCCGCCTCGCTCGCGACCAAGCTCGTCGCGATCAAGGTCCGCCGCGCCGACTTCACGACCTACAGCCGCCAGCGCGCATTCGCGCCGTCGACGCAGGACACGTCCGCGCTCGCGCGGATCGCCGCGGACTTGCTGAACGCCTGGGCCGCCGATCAACCGGGAGCGGCCGTGCGTCTGCTCGGCGTGCGGCTCGGGGATCTCGGCGCCGCCGCGCAGCCCGACCTGTTCGAGCCGCGCAACCCGCGGGAATCGAGGCTCGATGCCGCCGTCGACGAGGTCCGTCAACGCTTCGGCTCGTCGCTCTTGACGCGCGCCGAGCATCTGCGCGGCACGCCCCCCAAACCGGGGCCACGGCGCCGCGCTCCTTGATATCATCGTAAGCCGCCATGTACACGAGCTTCTTCGGCTTAAACGAGCGGCCGTTCGCGATCACGCCGGACCCGCGCTATCTCTACTTGAGCGAGCGGCACGCCGAGGCGCTCGCGCACCTGCTGTACGGCATCGACGAGGCCGGCGGTTTCGTGCAATTGACCGGCGAGGTCGGCACCGGCAAGACGACCGTCGTGCGCACGCTGCTGTCGCGCGTGCCGCAGCACGCCGACGTCGCGGTCATCCTGAATCCGCGGGTCACGCCCGCGGAATTTCTGCTGAGCATCTGCGAGGAGCTCGGGGTTGCGGTCGACGGACCCGACCGGCGCAGCATCAAGGAGCTCGTCGATGGGCTGAATCGGCGCCTGCTCGCGGCGCACGCCGAGGGCCGGCGCGTCATCCTGATCGTCGACGAAGCGCAGAACCTGTCGCCGCAGGTGCTCGAGCACGTGCGGCTGCTGACGAACCTGGAGACGCCGACGCAGAAGCTGCTGCAGATCATCCTCATCGGCCAGCCGGAATTGCGCGAGCTGCTCGCGCGCACCGAGCTGCGCCAGCTCGCGCAGCGCGTCACCGGCCGCTACCACCTGAATCCGCTGAGCCGCGAGGAGACGCGCGCCTATGTGCGCCATCGCCTGCGGGTCGCGGGCGCCTCCGCCGAGATATTCAACGCCGGCGCGCTCGACGAGGTGCACCGTTTGTCGTCGGGAATTCCGCGCGTGATCAACGTGTGCTGCGACCGCGCACTGCTCGGCGCGTACACGCGCGAGACGCGCAAGGTGACCGCGGGTCTCGTGCGGCGCGCGGCCGGCGAGGTGTACGGCCGGCGCTTCGCGGCGGCGTGGATCGGCCGACTGGCGATCGCCGTCGCCGCGGTCGGCATCGCCGGCCTGCTCTATTCCGCTTGGCAGCTTTGGGCGACACCGCACGACGCGCCGCGCGCGGCTTCGGCCGGGACCGCGCCGCCTGCGACGGCGCCCGACGCACGAGCGCGACGCCGACCGCGGCGCCACCGCGCGACAATCGCGGCGCAATCGCGGCACCGCCGCGGCGCCGCGCGCAACGTCGGTCGCGACGCCTGTGGCAGCGCCGACCGCGGGCGCGCCGCAGGCGCAATCGATCAATGCCGAGCTCGACGCGCTGACGCCCGCCGCCGATGCGGATGCGTACCGCCGCTTGTTCGCGTTATGGGGCGCGAAGCCCGCCAACGACGCCGACCCCTGCGCGTACGCGGTGAGTTCCGGCCTCGCTTGCCTGGCACAGCGCGGTTCCTGGGCGCAGGTCCGCATGCTCGATCGCCCCGCGATCCTCACCTTGACCGACGACCAGGGACGAGCGCATGCCGTGCTGTTGACGGCGCTCACCGACAGCGCGGCGACGCTCGCGATCGGCGCGAACACGCGGACGATGCCGCTCGAGGATCTCGCGCAAAGCTGGTTTGGCGAGTTCACGGTCGTATGGAAGCCGAAAGTCCTGCCGCCGCGCCAATTGTCGAAAGGCATGAGCGGGCCCGACGTGCGCTGGCTCCGCCGCAGCCTCGACGCGCTGCGCGGCGCCGCCGTCGACCCGGCGCGCGCCGACGTCTACGACGATGAACTCGCGGCCGCGGTCCGAAAGTTCCAGCGCGCGCACCGTCTGCAGGTCGACGGCATCGCGGGCTACGAAACCCAGGTCGTGCTCGACCGAGCGCTCGCCGATCCGAAATCGCCGTTGCTCGCGCCCGCGACGCAGCGCAGCGGTTAGGAGAGTCCCGTGTCCTTCATACTCGATGCGCTGAAGAAGTCGGAGGCCGCGCGGCAGCGGCAAATGACGCCGGGGCTCATCGAGCCCGGCTTCAAGGCGCCGCGCCGCGGCCTGCCGCTGTGGGCCATCGCGCTTCTGATCCTGCTCGGCATCAACTTGATCGTCTTGAGCGTCATCCTCGTCGGGCGCGCGACGCGCGCGTCCAACGAGGCCGCGGCGACGCCCACGGCGGCACCGGCACCGGCACCGGCATCGACGTCCACGTCCACGCCCGCGTCCACGCCCGCGCCCGCGCCCATGCCCGCGCCCGCGCCTGCACCCACAGCGAAGCCCTTCAGCCCGATGGATGGCTCGCCCGTGGATGCGCCCGAGATTCCTCTCAGCCCTGCGGGCAGTGCGGCCGCCCTGCCGCGCCGCCGTTCCGCGGCGCCGCCCGCGCCGAGCACGCCGCTGCGGGCGCGGCCGCGGCCGGTCGAGGACGAGGAAATCCTGCCGACGATCGACGCATTGAATCTGCGCGGTGCGGATGCCTTGCCGCCGCTACACCTCGACGTGCACGTCTATGCGACCAATCCCGCGGACCGCTTCGTCTACATCAATTCGCACAAATACGCCGAGGGCTCGATGCTGCGCGAAGGGCCGACGGTCGAGCGCATACGCCGCGACGGCGTCGTGCTGAATTACCACGGCATCCGCTTCCTGCTGCCGCGCCGATGAGCGCCTTGCCTTAGGCTAGGAGCGCTCGTCGAGGGCCGCCAGGCGGCGCATGGCCTCGCCGGTCATGCGGTAGTTGATCCACGCCGAGTTCGGCTCGGCGCCGAGCGATTCGTAGAAATCGCGCGCAGGCCTATTCCAATCGAGCACGGCCCATTCGAAGCGCCCGCAGTCGCGCGCCACGCCGAGCCTCGCCAAGTACGCCAAGACGGCCTTGCCGATCCCCCTGCCGCGAAACGCCGGACGCACGAACAGATCCTCGAGATACAGTCCGTGCTTGCCGAGGAACGTGGAAAAATTGTGGAAATAGAGCGCAAACCCGGCGACCTCGCCGCCGACCCGCACGATCACAGCTTCCGCCGCCGGCCGCGCGCCGAACAACGCGTGCCGCAGGGATTCCTCGGTCGCGACGACCTGGTCCGAAAGCTTCTCGTAGCCGGCGAGTTCGCGGATGAGCGCGAGCAGCAGCGGAACCTCGGCCGGCGACGCCGGCGCGATATCAGCGACAGTGGCTTGCGTCATGGCGCGCCGCTACCATTGGGAAGGGATTCATTTTTTTCACCGGAGTGTTGCTGCATTGGCCGTAGATTGGACGATCCGCATCGCCTTCGCCGCGCAGGCCGTGCTGGCAGCGGCCGCTTCGGCATCCGCGGCCGTCATCGACGGCAAGATTACCTTTCCCGGCAGCGACGCACCAGCGATGACCGCCTACGTCTACGAAGTCGACGCCGCACGCCTGCGCAGCGCAGCCGATTCCCGCGAACGGCACGAATTTTCGCTTCGAAGTGCCCGCGGGACGCTACGTCGTGTTCGTCGCGCCGCGCGAGCCGGGCGCGCCCGACGTCTACGGCGCCTATACGCAATACAGCGACTGCATCGCGCGCGCGTCCACGGGCGCATGCGCCGACCACGACCTGCGGCCCATCGTCCTCGACCGCAGTGTGCGGCACGTCGACGTCATCATCGACGATTGGTACTTGAGCGACGCCGACGCCGACCGGCTCGATGACATTCGAGGGGTCGCGGGCACGCCGGGACCGGTTCCGCAGGGCGCGCCGCGATTCTCCGAATACGCGGTCGCCGCGACGGACGACGCGGCGCTGCCCAAGCCGGATATCGCCGGCCTCGCGCTCGATGCGCGCGAGCGCGCGCGGCTGCGGGATAGCGTGCGCGGCGGACCGAATTTCGCGGGGCGGGTCACCGCGCTGCAGGCGGCGTGCGGCAGCGCCTGCGGCCGGATACTCCTGGTAGACTGGCAAAGCGGCAAGACCGTGGAGCCGCCGGCGCTCGCCGGCATCGACGAGACGCTGCCTTGCCGGAGCGCGGACGCCGTGCAATTCCGGCGCGACAGCCGGCTGCTCAGCGTCACCCGGATGCGCGCAGGCAGGATCGTCACGCAGTACTATTTGTGGGAGCCGGAAACGGCGTCGGTCGCACTGATCGCGGAATATCGGCGCAGGCGGCGGGAGTTTTGCGCGGTTGATCCGCCGTGAACGGGTTCATGCGATCATCGGCTCATGCGTAAGATTCACCCCATGCGTAAGATTTTCACCTTGACGATGAGCGGGCTCGCGGCCGTATTGCCGGTCGCGCTGACCGTTTACGTGATCTACTGGGTCGTTCACACGCTCGAAGTGGACCTGCGCCGCGCGCTGATCACGCTCGGACTCGTGAGTCCCGCGCACTACTGGCCGGGCTTGGGCCTGGTCGCGGGGTTCGCGATGCTGCTGCTCGTCGGCAGCCTGGTCAACGCGTACGCGGGCCGCCTCGTGCTCAAATATTGGGAAGACCTCCTCGGCCGTATCCCGCTCGTGAAGACGCTGTACGGCGGCTTTCGCGACGTCGTCAGCCTCCTGCCCTCGGGCAGCGGCGAGAAACGCGACCTGCAGAGAGTCGTCATCGCCCGCTTCGGCGACGTGCACGCGATCGGCTTCGTCACGCGCGAGGACGTGCCGGCGGCGTTGAACGCCCACGGCGGCCAGGACTGGGTCACGGTCTACTTCCCGATGAGCTATGCCTTCGGCGGCTACACGGTCTATTTGCGGCGCGATCACGTCGAACCGCTCGACATCTCGGTCGAGGATGCGATGCGCCTCGCGATCACCGCCGGCTTGACCGCGGTCGGCACCCGCGCGAAGAGCGGCTAGCCTCAGGAAGCCTTCTTGCCCATGTTTCCGTGCCGCGCCTCGTTGTTCGCCTGCTTGAGTGTGCTGTCGCTCGCCGTTCCCGGCGAGCGCGCGCTCGCGGCGCTCGCTCATCCGGGCGCGCCGGACAGCTACCGGGTTTGGCGGGCCGCCACGGTGGATGCGCTCAGCCTGCGCGGCGATGCGCCCTCGCTCGCGACGGCCGCGCTGATCAGCCACGATTCCGGCGCGCTCGGCCTCGCGAGCCGCGCGGACGATTTGACGCCGGACGACACCGCGATCGGCTGGATTCACCTGCGCGTCTGCGCGCTCACGCCGAATTGCGACATCCGCGGCTCCGCGACCGAAATGCGCTGGCTGGATCCCGACAACAGCGCCGCCTGGCTGCCGACGCTCGCCGCGGCGATCAAGGACCGGGACAGCGTGGAACTCGACCGGGTTCTCGCGCATATGGCGCAGGGCACGCGCGTGGATTTCTACTGGAACCGCATTGTCGTCATGATGTTCGATGCGATGAAGTCGGTCTCGGGCCGCGTGCGCGGCCGCTACGCCGACTCCGACGCGACGCGATTGGCGTTCGTCACGGGCATCGCCGCCGCAAAAATCGTGTCGCCGCTCGCGATGCTCGCGGACCGCTGTCGCGAGAGTAAGCCGGGGACTGCGCGGCGCGAGTCCTGCGCCAAAATAGTGAACATCCTGCGGCACAGCGACACGGTCGCCGCGCAGCTGACGGGCATCCGCATCGAGCGCCGCTTCGTGCGCGCCGACAGCAAGGAATATCGCGCGCTCGGCGAACGCCGGCGCGCCCTCGAATGGCGCGTCGAGAGCGCGGCCAAATTCGACAAGCCCTTGCTGCCCTGGCTCACGAGCGCGCACGCACGCTGGAAGCTGCAGCGCATGCGCACGATGCCGCGCGAGGAGGACGTGATCGTCGCGATCCTGCGGGACCACGGCATGCCGCTCGATCCGCCGCCGCCGCCGCCGCCGCCGACCCGGCCGCCGGCGCCGCCGGAACCGCTGCACCTTAAGCCACCTTGAGCGAGCCCTCGCGGTAAACATGCCGGCGTCGCAGCAAACGCTACTCGCCGCCGACGAACCGGCCGCCGTCGACGTGGAGCGCGCCGCGGGCGGCTCGCCGTTCTTCATCATCTGCGATCATGCGGGTGCGCGGATTCCGCGCGCCCTCGGCACGCTCGGCCTACAGGCCGCGGACCTTGGCCGCCACATCGCCTGGGACATCGGCGCCGCGGGCGTCGCACGCCGCCTGTCGGCGCTCGTCGATGCATGCGCGGTTCTGCAGACCTACTCGCGACTCGTCATCGACTGCAACCGCCCGCCGGGTGCGCCGGGTTCGATCGTCGCGCAAAGCGAGGCGACACGCGTGCCCGGCAACGAGACGATCGACGCCGCCGATCGGGAACGGCGCGAACGCGAAGTGTTCCACCCGTATCACGACCGCATCCGCGCGCTGCTCGATGCGCGCCGCGACGCCGGGCGGCCGACCCTGCTCGTCTCGGTGCACAGCTTCACGCCGGTCTACCTCGGCCGCTCCCGGCCGTGGCACGCCGGTATTCTCTATAACCGCGACGCGCGGCTCGCGCGCGCGATGCTCGCGCAATTGCGCGCCGATCCCGAACTCGTCGTCGGCGACAACGAACCCTATGCGGTCAGCGATTTCGGCGACTACGCGATCCCCGAGTACGGCGAGAAGCGGCGGCTGCCGCACGTGGAGATCGAGATTCGGCAGGATTTGATCGACGGCGCGGGCGGCCAGGAGGCCTGGGCCCGGCGATTGGCGGACACGCTCAGCGCGGCGGCCGCACGCATCGAGGCGGGTTGAGGGTGGGCGGCGCGCCGCGATCAGGCATGCGCGTGCATCGCCGGCCGGTTCTTGTAGACCAATTCGATGCGGTCGACGCCGCGCGTGCACTGCGCGGCGCTGCGCACTTCGTGCATCAGGCGCATCAATACCGCGGAATTCGCTTCCTTGCCGGCGTGATGGTGCGGCTCGACGCCCAGGTGCAGCACGACGATGCGGTTGCGCGCGAGCCGCACGAACACGGCGACGCCACGCGGCCGGCCGTCCGCCGATACGGCGAACAGGCTCTGGACCCCGTCGATCGCGCCGACGCGAATCGCGAGCGCGCCGTCGCGTTCGTAGATTTCGGGCACGCCGTAGGTATCGATCGACTGGAGGATGCCGCCGCGAACGCGGTGCTGGTTCTCGTTGAAGAACAATAATTGTTCCAGCGCGGCGCGCTGGTCCGTCGCAAGCTGCGATGTGATCCAAATCGTACTGATCAACGCATCCTCCGCGGTCGCGCCTGGCGCCATATGACGCAACGCAACAATTATTGTCTTTCTACAGAGACGACATATCGTATAGCGCTCGGCGGCCAAAGACACTACCGTGGCTCCGAACCGGGGCTACGGGGCTTGCTGCGACGCGCAAGTAGTGTCGCCGACCATTTTTAGTCAACCAGGAAGATCACGGGTGCCAGCAGCCGATCCCCGCCAGGCGACGCCAGATGCGCCGACGTTCAGCCGCGCGAGCGACATCGTCGAACTGGTCGTGCTCACGAACGATGCCTCCTTGCCGCAAACCTTGCGCGCGGAGGTCGCCGGCGCGCGGCGCGTCTGGCACGCGCCCTCGGCGGACACGGTCGGCGACCTCCTGCACGCCGGCGAGGTCGGTATCTTGATCGTCGATGCTGAAGCGGTGGCCGGCGCGACGGCTGCGGGCGCGGTGGTTCCCTTTCTGGTCGAGATCAAGCGCCAATTTCCGCAGCTCGTCATCCTGATCGCGGGCGGCCGCGACATGGAGGCGGAGGTCGCCGCGCTCTTGAGCGACGGGACCGTGCATCGATTCATGCACAAGCCGCTGTCGCCGGGCCGCGCAAAGCTGTTCACCGATGCAGCCGTCAAGAAGTTGGACGAACTACGGCGGATCACCCTGGCGCAGGCCCCGGTCCGCGGCGGCGCGCCGGCGCGGCGCACTTGGTTGCTCGGCTCGAGCGCCATCCTCGCGCTTGCGCTCACGGTGGGCGCATTCGTGATCCAAGGGCAATCATCGCGCGATCAGCAAGCGCAAGGCGCGGACGTCACGCCGGATGCGGCGCCAGTCGAATCGCCGCTGCTCGCGCGCGCGGCCGCGGCACTCGCGGCAAACCGGCTGACGGCACCCGCGGGGGACAACGCGCTCGAACTCTACCGGCGGGCGCTCGCCGCCGCGCCGATGAGCGGCGCCGCACGAACGGGCCTGGCGGAGACTCGCAACCGGCTGTTCGGCGCCGCGCAAGACGCCGTGCTCGAGGACCGTCTCGGCGCCGCCGCGGCCGCGATCGATGTAGCGCGCCGTGCAGGCGTCGACAGCGGGCGCATCGCCCTGTTGTCCACCGAACTCGCCAAGTCGCGGCAACAGATCGGCGCGATCAAGGCACGGTCGAGAGTGCGCAACGGGCCCGCATCGCCGCCTTAAAGGCGCGGATCAGGCAATGAGTCAGGCCGCGGAACTGCGCGGCAGCGCCGCGGCACCGCCTTCCTGCGCGAGCGCGCCGATCTCCGCGCCGATGCGCAAATCATCGACCGCGCCGAACGCGTGCTTGCGCACGATGCCGTGCCGGTCGATCACGACGAGGCTCGGCGTACCGCGCATCTTGTAGCGCTCCATGGTCTGCGGAATCGGGCCGGCGTCGCTCGGATAGTCGAGCGCAATCGGAAACTTCAGCCGGTATTCCTGGATGAACGCCTTCAACACGGCGACGTTGAACGCGTCGTGGTGTTCGAAGGTCGCATGCAGCCCGATCACCGCGACGTCCTTCGGCTCGAAGGTCTCGTGAATTCGCGTCGCCTGCGGGATGCCGTGAGCGATCGAGTTCGGGCACAGCACCTGGAACGCCGCCAGCACGACGACGCGGCCACGCAAGCCCGACAAGAGGATCGGCCGATCGGTGTTGAACCACGTCTGCACCAGGAGCTCGGGTGCATGGGAAATCAAGTTCGTCATGATCGGCGTCGCGCGAACGGCAATGGGGCCGCTGCGCAATGGTTCCTCGTTGTCGTTATCCCAGGGAAGCGGTTTCCGCTGGCCCCTTTTGTGCCCGAAGCTGCGGCCGAATACAAGAGGCGCATCGTCGATGCGCATCGAAGACGGCACTTGCGAAACCCACCCGCTCGCGTTCATGCTAGCGCCGATCCCCCGGAGGCGCGATGCAAAAACTCGATATCAACGGCAAGATTCACACGATCGACGTCGATCCCGAGATGCCCTTGTTGTGGGTGCTGCGCGACGTTCTCGACATGACCGGCACGAAATTCGGCTGCGGCCGCGCGCTGTGCGGCGCGTGCACGGTACACCTCGACGGTCAGGCGATGCGCTCTTGCGTGCTGCCGGTGAGCGCCGCGGTCGGCCGCAAGATCACGACGATCGAGGCGGTCGGCGGTACGCCCGTGGGCAAGGCCGTGCAGGCGGCGTGGATCGCGCACGACGTACCGCAATGCGGCTATTGTCAATCGGGACAAATCATGTCGGCCGTTTCCTTGCTGGAGAAGAACAAGGCGCCGACCGACGCCGACATCGATGCCGCGATGAGCGGCAACATCTGCCGCTGCGGCACCTATGGCCGAATTCGCGCAGCCATCCATCAGGCGGCCGGTCAAAGCGGAGACGGATCGTGAGCGCACGCACGGACGACCTCGCCGGCGCCGTGTCTCGCCGGCGCTTCCTCGTATCCGCCGCGCAGGTCGGCGGCGGCCTCATGCTCGGCTTCGTCTTGCCGGGCGCGGCGCGTGCATCCTGGATCAGCGCGCCCGCAGGCGCCCGAGCGGGCAAGATCAACGCGTTCGTGAACGTGCGCGCCGACGGCACCGTGACGTTCATCATGCCGAAGTCGGAGATGGGCCAGGGCGTGTATACCGGCCTGTCCCAGTTGCTCGCCGAAGAGCTGGAATGCGATATCGCGGGCGTGCGCATCGAAACGGCGCCGGTCGACGCCGTTTACAATGCTCCGGGCATGCCGGCGCAATTCACGGGCGGCAGCATGAGCATCTCCTCGAGCTGGCAGGCCCTGCGCATCGCGGGTGCGACCGCGCGCACGATGCTGATCGAGGCCGCCGCGAAGAAATGGGGTGTCGACGCCGGCGCCTGCCGCGCGGAGCACAATGTCGTCCACGGGCCGGACGGCCGCACGGCAGGCTACGGCGAACTCGCGGCCGCGGCCGGCAAGCTCACGCCGCCGGATCCGAAGACGGTGACGCTCAAGAGCCCGGGCAGTTTCACGGTGATCGGCAAGCCGATCGCGCGCGTCGAGGTCCACGAGAAGGTCGACGGCAGCGGCAAGTTCGGTCTCGACGTACGCGTGCCCGGCATGCTGCGCGCGGTGATCGCGCGGCCGCCGAAGCTCGGCGCCACGCCCGCGCACATCGACGACAAGGCCGCGCTCAAAGTCCCGGGCGTCGTGCGCGTCGTTCCCTTGAACGCGGGCGTCGCAGTCGTCGCCAAGAACACCTATGCCGCGCGCAAAGGCCGGGACGCGCTCTCCATCGACTGGAAGGCGCTGCCGGACACGACGATGGACACGGAAAAGCAGCGCGCCGAATACCTCGAGCTGTCGCAGACGCCGTCAGCGCTCGTCGCACGCAATGACGGCGACGCGGTTTCGCGGATGCAGGCCGACGGCGGCAAGCGCCTGGAAGCGGTCTACGAACTGCCGTATCTCTCGCATGCGGCGATGGAGCCCTTGAATTGCGCCGCGCATTGGCGGGCCGACCGCTGCGACGTCTGGACCGGCACGCAGTTTCAGTCGCCGGATCGCGCCGCGGCCGCGGAGCTCGCGGGCCTGCCGCCCGAGAAGGTGTTCATCCATACGATGCTGCTCGGCGGCGGCTTCGGCCGCCGCGGCAATCCGGGCAGCGATTTCGTGCGCGAGGCCGTCGAGCTGTCGCGGAAAATAAGCGGTCCCGTGCAGATCGTCTGGACCCGCGAGGACGACATGCACGGCGGCTGGTACCGGCCGATGTGGACCAACCGCCTGCGCGGGATGCTCGACCCCGCCGGCAAGATCCAAGCGTGGCACCACACGATCGTCGGCCAGTCGATCATGGCCGGCACGCTTTTTCAGGGCTTCGTCAAGAATGGCATCGACCCGACGTCGGTCGAGGGCGCCGCCGACATGCCCTATATTGTGCCGAACGTGCGCGTCGATTTGCACACGACCACGGCGCCGGTGAGGGTCCAGTGGTGGCGCTCCGTCGGCCATTCGAACACCGCGTTCGCGGTCGAGAGCTTCGTCGACGAATGCGCGGCGTCGGCCGGCGTCGATCCGCTCGAGTACCGGCGCTCGCTCTTGACGGGCCCGAAGGAAAGCCGCGAGCGCGCCGTGCTCGAAATGCTCGCCGACAAGTCGGGCTGGGGCGGATCGCTGCCCGCGGGCCATGCGCGCGGCATGGCGATGCATGCGTCGTTCGGCAGCGTCGTCGGCGAGGTCGCGGAAGTGTCGATGCAGGACGGGCGGCCGCGCGTGCACCGCGTCGTCGCCGTGATCCATTGCGGCCTCGCGGTCAACCCGCAAATGATCGCCGCGCAGCTCGAGAGCGCGATCACCTACGGTCTGTCGGCCGCGCTGTACGGCGAAATCACCTATACCGACGGCAAGCCGGACCAGTCGAACTTCGACAGCTATCCCGTCGTGCGGATCAGCGAGGCGCCGACGGTCGAGGTGCACATCGTGCCGAGCGAGGATGCGCCGACGGGCGTCGGCGAGCCCGGCACGCCGCCGATCGCGCCCGCGGTCGCGAACGCGATCTTCGCGTTGAGCGGCAAGCGCGTACGGCGATTGCCGATGATCCGCGGCGGCAAGTTCAGCGGCTAGCGGCGGCGATCGGACCGGACGCGACCCAGGGACTGACCGTCGCCTCGTAGATCGCGAGTTCGTCGAGCAGATCCTCGAAGCGCTGCGCCTTGCCGACCGCGAAACCCTGGCCGTAATCGACGCCGAGGTCCGCCATGCGCGCGCGCAGGGCGTCGGTTTCGACGTATTCGGCGATCGTCTGCATGCACATGACCTTCGCGAGCTGCGCGATCGCCTTGATCATCGATTCGGAGCGGGAATTCTCGATCGCGTCGCGCACGAAGCTGCCGTCGATCTTCAGGTAGTCGACCGACAGGTCCTTCAGGTACGCGAGCGAGCTCACGCCGGTGCCGAAATCGTCGAGCGCGAACTGACAGCCGATCTTCTGCAGCCGATGCATGAACTCCTGCGCCTTCTTCAGGTTGCCGATCGTCGCCGTTTCCGTGAGTTCGAAGCACAGGACCCCGGGCGGCGTGCGGTGCTCGCGGATTTGCTCGTGCACGAAATCCGAGAATGAATCGTCCTGCAGCGATTGGCCGGACAGGTTGATCGCAAAGCGCATCGTCTCGTCGCCGAGCGCCGCGCGCCGCGCGCCGAGCAGCGCGCAGGTGCGGCGCACGACCCAGCGGTCGATCGTCGGCATGAGCTGATAGCGGTCGGCGGCCGACAGAAATTTTCCCGGCGCAATGATCTCGCCGCGGTCGCCGACCATGCGCAGCAGCAATTCGAAGCGCGGGCGGCCGTAGTTGCCGCGCAGCGGCAGTATCGGCTGGGCATCCAAACGGAAGCTGTCCTCGTCGAGCGCGCTGCGCAGCTTGCCGATCACGAGGACGTCGGTGTGGCGGCGGATGATGCTCTGATCGGAATCCTGGAAGGTCTCGATGCGGTTGCGGCCGCGGTCCTTCGCCGCCTTGCACGCGATCTCCGCGGTCGCGAGCGCATGCGCCAAGGGGTTGTCGGATGCGGCGATCGGCGCGACGCCGATGCTGACCGAGACGTCGAAGGATCCCCGGCCCGCGCGCGGCTTGATCGCCGCCGCCGCCGCCCGGATGCGCTCCGCCTGGCTCGACGCGGCGTCGAGGTTCGTGTTCGGCATCAGCGCCGCAAGCCGGTCGCCCGAGATCCGCGCGCACAGTGCGGCCGCCGGCAGCGACTTGCTCAGGACTTCGGCGACGCTCGCGATGACATCGTCGCCGACGTGCATGCCGAAGGTTTCGTTGATCACGTGCAGCCGGTCGATGTCGAGATACAGAATGCTGTGCGCATCCAATTCGCCGCCGGATGCGAACAGGGCCTGCGCGAGACGCTCGAGCGCCTGGCGCGTCATCAGGCCCGTGCCAGGGTCGTAGTGCGCCTGTATGACGCCGGTCGCGCGCTTCGCGAGCAGCTCGGCGATCAGCGCCTTGTGCGCATCGAAGTCGACGGCGCTCGGCGGATTGAACAAGGCGAGCACGCCCATGACCCGCTCGGAGCGGTGGCGGACCGGACAGGCGAGAATCTTGTATGGTGCGGCGTCCTGCGTCGTCAATTTCGCGATGCGGTTGACGATGATCGTGCGCTGCTGCAGCTGCATCCATGCAAGCAGGTGCTGTTCGGCGCGCTTCATCAGGGCGGGCGCCATCGGCTGGCCGCTGCGCGTCGAGCATTTGGAGATGTTCTTGTCGGGCACCCAGAGCGCGGCGAGCGCGCAGCCGGTGTGCTCCATCGCGGCCTGCAAGATTTGTTCGAACTCGTCGGCCTCGTCCGCATCGTCGGTCTCGTCGGACGAGAGTTCGAGCATCAACGCGAAATCACGCTCGCGCACGCCGAGATCGCGCTCGCGCGAGCCGAGCTCCGAGCGCAGCGCCAGTTCGCGCCGCAGGCACTCGAGCGCCGGCTGCACGAGCTTGCGCACGTAGTCGAGCGGTCGCGCATCGGTTCTGGCACCGGACAATGTCACCGCGATCGTGACGACGCCCAACAACTCGATGCGCTCGCAGCGCACCGCGAACGCATAGATGGCATGCCCCGAAGGCAGGGTCTGCATGACGGCCGGGTAGTCGCAGGAGTCGGCCAGCGCCTGCGCGATCGCTTCCTTGGCGATCGCGTCTTGATCGGGAAAGTCCCAATCGGCAGACGCCCAGATCCTGGCGGGCAATGCATTGTGCACCGCAACACCCTGCAAGTTGGGCATCAATACCTTGATCAGCCGGGCATAGGAGTCGAACGACGCCTCGGCGGCGGTATAACCTTCCGTGTTCTCGCTGGGGGTCACTATCCTCGTCCCTCGGGGTCGCGGGCAGGCTTGCCTGCGGGCGAATGTGCGGGAATCCCCGAAAGGGAGTGGTGACGAGGGTCGCAGTTTGGCGGGAGACGCGGGCCGTTAACGGCGCCGTGCGACGAAAGTGAGAAGTCGGCGGCCTCCCGGCCAGCGCACGATCCGGAATATCCGCCACCAAAAACGCCGGGCCGGCGCATCGAAGCTCGCGAGCGGCAAAGCCGCGTACACGCCCTCGATCGGTTCATGCAGAGCCACGGCGGCGGCCGCGACGATCAGCGACCGGCCCCCGCGCCGCAAGGTGACCGAGGCGTCCGCGTCGGCGTTCCAATCGATGGCAAGCGCATCGAACACCTTAAATTCCTCGATTTGGGCGGCAAACTGCGGCCCGTGAGCCCTCGGCCCGCGGATCGCGCAGGTAGGCGAGCAAGCCCTGCCGGCCGGGCGCCGTCACCCGCCAAAGGCCTGCGCCCGCGGCGTCGAGCCGCAGCGGCCCGGCGATCGTCCGCTTAAGCGGCGGCGCGTAAGGACGGGGTTCTTGCGGCTCGGGTGTCGGCATAAGGCCTTATCATCACACGGAAAAAGCATCGGGGACATCGCCAACGCGGCGACCGTCGCGCATAATCGCGGCGCCATGACGAAGCGCAAACCGATCGACCTCAACGGCATACGGGAAATGCACGCCCGCGGCGAGAAAATCGCCGTGCTGACTTGTTACGATGCGCTGTTCGCCGGGATCCTGGATGCGGCCGGCGTCGACATCCTGCTCGTCGGCGACTCGCTCGGCAACGTGCTGCAAGGGCGGCCGAACACCCTCGCGGTGTCCGTCGACGACATGGTCTACCACACCGAGTGCGTCGCCCGCGGCAACGAATCGGCGTGGATCGTGACCGACATGCCGTTCGGCAGCTATCAGGAGTCGGCCGAAGTCGCATTCCGTAATGCCGCGCGGCTCATGCAGGCGGGCGCCCACATGGTCAAGCTCGAAGGCGGCGATTGGACGCCCGCCATCGTACGATTTCTCGTCGACCGCGGCATTCCGGTCTGCGGCCACCTGGGGTTGACGCCGCAGTCGGTGCATACCTTGAGCGGCTATCGCGTCCAGGGACGCGACGAGGACGGCGTGCAAAAGCTCCTGCGGCAGGCCGCTGAGCTCGAGGCCGCGGGCGCAGCGCTTATTGTCCTCGAACTCGTCCCGGCCGCGGTCGGCGGCGAAGTCACGAAGCACGTGTCGGTACCGGTGATCGGCATCGGCGCCGGCGCGCAGTGCAGCGGCCAGGTCTTGGTGTTGCACGACATGCTCGGGCTGACACGCTCGAAGCTGCCGCGGTTCGTGAAGAATTTTCTGGCCGGGACCGGCGCCGTCGACGAGGCCGTGCGCCAGTACGTCGGCGCGGTCAAGAGCGGCGCGTTCCCGGACTCGACGCACAGTTATTGACCGGGTAAGACCATGCGTGTCGTGCGTACAGTGGCGGAATTGCGCGCGGCGCTCAAGGGTCGTGCCGACACCGCGCTCGTGCCGACGATGGGCAATCTGCACGACGGTCATTTGTCGCTTTTGAGGATTGCGCGGCAGCACGCCGAATCGGTCGCCGCGAGCATCTTCGTCAACCGGCTGCAGTTCGGCCCGCGCGAGGATTTCGCGGAATATCCCCGGACGCTGGACAGAGACTGCGAGCTGCTCGCCGCCGCGGGCTGCGATATCGTGTTCGCGCCCGCCGAGGCGGAGATCTACCCGGAGCCGCAGGGCTACACGATCGCGCCGCCGCCCGCGCTTGCCGACATCCTCGAGGGAGCGGTGCGGCCGGGGTTCTTCACCGGCGTTTGCACGGTCGTGCTGAAATTGTTCAATATGGTGCAGCCCGCGGCCGCGGTGTTCGGCAAGAAGGACTATCAGCAATTGTTGGTCATGCGCAGCATGGTGCGGCAGCTCGCGCTGCCGATCGACATCATCGAGGCGGACACGATACGCGACCCGACCGGCCTCGCGCGCTCGTCGCGCAACGGCTATTTGTCCGATACCGAACGCGTCGAGGCCGCGCATCTGCACGTCGTGCTGCGCGAACTCGTCGATGCGGTACGAGCCGGCAACCGGGATTTCGCGGCGCTCGAGCGCCGCGCGACGGCGACGCTCGCCGCACGCGGTTGGCAGCCCGACTACGTCGCCGTGCGCCGCCAAGCCGATTTGGGCGAACCCGCCGCGGGAGCCCCGCTCATCGTCCTCGCTGCGGCGAGGCTCGGGCGCACGCGGCTCATCGACAATGTCGAGAGCTGATTTGCGCCGGCTTCTATTGATGATCCTCGCCGCCGCGCCGTTGACCGCGGCGGCCTCGCTGCCGCACGCCGCCGAGACCGGCGCGGCGGAACCGCAGACGTCGGCGCCGATGGGCGAAGTCGAGCGGACGATCGCCGCGGGCCATTTGCCCGCGAAGTCCGTGAGCTACGTGATCGCCGACGTCGACACCGGGCGCGTGATCGCGAGCGAGAACGCCGACACGCCGCGCAGCCCGGGCTCGACGCTCAAAGTCGTGACGACGCTCGCGAGCCTCGACACCTTGGGCCCGGCATTCACCTGGACCACGCGCGCGCTCGCCGACGGACCCGTGGTCAATGGCGTGCTGCGCGGCAACCTCTATCTCGAGGGCGGCGGCGATCCGTACATGACGATCGAGCGCTGGTGGTACTTCGTGCAGGAACTGCGCGCGACCGGACTTCAGACCATCTCCGGCGACATCGTCGTCGATGACCACGGCTTCGCGCTGCCGGATGAGAATCCGGCTGCGTTCGACGGCCATCCGAACCGGCCGTACAACGTCATCCCGGACGCGATGCTGGTGAATTTCCAGACCGTCGACTTTCGAATTGCGCCGGACGCGCGCGCACACAAGGTGAATGTCGTCGCCAATCCCGCGCCGCTCAATCTGCGCGTCGACAACCGCATCCGCCTGGTCGGCGGCCGCTGCCGCGGCCGCGGCAATCGCGTCGACTTCCGGGTGTCCTCACCGCGCCGCGACCGCGTGCTGCTCACGGGCGCGCTGTCGAAGAAATGCCCGCCGCTCGAGATCGCGCGCGCGGTCATGCGGGCACCCGCGTTCGCCGCGGGCACGTTCGTACCCATCTGGCGCGAGGCCGGCGGCGGCTTCGAGGGCCGCCTGCGCGAGGCGGCGGCGCCCGCGGATGCGCGCGAGCTTCTGTCGTACGACTCGCTGACCTTGGGCGAGATTGTGCGATTGACGAACAAGTACAGCAACAACGTCATGGCGCGCGATCTCCTGTTGACGATGGGTGAGCGGCGCTACGGCGCGCCGGCGACCGTCGACAAGGGGATCGCCGCGGTCGAGGAGTGGAGCCGTGCGCGCGGCCTCGATCTGCACGGCGCGCAGGTCGACAACGGCGCGGGCTTGTCGCGGATCGCGCGGATCTCCGCGGCAACGCTCGTCGAAGTGCTGAAGTACGCCTACCACAGCCGCTATGCGCCGGAATTCCTGGCGTCGCTGCCGATCGCCGGCGTCGACGGCACGCTGCGCACGAGCATGCGGGACACGCCGCCGGGCGCGGTGCGCTTGAAGACCGGGCATATCGACGAGGCGAGCGCCGTCGCGGGCTACGTCACGACGGCGCGGGGACACACGTACGTACTCGTGTCCTTGGTCAACGATCCGCGCGTCGACGCGGGCGCGGCCGAGCCCGTGCACGCAGCGCTCGTCGACTGGATTCTACGGAACCTTTGAGAGCGCCGGCGGCGCCCGTCGCGCCCGCGTCGGGACGCTCCAATTCCCACCAGATCGCGTGCACGTCCTTGCGCAGCCAGACGCCGAATGCGAGATGATGGAAATGTCTCGCCAGGCGGCGGCGATACCACTGCGCGGCGCGCAAGTGCACGGCGCGGTCGGTCAAGGCTTGATCGCAGTGGTCGCGCCAATCCTCGGTCGTCAGGGCTGAGACGTAGACCGCCGCGCGGCTCAGGCGCGCGAGATTCGCGAGCGAGCGCGCGGCGCTTCGATCATCGAGGTATTGCAGCACGTCGTAGCAGACGACGAGATCATACGGCTGACGCGGCGCGAAATCGGCGATCGAGCCTTGGGTCCAGCCGTAGCGGCCGCAGAGATAGTCGCTCCATTCGAGTCCCGTATAGCTCGCGCGCGGCAAGGATTTCTTGAACGGCGCGCGCAGCAGGCCGACACCGCAGCCGGCATCGAGAATGCGGCGCACGGGGATCTGCGCCTGGCGCAGGATCGCGGCGATCAAGGATGCGCGCGCGCGCATCTCCGTGGGCGTGACGACGCGCGTCTTGCGGCTGAAGTAATACTTTTGAAAGTACGCGGGGCCGAATGCATCGTTCGAGTGCAATTTAGTTTCCTGTGAATTCCAAGCGATGCCTCGCGCGTATGCCTTCGCGCATCCCGGCGGGCACGTCCGCGGCGCGCGCGAATTCCGGCCAGCGCGCAACCGCCGTGCGCACCGCGTCGAGCAGCACATCCGCGCGGCCGCGCTTCAAGCCCGCCGTCCAGGCGCAGATGCGAAAGTCCGCGAGCGTGAAATCGTCCTGTTTGCCGTTGATGGTCATTTGATGATGCGCCGTCCAGGCGCCGACCGGGCTGTAAGCATAGGTGACGTCGAACGCGGGCGCGAGCGACCATTGCCCGGATTTGTCCATGAGGAACGCGATGTTCTTCACGTGATCGTCCTGGTTGCGCGCCACGACGTTGAACAACATGCGGCGGAACATTTGCTCCAGGTCGCTCATCGGCAGCTTCAATCGCTTGATCGCATCGAACGCCTGTTCGTAGGAGTGCGCGCCCGCGGCGTTGAAGTCGAGGTGCGCGAGCGCCGCGAGGGATTGCGCGTGCAGCTTGTCGCCATCCGCTGCGCGATCGTAGCGGCGCGTCATGAAGTGTCGTCGCCCGCCCTCCTCGAGCAAGCGGCACTCCGTCATCACGATCCCCGCCGCCTTCGCCATCAATGTGTAGCCGTATTCGACGACCGTGTAGCCCTGCGGATCCTCGAGCTCCTTGTCCTTGTTGCCCGTGACGCCGTCGAATTTCAACAGCCAGTAACCAAAGCCCGGCGGCGCCTTGACCTGGCCGGAACGCACCTCGTTGGTCGTGGGATTCCAGGCGATGATCGCTTTCGCGCGCGCGCCGCCCGCGGACGTGCCGACGCGCAGGATGTCGGCGAGCGCCGTGCGGCGGCGATCGGCGGCAAACGATTCCGCCGGCCGGTGCCGGTCGGTTAAGACATCCGAGGCGAGATTGACGAGCGCATCCACCTTTAGCGTCGCCGAGCGGCGCAAGCCGTCGCCGACCGCCGGCGCAAATTCCAGCGCGCCCATGCCGCGCGCGCCGATGTAGCACAAGCGCTCGACCGCATTGAAGCTCGCCGGGGTGCGGCCTTGGCTCGCGAGCCAGGCGTCGATCAACGCATTGCCGAAGCGATCGGGCAGCGAGTCGGCGACCAGTCCGGGCAGACCGTGAAACGAAATTCGCGGCAGCGTCGGGAAGGAGTAGATGCGCGCGGACAGCGGCATCACGAGCGGCGAGATCTCGATGCCGCTGCGCGCGAATTCAGGGTCGTATTGAAAGTCGACGACCGCCGCATCGTCTTGCAGCGACACTGCCGCGATCGTCCGTCCCCAGAGTCGAACCTCGGCGATCGTGGCCATCGACGTCTACTCCCGCCAACTCCAGGACTTGGCGGGGACCGACGGCGGCGCATCCGCAGATGTCGTCGCGGACGGCGGCTTCGTGTGCACGCGGCGGCGCTGCCTGCCCTTCAATTTGAGCTGCGCGATCGGGCTCGGAGGAAGCTCCGGGATCAGGCTGTCGAACCCTTTGCTCAAATCGAGCACGCGCAGCAGCCGAACCAGCGTCGACAGCTCACAGCCCAGGCCGGCCTCGATGCGCTCGAGCGTGCGCTTGGCGACGCCGGCCGTCTCGGCAAGAGCCGCCTGGGTCAAGTTTGCTTCGATGCGCTGCCGTTCGAGCCGGCTGCCGAGGGCTTGCAGGACCGTGGCATCCGTGAAATCCGAGGTGATTTTCATAATTCGCCGTTAGTGACGAGTAATAAGGGAAAACGCCCAGCAATTCGGCATTAGCTGCGAGTTATGCGCTTTATTCGTTTAAACGTCAAATCGTAATAATCGGCGATTTATGCTCATTAATTCAGGTAACTCGTTACCTGTTACGAGTACTCGCTATTTATCATCCGCGGCGTACGCGGCGCCGCAGATCAAGGATGCTCAACGCGCCGAACGTGCAGCCCAGCAGCACGACGCTGACCGCGGCGCCGGCGAAGATCGATCCGCGGTCGGTCAGCGCGAAGACTTCCACCGGCGCGGTCACCCAGCCGGGCGGATAGAGCATGATGGTCGCGCCGAGTTCCCCCATGGAAAGTGCGAAGCCGAGCGCGGCGGCCGCGAGCAAATGCGGCACCAGGAGCGGCAGCGTAACCCGCAGCAAAACGCCGCTCGGCGCGGCGCCGAGGCTGCCGGCGACCTCCTCGAGCCCCGCCGGCAGCCGCGCGAGTCCCGCTCGCGCGTTGCTGTAGGCGTAGGCCGTGATCAGGACCATGTGCGTGATCACGACCAGCGCGATCGTGCCGTTCAGCAACAGCGGCCGGCGGCTGAACGCGACCAGCAATGCGAGTCCGACCGACACCGACGGGATCGCGATCGGCGCGAGGTAACCCGCGTCGAGAATCCGCTGCAGCGCCGGCGGCGCGCGACGCGCCGCGAGGGCTCCCCACGCGCCGAGCAATAGCGCCGCGAAGCGTCGCGGCAATCCCGGTCGCCAGGCTGTGCCAGAGTGCCATCCGCTCGTCGCCGGCGAGCGCGCCGCGCAAATGCTCGAACGTCAGTTGCGAGGGCCACACGCCGCTCCACTCGCCCGCGAGGCTTGCCACGACGAGCGTCAGCAGCGGCAGGCCGAAGATCACGGTACCGACGCCGACCGCGAGCGACGCGAGCACCCGTTTCGTGGGACGCGCGAGGAACAGCGTGCTCATTGTCGCAAACGGCCCAGCGCCGAGCGGTAGGCGAAGTACAGGCCGAGGGAAACCGCGATGTTGCAGATCGCGACCGCGCTCGCGGCCGGATAGTCGAACTCGTTGATCGCCTTGCCGTAGATCAACATCGGCAGCGTGATCACGTTCTTCACGCCCATCACGAGGATGATCCCGAATTCGTTGATCGTCAGCAGCAGACAGAGGCTTCCGCCGGCGAGGAGCGACGGCAGCGCGGCCGGCAGTACGACCCGACGCAGTACGCCGAGCGGGGATTCCCCCAAACTGCTGGCGACCTCGAGTTGCGCATGATCCAACGTGTCGAGTGCCGCGAGCACCGGGCGCATCACGAACGGGGGTGTAGTAGGTGACCTCGGCGAGCACGACGCCCCAGAAGCCGTACAGGAAGCTCGAGCCGGTCGCGGCCGGCGCCGCGCCGACGACGGCCGTCCACAGCGCCGGGACGACGCCGGCGCTGCCGTACAAGAACGTGAGCGACAGCGCGATCAGAAATGACGGAAACGCCAGATAGGTGTCGATCAGGCGGCCGAGGGCGCGTGCGCCGGGAAACGAGACGAATCGAATCAGTACCGCCAGCGCGAAGCCGACCGCGATGCACAGCGAGGTCGCGGTCACGCCGATCCGCACCGTCGCGAACAGCGCGGAGCGGAACGCGCCGCTGCGGACGACGTCGACGAATCCGCCGAGTCCGTGACCGCCGCCAGGATACGTGAACGCCTGCGCGAACATCAACGCGAGGGGATAGAAGAACACGATTCCGAGGATCAAGACCGGCACGGCGAACCCCGATGACCGTTGCAGCGAGCGCAGACCTTCCCGAATCCGGGCGGTCGCCATCAGGATTCGGCCAGTAATACCGCCCGCGCCGGATCGAACGCGAGCACGACGTCCTCCCCCGGACGCGGCGGCGTCACATAGCTCGGCAAATCCACGCGGATCGGCGACTGCGCGAGGTCGACGAGCACGCGGTGAACCGCGCCCAGCCATTGCACCGATCGCACGGAACCGGACAACCGGTTGTCGTCCGCGGGGCCGCCGGCGATACGCAGGTCGTGGGGGCGTACGCACAACAACGCGCTGCCCGAGTCCGGCGCCGTGGGCGTTCGCGCCGCCCGGACGATCTGCGGTCCGACGTATACCGCGACCTGCTTGCCGCGCTCGCCCGCAGTCGGTGCCCGATCTGGATACGCATCGCCCAGGATCCGCGCCGGCAGCAGGTTGGCCTGGCCGAAGAACTCCGCCGTGTAGCGATTGGGCGGCGTGTCGTGCAGATCCCGCGGCGCTCCCGCAGCGACGATGCGGCCGTCGTGCAGCAGCGCAATCCGGTGCCCGATCGCGATCGCCTCGGCTTGATCATGGGTCACGTAAACGATTGCCATCTCGGGAAGCTGCGCGTGCAGCTGCCGCAACTCCTCGAGCATCTCGGCGCGCAGCGGGCCGTCCAGCGCCGACAGGGGTTCGTCGAGCAGGAGCGCACGGGGGCGGATCGCGAGCGCCCGCGCGATCGCGACGCGTTGCTGCTGGCCACCGGAAAGTTCGTGCGGATAGCGGCGCGCATACGCGGACATGCCCACCATCTCCAGGAAGCGGACGACGGTCCGTTCGATCTCCGGCGGCGAGCGCCTGCGGGCGCGCAGCCCGAATGCAACGTTCTCGGCGACCCGCAGATGCGGAAACAGCGCATAGTTCTGCACGACGAGGCCCAATCCCCGGGCATGCGGCGGCAACAACGTGACGTCGCGATCCCCGAGGAAGATCCGCCCGGCGGTCGGCGGCGTGAATCCGGCGATCGTGCGCAGCAGCGTCGTCTTGCCCGACCCCGACTTGCCGAGCAGGACGACCACTTCCCCAGCGGCGATGTCGAGTTCGACCGCGGCGAGCGCGAACTGCGCGCCATAGCGCACCGACACACCACGCACGCCTATCTGCGGCGGTCCGCCGCCGACCGGCGCCGCCGGGGACGCCCTCCCCGCGGCGCGGGACTCAGTTCCCGGTGACCTGGTGCCAGCGCTCAACATCGACGCTCAATTCCTTTGCGACCTGGTTCCAATCGGGCGTCCAGACCTGCACGCCCGAAACGACGTGCTGCAACGCCTGCGCGACCGGACCGCTCGCGGATACGTCCCGGCGCACCGGGAAACCCCCGGCCAAATCGAAGACGCGCTGCTGAGCCGGCTTGCTCAACAGGAACGCGATCAGCTTGCGTCCAGCGTCCGCGTTCGGCGCGCCTGCGACCAGCGCGATCTCGTAGGGCATCGCCATCGCGTGGCGCGCGCCATCGGGGCCGGCGGGGAAGAACGGCCGTATGTTCGGGTATTCGCGGCGTTGCGCGAAGTTCATCTGCACGTCGCCGTTGGCGATCCAGATCTCGCCCTTGTTCACGAGCGCCGCCAGCCGGCCCGTCGACGACGAGGGGCCGAGATTGTTGGCTTGCAGCCGGCCGAGGAACGCGAAGCCGCCCGGCTTGCCGCCGTACGCCTGAAATGCCTGCAGCATCACCGCGGTGCCGTCGCCCGCCTGCCCGGGCGTCGAATACTGGATCCGGCCCTTGAATCGCGGCGCGAGCAACGCATCGAAACTCGCGGGCGGCGCGGCCAGAGAATGAGCGTCATAGACCCAGCACGAGTAGTTCTGGATGAGTGGGTACCACGGCGCCGCCGCTGAACCGCCGATCGCGGCCACTTCCTCCGCCGGCAGCAACATCGGCTGCAGCACATGTGCCGCGGCCGCGACCTGCATGAACGGCGGCACCGTCACGAGCACATCGGCTTGCGCAGCGGTTCGCTCGGCCAGCACGCGATTCACGATCACGCCGGAACCGGCCTCGACGTATTGCACGTCGATCCCCGTTTGCCGCGTGAATGCCGCGAACATCGTGTCGAACCAATTGGATCTCCCGTCCCGAAGTCCATCGGCGCTGTAGACCGTGACGACCGCGGCGAGGGTCGGTGCGCCGACGCCGGCGAGCACGAGCACGCAGGCGCCGAGGAGCCCCATGGATCGCTTGTTCATTTGGGAGCCACCTCGCGAACGCCCATCTCTCGCAGCGTGTCCGCGACCGCGGCGACCGCACGGCGCATCTCCTCGGCGCCGATCGCGCCGATGCAGCCGACGCGGAACGTATCCACCGCGGTCAATTTCCCCGGATACAGGATGAAGCCGCGATCGCGGACCCGGCGGTAGAATTCCAAGAACTCGTAGGCCTCGTCAGGCGGCGAGTGGAACGTCACGATGATCGGCGCTTGCAGCGCATCCGGCAGGAACGGCGCGAAACCGAGCGTACGCATGCCCCCGACCAGCGCCGCGCAATTCGCGGTGTACCGCGCCAATCTCGCTTCGCGTCCGCCTTGCCGCCGGTACCGGTCGATCGCGGTTCGCAGCGCCGCGACGACGTGAGTCGGCGGCGTGAACCGCCATTGACCCGTCATCTGCAAATAACGCCATTGGTCGACCAAATCCAACGCGAGCGAATGGCTGTTGCCCGCGCAACTTTCGAGCGCCGCGCGCCGCGCGATCACGAAACCCATGCCGGGTACGCCCTCCAGGCATTTGCCGGATGCGGCAATCAGAGCGTCGAATCGCAGCGAGCGCGCGTCGAGCGGCAGCGCTCCGTAGGAACTCATCGCATCGACGATCAGGCCGCGCCCGTGGCGGGCGACGACGGCCGCGATCTGCGGCAACGGGTTCAAGATACCGGTGCTGGTCTCGCAATGCACTTGCGCGACGTGCGTGATCGCGGCGTCCGCAGCGAGCGCGTCGTCGATCCGCGCCGGATCGGCCGGCTCTTGCTCGCCATGGGGCAGCACGACGGCCTGGCGGCCGAGGTAGCCGAGGATCCGAACGATTCGCTTGCAGTAACTGCCGTTGTCGGGCACGAGCACCTTGGCGCCCTTTGGAACGAGTGTGCCGAGTGCGGCCTCGACCGCGAACGTGCCGCTCCCCTGCAGAGGCACGCAGACGTGTTCGTCGCCGCCGCCCACGATCGCGACCAGATCGCGGCAGACGGCGGCGGTCAGGTCGTTGAACGCGCCATCCCACGAACCCCAGTCGACGAGCATCGCCGCCTTGGTCTGCGACTCCGTGGTGAGCGGCCCGGGAGTCAGCAATACCGGCTCGCGGCACGGGCCTGGTTGCCGCAACTCGGCGACGTATCGCTCGAGCGCCGGCACGAGATCCGCGACGCTGTCGATCACGACGTCGGCGCCCGCCGCATAGAGAGCCGCACCGGCCGCCGCGATGCGTGCGGCACGCTCAGGCGGCGGCAGGGCGTCGAGGTCCGCGGCGCTCAACCCGATGCCGTTGCCCGATGCGGCGACGCCGACGCTGAGGCAGCCCGCCGCGCGGCCCTCGGCGACGCCGGCTTCCGAATCGTCGACCTTGACCACCCGCGACAGCGGCCAGACGCCGAGTTCGGCACAGGCTCTTGTAGATCATCAGCGGCGACGGCCGTCCCTGTGCGGTCTCTCCCGAACAGACGAGATGGTCGGGAGCGTAGCCCTGCGCGGCCGCTCGCTCGAGCACGGGCTGCATCATCTCGCGGGTATAGCCGGTCGACGAGGCCACCTGGAGGCCGGCGGCGCGCAGCGCCTGCACGGTCAGTCGCGGCACCGCCGATGAGCGTCGCGGTCCGGGCCGCCTGATCGCGCATCAAGGGACCGAGATCCGCGATCAGCGCCTCGCAATCCCGCGCGGTCGGCGCGGCGCCGGTGGCGGCCGACCAGGCCGCGGCCGTTCGCGGATCGCCGAGCAGCGCGCGCACGTGGTCGGCCTTGGCCTTGCCCATGTCGCGCCGGACTTCCGGCTCGGTGAGCACGACGCCGCGGCGCGCGAACGCCGTGATCAGCGCCTCAACCGGCGCCAGACAGCCGAAATCGACCATCGTTCCGGCCCAGTCGAAGATCACGAGATCGAAATGCCTGGCAAGACTCATCGTGTGAACGTCCTCACGTGCCTGTGTCGCCGATCG
This sequence comes from uncultured Pseudomonadota bacterium, assembly GCA_963718135.1. Classification (GTDB taxonomy): domain Bacteria; phylum Pseudomonadota; class Gammaproteobacteria; order Steroidobacterales; family Steroidobacteraceae; genus Bog-1198. The sequence goes on along the minus strand of CAVQYI010000017.1, from coordinate 189,197 downwards.
CCGCCCGGACGCGGCCGGAACCGGTTCTAATCACGGTAGCGCGTCAGCGCGTCGCCGAGCGCTGTCGCGCAGCGGTTCGAGCCAGGGCTCGAAGTGCCTCCACTGGTCCATTCCGGAACGGAAGATCGGTTGGCGGACCTGCTCCGAGCTCGGCGTCCGTACGCTGCGCTCGGTCTTGTGGAAATCCACGCAGGCTCGCTCGAACGGCAGTCCGCAATGAGTCGAGCAAGCGGCGCACGCTGCCTTCCAGGTCCTCGACGACGTCCTCGTGCAGGACGCGCAGCACCTTGCCCGGGAGCGCCTCGTCCCAATGGCGCATCAGGTCGAGATAGGTCCGGTAATACCGCGCGATGTCCTGCGCCGAATAGCTGAATTCCTGGCCGTTCGCGAAGAGCTGCTTCAGATTGCCGAAGCAGCAGGCCATCGGCTCGCGGCGTGCATCGATGATCTTCGCGTTCGGCAACATCAGATGGATCAGACCGATGTGCCGGAAATTGTTCGGCATCTTGTCGATGAAGTACGGCTTGCCGGTCCGGTAGACGCGGGTATCGGCCAGGTACTTCTCCCCGAGCCGCCGGAATTCCTCGCGCGGGATCGTTGCGAGCACGGCGGATAGCGCGGATCGTCGAGGTTCGGCTCGCGGCCCTGCAGGTCGAGCACGATGCGCTGGATGTCGGCGAGTTCCTGCGTGCCCTCGACCAGCGGATGCGACGCCAGAATCTGCTCGAGCAGCGTCGAGCCGGCGCGCGGCAGCCCGACGATGAAGATCGGCGCGGGATCGGCGGCGCCGCAGTCCGCGCGCGCCGCCAAGAAGCCGCGCGTGCAGACCGCGATCTGCAGCCGCGTGTTGTTCTCGATGATCTCGGGCCGATAGCGGCTCTCGGTGCGCTTCAACGCGTTGCCGCGTTCGTAGTGGCGCCACGACTCGGCGTATTCGTCGAGGTCCTCGTAGGCCTTGCCGAGCGCGAAGCACAGATGGTAGCGGTCCACGAGCGAGGCCTCGGGCGCCGCCTCCGCTGCGCGCATCCGTGCAATCTCCTCACCCGCGAACCGATACGTCTTCAGGTTCGCGAGGCTCCAGTACGCATCGCCGTAGCCCGGCCGGGCGAGCGCGGCCGCGCGGTAGGCGGCGATCGCCTCGCCGCGACGTCCGATCGTCTTCAGTGAATGCGCGAGCGACAGCTGCAGATCGGCCGAACGCGGCGACTCGGCGAGCAGTTCGCGGTACAGCTCGATCGCCTTCTCGTGTTCTCCGAGGCCCGCGCATGCGGTTGCGTAAAGCGTGCGGTAGTCGCGTTGGCCGGATCGCCGGCGCAGCGTTTCGAGCTGCTCGCGCGCCTGGCGGTACTTGTGGCGCTCGACGAGCACGAGCGCGTAGTCGTGGCGCGCGGCGCGATAGTCGGGCTCCATCGCGAGAACCGCTTCGAGCAGCAGTTCGGCGTCGTCGAGCACGTCCCGTTCGATGCCAATTCTCGCGAGCAGGCGCATTGCCTCGACGTGGTCGCCGTGCTCGCGGAGGTAGGCGCGGACGATGTTTTCGGCGGTCGTCAGTTCGCCGTCGGCAAGCAAGCTCGTCGCCTGCACGACCTCGGGCGGCAGGCGGCGCAGGGTCGCCACGTGCATGGCGGCCGTCTGCGCGTCGCGCTCGTCGCCGGTCATCCGGTAGAGGCTCTCCAGCATCGACCAGCTCGCGGGCAATGCGGGATTCGCGTTCACCGCCCGCAGGAACGCCTCGATCGCCCGTGGCGCGTCGCGCCGCGCGACGTGGCAATGGCCTCGCTCCTGGTGCAGGCGGCTGCAGCGTGGATGCAGCCGCTCGAGAATCTCGAGCGTCGCCAGCGCCTCGCCGATCCGCCCGAGATGGCGTTGATTCAGCGCGACGAGATAAAGAACGTCCCGGTTCTCGGGCACTCCGGCGCGCAGCGCCTGCGCGACGTCGAGGGCCTCGTCGTTGCGCCGCGCGCGCGTGAGCGCGCGGATGCGCTCCACGTCGATCTCCACCCGGGACGGCGGAGGCAGCGTCGCCAGGTCGAGGGCGGCTCGGTTCATGCGGCTCCAGTCGTCCAGACCCCTAGAACTTGTAGCCGATCTTGACGCCGATCACGCGGGGCCGCAGCGGCACCTCGGACTTGATGAACTGCGACGACGACGTGAACAGGCTCGCATCGGAGTTGCTCAGGTTCTGTCCATAGACCTCGGCGGACCAGTTGTCCTTCGTGACGCCGAGCGCGCCGTCGTAGGTCGTGTAGCCCGGCTGGTCGTAGCGCAGCCAGGTGGTGTACGGCACCTTGATCGTGTTGCCGTCCACGAAACTCGCCGGCTGGTTCGACATGTGCCCAATGTGATTCGCGCCGAACATCACGAAGGCATTGAGATCGTCGATGGACCAGTCGTAGCGCGCGCGCAGGTTGAATTCCTGCGGCGGCGAGAACGCGGGCCGCGTATTCAAGGCGCCGAACGGGTTCGGGAACGACTGTCCCTTGACTTCGGTGATGCAGTTGCCGAGGTTCGGCGACCCCGGGTAGTTGGCGATCAGGCACGGCGAGGAGGTCTGGTTCGCGCGGTTCCAGGAGCCCGATCCCTGCACGGTCAGACCCTCCGTGACCTTCGCCACGAACTGCAGTTCGACACCCTGGATCCGGTAGTCCGGGCCGTTGACGACGAAGGTCGTATTGCCGAGGATCGTCGGGGAGAACAGCGCGAACTGGACGTCCTTCCAGTCCATGCGGTACACCGAGCCGTTCAGCAACAGGCGGTGATTCAGCAGTTCGGTCTTCCAGCCGATCTCGTTGTTGGTCAGGGAGTCCGGCGCGTAGCTGAGCGGCGAGGAGTACTGGGGCACGCCGTTCGCGTCCTTCGCCTTGTTCGCGACGGAGCGGTTGAAGCCGCCCGGGCGGAAGCCCTGCGAGAACGTGTAGTAGACCATCACATCCGGCGTGATGTGCCAGGTAAGGTTCGCGCGGCCCTTGACGCCCGTGTACACCGCATTTTCGTGTTCGGCGTTGATGTTGGTCGTTCCCGCGTAGCAGCCGTTCGGCACGTCGGCGCAGGCGAGCGGATTCGTGTACTTGGAACCGACCTCGTCCTCGCTGTAGCGGTAGTAGCGCGCGCCGCCGGTGATCGTCAGCACCTTCGGAACGATGTCGTAGTCCATCGATGCGAACACCGCCGTCTGTTTGTAGCCGCGGCGGATGTCCTCGCCGAACGCGACGTTGTCGTTGCGAACGCTCGGGTCGGATGCGAACGTGCCTGGCAAGGGCCCGACATTGCCGACGCACGCCGGGCCGCCGGCGAGCGCATTCGCGAGATTCTGCGGCGAGCACGACGGGATCGTGCGGTACAGGAAGTTCATGTTGTCGTAGATCTCGAAGTCTTCCCAGAAGGCTCCGACGATGCCGCGGGTCCGCCAGTCGTCCGGCGTGCTCAGACGGATCTCGTGGCTGAGGTGGGTGTTCTTGACCTGATCGTGCCACGACGTGATCGGCGAGTAGCAGATCGGCGTGCTCGACGACGGCGTCCCGGACCCGAACCCCGAACCGCCGCTGCACGTGTAATAGAAGCCGTAGGCGCTGCGCGTGTAGTTCGAATAGTCGTTGATTTGATCGACGTGACGGATCAGGTAGCCGCCGCTGTAGACCGCCTTGAGGTCGCCGATCTTGCCGTTGACCGTGAGAGCCGTGTTCTCGAAGCGGTCCTTGTTGACCGCCGGAACGAAGGCCGTGACTTCCCAGGGGCCGAGTTGCTGCCCGTCGGACCCGGTCGGGTATTGCGTGAACAGCCCGTCGGCCTCCATGTTCTGGTAGCTCTGCGTCAGCAGCGCGCTCCAGTCATCGTCGAACTGATACAGGAGTTCGGCGCGGGCGCCGCCGTAGGTGACGGGGTTCGAAGCGCGGCCGGCGATCGCATAGTTGTTGCCGACTTGGTTGTTCGCCGGCACGCAATATCCGGTCGTCGTCGGCAGGCCGTTCGGACACAGGCCGTTCGCGCCCGGCGTCACGCCGCCGTAATAATTGCCGGTGTCGCTGTTGCTGCGTGTGAATTTGCTCGGTACGTTGTCGATGTAGCCGCCGCGATGATCGTTGTAGATCGTCGCGCGCAGCGCCATCCGGTTCTGGATCAGCGGCAGATTCAGCGTCGCATTCAGGCTGGTATTGGGATCGCCGTGCGCGGTCACGCCGTAGCTCGCCTCGGTATTGCCCTCGGTCTTGTCAAGCTTCGGCTTGTTCGTGATGTAGCGGATCGCGCCTGCCTCGGCGCCGCCGCCGAACAGCGTCCCTTGCGGGCCCTCGAGCACCTCGACGCGCTGCATGTCGACCATGTAGACGTCGAGATTGCGGGCCGGGAACTGAAGCGACTGGTCGTCGAGATAGGTCGCCACGTTCGGGAACGATGCGAACGTGGCGCTCGACTGGTTGCCGGCGAAGCCGGCGCTCATGCCGCGCATGAAGATACTGCCCTGGCCGGGGCCGTTCGAGCCGAAGGTGACGTTCGGCAGGTACTTGAGCACGTCGTCGAACGTCGTGATGCCGAGCTGGCCGAGTTGCGCGCCCGTGATCGCCTGCATCGTGATCGGCACGTTCTGCACGGATTCCTCTCGCCGTTGCGCGGTCACGACGATCGCTTGCAGGCCGGACGAGGCGGATGGATCGGTCGCGGCGACCGCGGCGCCCGCGTGGCCGCTCAATATCGCGGCGATCGCGCACGCGAGCTTCTTACTGTTGTTCAAAAATGTCTCCCTTGACGGACAGTGGCAACAAAATCACGAATCGAGGCTGCGATCGAAGCGCCGGCGATTTGACCCGAACAAGATGACAGATCGATGACGGCGAGCCGTGCGTTCGGGAGCCTGAGCGCCGACGGCGATGCCTTATACTCCCGCCGTCGAAATCCCCACCGGGTGCATGCGTGAATTTCAGCGAACATCCAGACTTCGGTGCCGCACTCGCGTTGGCGCAGCAGCTCGCGGACGTGGCGCGCGGCGCCGCCCGCGCGCGATTCCGCGCCGTCCTCGACGTCGAACGCAAGGGCGACGGCAGCCCCGTCACCGAGGTCGACCGCGGGATCGAGGCCGAATGGCGGCGCATGATCCGCGGGAGGTTTCCCGCGCATGCAATCCGCGGGGAAGAGTTCGGCGACGAAGGCGCCGGCGAATTCACTTGGACGCTCGATCCCATCGACGGCACGAAGAGTTACGTGACCGGCTTCCCGCTGTTCGGATCCTTGATCGCGCTGGTGCACGCCGGGCGACCGGTGCTCGGCGTGCTCGAGGCGCCGGCGCTTGGCGAGCGCTGGATCGGCGTCGAGGGCCGGCCGACGTTGTTGAACGGCGTACGGGCGTCGACCAGCGATCGTCGTTCGCTCGAGCATGCCGTGATCTATACGACCTCGGCCGAGTTGTTCGATCCGCAGGACAAGGCGCGTTATGAGCGGGTGAGTGCGCGCTGCGCGTTGCGCCGGTTCGGCGGCGACTGCTATTTGTATGGGTTGCTCGCGTCGGGTCATTGCGACCTCGTGATCGAGTCGCGCCTGAAGCCGCACGACTACATGGCATTGATCCCGGTCGTCGAGGGTGCCGGCGGCCGGATCAGCGACTGGCGCGGGTGCCCACTGGGGTTCGGCAGCGACGGGCGCGTCGTCGCGGCCGCGACCGAGGAGCTGTGGCGTGAGGCGCTCGAGGGTCTCGGCAAGGGGTGATCCTCGCGGCCGGCGATTCATCGAACGGTCATCATGCCGGCGCAAGATTCCCGCGCCGACCGCGGCTCGGCCTGCGGCGCCAGGATTCGCGATGAGGAAAATCGATCTCGTGTACTTCAACGCGGGCGGCGGGCACCGTTCCGCGGCCCTCGCGCTCGACGAGGTGATCCGCCGCCAGCGGCGGCCATGGGAGGTCCGGCTCGTCAATTTGTTCGAGGTCCTCGATCCGCGCGACGTGTTCTACCGCGCGACCGGCATGAAGCCCGAGAACTACTACAATGCGCGGCTTGCACGCGGCTGGACGCTCGGCCTCGCCCAGGAGCTGCGGGTGCTTCAGGGCCTGATCCGCCTGAGTCACCGCTCCCTCGTCGCGCAGCTCGCGGCGCATTGGCGCACGACCCGGCCGGACATGGTCGTGTCGCTGGTGCCGAACTTCAACCGCGCGATGCATACGGCGCTCGCGCAAGCGCGCGCCGGGGCGCCGTACGCGACGATCCTGACGGACTTTGCCGATTTCCCGCCGCATTTCTGGATCGAACCCGGACAGGCGCAGCACTTGATCTGCGGAACGCCGCGCGCGGTCGAACAGGCGAAAGAGGCCGGCTACGACGACGCGCACATTCATGCGACCAGCGGGATGATCATCCGGCCCGAGTTCTACGATCCCTCGCCGTTCGATCGGCGGGCCGAAATGCGCGGGCTCGGCCTCGACCCGGATCTGCCGACCGGCGTCGTGATGTTCGGCGGCCACGGTTCGAGGGCGATGCGGCAGATCGCGAAGCGCCTGAACGAGATGCAGCTGATCCTGGTCTGCGGGCACAACGCGGCGCTCGCCCGCCGCCTGCGCGCACTGCCGGCGGCGGCGCCGCGGGTCGTCGTCGGCTTCACGCCGCGCATCCGCGACTACTTGCGGCTGGGCGACTATTTCATCGGCAAGCCGGGGCCCGGCAGCATCAGCGAAGCCGTCCAGCAGGGCCTGCCGGTCATCGTCGTCCGCAACGCGTGGACGATGCCGCAGGAGCGCTACAACGCCGACTGGGTTGCCGAGAACGGCGCCGGCCTCGTGCTCGGCTCGTTCAGGTCGATCCGCGGCGGCGTCGCCGCGCTGACCCCGCGGCTCGGCGAGTTTCGCGCGCGCATCGCGCAAATAGACAACCGTGCGGTGTTCGAGATTCCGGACGTTCTCGCCCGCATACTCGCTGCGCAGGACGCGCCGCCGGTCGGCGCGACGATGGAACCGCCGCGGTACCTGCGGTTCAGCTCGCGAAGATGATCGCGGCGGGCGCACCGCAGTCCACGAGATTGCTTTCGAATTCGCGGCTGCAGACATCCCAGCCCGAGCGTCGCGCGCGCTCGAGGCAGGCGCGCGGATCGAGCGTCAGCGCCCGCAGCGCGGCGCGCGCGAGATCCTCGTCCAGCGCGCCGGTCACGCCGTCCTCGATGACGTCGATCGGGCCCGCTGACCGGGTAGGCGGCGACCGGCACGCCGCAGGCCATGGACTCGAGATTCACGAGCCCGAACGTGTCGGTACGGCTCGGAAACACCATGACGTCCGCGGCGGCCAGATGTTGCGCCAAGTCCTCGCCGAAGCGAAATCCGACGAAGTGCGCCTCGCGGAATTGCGCCTGCAGTCGCGGCGCGCTCCGGTCCGTCGCCGATGACGAGCTTGCTGCCCGGCCACGGCATGGCGAGGAAGGCCTCGACGTTCTTCTCGACCGCGACGCGCCCGACGTACGCCGCGACCGGCCGCGGCAGGGCGAGAAACTGACTTGTCGCGCGGCCTGAACAACTCGGTGTCGACGCCACGCTGCCAGGCGCGAGGTTCGCAAAGCCCCTGCGCGCGCAGTTCCGTCTCGCACCGATGGCGTGCTGACCATGCAGCGGTCCGCGGCGCCGTGGAACCAGCGCAGCGCGCCGCATAGGACGAGCGCAGCGGAATCGGCAAGCGCGCGCGCAGGTACTGCGGGAACTGGGTGTGATAGGAAGTCGTGAAGTGCAGTGCCCTGCGCGCACGCAATAGCGGCGCGCCGCGAACCCCAACGGGCCCTCGGTCGCGATGTGCAGGGCCTGCGGGCGCGAACGCCCGTATTTGTGCGCGCCGTGGCCCGGTACGGCAGCGACCGTGAGCCGGATCTCCGGATAAGTCGGGCACGGCACGCTGCGCGGAAGTCGCCCGGCGTGATCACGCGCACCTCGTGACCGAAGCGCTCGCAGCCACGCCGCCGTCTGCGTCAGCGTGGCTGACGACGCCGTTGGTCTGCGGCATACCACGCGTCGGTGACGATCATGATTCGCATGTCGGCCACGCGTCGAGGCTAGGTTCAGCAGTGACGATTGGGTGAACCCGGGAGCGGGCTCGTCACGCGCCTGCAACCGATATTCCTATATTTCGTCAACGGTGCTTCCATTTCGCGACAATTCGAGGAACCGCCAATGCCGAGCTTTCAGAGAAGCACTGCGCATCCAGCGATGGGACGATCACCGCTACTACCATCACAGCCGCATCAACCAGTCCCTGCACTTCGTCAGCGCGATCGAGCTTCATCGTCGTCCTATGTCGCTGCTGTTCGTGAATCCGGCGGCCTCGGCTCTGATCGGCTGGCTCGCTTGCGATGACGAGCCGCCAGGCGGGGCACTTCTTCTTCGAGCCGAAGGGCTACGACGAGGTGAATCATGCGACGCACGAACACAAGGAAGACATCAAGGTCGGCTACAACCTGCGCCGCAAAGTCGGTGCTGATGGCGATCTGGGCGCTCGTCACCGCCGCGCTGCTGGCTGGATCCGACGCTGCTTCGGCCTGTTCCCGGCGCATGCGAACACGGCCGAGTTCATCCGTCAGGTCGGGCAGATCTGGCTGGCCGTGGGAGTCGGCGGCCTGCTGTTCCGCACCGCTGCAGCTGTTCTTCGTGCGGGACGTGCAGACGGGCCTCGTGTGGTTCACGCAAGATCGTCACCGACCCGTTTCACGACGTGAAGCTGTACTGCAGGGCGCCGCTGCACCTGCTGCGCGGCGAGCTGATCGATCCGATGATCGTCGACCACCGGCCTGAAGCATCTCCCACAGCACGCGGCGGCGGATGGACCTGTCGGTCAGCGCCGGACGCGCGACCACCAGCCGTCGCGCTTTCATCGCCGCGGCGGCCGACAGAATTCGGTCGGTCACCGCGGCGAAGTCGGCGTCCGTGAAGTTCAAACTGAAGATCAGCCGGCCGGAGCCGACCCAGCTCAAGGCGAGGCCGGCGGCGCGCAGATAGAACTGAAACATCCAGTTGTAGCGCGACGGCTGCGTATACAGAAACGTCCAGACCGTCGACAGATTCGCGACGCGCAGCGGCAGGCCGGCCACGGACAGCCGCTCGTTCAGCGCGGCGGCGCGTGCGTTCCAGAGCGCGTCGAGGCCCCGGTAGATCGCGGCGCGCACCGGCTCGTCTCGAGGCGGCTCGAGGAACTCGAGCATGGCGCCGATCACGTACGGATGAGCGTTGAACGTGCCGCGCGCGAAGCAGATGTCCGCCGGCCGGTCTTCGCGAAATCGTCGCATCAGGTCGCGGCGGCCGCACAGCACGCCGACCGGCAGGCCGCCGGCGACGGTCTTCCCGTAGGTGACCAGGTCGGCGCGCACGCCGAAATATTCCTGCGCACCGCCCGGTGCGAGGCGGAAGCCGAGAAATACCTCGTCGAATATCAGCGCGATGCCGCGTTCGTCGCACACCGCCCGCAATTGCTCGAGCCACGCCGTGTAGGCGGCGCGGTCGAAGTGCGCGCGGCGGCCACTGTCGACGAGCGTCGAATCGCCGGGCGCGCCCGCGTTCGGATGCAGGGCCTGCAGCGGGTTGACGAGCACGCAGGCGATGTCGCGCGCGGCTCGGAGCACGCGCAGCGTCGCCGCGTCCATGTCCTTCAGCGTGTAGGTCTCGCGCGCGGGCAGCGGATTGCCGACGCCGGGCTGCACGTCGCCCCACCAGCCGTGGTACGCGCCGCAAAAGCGCACGACTTGACTTCGTCCGGTGTGATAGCGCGCGAGCCGCACGGCCTGCATCACCGCCTCCGTGCCGGACATGTGAAAGGAGATCTCCTCCTGACCGGAGATTGTCAGCAGCCGCCGCACGTTCTCGGCGGTCACGGGGTGATAGGAGCCGAGCACGGGGCCGAGACCAGCGTACGCGCTCACTGCCGCGCTCGATGCATTCCTTGTAAAAGTCGTAGCCGAAGACGTTGACGCCGTAGGACCCGGTCAGGTCGTAGAAGCGGTTGCCGTCGAGGTCCGCGATTTCGACGCCGGCCGAGGTGTCGACGAATGCCCCGATCTTCAGGTGCGTGCGGACGCGGCGGCTGAATTGAAACGGTACGCGGTAGCGGGCGGTGAATTCCAGATCGGAGATCGCGCCACGCACGGCGTCGGTCTTCCCGACGGAGCGGGCGTAACGCACGGCATGGAGCGTGGCGAGGCGCGCAAATCCCTCGCGGCGCAGCGTCACGACCTCATCCGAGGCGCCGTCGGCGCGGAAGAAGCCGTCCTCGTCGTATTCGTAGAACGGCACGAGTGCCGCGATTCGCCGGGCAAGGCGTGCGTGGCCGGCGAGCGACCGGTGTTTCGCGGCCGAGAGTTGCAGACGCGACCGCAATTTGCGGACGGCACCGGCGGCGGCGGCAACGGCGGCGATGGCCGCGATGCCGAATGCCGGGGGCGAAGCTTCGGTAAGGAATGTCTTGATCGGCACGCAGATCCTCCGCGCGCACTCTATGGCGCATGGATGACACTTCGATGACCGTGCGCGCGGACCTCAATTTCCTGGTGACGAACCGCATTCCGCGGCGCCTGGCAACGCTGTTGATGGGCCGCCTGAGCCGGATCGAGCATCCATGGTTCGTCGCCGCGGGCCTCGGGCTGTGGAAGCTGTTTTTCGGCCTCGATCTCACCGACGCGCGCAAGACTCGTTTTCGGAGTCTGCATGATTGCTTCACGCGACAGCTCGCGGACGGCGCCCGTCCGATCGACCCGGACTCGTCGCATCTTTCGAGCCCATGCGATGCGATTCTCGGCGCGGCCGGCACGGTCACGGGCGGCACCGTGCTTCAGGCAAAGGGCTTTCCGTATCCGCTCGTGGATTTGCTGGGCGACGAGCGATTGGCGAGGTACTACGACGCCGGACAATACGCGACGCTCAGGCTGACCGCCGGCATGTATCACCGCTTCCACGCCCCTTGCGAATGCCTCGTTCAGCAGGTGACGTACGTATCCGGAGAGACATGGAACGTCAATCCGGTCGCCCTGGAGCGTATACAGCAGCTGTTTTGCAAGAACGAGCGCGCGATCATCCGCTGCCGGCTCCGACCATCCGGCCACGTGATCACGCTCGTGCCGGTCGCGGCGGTCTTGGTGGCGAGCATCCGCCTGCATTTCGCGGATGTGCTCCTGCATTTGCGGTATCGGGGACCGCAGGTGATTTCGTGCGACGCGGCGCTCGCCAAGGGCGAGGAAATGGGCTGGTTCGAACACGGCTCGACGATCATCGTGTTCGCGCCGCGCGGCGTTTCCCTGCGCGCGGACCTGCGCGCCGGCGATCGGATCCGGATGGGCGAGGCGCTCATGCGGATCGATGCGTGAAGCGACTCCGGCGCCGCCGCGCATTCGCCGCACGAGTCATGAAATCGTCAAGAAACTGTAATGAGGCAATTTTTTAATGGGCTGACCCCATGTGCGCCGACCCACCCCGCAAGCACGTCCTGATCGTCGACCCGGACGCCGTCGCGGTCGAGCCGTTGCGCGCACGATTGTGCGACGACGGCTTTACGGTGAGCACGGCGTGCGACTGCGCCGCGGCGGCGATCGCGTCCGCCGAAAGTCCGCCGCAGTTGATCGTCGTCGACTGGAACTCTTGCGGCTATGCGGCCCCGGACCTCGTTCAGCGCGTGCGCCGCCTGCGTGCGACCACGGCGGTCCGTCTGATCATCTTGTCCGCGCTCGCCGGCGAGGCGGAGGTCGTCGCCGGACTGGAACTCGGCGCCGACGACTACATCGTCAAGCCGTTCTCACCGCGTGAAGCCGCCGCGCGGGTCGCCGCTGTGCTGCGCGCCCGGCGCCCGGAACTCAGGTACAAGGACCTCGTACTCGATGCGGGGACGATTCGCACGGCCGCCGATGGGCGTCCACTGAGATTGCGCGGTGCGGAATACCGCCTGCTCAAGTTCCTGATGTCACATCCCGGGAGGGCGTTCCGACGCGCGCAGCTTCTTGCGCAGGTCTGGGGCGACGCCGCCGAGATCGACGAGCACACGGTCGACGTCAACGTGCATCGGCTGCGCAAGCTTCTCGCAGGGCCGGGCTACGATGCCTGCATACAAACCGTGCGCGGCTTCGGCTATCGATTCGGCGCCCCGCCCGGACTGTCGTAAAAGATTCTTGCGCGAGTCACGGTTTCGTCATGCGCGGCCGCGATCTTGGCGCCCATCGGCAGTCACGTCGGAGGTTCCGGGAGCATGACATCACGAAGCGGCGCGGCGACGATCAGAGCGCGCTCGGTCTTCATTTCGGACGTCCACCTCGGATGCAAGGGATGTAGCGCCGAACTGCTGCTCGACTTTCTCCACAGCGTCGAGATGGATCATCTGTTTCTCGTCGGCGACATCATCGACGTCTGGAGCATGCAGAAGGCGATGTTCTGGCCGCAATCGCACAACAACGTCTTGCGGACCATCTTGGGCAAGGCGAAGCGCGGAACGAAGGTCATCTTCGTGCCCGGCAACCACGACGAAGTATTCCGCGATTTCGACGGCGCAGTGTTCGGCAACCTGGAAATTCACCGCGAATTCGTGCACACGGCCGCGGACGGCCGGCGGATACTCGTGCTGCACGGCGACGAATTCGACAGCGTCGTCAAATGCAGCCCCTGGCTCGCGAAGCTCGGCAGCAATCTGTACGACCTGTTGCTCGCCGCGAACCCCTACATCAACTGGCTGCGCCGCAAGTTCGACCTGCCGCACTGGTCCCTGTCCGCGTACCTGAAGCACAAGGCGAAATCGGCGGTGCAATACATCGGCAGCTTCGAGGACGCCGTCGCGCAGGCCGCGCGCAAGCGCGGCGTCGACACGGTCGTTTGCGGACACATACATCACGCCGAGATTCGCGAAATCGGCGGCGTGAAATACTGCAACGACGGGGATTGGGTCGAAAGCTGCACGTCGCTGATCGAAGACATGAACGGCCACCTGCGGCTGATCCATTGGCCGGCGCTGCAGGAACAGCTGCGCGCGCGGTCGATCGCCCAGCCTATCGGCGAGGCGGCGTGAGAGGTCAGGACTCGGCGATGGCTCATTCACGTCTGGAATTCGAATGGCGCGAAGCCTACGAGGGAAGCATCGCCGCGCGCGCCGACTATCAAGGGCTTGCTCGCGACGTCACGGCGAGCGTCGAAGCGATCGATGCCGCGCGCGAACGGCTGGACCGCGCCGAAGCCCTTAAGGCGCGCGTCATGGCGAGGATCGAGCGCATCGAGGAGCGACGCCGCGCGATCGGCTAGCGTGCCGGGGCGGCAGAGGTGCGATTGCCCGATACGTGCCTTCGGATATCGGAGTTTCGGGGGATACAGCGCGGACAGTTACGTTCCGGCGATTGTCAGCGGCGCGCTGTGCTTCGCCGTTGGTTATTGGTTTGGATTGCGGGGACGGGCAACGCGGACGGCGATCTCGCTTGCGATCGTTCCGGTGCTTTGGCTTGGCCTGTCGCTGTGGATTATCCGGTCGCTCGGCGCGAGAACACTCGGTGAATTTGTTTCGGCTAGGGCCCTTTGCCTGGACATCACCGCAGTCATGCCGGTGATTTCGGTCTTCGCAGCTTGGCTAATAGCGGGCGCGCGCCGCGGCGGCTTGGCGGGGCGCAATTTTGGTCGAAGTGAAACGTGATTTCCTTGAATTTGCTCCGGGGCAGATGATACGGATGCTTGCCGGGTCGAAGCAGTCCGTCAACCTCGCTGATTCAGCCGCGCCCGACAAGACTATTTGTCGCGAACACGACTTTCATGTCATTTTCCACCAGCGCCTTCACTCCACCGTCAAGCTCTTCGCCAGATTCCTCGGCTGATCGACGTCCGTGCCTTTCAAGAGCGCGACGTGATATGCAAGCATCTGCAGCGGGACCGTGAACACGGCCGGGGCCTGCAGCGCCGTCGACGCGGCCGGCATGTCGATGACCGTGAGTCCCTCGGAGCTGCTGCATGTTCGCGCCCGGATCGGCGAACACGTACAGCTGGCCGCCGCGCGCGCGCACTTCCTGCAGGTTCGACTTCAACTTCTCGAGTAGTTCGTTGTTCGGCGCGACCGCGATGACCGGCATGTCCTCATCGACGAGCGCGAGCGGCCCGTGCTTGAGCTCCGCGGCGGCGTAGGCCTCGGCGTGGATATACGAGATCTCTTTGAGCTTGAGCGCGCCTTCCATCGCGATCGCATGCAGGGGACCGCGGCCGACGAACAAGGCGTGGTGCTTGTCGGCGAACTTCTCCGCGAGGCGCTGCACGGTGGGCTCGAGTTTCAGCGTGTTCTCGATCAACGCAGGCAGATGGACGAGCTCCGCGACGAGCTGACGCTCCGTGGCCGCATCGATCGCCCGGCCCTTCCCGAGCGCGATCACGAGCATGCCGAGCGCGGTCAGCTGGGTGGTGAGCGCCTTCGTCGAGGCGACGCCGATCTCCGGGCCCGCGCGCGTCAACAGAACCAGTTCGGATTCACGCACCATCGAGCTTTCGGCGACGTTGCAGATCGTGAGCGTCGACAGATAGCCGCTCTTGCGCGCGGCGCGCAGCGCCGCCAAGGTGTCCGCGGTCTCGCCGGACTGCGAGATCGTCACGAACAGCGTATCGGGGGTGACCACGGGATTGCGATAGCGGTACTCGCTCGCGTATTCGACGCGCGCCGGGATCCTGCAGATCTGTTCGATGAAGTAGCTCGCGGCGAGTCCGGCGTGGTAGCTCGTGCCGCAGGCGGCGATGTGCACCGCCTTCGACGCGCGAAAAAGTCGCGTGCGCGGTCGGTCCGAACGCGGCGTCGAGCAGGTGCCCGCCGGCGATGCGCCCCTCGAGCGTCTGCGTGATCGCGTACGGCTGCTCGTGGATCTCCTTTTGCATGAAGTGGCGGTATTGGCCGCGCTCGACCGAGTCGGCGGACAGCTCGCTTTCGCGCACTTCGCGCTCCGCGGGCCGGCCGTCGCGCGCCGACGACGCGGAGCGACTTGCGGCGCACCTCGGCGACATCGCCTTCCTCGAGGAACAAGAACCGGCGCGTCACGGGCAGGAGCGCGGTCACGTCGGAGGCGACGAAATTCTCATCGATGCCGAGGCCGACGACGACCGGGCAGCCCTCGCGCGCAAGGACGATGCATTCCGGATCCTTCTCGCTGATGACCGCGAGCGCATACGCGCCTTCGAGTTCGGCGACGGTCTTGCGCACGGCGGCGAACAGCGAATCCGACGTCGTCAGGTGCTGGTGGATGCGGTGGGCAACGACCTCGGTGTCGGTGTCCGAGCTGAATTCGTAGCCCTTCGCCTTCAAATCGGCGCGTAAGCTTTCGTGGTTCTCGATGATGCCGTTGTGGACGATCGCGATGCCGTCGCGCGAAATGTGGGGATGCGCATTGCGCGTCGACGGCACGCCGTGTGTCGCCCAGCGCGTGTGCGCGATGCCGACATTGCCGGCGACGGGGTCGGCGCCGACGGCGTCCGCGAGCGCCTTGACCTTGCCGACCGTGCGCACGCGATGGAGCACGGTTGCGCCGTCGATTACCGCGAGCCCCGCGGAATCGTAGCCGCGGTATTCGAGCCGGCGCAGCCCCTCCAACAGGATCGGCACGGCATTGCGCTCAGCCACCACTCCGACGATTCCGCACATGAATTCGCTCCGTTCGATCTCGAGCTTGACGAGATCTGGTAGTTTGCCCGATCGGACGGCCCGCCGTCGACGCCAAGGCGGCGCCGGGTCTTAGGGTTTCGGCTTTTCGCCTGCGAGCGCGATCCTCGCGGCGCGCTGTTGCTCATCGGCTTTGGTCGGACGAGTCCAGCCTTCGACGGTGCGTCTGGCGCGCGCGCGTCAGCGTGAGCTTGTCGTCGGGCGCGTTGCCGACGATCGTCGAGCCGGCGCCGATCGTCGCTTTGGCGCCGATGCGCACGGGCGCGACCAGCATGCTGCCGGAGCCGATGAAAGCGCCATCCTCGATCGTCGTCGGCCACTTGTTGACGCCGTCGTAATTGCAGGTGATCGTGCCCGCGCCGACGTTGACGTCCTTGCCGATGCGCGTGTCGCCGACATAGCTCAGGTGGTTCGCCTTCGTGCGCTCGCCGAGCTCGCTGTTCTTGATCTCGACGAAATTGCCGACATGCACGTTGTCGTGCAGCGTCGCGTGCGGCCGCATGCGCGCGAACGGCCCGATGCTGCAATCGGCGCCGATGGTCGCCGCCTCGAGGAAGCAATGGCCGTGAACCACCGTGCCGGGCCCGATCGCGACGTCGCGCAGCACGCAGTTCGGGCCGATCGTGACCCGGTCGCGCGAGCGTGACCGTGCCGACGAACACCGCGTTCACGTCGATGAACACGTCGCGCCCCACGGTGACCGCGGCCGCGCACGTCGATGCGCGCGGGGTCGGCGAGCGTCGCGCCGGCCGTCATCAAGTTCGCGCGCGCGGTCGCGGCGGTAGATGGCCTCGGCTTCGGCGAGCTGCAATTTGTCGTTCACGCCCAGGACCTCGCCTGCGCTCGCGGCGACCACCGCGTCGACGCCGCGCCCTTCCGCGACGGCCGCGGCGACGACGTCCGTGAGGTAATACTCGCGCTGCGCATTGTCGTTGCGAAGGCCCGCGAGCCAGGACGCGCAGCCGCGCCGCCGGCGCCGCCATGAGGCCGGTGTTGATTTCGGGGATCCGGCGTTGCTCGCGGGTTCGCGTCGCGGTGTTCGACGATCGCGCTCACCTGGCCGGATGGATTGCGGACGATGCGCCCGTAGCCCGTCGCGTCCGCGACGTTCGCGGTCAGCAGCGCAAGATCGCCGCGCTCGGCCGGCGTCGACGAGCGCGCGCAAGGTTTCGGTGCGGATCAGCGGCACATCGCCGTACAGCACCAGGACGCAATGGGCATTCGGGATGCGCGGCATCGCCTGCATCATCGCGTGGCCGGTGCCGAGCTGCTCGGCCTGCAGGACCCAGTCGACGGGCGCCTCGGCGAGCACCTCGCGGACCGCGGAACCGCCGTGGCCGTAGACGACGTGGATTCTCTGCGGGCGCGAGGCTTTGCGCCGCGTCGATCACGTGCGAGAGGAGCGGACGGCCCGCGAGCGGCTGCAAGACCTTGGGCAGGTCGGAGTTCATCCGCTGGCCCTGGCCCGCTGCGAGTATGACGACGGATAGCTGCATGGTGGGGTCCGCCGGCTTCGTAAGGTCTCCCGTCAGCGCTGTCTTGCGCAGCCGCTCGATCGCCCGCAATTGCGCGATCGCGCGCAGCAGTTCCGCCTGCGCTTCCGCGAGTTCGATCTTGTCGGTCTTCTCGCGCACCGCATCCTGCGCGCGCCGCCGCGCCTCGAGCGCCGCGGCCTCGTCGAGATCCTTCGCGCGCACCGCCGTGTCGGCGAGCACGGTCACGGCGTTCGGCTGCACTTCGAGCGCGCCGCCGCCGATGAAGAACGACTGTTCGTCCGCGCCCTCGGTCTGCACCCGCACTTCGCCGGCTTTGAGCATCGTCAGCAGCGGCGCATGCCGCGGTGCGATGCCGATCTCGCCCTCGGAGGCCGGTGCGAACACCATGCTCGCCTCACCCGCGAAGATCTGGCCTTCGGCGCTGACGATATCGACGTGAATGGTATTCGCCATGGACTGCTTCTCGATGCCTTACTGCAGCGTCTTCGCTTTCTCGACGGCCTCTTCGATGCCGCCGACCATGTAGAACGCCTGTTCCGGCAGGTGGTCGTACTCGCCGGCGATGATCGCCTTGAAGCCGCGGATCGTGTCCTTCAGCGGGACGATCTTGCCGTCCTGGCCGGTGAACACCTTCGCGACGTTGAACGGCTGCGACAGGAAGCGCTGGATCTTGCGCGCGCGGTAGACCGACAGCTTGTCCTCTTCGGAAAGCTCGTCCATGCCGAGGATCGCGATGATGTCCTGCAATTCCTTGTAGCGCTGCAGGATCGCCTGCACGCCGCGCGCCGTATTGTAGTGCTCCTCGCCGACGACCAGGGGGTCGAGCTGGCGGCTGGTCGAATCCAGCGGGTCGACCGCCGGGTAGATGCCGAGCGCCGCGATCTGGCGCGAGAGCACGACGGTCGCGTCCAAGTGCGCGAACGTCGTCGCGGGCGAAGGATCGGTCAAGTCGTCCGCGGGCACGTACACCGCCTGCACGGAGGTGATCGAGCCCGTCTTGGTCGAGGTGATGCGCTCCTGCAGCACGCCCATTTCCTCGGCGAGCGTCGGCTGGTAGCCGACCGCCGAAGGCATGCGGCCGAGCAGCGCCGACACCTCGGTGCCCGCGAGCGTGTAGCGGTAGATGTTGTCGATGAACATGAGGACGTCGCGGCCCTTGCCGTTCGCCTGCTTTTCGTCGCGGAAATATTCGGCCATCGTGAGGCCGGTGAGCGCAACGCGCAGGCGATTGCCGGGCGGCTCGTTCATCTGGCCGTAGACCATTGCGACCTTGTCGAGAACGCCGGAGTCCTTCATCTCGTGATAGAAGTCGTTGCCTTCGCGCGTGCGTTCGCCGACGCCCGCGAACACCGACAAACCCGAGTGCTGCTTGGCGATGTTGTTGATGAGTTCCAGCATGTTGACGGTCTTGCCGACGCCGGCGCCGCCGAACAGGCCGACCTTGCCGCCCTTCGCGAACGGAATCAACAAGTCGATGACCTTGATGCCCGTGACCAGGAGTTCCTGGCCGCCGGTTTGCTCGTCGTACGCGGGCGCCGGGCGGTGGATCGGCCAATATTCCTTCGCGGTGACGGGACCCGCTTCGTCCTGCGGCGTGCCGAGCACGTCCATGATGCGGCCCAAGACGCCGGAGCCGACGGGCACGGAGATCGGCTTGCCCGTGTCGCGCACGCCCAAACCGCGGCGCAAGCCTTCGGACGGGCCCATCGCGATCGTGCGCACGACGCCGTCGCCGAGCTGCTGCTGTACTTCCAGCGTGAGGTCGACGTCATCGAGCTTGAGCGCGTTGTAAACCTTGGGAATCTGGTCTCGCGGGAACTCCACGTCGACGACCGCTCCGATGATTTGCACGATTTTTCCGCTGGACATTCTTGAATCCTCTAAACAGCTGCGGCCCCGCCGACGATCTCGGACAGTTCCTTGGTGATCGCGGCCTGACGGGCCTTGTTGTAAATCAATTGCAGTTCGTCGATGAACTTGCCGGCGTTGTCGGACGCGCTCTTCATCGCGACCATGCGCGCGGCCATTTCACAGGCGACGTTCTCCACCGCGCCGCGGTAGACCTGGGACTCGACGTAGCGCATCAACAGGCCATCCAACAATTCGGCCGCGCTCGGCTCGTAAATGTAGTCCCACAGGTCCTGCAATTCGCCCTCGCCGGTCGCCTCGACCGGCAGGAGCTGCGAGACCACGGGGGTCTGGCTCATGCTGTTGACGAACACGCTGTTGACCAGCACCAGCCGGTCGATCGCGCCGGAGGCGTAATTGTCGAGCATCGCCTTCACGGTGCCGATCAGCGCATTCACCTCCGGCCGGTCGCCGAGGTGCGTCGCGCGAGGCGACGATCTCGACGTTCAGCCGGCGGAAGAACTGCACGGCCTTCGTGCCGATCGGGCACACCTGCACCTTGATGCCCTTCGCCTCGGCCTGGCGCAAGAGCGCGATCGACGCCTTGAACAAGTTGATGTTCAGGGATCCGCACAGGCCGCGATCGGTGCTGATGACGATGAGTCCGAGCGTCTTGACCTCCCGCTCGATCAGGTACGGATGCTTGTAGTCCGGGTTCGCGTGGCGCAAGTGGCCGATCGCCTTGCGGATCTTCTCCGCGAACGGGCGGGCGGCGCGCATGCGGTCCTGGGCCTTGCGCATCTTGCTCGCGGCGACCATTTCCATCGCCTTGGTGATCTTCTGAGTGTTCTTGACACTCGAGATCTTGCTGCGGATTTCTTTTGCGCCTGCCATGTCAGACCGTCGCGAAGAACTCTTCGCAGCACTTCTTAAGCGCGGCCTCGACGTCCTTCGACAAATCCGGCTTGTCGACGATGCTCTTCATGAGCGGCCCGTAGTTCGTGCGCGCGAACGACTGCAGCGCAGCCTCCGCGGCGACGACCTTGGCGCGATCGACCTTGTCGAAGAAGCCGCTGTTCGCGGCGAACAGCGACAGCGCCATCTCGGCGACCGACATCGGCGCGTATTGTTTCTGTTTCATCAATTCGGTCACGCGCTGGCCGCGCTCGAGCTGCCGGCGCGTCGCTTCGTCGAGATCCGAGGCGAACTGCGAGAACGCCGCGAGCTCGCGGTATTGCGCGAGGGAGAGGCGGATGCCGCCGCCGAGCTTCTTGATGATGTTCGTCTGCGCGGCGCCGCCGACGCGCGACACGGAGATGCCGGCGTTGATCGCCGGGCGGATGCCCGCGTTGAACAGGTCCGACTCCAGGAAGATCTGGCCGTCGGTGATCGAAATCACGTTCGTCGGCACGAACGCCGTGACGTCGCCCGCCTGGGTTTCGATGATCGGCAGGCCGGTGAGCGATCCCGTCCTGCCCTTGACGCGGCCGCCGGTCGCCTTCTCGACGTATTCCTCGTTGACGCGCGCGGAGCGCTCGAGCAGGCGCGAATGCAGGTAGAAGACGTCGCCCGGGTAGGCTTCGCGGCCCGGCGGACGGCGCAGCAGCAGCGAGATCTGGCGATACGCGACCGCCTGTTTCGACAAGTCGTCATAGACGATCAGGGCGTCCTCGCCGTTGTCCATGAAATATTCGCCCATCGCGCAGCCCGCGTACGGGCGCGAGGTACTGCATCGCGGCCGGCGTCGAGGCGGATGCGGCGACGATGATCGTGTGATCGAGTGCGCCGTGCTCTTCGAGCTTGCGGACGACGTTCGCGATCGAGCTCTGTTTCTGGCCGATCGCGACGTAGATGCACTTCACGCCGGTGTGCTTCTGGTTGATGATCGTGTCGACGGCCACGGCGGTCTTGCCGGTCTGGCGGTCGCCGATGATCAATTCGCGCTGGCCGCGGCCGATCGGCACCATCGAGTCGATCGCCTTCAATCCCGTCTGCACGGGCTGCGTGACGCTCTTGCGGAAGATGACGCCCGGTGCGACGCGCTCCAGCGGCGCCTTGGCCTTCGCGTTCACCGGCCCCTTGCCGTCGATCGGCTGCCCCAGCGCGTCGACGACGCGGCCGAGCATTTCCGGACCCACCGGCACTTCGAGGATGCGCCCCGTCGTCTTGACCGTGTCGCCCTCGCCGATTCCCTTGTAATCGCCGAGTACGACCGCGCCGACCGAATCCTGCTCGAGGTTCAGCGCTAGGCCGTAGGTGTCGCCGGAGAAGGCGAGCATTTCGCCGTAGCGCGCGTCCGCGAGCCCGTGGATGCGCACGATGCCGTCCGTCACGCTGACGACGGTGCCGACGTTGCTCGCTTCCGCGGCCGACTTGAACTGATCGATGCGCGCCTTGATCAGGTCGCTGATTTCCGATGCCTTGATGGACATATGTCGCCTTCCTAAATTCAACTGCCTAGTTCGGTCGCAAGCTTTTGCAGCCCGCCCGCGAGCGAACCGTCGATAACCAAATCGCCCGCGCGTATGACCGCGCCGCCGAGTAGCGACGCGTCGAGCACCGCATTGATCCGCACCTCGCGCTTCAACCGGCGCTTCAGCGCCGCCGCCAGCTTCGCCAGATGATCCTCGCCGAGCGGTACCGCGGAGGTCACCTGCACGTCGACTTCGTTCTCGAAGTCCGCGCGCAGGATCTCGTACTGGGAAGCGATGTCGGGCAGCACGTCGAGCCGCTTGTTCTCGGCCAGCGCGCGCACGAAGTTCTTCCATTGCGCGTCCACGGCTTCGCCGCCCAGGCCTTCGAAGAACGTCACGAAGCTCTCGTCGGAAAGCTTCGGACTCGTCAGGGCGCCGGCGACGCGCGCATCGGCGACCATGCCGGCCGCCAGCCTGAACGCATGCGACCACGCGGCCAATTCGCGGCTGTCGCGCGCGACTTGGAACGCGGCTTTCGCATACGGGCGCGCGATCGTTGCGGCCTCAGCCACGCTCGATCTCCAGCTCCAGCTTGTCGAGCAGCTGGCCGTGGCGCCTTCGCGTCGATCTCGCGCTGGAGCAGCTGCGAGGCGCCGCGCACCGCGAGCGACGCGACCTGCTTGCGCAGGCCTTCGCGCGCGCGCGTCACTTCGAGCGCGATCTCCTCGTGCGCCTGGGCGACGAGCCGCTGGCCTTCCGCGTGGGCGCCGGCCTTGGCCTCCTCGACGATCTCGTTCGCGCGCTTGCTCGCCTGGTCGACGATCTGCGCGGCCTTGTCGCGCGCTTCGCGGATGATCTCCTGAGCGCGCACCTTGGCGTCGTCGAGGTCCTTCTGGCCTTTGTTCGCCGCCGCGAGGCCTTCGGCGATCTTCTTCTGCCGGGCGTCGAGCGCGTCGATGAACTTCGGCCAGCCGAAGTGCATGACCAGCCAGACGACCGCGAAGAACGCGACGCCCTGGACGACGAGAGTTACTGCTATATCCATCCGCTTGGAGCTCCTGGGGTCGGGCCTGGCCCTTTAGGGGTGCTTGGGTCCGCCGGCGTCCGCGATCAGACGCCGAACTTCGCGAGGAACGGGTTCGCGAAGATCAGCAGCAGCGCGATGGCGACGCCGATGATCGGCACCGCGTCAAGCAGGCCGGCGACGATGAACATCTTGGTTTGCAGCATCGGCGTCAATTCCGGCTGGCGCGCGGAGCTCTCGAGGAACTTGCCGCCGAGCAGTGCGAAGCCGATCGCGGTGCCGAGCGCGCCCAGTCCGATCAGCAAGCCCACGGCGACCGCGGTCGCGCTCATGACTTGGGCGATTTGGATAACGTTCTGCATCGAGGTCTCTCCAGGGTCTGAATGAAAGTAAGGGATCGAAAAATCAGTGCCGTTCCGCGGCCATGCTGAGGTAGACGATCGTCAACATGCCGAAAATGAACGCTTGCAGCGTGATGATCAGGATGTGGAAGATGGTCCAGCCGAAGTCGGCGAGCAGTTGGATCGCGCCGAAAGCGTAGGTCGACGCGTGCGTAAGCCGCGAGCCGAGGGTCAACACCGCGATCAGCACGAAGATCAGCTCGCCCGCGTACATGTTGCCGAAGAGTCGCAGGCTCAGGGACAGCGGCCGCACCGCCTCCTCGATCAGGCGCAGCAGCAAGTTCGCCGGCGCCAGCAGGATCTTGGCGATGAGGCCGTGCGCGTGGAACGGGGCGGTGAACCACTCGCCGAAGAACGTCACGATGCCCTTCTCGGTGATGCCGACCCATTGGATCAGCAAGAACACGCACAGCGCCATGCCGAGCGTCGTGTTGATGTCCGCGGTCGCGACCGTGCGCAGATGCGCGAGGCCGACGCCCTTTGCGAACGCCGGCAGCGCGTCCACCGGCAGCAGGTCCATGAAGTTCATCAGGAACACGAGCACGAAGATCGTGATCGCCACCGGCGCGACCATGCGGCTCTTGCCGCCGAAGGTCTCCTTGACGATCTTGTCGACGAACTCGATCAGCATCTCGATCGCGCACTGCAGCTTCCCCGGCACGCCGCTGGTCGCGCGGCGCGCGACGGTGATGAAGGCGACGACGAACGCGAGCGCGAACAGCAGGCTGAAGAACGCCGTGTCGAGGTGCAGCGACCAGAACGCACCCGGGCGCAGCTGCACCGTCAGGTAGGTCAGGTGGTGCTGGATGTACTCGGTCATCCCGCCGCCGGTCTCGCCCACAGCCGCTGTCATTCCTTCACCCTCGTTTCATTCCGATCAAGCCGAACCAGTACCCAAATTGCGCGACGATCAAGCCGACGATCAGCGGCAGCGGCGGCAAGCGCCAATGCGCGAATGCCGCCCACACGGCGACGATCGTCCACATCCACTTCAAAGCCTCGCCGGCGTACATCGCGCGGCGCAACGTGGCGGCCGCGGCGATTCCCGGCAAGAACATGCGCCAGCCGAAGAGCGCGCTGCCGATCGCGACGATCAGCCCGCCGATCAGCGCGGACCGGGCGGCCGGCGCGCCGTCGAGCGCCAAGTAAGCCGACGCGAGGACACACGCGCTGCCTGCCTGCAGGAGCACAACGCGCGTCACGAGCCGTTTTCCGCTGTCCGCGAAGCGCTTCATCGCGAAGGGGCCTCGAGTTCTTGGGGCATACGGCGGCCGAAATTCCAGCCTGTCTTCGGCAGGCCGTCGCGGACTAAAAAGCCGGCGCATTATAGAGAGGCTTGGGCGCCGTCACAAGCCGATGATCGCCCTTGTTTTTTAAGGGGGCCGCCCGCTACTGGATATGGGCCAGGATTCCTTCGAGCTCGTCCAGGCTGTTGTAATTGACGACGAGCTTGCCCTTGCCCGACGACCTGTGCTGAAACAAGACCTTGGCACCCAATTTTTCGGCCAGTTCGAGCTCCAGACGGCGGATATCGGGGTCGACTTTGGCCGTTTCATCCGCGGCAGGCCCCGGCGGCGGATTCATGAGCCGGCGCACGAGCGCCTCGGTTTCGCGCACCGACAGGGATTTCTTGGCGACGAGGCCGCCGACCTCGATCTGTTGCCGGCGCGAACGTCAACGCGAGCAGCGCGCGCGCATGGCCCATCTCGAGCTGGCGCTGCTCGAGCAGCTCCTTGACCTCGTCGGCGAGCTCCAGCAAGCGCAGCAGATTGCTGACCGCGGCGCGCGAGCGGCCGACCGCGTCCGCGGCGCTCTGATGCGTCAGGCCGAATTCGTCGATCAGCCGGGTCAACGCGCGCGCTTCCTCGAGCGGATTGAGGTTCTCGCGCTGGATGTTCTCGATCAGCGCCATCGCGACCGCGGCCTCGTCGGGCACGTCGCGCACGATCGCCGGAATCTCGGCCAGGCCCGCGATTTGCGCGGCGCGCCAGCGGCGCTCGCCGGCGATGATCTCGTAGCGCTGCGTTTCCGCCGCATCCTGGCGCGCGAGCGGCCGCACGACGATCGGCTGCACCACCCCTTGGGCTTTGATCGACTCGGCGAGCTCGTTCAGGGTCTCGGTGCGCATGTCGATGCGCGGCTGGTATTTGCCTCGCTGCAGCAAATCGAGCGGCAAGTTCGCGAGCCGGTCGCCGACCGGCGCCGCGGCATCAAGCGTGGGGCTGGCGACGCGCTTCGCGAGCAGCGGACTCAGTTCTGCTAGGCCGCGGCCCAAAGACGGCTTTTTGCCGGACATCGTAGGATTCCAATTCGTGACTGGCGGCTACCGATCGGCCGCGATTATACGGGTGCGCGCGAATCTTCGTCGCGCCGAATCATTTCGCCGGCGAGCGCGAGATAGGCGAGCGCGCCGCGCGACTCCTTGTCGTGCAGCAGCGCGGGCTTGCCGAAGCTCGGCGCCTCGGCCAAGCGCACGTTGCGCGGGATGATCGTGCGAAAAACCTTCGTCGCCGAAATGCTCGATCAGCTGCGCCGAAACCTCGTTCGCGAGGTTGTTGCGCGGATCGAACATCGTGCGCAGCAGGCCCTCGATTTCCAGTTCCGGGTTGATGCTGGCGCGGATCTGCTCGATCGTCTGCACGAGCGCGCTCAAGCCTTCGAGCGCGTAATACTCGCACTGCATCGGCACCATGACCGAGTCGGCGGCGACCAGCGCGTTCAGCGTGAGCATGTTCAAGGACGGCGGGCAGTCGATCAGGATCACGTCGAAATTCTCGCGGATGGGTTTCAGCGCATTGCGCAGCTTGAATTCCCGGCCCGCGATCATCGTCAGGAGCCGCACTTCCGCCGCGGTCAGATCCTGGTTCGCGGGCATGAGCATGAAGCCCGCGCCCTCGATCGCGATCAACGCCTCCATCGCGGTGCAATCGCCGAGCAGCACGTCGCAGCTCGTGCGCGCGAGCGTGTGCTTGTCGACGCCGCAGCCCATGGTCGCGTTGCCCTGGGGATCCAGATCGATGAGCAGCACGCGGCGTTTCGTCGCCGCGAGCGACGCGGCGAGATTGACGGCGGTCGTCGTCTTGCCGACTCCGCCTTTCTGATTTGCGATCGCGATGACCCGCTTCATGGTCCGCTCGAGCTGCGCCGGGCCCGACAGAGTTCCACAAGATGGCGCTCCTCGTCCAGTCCCGGCACGTGCAGGCGATGCACCGCGATCACGCGGAACGTTTTCGGCAGAGCCGAGATTTCCGCGTCCGGGCGCTTGCCTTTCATCGCCAGGAGGCGCCCGTCCGGCGCGCACAAATGGCCCGCATGGGCGATGAATTCGGCGAGCGAGGACAGCGCACGCGCGATCACCGTGTCGAACGGCGGCTGCGGATGATAGTTCTCCGCGCGCGCATGCACGACTTCCACGTTCGCGCAGCCGATGCGCGCGGCCGTGCGCTCGACGTATCGCGCCTTCTTGCCGGTGGCTTCGATCAGCACGAAATGCCGCGCGGGATTCGCGACCGCGAGCGGCAATCCCGGGAAGCCCGCGCCCGTGCCGACGTCGGCGATGCGCGCGGCGCGCAAGTGGGGCTGCACGCTCAAGGAGTCGAGCAGGTGTTTGCGCAACATGCCGGGCCGGTCGCGGATCGCCGTCAGATTGAATTGCGCGTTCGCGGCGGCCAGTTCATCGAGCAGCCGGATGAGCGCATCGAGCTGATCCTCGCCGAGCGGTACGCCCAATTCGCGGGCGCCGGCGGCGAGCAGCGCGCGCTCCTCCGTCATGGTCATCGGCTCATCCATTTTTGACGAGCCAGGCGGCGAATTCGTTGATGGGCGTAGCCAGCAGCCGATCCTCGTGCGCCAGGCGCTCGCAAATCAATGCGGCCTGCCGCGGTCCGAAATGGGCGCCGGCGCTCGCCGCGAGTTCCTCGAGTGCCCGCGGCCTGCCGCCGGCCGGCGCACACCGGGTGCGCACCGCGACCGCCGCTCGCGCCGCGGCGCGGCCGTCGCCGGCGGCGTGTCCGCGGCTGCGAGCGCGAGCAGCGCAAGACGCACGCCGCGGCTGTTCGCATCGCCAAGGCTCCGCGCCGCGGCCGAGGACGCCGAATCGCGCGGCGCTCGCGGGCGCTGCGCGCGGGGTTTCGTCGACCCGAGCCATCGCCACCGCCGCGGCGATTTGCGCAGGGTCGCCGCCCAGGAGCCGCGCGGCGGCGGCCGCGCAGGCGACGCGCACGGCGCTCGCGGGCGCATCCTCGCCGGCGCACGCTTGCACGGCCTGCGCCTGGATCATCGAGCGCAGCAGGTCGCGCACCGTCGGCGGCCGCTCGCCCTCGTTGTGGGCCATGCGCGCGAGATAATCGCCGACCGCAAGGATCGCGCCGAGATTGTCCGCCGCATCGC
This sequence comes from uncultured Pseudomonadota bacterium, assembly GCA_963718135.1. GTDB lineage: Bacteria > Pseudomonadota > Gammaproteobacteria > Steroidobacterales > Steroidobacteraceae > Bog-1198. Next base: position 162,032 of record CAVQYI010000017.1, on the reverse strand, counting down.
TGGTGCCCGCCCAGCCGATCATCGTGCCGATGGAAAACGCGGCCGCGACCGGATCGAGCTCGTAGCTCGTGCCGGGGATGCGCGCGCCCTGGGTCATGGTCGCGCCGGGCACGACCGGACCCAAGAGCCGTGCGCAGGCGGGATCCGCAGCGCGCGCAAGGCGCGCGCGAGCGCGCCGATCAAGTCCCGATAGGCGGCCTCGTACGCATCGTCCGACTGGTCGGCGTCGGCCGCGGCGCACGCGGCGACATCCTGATCGCTCAAGAACGGGTGCGCGACAGCCATGCATCGAGTCCCGCGGCGTTCAAGGCCGCATCCGTGTCGAGCACCTCATGCCGGCGGCGCGCGTCCGCGGAAAAGCCGTGCGCGTCGAGGCGGCGCGACCAATGGTCGAAATCCGCTCGGTCAATTCCCGCGTCCGTCGGGCGACGAGGCCGCGCGCCCCGCGATCGCGACATGCGCGTCGATGTCGGCGTGCAGCTCGCGCCCGAGCCGCGCCACGTCGCGCACGCGGCTGTAATGCGTGAGATAGATCGCCGGCGGCTCGAGCGCGAGCAGCCGGTTGACCGAGGCGTGCAACTGCGCCGGATCGAATTGCGTCGGCGTCGTCGTCGCGACGATGAATGCGCCCGCGGCCGTGTCGAGGTCCCGGTAACTCACGCCGAACGTGTCGCCGCTGAAGACTTCGCGGGTATCGCGATCGACCACGCAGAGGTGATGCAGCGCGTGGCCCGGCGTGTGCAGGAATTCGAGCGTGCGCGTCCCTAGCGCGATGCGGTCGCCGTCGTCGACGGCGACGACCCGCGCCGCCGGCACGGCCGCTGATCTCGCCGTAGATTTGCGCATACCGGCTCGCGCCGTAGATCGCGCGCGTCGCCGCGATCAGCTTGCTTGGGTCCACCACATGAGGCGCGCCGCGCGGATGCACGATGACCTGCGCGCGCGGCAGGAGCGCCGCGAGGCGCCCGACGCCCCCGGCATGGTCCAGGTGCACGTGCGTCAGGATGATGTAATCGACCGCCGCCGCGTCGAGGCCGATCTCGCCGAGAGACGCCGCGAGCGCAGGCGCCGCGAACGCCGTACCGGTATCGACGAATGCGGCGCGGCCCTGATCGACGATCAGATGGCTCGCATCGAGCTTTTCGCGCACATAGTGCGTGTCGATCGCATAGATGCCCTCGCCGACGGGTTCCAAAGCGGAGATCATTCAGCGCGCCGCCAAACGGCGACGGTAACATTCGGGCGGATGATCGGAGAGAATCACGCGGTCATTATCCTCGCGGCATGGGAACATAGGAACGATGAGACCGAAAATTTTAGATCGCTTGGCCTCGGTGTCTTGATTCTTCGGGCTGAACGCGGCCGCGGCAGGCGCCGCAGCCACGCCGCCCGCCATCGCCCGCGCCATCGGCGCATTTGCCCGGTGAGGCGTTGAAATTCGACGGGATTCCACCTACGCCGCGCTCGCTCGAGGACAGGCTCCAGGCCTACCTCGGCGCCCGCGGGGCGACGGACTTGGGCTGGTCGCCGAAGGGCGAGCTGCTCATCGCGACGCGCTTCGGCGACTCGACGCAGCTGCACCTCGTCACCGGAGCCGGCGGCGAGCGCCGTCAACTGACGTTCTTTTCGGACCCCGTCGAGCGCGCGGCTTTCTCGCCCGACCCGTGGCACGACGGTTACGTGTTCGCCAAGGACACGGGCGGCAACGAGCAATACCAGCTCTACTACCAGCGTGTCGGCGCGCCGACCGCGCAGCGCTTGACCGCGGATGGCTCCGCGAACGGCGGCGCCGTTTGGTCGAATTCCGGCCGCGAGCTCGCTTTTTTCAGCAACAAGCAACGGCGCCGGCGGCAGCGACGTCGAAGTCGTGTCGGCCGAAGACGGCGCCGCGGCGCACGTGGTTCTCGCCGCGGACGGCTCGTTCTCGGTGCCGCTCGACTGGTCGCCGGACGACCGCCGGCTCCTCGTGCGCAAGACCGCGGCCGCGCAGGATGAACACTTGGAAATCGTCGATCTCGGCACCGGCGAGCGCCGCGAGCTGCTGCCCGGCGGACCGAAAGCCGCGATCGGCGACGCGCGTTTCTCGCGCGACGGCCAGGGCGTCTACCTGATCAGCGATCGCGACTCCGAGTTCAAGCGGCTGTCGTTCCTGAACTTCTTCAGCGGCCAGCTTGCGGACGTCTCCGGCGCAGGCGCCGGGGATGTCGAGGAGTTCGCGCTATCGAGAGACGGCCATTATCTTGCGTACGTGCGCGACCAAGGCGGCAGTGATCGGCTGGAATTGGTCGATCTGCGCACGCACCAGAAACTGGCGCCACCGCTGCCGTCGCCGGGGTTGGTCGATGCGCTGCATTTCGACCTCGACGGCAAACGTCTCGCATTCACGTTCGGCGCGCAGAACCATCCACGCGACGCCTACGTGCTCGACCTCGCAACGAATCGCATCGAGGCCTGGACGCATAGCGAGCACGGGGCCGTCGACCTCGCGAAATTCGTCGCTCCGCGGCTCATGCATTTCCCGACGTTCGACCGCGTCGGCGCGCAGCCGCGCGAAATCCCGGTCTACCTGTTCGAGCCCGCGACTCCGGGCCCGCATCCCGTGTTGATCCGATTCGCGACGCACCAGAATTCCGCATTTCGGCCGGGCTTCGATCCGTGGATTCAATTCCTCGTCAACGAGCTCGACGTGGCGGTCGTCGCGCCGAACTTGCGCGGCTCCTCGGGCTACGGCAAGGAGTACGCGTCGCTCGGCGACGTCGCGCGGCGCGAGGACGTCATCAAGGACATCGGCGCGCTGATCATCTGGATCGAGACGCGCAAGGAGCTGGATCCGAAACGCGTCGTCGTCTCGGGGCGCTCCTACGGCGGGTACTTGACGCTCGGCGCGCTCGCGAACTTCGGCGACCGCTTGCGCGGCGGCGTGGAGATGGGCGCATCCGTCGGCGGCGGGTCGCCGATCACGTATGCGCAAAGAATCGCCAAGCCGATGCTGATCGCGGGGGGCATGAACGATCCGCACGTGCCGGCCGGCGAGGTCCGGGAGATCGTCGGATTACTGCGCAGCCACCGCATCGAAGCGCGGCTCCTGCTCGCGACCGACGAGGGCCATGAGCTGCTGCGCAAGCGCGATCGCGACGCGTACTACGCCGCGTTCGCGCAATTCCTCGGCGACGTCATGCGCTAGAGGCGGGCCGCGCCGCCTCCAGCGCATCGGCTTCACTTGCTGTCGATCGTCGCGGTCGCGAGCGGCGACGGCTGGCTCGCGAAATACGCGGCGACGATCTTGACGTCCGCATCGCTCGCGAGCGAGCGCGCCATGCCCATCATGATCGGATTCTTGCGGCGGCCGTTGCGGTATGCCTCGAGCGCCTGGATGAGATAGTCCTCGTGCTGGCCCGCGAGTATCGGCGGCTTCGGCAGGAGCGGCGCGGCGACGCCGAGGCCGTTCGCGCCGTGGCAGGCCGCGCAGACTTGCGCCTGCGGCGGAATCTTGCCGACGATCGTCGAGCTCGGCGCGATGGGCTCGGGGCCTTGCAGATACGCCGCGATGTCTTCCATGTCCTGGGCGCTCAAGGAACTCGCCTGCGCGTGCATCGTCAGGTGCGGCCGGTCACCGGCCTTGTACTCCTGCAGAGCCGCGACGATGTAGGCCGCGTGTTGATGGCGCAGCTTGGGCACGCGGTAGTCCGGATACGCATTCCGGTAATTCTCGATGCCGTGACACCCATAACAGGTGTAGAACTTCTTTTGGCCGAGCTTTGCATCGCCGGCCGCATGTGCCGTAAGGGAAAAACTCACGCCCAAAACGACCATGGCTGCGAGCCATGACCGGCCGATCGATCCAAGGTGCATCTGCTTCTCCGAGCCGCGGGGGTTCAATTTCGGCCCCTGATGTTAAAGAGTGGCAGGCGAAAATGCCAGCGGCGGGGCTCAAGGGACCTTGGCGAGATCCTTGTCGTAGACGACGTTCATCACGTTCTCGCGCCAGCCGCGCACTTTCGGGCTGACCAGATGCTTGGCCACGTAGAAATAGAGCGGCACGACCGGCTGATCGCCGAGCATCACTTTTTCCGCCTGCTCGAGCAACGCGGCGCGGCGCGCGGCGTCGCGCTCGGCGCCGGCGCGCGTCAACAGGTCATCGTAGAGCGGTGTTCGAATAGCGCGGCGGGTCGATGCCGACCCCGGTCTGCAGCACCTGCAGGAAACTGTAGGCGTCGTCGTAATCGCCGACCCAGCTCGCGCGGAACGCCTCGGTGGCATCCGCGCGGTTGATATCCTGCAATAGAGCCTTGAATTCCTCCGCGTGCAACGTCGTCTCGACGCCGAGGGCGTCCTTCCACATCGCGGCCACCGCGACTGCGATCCGGTCGTGCAGTTCGCCGGTGTTGTAGCGCAGCTCCACCTTGAGCGGCCCCTGCCCCGAATGCGCGGCGCGCAAGAGTTGCCGCGCACGCGCGATGCGCTCCGCCATCGGCCAATGCGCATACGCGGGCAGCGGCGGCGTATAGCCGTCGATGCCGTCGGGCACGAACGTGTAGGCCGGACGCTCGCCGCCGCCGGTGACCGACTCGACCAGGCGGCGGCGGTCGATGACCATCGACAACGCCAAACGCAGCTGAGGATTATTCGCAAATGGCGCACGCGTGAGGTTGAAGCCGAGGTAATAGACCGCGAGCTCGGGCGCGACGCGCAGCTGCCCCGGCAGGTGTTTCTCAACCCAGGAATAGGCGTCCGGCGGAATCGTCGACGTGATGTCGAGGTCGCCCGCGCGATACGCGCGCAGCTCCGCGGCCGGATCGTTGGTCGTGAGATATTCGACGCGGCCGAAATGCGTCGCGGCGTCGTTCCAGTAGAAGCGATTGCGCTTCGCGACCAGGCGCGAGCCGAGCTGCCAGCTCGCGAGCACGAAAGCGCCGTTCGAGACCATCACGCCGGGCTTCGCGAAGCCTTGGGGGTGCGCCGCGAGGCTCGCGGCGTCGAGCGGAAAGGTCGCCGGATGCGAAACGATCGCGAGGAACTCCGGCGTCGGGCGGTCGAGCTCGACGACGAGCGTCGCGGCATCGGGCGCGTTGACCGCAAGAGCCGCGGGCGGCGCCGTGCGGCGCTCGATCGCCGCCGCGTTCTTCACGGCGACGAGCAATCCGGCGTACTGCGAGGCCGTCTTCGGATCCACGAGCCGCCGCCAGGCGGTGACGAAGTCGGCCGCGACGACGGGCGCGCCGTTCGACCAGCGCGCCCTGCTGCGCAAGCGGAACGTGTAGATCATGCCGTCCGCCGAGACCTCGACGCGGTCCGCCGCCGCGAGTCGCGGCTTGCCGTCGGCGCCGATCGCCGTGAGTCCTTCATCGAGATCGCGCAGCACGGTCAACGCCGCCTCGGAGCGCGCGCGCTGCGGATCGAGGCTCTCCGGCTCCGCGCCGATGCCGCGGCGCAGGACCCGCGGCTCATCGGCCGCCGCCGGGCCGGGCGGGTGCCACACCGCGTACAGGGCCGCCGCCGCGAGCGCAACGACGAGCATCGCGCCGATTCCCTTGCGCCGGTTCAGCATCGGATGCCGGCGCGAGCTGGTTCAGGCCGCGCGATCACGCTTCTTCAAGTACACCAACAGCAGGGACACGGCGGCGGGCGTGAGGCCGGGAATGCGCGCGGCTTGGCCGAGCGTCTCCGGACGCACTTCCGCAAGGCGCTGGCGCGCCTCGTTCGACAAGCCGCGGACGAGCGCGTAGTCGATGTCGGCCGGCAGGCGCAATCGTTCCTGGCGCCGGTGCCGCTCGATCTCGTCGCGCTGGCGCTTCAAATAGCCTTCGTATTTCGCCTGCACGTCGATTTGCGCCTTGACCTGCTCCAACAGCCGCGGATCGCCCCGCCACGCCGGGTTGCGCGCGCCCGCCGCGATCGCCGGCAGCGCTTCCAGGTCCGCGTACGCGAGCTCCGGCCGGCGCAGCAGTTCGATCGCGTGCACTTCGCGCTGCAGAGGCGCGCCGATTCTCCGCCTGGAGCACGGCATCGACGTCGGCGGGGCGCACGATCGTCGCCGACAAGTGCGCGATCTCGTCGGCGACCGCGTCGCGCTTCTGCTCGAAGAACGCCCAGCGCGCATCGTCGATGAGCCCAAGCGCTCGTGCGCGCGCCGTCAGGCGCAGGTCCGCGTTGTCCTCGCGCAGCGACAAGCGGTATTCGGCGCGGCTCGTGAACATGCGGTAAGGCTCCGGCGCGCCGCGCGTGACCAGATCGTCGACGAGCACGCCGAGGTAGGCCTCGCTGCGATCCGGCCACCACGGCTCGCGATCCGTCGCGAGCAAGGCGGCGTTCGTGCCCGCGAGCAGGCCTTGCGCGGCGGCCTCCTCGTAACCGGTCGTGCCGTTGATCTGGCCGGCGAAGAACAGACCGGCGATGAACTTGCTCTCGAGGCTGTATTTCAAGTCGCGCGGATCGAAATAGTCGTACTCGATCGCATAGCCAGGCCGCGTGATATGCGCCTGCTCGAAGCCGCGGATCGTGCGCACGAACTCCACCTGCGCGTCGAACGGCAGGCTCGTCGAGATGCCGTTCGGATAGATTTCGTGGGTGTCGAGGCCCTCGGGCTCGACGAAGATCTGGTGCGAGGTCTTGTCGGCGTAGCGCGCGACCTTGTCCTCGACGGACGGGCAATAGCGCGGCCCCCGGCCTTCGATGAGCCCCGTGAACATCGGCGAGCGCGCGCTCGCGTTGCGGATGATCTCGTGCGTGCGCTCGTTCGTCGCCGTGATGTGGCAGGGAAGCTGCGCGGGATGCGCATCGCGGCTGCCGAGGTACGAGAACACCGGCCGCGGGTCGTCGCCGTGCTGCTCCGGCAAGGCGGCGAAATCGATCGTGCGGCCGTCGATGCGCGGCGGCGTGCCGGTCTTCAGGCGGCCGACGCGCAAATTCAGTTCGCGCAGTCGCGCCGCGAGGCGGTTCGACGGCGGGTCGCCAGCGCGCCCGCCCGCGTGGCTCTCGAGGCCGACGTGAATCTTGCCGCCGAGGAACGTGCCGACCGTGAGCACGATCGCGCGCGCGCGAAACTCGATGCCGCTCTGTGTCACGCAGGCGCTCACACGATCGCCGCTCAGCACGAGATCGGCGGCCTCCTGCTGGAAGATCGCGAGATTCGCCTGGTTCTCGAGCAGGCGGCGGATCGCGCGCTTGTAGAGATTGCGGTCGGCTTGCGCGCGCGTCGCGCGCACCGCCGGTCCCTTGCTCGCGTTGAGCGTCCTGAATTGAATGCCGGCCTGGTCCGCGGCGAGCGCCATCGCGCCGCCGAGCGCATCGATCTCCTTGACCAAGTGGCCCTTGCCGATGCCGCCGATCGCCGGATTGCAGCTCATCTGGCCGAGCGTCTCGACATTGTGCGTGAGCAGCAGCGTGCGGCAGCCGGCGCGCGCGGCCGCGAGCGCAGCCTCGGTGCCGGCGTGTCCGCCGCCGATCACGATGACGTCGAATTCTTCGCTGTAACGCATGGCCTTGGCGCGCGAGGCGAACCTCAAACTCGGCCGCGTACTCTAAACGCCCGCCGCGCAAAGCGCCAGAAACGCACGGCCGCGCCCCGCCTGATGCGCTGCGGTCGCCGCGGCTATTCGACGACGAGCGGAAAGCCGGCGAACTGCCCGCGCCAGGCCTTCGGTCCCTCCTCGTGCACCGACTCGCCGTCGCTCGTCACCGCGACCGTCACCGGCATGTCCCGGACCTCGAATTCGTAGACCGCCTCCATGCCGAGCTCGGGAAACGCGACCACGCGGCTCGAACGGATCGCGCTCGCGACGAGAAACGCGGCGCCGCCGACCGCGATCAGATAGGCGGATTGGTGCTTCGCGATCACCTCGATCGCCTCCGGGCCGCGCTCCGCCTTGCCGACCATCGCGAGCAGACCGGCCTTGCCGAGCATGGTCTCGGTGAAACGGTCCATGCGGTTCGCGGTCGTCGGACCCGCGGGACCCACGACCTCCTGTGCCGACGGGATCGACCGGACCGACGTAATAGATCACGCGGCCGTTGAAATCGAGGCCCTCGGGCAGTGGCTTGCCCTCGTCGAGCAGCGCACAGATGCGCTTGTGCGCGGCGTCGCGCCCGGTCAGCAACTTGCCGCTGAGCAAGAGCCGGTCGCCCGCCTTCCAACCCGCGATGTCGGCGCGTGTGAGGCCGTCGAGCGAGACGCGCTTCGCGCTCGCATCCGCGGCCCACGCAACCCGCGGCCACAGATCGAGGTCCGGAGCGTCGAGCCGCGCTTGCCCTGAACCATCGAGCGTGAAATGGATATGCCGGGTCGCGGCGCAGTTCGGGATCACCGCGACGGGCAGCGAGGCGGCGTGCGTCGGATAGTCGAGGATCTTCACGTCCAACACGGTCGTCAGGCCCCCGAGGCCCTGGGCGCCGATGCCGAGCTCGTTCACGCGCCGGTAGATTTCGAGGCGCAGCTCCTCGATCTTCGAGCGCGGCCCGCGCGCCGCGAGCTCGGCGATATCGATCGGCTCCATCAAGGACTTCTTCGCGAGGATCATCGCTTTCTCGGCGGTGCCGCCGATGCCCAACCCAAGCATGCCGGGCGGGCACCATCCCGCGCCCATCTCCGGCACCATCTCCAGCACCCAGTCCGCGACGCTGTCCGACGGATTCAGCATCGCGAACATCGACTTGTTCTCCGAGCCCCCACCCTTCGCGGCGACCGTGATTTCGACGCAGTCGCCCGGCACGAACTCGGTGTGCACGACCGCCGGCGTGTTGTCGCGCGTATTCGTGCGTGCGAACGCGGGATCGCCGACGATCGAGGCGCGCAGCTTGTTGTCGGGCGCCAGGTACGCACGCCGCACGCCCTCGTTGATCATCCCCTCGAGGTCGCGGCGCGCGTCCCAGCGTACGTCCATGCCGACCTTGACGAACACGACGACGATGCCCGTGTCCTGGCAGATCGGCCTGTGGCCGAGCGCACAGAGCCGGGAATTCGTCAGGATCTGCGCGATCGCATCGCGCGCCGCCGGGCTTTTCTCGATCTCGTAGGCGCGGCCCATCGCGCGGATGAAGTCCGGTGTGTGGTAATAGGAAATGTATTGCAGGGCGTCGGCCACGCTTGCGATCACATCGTCTTCGCGAATCACGGTCATGGGGCACTCGGACTTGAAAAGGAACCAGGCCGCAAATCTACCAAGTCGCGGTGGGCCTTGGACAGCGAATCGCTACACTAGGCGCCAATGATCGGAAATTTCCTACGTGGCGCGTCCGCGGCGGCCGTGTTGTGCGCGTGGGCCGCGGTGCTCAATGCCGCGGCGCCCACGGCCGCGCGCGCGCGCGGCGCTTTGCACTTCGCCGCTTGCCGGCTCGAGCACCCGCTGCGCTTGAACTTCGTCGAGGCGCGCTGCGCGACGTTCGCGGTCGCGGAGAACCCGGCGGCTGCGCACGGCGCGAAGATCGGCCTGAAAGTGGCCGTCATTGCGGCGCTCGACCGCCGCAACCGCGGAGCGCCGCTGTTCATCCTCGCGGGCGGGCCCGGCCAGGGCGCGATCGATATGTACGTGAGCGCGGCGCCCGCGTTCGCGGACATTCACCGCACTCACGACATCGTGCTCGTCGATCAGCGCGGCACGGGCGCCTCGGCGCCGCTCCAGTGCGATTATCCGGATGACTGGGGCGGCGGCGCGGACGCGCTCGCCCTGGTGCGGCGCGCGACGCGCGCCTGCCTCGGGAAATTCGGGCCGCGCGTGCGCTTCTACACGACGAGCGTCGCGGTGTCGGACCTCGACGCCGTACGGCGGGCGATGGGCTATCGCGACATCGATCTGTACGGCGCGTCGTACGGCACGCGTGTCGCGATCGAGTACATGCGCCGCTACCCCGCGGCCGTGCATGAGGCGATTCTCGACGGCGTCGTCGATCCGACGCGGCCGATCGGACCTTCGACGCCCCTCGACGGCGAGCGCGCGCTCGACCTGATCGTCGCGCGCTGCGAGGAGACGCGCGACTGCGCGCAGGCGTTCCCCGAGCTTGGGCGTGAGCTTGCGCGGCTGCGCGCTGAATTCGGGCCGAGGACCGTCGCCGTGACGCTCGACGACCCATCGAGCGGCCTGGCCATGACGCTGCCGTTTTCGCGGACCGTGCTCGCCGCCAGCCTGCGGTTCCTGTCCTACGGCAGTGCCGAGTCGGCGCTGCTGCCGCTGCTCATTCATCAGGCGGCGGACGGGCGCTTGGCGCCGATCGCCGCGCAGGCGGTCATGATGAGCCGGCGCATCGGCGATCAGCTCGCGAGCGGCATGCAGAACACCGTCGTTTGCAGCGAGGACGTGCCGTTCTTCGGCAAGGAAGCGATCGACCGTGCGCGCCTCGCGGCGACCTATCAAGGCACGGATCAACTCGATGCGCTCGACGAGATCTGCAAGATCTGGCCGCGCGGCCCCGTCGATGCGGATCTGCACACGCCGCTGCACAGCGACATACCGACCTTGCTGCTCGCGGGGGAGGACGATCCGGTGACGCCGCCCGCGGGCGCGCGCGCGGTCGCCGCGGGACTCACGCGCCATCGCCTGTTGGTGCTCGCCGGCGAAGGCCACGGCCAGCTCGCGACGAGCTGCATGCCGCGTCTCATGGCGAAATTCCTCGCGGCAGGCGAGCCTGAGCGCATCGATACGGCCTGCCTCGCGTCGCATCGCCCGCCGCCGTTCTTCGTACGCGCCACGGGGCCCGCGCCATGATCGAGGCACGCGGGCTCTGCAAGCGCTTCGGCGCGATCGATGCGGCGCGGGACGTTTCGTTCGCCGCGCGCGACGGCCAGATCACCGGCCTGCTCGGCCCGAACGGCGCCGGCAAGTCGACCTGCCTGAGAATGCTCTACGGCGTGCTTTCGCCGGATCGCGGCGAGGCGCGCATCGACGGCATCGACATCCGCGGCGAGACCTCGGCCGCGCGCGCGCGCTTGGGCGTGCTGCCGCACGCGGCGGGGCTCTACGGCAACCTCACGGCGCGCGAGAACATCGCGTACTTCGGCCCGCTGCAGGGCATCGGGCCTGAAGCGCTGTCAGCGAGGATCGAGGCGCTCGCCTCGCGGCTCGACATGCGCGATTTTCTGGACCGCCGGACGAAGGGCTTTTCCCAGGGCCAGCGCGTCAAGGTCGCGCTCGCGCGCGCGCTCGTGCACGAGCCGGGCAATCTCGTGCTCGACGAGCCGACGAACGGGCTCGACGTGATGGCGATCCGCAATTTGCGCGCGTTGCTCGCTGAGCCTGCGCGACGAAGGCAAGTGCATCTTGTTCTCCTCGCACGTGATGCAGGAGGTCGCGGCGTTGTGCGACCGCATCGTGATCATCGGTGGCGGCCGCGTCTGCGCGGACGGCACGCCGGCGGCGATCCGCGAGCAGAGCGGCGCCGCGACGCTCGAGGAAGCGTTCGTGCGCATCAACGCCTGCGGCGGGGCGCGCGGCTGATGCGCGCCGCGTGGACGGTTTTCGCGAAGGAGTTCCTCGAGAATTTCCGAGATCGGCGGACGCTCATTTCGGCGCTCGTCTTCGGCCCGCTGTTCGGGCCGCTGCTGTTCGGCTTGATGGTTTCGCGCATGGTCGACCAGAGCGTCATGAGCGCCGACCAGGTTCTCACGCTCGCGGTGTCGGGCGGCGAGCGCGCGCCGAACCTCGTCGAATTCCTGCGGTCCCACGGCGTCAAGGTGAGGCCATTGAACCTGTCCGCGAGCGGTGCGCGCGCGATCGTGCGCCGCGGCCTCGCACCGGTCGTGCTGCTCGTGCCGGCAAGCTACCCGGCGCGCTTCGAGGCCGGCGAGCCCGCGCCTTTGTACCTGGTCGCCGACAGCTCGGATTCCGAGACCCGCAAGATCGCCGCGCGCGCAGGCTCGATCCTCGCCGCGTACGGCAGCTCGATTGCGCAATTGCGGCTCCAGGTTCGCGGTGTCGATCCCCTGCTCGCGGTGCCGGTCGCGGTGAACGACCTCGACGTCGCGACGCCCGCGGGACGCGCGGTCGCGGTCCTCGGGCTCATGACCTATTTCGTGCTGTTCGCACTGCTGATGGGCGGCCTGTATCTCGCGATCGACGCGACCGCCGGCGAACGCGAGCGCGCGTCCTTGGAGGCGCTCCTGACCTTGCCCGTGCCGCGCGCGGCGCTCGTCGGCGGCAAGATCCTCGCGACCTGCGCCTACATGGCCATTTCACTCGCGATCACTTTGCTCGCGTTCGTGACCGTGTCGCGCTGGCTGCCGCTCGACCGCTTGGGATTGAGCAGCGATTTCGGCTTTACCACCGCGCTCGCCTTTTTCGCGATTTGCATGCCGTTCATTCCTCTGGGCGCGGCGCTGATGACCTTCGTCGCCTCGTTCACGAAGAGCTATCGCGAGGCACAGACCTATTTGGCGGCGGTGCTGCTCGTACCGACGCTACCCATCGCGTTCGCGAGTATTTATTCTTTGAAAACAAAGACTTCCTTGATGCCGATTCCGTCCTTGAGCCAGCACCTGTTGATGACCAGCTTGCTCAAGGGCGAGCCCGTCGCCGCGACCGACGTGCTGATTTCGGCGAGTTCCTCGCTGATTCTCGCCATCGGGCTTTTCGTGCTGACGGCCCGGCACTGGCGGCGCGAAACGATTCTCGGCTGAACCCCGAGCCGGCCGACGGGCGGTTTAGGGCAAACCCGCAATGCCGGATTCAGCATATTAGGGTATAGGCAGAACACCCCCGCGCTGCTATAACACACCCATATTGAAAAAAATGTGTCGCAGTCGACGCTTTTTCCCGGGGGGGGGCATGAAAAATTCGGTATATGTACGCGCCAATATCGTCTTCGTGTTGACGATGTTATCGGCATCGGCCATCACGATGTTATGGCTGTTCTGGAGATTCCCGCTCGAGACCGGAATCGCGACTATCGCCGTCCTCATCGCGCTGCTCGTCTCCGCGAGGCTCGCGAAATCCAGCGATTCGGACTACCTTTCCGACTTCGACTCGCACCGCGACGGCCTCAGCTCGCACTGACGCGCCGCCGGCGCTGAGGCTCGCCGCCGACCCTTTAGACCCCTCTCCCGGGTCCGCGGCGCATTACTTGCCGATGCAAAAGCTACCGAAGATCTCACCCAGGAGATCCTCGCTCGAGAATTCTCCGGTGATCTCGCCGAGGGCCCGCTGCGCCAAGCGCAGGTCCTCGGCGACGAGTTCCGCCGCGCCGGTCGCGCGCAACGCCGCCTCGGCTTGATCGAGTTGCGCACGCGCACGCCCGAGCGCATCGAGATGCCGCCGGCGCGCGCTGAAGCCGCCGGCATCGACCGAAAAATCGCCGGCGCACGCGCGTAAATGCGCTCGCAGCAGATCGACACCCGCGCCGGTTTTCGCGCTCAAATAAATGCGCGGCGGACGCGCATCGAGCTCCGGCTTCGCCCGCGCCCCGCGAGATCGATCTTGTTGAACACGAGCGTGAAGGGCACGCCCGGCGCGAGCCGCGCGATCTGTTCGGCCAAGGCCTCGATATCCGTCGGCTCCGGCGCCGCGGCATCGACGAGAAAGAGCACGCGATCGGCATGCGCCATCGCGGCACGCGCGCGGCGCATGCCTTCGGCTTCGACCGCGTCGGCCGCGGTGCGCAGGCCGGCGGTGTCGACCAGGTGCAGCGGTATGCCGTCGCTCGAGGACTTGGTGGCGCAGCAGGTCGCGCGTCGTGCCGGGGATGTCGGTGACGATCGCGACCGCGTCACCGGCCAGACGATTGAGCAGGCTCGACTTGCCGGCGTTCGGCTTGCCCGCGATCACGACCGTCAGGCCTTCGACCAGGCGCGTGCCGCGCTGCGCGGCCGCTTGCAGGGAATCGAAGGTCGCGAGCAGATGCGCGAGCCGCTTGGCGGTCTCGCGATCCTCGATGAACGCGATCTCTTCGTCGGGGAAATCGATCGCGGCCTCGACGTGGACGCGCAGCTCGGTCAGTTCGGACTGGAGCGCGTGGATGCGCGCCGAGAACTCGCCTTGCAGCGAGCGCACCGCGGCGCGCGCGGCGGCGACGCGAGCCGGCATCGATCAAGTCGGCGACCGCCTCGGCCTGCGCGAGGTCGATCTTGTCGTTGAGATAGGCGCGCTGGCTGAATTCCCCGGGCGCGGCGCCGCGGCAGCCAAGCTCGAGCAGGCGCGCGCACGCAGCGCATCGAGAACGACCGCGCCGCCGTGGCCCTGAAGTTCGAGCACGTCCTCGCCGGTGAACGAATGCGGCGCCGGGAAATAGAGCGCGAGACCGTCGATCGAGACTCTGCGCGGCAGCGTCGCGAAACGCCGCGAGCACGGCGCGCCGCGGCGCGGGCAGTTCGCCGAGCACGGCCGCGGCGATCCGCGGCACGTCCGGACCCGAGACCCGCACGATCCCGACGGCGCCGCGTCCCGGCGGGCTTGCGATCGCGACGATGGTATCGGTCGCTGTCATCGCGTTCTAAGAGCCGCGGGTCACGAGCGCGGCTTGTTGTTTCCGCCCTGGACGAGTTGGTTGATGTGCCATTGCTGCAGGATCGACAGCATGGTGTTCGTGAACCAATAGAGCACCAGGCCCGACGGGAACAACGCGATCGTCGCCGACATCACGAGCGGCATGATCATTGCATGATCTTCGCCTGCATCGGGTCGGGCGGCGTCGGGTTCAGCTTGAACTGCAGCGAACATCGCGCCGCCCATGATGAGCGGCAGGATGAAATACGGGTCGCGCGACCGACAGGTCGTTGATCCACGCATGAACGGCGCCTGGCGCATTTCCACGCTCTCGAGCAGCACCCAGTAGAACGCGATGAAGAACGGGATCTGCATCAGCATCGGCAGGCAGCCGGCGAGCGGGTTGACCTTCTCCTTCTTGTACAGACTCCATCATCGCGCGGCCGAGCTTCTCGCGATCGTCCTTGTAGGTCTCCTGGATCTGCTTCATGCGCGGCCCGACGGTGCGTCATCTTCGCCATCGAGCGTGCCGCTCGCCTGGCACAGCGGATAGAACAGTCAGCTTGAGCAGCGACCGTGACGAGGATGATCGACCAGCCCCAGTTGCCGATGATGCCGTGTACCCAGTTCGAGCAGCCTGAACAAGCGGCTCGGCGATGACGGTCAGCTTGCCGTAGTCGACGGCGCAGCGTGCAGCTTCGGGTCCCGTCGCCGCGAGCTGCGCCTGGAGCTTCGGACCGACGAACACGCTTCTCGTGGAACGCGGCCGTCGCGCCCGCGGCGCACGGTCGTCATGGGACCGGTGGCGCGCAACAGGAATTCGTGGTCGTGGACCAGGAGCTGATAAGCGAACGGCTCGCCCGCGGTGCGGCACGATCGCGGACACGAAATGGTGCTGGAGCGCGGCGAGCCAGCCGTTCGTGATCGTCTGCGAGAATTTGCGGTCGTCCTGGTTGTCGAGTTTCAGGTCGCGGTATTTCTCGCCGTCGAAGATCGCCGGGCCCATGAACGAATACGTCGACGACCTGGAAATAGGAGCGCTTGACGATTTCCCAATGCGCGCAGGATTTGCGCGTAGGTCGCGAGCGTGCGCGGCGCGGCGCTCTTGTTGTCGATGTCGTAGCGCACGTCGATCGCGTAGCTGCCGCGCGTGAACACGAAGGTCTTGGTGACGGTGAGCCCCTCGCCGTCGGTCCAGGTGAGGGGCACGCTGCAGTTCGTTCGCGCCCGCCGGCAGAGCGAAGGAATTCTTCGCCGCGGACCAGATCGCGAGATGGTTCGGCACGACGCTCCGCGCCTTCGCCGGCGAGGCCCGTCTGGATCAAGTACAGCTTCTCGTTCGCTGTCGCGGTTCAGGAGCCTGACCGGGATGTTCGGCTGATCCTTGTGCAAGGGGTACTCGGTCAGATCCGCCTGATCGAGTTCACCGCCCTTGAGATTGATCCGGATGTCGAATACGTCGGTCTTCACCTCGAGCCGTTGCGCGGCCGGCGCAGGGGCCGCGGTGCGCGCGGGCGTCTCGGGCGGCGCGGCGGTCGTCGGCGTGGTCGCGGTCCCAACCACGGGTGCGGCGGCCGGCGGCGGCGCGGCTTGCGGCACGGTGTCCGCAAAGCTCGGTGCATTCTGCGTCGGCGGCCGCGGCGCGGCCGGAGCGGACGCGGTCGTTTCCGGCGCGGCGCCGTAGTCCTTCATCCACGCGCCGTAATTGAGATACAGCATCGCGGCGAGCGCCACCCAGAGCGTGATTCGCAAATTAGGCATGAGTCGGTCTCTTTTCGGGCACCGGGTCGTAGCCGCCCGGGTTGAATGGGTGACAGCGCAAGATGCGCCATACGGCGAGCATCAATCCCTTGATCGGACCGTGGATCTCGATCGCCGTGTGCGCGTAACAGGAACAGCTGGGATAGAAGCGGCAGCGCGGGCCCAAGAGCGGGCTGATCGCGAGCTGGTAGCCGCGGATGATCCACATCAGGATTTGGCGCATGCGGCTACCACTTTTTCTTTGCTATCGTTTGCCAATGCTTGTCGAGGCTGTCGCGCAGGTCCGCAGGGTTCGCGTGTCGCGCCGCGTCGCGCGCGACGACCGTGACATCGACCGATGGAAGCGCGGTTTGGTTCAAACGAAAAGACTCTCGGGTGATGCGCTTTATTTTATTGCGCGCGACCGCGTTGCCGATAGTGCGGGTCGATATCGCGAGACCTAAACGCGCATGGGGCTCGCGGTTCGCGAGCACGGACAAGCTGAAAAATGCGTCGGAGATGCGCCGGCCGCGTTGCCGCACCTCGCGAAACTCCGCCGGCAAGTGCAGGCGTTTGCTCGGCGGGAACGTGCGCGCAGTCGCCGTCTGCGTGCCCTGCGGGTCGAGGCTTACGGGCAGAGCCGCTTGCGGCCCTTGGCGCGGCGCCGCGAGAGGACGAGTCGGCCGCCCTTGCTCGCCATGCGGGCGCGAAAGCCGTGCGTGCGGGCGCGGTGCAAATTACTGGGATTGAATGTACGTTTCATAGCGAGAAAGACCGCAGATAGAAAGGGTTACGCAATAGCCCCGGGGCATTCGCGAAAGACGGCAAGGGTAATGAGCGGGCCCTACGGTGTCAATAGACGCATCGGCCGGTTGGAGCTAGACTTCACGCCCTTTCTGCGAATTGCCCCATTGTCCGGTTTAGCCTAGGGAGAGAGCGCTCTTGTCAGAGTCGCTATGGAATCGCTGTCTGCGCGTCCTCGAGAGCGAGCTCCCCGAGCAGCAATTCAACACCTGGGTACGGCCGCTGCAGTCGATCGAGCGCGACGGGCAGCTACGCCTGCTCGCGCCGAACCGCTATGTCGTCGATTGGCTCGGCCAAAACTCGCTGCCGCGGATCCGCGAGCTGATCCGGGCGCTCGCCGAAGGCGCCGTCCCGGAGGTCGTGCTGGACGTCGGCACGCGCGCGGGCGGCATCCCGACGAGCATCACGCACGTCGCGGCAGCGAACGACAAGGCCGCCGGGAAGAGCGCCCGGCGCGCGCCGCTCGTGCTCGGCAGCCGCATCAACCCCGAGTTCACGTTCGATAATTTCGTCGAGGGCAAGAGCAATCAGCTCGCGAAGGCCGCGGCGATCCAGGTCGCGGGGAACCCCGGCAAGGCGTATAACCCGCTGTTCATCTACGGCGGCGTCGGTCTCGGCAAGACCCATCTCATGCATGCGGTCGCGAACAAGATCAAGGAACGGCAGGCCGACGCGCGCCTCGCCTATGTGCATAGCGAGCGGTTCGTCGGCGATATGGTCAAGGCGCTGCAGCACAACACGATCAACGAGTTCAAGACAGCCTATCGCACGCCTGGATGCGCTGTTGATCGACGATATCCAGTTTTTCGCCGGCAAGGAGCGCTCCCAGGAGGAGTTTTTCCATACCTTCAACGCGCTGCTCGAGGGCCAGCAACAGGTGATTCTGACCTGCGATCGATATCCGAAGGAAGTCGACGGTCTGGAAGAGCGCCTCAAGTCGCGCTTCGGCTGGGGCCTCACGGTCGCCATCGAGCCGCCGGAACTCGAAACCTGCGTCGCGATTCTGATGAGCAAGGCGGCGATTTCGCAGGTGGATCTACCCGAGGAAGTTGCGTTCTTCATCGCGAAGCGGATCCGCTCGAACGTGCGCGAGCTCGAAGGCGCGCTGCGCCGCGTCGTCGCCACCTCTCATTTCACGGGACGGCCGATCACGCTGGAGTTTGCGAAGGACGCGTTGCGCGACCTCCTCGCGCTGCAAGAGAAGCTGGTGACCGTCGAGAACATCCAGAAAACGGTCGCCGAGTACTACAAAATTCGGATCGCGGATTTGCTGTCGAAGCGGCGCAGCCGCTCGATCGCTCGCCCACGCCAGGTCGCGATGGCCTTGGCGAAAGAATTGACGAATCATAGTCTGCCGGAGATCGGCGATGCGTTCGGCGGACGCGATCACACGACGGTCATGCATGCCTGCCGTCGCATCAAGGAATTACGTGAGACCGAACGGCGGATCGGCGAAGATTATATGAACCTGTTGAGAACCCTGGCAGGATGAGGGTGCAAAAGCTGTGGATGAATTTGTGGACCAAGTTATGCACAGTTCGCTGACAGATTGCGGACATCCCCCGAACAAGCGAAGAGCGCGGTTTGACTGTCAATAAGAAATTGATTTTAAAAGGGATTAATGGCTTATCCCCGCGATCGGGCGGCGCTCATAATCATAGTAATAATACTCTTTAAGAATTAGATCTTAAGAACGGACACGCAGGTATACGCATGAAACTGACGGCAGAGCGAGAGAAGTTGTTGGCCCCATTGCAGGCGGTGATCGGTGTCGTCGAGCGACGCCAGACGATGCCCGTGCTGGCCAACGTCCTTCTCGCGGTACGCGACGGGCGTCTTTCGATCACGGCGACGGATTTGGAAGTGGAGCTCGTCGCGGCGACCGACGTAAACGTTCAGGAAGCCGGCGACATCACGGTGCCCGGCAGGAAATTCCTGGATATTTTGCGCGCGCTGCCGGAGAAGGCGAACGTATCGATCGCGATTGAAGGCGAAAAGATCGTGATCAAGGCGGGGCGCAGCCGCTTCAGCCTGTCGACCTTGCCGGCTGCGGAATTTCCGGTCATCGACGACATCCATGCGCAGCAGAGCGTGCAGATCGAGCGCGCGCAGCTCGCGCGCTTGCTGGAGAAGACGCATTTTTCGATGGCGCAGCAGGACGTGCGTTATTACCTGAACGGCATGCTGCTGGAAATCGACGGCACCGTGCTACGCGGCGTAGCGACCGACGGGCACCGGCTCGCGCTATCGGAGGCGACGCTCGCGCAGAAAGCGAAGGTATCGCAGCAAGTGATCATCCCGCGCAAAGGCGTCATGGAATTGCAGCGCATCGTCAGCGGTGAGGGCAACTGTGAGTTGGCGATCGGAACGAATCATGTTCGCGCCCAGATAGGCGACGTTCGCTTCACTTCGAAGTTAATTGACGGCAAATTCCCGGAATATTCGCGCGTCATACCGGCCGCGCCGGCGGCCGCAATCAAGGGCAATCGGGACGCGTTGCGCCAGGCATTGCAGCGCACCGCCATTTTGTCGAACGAGAAATATCGCGGCATTCGCATCACGGTCAAGAAGAATGCGATTACCGTGCAGGCGCATAACCCGGAACAGGAAGAGGCCGAAGAGGAAATTGAGGTCAGCTATGACGGCATCGATCTCGAGGTCGGCTTCAACGTGAATTACCTGCTGGACGCATTGTCGGCAGTCGACGGCGTCGAGGTGGAGCTCGGTCTTACGGACAGCAATAGTAGTTGCCTGATCCGGTCGCCGGGTAACGCGTCCTCGCGCTATGTCGTCATGCCGATGAGGCTCTGAGGACGCAGCATGGCGCTGCGGCGCCTGCAGGTAACGGATTTCCGCTGCTTGCAGGCGGCCGCGTTCGAGCTGGACCCGCGCTTCACGCTGATCAGCGGGCCGAATGGGTCCGGTAAGACCAGCCTCCTGGAAGCGATATACCTGCTGGGGCGGGGACGTTCATTTCGCACGCGGCGACTTGAGCACCTGATCCGTTTTGGCGCGACGCGGTTCATCGTCTTCGGCGAGCTCGCTCAGGGCGAACGGGCTGTCGGCATCGGGGTCGAGGGCAGTCGCGGCGGGATTCAGGCGCGGGTCGGGGGCCACGACGCCGCTTCACTGGCTGAGCTCGCGCTCGAGTTTCCGGTTCAGATTATCGATCCCGAGGTCCATAAGCTGATCGAAGAGGGACCAACGCGCCGACGGCGCTATCTCGATTGGGGTGTGTTCCACGTGGAACCATCATTCGTCGGTCAATGGCAGCGCTACCGCCAGGTCTTGCAGCAGCGAAACGCCAGCTTGCGAACCGGGCAATCCCGTGACCAGACCGCCGCCTGGAACCATGATCTGATCCGCTACGGCCTCGAAATCTCGGGCGCCCGCTCCCGCTATGTCGAGGTCCTCGCGGTGGTCGCGACGGCCATTTGCCGAAGACTGCTCGGCAGGGACCTATCTTTGAGCTATCGGCCTGGCTGGGCGCAGGATCTGTCGTTCGAGGAGGCGCTGGCGCGCGCCTGGGCGCTCGACCAGCAACGCGCTTCGACGCAGGTGGGCCCGCACCGAGCGGAGCTTGCAGTTCGGCTGGACGGGGTGCCGGCGCGCGACCATGTCTCGCGCGGCCAGCAAAAACTGCTCGCGGCCGCGTTGCTGATCGCTCAAATCCAGTTGTTCCCGGCATCGGCGACGATCCGACCGAGCTTGCTGCTCGACGACCCGGCCGCCGAGCTCGATGACCAGCGGCTGATGGCGCTGATCGGCGAGGTGGCGGCGCAGAGTACGCCGCTGATCGTGACCACCCTGAATCCCGGGTTTGCGGCGTTTGGCGTCCCGGGCGCGCATATTCAGGTCGACCAGGGCAGGGTGAAGCCGCTCTAGCGCGGTTGCCAGCTCCGCGGTTGGCCATCGAAGCGGATGTTCCACGTGGAACCAAGCCGTCGCGACAATCAGCCGCTCCTTGCGCGCAAGCTCTTGATTCCGCGTCTATTTCATCGATGGCGAGTTTCCTTCCCGACAGCGGAAACTGCTAGAATGCGGCGTCTCATCGCAGGAACTCTTATGGCGGATCAAGACGTTTACGATTCCAGTAAAATCAAGGTCTTAAAGGGCCTGGATGCCGTGCGTAAACGGCCCGGCATGTACATCGGCGACACCGACGACGGCAGCGGCCTGCACCATATGGTGTTCGAGGTGGTCGATAACGCGATCGACGAGGCACTGGCGGGGTATTGCGACCGCGTCGTCGTGACCATTCATGCCGACGAATCGGTGACCGTCTCCGACAACGGCCGCGGAATTCCGGTCGATATCCATAGCGAGGAGGGCCGATCCGCAGCCGAAGTCATCATGACCGTGCTGCACTCGGGCGGTAAATTCGACGATACCTCATACAAGGTGTCGGGCGGCCTGCATGGCGTCGGCGTATCGGTCGTCAATGCGCTGTCGGATTTCCTCGAACTCACGGTTCGGCGCGATGGCAAGGTGCATCGCCAGGAATATCGCTTGGGCGAACCGGTCGCGCCGCTTGCGGCGATCGCCGACACCAGCGAACGCGGCACGACGCTGCGCTTCAAGCCGAGCGCACAGATTTTCACCAACATCAGTTTCAATTATGAAACTCTGGCGAAGCGCTTGCGCGAACTCTCGTTCCTGAACTCCGGCGTGCGCATCGAGTTGGTGGATGAGCGCGACGAGAAGAGCGAAGTTTTCCAGTTCGAAGGCGGCCTCAAGGCTTTCGTCCAGCATTTGAACCGCAGCAAGACGCCGATTCACGACTCGGTCCTCTGGTTCCAAACGCGCGACGGGTCGGTCCAGGTGGAAGTCGCCATGCAATGGAACGATTCGTATCAGGAGAGCATGTACTGCTATACGAACAACATCCCGCAAAAGGATGGCGGCACCCATCTCGCCGGCTATCGTGCCGCGCTCACACGCACCCTGAATAATTACATCGAGAAGGAACTCGCGGCGAAAAAGGAAAAAATCGCGACGACCGGCGACGATTCGCGTGAAGGATTGACGGCGATCTTGTCGGTCAAGCTGCCGGATCCGAAATTTTCCTCGCAGACGAAGGACAAGCTCGTCTCCTCGGAAGTCAAAGGCGTCGTCGAGTCGGTGGTCGCCGCGAAGCTCGAGGAGTTCCTGCTCGAACATCCGCAAGAAGCACGCGCGATCGTCAACAAGATCCTCGAAGCGGCCTATGCGCGCGAGGCCGCGCGCAAGGCGCGCGAAATGACGCGCCGCAAGGGCGCGCTCGACATCGCCGGTCTGCCCGGAAAATTGGCGGACTGCCAGGAGAAGGATCCGGCGCTGTCGGAATTGTTCCTGGTCGAGGGCGACTCGGCCGGCGGCTCCGCGAAGCAGGGCCGCGACCGCCGCACGCAGGCGATCCTGCCGCTGAAGGGCAAGATCCTCAATGTCGAGAAGGCGCGCTTCGACAAGATGCTGTCGTCCGCGGAGGTCGGGACGTTGATCACGGCCTTGGGCTGCGGCATAGGCCGCGATGATTTCGACGTCGACAAGCTGCGTTATCACCGCATCATCATCATGACGGACGCGGACGTCGACGGATCGCATATCCGCACGCTGCTATTGACGTTCTTCTACCGGCAGATGCCGGTCCTGATCGAGCGCGGGCACATCTATATCGCGCAGCCGCCGCTCTACAAGGTGAAGAAGGGCAAGCAGGAACATTATGTCAAAGACGATCTCGAGCTGAACGCATTGCTGTTGAACTCCGCGGTCGAGGGCGCCGCGCTCTACGTCAATGCCGCTGCGCCGCCGTTGTCGGGACCCGGCCTCGAATCGCTCGCGCGCAAGTACGTCGAGGTCCAGGCGATCGTTCGCCGCTGGGCGCGGCGCTACGACGAGCGCTTCCTCGACCAGCTATTGTACCTGCCGCAAATGACGACCGACGCGTTCGACCGCGCCGAGGCGCTGGGTACCTGGGCGCGCGAGCTCGAGCAACGGCTGAACGCGCGCGACGACGTGTCGCGGCGCTACCGCGTGCTCGTCGAGTCCGCGGCTGGCGGCGGCAACCGCATCAACCTGCAGCGCATGGAACACGGTTTGGTCACGGAGAAACACATCCCGCGCGAATTCTTCGATTCCGCCGAATATCGCCGCATCGCCGATCTCGCGCAAACCTTGAGCGATCTGATGGGCGCGGGCGCGTACATCGCGCGCGGCGACCAGCGCCAGGAGATCCCGAGCTTCAAAGCCGCGATGACCTGGCTCTTCGACCAGGCGAAGAAGGGCCAGACCATTCAGCGCTACAAGGGCTTGGGCGAGATGAACGCGGATCAGCTGTGGGACACGACGATCAACCCCGAGACACGGCGGCTCATGCAAGTGCGCATCGAGGACGCGGTCGCCGCCGACGACATCTTCACGACGCTGATGGGGGATGCGGTCGAGCCGCGGCGCGAGTTCATCGAGAAGAACGCGCTGCAGGTGTCGAATCTCGACATTTGACGCCGCGCGGGGTCAATAGAGCCAGGGAACCAGGCGTTTCGTGCGCCGGCGGTAGGCCGCGTACGCTTCGCCGAACGCGGCGGCGAGCGCGGCTTCTTCCTCGCGGATCCGCACCAGGTAAATGCATGGTGCGGCGAGCGCGATGATCACGAAGGCGAGCCAGTTGCCGAGTGCGAGGCCGAAGCCCGCGAAGGCGATCAAGGCGCCGAGGTAGCTCGGATGGCGCACGAGGCGGTAGAGCCCGTCCTCGCGCAGCGCGTGATCGGCGCGCACCGCGACGTTCGGCGTATGGAACCGGCCGAGCTGCACGATCGCCGCGCTACGTACGCCGATGCCGATCGCCATCACGCAAAGTCCCGCGACCTGCAGCGCGGGTGCGTGCATCGCTCCGAGACCGCCGAACTTACCGTAGGCCGCGAGCAGCGCGATCAGCCACATCGACGGCGACGCGAACATGATGAACTTCATGGAGTGGCGGTCGCGGTTCTCCGCCGCGCCGGTCTTGTGGCGGAACACGACGACGCCGTCGATCAGGACCCAGCCTATCAACAAAGCGACCGCGAGATCGCGAACGTTCGGCATGCCTGCATCCCCCCCCCCCCCCGCGCGCAGCATAGCGCCGCGCCGTGCGGCGGGTCTACGGCGGCGGCGCGCCGTCGTCGAGCACGGCCATGACCTCGTCGAGAGCACGGTAGAAATCCGCGCAGAACTTCGGCCCGAGCAGGGATTCGATGCGCTCGTACGCCGCATCGATCTCGGGCGCCATGCGCGCGGCGAGTGCGCGGCTCTTGGCCGTCAGCGACACCTGCACCCGGCGTTGGTCCCCGTCGAAGCGCTTGCGCCGAATCAAGCCGAGTTCCTCCATGCGTGCGAGCACGCCGGCGAGGCTCGGACTGGAGATCCGGCATGCGCGGCCGATCTCGCGCGGCTCGAGCGGACTGCGGTCGATCAGCAGACGCACGACGCGCCATTGCTGCTCGGTGACGCCGTGCGCATGCAAGATCGGCCGGAACCTCGCGATCACGTGCTCGCGCGCCCGCAGCAGCAACAGCGGCAGATTTCGGTGGGCGAGCTTGGGCGGGTTCGTGGTTGACATGGGGGCACGCTGCTCCCTATATTACTAATATATTAGTAAATTGCGCCATAGCTCGCGCCGGGCGAGATGGCCGTGGGTACTTCGATGGCGCCTTACGCCGACTTGCGTTCGATCCCGATGGATGTGGCGCCGTATCGCCTGAGCGGCGCCGTCTACGGCGCCATGCTGAATCATCGCTCGGCGCTTGCCGTGCTCGGCGACCAGGTCGGCAAGCCGCCGTACAACGCCGCGCCGAAAGCCCCGGTGCTGCAAATCAAGCCGCGCAATACGTTTGCGCTCTCCGGCGACATCGTCGCGGTGCCGCAGGGAGTCGACGAACTGGAGGTCGCCGCGAACTTGGGTCTCGTCATCGGCCGCACGGCGTGCCGCGTCACGCGCGAAAGTGCGCTGGATCACGTCGCCGGCTACCTGATCGTCGTCGACGTGAGCGTCCCCTACGCGGGCCACCATCGGCCGCAGATCCGCTTCAAGGCGCGCGACGGCTTCTGCCCCCTGGGGCCGAGGGTCACGGCGCGCGCGCTCGCTCCGGATCCCGGCGCGCTCAGGATCCGTACGCGCATCGACGGCGTCCTCGCGCAGGCGGCGGACACCGCGGCCCTGATCCGGCCCGCGGCAGAATTGCTCGCCGCGGTCACCGAGTTCATGACGCTGCGCGCCCGGCGACGTGCTCGCGCTCGGCGCGGCTGCGCCCGCGCCGCGCGCGCGGCCGGGCCAGACCGTCGTCGTCGAAATCGACGGTCTCGGCGCTCTCTCCAACCGCTTCCTCGGCACCGGCTCGTGAAGCGCGCGAAGGTCGCATACGCCGGCGCGATCCACGAAGCCACCCCGCACGGCGGCGGCGCCGTGCGTCTCGCCGACGGGCGCGTCGTGCGCGAGGACGCGCTCGTCTGGCTGCCGCCGTTCGAGGTCGGCACGGTCATCGCGCTGGGGCTCAATTACGCCGAGCACGCGAAGGAACTCGCGTTGAACTCCCAGCAGGAACCGCTCGTCTTCCTGAAGGGTCCGGGAACGCTGATCGGCCATCGCGGGCAGACGCGGCGGCCGCGCGACGTGAGCTTCATGCACTACGAGTGCGAACTCGCGGTAGTCATCGGCCGCACGGCCGCGAACGTGAGCCGCAACGATGCCCTGTCGCATGTCGCGGGCTATTGCATCGCGAACGACTATGCGATCCGCGACTACCTGGAGAATTGGTACCGGCCGAACCTGCGCGTCAAGAACCGCGACGGCGCGACCGCGCTCGGCCCATGGTTCGTCGACGCGGCGGACGTCGCCGACCCCAACGCGCTCGATCTGCGCACGTTCGTCAACGGCAGGCAGACCCAAGCCGGAAACACGAGCCAGATGATCTTCGGCGTCCCACAGCTCATCGAGTACTTGAGCGCATTCATGACCTTGAGCGCGGGCGACGTGCTGCTGACCGGCACGCCGCAAGGCGTCGCGAACGTCGCGGCCGGGCGACGAGGTCGCCTGCGAGATCGAAGGGCTCGGCCGGCTCGTGAACACGATCGTCGGCGACGACGCGTTCGGGATCTAGAGTGATTGCCTTGCAGCCATTGGACGGAAAACCGAGATCATGCGTATAGACCATTTGATCAACGGTGCGCGCGTCGCGGGCACCGATTATTTCGAGACGGTGAATCCCGCGACCCAGGAAGTGCTCGCGGAGGTCGCCGCGCGGCGGCGCCGCGGAAATCGACGCGGCAGTCGCCGCCGCGAAAGCCGCTCATCCGGCCTGGGCCAATCGCCCCGCGGCCGCGCGCGCGGCGATATTGCGCAAGCTCGGCGACTTGATCGCGAAACGGGTTCCGGAGATCGCGAAAACCGAGACCGAGGACACGGGGCAGCCGATCGCGCAGACCGGCAAGCAGCTCGTGCCGCGGTCCGCGGACAATTTCCACTACTTCGCCGAGATGTGCGTGCGCACGGACGGCCATACCTATCCGACGCCGACGCATCTGAACTACACGCTGTACCACCCGGTCGGCGTTTGCGCGCTCATTTCGCCGTGGAACGTGCCGTTCATGACCGCGACGTGGAAAATCGCGCCCGCGCTCGCGTTCGGCAACACCGCCGTCCTGAAAATGAGCGAACTGTCGCCGCTGACCGCGTCCATGCTCGGCGAGATGGCGCTCGAAGCCGGCGTGCCGCCCGGCGTGCTCAACATCGTGCACGGCTACGGCACCGAGGCCGGCGAACCGCTGTGCCGCCACCCCGACGTGCGCGCGATCTCCTTCACCGGCTCGACGGTGACCGGCAACCGCATCGTCCAGGCCGCGGGCCTGAAGAAATATTCGATGGAACTGGGCGGCAAGAGCCCGTTCATCATCTTCGACGACGCGGACCCCGTGCGCGCGCTCGACGCGGCCGTGTTCATGATCTTCTCGAACAACGGCGAGCGCTGCACGGCCGGTTCGCGGATCCTCGTGCAGAGAACCATATACGCCGATTTCGTCGCGAAGTTCGCCGAGCGCGCGCGCCGCATCGGCGTCGGCGATCCGCTCGACGAAAAGACGCTCATCGGCCCGATGATCAGCCCGAACCATCTGGCGAAAGTGCGCCGCTATATCGAACTCGGCGTCGCCGAGGGCGCGACGCGGCTCGTCGGCGGCATCGAGCCGCCGGCGCTCGAAGGCAAGCTGGCGCGAGGCAACTTCGTCGGCGCGACGGTGTTCGCCGACGTCGACAACCGCATGCGCATCGCCCAGGACGAGATCTTCGGGCCCGTCGCCTGTCTGATCCCGTTCACGGACGAGGCGGACGCGATCGCCAAGGCGAACGACATCGCCTACGGCTTGAGCAGCTACGTCTGGACCGAGAACATCGGCCGCGCGCACCGCGTCGCCGCGGCCGTCGAGGCCGGCATGTGCTTCGTCAACAGCCAGAACGTGCGCGACCTGCGCCAGCCGTTCGGCGGCACGAAGGCCTCGGGCACGGGACGCGAGGGCGGCACGTGGAGCTATGAAGTGTTCCTCGAACCGAAGAACGTTTGCGTGAGCCTGGGCAGCCATCACATTCCGCATTGGGGCGCGCAACCTTGAGTCTCTACCAACTGCAGAAATTCCTGTTCGACATCAACCGCGACCCGGCGACGCAGCGCCAATATCGCGATGGCCTCGACGCGCTGCTCGAGCGCTACGACTTGACCGCCGAGGAGCGCGGCGCGATCGCGACGCGCGACCTGGGGCTCATCTACGTGCTCGGCGCGAACGGCCAGCTCGTCATGCATTACGCCGCGTTCCTCGGCGTGCCGTGGCCCGACTACATCGCGGCGCTGCGCGCCGGGATCGTGAAATACGGCCAGGTGCGCGCCGGCGTCTACACGATGACGACGCGGCTCGACGAAAAGGTGGCGGGCGTATGAGCCTCGTATTCGCCGGCATTTGCAGCCACGCGCCCGGAATCACCGGGCGCGCCGCCCTCGCCGACCCGACGCTGAGCGGGCCGTTCTACGACGCCTTCCGCGGCATGGGCGCGGCCCTCGAGGCTGCGCGCCCCGACGCCCTCGTCGTCGTCGCAGCGGAGCATTTCGCGAATTTCTTCATGAACAACATGCCGTCGTTCGCGGTCGGCATGGCGGACCGCTACGAAGGGCCGATCGAGGATCCGGCGTGGCTCGGCATCGCGCGCACGCAGGTTCCGGGCAACGCGGGCCTCTCGGGCCGCCTGATCCGCGAGATGATGCAGAGCGTGGACCTCGCGTTCGCGGAGGAATGGAAGTTCGACCATGGCATCATGGTGCCGCTCAATTTCCTGACGCCGCGCTACGACCTGCCGATCGTTCCGGTGAACATCAATTGCCAGGGTCCGCCGCTCGCGCCGCTGCAGCGCGTCTGGGCGTTCGGCGAAGCGCTGCGGCGCGCGGCCGACGCGCTGCCGGAGCGCATCGCGCTCGTCGGCACCGGCGGCATATCGCATTGGCCGGCGACGCCGGACTCCGGCAAGGTCAACGAGGCCTGGGACCTCGAGTTCCTCGACCGCTGGAAAGCCAACGATCGCGCGGCGCTCCTGTCCTACACGGACTTGGATACCTACCGCGACGGCGGTCAGGGTGGGTTCGAGATCCGCACGTTCGTGAGCATAGCGGCGGCCGCGAAGGGCAAAGGCGTCGTGCAGCATTACCGGCCGATCCCCATTTTCTCGGTCGGCTGCACGATCGGCACCATGAGCATCGGCGGCTAGCGATGTCGCACATGACGCTCGAATACAGCGCGAACCTGCAAGCCGACGGCGACTTTACGGGCCTGTGCGCCAAGCTCGCGCGCTTCATGACCGAGCTGCGCGCCGACGGCCGCGGCGTCTATCCGCCCGGCGGCGTGCGCGTGCGCGCGATTCCCTGCGAGGAATACTGCATCGCCGACGGCAGCCTCGAGGATGCGGCGTTCGTGCACGCGAACCTGAAGATCGGCGCGGGACGATCGGAGGATACGCGCAAGGCGACCTGCAACGGCTTGTTCGAGATCATGAAGGCGCATTTCGCCGCCGAATTCGCGCGGCGCGGCCTCGCGCTCTCGCTCGAGCTCAACGAATTCAGCGAATCGGGCACGCTCAAGCACAACAACCTGCACGCCCGCTTCAAGAAGCCCTGAGGACCCAGCCGATGCTGCCGCAGGAAACGATTCGAACGCTCGCGCGCCGCCTGTACGAGGCGCGCAAGAGCCGCGTGCAATTGCGCCACTTCTCGCGCGAATATCCGGCGATGACGATCGACGACGGCTACGCGATCCAGCGTGCCTGGGTCGCGCTGGAACTGGCCGACGGCCGCAAGATCAAGGGCCGGAAGATCGGCCTGACCTCGCGCGCGATGCAGCAGGCGTCGCAAATCACCGAACCGGACTACGCGCCGCTGATGGACGACATGTTCTTCGAGAGCGGCGCCGACATATCCGTAGACCGCTTCATCGCGCCGCGCGTCGAGGTGGAATTCGCGTTCGTGCTTGCGCAGCCGCTCGAGGGGCCGAACGCGACCATTTACGACGTGCTGCACGCGACCCAATACGTCGCGCCCGCGCTCGAGATCATCGACGCGCGCATAGAGC
This sequence comes from uncultured Pseudomonadota bacterium, assembly GCA_963718135.1. Taxonomy (GTDB): domain Bacteria; phylum Pseudomonadota; class Gammaproteobacteria; order Steroidobacterales; family Steroidobacteraceae; genus Bog-1198. The sequence continues at coordinate 132,468 of CAVQYI010000017.1, read as the reverse complement.
AGTTCGACCGCGAGACCAAGGCGCCGCGCAAGGTCTTCGACACCATCGCCGACTTCGCGGCGAACGCCGGCGTCGTCCAGGGAGGCCGGCCGATGCCGCCCGACGCGGTCGACCTGCGCTGGGCGGGCGCGCTCCTGTACAAGAACGCCGTCATCGAGGAAACGGGACTCGCGGCCGCCGTGTTGAATCATCCGGCGATGGGCGTCGCGTGGCTCGCGAACAAGATCGCGCGCCACGGCGAGCGCCTGAACGCGGGCGACGTCGTGCTCGCCGGTTCCTTCACGCGGCCGACCAACGTCGTCCGCGGCGACGTGCTGCACGCCGATTACGGCATGTTCGGCAGCATCTCGATGCGGTTCACCTGACGATCCGGAGTCCGCTCGTGCAAATACCGGTCAATGAATTCAAGCGGGCGCTGCAGCGCCAAGTCGCCGCAGATCGGACTGTGGGTCGCGCTCGCCGGCGCTTACGCGGCCGAGCTCGTCGCGACGCTCGGCTTCGATTGGCTGCTGCTCGACGGCGAGCACGCGCCGAACGATCCGCGCAGCGTCCTCGCGCAATTGCAGGCGGTCGCGCCGTATCGCGCGCACGCGGTCGTGCGGCCGGTCAACGACGACGCGGCCTTGATCAAACAGTACCTCGACCTCGGCGTGCAGACCCTGCTCGTGCCGATGATCGAGAGCGCGCAGCAAGCGGCGCGCGTCGTCGCGGCGACCCGCTACCCGCCGCGCGGCATTCGCGGCGTCGGCAGCGCGCTCGCGCGCGCTTCGCGTTGGAACCAGATCGGCGGCTATCTCGAGGGGGCCGACGACGAGATTTGCGTCTTGCTGCAAGTCGAATCCGTCGTGGGGATGGAGAAGGTCGCCGCGATCGCGGCGGTCGAGGGCGTCGACGGAGTGTTTTTCGGTCCCGCGGATCTCGCGGCGTCGATGGGGCTGCTCGGCCAGCCCGGGCATCGCGACGTGCGCGCGGCGATCGCGCAGGGGATCGCCGCGGCCGCTCAAGCGGGCAAGGCGTCGGGAACGCTGACGAGCGATCGCGGGCTCGCGCGCGAGTACCTCGCGCTCGGCGCGACCTTCGTCGCGGTCGGCGCCGACACGACGATCCTCGTCAACGGGGCGCAGGAGCTGCTTGCCGCGTTCAAGCAGCCGCGCGCGGCAAGCGGCGCCGGCGGCGCGGCGGGCGCGCGGGAATCAGGCTCGGCGTATTGAGGCCGATTCCGCGCCGGCGGGCATCGCGCCGTCGCGCCGCTCGCTGCGCGCGACCCCCGCTTCGATCGCGGCGCGAATTTCGTCGTTGAGCGCGCGCGGGTCCTTGCCCGCAGGGTCGATCGGCTTGCCGATGACGACACGCACGGTCCCGGGCTTTTTCAGCAGGCCGCGCCGCGGCCAGAATGCGCCCGCATTGTGGGAGATCGGCACGATCAGTTTGCCGGTCTCGGTCGCGAGCAGCGCGCCGCTGACGCCGTACTTGCGCTGCTGGCCGGCGACGACGCGCGTGCCTTCGGGAAAAATGATGACCCACAGGCCGTCGCCCAAGCGCGCCTTGCCCTGCTCGATGACCTGGTTCACGGCCTTGCGTCCAGACCCGCGATCGATCGCGATCGGCTTGAGGAGCTTCAGCCCCCAGCCGACCAGCGGCACCCACAGGAGTTCGTGCTTGATGACCCATACCTGCGGCGGCAGCAGCACGAACGCGGCGACGGTCTCCCAGGTCGAGGTGTGATTGCACATCGCGATGTGATTGCCCGCGGGGATGTTCTCCCGGCCCTCGACGGTGTAGTCGAGCCCGCAGAGCAGCCTCAGGACCCGGAGCAGCCAGCGCGCCCAGGTGCGCCCGATCGCGAAGTGGAAACGATAGGGCAGGAAGAAGCAGCACGCCATCACCAAGCCGAATACGCAGGCGGACGCCATCAGATACGTCGTGAACACCAGCGAGCGGACGTAGCGCACCGCTCGCGGCCTACCCAGGGAGGCGCGACAGGTCGGCGACGCCGCCGATCAGCGCCTGCAGTTCGCGCAGCAAGGCAAGGCGGTTGTTCCGCAGTTCGACGTTCTCGTCCATGACCATCACGTCCTCGAAGAACGCAGCGATGCCGCCGCGCAGACCCAGGCCCAAGCTCAAAGCGTCGGCGTAGCGGCGCGCGTTCAGCGCCTGCGCGACGCGCGGCTTCAGGTCGCGCATGTCCGCATGGAGCCGGCGCTCGGCGTCGACGACGAGGCGCCCGGCGTCGACCGCGCCTTGCGGCGCGGCCGAGGTCTTCTTCAGGATGTTGCCGATGCGCTTGTTCGCCGCCGCGAGATCCGCGGCATCCGGCAAGCCGAGAAATTCCTGCAGCGCCCGCAGGCGCGCTTCGACGTCGACCGGCGACCGCGGCTGCGCGGCGAGCACCGCCTCGATCATCTCGATCGAGGCGCCGGCGACGCGCTCCTGCAGCAGCCCGCGCAGGCGCTCGACGACGAACGCGTAGGCTTCCGCGGCCGTGCCGGCGCGCGCGACCGGCTGGGCCGCCGCGGCGAACTCCAGCATCTCGACCAGGTCGAAATCCAGCGGAGATTCCAGCAGGATGCGCAACACGCCAAGCGCGGCGCGGCGCAGTCCGAACGGGTCTTTCGCGCCGGTCGGCTTGTTGTCGATCGCGAAAATGCCGACGAGGGTGTCGATCTTGTCGGCCAAAGCGAGCGCCTGGCCGACCTTCGAGCGCGGCAGCGCATCGCCCGCGAAGCGCGGCAGGTACTGCTCTTCGATTGCGGCGGCGACCTCGGGGTCCTCGCCGGCCGCGGCCGCGTAATAGCGGCCCATCGTGCCCTGCAACTCCGGAAACTCGCCGACCATCGCCGTCATCAAATCCGCTTTTGCGAGTTCGGCGGCGCGCCGCACCCGGTCTCCCGCGCCGATCTTCGCGCCGACCCACGCGGCGAGCGCGGCGACGCGCGCGGTCTTGTCCGCGTAGCTGCCGAGCTTCGCCTGGAACGTCACGCCGGCGAGCTTCGCCGCGTACGCCTCGAGCGGCAGCTTGCGGTCCTGATCGAAGAAGAACGCCGCGTCGCTCAAGCGCGGCCGCACGACGCGCTCGTTGCCCGCGCGCACCACCTCAGGATCGCGGCTCGCGATGTTCGCGATGGTCACGAACCAGCAGCCGAGCCTGCCGCCCAAGTCCTCGACCGGGAAGTAGCGCTGGTGGTCCTGGACGGTCGCGATGACGACTTCGCGCGGCAGCGCGAGGAAGCGCTCCTCGAAGCGGCCGGCGATCGGTACGGGCCATTCGACGAGCGCGGCGACCTCGTCGAGCAGCGCGGGATCGATCAACGCGCGGCCGCCCAAGCCCGCGGCGGTCGCCTCGACAGACTTGCTGGATCAGCTCCCGGCGCTCGTCGAAATCGGCGATCACCTTCGCGCGCTTGAGCGCCCCCGCGTACGCCCTGGCGGCCTTCAAGGCGATCGGCCGCGGCGCGTGGAAGCGGTGGCCGAACGTGATGCGGTCCGAGCGCAGCGACAGAACTTCACAGGGCACGACGTCCGCGCCGAACAGCGCGACGACCCAATGCACGGGCCGCACGAACTCCGCGGCGCCCGCTCCCCAGCGCATGCGCTTCGGCGCCGGCAGCGCGGCGACCGCGCGATCCACGATCGCGTCGATCATCGAGGCGGTGGCGACGCCGTGCTCGACGCCGCGATAGACGAGCCACGATCCCTTGTCGGTCGTGAGCTCCGCGAGATCTTCGACGGCGACGCCGCAGCTCCTCGCGAAGGCGAGAGCGGCCTGGGTCGGCGCGCCATTCGCGTCGTACGCATTGCTGCGCGGCGGCCCGCGCCGTTCGATCGCGCGGTCCGGCTGCTGCTCCGCGCAGCGCTCGATCAGCACCGCGAGCCGCCTCGGGCTCGCGTAGCGGCGCACCTTGCCGTGGGCGATGCCGGCGGTGTCGAACGCCTGCACGATGTTGTCGGCGAGCGCGGCGGACAGGGCCCCGAGCGAGAGCGGCGGAAGCTCCTCGGTGCCCAATTCGAACAGGAAGTCGCGCGTGCTCATCAGGCCGCCTGTCCGACGCCGTCGTTCTTCAGCAGCGGGAAGCCGAGCGCTTCGCGGCTGTCGCGATAGCCTTCGGCGACGCCGCGCGCGAGCGTGCGCACGCGCAGGATGTAGCGCTGCCGCTCGGTGACCGACACCGCGCGCCGCGCGTCGAGCAGGTTGAAGCTGTGCGAGGCCTTGATCATTTGCTCGTACGCGGGCAGCACGAGCTTGTCCTCGAGCAAGCGCCGGCAGGCCGCTTCATGCGCGTCGAACGCCTGCGCGAGCACCGCCGTGTCCGCCTTCTCGAAGTTGTAGGCCGATTGTTCGACCTCGTTCTGGTGAAAGACGTCGCCGTAGGTCACCGTGCGGCCGGGGCCGTCCGTCCAGACGATGTCGAAAATGCTCTGCTTTCCCTGGATGTACATCGCGAGGCGCTCGAGGCCGTACGCGATCTCGCCCATGACGGGCCGGCAATCCAAGCCGCCGACCTGCTGAAAGTAGGTGAACTGCGTGATCTCCATGCCGTTCAGCCAGACTTCCCAGCCGAGGCCCCAGGCGCCCAAGGTCGGCGACTCCCAATTGTCCTCGACGAAGCGGATGTCGTGCGTCAGAAGATCGAACCCCAAGGCGCGCAGCGAGCCCAGATACAGTTCCTGGAAATTCGCCGGCGACGGCTTGATCACGACCTGGAACTGATAGTAGTGCTGCAGCCGAAACGGATTGTCGCCGTACCTGCCGTCGGTCGGCCGGCGCGAGGCCTGCACGTAGGCGGCGCTCCAGGGCTCGGGGCCGACGGCCCGCAAGAACGTCGCCGGGTGAAACGTGCCCGCGCCCATTTCCATGTCGTACGGCTGCAGGATCACGCAGCCTTGATCCGACCAGTATTTCTGGAGCGCGAAGATCAGTCCTTGAAACGTGCGCGGCGGCGAGGCGGCTTTCGGCATGCGGTGCTCGGAGTTGACAAAAAGCGAGCGAGTATAGCGATGCGCGGGCCCACGCTGTCCCCGTGCGGCGCCTGCACCTTGTCGCGCACGCGTCCAAGATCGTCGAATGCCGCCGTCAGCTCCGAGGCAGAGTTGTGCACCGCAATGGTGCGTGCTCGGGCATGTGGTGCATGATGGTGCACAAACCACGTGTTTCCCGTGAACGGGTCCGCAAGTGCTTGATCGCGTGCCCCAGGATGTGGCACGGTTGCTGCACTATCTATCGGACCCCGGCGGACCCGACCGGGTCCGAAACAGCTTAATCCCGCACTTGGAGGACAATCATGACTCCCGCCGATGTTCTGAAGTTAATCAAGGAAAAAGACGCGAAGTTCGTCGACCTGCGCTTTACCGACACGCTCGGCAAGGAACAGCACGTCACCGTCCCGACGCGGCTCGTCGACGAGGACTTTTTCGAGGACGGCAAGATGTTCGACGGCTCGTCGATCGCCGGCTGGAAGGGCATCAACGAGTCCGACATGATCCTGATGCCGGATCCGGCGACCGCGGTGCTCGATCCGTTCTTCGAGGAGAGCGACGGTGCAACTGCGCTGCGACGTGATCGAGCCGATGACCATGCAGGGCTACGGGCGCGATCCGCGTTCGCTCGCGAAGCGCGCCGAGGCGTACCTGAAGTCCACGGGCATCGCCGACACGGCGTTCTTCGGTCCGGAAAACGAGTTCTTCATCTTCGACAGCGTGACCGTGAGCTCCGAGCATGAACGGCTGCGTCGTACGAGATCGATTCCGTACGAAGGCGCGTGGAACTCCGGCAAGAACTACGACGACGGCAACAAGGGCCATCGTCCCGGCATCAAGGGCGGCTATTTCCCGGTGCCGCCGGTCGATTCGCAGCAGGACATGCGCACCGCGATGTGCCTGGCCTGCGAGGAGATGGGCCTGAAGGTCGAAGTGCACCACCACGAAGTCGCGACCGCCGGCCAGGGCGAGATCAACGTCGCCGCGAACACGCTGACGAAGAAGGCCGACGAGGTGCAGATCCTGAAGTACGCGCTGCAAAACGTCGCGCACGGCTACGGCAAGACCGCTGACCTTCATGCCGAAGCCGCTCGTCGGCGACAACGGCAGCGGCATGCACGTGCACCAGTCGCTGCAGAAGGACGGCAAGACCCTGTTCGCGGGCGACAAATACGGCGGCCTGTCGGATATCGCGCTCTACTACATCGGCGGCATCATCAAGCACGCGCGCGCGATCAATGCGTTCACCAACTCGAGCACGAACAGCTACAAGCGCCTCGTGCCCGGGCTTCGAAGCGCCGGTGATGCTCGCCTACTCGGCGCGCAACCGCTCGGCATCCATCCGCATTCCCTGGATTTCGAACCCGAAGGGCGCGGCGCATCGAAGTGCGCTTCCCGGACGCTACGGCGAACCCGTATTTCGCGTTCGCCGCGATGATGATGGCCGGTCTCGACGGCATCCAGAACAAGATCCATCCGGGCGATCCGGCGGACAAGGATCTGTACGACCTGGAGCCCGAAGAGGAGAAGAACATTCCGACCGTCTGCCACTCGCTCGACCATGGCGCTCGAGCACCTCGACAAGGATCGCGCGTTCCTCAAGGCCGGCGGCGTGTTCACCGACGACCTCATCGACGCCTACATCGAACTGAAGATGCAGGAGGTCACGCGCTTGCGCATGACGACGCATCCGATCGAGTTGGAGATGTACTACAGTCTGTAGGAATCCGCGGGGCGCGGCGGTGCCTGATGGTGACGGCGGTCACGCCGCCGTCACCTCGATTTTGTCGCGGGGAGGCGATGGGGCTATGCTCTCGACTTATGCACCTGTGGCGGATACTCATCGCTTTCGGCGTCTTTGCCGCTCTCTCGAGCCCGGCGGCCGTGATCTACAAATGGACCGATGCCAGCGGCGTCATCCATTACGCGGATCAGCCCGTCCCGGGCGCCGAGAAGATCACGACGAACTCGGATGCGGCCCCGAACGGCTTCCAGGCGCCGGCCGCCGGCGCAGCGCCGCCGCCGCCCGCCCAGCCGGAGCCGGCCGCGGCCGCCTACACGGTGTTCGCGATCCAATCGCCCACGCCGGAGCAATCCTTCTTCAGCGAGCCCGTGCCGGTGCAGCTCAGCCTCGAGCCGGCGCTGCAGGCGAACCACGCGCTCACCTGGACCTTGAACGGCAAGCCGCTCGACGGCGACTCGAACCGGACGCAGTTCACGCTGCAGGACGTGCCGCGCGGCGCGTTCAGCCTCGTCGCGACGATCGTGGATACGGCCACCAACGAGACGGTGAAGAGCGCGTCGGTCACGTTCTACATGCGTCGCCCGTCGCTCCTGAGTCCTCTGCGCAAGCGGCCCTGATCGTCGCCCGCCGCGGCCGGGAGGCGGCGCGCCATGGCGGCTGAATTGCACGTGGCCGCGCCGCGAATCGACCGCACCGAAGTGCTCGATGCGCTGCTGACCAGCGTGTTCGTGCTCAACCCGCGGCTGCAAGTCATCCATCTGAATGCCGCCGCCCAGACCCTCGTGGGATTGGGCCCCAATCAAGCGATCGGCCGCCCGATTGCCGAGCTCATGCGCGGCGCCGAAAACCTGCTGCCGCTGTTCGACCGCGCGCTCGCGGGCGGTGAAGGCGTCGTGCAGCGGGAATTCGCCTGGCCGGGACCGGGCGGCCTGGACCGGATCCTCGATTGCGCGGTGACCGAGGTCGCGATCGGCGGCGACGCGCGGCTCCTGCTGGAAATCGAGGACATCACGCAGCATCGGCGCCTCACGCGGGAAACCGCGCTGCTCGCGCAGCTCGACGGCAGCCGCTTGATGGTGCGGCAGCTCGCGCACGAGATCAAGAATCCGCTCGGCGGGCTGCGCGGCGCCGCGCAGCTCCTCGAGCGCGAACTCCTCGATCCCAGCCTGCGGGAATACACGCGCGTGATCATCAGCGAAGCGGATCGCCTGACGAGCCTGCTCGACTCGATGCTGGGGCCCCACCGCCCGCCGGCCAAGCAAACGGTGAACATCCATGAACTCCTGGAGCGCGTCTATCACCTGCTGCGCGGCGAAGCGGCGCCCGGCGTCGCCGTCGATCGCGATTACGACCCGAGCCTGCCGCCGATCGCCGTGGACCCGAACCACATCATCCAGGCGATGCTGAACCTCGGCCGCAACGCGCTGCAGGCGTTGTCGGCGAGCGCGGTGCAAAGCCGCGGCTCGTGCTGCGCACGCGCGCCGCGACCAACGTCAACGTCGGCGCGAAGCGCCATCGCCTGGTCACGTCGATCCAGTTCGAGGACAACGGCCCGGGCGTTCCGCCCGAAATTCGCGACACGATCTTCTATCCCCTGGTCTCGGGACGCGCCGACGGCACCGGCTTAGGTTTGGGCCTCGCTCAAGACCTCGTCAGCCGCCACGGTGGCCTGATCGAATTCGACAGCGTCCCCGGCCGCACCGTATTCACGATCTCATTGCCCATGGACTCCGTATGAACGAGAAGCCGTTGCAGGTGTGGTTGGTCGACGACGACGCCTCGATACGCTGGGTGCTCGAGAAGGCGCTGAAGGGCGGCGGCATGGCCGCGAGGTCGTTCGACAACGCGGAGAGCGCGCTTGCGGCCTTGCGCGCCGACGCGCCCGACGTGCTGATGACGGACATTCGCATGCCGGGGCGCAGCGGTCTCGAGGTTCTGAAGGAGATCCGCGGTTCCCGGCCCGCGCTGCCCGTCATCGTGATGACGGCGCACTCGGACCTCGACGCCGCGGTCGCGGCGTATCAGGGCGGCGCATTCGAGTATTTGCCGAAGCCGTTCGACATCGACAAGGCCGTCGACCTCGTGCGCCGCGCCGCGGAGCAGGGCAGCGTCGGCGTCGACGTCGAGGCGACGCGCCGGAGCATTCCGGAGTTGCTCGGCCAGGCGGCGGCCATGCAGCAGGTGTTCCGCGCGGTCGGCAGGCTGTCGAAATCCAGCATGACCGTGCTGATCACCGGGGAATCCGGCACCGGCAAGGAACTCATCGCGCGCGCGCTCCATCGGCATAGCCCGCGCTCGAACAAGGCGTTCGTCGCACTGAATACCGCGGCGTTCACGGCGGACCTCCTGGAGTCCGAACTCTTCGGCCACGAGAAGGGCGCGTTCACCGGCGCGGATGCCATGCGGCGCGGCAGATTCGAACAGGCCGACGGCGGCACCTTGTTCCTCGACGAGATCGGCGACATGTCGCCGGCGCTGCAAACGCGCCTGCTGCGCGTACTCGCCGAGGGCGAGTTCTACCGCGTCGGCGGGCAGACGCCGGTCAAGGTGGACGTGCGCGTGATCGCCGCGACCCATCAGGACCTCGAAGCCCGGGTCCGCTCGGGCCAGTTCCGCGAGGACCTCCTGCACCGGCTCAACGTGATCCGCATCGAGATCCCGCCGCTGCGCGAGCGCCGCGAGGACATCCCGGAGCTCCTGCATCACTACCTCGCGGTCGCCGCGCAAGAGCTCGGCGTCGAGCCCAAGGTGATGACGCCGCAAGCCGAGGGCGCGCTGGTCGCGCTTCGACTGGCCGGGCAACGTGCGCCAGCTCGTCAACGCCTGCCGGCGCCTGACGGTGACCGCTCCCGGGCGCGAGATTCGCGCCGAGGACATTCCGCCGGATCTGGGCGGCGCGCAAACTATGAAGTCCTCGAGCGACGACTGGACGATGAAGCTCACGCATTGGGCCGAACAAGAGCTCGATTCCGGCGCATCGAGGCTGCTCGACCAGGCGGTGCCGGAAGTCGAACGCATCCTCATCCGAGTCGCCCTGCGCAAGGCCGACGGCCTGAAACAGGAGGCTGCGAAGCTCCTCGGTTGGGGCCGAAACACGCTCACGCGCAAGATGAAGGAGCTCGGTATGGAAGACGCCGCCTGACGCGCGCGTAGGCCGGACCGCGGCTTATAATCCCCGCCCTCATGGGCGAATTCCTCAAGCGAACTCTCGGCCTCTCCGAACACGTCGTGTTCGGCAATCCGGTCGGCGACTGGCTCGCCGCCGGCGTACTCGCCGCCGCCTCGTGGTCGATTCTCTGGGGCCTCGTGAGGCTGATCCATTCGCGGTTCAAGCGCCATGTCACGGATACCCATCCGCTCCCCGTCCGGCTCCTCGCCGAATTGATCGGCAACACGCGCCAAATCTTCTTCCTCGCGATCGCGCTGTATGCGGGCCAGGCGGAGCTGTCGCTGCCGCCCGCCGCGTCCCTGGGCATCCGCTACCTCGTGTCGATCATCGTCGTGCTCCAGGCCGGGCTCTGGGGGAGCCGCGCCGTGCAGTTCTATTTGGCGCAGAAAGCGCAGGAACCGCGGTCCCGACCGCTCATTCGCGAGTTCGCTCGACATCATCAATTTCGTCGCGAAACTCCTGATCTGGTCGCTGCTCACGCTGCTCGCGCTGTCGAATCTCGGCATCAACATCACCGCGCTGCTCGCGGGTCTAGGCGTCGGCGGCATCGCGGTCGCACTCGCACTGCAAAATATCCTCGGCGACCTGTTCGCGTCGCTGTCGATCGCGCTCGACAAGCCTTTCGTCGTCGGCGATACGCTCACCATCGACGCGATGACCGGCACGGTCGAACGCATCGGCATCAAGACCACGCGCCTGCGCAGCGAGTCCGGCGAACTTCTCATCCTGTCGAACGCGGACATTCTGAAGAGCCGCCTGCGCAACTACGCGCGCGCGGCGGAGTCGCGCGCGCTCGCCCAGCTACGCATCGCCTACGATACGCCGGTCGAAATGCTCCGCGAGATCCCGACGCTCGTCGAAGGCATCGTGCGCGACCAGGCGAACGCGCGATTCGAACGCTGCCACCTGAAGACCTTCGGCGACTGGGCGCTGCACTACGAGTTGTCCTACTTCCAGCGCGATCCCGGCGTGTATTCCGTGCTCGACCTGCAGCAGGCGGTGAACCTGCGCATCATCGAGGAATTCGAGCGCCGCGGGATACGGTTCGCGCCAGCGTCCGCCGCGCTTCCAGACCGCGCTTTGACGAACCGGCGAGCGGCGCGCGGCGGATGTTCCATATCATCCTGTTCGAGCCGGAGATTCCGCCGAACACCGGCAATGCGATACGCCTCTCGGCGAACGTCGGCGCGACTCTGCATCTGATCAAGCCCCTGGGGTTCCGGCTCGACGACAAGAGCCTGCGGCGCTCCGGTCTCGACTACCACGAACTCGCGGCGGTCAAGGTGCATGCGGATATCGATGCGTGCATCCGCGAGCTCCCCGGCTCGCGGCTGTTCGCGGTGGAGACCACCGGCCGGAATTGCTACGCGGAGCCGCGCTACCGCGCCGGCGACGCTTTCCTGTTCGGGCCGGAAACGCGCGGCTTGCCGGCGAGCCTGCTCGAGCGCATCGGCGGCGACCGGTCGATCTTCATCCCGATGCAAAGCGCGACCCGCAGCATCAACCTGTCGAACGCCGTCGCGCTCGTCCTCTACGAGGCATGGCGCCAACTGGATTTCGCGCCGCGCTAGCGCGCCGCTACTCGGACTCGAATCGCAACGCGCGCGCCATCAGGTCGGTGACGGCGGCGCGGATGTCCTTGCCCTGATGCACGATCCTGTAAACCTGTTCGCAGATCGGCATCTCCACCTGCAGCCGCGCGGCGACGTCGTGCACGGCGCGCGCGGCCGGGACGCCCTCGACGACCTGGGCGATCGCGTCGGCGGCCTCGACGGCGTCGCGCCCGCGCGCGAGCGCCATGCCGAAGCGGCGATTGCGCGACTGGTCGTCGGTGCAGGTGAGCACGAGATCGCCGAGCCCCGCGAGGCCCATGAACGTATCGCGGTTCGCTCCGAGCTTGACGCCGAGACGCATCATTTCCGCGAGCCCGCGCGTGATCAGAGCGACCCGCGTGTTCGCGCCGAAGCCGAGGCCGTCGGAGATCCCCGAGCCGATCGCGATGACGTTCTTCACGGCGCCGCCGACTTCCACGCCGATGATGTCCGTCTGCAGGTACGCGCGGAAGTTCGGGCCGGAGAGGCACTTCGCGAGCTCGGCGCCGAAAGCCGCGTCGCGGGACGCGACGGTCATCGCGGTCGGCAGCCCGGCGCCGACCTCGGCGGCGAAGGTCGGGCCCGACAGCACCGCCGTCGGCCTCGTGCCCAATACTTCGAGCGCGACCTGATGCGGCAGGAGGCCGCTCGTCATCTCGAATCCCTTCGTCGCCCAGGCGACGCGGGCCGCCTGCCCGAGGTAGGGCCTTGCCATCGTCAAGGTCTCGCGCAAGGCGTGCGACGGCACGACGATCAGCGCGTCGCGCGCGCCCGCAAGCGCGCGGCGCAAATCCGGCTCGACGATCAGGTTTTGCGGAAACGGCGCCTGCGGCAGGTAGCGGCGGTTGCAGCGCTCGTCGCGCATGCGCTCCATGTCGACGGGGTTGCGCCCCCAGAGCGCGGTCGGATGCCCCATGCGCGCGAGTTGGATCGCGAGCGCAGTGCCCCAGGAGCCGGCGCCGATGACGGTCATCGGTTCAGGACGTTCGCTCGTCATGGCTCACCTCAACCGTCGGCGGTCGGCGGCCGCCGGCCGGCCGCTAGTTGACCGAGCCGGGCTGCCCGGTCTCCGTCGCCTGCGCATACAGCGCCTCGAAGTTGACCAAGGGCAGGAGAAAATTCGGGAAGCCGCCCTTCGAGATCAGATCCGAAACCACTTCACGCGCGTACGGGAACAGGACGCCGGGACAGAAGCTGCCGACGAAGCGCTTCAGGTCTTCCTGCGATGCGCCGACGACGGTGAAGACGCCGGCTTGCTTGACTTCGACGAGGTAGATCGTCGTGTCGGCCTGCTTCGCTTCGAGCGTGATCGTCAGCAGAACCTCGCGCACGTCCGGCGCAAGTTCCTCGGCCGTCGTATTCATGTTGAGCTGAAACTTCGGTTCCCATGCCTGGTTGTTCGGCAGCCTCGGGCCGTTCGGAGATTCGTACGAACAGTCCTTCAAGTAAACGCTCTGCAACGTGACCTGTACGCCGCCGACGTCGGTCCGCGATACTTCCGGTGTCTCTACGCTCATCAATCCCCCTGAATTAAACGATCTAGGTCGCCGCTCGCGGCGGCCGCGACGAGATCATCGCAGCCGCCGACATGGTGGTCGCCGATGAATATCTGCGGAACCGTGCGCCGGCCGCTGCGTGCGACCATTTCGGCGCGCAGCTGCGGATCGGCGTCGACGTCGATCTCGGCAAACGAAAGCTGCCTCTCGGCCAGCAGGGCCTTGGCGCGCCGGCAATAGCCGCACCAACTCGACGTGTACACGGTGATCGGTGCTTGCTTCAATTCCCGCCCCGGACGGGCTGGGACTTCGACAGCGGCATATTGTCCCTGACCCAGGCCGCGATCCCGCCCTCCAGATTGAACACCTTCGCAAAGCCGTGCTTGGCGAGCGTGCGCGCCGCCGCCGCCCCGCCGTGGCCGCTGTCGCAATAGATGATGACGGTCTTCTCGCGCCATTTCTTCAGCGACTCGACTTGCGATTCGAGCTCCGCGGCGCCGATGTGGCGCGCGTCGCCGATATGGCCGGAGTCGTATTGTTCCTTCGTGCGCAAGTCGATGACCAGCGCTCCCTGATTCATCAGCTGTACGGCCTGCGTCGCGCTCAGCGCGGCGAAGGCTTCGACGCGCGCGCGCAGCTCGTAGACCAGTACCGCGACCGCGGCGGCCACGGCCCCGGCGGATAGCCATGGGTGATGGGCTGCATACTCGAACAGGCGCTGCATTTTCGCGGACCAAACCTATCGGTTTTAGGGCGCGCAAGTATAGCAGCGGCTGCAAGCCTTGTATGCTTGCCACCTCGAGATGAAACCTTCCCGCCAAAAAGCTCTGGATATCCGCGGTGTTCGCGGCCGGCCTCGCCTTCGCGGCCGCCGCCGGCGGCCGCACCGACGGGTCGTCGCGCACCAACGATTCGTCGCCGGCGGCGCGCGCGAAGCAGAAGCTTGCGGCGGTGCGCGCTCGTATCGCCGCGATCGCGAGCCGCCGCGGCGCCGAACTGCAAAAGCGCGATGCGCTCGCCGCCGCCGTACGCCGCGCCGACCTCGACATCACGCAAAAACGCCGGGCTCTTGCGGACCTCGACACCGCGACGCTCGCCGCCCTGCGGCGCCTCTCGCAGTTGAACATCGAGCAGCAGCGCACTCTCAAGGTGCTCGACCGCGAGCGCGCGGCGCTCGGCGGCGAAGTCGCGGCCGCCTACATGATCGGGCCGCGCGAAGAGGTCAAGATGCTGCTGAATCAGACCGATCCCGCGCGCCTCGGCCGCATGCTCACGTACTACGGCTACTTCGGCCGCGCGCGCGCGGCCGAGATCAACGCGATCCGCGACCGCATGCAGCGGCTCGCCGCGCTCGGCCGCGAAGCGCAGCAGCAAACGGTTCGGCTCAAGGATTTGCGCGAGGACAGCCGGCGGGATCTCGCCGGTCTCGTCGACGCGCGGCGCGCGCGCGCCGCGGCGCTTGCTGCTGCGGCGAAGAAGATCACGACCAGCGATCAGGAATTGCAGCAGCTGCGCCGCGAAAAGCGTTCTGTTGAGTCCCTGATCGCCGATCTTAGCCGCATAATGAAGGATTTTCCGCGTCGATACGCAGCAAAGTTTCGAACAGCTGCGCGGCCGGCTGAGCTGGCCGGTCAGCGGCCGCCTGGTCGCCCGCTATCACGAGGTGCGCATGGACTCGCCGCAGGGAAACCTGCGCTGGAACGGCGACCTCATCGAGGCGGCCAAAGGCGCCGTCGTGCGCGCGCCGTATTTCGGCCGCGTCGTCTATGCCGACTGGCTGCAGGGCATGGGCCTGTTGATGATCATCGCGCACAGCGGCGGGTACTTGAGCCTCTACGGACACGCGGAGGTCCTGTACAAGGCGGTCGGCGATTGGGTCGCGCCGGGCGACGTGATCGCGGCGATGAGCGACGCGCCCGGGCCCGCACCCGATCTTTACTTCGAGATACGCAAGGGTCGCGTCCCGGTCGACCCGCAATCCTGGTTCAAGGGCAAGCCCTGAAGACAAAGCGCCGCCGCCGCCCGCTTATGTCGCATCGACGCGTGCCGCGCCGGCTGTCTCGCTCGGAACTGTTGACCGCGTCCTGGTTTCCGCCGCGCTCATGGCGGATGGTTGAGGCCTCATCGGAGTGCTAGGGAGAGTGCATGATCGCCCGAGTGCAAACATGGCAGGCCTACGGCGCGCTCCTCAATGGGTAGCGGCGAACGCCGAGCGCGGCGTATGCTGCAAATCGAATGCCGTCCAGCAAGCCGCAACCTCGTTCTCGTCGCGCTCGGCGTCGCGCTCGGACTCGCGCTCGGTGTCGCACGCGGCGTCCTCGCGCAAAAACCCGCCGCGCCGGCCAGCGATCTGCCCTGGGCCGATGCGCGCACGCTCGCCGAGGTGATGGCACGAGTGAAACAGGATTACGTCGAGCGCGTGGACGACCATCGGCTGCTGCAAGCCGCGATTCGCGGCATGGTGTCGTCGCTCGATCCGTATTCGGAATACCTGGACCGCGACGAGTACGACCAGCTCAAGGTCAGCAGCACCGGCGAGTACTCCGGAGTGGGCCTGGAACTCTCGCTCGACGACGATCAGGTGATCATCGTCGCGCCGTTCGAGGGATCGCCGGCGGCGGCGGCGGGGATCCGCGCGGGCGACGTGCTGTCGACGATCGACGGTACGGCGGTCAACGGCACGAACCTGGCCGAGACCATCGGCCGGCTCCGCGGCCGCGAAGGGACCGTCGTGCATCTCGGCATCCTGCGGGGCACGAGCGATCGGCCGCTGCAATTCGCCTTGAAGCGTGAGCGCGTCGAATTGCACAGCGTGCGATCCTTCCTCCTCGCGCCCGGCTTCGGCTATTTGCGGATCGCGCAATTCAGCGAGACGACGGACGGCGAAGTGCAGGCCGCACTCGCCTCCCTGCGTACGGGCAACGGCGCTCCGCTTAAGGGTCTCGTGCTCGACTTGCGCGACAATCCGGGCGGCGTCCTCGAAGCGGGCGTCGCCGTCGCGGATGAATTCCTCGACGCGGGCGTGATCGTGTCGGGAAAAGGACGCGAGCAGAACGCGAATTTCGAGATGGATGCGACGCCGGGCGACCGCATGAACGGCGCGCCGATCGTCGTGTTGGTGGACGGCGGATCGGCGTCGGCCGCGGAGATCGTCGCCGCAGCGCTGAGGGACGATCATCGGGCGACGTTGATGGGGCGCCGCACGTTCGGCAAGGGTTCGGTGCAAACCGTCATGCCCCTGCCCGGGGACAGCGCGTTGAAGCTGACGACCTCCCTCTATTTCACGCCGTCCGGCGCTTCCATCAATCACAAGGGGATCGCCCCGGACATCGAGTTGCAGCGCGAGCCGAATTCGACCGGGACGGTTCCGACCGACGAGCCGGGCGTGCGCGCCGACCCCTCGGTGCAGCGGGCCCTCAAAGAAGTGCAGCTCCAGAGCGTCTCGGGGCGCCCGTCGCTGTCCGCGGCGCTCGTCGCGCAATGACTCCGCGTGCGTAGTACGAGGTCCATCGAAATCCTCTGTTGGGCGCTCGCGGCCCTCGTGCTCGTCTGGTCGCGCGCGTTCGCCGCGCAGTTCTGGCCGATCGTCGGCCTGCTCGCGGCCTTCGCCGCATTGATCGTCGCGTTTCGGTCGGCGCGCTTCTTCCCGGGCCGAACGGGCCTCAAGCTGTTGATCGAATCCTGGTCGATGGTCGTATTCGTCAGCGGCGTCCTCTGGTACACGGGCAAGGCGGACAGCGCGCTCTTGAACCTGTATTTGCTGCCGATCATCCTGAGCGCACTGACCCTCGGGCGCGTGGTCACGATGCTGCAGGTTGCGGCGGTTTTCGTTTGCTACGCGCTGCTCGCCGCGGCGACCCCGGGGATCGACGTCCTGTCCTTGAGCTTCGCGAGCCGGGCCGTCGGCGAGCTCGCGCCGCTGCTGCTCGTCGCGTACCTGACCTCGACGCTCGCCGCCGACGTGACCGAGGCGCGGCAGCGCATCGAAAACCTCGCGCACAACGACCCGCTGACAGGCCTCTTGAACCTGCGTACCTTCAACGAGACGTGGCAGCGCGAACACGAACGCCGCGAACGCAGCCGCCAGCCCTACGCGGTGCTGATGATCGACATCAACCAACTGGACCGCGTCAACGACGACTACGGCCACGAGGCCGGCGACAGCGCGATTACGCTCGTCGCGGAATGCCTGCAGCGGAGCATCCGCCACAGCGACCGCGCCGCACGCTGCGGCGGCGACGAGTTCGCCGTGCTCCTGCCCGGCGCCACGCCCGACATCGCCGACGCGATCGTCAAGCGCGTGCGCAACAACGTCTACAAGACGACGCTCGACCTGCGCTCGCGCATGATCCGCTGCTCGGTCGGCATCGGCGTCGCGAACTACCCGAAGGACGCGCGCGAGATTCGCGAGCTCCAGAGCATCGCCGAACATCAGATGTACCGCGACAAGGAGCTGCGCCGGGCGCCTGCTGCATCGGCAAATGCCTGAATAAAATCCGTGGATTAGGAAGAAAAGCTCTTGCGGTCCGCAAAACATTCTGTAAAGCTCCCCGATGATCGCCAGGGCGCGATCGGCGCCCGTACGGATTAGCGAGAACGCAATGGATCTCAAGCCTCGACTTCACAGACATGCGGTAACCATAGCCGGAGGCATCGTTCTCGCGCTCCTGTCCGCGCAGGCGGTCAGCAAAGGAATCCACGAACGCCATCCGGCGCGCGATCCGAAACTCAAGTCCAATTCCGCGCTCGTCGTCGACACGCAGAATTCGACCGTGCTGTACTCGAAGCGGCCCGACGCCGTGCAGCCGATCGCTTCGATCACGAAGCTGATGACGGCGCTCGTCGTCCTGGACGCGAAGCAGCCGATGGATCAACGGATCAAGATCACCTCGGCCGATCGCATTCACGGCAAGGGCTGGTATTCGCGCTTGCCCGTCGGCGCGACGCTGACGCGCCGCGACCTCATGCATCTCGCGCTGATGGCTTCGGAAAACAGAGCCGCGCGCACGCTTGCCGACAATTACCCCGGCGGACTGCCGGCCGCGCTCCGCGCGATGAACGCGAAGGCCAAGGCGCTCGGCATGACGCGTACGCACTTCGCCGATCCGACCGGACTGTCGAGCGACAACGTCGCGAGTTCCGAGGATCTCGCGAAACTCGTGATCGCCGCCTCGAAGAATCCGACGATCCGCGAATTCTCCACCGACAAGCACTACGCCGTGCGCGTGCGCCGCCGGGTCATCGAGTTCCACACGACGGACAAGCTCGTCGCGAATCCGACGTGGAAGATCATCGTGCAGAAAACCGGCTACATCACGGAAGCCGGCCGGTGCCTCGTCATGGAGACCGTGATCGAGGGCCGCTCGGTCGTGATCGTGCTGCTGGATTCGTTCGGCAAGTACACGCGCCTCGCCGACGCGGTGCGCATCAAGCGCTGGATGGAAGCCGGCGGCCTCGGCGAGCGCGACGCCCGCGTGTCGATGCGCTGACGGCGCCGCTTCCCTTAGAAGCGCATGCCGACGTGCACGCCGAAGGTGCGCGGATCACCGAGCTGCGTGTACAGCTTGTTCGGAAAATCCGGCGGTTCGTCGCCGAAGTAAAAGCCGCGGACCGTGTAGTTCTTGTCGAGCAGGTTGCGCACCCAGAGATTGACGTCGACGCGCCGATGTTCCCAGCCGAGCTTGACGTTCGCGAGGCCGTAAGGCCTCGAGCGCGTCGGATTCGGCGGCAGGTCGTAGTAAAAGCCCCCCATGCCGGTGACGTCGACGCGTCCGTAGAGACCGCGCGGACCACGCCAATCGGCGCTGAGCGACGCCTGCCAGTCGGGCGCGTGCGCGAGCGGGCGATCGGGCAGCATGACGCCGTTCTGGGCGAAGCCGCGGTAGAGCGTCTGCAGCCAGGCCAGCGATCCGCCGAGGGTGAACGCGGAGGTCGCGCGCCAGCGCAGCGTGTTCTCGACGCCGTAGGCGTATCCCGATCGCGCGTTGCCGGTGTAGAACACAAAGGTGTTGGGATCATCGGGCACCAATTGCACGCCGGTTTTCAGCTGCGGCGCGCTGCGGCGCATGTAGAAGACCGACGTGTCGAGCGCGAGCCGGCCGCCGTCGGTCGCGAGCTTCTGGCCGATCTCGTAATTGACGAGCGACTCGGGGCCGAAGAGCCGCTCGGCGGGCGCGAGGCCCTGGCTCAGATTGAATCCGCCCGCCTTGTAGCCGCGTGAAATGAGCGCGTACAAATGCAGCGCGCGGTTCGCGCGGTAATCGACCGACAGGTGTCCGCCCCAGAGATTGTCGGCCGGGCTGAACGCGTCGGCCGTCGAGGGGGCGCCCAAGTTCGTCGTCAAATCGTCGTAATGCGCGGTATGGCGCTCGCCGCGCACGCCGGCCGACCAGCGCGCGCGCGCGCCGAGATCGCCGTCGAGCTCGCCGTACACGGCGCCGTTCTCGGAGCGGTAGCGGCTCGTGAGCACGGCGAGGCTCGCCGAGCTGTAGCCGGCCGTCGGGTCGGCGTATACGCCGTAGCTCGCGTCGCCGAGCGCCTCGCGCAAATCGAAGGCGTAAACGCCGAACAGCCACGAAGTCCCCTGCTTCGCGTCGCTCGCGAGGCGCAGTTCGAGGCTGCGCGTCGTGCGGTTGCGAGTCTGGAATTCCGTGTAATCGTAGGTATAGGGCGCCCACAGCAGCGGGTTGCCCCAGTCGCCGTCGTAGCCGTAGGCGATGTGCGAATTCGCATAGGTCGCGATCTCCGTCAGCGTCGCCCCGGGCAGGCCCGTATACACGGCGCGCGCCGAGATGCCCGTCGAATGTTGCTGATCGACGTTCGGATGGTCGGACTGCGTCGTGCGCGAATTGTCGATCGACCAGGCGTCGTAGCCGTTGTCGATCCGCACCCGCAACACCGTCAAGTCGACGTGCAGGACGTCGCTCGGAACGAAGCGCCAGCGCCCGCGTAGCGTCGTCTCGCGGCGGTTGTTCGTGTCCTTCCTGCCAAGATAGGCATTGCGGTAGAAGCCGTCGCTCGTATAGCGCTGCGCGGCGAGCCTGAATGCCGAGTGCAGCGCGTCGACGGGACCCGTGATCACCGCGCCCACGGAGCGCGTCCCGTAGTCGCCGGCGTCGAGCTCCACGCGGCCGCCGAAGGTTTGCGACGGGGCCGCGCTCCTGATGTAGATCAGTCCGGCGAGCGCGCTGGCGCCGTAGAGCGTCGCTTGCGGGCCGTGCAGGACCTCGATGCGATCCACGTCGAACAAGGTCGCGGCGCCGCCCAAGCCGCTGAAATCGACGTCGTCGATCAAGAATCCCACCGAGGGGTTGGGCGCGCCTTGGTATTGCTCCAGCTCGCCGATGCCGCGTATCTGAAAATATCGCGGCCGCGAGGTGTCGCCGGCCCAATTCAGGTTGGGCACCAGCGGCAACACGTCCTCGAAGTGCTGTTGTCCGGCCGCTCGCAGCGTGTCCTTGCCGAGGACGGTGACGCTCGCCGGCAATTGCGCGTCGGCAACCTTGCGCAGGGTCGCCGTCACGATCACTTCCTGAAGTTCCGATTCGGCGCCGGCAACGGCGGCGGAGGACTCACGGGGCATCGCGCAAAGCGCGAACAGCGGGCCCAAAACCATGATGCACGCGACGCGTGCGGTGACTCGACGATTCAACGCGCTCCCTCCGCCGGCATTAACCGGATCAGGTTCAATGGGTTTGCCGTATCGCGCACAAGCGCCCCTGCGGCATCTCAGGCCCTATGAGGACCACCCCAGCCAAAATCGACGACACTATAGGCGAAAAAGATTCGCCGCGAAACGTCAAACGAGCGAGAGGATCGCTCCGATCAAGCCGCCGGCGATCAGCGCCGCGACGGCGAGGAAGGCAATGCCGAAGCCGCCCCGCTTCGCGGGGTCCTGCGCGTAGCTCATCGCGTACATTTCACGGCCGACGAGGTACACGACGCCGATCGCGGCGGCCCAAACCGGGTTGAAGTAGAAGCTGAACAAATAAAGGCCCGGCAGGAAGGCGATCAGCTGTTCGAGGGTGTTTTGCTGCACGCGGAAGCGGCGTTCGAACATCTCATGGCCGGTGACCGCCGGCGCCTTGACCCCGTAGCGCATCCGCGCCTTGCCGACCTTCAGCCCGTAGTCCATGAATTGCAGAACTGCGAGCGCAGTCACGATATGGACACATGCCATGGATGTTCCCGTGCCGATGCGCGATTCTAGCATCCTCGAACAGCGGTCTCTTGCTATGAGTTCATCCCGCAATTCCGCCCGCTCCGGCACGCGCGGCTATGCGCATCTCGTCGAAATCGATGCGCCGCCCGCACGCCTGTGGCGCGCACTGACGGACGCCGCGCTGATCCGCATCTGGACGGGCGCGGAAGCCCTGGTCGATGCCCGGCAAGGCGGGCTCTATCGCGTCGGACGAGCCGGCGGCCGCGTCGTCGACGCGCACATCGACATCTTCGACGTCAACCGCCGCCTGCGCCTCATCTACATGAGCGAGCCGCGCCTGCCGCCGTGCGACAGCGCGATCGTCGACGACTTCCTGCTCGACGTGCGCAAGGGCCCGAACACGACATCCTTGCGGCTGCTGGGTTCGGGCATTCCGGAGAATGCCGCCTGGGATGGGCTCTACAAGAAAATGCGCCTCGGCTGGGAACGGAACATGGCCCGCATGAAGGTCGCGCTCGAGAACCCGCCGCGGCCGAAGCTTCCGCAATCCGCGTTCGGCGACCGGCCCTTGCCGGGGCTCGATACTTGAGTATGCTTGGGAGAAAGGAGATCCCATGCTCGGCTTTCTCATACGCGCGGCGATCGTCGCTCTCGGCCTTTGGCTTTCCACCGCGTGGGTTCACGGCGTCGTCATCGACGGCCCCGGGACGCTGATACTCGCGGGGGTACTCCTCGGTGTCGTCAATGCGATCGTGCGGCCGATCGCGATCATCCTGACCTTGCCGATGACGATCGTCACGCTCGGCCTGTTTCTGCTCGTCATCAACGCGGCGATGGTCGCGCTCGTGGCGTGGATGCTGCCGGGGATGCACCTCGCCGGATTCTGGGCGGCATTCTGGACCGCGGCGATCGTGAGCCTCGTCAGCTTCGTCGGCTCCTGGCTCATCGGGCCGAGCGGCCGGATTCAAGTGATGATCAAGCGCCGCTGAACGGCGCGCAAGCGCTCAGCCGGAGGGACTCCGGTCCTTCGCGTCGTCGGATTCCTTCGCCCGCGCCGCGAGCTTGTCCTTGAGCAGCAGCTTCGCCATGACGATGCCGATTTCGTAGAGGATGTACATCGGAATCGCCATGAAACTCTGGGACACCGCGTCCGGCGGGGTGAGGAACGCCGCGACGATGAACACGCCGAGCAGCACGAATCCGCGGTTCTTGGTCAGCCACTCGATCTTCACGAAGCCCGTCCACACGAGCAGCACGGTCGCGACCGGCACCTCGAACGCCGCGCCGAACGCGAGCAGCAGGATCATCACGAAATCGAGGTAATTCCCCATGTCCGTCATCATTTCGACGCCGGTCGGCGTGGTCGCGATGAAGAAGCTCAACATCGCCGGGAACACGAAGTAATAGGCGAACGCGGCGCCGAGGTAGAACAGGACGACGCTCGAGACCAACAGCGGTATCGCGAGTTTCTTTTCGTGGCGGTAGAGGCCGGGCGCGATGAACGACCAGGCCTGAAAGAGGATGTACGGCATCGCGAGCCCGACGGCCGCGACCAGCGCGAGCTTGAACGGCACCGTGAACGGCGCAACGACGCTGGTCGCGATCAGCTGCGATCCGGCCGGCAGCCGGTGGATCAGCGGCTTCGCGACGAACGTGAACAGCTGGTTCATGTACGTCGCGCAGGGAATGAAGCAGATGCCGACCGCCATCATCGCCTTGAGCAGGCGATCGCGCAGTTCCAGCAGGTGTGAAACCAAAGTCCCTTCGGCGAGTTCTTCGGGCGGCGCGCCCGATTCATTCATTGGGCGGCTTGATCGTATTCGCGGCGTCCGCCGGAGGGGTGTCCGGCCGATGTTCGGCCGCCGGCGCGCCTTGCCGGGCGCGCTGTTTCAGCAATTCGTCGGCGCTGACTTCGCGGTCCAACTGTTCGCTCAACTGGCGCGCCATCGCGCGCGCGCGTCCCATCCAGTTGCCGACCTGCCGCGCCACTTTCGGCAGCCGCTCCGGCCCCAACACGACGAGCGCGATCGCGGAGGTCAGCAGGATCTCAGAAAACCCGATATCCAGCATGGAGGTTTACACGGTCGATTTCGGCGGCGACTTGACTTCGGCTTCGCGCTTCGCGGCGCCGTCGAAATCGGCGTCCTTTTCCTGCTTGAGCTGCTTCACCTGCTCCTCGGACTCGCCATCGTTCATCGCTTGCTTGAAGCCTTTGACCGCTGCACCGAGATCCGAGCCGATCGAACGCAGGCGCTTCGTTCCGAACACCACCAGCGCGATCGCCAGGATCACCAACAGCATCTTTGTATCGAACATTTCCATTCTCCGGTTCCGCCGGTAACCAACCAGGGCAGCAATGATACGCCAAAGCGTCTATTACGTATGACCGCCCGCGGCGGACGTGCGTTCCCTATCGGCTTTCGAGCCAAATCGTCACGGGCCCGTCGTTCGTGAGCGTCACCTGCATGTCGGCGCCGAATTCGCCGCATGCGACGATCGGGTGCTGCGCGCGCGCGAGCTCGACGATCAGGTCGAACAGCCGCCGCCCCTGTTCTGGCGGTGCGGCATGCGAGAAACCCGGTCGCAAGCCCTTTTTGGTATCCGCCGCGAGCGTGAATTGCGGTACGAGCAGCAAGCCCCCGTTCACCTCGCCGAGGCACAGATTCATCTTGCCCGCCGGATCGGCGAACACGCGGTAGCGCAGCAGCCGATGCAGCAACTGGTGTGCGTCCTGGTCGTCGTCCGCAGGTCGGACACCGACCAGGACCAAAAGGCCGCGGCCGATCGCGGCGGTCAGCGTGCCGCCGATCCGCACCTGGGCTTCCGTAACGCGTTGCAACAAGCCGATCATGGGCGCGAATCACCAACCGGCTGGCGGCTAGACCGGCCGGCGTGGGCGTTTGCCGCCGGCCGGCGTCCGCGGCTTGCGTCGCGCCGATCCTGGCGCGGCCGGCGAGGCTGCGCACAGCGCGCGAAAGCCGGCCGCCACGTAGCGCGCGAGGCGCTGGTGGACGCTGTCGAGGTCGGACGAGCGGCACAAGCCACCCGACAGCTTGTCGATCCGTCCGGTCTCGGCGAAGGTCAAGGTCAACGCGCCGGTGAGGAATTGATATCCCCAATAGATTTCGCGCGCATCGCAAGCGGGCAGCGCCTCGCGCAGCACCGCGATGAACCGCTCGACCAGCGGATCGAAGTGCTCGGTCATCAGGACCGGACCCCACTCGGGCGAGTTGTTGACCTGGGCGACGAGCGCGAAATAGCTCTTCCAACCCTCGCCGCCGCGCGCCGACCGCTCCAGCATCGGATAGGTGAACGCGTTGACGATGTCCTCGAGCGCCGGCACCCCGGGGAGCGCGCTGCGCCTGACCTGCGCGAGCATCTCGAGCCGCTCGGGATTCAGCATCTCGGCGCGCCGCCGGAACACGGCCGCGAACAGCTCGCGCTTGCCGCCGAAGTGGTAGCTGACCAGGGCGACGTCGACGCCGGCGGCCTCGGTGATGTCGCGTACCGACACCCCATAGAAGCCGTTGCGCGCGAACAGGCGCTCGGCGGCGTCGAGGATCCTGTCCTTCGCCGGCATTGCCGCAGGCTTCCGGCCTGCCGTTTTGCGTCGCACAACTCGCATCGGGCCATTCTCCCGCGTCGGCGCGCGCTCCGCAACGCCGCAGCCGCCCGCGGAACGCGCGCCCCGGCGAAATTTCAACGAACGTTGAAATTAATATCAACACCTGTTGAAATATCCTCAACAATCGTTGAATAATGGGCCGCGACAAGAAAATCCGCTGCGCGCCGCGTACCGCCGGCGCCGCAGCAGTCTGCAACAACGGCGCCCCAGCGCGGGCCGCCAGATATTGGGGAGATGACTCATGTCCACGATGTTTTCCGCGATGCGCCGCCGCCTGCCGGCGGCCGTGCTGCTCGCCGCCGCCGCCCTGTCGCAAGCTTCGTTGCGCGCCCATGCCGCCCAGCCCGCGGGCGCCGCGGACGCACCCTCGGGCGGCCTCGGCGAGATCGTCGTGACCGCGCGCCGGCGCAAGGAAAACCTGCAGGACGTGCCGCTCGCCGTGACCGCGATCGGCGCCGGCGAGCTGCGTTTGCGCGACGTGACCTCGCTCGGCGACTTGAATGCGTTCGTGCCGAACATCGCCATCTCCAGCGCGCGCGCGACCAGCAGTACGATCAACGTCTACATCCGCGGGGTCGGCCAAAGCGACCCCCTGTGGGGCTTCGAGCCCGGTGTCGGCGTCTACATCGACGACGTCTACATGGCGCGGCCGCAGGCGGCGCTGCTCGACGTCTACGACGTCGATCGCATCGAAGTCCTGCGCGGCCCGCAGGGAACGCTTTACGGGAAAAACACGATCGCCGGCGCGATCAAGTACGTGACCCGCGACATCGTCGGCCCGGCGAGCCTGACCGCGTCGGCGACCGGCGGCAACTACGGCAAGCGCAATCTGAAGCTCGCGGCGTCGATGCCCCTCGTCGCCGATCACGTTTACGCCGGCTTCGCGGTCGCGGACCTCCACCATGACGGCTACGGGCACGTAATCGCCCAGGCCGGCACCGCGCCGAGCCCGTACAACCACCCGGGTCAGGACGTGTCCAACAGGGACGTGCTCGCCGGGCGCGCGAATGTCACGCTCCTCTGGGGCCGAAGCTCGAAGCTGAAAGTGGCCGCCGACACGACCCAGGATCGTTCGAACGCCGCCGGCGGACAGCGCCTCAACGACGCGCTCGCGCCGGGGGTGAACAGCCGCTACGACACGCGCACCGACATGCCCGTCGACCAGGACCGCTATTACCGCAACGGCATTGCCGCGACCTACACGCAGGCCGTGAACGACGCGCTCGGCATGAAGCTCGTCGGCGCCTATCGCGAGGGCCATGGGCGCCAGTTCATCGATTTCGAGGAGCTGAACGCGAATCTGTTCCAGGTGCCCGCGAAATACAGCGAGCGTCAGGCGTCGGGCGAAGGCCAGCTCACCTACACCAACGAGCGAGTGAAGGCGGTCGGCGGGCTCTACTACATGAACAGCAACGCCTGCGGCGCCTACAACGCGTCGCTCGGCGTACTGGCGCCGGTGTTCGGCCTCTACCTCACCTCGATCGTCGATGGCTGCGTGCAGACCAAGAGCACCGCGGCGTACGCCGATACGGCCTGGAAGATCACGGGCCAATTGAACTTCGACGCCGGCGTGCGCTGGAATCAGGACCGCAAGTCCGCGCGCGTCTATCAAGCGCAGTACGCGAGCGTCGCGCCGGCGCAGCTGCTGCCGAACCAGACGTTCTTCGACGCGGCCAGCCCGCCGGCGGGGTTCTTCCTGTTTCCGACCGCGGCCGCCGGCGTCGCCACGAATTACGCCAACAGCCGCACGTTCTCGAACGTCTCGCCGCGCATCGGCTTCGACTACCACCTGACGCCGCAGGTGATGACCTATTTCACCTACGCGCAGGGCTTCAAGAGCGGCGGCTTCGACATGCGCGGCAACGCGGCGCTCTACCCGCAGACGAAAGACGGCTACGGTTCGGAGACGGCGGACAGCTACGAAGCGGGTCTCAAGTCGACGCTGCTCGACGACACTCTGCAGTTCAACTTCACGGTGTTCTACGACCCCTACAAGAATGCGCAGATCGGCGTGCAGCAGTTCGTCGTCTCCAACGGCCTGCCGCAGAACGTCACCGCGGTCCTGAACGCCGGCAAGCAGATCAACCAGGGCGTGGAGATCGAATCGGCGTGGCGGCCGATCGCGCCTCTCACGATCGGCCTGAACGCGGGCTACCTCGATTCGTATTATCAGGACTTCCTGGTCGGCTGCACGGCGCTCAGCCCGGGCTGCACGGCGAACGCGCCGCCGCAGAACATCGCTTCCCTGAACCGGCCGGTGAACGCGCCGAAGTGGACGGTCTCGACGAACGCGACCTACACCTGGCATCTGCCGGGCGGCTCGCTGCTCGCGCGCGCGGGATGGAGCTGGCGCAGCTTCACCAAGGTCGCGAACACGACCGCGAGCGTCACCGACCAGCCGGCCTACGGCCTGCTCGACGCGGGACTTGCGTACACGACCGAGGGCGGCGCCTGGCGTTTCGCGGTCGACGGCAAGAACCTGCTCGACCGCTGGTACCGCGTCTCCGGCTACGACTTCGGCAGCCAAGGTCTCCTCGGGAACGTGAGCCAGATCGGCTTCTACGGCGCGCCGCGCACCTACGACGTGTCCGCTCAGTACCACTTCTGATCGGCACCCGCGCCATGACCTGGTTCGAGTCACCCGAGCCGACGCTGCCCGACCTGCTCAGGCTGCACGGCAAATGGCGGGCGTCGCGCGACGCGCTCGTCGAGGGCGAGCGGCGCCTGACCTGGGCGCAGTTCGAACGGGAGACCGCGCGCGCGGCGAACGGCCTGCGCGCGCTCGGTCTCGAGGCCGGTGACCGCGTGGTCCTGCTGATGGACAACAGCCTGGAAATGGCGGTCCTGTTGTTCGGCATCCTGCGCGCGGCCTGCGTCGCCGTGCCGCTGAACGTCTCGGTCACCGACGATGCGGTCGCGGCGATGATCGCCGATGCGCACGCGCGCGTGGTGTTCGCGTCCGCAAGGCACCTCGCGCGCATCGACGGCCTGCGGGATCGACATCCTTCGGTCGCGGCGGCGTTGCGCGTCGGCCTGGGGCCGGCGCGCGCCGGTTGGACGCCGTTCACCGGGTGGCTCGCGGCCGCATCGCCGCACTGGACCGGCACGGTCGGTGCGGACCAGGAATGCAACGTCATCTACAGTTCCGGCACGACCGGCGTGCCCAAGGGCATCGTTCACACCCACCGGTGCCGCATGCATTGGGCGGCGGATCTCGCCGTCGCCCTGCGCTACCGCAGCGACTGCGTGACGCTTTGCTCCCTGGGATTGTTCTCCAACATCACCTGGGTCGCGATGCTGTGCACCGTCCACGTCGGCGGTACGATCGTCGTCATGCCGAGCTTTCAAGACCGGCGCCGCGCTCGAGCTCATTGCGCGCGAACGGATCTCCCACGGTACCTTCGTCCCGTTGCAGATCGAACGGCTCGTCGCCGACGCCGAGGCGGCGCGCCACGATCTGTCGAGCCTCGACACCCTGATGTGCTGCGGCTCGCCGCTCCCCCTGGAGACCAAGCGCGAGTTTCCGCGGCGCTTCGATTGCAGGCTGATCGAACTCTACGGCCTGACCGAGGGCGTCTGCACGATCCTCGCGCCCGAGGACTTCGAGCGCAAGATCGAGTCCGTCGGCAAGCCCTTCCTGGGCACGGACCTCAAGGTACTCGACGAGGAGGACCGCGTCGCGCCGATCGGGGCGACCGGCGAAGTCGTCGGGCGCGGCCCGCTCGTGATGTCGGGCTACCTGCGACGTGACGATGCGAGCGCCGAGGCGACCTGGACGACGACGCAGGCCGGCGCTGGCTGCGGACCGGCGATCTCGGCCGCCTCGACGAGGACGGGTTCCTGTACATCGTCGACCGCAAGAAGGACATGATCATCTCCGGCGGCCAGAACATCTACCCCGCCGACATCGAGGCGGTCATGCGCACGCACCCCGGCGTCGCCGAAGTCGCCGTCGTCGGTGTGCGCAGCCGAAAATGGGGAGAAACGCCGGTCGCGGTCGTCGTGCCGGCCTGCTCGCCGCCGCCCGCCGCCCTCGCCGCTCGTCGGACTGGACCAACGCCCGGTCGGCAAGCAGCAGCGGATCAGCGACGTATCGTATCGCCCGAGCCTGCCGCGCAATGCGAACGGCAAGGTGCTGAAGCGCGAGTTGCGCCGCGAACTGACCGAGTCAACTCGCCGCGAGACGCCAATTGAGCCGGTACACCGAGACGAACCGTCGAATCCGACGACGGCCTCGTCCTGTATGCGCGAGATTACCCGGGACCGGTGCGCGGGCGCCGGCCGTGCTCTGTCTGCACGGGCTCATGCGAACCGGCCGCGATTTCGAGGACCTCGCGCCGCGCTTGCAGGCGCGCTATCGGGTGATCGTGCCGGACTTGCGCGGGCGCGGCCGCTCCGCCCGCGATCCGAAGCCGCAAAACTACCAGCCGGCCGTGTACGTCGCGACCTGCTGCGCGTCATCGCCGGCGACGACCGGCGCCGCGAAGCTCGCGATCGTCGGCACGTCGCTCGGCGGCATTCTCGCGATGATGCTCGCGTACGCGCAGCCCGCGCTCGTCGCCGGCATCGTTCTCAACGACATCGGCCCGGAGCTGGATCCCGCGGGCGTCGAGCGCATCAAAGCGTATGCCGGACGGGCGGAGCCCGTACGCAACTGGGCCGAAGCCGCCGCGCAGACTCAGGCCGTCTACGGGGCCGCCTGGCCCGGCACATCCGCGCGAGCGCTGGGCGTCGCTCGCGCGGCGGGGCTACCGCGAGGATGCCGCCGGGATTCCGCGCCCCGACGCGGATCCCGCGATCGGCGAGGTCATGCGCGACGCGCTCGCGGCGGCGCTCGATCTGTGGCCGCTGTGGGCGAGCCTCGCCGGCTTGCCCCTATTGGCTATTCGCGGCGCGCTCTCGGACATCCTGAGCGCGGAGACATTCGCGCGCATGCGCGCGGAGAAGCCGGATTTGGCGCGGCTTACCGTGGCGAACCGCGGCCACGTCCCCCTGCTCGACGAGCCGGAGTGCCTCTCGGCGATCGACGACTTCCTCGCCCGGCTATTTCCGCCACAAGGTCGGCGTGAATAGCACCAGGATCGTGAACACCTCGAGCCGGCCGAGCAGCATCGCGATCGAGCACACCCATGTCTGGAAGTCGCCGAGCACGCTGTAATTGCTGCCGGGCCCGACGAGCCCCAGGCCCGGGCCCGCGTTGTTGATGCAGGCGATGATCGCCGAAAATGCCGTCGTGAAATCCAGGCCGCTCGCGAGTTCGATGAACACCAAGGTCACGGCGCTCATGAAGTAGAGGAACACGAATCCCAGCACGGCGAATACGACCCGGTTGGCGATGA
This sequence comes from uncultured Pseudomonadota bacterium, assembly GCA_963718135.1. GTDB lineage: Bacteria > Pseudomonadota > Gammaproteobacteria > Steroidobacterales > Steroidobacteraceae > Bog-1198. The sequence goes on along the minus strand of CAVQYI010000017.1, from coordinate 102,368 downwards.
CGTTGCCGCCGACCTTCAGCGGCCGCACGAGATTCGGGTGCACGAGGTGATTGAGCTCGCGATTGGCCTGCTTCGCGAGGATCAGCGTGCGGATCATCTTGATGCCGCCGCCGGTCGAGCCCGAACTCGCGACGATGCAGGAGAGGAACATCATTCCCATCGGCACGAACACGGGCCAGCGCGAATAATCCTGGGTATGCAGGCCGCCGTCGGTGGCGATCGATATGACGTTGAACGACGCCTCGCGCAGCGCGGTCGGGAAATCCGGGTACGTGCCTTTGACGAACAGATAGAGCGCCATGCCGAGCGCACTCACGGCGAGCACGCTCAAGATCGCCTTGGCTTCCGAATCGCGGAAATAGGCGCGCACGCCGCGCTGGCTCCAGGCCTGATAATGCGTCGCGAAATTCAGCGCCGCCAGGATCTGGAAGACGGACAGCACCATCTCGATGCCGACGGAATCGAAATGCCCGACATTCGCGTCGTAGGTCGAGAAGCCGCCGAGCGACAGCGCGGAAAATCCGTGGCACACCGCATCGAACCAGTTCATGCCGGCGAATCGCAGGCTGACGATGCAGGCAACGGTCAGGCCGGCGTAGACCGTCCACAGCAATTTCGCGGTTTGCCCGATGCGCGGCGTGAGCTTGCTGTCCTTCATCGGTCCCGGCATCTCGGCGCGGTAAATCTGCATGCCGCCGACCCCGAGCATAGGCAGTATCGCGACCGCGAGAACGATGATGCCCATGCCGCCGAGCCAGGATAGGAGGTGGCGCCACAGATTGATCGAGCGCGGCAGGTACTCGAGACCGGACAGTACCGTGCCGCCGGTCGTCGTCAGGCCGGAGGCGGCCTCGAAATAAGCATGCGTGAAATCGATCGGTAGGTAATGCCACAGCGGAAAGCCGGCAACCGCGGGCAGCGCGACCCAGGTCAGCGCGACCAGCAGCAGCCCGTCACGGGTCTTCAATTCGCGCTTGTAGCGGCGCGTCGCGAGCCATAGCAGAGCGCCGATCAGGAAGGTCGCGACGGCCGAGATCACGAACGACCACAGCGCGCGGTCCATGCCCCAGATCGCGAGTATCAGCGGTGCGAGCATCGTCGCCGCGAACACCATGATCACCATGGCGAAAACGTGGGCTACCGGCAGTATGATCCCTTTCACAGGAAGGAGGCGGAGCCCTGAAAGAGCTTTTCAACCGCTTCCATGTGGCGCCGGTCGGTCAGGAACAAGATCAGATGATCGTCGGGCTGAACGGTGGTGTCGTGATGCGCGATGATCACGTCCTCGCCGCGGACGACGGCCCCCAAGGTCGTGCCCTCGGGCAGCGGAATGTCCTCGATGCGCCGGCCGATCACCTTCGAGCTGTCGGCGTCGCCGTGCACGACCACTTCGAGCGCTTCCGCGGCGCCGCGGCGCAGCGCGTGCACCCGGACGACGTCGCCGTGGCGCACGTGCGCGAGCAGCGAGCCGATCGTCACGGTTTGCGGCGAAATCGCGATGTCGATCGAGCCGCTCTCGATCAGCTCCGCGTATGAAGGCTTGTTGATCAGCGCCATGACCTTGTGCGCGCCGAGCCTCTTCGCGAGCATCGCCGAGAGAATGTTGGCCTCTTCCGAGTTCGTCAGCGCGGCGAACACGTCCGTGCTGTCGATGTTCTCCTCGATCAGCAACTCCTCGTCCGCGGCGTCGCCGTGCAGCACCGTCGTGCTCTTCAGCTTCTCGGAGATGCGGCGCGCGCGCCTGTTGTCGCGCTCGATCAGCTTCACCTGGTTCTTGTCCTCCAGCTCGCTCGCGAGCCGGAAGCCGATGTTGCCGCCGCCGGCGATGACGAGACGGCGCACCGGGGCCTCCTCGCGGCGCATCTCGCGCATGACGGCGCGAATGTCCTTGCGCGCGGCGAGGAAGAACACTTCGTCGCCGTCCTCGATCACGGTCGCGCCCTCGGGCTTGACGCTCTTGCCCGCGCGATAAATGGCCGCGACGCGGGCGTCGGCGGTCGGGATGTGCTCGCGCAGCGTGCGCAGGGCCTGGCCGACGAGCGGGCCGCCCTGCAGCGCGCGGATGCCGACGAGGCGCACGCGGCCGTCGGCGAAATCGAGGACCTGGAGCGCGCCCGGGTAACGGATCAGCCGCGCGACGTATTCCGTGACCAATTGTTCGGGGCTGATCCACACGTCGACCGCGACGCCCTGCTCGCCGAACAAGCGGTCGCGCTCGGTGTAGTCGGCCGAGCGCACGCGCGCGATCTTCTTCGGCGTGCGGTAGAGCGTCCAGGCGATGTGGCACGCGAGCATGTTGACCTCGTCGCTGTTCGTCAGCGCGACGAGAATGTCGGTGTTCGCGATGCCGGCGGCTTCGAGGATGCGCGGGCTCGCGGCATTGCCGCTCACCGTGCGTATGTCCAGGCGGTCCTGCAGGTCGCGCAGCACTTCTTCGTTGGAGTCGATGACGGTGACGTCGTTCGCCTCCTCGCGCGACAGGTGATGCGCAGCGGTGCGGCCGACTTGTCCCGCGCCAAGAATGATGATTTTCATGGCGACGCTACTTTACACGAGCTCGAGGTTTGCATAGGAGACCATCAGCCACTTCGTGCCCTGCCTCTCGAAATTGACCTGGATTCTGGCGTGCGGGCCGTTTCCCTCGAAATTCAGCACGACGCCGTCGCCGAATTTCGAGTGCCGCACGCGGCTGCCGAGGCGCATGCCCGACGGCTGGGACTCGGCCGCAGCCTTGAGCTTGGGCAGCGCGGGCCTCGACACCTGGATCCTCGGCCGGACCTCCTCGATCAGCTCCGGCGGTATTTCCGCGATGAAGCGCGACGGCTGGCCGTAGGTATCCACGCCGTAGAGCCGCCTCTGTTCCGCGTAGGTAATGTACAGCCGGCGCATCGCGCGCGTCGCGCCGACGTAGCACAGCCGCCGCTCCTCCTCGAGGCCGGCGAGATCCGCAGCCGAGCGCTGGTGCGGAAACAGGCCGTCTTCCATGCCCGCGAGGAAGACCACCGCGAACTCGAGCCCCTTGGCCGAATGCAGCGTCATCATCTGCACGCAGTCTTCCCAGGCATCGGCCTGGCCTTCGCCGGACTCGAGGACCGCGTGCGCGAGAAACTGCTCGAGCGGCGCGAGCTCCGTTTCGCCCTCGGTGACGAAGCCGCGCGCCGCGCTGACGAGCTCGAGGAGGTTGTCGATGCGGCCTTCGCCGCGTTCGCCCTTTTCCTTCTTGTAATGCTCTATGAGTCCGCTCATCTGGATCACATGGTCGACCTGTTCGTGGAGTTCGAGGCCGCGGATTTGCGCGTCCAAGCCGTCGATCAGCGCGATGAACGCGGACAGCGACTGCGCCGCCCGCTGCGGCAGCGCGCCGGCGACCGACGCCGCGGCCGCGGCCCAGAGCGACGTGCCGTTCTGCGCGCGCATAGTCGCGCAGCGAGTCGAGCGTCTTCGCGCCGATGCCGCGCACGGGGAGGTTCACGACGCGCTCGAACGACGTATCGTCGGCGCGGCTCGAGGTCAGGCGCAGGTACGCGAGAGCGTCCTTGATCTCCGCGCGCTCGAAGAACCGCAGGCCGCCGTAGACGCGGTACGGCAGCCGCGCGTTCAGGAACGCCTCTTCGAAGACGCGCGACTGGGCGTTCGAGCGGTACAGGACGGCGATGTCCCGGCGCGAGCCGCCGCGGTCGACCCACTCGCGGATGCGGTTGACGACGAAATCCGCCTCGTCGCGCTCGTTGAAGGCCGCGTAGACCTTGATCGGCTCGCCGTCCTCGCCGCTCGTCCACAGGGTCTTGCCCATGCGTCCCGAGTTGTTCTTGATCAGCGCATTGGCCGCCTTGAGGATCGTTGCCGTCGAACGATAGTTCTGTTCCAGCTTGTAGAGCGCCGCGCCCGGGAAATCGCGCCGAAAGCGGTTCAGGTTCTCGACGCGCGCGCCGCGCCAGCGGTAGATCGACTGGTCGTCGTCGCCGACCGCGAACGGCAGGCCGGAAGGCCCCGCGAGCAGCGTGAGCCATTGATATTGGATCGCGTTCGTGTCCTGGAATTCGTCCACCAACACGTGGCGAAAGCGCTCGCGATAGTGCGCGAGCAGCGCAGGCTGGTCGCGCCAGAGCTCGAACGCGCGCAGCAGCAACTCCGCGAAATCGACCACGCCGGCGCGCGCGCAGGCGTCGTCGTAGGCCTGGTAGATGCGAATGAGCTGGCGCCGCGTCGGATCGCCGTCGTCCTTCAGGTGCTTGGGCCGCAGGCCCTCGTCCTTCTGCGCGTTGATGAACCACTGGATCTCGCGCGGCACCCAGCGGGTCTCGTCGAGGTCCAGCGCCTTCAGCACCTTGCGCAGCAGCCTCGCCTGATCCTCCGAATCCAGGATCTGAAAGTTCTGCGGCAGGCCCGCCTCGCGCCAATGGCGGCGCAGCAGGCGGTGCGCGAGGCCGTGGAACGTGCCGATCCACAGCGAGGCGCCCGAAATGCCGAGCAGGCTCTCGATCCGGGCGCGCATCTCCCCGGCCGCCTTGTTCGTGAAGGTGACCGCGAGGATGCTCTGCGGCGAGGCGCCCTCGACCTCGATCAGCCAGGCGACGCGGTGCACGAGCACACGGGTCTTGCCGCTGCCGGCGCCGGCCAGCACGAGCGCGGGCGAAAGCGGCGCGGCGACCGCTTGCCGCTGCGCATCATTCAGTGAGTCGAGAAGGTGCGATACGTCCATCAGGGCGCGAATTGTACTGTAAGCCCGGCGCGCGCAAGGCGTTCTTAGAGCGGCGGCCCGCCTGCCCGCGCGGTGTTCCTCGGCGAACGCGAGCAGTGCGAGGACGACCGACAGGATGACCGGTCCCGCGACCAGGCCGATCGCGCCGAACGCCGAAATGCCGCCGATCACGCCGACGAACACGACGAGCGTCGAGATCGGCGCCCGCCCGGAAATCAGCATCGGCTTCACGATGTTGTCGACCGTCGAGACGATCAGGCCCCAGATCCCGAGGAAAATCCCATATCCCCAGCGGCCGTCGAAGAACAGCCACAGCGTCGCGGGCACCCAGACCAAGGCGGTGCCGCCGAACGGCAGCAACGCGAACAGCGCGGCGGCGACGCCGAACACGACCGGCGAGGGGAGCCCGGCGATCTCGAAGCCCACGCCGATCAGCAAGCCCTGCAGCACCGCGGTCAGCGCGGTGCCGAGCACGACCGCGCGCGCGATGCCGCTCACGCGCCGGAACAGCTGGTCCTTGTGCGCTTCGTCGAGCGGGATCAGCGCGCGCCCGCGCGCCACCGTCCGGTCGCCGTCGCGCAGGAAGAAGAACAGCAGCACGAGCATCAGCAGGGTGCCGAAGATCGAGCTCAAGGCGCCCAGAGAAGAATGTGCCGCCGAACGAGGCCGCGCGCTGCAGCAGCTCGCGGGTGCCGGAAACGAACCAGGCTTGCAGCTGTTCGGGCGAGAACGAGCTGTGCGCGGCGACCCAGTCGTAGATGCGCCCGACCGCCGGATACGCGCGCAGATCGTCGAGCGTCTGGATGTTCCATTGCGGCGAGGCGGTCTGAAACCCGCGCAACAGCGACGAGATCTGCGCGACGAACTCGACCGACAACGCGAGCAGCGGCAAAAAGACCACGATCGGCGCCACTATGGTCAGCACCGTGGCCGCGGCCGACGGGCTGCCGCGAAAGCGCCGCCGCAGGCGCAGATTCAGCGGGTGCAGCATGAACGCAAGAAACGCCGCCCACGCCATCGGCCCGAGGAAAAGGTGCAGGATCCGCCACAGGGCGACCCCCAGAACCGCGGCCACGATGAGCGCGAAGACGCGGGGATAGAATCGCGACGTGTCCGCCATCGGCCAATCGTAACATTCCGTGCGCCGCGGGGGTTCGGGAAGGTAACATCGACGGCGGCAGGATCGAGGGAGCAGGACAAGCCACATGACCGCCACGAAGGGTGAACTCAATCGCCGCGATTTCCTCGGCGCCGCCGCGACGCTCGGCGGCGGCTTGGTGCTCGCCTTGTCCTTGCCGGGCTGCACGCGCAAGCCGGGCTTCCCCGACTCAGGCGCCACGGGCCAGATGAACGCCTGGCTGCGGATCGCGGCCGACAATACGATCACATTCATCGTCGACCGCTCGGAAATGGGCCAGGGAGTCTATACCGCGCTGCCGATGCTGATCGCCGAGGAACTCGAAGTCGGCCTCGAGGCCGTGAAGATCGTCGCCGCGCCGGTCGGCGACGCCTACATCAATCCCGGCAACGGCGGCCAGGTCACGGGCACGAGCAACAGCGTGCAGGACGCGTGGGTCAAGCTGCGCACCGCCGGCGCGCAGGCGCGCAATATGTTGATCAATGCGGCCGCGGAAGTCTGGGGCGTCGATCCCGGCGAATGCGCGGCGCGCAAAGGGGTCGTCACGAGCCGATCCGGGAAATCGGCGACCTACGGCGAACTCGCCCTGCACGCCTCGCGCCTGCCGGTGCCGGCGAACGTGAGCTTGAAGCCGGCGAAGGACTTCGAACTCATCGGCCGCGGCCTGCCGCGCACCGACACGCCGGCGAAGGTCGACGGCAGCGCCGAGTTCGGCATCGACGTCCGCCTGCCCGGCATGCTGTATGCGGCGTTCGCGCAGTGTCCCGTGCTCGGCGGCACGCCGAAGGCCGTTGACTCGGCGGCCGCGGAGAAGATACCCGGCGTGCGCAAGGTGCTGAAGACCGACCGTGGCGTCGTCGTCGTCGCCGATCATTTCTGGACCGCGCTCAAGGGCCGCGACGCGCTGAAAGTCACCTGGGACCGCGGCGCGAACGCGACGCTCGACAATGCCGCGATAGCGGCGCTGCTGCGGGACGCCGAGTCGAGCCCGGGGCTCTCGGCGCGGGCCGACGGCGACGCGGATCAGGCCCTCAAGAACGCCAAAACCCATATCAGCGTCGTCTACGAACTGCCGCTGCTCGCGCACGCGACGATGGAGCCGATGAACTGCACCGCCGACGTCAAGGCCGACCGCTGCGACCTGTACGTGGGCACGCAGGTGCAAAAGATCGCGCAGTCGACCGCCGCGGCCGCGGCGGGCCTGCGCGAACCCCAAGTCGATGTGCACACGACGCTGCTCGGCGGCGGCTTCGGCAGGCGCCTCGACGTCGATTTCATCCCCGCGGCGGTCGAAGCGTCGAAGGCGGTCGGCCGCCCGGTTCAGCTCATCTGGACGCGCGAAGACGACATGACGCACGACACCTACCGGCCGCCGGCGCTGGAGCGCATCAGCGCGGGCTTCGATGCGTCGTCCGCGCTCGTCGCGTGGAAATTGCATATCGTCAGTCCGTCGATCACCGCGCGCATGTTCCCCCCGGTCAAGGGCGTCGACGACTCGGTCATCGAGGCGGCAAAAAATTTCCCGTACGACGTGCCGAACGTGTCGGTCACGTACACGCGCCAGGAAGTCGGCATCGACGTGGGCTACATGCGCTCCGTCAGCCATGCGATCAACTGTTTCGTCATCGAGAGTTTCATGGACGAGCTGGCCGCCGAGGCGGGCAAGAACCCGCTCGATTTCCGGCGGTCGCTGCTCGGCAAGAAGCCGCGGCACCGGCGCGTTCTCGACGAGGCCGCAGAGCGCGCCGGTTGGGGCAAGGCGCCTGCGGGCCACTTTCAGGGCGTCGCGCTGATGGAAGGCTATACGACGCATCTGGCGCAGGTCGCCGAGGTGTCCGTCGCAGGCGGCGAGCTCAAGATCCACAAGATCGTCTGCGTCGTCGATTGCGGCCGGATGGTGAATCCGCGGATCGTCGAATCGCAAATCGAGGGCGGCATCGTTTTCGGCCTGACCGAGACTCTCTGGGGCGATGTGACGATTTCGAACGGCGCCGTCCGGCAGACGAATTTCGACGGCTACCGCGTGCTGCGCCTGCACGAGATGCCGAAAATCGAAGTACACCTGTTGCCGAGCGACGAACCGCCGGGCGGCATCGGCGAACCGGCGGTCGCCCTGGTCGCGCCCGCGGTCTGCAACGCGCTGTACGCGGCGACCGGGCGGCGATTGCGGACCTTGCCGCTCGCGGCCGCGAAGCCGCCGCTCATCCGGACCTAGCGGGGCCTAGATCCGGATCATGAAATAGTGGTCGAGGATCAGCGCGGCGAACAACAGCATCAAGTACGTGATCGAGAACCGGAACGTGCGCATCGGCATGCCGGGATCCCGTCCGCGCCGCAGTTCGATCGCGTAATACATGAAGCGCGCGTTCAGCGGGACGATGGCCGCGAGGTAGATGAGGCCGCTCAGGCCGCTCAAGAACGGCAGCAGCGTGCACAGCACCAACAAAATCGTGTACAGCACGATTTGCAGCCGCGTGTAGGCGATCCCGTGCGTCACGGGGAGCATCGGAATGCCGGCCTTCGCGTACTCGTCGCGCCGCGCGATCGCCAGCGCCCAGAAATGCGGCGGCGTCCAGGTGAAGATGATCAGGAACAACAGCAGCGCGTGCGCGTCGACGTGATTCGTGACCGCGATCCAGCCCAGGATCGGCGGTGCGGCGCCCGCGGCGCCGCCGATCACGATGTTCTGCGGCGTCGCGCGCTTCAGCCACAGCGTATAGACGATCGCGTAGCCGATCAGCGACGCGAACGTGAGCACCGCGGTGAGCGCGTTGACGCCGAACCACAGCACGAGCATCGAGACGGCCGCGAGCGAACCGGCGAACGCCAGCGCCTGGCTCTCCTGCAGATGTCCCGTCGGCAGCGGCCGGCGGCGCGTGCGCGCCATTTCGAGATCGATGCGCCGATCGAGCACGTGGTTGAACGCGGCCGCCGAACCCGAGGCCATCGCGATGCCGAGCGTGCCGAACAGCAGCGCGGGCAGCGGCACCATGCCGGGCGAGGCGAGGACCATGCCGACGATCGCCGTGAAGACGATCAGCAGGCTGACCCTGGGCTTCGTCAGCTCGAGAAAATCGCGCCAGCGGCCGGTGCCGATGGCGGCAACCGGGGGGCTATCGGGAACCGTGGACATTCGACAAGGGTACCATGGCGATCGAGGGCGCCGGCCACAAGGCTCGCAGCAACGTGACCATCGCGATGACCAGCAGGGCCGCCCCGGCGTTGTGCAGCGTCGCGAGCGCCAGGGGGAAGCCCCAGTGGACCATCGCGACGCCGATCGAGATCTGCAGCAGCACCGCGCCGAACAGGAATCCCGCGGCGCGCCGCAATGCCGCCGAGCTCGAGCGCAGCAGCGTCGCCATCCCGAGCGAAATCAGCGCCGTACCGGTCACGACCGCGCCCAGGCGGTGCGTGAAATGGATCGCGACGCGCGCCGGGTTCGACAGCACGCCGCCCTCGTAATCGATGCCGAGACCGCGCCACAGCACGAACGCATCGCGATAGTCCATCCGCGGCGCACCAGGAGCCCTGGCAGGTCGGCAGGTCCGGACAGGCGACCGCCGCGTAGTTCGTGCTGGTCCAGCCGCCGAGCGCGATCTGCAGGATCAAAATCCCGCAGCAGACGAGCGCGAACAGGCGCAAGCCGCGCTCCCGCTCCGTCAAGTCCCTGCGCTCGGGCGTCATCGACAGCCACCAGAGGATGCCGAGCGTCGTCAAGCCGCCGAGCAGATGGCCGGTGACGATCAGCGGCTTCAACAGCAGCGTCACGGTGAACGCGCCGAGCGCGCCTTGGACGCAGACGATCACGAACAGCGCGCCGACCGCGGCGAGCGGCTGGCCGCGGTCGCGGCGGTTCGCTGTCGCCCAGGCGAGCAGCGTGATGATCACCAACCCCAAGGTCGTGGCGAAATAGCGGTGGATCATCTCGTGCAGGGCCTTCGAAAATCCGTGGCCCGCCTGCGGAAAGACGTGGCCGTAGCAGCCCGGCCAGTCGGGGCAGCCGAGCCCCGCATCGGTCAGGCGCACCCAGGCGCCGAGCGTGACGACGACGGCCGCGAGCAGCGCCCCCGCGAGCGCGAGCCGTCTGAACCAGAGCAAGCGTTGTGCCGACTGCATATTTCTACCCGATTTGGGAAAGCCCGAGCAGGCGTTTCAGGTCTTCGAGCATGCCCTTGGGCTTCGCGTCGGGCGCGTAGCTCATCATGAGGTTGCCGTTCGGATCGATGAGATAGACGCGGCCGGCGTCGACCGGCGCGATGCCGCCGTACGCGGGCAGCAGCGCGAGCAACGGCGCCGCGGCGGCGGTCGCGCGCAGCGTGAGGAGATCCGGGTGTTCGGTGCGGAGGAAGTTGTCGTCGCAGCAATCGCCGGTCGCGAGGAACACGCGCTGCAGGCGCGTCATGTCGCGGTTCAAGGCGGTGCGCACCTGGCGCGTGTTGTAGAGCGCCGCGCGGCAGCGTTCGCCGCAGACGCCGGGGCCGACGTACAGCATGGTCCACTTGCGCGTCAGGAACGCAGGCTTGCGTGACGCCGCGCCCCAGCAGCGGCAACGACAGCTGCGGCAGCGGGCGCGGCGGATCGACGAGATCGCCGTGATTGACGGTGCCGAGCGGATGGAACGAGCTGTGTCCGTAATACAGATAGAACGACACGCCGAGCGGCACGAAAAACAAGGCCGCGACCAGGAGCAGCAGGCGCCTCTGGCGGCGATCGTATGCGGCATTGCGTTCCATTTCAGCCCTTGCCCTCACCCGCGCCTTCGGCGCGGCGCAGATTCGTCACGACATAGATGACGGCCAGCGTCAGCGCGAGGCCGAACCATTGAATCGCGTAGGCGAGATAGCGCATCGGCGGAAAGCCCGGCGGCGACCATCGCCGCTCGTACCCGTCCGGCTCCTTCGGATCGAGGAGCACGACGGGGGCGGCGCGCGCGAAGGTTTGCTCGTGCAGCAAGCCCTCGAGATCGGCAAGCCGCGGAAAATCGGCGACGACGGGATAGGGCGGCGCCAACGGCGCTGCGCCGCCTCAAGCGGATGCCCGGGCTCGGCAGATGATCGGCGCGGCCGTGGACGTTGCGCTCGTCGCCGGAAACCGGAACCTTCGGCCGGTCCGCGCGGCTCGCGCCGAGCGGCACCCAGCCGCGGTTCACGAGGATCCAGCCGCCGGTTTGGATCGCGAACGGCGTCAACACGTAGTATCCGGCGCGTCCGTCGGCGCTCTCCATGTTGTCGATCAAGATCTGCCGCGTCGGATCGTAATGGCCGCGAATCGCGACGTGCTGATAGCGCCGCACCGGCGGCGTCGCCGCATCGATCGCCACCGTGGCGTCCGTACCCGCGGCGAACGCATCGAACAGCGCTTGCTTCTCGGCCGAGCGGTGCAGCTGCCAGCGGCCGAGCGAGATCAAGAGCGCGATCAACGCGAGCGTCAGCAGCGTCGTGAAAACGCGCGGCGCGAATACGCGGGACCCCAGTTTGATCGTCACGATATAATTCCAATCCGGCTCGTCCGCCCAAGAGGCATGTCCATGCTATTCAAATATGTCGTGCTCGCGATTCTGGTGCTGATCCTGATCAGCCTGGGCAAGGCCTTGTTTCACCTGTCGAGCACGAAACCAGAAGATGGCGGCAAGATGGTCAAAGCACTCGCCTGGCGGGTGGGGTTGTCCGTATCGCTGTTCCTGCTGCTGCTCCTCGCCTTCGCCCTGGGCTGGATCCAGCCGCCCCGGTACTGACCGGGGCGGCCGGCGGCCGGCGCGTCAGAGCCAGTAGACGAAAATAAACAGGCCCAACCAGACGACGTCGACGAAGTGCCAGTACCAGGCCACGGCCTCGAACGCGAAATGTCGCTGCGGCGTGAAATGGCCCTTGAGCACGCGCAGCCAGATGACGACCAGCATGATGGCGCCGACGGTCACGTGCAGTCCGTGGAAGCCGGTCAGCATGAAGAACGTCGAGCCGTAGATGCCCGTGCCGAGCTGCAGGCCGAGCTTGGTGTAGGCCTCGTGATACTCGGTCGCCTGCAGCACGACGAACGTGAATCCCAAGCAGGAAGGTCGCCGCCAGGAACACGGCCAGACGCCTGCGGTGGCCGCGCAGCAGCGCGTGATGCGCGATCGTGATCGTGATGCCGCTCGTCAGCAGGATCGCGGTGTTGATCGCCGGCAGCCCGAGTGCGGGCACCGTCTCGTAGCTGCCGTCGGCGCGCGGACCCAAGGCCAGGGGCCCGTTCGTCGGCCAGCCGCCGTGGTAATTGCTCCACAACAACACGTTCGTCAGCAGCTTCGTGCCGTCGCCGCTGAGCCAGGGCATGACCAGATCGCGCGCATAGAACAAGGCGCCGAAGAAAGCCGCGAAGAACATGACCTCCGAGAAGATGAACCACATCATTCCCATACGGAAGCTGCGGTCCACCGCCATGTTGTACATGCCGGCCTCGCTCTCCTTGACGACGGTGCCGAACCAGAACATGAACAGGCCCGCGAGCATCACGAATCCCGGCACCAGGGACCAAGCCGGCAGCCAGGAGTTCAGCGTGGCGATCGCGCCGGCCATGATCGTGAACAAGGTCACGGAGCCGTAGATCGGCCAGGGGCTGCCGTGCGGGATGTAGTACTGATCTGCGTGCGTTGCGTGCGATTGCGCCATGTTCTTTGGTCTCTCGGCGGTGTTAACGTGTCATTAGTCTAAACGAGGTTTCTCATCCGCGTCCTGCCGACTGCGTCGTGTCGAAGAACGTGTAGGACAGGGTCAGACGATCGATGTTGACCGGCAGCGTCGGGTCGACGATGAAGCGGACCGGCATCCACCGGCCCTCGCCGACCGCGAATTTTTGCGAGCTGAAGCAAAAACACTCGGTCTTGTGGAAATATCTCCAAGCGCTGTTCGGCGAGAGGCTCGGCACGGCTTGGGCGACCGTGGGTCCGGCGGTCAAATTCTTCGCGTAGAACTCGGTGTCGTAGAGCTTGCCCGGATGGATGCGCATCTCGGCGACCTTCGGCCGGAAGTCGAAGCTGCCGACCGAGGCAGGATTCGCGACGAATTCGATCGTCACGGTGCGATTCAGGTCGGGCGCCTCGTGCGCGATTTCCTTGCCCACCTTCGCCTCCGCGCTGCCGACGCCGGTCAACCTGCAGAACACGTTGTACAGCGGCACGAGCGCCCAGCCGAACGCGAAGCTGCCGAGCACCATCACGAGCAGCGCCGCGATCAACTTCCGATTCGCGCGCACAACGGACTTGCGTGGACCGTCCATCAATGCCGGCTGCGGTAGATCGTCAGCGCGATGTAGGCGAAATAGACCGCGAGCGCAACCGACAACAGCGCCAAGGCGCTGTTGCGGATGCGGCGGCTCTGCTCCGGCGCCCGATTCACCATCAATGAACCTCCGGCGCGGTCGTGAAGCTGTGATACGGCGCCGGCGACGGAATCGTCCATTCGAGCCCGGTCGGCGTCGCGTCGCTCCACACCTTCGCGGTGGCCTTCTGGCCGCCGCGCACGCACTGGATGATCGCGATCGCGAACAGGATCTGCGACAAGCCGAATCCGAACGCGCCGATCGACGAGACCATGTTCCAGTCGGTGAACTGCACCGCGTAGTCGGGGATGCGGCGCGGCATGCCGGCGAGCCCGAGGAAGTGCTGCGGGAAGAACAGCACGTTCACGAAGATCGTCGACAGCCAGAAATGCGTCTTCGCGAGCTTCATGTTGTACATGTTGCCGGTCCACTTCGGCAGCCAGTAGTAGACGGCGCCCATGATCGAGAACACGGCGCCCGGCACCAGCACGTAGTGGAAGTGCGCGACCACGAAATAGGATTGATTGTACTGGAAGTCCGCCGGCACGAGCGCGAGCATGACGCCCGAGAAGCCGCCGATCGTGAACATGAACAGAAAGCCGAGCGCGAACAGCATCGGCGGCTCGAACGACAGCGATCCGCGCCACATCGTCGCGGTCCAGTTGAACACCTTCACGCCGGTCGGCACCGCGATCAGCATCGTCGACATCATGAAGAACATCTGCGCCGCCAGCGGCATGCCGTCGGCGAACATGTGATGGCCCCAGACGATGAACGAGAGGAACGCGATCGACGCGATCGCGTAGATCATCGAGGACGCGCCGAACAGCGGCTTGCGCGAGAACGTCGGGATGATTTCCGAGATCACGCCGAAGGCCGGCAGAATCATGATGTAGACCTCGGGATGGCCGAAGAACCAGAAGATGTGCTCGAACATCAACGGGTCGCCGCCGCCCGCGGCGTTGAAGAAGCTCGTGCCGAAGAAGTGGTCGGTCAGCAGCATCGTCACGGCGCCGGCGAGCACCGGCATGACCGCGATCAGGAGGTACGCCGTGATCAGCCACGACCAGCAGAACAGCGGCATCTTCAGCAGGGACATGCCCGGCGCGCGCATGTTCAGGATCGTCACGATGACGTTGATCGCGCCCATGATCGAGGAGACGCCCATCAGGTGAATCGCGAAGATCAACATCGGGAAGCTGTCGCCGAACTGCAGCGCGAGCGGCGGATACATCGTCCAGCCGCCGGCCGGCGCGCCGCCGGGCACGAACAGCGTCGACAGCAGCAGCGTGAACGCGAACGGCAGGATCCAGAAGCTGAAATTGTTCATGCGCGGCAGCGCCATGTCCGGCGCGCCGACTTGCAGCGGGATCATCCAGTTCGCGAGGCCGACGAACGCCGGCATGACCGCGCCGAAGATCATCACGAGCGCGTGCATCGTCGTCATCTCATTGAAGAATCCCGGATCGACGAGCTGCAGGCCGGGCTCGAACAGCTCGGCGCGGATGACCATCGCCATCGTGCCGCCGACGAAGAACATGATCAGGCTGAAGACCAGGTACATCGTGCCGATGTCTTTGTGATTCGTCGCGAACAGCCATCGCTTGATGCCGGTGGCCGGCTGATCGTCGTGAGCGTCGTGAGCGGTATCGGTTGCGTGCGCCATGTTTGAGAGACTCTCTTGATGAATTTCGGTGCTTGGGGGGCTTGGAATCTAGAGCTTCGCCGTCAGCGGCAGCCCGGGCTGCCGCGCGGCGATCTGCTTCGGCGCTGCGGCCGCGGTCGGCGGGCGATCCTTGCGCCGCGGGCGCGGCTTGCGCCTGCTTGAGCGCCGCCTTCTGGTCCTCGACCCATTTCTTGAAGTCGGCCGGGGTCTTCACGTCGACGACGATCGGCATGAAGCCGTGATCGCGGCCGCAGAGCGCGGCGCACTGGCCGCGATAAACCCCTTCCTTACCCGGCAGAACCTTGATCCACATCTCGTTGATGAATCCGGGGATCAAATCGCGCTTCATGCCGAAGTCCGGGACCCACCAGGCGTGGATCACGTCGGCGGAGGTCAGCAGCAGACGGACCTTGACGCCGCTCGGGATCACGAGCGGATGGTCGACCGACAGCAGGTAATGCGGCACGGACTTCGGATCGACGCCGGAGTGCAGCTGGCGCGCGAAATTCGAGTCGGCGGACAGCGTCGAGAAGAAACTGATTCCCGTGGCCGCGTCCATGTACTGGTATTGCCATTTCCACTGATAACCGGTCACGCGGATCGAGAGGTCGGAATTGCGCGTGTCCTCGATCTTCAGGATCGACAGCGCCGCCGGCACCGCCATCGCGATGAGTATCAGGACCGGAACGATCGTCCAGATGATCTCGACCTTGGTGCTGTGCACCATCGTCGTGTCGGGAATCGCACCCTGCGAGTGCCGGAACTTCACGAGCGCATAGATCATCGTGCCGAAGACGAGGACCGCGATCGCGATGCAAACCCAGAGCACCATCATGTGCACCTGGTAGATGTCCCTGCTCAGCACGGTCACGCCGCGCGGCAGGTTGTAGCCGTTCGAGGTGTTCGCCGAGGCGCTGCCCGCAGCGCCGATGACGCCGAATACGGCGCTTGCGATCATGGCGAAGTAGGGGCCCCGCGAGCGGGCCGGCTTGTCGTCAATCGCGGTCAACCTATTCACATTCATCTCAACGAATCCCCTAGGGTGCTGTCGATGTAGAGCGGCGGCGACTCATTCATGCCGCCCACCATGGCCCGTAAACGCGCCGCCACGCGGCGCCGGTCATCCTCGGTGAGGAAGCTGCCCACTTCCAAAGCTCGCCCGCGACTTTCGATCGTGAGCCGGCTAGGAAAAGACCGCGTGCGCGGAGCGTGAAGTCTAACCTTCGCCCAGTGCCGCGCAAACTCCTCTTTTGCCTCGCCGTGACGTGATCGAGTCACGAGGCTCACCGCGGAGTCGGTCACGAGGACCGTTTGCGTGTAGAAACGGCGTTTCATTGTCGCATGCAGCGCGAGCCCGAGAACGAGCATTTCCAGTCCCCAGAACGGCAGCACGGGCCAAAATCCCTGGAACACGAAAAACAGCGCGAGAGTCAGCGAAAAGCCGCTGATCGTCGCGAAAAAAAATCCCGCGGTCGCCGGAGTCAGCGAACAATTGGGCGCGAGTTCGATGCGCTGTTCCATGGAAAATATATGAGCGCGCGCTAAATAGATGAGCGCGCATATTAAAAGAGAATAGAACCTTCAAGCAACACAAAGACTTGCGATATCGAGGCGCGCCGCGACCGCGTCCGGCGCGCATTCCGGCGCGAAGTCGAGCGCACCGAGGCAGGGAGCGGCGATGCGCGCGCGCAAAGTCGCGATGTTTTCCTCTTTCCTGGAAAAACGAGAATCAATCGCGTTCGCAACCCAGCCGCGCAAGCTGAGGCCGCGCCGCTCGACGGCCTCCGCGGTCAAGAGCGCGTGATTCAAGCAGCCGAGCCGTAAGCCGACGACGAGCACGACGTCGGTGCGCCAGCGCATCGCGAGATCCGCGAAACTACGCTCATCGTCGATCGGCGCGAGCCAGCCGCCGGCGCCTTCGACGACGATGACGTCGCTTTGCAGCGCCAATCGGTCGAACGCGCGGTCCAAGCGGTCGAAATCGATCGTCGTTCCGGTCTCCGCCGCCGCGATGTGCGGCGCGATCGGTTCGGCGAACGCGTAGGGGTTTACCTCAACGTACGCTGCGCGTACGGTCATCGCCCGCTGGAGCGCGAGCGCGTCGTCGTTGCGAAGGCCCGAGGGTCCCGCAGTGCAACCGGAAGCGATCGGCTTCATCGCCGCGACTCGAAGCCCGCGCGCGGCGTACGCGCGGCATAGGCCGGCCGCGACCCGCGTCTTGCCGACGCCGGTATCCGTTCCGGTGACGAACAGCGCGAGCGGCTTCAACGGTCGCGCCCGCGCCGCAACTGACCCTCGAGATCGGCGAGCCCGATCGTCGTTTCGCCGGCGATGCGCACGCCCGCGCGCAGCGGCGCCCATGCCTGCGCAAACACGATTTCGCAGGTCGCTGGCAGGCGCCCGCTTACGCGGAATTCCTCGTAGGCGGCGTGCATCGCGCGCATCGCACCCTTGCCGGTCAGGCTCTTCGATCGGCCCGACATCGCGTTGCGCGCGCCCTGCGCCTTGAGGTCCGCCATCAGTGGGCGCACGCCGGCGTAAGCGACGGTGCGCCGCTCGACGTCGAGCACGGGCGCGGCGAAGCCGGCGCGCACGAGCGCATCGCCCAGATCATGCATGTCGATGAACGGGTGCACGTGCAGGTTGGCGTCGGCGCGCGCCCAGGCGAGGCGCAATTCCCGCAGCGTGTCGGGACCTGCGCTCGTCAAGGTGAGGAGGCCCCGCGGCGCGAGCACGCGCCGGAACTCGGCGAACACCGCGTCCGGGTCGCACCACGGCAGCATCAGGTTGCTGAAGATGAGGTCGACGCTCGCGTCCGCGAACGGCATGCGCGCCGCATCGGCGCAGACCCGGTCGAAGCGGCGCCGCCAGGAGCGCTGGCGCGCGGCCGCGCGCAGCATGCCGGGCGCGAAATCCAGCGCGATCACGCGTGCGCGCGGATAGCGCCGCTTGAGCTCGCGGCACGCGTGGCCCGTGCCTGAGCCTGCGTCGACGACGACGCGCGGCTCGAGGGACACGAGGTCGAGGCGCTGCAACAGCTCGGCGCGCACCTCCGCGTGCAGAAAGGCGGCCGCATCGTAGCCGGCGCTCGCGCGATCGAACGAGCGCGCGACCGACGAACGATCGAGCGTGAATTGCGCGGCGGCCGCTGCTTGCATGCGCGGGAGCCTTTGCGGGTCAGGCGGTCGCGGCGTCGAACTCCGCCGTGCGCAGCGGCTCGGCGGCGATGTTCAGGCGCGCGAACAGGCGCACATCGTGCGCGCAGTCGGGGTTGCCGGTCGTCAGCAGCTTCTCGCCGTAGAATATGGAGTTCGCGCCCGCGAGCAGGCACAGGGCCTGCAATTCGTCGCTCATCTCGCCGCGGCCCGCCGACAGCCGCACGTGCGCGCGCGGCATGAGAATGCGCGCGACCGCGATCGTGCGCACGAAATCGAACGGATCGAGCGGCGGGGCGTCGGCGAGCGGCGTACCCTCGACGCGCACCAGTTGGTTGATCGGCACGCTCTCGGGATGCGCGGGCAGGGTCGCGAGCGTATGCAGCAAGCCGACGCGATCCATGCTCCCCTCGCCCATGCCGACGATGCCGCCGCAGCAGACGTTCATGCCGGCGTCGCGCACGGCCTGCAAGGTGTCGAGCCGATCCTGGTAGGTCCGTGTGCCGACGATGCGTTCGTAGTAGGCGGCGGACGTGTCGAGATTGTGGTTGTAATAATCGAGGCCCGCGGCTTTCAGTTCCTGCGCCTGCTCGGCGCTCACCATGCCGAGCGTCGCGCAGGTCTCGAGCCCGAGTTCCTTGACCGCGCGGATCATCGCGACGATCTTGCGCAAATCCTTGGGCTTCGGCGAGCGGTACGCCGCGCCCATGCAAAAGCGCGTCGCGCCGGCCGCTTTCGCGGCGCCCGCGCGCTCGACGACCGTCTCTAGTTCAAGCAGCTCCTCGGCGGCGAGGCCGGTGTCGTAGCGCACGCTCTGCGGGCAGTAGGCGCAATCCTCGGGACAGGCGCCGGTCTTGATGCTGAGCAGCGTGCTGACCTGCACGGTGTTCGGCGCCTGATGGCGGCGATGGGTTTGCTGCGCTGCAAACAGCAAATCCATGAACGGCAGCGCGAACAGCGCCTCCACTTCTTCGAGCGCCCAGTCGTTTCGTATGGTCACGATAGCCTCAAGCCGACGATCCGGGCGGCGTGCCCGGCTAACCCGGCAGTATTCGGGCGCCGTCGGCCGTAGTCAACCGAAAACGGGCGCAACGGTTTACGAGGGAGAGCGGAACACGTAATCCAGCACAATGCCGATGAACACGCTCATGCCGAAATAATGCGTGTTGAGGAATGCGCGCAAGCACGCGGCCGGCTCGCGCGTGCGGATCAGCCACAGCTCATAGATGAAGAATACGGCGCCGGCCGCGAGCCCGGCCCAATACCAGGCGCCGAGCCCGGCCAGGCGTCCGGCGAGCGCGAGCGCGATCAGCGTCATCGCCTGCAGCGCCGCGATGATGTGCCGGTCCGAATCGCCGAACAGGATCGCCGTCGAGCGCACGCCGATCTTGAGGTCGTCGTCGCGATCGACCATCGCGTAGATCGTGTCGTAGACCGTGACCCACAGGAGGTTCGCGAGGAACAGGAGCCACGCAACCCGCGGCACGCGCTCGGTTTGCGCGGCGAACGCCATCGGTATTCCCCAGCCGAACGACAATCCGAGATACAGCTGGGGCACGGACAGGAAACGCTTGATGAACGGGTAGGTCACGGCGAGGAACGCGCCCACGACCGCGAGCAGCAGCGTGAAGCGGTTCAGATGCAGCGCGAGCGTCAGGGCCGTCAACGACAATATCGCGAACAGCGCGAGCGCTTCCTGCGTCGACACCCGCCCGGCCGCGAGCGGACGGCTCTGCGTGCGCGCGACGTGGGGGTCGAAGCCGCGGTCGGCGTAATCGTTGATCGCGCAGCCCGCCGAGCGCATGAGGAACACGCCGGCGACGAAGATCGCGAAGATGCGGCCGTTCGGCCTGCCGTGCGCCGAGATCCACAGCGCCCAGAGCGTCGGCCAGAGGAGGAGGTAGGCGCCGATCGGGCGGTCGATGCGCATGAGACGCCCATAGTCGGCGAGCGTCGCGCCGATCCGCGGCAAGACGTCGGTGGTGAACGGATGGAAGCGCACGCGGCAGACGAACCAGCGCCAGCGCTCGATCAGCAGTTGCGCCAACTCATCGCCCGAGCGTGGCCGCCGCACGAAGCGCCCCGTCCTTCAGCAGCCGCCCATCGCGGGCAGGAAGACTTCCTGCACCAGCAACGGCGCGCTGCGCAGGCTGAATCTCGAGCGCCGCGCCCACAGGCCGGCGGATCCCGCGGGCAGGCCCTCGAATGCGCGCGCCGCGAGCGTGGCGCCCGTCGGCAGCCACGCGTACTCGTAGGAACTGCGCTCGACGCCCGACAGCGCGGCCAAGGTTTCGTCGAGCGCGGAATCGCCGAGTTCGGCGAGCCACGGGTGCTCATCGAGGGTCGAGTCGGGCATGACCGTCTGCGCGAACACCCAGACGCGGCCGTCGCAGAGCATCTGTACTTCGCGAAACAGGCCAGCGCCGTCGTGCGCGCGCAAATAGCGCTTGTGCTCGGCGCCGAGCAGGCCGGTGAATTGATCGCGCAGGCGCATTTCGAACCGGGCGCCGCAATGCGCCTTCAGGCGCGTCGTCAACAGTCCCTTGGCGATGAGCCACGGGCGCAATTTCGCGTCGACGGTGCGCTCGCCGAGACGCTCCGTGGGGAGCCAGTCGAGCGTGTCGTGGGGCGGAGCCTTTGCCGAGATCATGGCGCCATTCTACCCGACGCGGCCGTATTGCTCGGCGCCGCCGACCCAGCGGCGCACGAGCGGCTGCACGCGGTCGGGCCAATGCGCGAGCAGATCCTCGGCGGCGAGGTGCACGCGCGGCAGCAGATCCGCGTCGCGCAGCAGATCGGCGACGCGCATCTGCGCGAGCCCCGTCTGCCGCGTGCCGAGCAATTCGCCGGGACCACGCAGCTCGAGGTCGCGCCGCGCGACGACGAAGCCGTCGTTGGTCGCGCGCAGCACGGCGAGGCGCTCGCGCGCGAGCGCCGACAGCGGCGGGCGGTACAGGAGCACGCAGCTGCTCGCGTGCTGTCCGCGGCCGACGCGGCCGCGCAGCTGGTGCAGCTGCGCAAGGCCCATTCTCTCCGCGTTCTCGATGACCATCAGCGTCGCGTTCGGCACGTCGACGCCGACCTCGATCACCGTCGTTGCGACGAGCAGATCGATCTCGCCGTCCTTGAACCTGCGCATCGTGCGCTCCTTCTCGGCGGCGGGCATGCGCCCGTGCACGAGGCCGACGGCGAGTTCCGACAAGGCTGCGGCGAGCACGGCCGCGGTCTCCTCGGCGGCCCTGTACGGCATGTCGTCGGATTCGTCGATCAGCGGACAGACCCAGTAGGCCT
Organism: uncultured Pseudomonadota bacterium; assembly: GCA_963718135.1. Classification (GTDB taxonomy): domain Bacteria; phylum Pseudomonadota; class Gammaproteobacteria; order Steroidobacterales; family Steroidobacteraceae; genus Bog-1198. The sequence goes on along the minus strand of CAVQYI010000017.1, from coordinate 81,120 downwards.
GGCGGCCCTCGAGGCAGGCGTCGCGGATGCGGCGCACGACCTCGTCGCGACGGCTCTCGGCGAGCGCGACCGTGCGCACCGGCGTGCGGCCGGGCGGCAGCTCGTCGATCACGGAGACGTCGAGGTCGGCATACGCGGTCATCGCGAGCGTGCGCGGGATCGGCGTCGCGGTCATGATCAACTGATGCGGGCGGTGGCCGTCCGCGGCGCCCTTCTCGCGCAGCGCGAGGCGTTGGTGCACGCCGAAGCGATGCTGCTCGTCGACGATCACGAGCGCGAGCGCGGCGAATTCGACGCCCTCCTGAAACAGCGCGTGCGTGCCGATCACGAGCCGCTTCGCCGCCGGCCTTGACGGCGAGCCGCTCCGCGGCGCGCGCCCTGCCGGTCTGCCGGCCTGCGAGCAGCGCGACGTCGACTCCCAGGGGTTCGAACCAGCGTCGAAAGTTCTGCGCGTGCTGATCGGCGAGCAGCTCCGTCGGCGCCATCAGCGCGACCTGCTTGCCGGCCGCGAGCGCGGCGGTCGCGGCGAGCGCCGCGACCAGGGTCTTGCCGCAGCCGACGTCCCCCTGGACGAGCCGCAGCATCGGCTTCGGCAGCTTGAGGTCGGCTTCGATTTCCGCGAGCGCCCTGCCTTGCGCCCGGGTCAGCCGAAACGGCAGCGCCGCGAGCAGCTTCTCCTGCAACTCGCCGCTGCCGGCGAGCGGCCAGCCCGGATCGCTCTGCACGCGCCGCCGCAGCAGCTTCAGCGACAACTGGTGCGCGAGCAGTTCCTCGAACGCGAGCCGGCGCTGCGCCGGGTGGCGACGCTCGAGCAGGGCCTCGACCGGCGTGTCCGCGGGCGGCCGGTGCACGATGCGCAAGGCCTCGCCGAGCGCGGGCAGATGCTCGTCCGCGAGCACGGACGCCGGCAGCCAATCGGTCAATTCGGCGGCGTTCGATTGCTCGAGCGCCAGACGTACGAGCTGGCGCAGCCTGCCTTGCGTGATGCCTTCGGTCGCCGGATACACCGGCGTCAGGTGATCCTCCGCATGCGCGGCGGCGCGCTCGTCGATGCGCCGGTATTCCGGGTGCACGAACTCGAGGCCCGCCGCCGTGCGGCGGACCTCGCCGAAGCAGCGCAGCCGCACGCCGCGCGCGAGCGCCTCGCGTTGCTGCGTGCTGAAATGAAAGAACCGCAGCGTCAGGAAGCCGGAGCCGTCGGCGATCCGCGAGAGGAGCTGGCGCCGGCCGCGGAACACGACTTCGGTCAATTGGACCTCGCCCTCGACCGCGGCGCGCTGGCCTGCGCGCAGTTCGCCGAGCGGCACCGTGCGCGTGCGGTCCTCGTAGCGCAGCGGCAGGAGAAACAGCAGGTCCTGGATCGTCTCGACGCCGAGCGCACGGAGCCGCTCCGCGAGCGCGGAGCCCACGCCGCGCAGCGCGGTGACCGGCCTCGCGGCGGTCACAGCGAGACGATGCACTCCACTTCGACTTGGGCGCCGCGCGGCAACGACGCCACGCCGACCGTGGCGCGCGCCGGGTATGGTTCGCGGAAGTATTCCGCCATGACCTTGTTGACGAGCGCGAAATGCGCGAGGTCGGTGAGGTAGATGTTCACCTTCACGACCTCGTCGAGGCCCGCGCCCGCGGCCGCGACGACGGCCTTGAGGTTCGCGAACACGCGGTGCGTCTCGGCCTCGATGCCGCCGCCGACGAGCGTCATCGTCGCCGGGTCGAGCGCGATCTGGCCGGAAACCCAGATCGTGTTGCCGGCGCGCACCGCCTGCGAATAGGTGCCGATCGCCGCCGGCGCGTTCGCCGTCGAGATGATTTGTTTGCCCATGGCCTCTGTCGATACTCCCCTATGCGAGCGTGCGGTGCACGCGCAGCACGTCCGGCATGCGCCGGACCGCCTTGATCACGCGCGCAAGATGCTTTCGATCGCGCACCTTCAGCTCGAACGTGAGCGCCGAGGTGTTCGCGTCCCGCTCCTCGAGCGCGACGTGATCGATGTTCGTCTCGGTGCCCGCGACCCTCGATGCGACCGCGGCGAGCACGCCGACGCGGTTGCTGACTTCCAATAGAATCTCGGAGCTGAACAAGCGGCTCTGGTCCGCCTCCCAGGCGACCGAGAGCCACTTCTCCGGCTGTTTCCGGTACTCGGAGAGGTTACCGCAATTTTGCCGGTGGATCACGAGTCCCCGCCCCGCGCTCAAGTAAGCCATGATCGGATCGTTCGGAATCGGGAAGCAGCAGCGCGCGTAGGTGACGAGCAGACCTTCCGTTCCCGAGATCATCAACGGCACCGCCGCCGGCGGCCTTGTTGCTCGCCGTCGCGCGCGGGCTGGAGCCTGCGCGCGACGAGCGGCGCGAGCCGCTCGCCGAGGCCGATCTTCTCGTACAAATCGTCCGCGGCCTTGAGGTTGAGCTCCTTGACCACCGCGTCGACCTCGACCTGCGGAATCTTCTTCAAGTTCAGCGAAAATTCCTCGAGCGCGAGGTCGAGCAGGCGCCGCCCGAGGTCGACGGCCTCACCGCGCTTCAGGTTCTTCAGGTACTGCCTGATCGCCGCGCGCGCCTTCGCGGTCACGAGGAAGCCGGACCAGGACGGATTCGGCGTCGCGCCCTTCGCGGTGATGATCTCGACGGTCTGGCCGTTTCTGCAGCGGCGTGCGCAAGGGCACGAGGCGGCGGTCGACCTTGGCGGCGACGCAGCGATTGCCGACGTCGGTGTGGATCGCGTAGGCGAAATCGACGGCGGTCGCGCCGGTCGGCAGGCGCAGTATCTTGCCCTTCGGCGTGAACACGTAGACCTTGTCGGGGAACAGGTCGACCTTCACGCTCTCGAGGAACTCCTCGGAGCTGCCGCCTTCCTGGATCTGCATGAGGGAGGAGAGCCATTCGCGCGCGCGGTCGTGCTCGATCCCGCCGAAGGAGTCGCCGCCGGACTTGTATTTCCAATGCGCCGCGATGCCGGATTCCGCGACCCGATGCATCTCCTCGGAGCGGATCTGCACTTCGATCGGCACGCCGTTCGGCCCGAACAGCGTCGTGTGCAGCGACTGATAGCCGTTGACGCGCGGGATCGCGATGTAGTCCTTGAAGCGGCCCGGCATCGGCTTGTAGACGCCGTGCACCAGCCCGAGCGTGCGGTAGCAGGTGTCCGCCGAGTCGACGATGATGCGGAAGCCGTACACGTCGACGATCTCGCCGAGCGAGATGCCCTTCGACTGCATCTTCTTGTAGATGCTGTAGAGGTGCTTCTCCCTGCCCTCGACGCCCGCGCGCATCCCGGCCTTCTGCAGCGCCGCCTTCAGCGTCTCCGCGATCTTGGCGATGAATTCCTTCTGGTTGCCGCGCGCGCGCTTGACCTCGCGCTCCAGCACCTTGTAGCGGTGCGGATAGAGCGCGCGGAAGCCGAGATCCTCCAATTCCAACTTGACCGCGTACAGTCCCAGCCGCTCGGCGATCGGCGCGTAGATCTCCAGGGTCTCGCGCGCGCTGCGGCGGCGCTTGACCGGAGGCATCACGCCGAGCGTGCGCATGTTGTGCATGCGGTCCGCGAGCTTGACCATGATCACGCGGATGTCGCGCACCATCGCGAGCAGCATCTTGCGGAAGCTCTCGGCCTGCGCTTCCTGCCGGTTCTTGAACTGGATCTGGTCGAGTTTGCTGACGCCGTCGACGAGTTCGGCGACCACCTGGCCGAAGTTCGCCGCGATCTCGGCCTTCGCCGTCGGCGTGTCCTCGATGACGTCGTGCAGGATCGCGGCGACGAGCGTGTCGCCGTCGAGGTGCAGGTCCGCGAGTATGTCGGCGACCGCGACCGGGTGCGTGATGTACGGCTCGCCGGAGACGCGCGTCTGGCCCTGGTGGCGTTCGGCGCCGAATTCGTAGGCCTCGCGCACCCGCTCGACCTGAGCGGGCGGCAGATAGGCCTCGAGTTTTTCTAAAAGCTGGTTGATCCCGGTGGAGCGTCTGACACCGGGCAGAAAACCGAGAAGAGACGACGCATAGTCCATTGACCTTTTGGCGGCTTAAGCCGGGGGCTTCAATCCCCCAGGCCGAGTTGAGGCGCGCGGAAATCCGACGGCAGATCGAGTTCGCTCATCGGCTCGGCGACCGGCTCTTCCGGCTCCTCGAGCATTTCCTGGGTGATGTTGCCCGCGGCGATTTCGCGCAGCGCGACCACGGTCGGCTTGTCGTTCTCCCACTCGACCGTGGCTTCGGCGCCGTTCGCCAGGCGGCGGGCGCGCTTCGCCGCCAACAACACCAGGTTGAACAGGTTCGGTTCGTTCTGCAGGCAATCTTCGACGGTGATGCGAGCCATACCTTGGGGTTTCCGTGAGAAATCAGGCTTAAGAGGATACCAGAGTTTCGCGCGGCCCGGCCAGCGGAACCAGCGCTCCTCAACCGCCGGCGGCGAGCCTCGCGGCCAGCCGTTCCACCTGCGGCCGCTTCGCGGCCAGCGCGTCGCCCTGATCCGCGACGATCGCCGCGAGATCCGCGAGCGCCTGCTCGAAGCGGTCGTTGATCACCACGTAGTCGAATTCGTTCCAGTGGCCGATGTCCGCAACGGAATCCTGCAGGCGCCGCCGGATCACGGCGTCGGAGTCGGTGCTGCGCTGCCTCAGGCGTTGATCGAGCGCGCCCAAGGACGGCGGCAGGATGAAAATGCTGCGCGCTTCCGGCAAGCGTTCGCGCACGAGCCGCGCGCCCTGCCAATCGATCTCGAGCAGCAGCCGCTGGCCGGCGGCGCAGCGCCTCGAGCACCGTCGCCGCCGCGGTGCCGTAGAAATTGTCGAATACCCGCGCATGCTCGAGAAATTCGCCGCGCTCGACCATGTCGGCGAACTTTTCCGCGGAGACGAAGTGGTAGTCGCGGCCGTCGAACTCGTTCGGCCGCTGCGCGCGCGTCGTGTACGAGATCGAGAAGCGCAGTTGCGGCAGGCGCGCCATCAGCGCCTTGACGAGGCTGGTCTTGCCGGCGCCCGAGGGCGCGGCGATCACGAAGAGGCGGCCGCTCCGCCATCCGGGGGTTCGCTACGGCACGACGCCTACTCGACGTTCTGCACTTGCTCGCGCATCTGTTCGATCACGACCTTCATGTCGACCGCGGCGCGCGTCGTCTCGATGTCCTGGGACTTCGACGACAGCGTGTTCGCCTCGCGATTCAGTTCCTGCATGAGGAAATCCAGGCGGCGGCCCGCGGGCTCGCGGTCCGCGAAGGTCTTGCGCACTTCCGCGACGTGGCCGCGCAGCCGGTCGATTTCCTCGTCGACGTCGAGGCGCTGGGCGAGTATCGCGAGTTCCTGTTCGAGCCGATCGTGGTCCACGGCGGCCGCGAGTTCCGCGACCCGGTCGAGCAGCTTCGTGCGCAGGCGCGCGCGCACTTCGGGCAGGCGCAGCGAGACGTGCTCCGCAAAATCAAGCAGCCCGTCGCAGCGCTGCAGAATGCCCGCCTCGATGCGGCTCGCCTTCGCTGTCGCGGAAGCGCGCGAGCTCCGCGAGCGTCTCGCCGAGGAGCGCGTGGGCGGCTTCCTGCATCGGCTTGACGTCGCGCGCCGCGTCGCGCACCACGCCCGGCCAGCGCAGCAGATCCATGACGTCGATGCTCGCCGCGGGACCTGCCTGTTCGGCGACGTGCCGCGCGCGCTCGGTCAGGGCGTTGAGCAGCGCGCGATCCAGATCGAGCGAGCCCGCGGCCGCGGCCGGGCGGAAAACGAGCGCGCAATCGACCTTGCCGCGGCGCACCGCGCCCGCGATCATCTGCCGGAACTCCGATTCGGCCGCGCGGAATTCTTCCGGCAGCCGGCAGCCGATTTCGAGGAAACGGTGGTTCACCGTCTTCACTTCCCAGGCAAGCATGCCGAAGGGGAACTGCCGCTCGCGACGCGCAAAGCCGGTCATGCTACGAATCATATGGGTTTGCGCCATAATCGGTGATAATCGGCGCGAAGTTTAGCAGAAGACCAGGAGCTGTCCTTGCAGATCGAGACCGCGGACTTGAGCCTCATCGGCCACCGCGAAGAAAACCAAGACCGGGTCGCGGTCGCCGCCGACGACAAAGCGGCGCTCCTCGTCGTCATCGACGGCATGGGCGGCCATGCCGAGGGCGCGCGCGCGGCCGAGACCGCGCTCGCGAGCCTCCTCGAGGCGTTCTGGCAGACGCCGCATCCGATTTTCGACCCGCTCGGATTCCTGCACCTCGCGCTTGGGGCGCGCGCACGAAGAGGTGGTCAAGCTCGGCGTGGGCCTCGGCGTCGAAGCGCGTCCGCGCGCGACCTGCGCGATCTGCCTGGTGCAGGATTCGGCGGCCTACTGGGCGCACGTCGGCGACAGCCGCGTCTACCAATTGCGTCAGCAACAGGTGTTGGAGCGCACGCGCGATCACAGCCACGTGGAGGTCCTGTTGCGCGAGGGCCTGATCACCGAGGCCGAAGTGCACGGTCATCCGATGCGCAATTACGTCGAATGCTGCCTGGGGGGCGACGCGGCGCTGCCGGAGATGAGCATCTCGACGCGCCGGCGGTTGAAGGCCGGCGACGTGCTCCTGCTGTGCACCGACGGCCTCTGGGCGAACCTCAAGGACCAGGATTTCATCCGTTTCGCGCAGACCTCCGGCGACAACCTGCGCGAATCGCTGACCGAACTCGGCAGCCGGGCGGTCGCGGCGTCCGCGCCGTACAGCGACAACACGAGCGCCGCCGTGCTGCGCTGGCGCGCGGCATGAGCCTGCGGCCGAGCGGCCGCGCGCCCGACGAGCTGCGCGCGCTCTCCTTTACCCGCGGATTCACGGCGTCATGCCGAAGGCTCCGTGCTGGTCGCGTTCGGCGCGACGCGCGTGCTCTGCACCGCGAGCGTCGAGGACGGCGTGCCGCCGTTCCTGCGCGGCACGGGACAAGGCTGGGTGACGGCCGAGTACGGCATGCTGCCGCGTGCGACGCACACCCGCAGCGCGCGCGAGGCGGCCCGCGGCAAGCAGTCGGGCAGGACGCAGGAGATCCAGCGGCTCATCGGCCGCGAGCTTGCGCGCCGTCGTCGACATGAAGGCCCTCGGCGAGCGCACCGTCACGATCGATTGCGACGTCCTGCAGGCGGACGGCGGTACGCGCACCGCCGCGATCACCGGCGGGTTCGTCGCGCTCGCCGATGCCGTCGACGCGCTGCTCGAAAAGCGCGTGCTGCGGGCCAGCCCGCTGCACGGACAGGTGGCGGCGGTGTCCGTCGGCATCTACCGCGGCACCCCCGTGCTGGATCTGGATTACGCCGAGGACTCGGCCGCCGAGACCGACATGAACGTCGTCATGAACAGCGGCGGCGCGTTCATCGAGATCCAGGGCACCGCGGAGGGCCACGCTTTCCGCCGCCACGAGCTCGATCAGATGCTCGATCTCGCGTCCTCGGGCATCGCCCGTCTGCATGCCGCACAGCTCAGCGCACGCGGCGGCTAGGCGCCTCGTCGTCGCGACCGCGAACCCGGGCAAGCTGCGCGAATTCCGCGCGCTGCTCGACGGCTTGCCGTTCGATGTCGTCGGCCTGCGGGAGACTCGGCATCGCGCCGCCCGCGGAGACCGGCGCGACCTTCGCCGAGAACGCGACGCTGAAGGCGCGCCATGCCGCGGCGGCGGCGGCGGGCGCGGCGGTCATCGCCGACGACTCCGGCCTCGAAGTCGATGCGCTTGGCGGAGCGCCCGGGGTTTACTCCGCGCGCTACGCGGGCGAGGGCGCCGACGACGCGGCCAACAACGCGAAACTGGTCGCGGCGCTCGCAGGAGTGCCCGACGCGCGTCGCGGCGCACGCTACCGCTGCGTGCTCGTGTATCTGCCGGCTCTCCCCGGGACGGCGCCGATCGTCGCCGAGGGCGTGTGGGAGGGGCGGATCGTGGCGGCGCCGCGCGGCACCGCGGGGTTCGGCTACGATCCGTATTTCTTCGTGCCGGCGCTCGGGGTGCACGGCCGCCGAGCTTGCACCCGAAGAGAAGAACCGCCTGAGCCACCGGGGCATCGCGATGCGCGCGTTGCGCGAGGCGCTGCGGAGCGTCGCGTGACCTGCCGTGCGCCGCCGCTCGCGCTGTACGTGCACATGCCCTGGTGCGTGCGCAAATGCCCCTACTGCGATTTCAATTCCCATCCGCTGAAGTCGGACCGGCCGGATGCGGGCTACATCGACGCGCTGATTCGCGATTTCGAGTCGGAACTGCCGCTCATCGGCGCGCGCGCGATCGAGACCGTGTTCTTCGGCGGCGGCACGCCGAGCCTGTTCGCGCCCGAGCAGATCGCGCGCCTGATCGAGGCGCTGCGCGCGCGCGCCGGCTTCGCGCAGGACGCGGAGATCACGCTCGAGGCGAACCCGGGCACGATCGAGCGCGGCCGGTTCGCCGGCTACCGCGACGCCGGCGTCAATCGAGTGTCCCTCGGCGCGCAAAGCTTTTCCGGCGAGGCGCTCGGCGTCCTCGGGCGCATACATACGCCGGACGACACGCGGCGCGCGGTCGCGGAGCTCGGCGAGGCGGGGATCGACAATTTCAATCTCGATTTGATGTACGCGCTGCCGAATCAATCCGTCGACGGCGCGCTCGCCGACGTCGAAGCGGCCTGCGCGCTCGGCCCCATGCATATTTCGCACTACCAGCTGACGCTCGAGCCGGGCACGGCGTTTCACGCGCGCCCGCCGGCGCTGCCCGACGAGGATGCGGCATACCTCATGCAGATCGAATGCCAGAGCCTGCTCGCGCGCCGCGGCTACGTGCAATACGAAGTGTCGGCGTACGCGCGCGCGGGCGCCGTCTGCCGCCACAACCTGAATTACTGGCGATTCGGCGACTATGTCGGGATCGGCGCCGGTGCGCACGGCAAGGTCAGTCTCGAGATGCCGGAGCGAATCGTGCGCACGACGAAGCCTCTGCATCCGCGCGAATATCTGCGCCGCGTCGACGCGGGCGGCGCGCCGATCGGCGAGCGCGACGGTCATCGAGGATCGACAGCTGCCGTTCGAGTTCATGTTGAACGCGCTGCGCCTGCGCGAGGGCTTCGGCGGCGCCGATTTCGAGGCGCGCACCGGCTTGCAGCTTGCCCGCGTGGCCCCCGCGCTTGCAGAAGCCGAGCGCCGCGGATTGCTCGAGGTGTCGGCCGACCGGTGGCGCCCGACCGATCTCGGCAGGCGGTTCTTGAACGATCTGACGGCCGGATTCCTGCCTTGAGCTTATGCACATGGCGGCTGCGCGCCCGGCGAAAGGGGCACCTACAGCACATTGCAATCGCAATAGGTAAAGTGACGCTCGTAAGTCTTTGAAAAATAGAATTAAAATGGCTTGTCTATTTTTTGACCATGTTAACAATTACGCAAAATTTCGCTGCTGCGAAGCGCACCGCAATAAGGGCGTCCACAGACTTATCCACAGATTTTGTGGACAAATCGAGCGACGCTGCGCGGCCGAATTTTGCGGCCGAAGAGACTTGTTACCGGCCTGCGCCCCGGCTAAACTGCGCGGCCCGCTCCTCGAGGCCCGAGGCTTAAGAGAGGCGGGAAACGCACCGGGCGTGGCGATGCGCGAAGTACCAAGCGCGTCGATTCTGCCGCAAGTTTTTTCCGAGGACTCGAATCATGAAAGCCGGCATCCACCCCGAATACCGAGAAATCTCGGTCACCTGCACCTGCGGGAACACGTTCAAGACCAGCTCGACGATCGATCACGACCTGCAGATCGAAGTCTGCTCGAACTGCCATCCGTTCTATACGGGCAAGCAGAAAATCGTGGACACCGGCGGCCGCGTCGACAAGTTCCGCAAGAAGTACGCGACCTCCGCGCCGCGCGGTTGATCGCACCTCACTCGCCGCATTCTCCTGCAGGCGCGCGCCGCGCGCGCCGCTCCTTCGAAAGCGCGCTCTTCGCGAACGGCGGGGAGCGTCCGCTTGCTTTCGTCCGTTCGCTCGTGCAACGCTTCGAACCTCTCGATGCATTGAATCTTTTTCCCGTCGGATGAGCGTATGAACACGAAGTACGAAATCAAGAATCCGGTTACCGGCAAGGCGACGCAACTGGATGCGATTCCGGGCACGATAGGGCCCGATGTCCTCAATATCGCGCCGCTCTTGAAGGATCACGGCGTATTCACCTTCGACCCCGGATTCATGGCGACCGCGAGTACCGAGAGCAAGATCACCTACATCGACGGCGACGTGGGAATGCTGCTGTATCGCGGCTATCCGGTCGAGCAACTCGCGGAGAAATCGAGCTTCCTCGAGGTCGCGAATCTCCTGATCTACGGCAGCCTGCCGTCGAAGGAGCAGCTCGACGCGTTTCAAGACTCGATCACGCGCCACACGATGGTCAACGAGCAATTGCTGCGTTTCTTCCAGGGGTTCCACCACGACGCGCATCCGATGGCGATGGTGTCGGCGATGGTCGCGTCGATGGCCGCGTTCTATCACGATTCGACCGACATCAACGATCCCCGGCACCGCGAGATCTTCGCGCACCGGATCATCGCCAAGCTGCCGACGATCGCGGCGGCCGCCTACAAGCACTCGCTCGGCCAGCCGTTCATCTACCCGCGCAACGACCTGCGCTACTGCGCGAACATGCTGAACATGTTCTTCGCGGTGCCTTGCGAGCCGTATGCGATCGATCCCGTCGCCGCCGAGGCGCTCGACCTGCTGTTCATCCTGCACGCCGATCACGAGCAAAACGCGAGCACCTCGACGGTGCGGCTCGCGGGCAGCACGGGCGCGAATCCCTACGCGGCGATCTCCGCGGGCGTCTCGGCGCTCTGGGGGCCCGCGCACGGCGGCGCGAACGAGGCCGTGCTCGACATGCTCGAGGCGATCGGCTCCGTGGGCAACATCGACCGTTTTCTCGCGCGCGCGAAGGACAAGAACGACAACGTGCGCCTGATGGGCTTCGGCCACCGCGTCTACAAGAATTTCGACCCGCGCGCGAGGATCATCAGGAGCATGTGCTACCGCGTGCTGGAGAAGCTCGGCCGAACCGATTCGCCGCTGTTCGAGTTGGCGCTGAAGCTCGAAGAGATCGCGTTGAAGGACGAGTATTTCGTTTCGCGCAAGCTCTATCCGAACGTGGACTTCTATTCCGGCATCATCTACAGCGCGCTCGGAATACCGCGCTCGATGTTCACCGTGATGTTCGCGATCGCGCGCACGGCGGGCTGGGTCGCTCACTGGCAGGAGATGGTCTCCGATCCCAATATGCGCATCGGCAGGCCGCGCCAGCTCTACACCGGCCCGACGAAGCGGGAATACGCGCCGATCGACAGGCGCTGATCGATGGCTTTGGCGCACCGTTTCGCAATCACGGCGATCGCGGCGCTGATCCTCGGAGCCGGCGTCGCGCGCGCGCAGGCGCCTGCCGCCGCCGGGGGATTCGACAACCGCTGCACGGCGCCGCCGGCGCCGGTCGCCGTCGGCAACGCGCAATGGAACGGCGCGGGGCGTGACCTCAACAACACGCGCTACCAGCCGGAACCCGCGCTGCGCGCGAGCGACGTGCCCAAGCTCGCGCTCAAGTGGGCATTCGGCTACGACCCGGCGGCGATCTACGGCCAGCCGACGGTCGTCGACGGCCGGCTGTTCGTGACGAGTTCCTCCGGCCGCGTCTATTCGCTCGACGCGAGGACCGGCTGTACCTATTGGATCTTCGACGCGGCGGCCGGGGCCGATACCTCGATCGTCGTCGGCGAACTCGGCCGTCCGAAGCTCATCAAGCAACGATGGAGCCGGTGGCGGCGCACGAACGCCCATATCGAGGTCATCAAGCCGCCGAGCGCGGTGTTCTTCGGCGACGACGCGGGCACCGTCTACGCGCTCAACGCCGAGACCGGAGCGCTGCTGTGGAAGGCCGACCTCGCCGCGGATGCGCACGCGCGCGTGCGCATCACGGGCACGCCCGCGATGTATCAAGACCGCCTCTATGTGCCGATGACGTCCTCGCCGCCGGCCGCGCCGGGCGCAGGCCCCGGCTGCTGCGCGCTCGAGGGCGGCGTGGCCGCGCTCGACATCGCGAACGGCGAGGTCGTGTGGCGCTCGGCCATCAATCCGCCGGCCGCCGATCGGTCGCTCGGCACGCCGATTTGGGCGGCGCCGACCGTCGATCCGAAGCGCGGCGTGATCTATGTCGCCGCGGGGATCGCGGATGCCGTGCTCGCGTTGAACCTCGACGACGGCAAGCTGCGCTGGGTCAGGGCGCTCGTGCCGAAGGACGACGATCCGCCGGCCGGCGCGCGCGCCGCGGACGGGCGCGCGGATGCCGAGCGGATCTTCGGCAACCCGCCGATCCTGCAGTCCTTGCCGAACGGGCGGCAGCTGCTGCTCGCGGGCCAGAAATCCGGGGTCGTATTCTGTCTCGATCCCGACCGCGGCGGCGCCGTGCTCTGGCAGACGCGAGTCGCGCGCGGCGCCGATGCCGGCGGCGTCGAATGGAGTCCGGCCGTCGATCACCGCAACGTCTATGTCGCCGTGGCCGAAGCCGACGCCGCGCCGGCGACGCGCCGCGGCGGATTGGCGGCGATCGATCTCGCGACCGGCGCGATACGCTGGAACAAACCGTCCGCGACGTCCGCGTGCGGCGCGAACGACCTCGACTGCGCGCACACGCAGGCACAGGCGGTCACGGTCATGCCGGGCGTCGTCTTCAGCGGATCGATCGACGGGCACTTGCGCGCCTATTCCACGATCGACGGTTATCGGGTCTGGGACTTCGACACCGCGCGCGACTTCCGCACCGTCAACGCAAAGCCGGCGCGCGGCAGCGCCCTCGACCACGGCGGGCCCACGATCGTCGGCGGCATGGTCTATGTCAATTCCGGTCACGCCGACGGCAAAGACGGGCCGGGCAACGTGCTTCTCGCGTTTTCCGTCGGCGGCAAGTAGCATCGAACCGGCCATCCAGCGATCCGACGGTTCCATGATTCATCGCATCCGGCTCCGATTCACCCGCTTCGCGCTCGCCGCCTGCGTGTGCGCCGCCATCGCGCCGCCGACCTTCGCGCTCGCCGCCGACGCGCCGGCGCGCGACATCGCGAACTCCGTCGTCAAGATATTCGCGACGGTGCGTTATCCGGATCCCTACAAGCCGTGGACCAAGCAGGCGCCCACCGAAGAAACCGCATCCGGCGTCGTCATCGCGGGCGATCGCATTCTGACGAACGCGCACGTCGTGCTGTACGCGAGCCAGATTCAGATCCAGGGGAACGGCGCGGGCGACAAGATTTCGGCGAAGGTCGAGGCGGTCGCGCCGGGCATCGATCTCGCGGTTCTGAAGCTCGACGACCCGTCGTTCTTCAAGACCCATGCGCCGCTCGCGCTCGCGCCGGGACTGCCGAAAATCAAGGATGCCGTGCTCGCCTACGGCTATCCGACCGGCGGCTCCTCGCTGTCGATCACGAAGGGAATCGTGTCGCGCATCGAATTCGTCGCCTACAATTTCCCGGTTACCGGGCTGCGCATCCAGGTCGACGCGGCGATCAACCCCGGCAACAGCGGCGGACCCGCGATCGTCGGCGACCGGATGATCGGCCTGACGTTCAGCAAGCTCGGCGGCGGCGCGGAGAACATCGGCTACATCATCCCGAACGAAGAGATCGATCTGTTCCTGAAGGACATCGCCGACGGCCGCTACGACGGCAAGCCCGCGATGTACGACGGCCTGCAGACGCTGCAGAATCCGGCGCTGCGCGCGTTTCTCAAGCTGGACAAGTCGGTCGACGGCGTGATCGTCGACCGGCCTTACCGGTCGGACGCGGCCTATCCGCTGAAGCGCTGGGACGTGATCACGCGCATCGGCGACACGCCGATCGACGACGAGGGCATGGTCAAGATCGGCGACGACCGGCGCGTGAACTTCGAATACCTCGTGCAGAAGATCGCGCAGGGCGGCAAGGTGCCGCTCACGATCGTGCGCGGCGGCAAGGACTCTGTCCGTCGAGCTGCCGGTGAGCGCCGAGCGGCCCACGCTGGTCAAGGATCTCGACGGCCGCTATCCCTCGTATTTCATCTACGGGCCGCTCGTGTTCTCGAAGGCGACCTGGGAATTCCTCTCGTTCCTCAACAAGGCGCCGCTCGCGAGAACGCTCGGATTGGTCCGCAATCCCCTGGTCAGCGAAGCGCTGGATGCGCCGAGCGCGGAGCGCCAGGAACTCGTCGTCGTCTCCTCGCCGTTCTTTCCGAACGACCTCGCGATCGGCTATTCGAGCCCCGCGGGCGAGGTCGTCCGCTCCGTGAACGGCGTGCGCGTGACGAGCCTCGCGCAACTGGTCGCGACGCTGCGCGATCTCAAAGACGAGTTCGTGACGATCGATTTCGACCAGCGCAGCGGGGAGACCCTCGTGTTTCCGCGCAAGGCGATCGTCGCTTCGACCGACGCGATCCTCGGCGACAACGACGTGCGCGCGCAGGGCTCGCCGGACACGCTCGCCGTCTGGCGCGCGAAGCCCGCGCCGCGCTAGTCGGCGTCGATCAATTCCGCGACTTCGCGCGCGTCCGCGCGGCGCATCGGCCGGCCGTCGACCGGCGAATACGGCGACTGGCGGATTCCGTCGATCGGGAAGATGGCCGCGTCGACCGTGCGCCCGCCGGCTTCGAACCGCAGGACCGGGCAGCTGATGCTGCGGTCCGCGTCCATCTTGATGCGCCGCTCGTAGAACGAATGCGGCACGCCGAGTTCCATCAAGCGGATCGCGACGGCCTCGGAGCCGTCGGCGAACAAGTGCAGGTTGATGTCGCTGTGGCGCGTCGCGGTGCCGGTCAGCACGGAGCCGACCAGCCGCGGGTGGAACTCGGCGAGCAGGCGCATCGCGTCGAGCGCCGCGCGGCGCTGTTCCTTCAGGCCGTGATCGTGGGAGTCGCCGTCGAACAGCCGCTGATGCGCGCGCAGCGCCGCCTCGATCTCGACGTTCTTCGGCAGCACGGCGACGTCGTGCACGCCCAGGCGATCGGCCGCCTTGCGCTTGGCCTGCAGAAAATCCTCGATGCCGTGCTCGGCCATGATGCGCGCCGCCTCTTGCGCGAGCGCGCGGCGCAAATCCTCGGCACGCTGCGAAAATTTCTTCGGCATGTTCCTCAAAAGAGCGGCTTGTCCCCGTCGTTCATCGTGTTGGGGGCGTTCGGGCCCTCGTAGACCTCGGGCTTCGGCAGGTTGCCCTCGATGAATTTCTCCATGATCGCGTTGGGGTCGTCCGCGCTCGCGAGCAAGCCGGTCTGCGGATTGATGCGCGCCGTGACGATGCCGTCCGGCAGCGGCACGCCGCGCAGCGGGGCTCCCGCGAGCGCTTCGTGCATGAAGTAGGTCCAGATCGGCACGGCCGTGCGGCCGCCCTCTTCGCCGTCGCCGAGCGACCGATCCTGGTCGAAGCCAACCCAAACGGTCGCGACGAGATCGCCGTTGAAGCCGGAGAACCAGGCATCGTGATGGTCGTTCGTCGTGCCGGTCTTGCCGGCGACATCGTCGCGATTGAGCGCACGCGCGCGAATTCCGGTGCCGTGGCGGATGACGTCGGCCATCATGTCGGACAAGAGGTAGGCGACCTGCGGCCTGATCACCTGCGGCGCGAGATCCTTCGCGGGGATCACCGTCGCGCCGTCCGGCGCGCCGCTGTCGACCCCGGCCTTGAGGTTCGCGGCGGCGGTCTGCGCAAGCGCGCCGCCGGCTTGGCCACGGGGCGGCAGCGGCTGCTCGCCGCACGAGAAGCACGCGACCGCGGGATCGGCCTTGAATATGGTGTTGCCGGACCCGTCTTCGATGCGGTCGATGAAGTACGGCGTGACCCGGAATCCGCCGTTCGCGAACGCGGTATACCCCTCGGCCAATTGCAGCGGGCTGACCTCGGCCGTACCGAGCGCGAGCGTCAGGTCGTCGGGCAGTTGCGCCTTGTCGAAGCCGAAGCGCGTGACGTAGTTGCGCGCATATTCGCCGCCGATCTCGCGCATCAAGCGGATCGTCACGAGATTGCGCGACCGCACCAAGGCCTCGCGCAGCCGCGTCGGGCCGTAGAATTTGTTGGCGTCGTTCTTCGGCCGCCAGGCCTGATCGTCGGTCGCATCGTCGAGCACGATCGGCGCGTCCAGCACGACGCTCGCGGGGGTGAAACCCTTGTCGAACGCCGCCGAATAGATGAACGGCTTGAACGCCGAGCCCGGCTGGCGCCGCGCCTGGGTCGCGCGGTTGAAATTGCTCTGGTAATAATCGAACCCGCCGACGAGGGCCGATATGGCGCCGTCGTGAGGGTCGAGCGCGACGAGCGCGCTCTGCGCTTCGGGAACTTGCACGAACTCGAGGTTCGCGGCGGTCGTGCCGACCGTGTAGATGACGTCGCCCCGGTGCAGCACGTCGGCGGCGGTCGTCGGCGCGCGGTCGACGTCGCCGTTCGGCAATTCGCGCCGCGCCCACGCGAGCTTCGCCCACGGCAGGGTCACCACCCCTAAGTCCTTGACGAAAATCTGCGCGCTCTTCGACGCGACCGATTCGACGACCGCCGGGCGCAGGCCGCCGACTTCGGCGTATCGACCCAGCATCGTGTTCAACGCACGCGCCGCGAGCGCGTGCGGCAGGGTGAGCTTCGCGGTCGGGCCGCGGTAGCCGTGGCGGCGATCGTATTCCAGGAGCCCGGTGCGCAGCGCGACCCGCGCCGCGGCCTGCAGACGCGAATCGATCGTCGTGACGACCTTGTAGCCGCCGGTGTAGATGCCGGCGCCGTATTTGGCTTGCAGCGCCGATCGCACCATTTCGGCGACATACGGCGCCTCGACCTCGAGGGTGGGGCCGTGCAGGCGCGACTCGACCGGGCTTGCGTCCGCCGCGTCGTGTTCCGCCTGGGTGATGAAGCCGAGGTCGAGCATGCGCCGCAGCACGTACGCTCGTCGAATCCTGGCCGCCTCGGGATTGGCGACCGGATTGACCTGCGACGGCGCCTTCGGGATGCCCGCGATGGTCGCCATCTCGGCGACGTTCAATGCATCGAGGCTCTTGCCGAAATAGACCTCGGCGGCGGCGCCGACGCCGTAGGCGCGCTCGCCGAGGAAGGTCCGGTTCGCGTAGATCGAAAAAATGTCTTCCTTCGAATACTGCGCTTCCATCAGCAGCGAGATGTAGATCTCGCTCAGCTTGCGCTTCATGTCGCGCCGCGGCGAAAGGAACACGTCGCGCGCGACCTGCATCGTGATCGTGCTGCCGCCCTGGCGTACGCCGCCGGCGCGCAAATTCGCGAGTGCGGCGCGCAAAATCCCTTGCCAATCAACGCCATGGTGCTCGAAAAAGCGATCGTCCTCGGCCGCGACGAAGGCGTCGACGAGCTTTTTCGGAATCTGGTCGTAGCGCACCGGTATGCGCCGCTGCTCGCCGATCGAGGCGATCAGGCGCCCGTCGCGCGTGTAAACGCGCAGCGGCACCTGCAGCTGCACGTCGCGCAGGGTGTCCACGTTCGGCAGCGCCGGTTTCAAATAGACATAAGCGCAGACGTTCGCGAACACGAACAGGACGGCGCCGCCGATTAACGCGGCGCAAATGCTGGATATGAGAACTAGGTAACGTTTGGTCACAGAAAACAGTTCTAACTTATTGCACCGGCGGTATTGGGAATGCATATTACCGCCGGATACATGGGCATACTCATCGAAAGATGGGGACGCAAAGCTTCCGGTCTACGGGTTCGATGCCTAGGATAGCGGGGTTGCCGGGCCGAAAAAGGGTCGATCGCCAGGATCTTCATGGGAGACGGCGACGATCACGGCCTGAAAAAGTCGGCAACCGCCAAGATTCCGGTCATCGAAGACTCCAATCGCAGCTTTCCTCCCGTTTTCCGACAGCGAGTGGGCCGATGAGTGGCGGGACCAGCGTTGGAGACCGATTATCGTGAGAAAGTTCACGGTCGATTTAACAGTTTCTTGCTAAGTTTGCTTCGGCGTGGATAATCTGATGCACCAGTTTCGACCTCCAAGATACTGAGCATAAAAGGAAAAATCTGTGTGGTCGTTCGTTAAACGGTATCGCCCGCTGTTGGGGCTCGACATCACCACCTCATCGGTGAAGTTGATCGAGCTGTCGATGGCCGGTGGCCAGTATCGAGTCGAGTCGTACGCAGCGGAGCCCACGCCGCACAACGCGATCAACGAAAAGGCGATCGTCGACGCGGAAGCGGTCGGCGAGGCGATCAGGCGCGCGGTCAAACGATCCGGCGCGAAGAGCCGTCTCGCCGCGATCGCGATCAGCGGCGACGCCGCGATCACGAAAGTGATTCAGATGCCGAAGAGCCTCGGGGAGAACGAACTCGAGGGCCAGGTCGAGATGCAGGCCGACCAGTACATCCCGTTCCCGATGGAGGAAGTCAGCTACGACTACCAGGTCATCGGGCCTTCGGAAAAGGACACGGAGATGATGGACGTGCTGCTCGTCGCGACGCGCACCGAAAACGTCGAACAGCGCCGCGCCGCCGTGCAGGCGTCGGGCCTCACGGCCCACCTCGTCGACGTCGAGGCGTTCGCGCTGGAGAACGCCTGCGCGCTGATGCGCCACCAGATGCCGGACGGCGGCATGGACCGCACGATAGCCGTCGTCGACGTCGGCGCGAGCAGCACGACTTTCAGCGTGTTGCGCGACATGAAGGTCGTCTACACGCGTGACTTCGCATTCGGCGGACAGCTGTTGACCGAAGAGATCATGCGCACCTACGGCCTCAGCATGGAAGAAGCCGGCCGCGCGAAGAAGGAGGGCGGCTTGCCGAGCAATTATCAGCCCGAGGTGCTCGACCCGTTCATCGACGACATGACGCAGCAGGTCGAGCCGTTCGCTGCAGTTCTATCTGGCGTCGGGCAGCGGCCGCTCCCAGCCGGATCAAATATTGATTTGCGGCGGCTGCGCGAACATTCCCGGCGTCGCCGACGTGATCTCGAGCCGCGTCGGCGTGCCGGCCGAGAAAGGTGATCCGCTCGGCAACATGAAGGTGTCGTCGAAGGCCAAAGCCCAGGCGGTTGCGCGGGATGCCACGGCACTACTGACCGCATGCGGCCTCGCACTGCGCAGCTTCGACTGAGGGCCACCATGCCGCGTATCAACCTATTACCCTGGCGCGAACAACAACGCAAAATTCGGCGCAGAGAATTCGGCCTCGCGGCCGGCGCGGCCGTGCTCGCCGCGATCCTGTGCGCACTCGGCGGCAAGCTGCTGTACGCGGGTTGGATCGACTCGCAGACCGCAAAGAACGATCTCCTGAAGACGGAGATCGGCAAGCTCGACGCGCAGATCGCCGACATCATGGATCTCGAGGACCGCAAGGAACGGCTGGTCGCGCGCATGGAGATCATCGAGAAGCTGCAGCGCAGCCGGCCGGAAATCGTCCACCTGTTCGACGAACTCGTTCACACCGTTCCCGAGGGCGTTTATCTCACGTCGCTCAAGGAGACCGGCAAGAAGCTCGAAATTCACGGCATCGCCCAATCGAGCACGCGCGTCTCGACGTTCATGCGCAACATCGACGCCTCGGCGTGGATGGACAACCCGGTATTGCAAGTCGTCGAGTCCGCGAAGGATTCGCCGACCGGCGGCTCGAGTTTCGTGCTGTTCACGGACACCGTCGGCGTGGACTTGGATAACGGCGGCACGATAACCCACAAGCGGAGGGTTGCGGCCAAATGAACTTTCTCGACCAACTGCGCACGCTCGACCCCCGCGATCCGGGCCGCTGGCCGCTCGCCATGCGCGCGTTCTTCATCGGCGTCATATTCCTGATCTGCACGGGCATCGCCTGGTACATGCTGGTGTGGACCGAGGATCGGCCGCGCCTCATGAAGGCCGAGGCGGACGAACAGGACTTGCGCCAGCAATTCGAGACCAAGCAGCAGCGCGCGGCGAACCTCGACGCCTACAAGGCGCAGCTCGCGGAAATGGAGCGCAGCTTCGGCGCGATGCTGCGCCAGCTGCCGGGCAGGACCGAGGTCCCGAACCTGTTGGTGGACATCTCGCAGACGGGCCTCGCCGCGGGCTTGCAGGAGAAGCTGTTCCAGCCGGCGCCGGAGATCAACAAGGGCTTTTACGCCGAATTGCCGATCAAGATCGAGCTCGTCGGCAGTTATCACGAGTTCGGCAAGTTCGTCAGCGGCATCGCCGCGTTGCCGCGCATCGTCACGCTGCATGACATCTCGATCGAGCCCGTCAGCGGCAAGAGCGCCGGCTTCGACAGCTTGACGATGGACGTCACCGCGAAGACCTATCGCTACATCGAGGACGACAACGGCCGGTCCGGCGGTAAGGGGCCGAAGAAGAAGCCGGGAGGCACAACGTGAGGCGCACATCGGCCACTGTCTTGACGATCGCCGCATTGCTGGGGAGCGTGTTGGTCGCCGGGTGCTCCGGGGGTCAATCCGACTTGCGCAACTGGATCGCGCAAGTGAAGAAGCGTCCGGGCGGGCGCATCGAGCCGCTGCCGGAGGTCAAACCCTACGAATCCTTCGCGTACGCCGCGGGCAACCTGCGCTCGCCGTTTCAGCCGCAGGGCCCCGCGGACTCGGGTCAAAACAGCGTGCGTCCCGACATACGCCGAAACCGCGAGTTTCTCGAGGGGTTTCCCCTCGATACCCTCAAGATGGTGGGTACGTTGAAGATCGGCAGCAAATTCTTCGGGCTCGTGCAGTCGAAGGACGGGCTCGTGCACAAGGTGCAGCCGGGTAACTATGTGGGGCAGAACGACGGGAAAATCACCGCCATTACGCCCAGCAAAATTAGCATCGTCGAAATCATCCCCGATGGTTTGGGCGGCTATATCGAGCGACCGGCTTCGTTGGCGCTCGCCAACTGAAGCCACAGGGAGAGCAACGCATGATCAGTCTGAAAAATCGAATCGCAACGTTCGCGGTGACCGCACTGATTGCATTCGCGGCGATTTCGGTTCGGGTGCAGGCCGCCGGCCTCAACAAGCTCGAGGCGATCGACGTGCAAACTCTTTCCGGCCAGCAGGTCCAGTTGACGCTGCGCTTGAGCGGCCCGGCTCCCCAGCCGCTCGCGTTCACGATCGACAAGCCCGCGCGCATCGCGCTCGACCTCCCGGGTACGACCATCGCGATGCCCTCGCGCCGCATCGACGTGCGTTCGGGCGGCGTCGATACGGTGCTCGCCGCCGAAGCCAACGGGCGCACGCGCATCGTCGTCGATCTGGACACCTTGATTCCGTATGCGACGAAAGTCGAAGGCAACAACATACTCGTGACGCTCGGCGCGGCGCGCGGCGCCGCCGCGGCGAGCCCCGCGGTGGCCGAAAACGGCGCGGGCGCCGGTGTTGCGACCGCCCAGCAGGCCGAGCGCTCGATCCGCTCGATCGACTTCCGGCGCGGCGCCGACGGCGCCGGCCGCGTCATCGTGCGGCTGTCCGACCCGCGCATCCCGGTCAACGTCCGCCAGGAAGGCAACCAGGTCGTCGTCGACTTCACCGGCGCGAAGCTGCCGAAGGCGCTCATGCGCCGCTATGACGTCACGGACTTCGCGACGCCCGTGAAAACCGTGGACGCGGTGCGCATCGACGGCAGCTCCCGCCTCGTGATCAACGCCGAGGGCGACTTCGACCAGCTCGCGTACCAGTCCGACACGGAGTACGTCGTCGAGATCAAGCACGCGACGAAGCTCGCGGCGCAGGAGGACAAGAAGCAATACACCGGCGAGCGCCTGACGCTGAACTTCCAGGACATCGACGTGCGCTCGGTTCTGCAGCTCCTCGCCGACACCGGCGGACAGAACATCGTCGTCAGCGACTCCGTCAAAGGCAATTTGACGCTGCGCCTGCAGAACGTGCCCTGGGACCAGGCGCTCGACATCGTCCTCAGGACCAAGGGCCTCGACAAGCGCCGCGACGGCAACGTGATCATCGTCGGGCCGGCCGCGGAGCTCGCCGCGCAGGAGAAGACCCAGCTGTCGGCGCGCAAGCAGATCCAGGAGCTCGAGCCCCTGCGCACCGAGTTCCTGCAGGTCAACTACGCGAAGGCGTCCGACCTCGCGAAGCTGATCAAGTCGAGCGACGGCGGCAAGAATTCGATGTTGTCGCCGCGCGGCGCCCTGTCGATCGACGAGCGCACGAACACCTTGCTGATCGAGGACACCGCCGACCGGCTCGCGAACATACGGCGCCTCGTGCAGACGCTCGACGTGCCGGTCAAGCAGGTGCTGATCGAGGCGCGCATCGTCGTCGTGACCGACCAGTTCGAGCGTGATCTAGGCGCCCGCCTCGGCATCACGTCCGTCCACCAGAACGGCAACAACGGCCTGCTCGCGGTCACCGGCAACGGCGCCGGCGCCGATACGATGACGAACTCGGCGACCGACGAACCTGAACAGCACCGGCTCGCTCTATCCGGTGACGACGCCGACGCTCGCGAATCAATACCAGGTCAATCTGCCGGTCGTGAACCCGGCGGGCTCGATCGGCATCGGCCTGCTCGGCAGCAGCTACCTCCTGAACCTGGAATTGTCGGCGGCGCAGAACGAAGGGCGCGGCGAGGTGATTTCCTCGCCGCGCGTGATCACGGCGAACCAGAAGGAAGCCACGATCATGCAGGGCGTCGAGATTCCGTACCAACAGTCCGCCTCCAGCGGCGCGACGACGACGCAGTTCAAGAAGGCGGTGCTGTCGCTCAAGGTCACGCCGTTGATCACGCCGGACAAGCGCGTGATCCTCGACCTCGACGTCAGCGACGACACCGTCGGCCAGCTCGTCCAGAGCGCGACGGGCGGCACGGTGCCGTCGATCAACACGCGCGAGATCATCACCCAGGTGCTGGTCAACGACGGCCAGACCGTCGTGCTCGGCGGCATCCTCGAGACGACCAAGACCAAGATCGGCCGACAAGGTTCCCTACCTCGGCGACATTCCGGTCCTGGGACACCTGTTCAAGTCGACGATCAACGTCAACAACAAGACCGAGCTCTTGATCTTCATCACGCCGAAGATTCTGCGTGAGGGATCGAATCTCTATTGAACGGCCGCGGCGGCGCCGGCATTGACGCCGGCGCCGCCGGACGGCGCGTCCGGGCCGGCGGCGATCCGCGGCGGTCACGATGATCACGAAGCGGAATATATTCTTGATCGGCCCGATGGGCTCCGGCAAGACGGCCGTCGGGCGGCAGCTCGCGCGCCTGTTCCATTACACCTTCCACGACAGCGACGCGGACATCGAAGAGCACACCGGCGTCGACATCCCGTTCATCTTCGAGCAGGAGGGCGAAGCGGGCTTCCGCGCGCGCGAAAAGGAGTCGATCGACCGCCTGACCCGGCTCGAGGGGGTCGTGCTCGCGACCGGCGGCGGCGCGGTCATCGACCCGGATAACCGGCGCGCGCTCGCCCTGCGCGGCGCCGTCGTCTACCTCAAGACCTCGGTCGAGCAGCAGCTAGCGCGGACCCGGCACGCGCGCCACCGGCCTCTGCTGAACGACGTCGACGCGGAACGCACGCTCGCCGAACTGATGCGCTGCCGCGCGGCTCTGTACGAGGAAATCGCCGATATCACCGTCTCCACGGACCAGCGGCGGGTCCAGATCGTGGCCCAGGAGATCTACGAGGCGCTGCGCGAGGCGCCGGCCGCATAAGCTTCGTATAATCAGCATCGTGCAAACCATCAATGTGGACGTCGGGCACGCGCGATATCCGATCGACATCGGCCCCGGCTTGTTGAACGATCGCGAACTGCTCGACGCCCGGATTCCGGGAAGGGATCTGCTCGTGGTCAGCGACGTCATCGTCGCTCCGCTGTATCTCGGCCGCCTGCGCCAGGCCCTGCCGGGCCGGCGCATCGGCGAATGCATCCTGCCGGCAGGAGAACAGCATAAGACCTTGCAGACGGCGGCCGCGGTGTTCGACGCCCTGGTCGCGCAACAGCTCAACCGCGACGCGACCCTCGTCGCGCTCGGCGGCGGCGTCGTCGGCGACATCGGCGGATTCGCCGCGGCTTGCTATCAACGCGGCATCGCCTGTGTCCAGGTGCCGACGACCCTGCTGGCGCAGGTCGATTCGTCCGTCGGCGGCAAAACGGGCGTCAATCATCCGGGCGGCAAGAACCTGATCGGCGCCTTCCACCAGCCCGCGGCGGTGATCGCCGACACGGACACTCTGGCGACGCTGCCCGACCGGCAGCTGCGCGCCGGTCTCGCGGAAATCGTCAAATACGGCTGCATCGCCGACGCGGCGCTGTTCGCCTGGCTCGAGGACAACGTGCAGCGCGTGCTCGCGCGGGATCCCGAGGCCTTGACCTACGCGATCGCGCGATCCTGCGAAATCAAGGCCGCGGTCGTCGCGCGCGACGAGCGGGAATCGAACGTCCGGGCGATCTTGAACTTCGGCCACACGTTCGGCCACGCGATCGAGGCCGCGACCGGCTACGGGCGCTACCTGCACGGCGAGGCGGTCGCGATCGGCATGCTGATCGCGACGGATCTTTCGCTCAAACTGGGCATGATCGAGCCCGCGGCGCGCGCACGCGTGCGCGCATTGCTCGCGCAATCCGGATTGCCGACCGAAGCGCCGCGCATCGGCGCCGCCGAGGCGCGTAAACTCATGCGGATGGACAAGAAAGTGCTCGCCGGCGCCGTGCGGCTCGTGCTCCTCGCGGCGCTCGGCGAGGCCGTGGTCAGCGGCGATTACGCCGAGGCGCCGTTCGCCGCGACGCTCGCGGAGTATTTCGGATGACCGGCCTCGCGCCCTACGCGGCGCACGAGGAGGGTTCGCGCGGCCGGCGCCACGCCGAGCCCAAGCCCGCATATCGATCCGAATATCAGCGAGACCGCGATCGCATCGTGCACTCGACGGCGTTCCGCCGCCTCGTCTACAAGACCCAGGTGTTCGTCAACCACGAGGGCGATCTGTATCGGACGCGCCTGACCCATTCGCTCGAGGTCGCGCAGATCGCGCGCACGGTCGCGCGCGCGCTCAAGCTCAACGAAACGCTGTCCGAGGCGATAAGCCTCGCGCACGACCTCGGCCACACGCCGTTCGGCCATGCGGGCCAGGATGCGCTCAACGAGTGCATGCTCGATTTCGGCGGCTTCGAGCACAACCTGCAAAGCTTGCGCGTCGTCGACGAGCTCGAGGAGCATTACGCGGATTTCGACGGTCTGAACCTGAGCTTCGAATGCCGCGAAGGCATCTTGAAGCATTGCTCGTACAAGAATGCGCTCGCGCTCGGCGACGTCGGCGAGCGCTTCGTCGCGCGCCACCAGCCCGGGCTCGAAGCGCAGCTCGCGAACTTCGCCGACGAAATCGCGTACAACAACCACGACGTCGAGGACGGCATCCGCGCGGGCCTGATCACGGTGGAGGAACTCTCGGCGGTTCCGCTGTTCGACGCGACACCTCGGCGAGGTGCGTGCGCTGCACGCCGCCTTGAGCGGCCGGCGCCTCGTCTACGAGATCTTGCGGCGCATGATCAATCACCTCGTCACCGACGTGATCACATCCTCCGCGCAGCGCCTGCGCGAATCGGGCGTTGCCTCGATCCGCGAAGTCCGCGAACAACGGGCCTTCCTGATCGGCTTCAGCGAGGACACCGCGCGCGCCAATCAGGAGCTGAAAGCGTTCCTGCGGGAGAAGGTCTACAAGCATTACAAGGTTCAGCGCATGACCTCGAAGGCGCGCCGCGTCGTGCGCGAGCTGTTCGACGCGTTCTTCGCGGATCCCTGGCTGATGCCGGAGGAACACCGGGCGACGGCCGCGCGCCGGGAGGCGAAGCACGGCCCCGCGGGGCGCGCGCGCGCCGTGGCCGACTACATCGCGGGCATGACGGATCGGTACGCGATACTCGAACATCGGCGCCTCTTCGAGCCCGGCGAGCGCACATGAACGCCGCGTTGAAGAACGATTTGCTGCTTGCGCGCGCTGCTGCCGCGAGCCGACGCCGCGCCGTCCGATCTGGCTGATGCGCCAGGCGGGCCGCTATCTGCCGGAATACCGGGCGACGCGCGCCCGCGCGGGCGATTTTCTCGCGATGTGCACGAACCCGGAAATCGCCTGCGAGGTCACGCTGCAGCCGATCGACCGCTATCCGCTCGACGCCGCGATCCTGTTTTCCGACATTCTGACGATCCCGCATGCGATGAACCTAGGGTTGGAATTCGAGGCCGGCGAGGGTCCGCGGTTCGAACGCCCGGTGCGATGCGCCGCCGACATCGACCAGCTGCCGCTGCCGGATCCGGGGCGCGAGTTGAAATACGTCGTCGACGCCGTTGCGCTGATCCGCCGCGAACTGCACGGGCGCGTGCCGCTGATCGGGTTCGCGGGCAGCCCGTGGACCGTCGCGACCTACATGGTCGAAGGCGGCGGCAGCAAGGCGTTCGCGAAGATCAAGCGCATGATGTACGAGGCGCCGCGCGACCTGCACCGGCTGCTCGCCAAGCTCGCGCAGGCGACGATTCTGTACCTGAACGCGCAAATCGCGGCGGGCGCGCAGGCGGTCATGATCTTCGACACCTGGGGCGGCGCCTTGACGCCCGCGCAGTACGAGGAGTTCTCGCTGCGCTACATGGCCGAGATCGTGGATGCGCTGACGCGCGAGGCGGACGGCCGCAGGGTGCCGAACATCGTGTTCACGAAGGGCGGCGGGGCCTGGCTCGCGAAAATCGCGGCGATCGGCTGCGACGCGGTCGGCGTCGATTGGACGACCGATCTGTCGAGCGCGCGAAGGATGGTCGGCGACACGGTGGCGCTGCAGGGAAACCTCGATCCGGCGGCGCTGTTCGCGCCGCCGGCAACCCTGCGCGCGGAGGCGATCAAGGTGCTCGACGACTTCGGCGCCGGCCCCGGACACGTCTTCAACCTGGGGCACGGCATCACCCCGGAAGTCGACCCGGAGCAGGTTGCGGTGCTCATCGAGACGGTGCAGGGCTATCGCTTGTCCTGAGCGCGGTCGGCGGCGCGCAGCTCGTCGCGCAGCGAGCGGCGCAGGATCTTGCCGACGTTCGTCTTCGGCAATTCCGTGCGGAAGTAGACGTGCTTCGGCACCTTGTACGCGGTCAGGCTCTTGCGGCAATGCTCGAGCAGCGCCTCGACGTCGAGCGCCGGATCCTTCTTGACGACGAACAGCGCGACGACCTCGCCCGAGTTCTCGTCGGCTTCGGCGACCGCCGCGACCTCGAGCACGCCGGGGAACTCGACCGCGACGCCTTCGACTTCGTTCGGATAAACGTTGAACCCCGACACGAGGATCATGTCCTTCTTGCGGTCCTCGATGAACACGAATCCGTCCGCGTCGATGCGGCCGATGTCGCCGGTGCGCAGCCAGTCGCCGAAGAAGGCTTGCGCGGTCTCGTCGGGCCGATTCCAATAGCCGCTCGTCACCTGCGGTCCGCGCACGCAGATCTCGCCGATCTCGTCGACGCCGAGTTCCTTGCCGGCGTCGTCCCTGATCGAGATCTCGGTCGAAGGAATCGGCAGGCCGATCGAACCGTTGAAATCGAGGTCCGTCGGATTGATGCAGGCCGCAGGCGAGGTTTCGGTCAATCCCCAGGCCTGGGTCAGTATGCAGCCGGTGACCTCCTTCCAGCGGGCCGCGACCGCGCCCTGTACCGCCATGCCGCCGCCCAAGCTGATGCGCAGTGCGCTGAAATCGAGGCTCTCGAAGCGCGGCGTGTGCAGCAGGGCGTTGAACAGCGTGTTCACGCCGCTGATGAAATAGAACTTGTATTTCTTCAGCTCGGCGACGAAGCCGGGAAAATCCCGCGGATTCGTGATCAGCACGTTGTGCGCGCCCAGGTGCGCGAACACGAAGCAATTCGCGGTCAGCGAAAAGATGTGATAGAGGGGCAGCGCGGTGATCACGATCGGTTCGGCTTCGGCGGTCAGGGCCGGCTTGATCCAGGCGCACGCCTGCAGGACGTTCGCGACGATGTTTTCGTGGGTGAGGATCGCGGCTTTGGCGACGCCGGTCGTGCCGCCCGTATACTGCAGAAACGCGATGTCGGCCGCCGCCGCCGGCACCGGCGCAACGTCCAGCCCCAAGCCCGCCCGCAGCGCGCTCTTGAAGCGCAAGGAACCGGGAATCGACCAGGCGGGAACTTGGCGGCGCACGTGGCGCAGGACGAAATTCACGATCGCTCCGCGCGGCAGACTCAATGAATCGCCGACGCCGGTCACCAACACGTTCCTGAGCTCGGTTCTCGGCAGAACCGCCTGCAGCACGTGCGCGAAGTTCTCGAGGATGACGATCGCCTTCGCGCCCGAGTCGCGCAGTTGATGCTCGAGCTCGCGCGCGGTGTAGAGCGGGTTCGTGTTGACGACGACCATGCCGGCGCGCAGCACGCCGAACAGCGCCACGGGATATTGCAGGATGTTCGGCATCATCAACGCGACCCGGTCGCCGCGTTCGAGCCCCGATTTGCGCTGCAGCCAGGCCGCGAACGCGCCGCTCAAGGTGTCGAGCTCGGCGAACGTCAGGGTCGTACCCATGTTCGAGAACGCCGGCTGGTCCCGGTGTTTGGCGCAGGCCTCCTCGAATAGTTCCCTGATCGAGGAATATTCGCCGGCATCGATCTCCGCCGGCACCCCCGCCGGATACCGCTTCAGCCATATTCGATCCACGCGGGTCAACTCCTCGTTATTATTGGGCGTGTATAGCACCGGTTCGCGGCGCCAGCAACGTCGCGGCCGCGATCCGGACGGATTTCCTTCCGAGGGCTCTTGAGGAGTGGCGACATGAATATTCGGCCGCTTGCGTGCGCGGTTCTATGTGCGGCGCTGTCGGGCTGCGTGATGGGCTATGGCCACTGCCTGCTCTTGGACCCGGTCGACAACTCGCTCGCCGGAACGATTCATTTTCGCTCCTATCCGGCCGGAGGCGGAATCGACCGCGTCGCCGTGCTGACCTTCGACCGAACCGCGTATGTCTATGCGCCCGCCGAGAGCCGCCAATGTGTCGCGGCCAACGAAGCCCAGTTGACGGGCTGGGCGGAGTATCCGCCGGAGTTGCAGGACGGCACGCGCGTGACCGTGGACGGCAGGCTGATTCCGGCGGTGTCGCCGCGCCAGCACACGCGGTTCCTGCTCAAGATCCGCAACATCGAGCCGGAACTGCCGGCCGTTCCGGCGCACGCTGCGCCGCCACGCTAGTCGGCGGCCGATCCATGGTTGCCGCGAGGCCGGCCTGTGTGGTCGGGCGCGGAATGGCATTAGAATGTGCGGGCGTAGGTACCAACCAGGGAGATGACGATTCGTGAAAAAACATATTGTTGAGTCTGGCCGCGGTGTTGGCCGTCGTTGCGCTCGCCTTGCCGAGCCATCAGGCGTTCGCGAAGCGTACGATCACCTGCAGCGACGGTACGACATCGACGGCGACGGGCCGCGGCGCGTGCAGCGGTCACGGCGGCGTGATGAAGAAGGCGAAGGCCGAAAAGGCCGCGAAGAGCGCCAAGACCGAGAAGCGCACGAAAGCGACCACGAGCGCCAAGGCCGAGAAGCGCACGAAAGCGAGCAACGAGCGCCAAGACCGAGAAGCGCGAGAAGTCCGCGGCGGCCGAAGCGCCGGCCGCGGGTGCGCCGACGCGGCGCGCGGGCCCGTCCGATGCGGCGGGCGCGACCGCGAAATGCAAGGACGGCACGTACTCGCACGCGAAGCACCACCAGGGCGCCTGTTCGAACCACGGCGGCGTCGCCGAGTGGCTGACGCAGTAAGCGGGCGGTAGCGAGCCGAGCGATCGGCGGCGGACCGGCGAGCCCGGTCCGCCGCTATTTTTTCCGCAGCAGCGGCCGCAACACCGGCCAGACGTTCGCGAGCAACCGCGGCTGTCCGAGCACGTTCGGGTGTATGCCGTCGGCCTGTATCAACGCGGGCGTCAGTGCGATGCCGTCGAGGAAGAACGGCAGGAACGCGACGTGCGCCTTGGCGACGTCGCGGTAGGCGCGCTGAAATTCCGCGGTGTATTCGGGGCCGTAATTCGGCGGCATGCGCATGCCGAGCAGGACCACGGCAGCGCCCGCGGCGCGCGCCAGCCGCACCATCGTGCCGAGGTTGGCGCGCATCGGCGCGACCGGCAGCGCGCGCAGGCCGTCGTTTCCGCCGAGTTCCAGGATCACGATCTTGGGGTGGTGCAGGGCGAGCGCGCGCGGCAGCCTCGACAACCCGCCCGGCGGTCGTTTCGCCGCTGACGCTGGCGTTGACGACGCGGTAACCGTACCCTGAGTCCTCGAGTTTCGCCTGCAGCAAAGCGACCCAGCCCTTGTCGACCGGGATTCCGTAGCCCGCGCTGATGCTGTCGCCGAAGACGAGGATGGTGTTGCCGGCGTGGGCGGTCGCGGCCATGCCGGCGAACAGGAACAATAAAGTCAAGCGAATCACGGATTCTCCCGATGCAAGATCGAATCGCCGAAGGCCGCATCGTCCTCGAAGCGCAGCACCTGTCGAAGACGGTCGCGAGCCCGGAGGGGCCGCTCGACATTCTCGCCGATATCAGCCTGTGCGTGCGCGCCGGCGAGACGCTTGCGATCGTCGGCGCCTCCGGCGCCGGCAAATCCACGCTGCTCGCCCTGCTCGCGGGCCTCGATACCCCGACGAGCGGCCGGGTATGCATCGCCGGCGCGGACCTGACGGCGCTCGACGAGGACGGCCGCGCCGCGGTCCGCGCCAAGCACGTCGGTTTCGTCTTTCAGTCCTTTCATCTCATTCCGTCGCTGACGGCGGTCGAAAACGTCATGTTGCCGCTGGAGCTGGCCGGTCGGCCGGACGCGCGCACGGCGGCGGCGAAAGCTCTCGGCGACCTCGGCCTCGGGCGCGCGCCTTGCGCATTATCCTAAGCAGTTGTCCGGCGGCGAACAGCAGCGCGTCGCGATTGCGCGCGCCTTCGTCGCACGGCCGTCCTTGCTGTTCGCCGATGAGCCGACCGGCAACCTCGACACCGGCACCGGCCAGCGCATCATCGATCTGTTGTTCGACCTGAACCGCGGCACCGGCAGCACGCTCATCCTCGTCACCCACGATCCCGCGCTCGCGACCCGCTGCGACCGCCGGATCGAGCTCGACGCGGGCCGCATGTAGGGGCCGTGCCGTGAAAATCCTCCGTTTCGCATTGCGCAATCTCTGGCGCGACTTGAAGTCCGGCGAAATGCTCGTGCTGCTGTCGGCGCTCACGGTCGCGGTGTTGTCGCTGACCGCCGTCGGCTTCTTCACGAGCCGCGTTTCGCAGGGAGTGCGCGCGAAGGCGACCGAGGTGTTGGCCGCGGACCTACGGATCGAATCCGGCGATCCCCTGCCGCCGCGCTACTTCGAGGCGGCGCGCGCGGCGGGAATGCGCAGCGCGGAGGAGCG
Organism: uncultured Pseudomonadota bacterium; assembly: GCA_963718135.1. Classification (GTDB taxonomy): domain Bacteria; phylum Pseudomonadota; class Gammaproteobacteria; order Steroidobacterales; family Steroidobacteraceae; genus Bog-1198. The sequence continues at coordinate 49,868 of CAVQYI010000017.1, read as the reverse complement.
CTCGTTCCCGACCGCGCTGTTCAACGGCGAGCGCAGCCAATTGGCGGCGGTGCATGCGGTCACGTCGGGATACCCGCTGCGCGGGTCGGTGCGCATCGCCGACGCGCCGTTCGGCGCCGCGCGCGCCGTCCACTCGATACCTGCGCGCGGCGAAGTATGGCTCGACGCGCGGATTCTCGCCGAGCTCGACCTCGCGGTCGGCGCGAGCGTGCGCATCGGCGGCGCCTCGTTTCGGGTCGCGCACGTACTCGACTACCGGCCTGACCAAGGCACGGGCTTCGTCAACCTCGCGCCCGCCGTGCTCATGAATGCGGCCGATGTCGCGGCGACCGGTCTCATACAGCCCGGCAGCCGGGTGACCTATGCGGGACTGTTCGCGGGCACGCCCGCCGCGGACGGCGCGTTTCGCGCCTACCTGGTCGCGAACAAGGCGCCGGGCGAGCGCCTGCGCGACGTCGAGGATTACGGCCGCCAATTGAACTCCGCGATCGAGCGCGCGGGCCGATTTCTCAACTTGGCGAGCCTCGCGTCGGTCCTGCTCGCGGCCGTCGCCGTCGCGATGGGTGCGCGGCGCTACACCGCCCGGCATACCGAGGCCGTCGCGTTGATGAAATGCATGGGGGCCGCCCAAGGCTTCATCCTGGCGGTCGCGGTCGTCGAGCTCTGCCTGGTCGCGATCGCCGCGGTGATCGTGGGTGCGCTGCTCGGATTCCTGGCGCAGTCGGGCATCGCCTGGCTGTTGCGCGACTTGATCCGCGAGCGCTTGCCGGCGGCGACGGCACTGCCGGTGACGGTGGCATTCGCGACCGTGCTCGTCATGCTGATCGGGTTCGCGCTGCCGCCGCTCTACCGCCTGAAGTCCACGCCGCCGCTACGCGTGCTGCGCAAGACCGCCGAGCCGCCGGGGTTGCGCCACGGCCTCTCGCAGGCGCTCGCGCTCGCGGCGCTGTTCGGCATCCTATGGATCCTGGTCCGCGACACCGCACTGGTCGTCGACGTATCCGCGGGCGCCGTGGGCGTGGGCCTCGCGCTGACCGCCGCGGGCTACGGCCTCGTTTGGCTCACCGGACGGTTGCGCGGCGGCGTCGGCGTCGCCTGGCGGTACGGGCTCGCGAACGTCTCGCGCCGCGGCGGCGCGAGCGTCGTGCAAGTCGTCGCCTTCGGCCTGGGGCTGATGGTCCTGTTGTTGCTCGCGGTCGTGCGCGGCGACCTTCTCGCCGACTGGCGCGCGAGCCTCCCCGCCGACGTGCCGAATAATTTCCTGATCAATATCCGGCCGCAGGACGTGCGGCCGCTCGGGGAATATCTCGGCGCGCAAGGCGTGGGGCGCGTGCCGATGTACCCGATGGTGCGCGCGCGCATCACGGCGATCGACGCACGGCCGGTCGACACGCTGCGCTTCGACAGCGATCGCGGCCGCGCCTTCGCCGAGCGCGAGCAGAATTTGACCTGGGCGGCGGACCCGATGCCGGACAACACCCTCGTCGCCGGGCGTTGGTGGACGCGGGCCGACTTCGGCAAGCCGCTGGTGTCGATTTCGACGGAGTACCGCGACGCCTTGCATCTGCGGCTCGGCGACGAACTCTCGTTCGACATCGCCGGCGAGCGCGCTGACGGTGCGGGTCGCGAGCGTGCGCAAAGTGCGCTGGGACAGCTTCAGGCCGAATTTCTTCCTCGTGTTTCCGCCGCACCTGCTCGACGGCGCGGCCGGCACCTACATGACCAGCATCTACCTGAAGCCCGGTCAACGGCCTCTGCTCGTCGGCCTGCTGCGGAAATTTCCGAGCGTATCGGTGTTCGACGTGGATGCGATCCTCGATCAAATCCGGGGCATCATGGACCGGGCGTCGCTCGCCGTGCAATACGTCTTCGTATTCACGCTCGCGGCCGGGCATCGTGGTCCTGCTCGCGGCGGTGCAATCGACGCGCGACGAACGCCGCTACGAAAGCGCGATCCTGCGCACGCTCGGTGCGAGCCGGATGACGGTGCTGCAGGGCGTGGCCGCGGAGTTCTCCGCGCTCGGCTTGCTGTCCGGCACGCTCGCGGCGTTCGGTGCGACCGCCATCGGCTGGTTCCTCGCGCGGCGCTTGTTCGATCTGCCGTATGCGTTCGACCCGAAGGTCTGGATCATCGGCCTCGTCTGCGGGACGGTGCTCGTCGGATTGAGCGGCACGCTCGCGACGCGCCGGGTCATCGACACGCCGCCGATGACGAGCCTGCGCGATTGAGGCGCCTCGCCGATCGAGGCGCCGTCGGTGCGCGATCCGCGCTCAACTCACGATCAGCTTCAACCAGCCGTCGGCGATCGGCGCGCCGCGAAACGGCAGGCCCTCGATCCGCACGTCGTATTCGCCGCCGGCGAGCGCCGAGGAGTTGAACGAAACCCGCAGTTCGCCGTTCGAGTCGCGTGCGATGTCGTTGATCACGAGCGCGCGCCCCTGGTCGCGCTTGTCGACGGTCATGCGAAACCGGTCCTCGTGCGCGTAGCTCATGTCGATGCGCAGGTCGACGAGCTGGGCGGTCTTGTGGTTCACCGCGACCCGCGCCTGATCGACGCCGGGCGCGCGGTCCGGCGCGACGCGTTGTTCGAATTCCGAGGACGGCGCCGTCATCGTGCCGTTGCGCACCTGAGCCTGCGCCGCCGCCAGCTGGCCGCGCAGCAAGACGTTCTTGCCGAACATCACCCAGAACCCGAGCAAGCTGAACAGCGTGACGGCGCCGAGGCCGACCAGGAAGTGCGGCTTCCGCCACCACGGTGTTCCCGGCTCGGAGAGGTCCTGGGGGTTGCCGCTCGCCTCGAGGAGCTTGAGGCTGGCCTGCGCGCGGTCCGCGAGCCCCATCTCGTCGAGGAATTCCGGGTGTTCCAGGCACCAGCGCTCGAGGTCGCGGGCGCCTTTGAACGGCAGTTGGTTGCGCAAATAGCGCTCGAGGAGTTCGTTGTCCTCGATGAACTTGCGGTCGAAGCGCGGCGCCGCGGCCTCCGCGTTCGCTTTCGTTGTCGGTGATCCGCTCATTCCCGGCGATTCCTCATGGCACCCGATGTGCGCAAGCCCGCGCATACCATATGTGAAATAATCGGTGGAAGCGACAGCGCGGCAACCTTGGGGGGAGGCGCATGACGATCGCTCGCGGATTTCTCCGGACTCTATTGCTCGCCGCGGCCGCCGCGGCCCTCGGGGCGGGCCGCGCGGGTGCGGCGACCCGGCCGCCGACGGTCACGATCTACAGCGCCGGCGCCGATGGCGCGGCCGCCGCCGACGCGTGGGTCACGCAAGTACGCCGCTTCGAGGCGACCGCGGGGCTCACGCTTTGGCGCCTCTCGGACATCGCCGCCGGCATCGATCCGTCGAGCGTGCGCTTCGAATCCTTGACGGACCCGGCGCACACGCGCGTCGTCGAGCAGGTCTATCGGAACGACCTCCAGAGCGGGCAAGGACTGCTGTCGCAGTTCGTCGGCAGGTCGATCACGGTCGAGCCGCAGGGCGCCGCGCCCGGCGGGGCGATCACGGGAACGCTGCGAGGCGCGGGAACCCCGTTGGTCGTCGAAAGCAGGGACGGCAGCCTCCATGTGTTCGATGCTTACTCCAGCTTGAGCCTGCCCGATCGCCCCGAGGGGCTCGCGACGCGTCCGACGTTGATCTTTGAAATCCGGGCGCCGCGCGCCGGCGCGCAGCAGGCGTTGCTGTCGTACGCGACTTCCGGCATGAGCTGGTCCGCCGATTATGACGCGACGTTCAAGCCGGGCGCGAGCGCGCAGTCCGGGACGATCGACTTCGGCGCCTGGGCCGCCATCGTCAATCGGTCCGGAGCGGCGTTCGACGGTGCCGTGCTCAAGCTCGTCGCCGGCGCCGTTCACGGCGCGAGTCCCGCGGCGGGTCCGCTCGCGGCGCCGGCATTGGCGCGCGTGAGCGCGCAAGCCACCGGCGTGCGCGCGGGCTTCGCACAGGCGCCGCTGGCCGAGTACCACGTCTATACGCTGCGAGCGCCGGCAGACTTGCCGAACGATGCGGTGTCCCGGCTGGAACTCATCGAGCGCGCCCGCGGCGTGCCGGCGCGCAAGGTGCTGATCTACGACGGCGCCGCGGGCGAGTCCTACGGCGGCGGCGTCATCACCGACCGGGATTTCGGCGCGACCGGCCGCCGCCAGGTCGATGCCTATCTCGAATTCAAGAACGACGCGGCCTCGGGCCTCGGTATTCCCTTGCCGGGAGGCCGGATTCGCGTGTTCTCCGTCGACCGCGCCGATCAAAGCCCGCAGTTCGTCGGCGCCGACGAGATCCGTGACACGCCGAAGGGCGAGACCGTCAGGATCAAGCTCGGCGAAGCGTTCGACGTCGTCGGCGAGCGCAAGCAGGTCGACTTCAAGATCGACGCTCGCCAGAAATGGATCGAGGAGGAATTCGAGATCGCGGTCCGCAATCACATCGCCGGCGGCGGTCGACGTCCTCGTCAGGGAGAATTTGTACCGCAGCGGCAGCTGGTCGATACTCTCGAGCACGGTGCCTTTCGAAAAGAAGGATGCGAGGCGCGTCGCCTTCCCGCTGCGGGTACCCGCCGACGGCGTGCGCACGCTGCGCTACCGCGTGCGCTACACCTGGTGAGCCGCGGGCGGTCCGCTACCTGCCCGTCACCGCCTGCGTGACGACGCCGCAGAATTCGCGAATCGCGGCCAGGCGGGTCGTCGACTTTCGCCAAACCGCGCCGACCTGGCGCATCGGCGCCGGCTTCGCGAACTGGCGGATCGCGAGGCCGCGCTGCGAGCCGAACGGGGATTCGACGGCGAACTCCGGCAACAGCGTGATCCCGAGCCCGGCGACGACCATCTGACGCAAGGTCTCGAGGCTGGTCGCGCGAAAATCCTCCGCCTCGCGCACGTCGACGCGGCTGCACACCTCGAGCGCCTGATCGCGCAGGCAATGTCCGTCCTCGAGCAGCAGCAGGGTGTGCCCTTTCAGATCCGGTAGCTTGATCGTGGCCTTCTGCGCGAGCGGATGATTGGTCGGCAGCGCGACCGTGAAAGCCTCCTGGTACAGGAGGCGCGACTCGAGACCGTCCTGCGGCGCCGGCAGCGCCATGATCCCGAGATCGATCTCGCCGTCGCGCAGGCGCTTCAGCAGCGGTTCGGTCTGGTATTCGTACAGCATCAGCCGCAGATCCGGCAGCGCCTTGCGCAGCTTCTTCATCACGCGCGGCAGAAGGTAGGGTCCGATCGTCGGAATGAGGCCGATCTTCAGCCTGCCGGCGAAGGGGTCCGCGTAGCTGCGCGCGAGCGCGACGATTTCGTCGCTCTCGCCGAGCACGCGGCGCGCACGCTCGACGATCTGCGCGCCGACCTCGGTGAGCTGCACGTGCTTCGGACGGCGCTCGACGAGCTTCACGCCGAGGAAATCCTCCAGCTTCTTCAGCTGCGCGGAAAGCGTCGGCTGGCTGACGAACGTGCGCTCCGCCGCCTTGCCGAAATGCCCGGTGTCGGCGAGAGCGACGAGATATTTGAGGTCTTTGAGATTCATGCGGCGACTTCGATAGGCATAGTCTATCAATAATCGGCGAGCCGTGACCCTGGCGATGCGCGGCGGGTACAATGGCGGCCGGCGGCAGAATCGGAGGGCGTTCATGGTTGCTGATCGAGCTCGCGCGCGCTTGTCGGCCGGCGTCGTCGTCGTCAGTCTCGTCGAACGCAAGTTGAAATTCCTGCTGTTGCGCTCGTACCGCAACTGGGATTTTCCGAAGGGCATCGTCGAAGAGGGCGAGGAGCCGATCGACGCGGCGATGCGCGAGGTGCGCGAAGAGACGACTCTGGACGACATCTCGTTCGACTGGGGTCTCGTCTACAAGGAAACCGGGCCCTACAACAAGGGGAAGGTCGCGCGCTATTACATCGCGCGCAGCAAGGAGCGCGTCGTTCGTCTGCCGGTCAATCCGGAACTCGGAAAGCCCGAGCATCAGGAAGCCACCTGGGTCGGCTACGAGAAGGCGCTGGAATTGGTGTCCGCGCGATTGCAGCCGGTCGTGCAATGGGCTTACGCCGTCGTCAACCACGATTCGGCGCCGGCCGCTAAGGGAGTTTGATTGCCCCGCTGATTCCGGCGCCCGCTCAGGCGAGCGTGTGGAACACCTTTTGCACGTCCTCGTCCTGCTCGAGCTTGTCGATCAGCGCGAGGACTTCCGCGGCCTGGGCTTCCGGCAATTCCGTCGGAACCGAGCAAATGTATTCGTGCTCGGCCGAGGACGGCGTGATACCGCGCGCCTCGAGCGCCTCCTGGAGCTTGCCGAAATCGTTGAAGGCGCAGCGGATCACGAGCTGCGGCTCGCCCTTTTCACCCGTGCTCTCGCCCATTTCCTCGAGTCCGTAATCGATGAGATCGAGCTCCAGGTCGTCCTGGGACTTCACCATGGAGGGGTCCAGGCGAAACACGCCCATTTTCTTGAACTGGAAGGCGACGCTCCCGGTCGTGCCGAGATTGCCGCCGCCTTTCGTGAAAATGTTGCGCAGGCTGCCGACGGTCCGGGTCGGGTTGTCGGTCGCCGTCTCGACCAGGAGCGCGACGCCGTGCGGGCCGTAGCCTTCATAGAGGATTTCCTGGTAATTCGCCGCCTCCTTGCCCGAGGCGCGGCGGATCGCCGCGTCGGTCTTGTCCTTCGGCATGTTGACCGCGCGCGCGTTCTGCAGAACGCGCCGCAATGTCGGGTTCGAGGCCGGGTCCGGCCCGCCGGCGCGCACCGATATCGAAATATCCTTCGCAATCCGCGTGAATTGCTTCGCCATCCGGTTCCAGCGGGCGAACATGGCGTGTTTTCTGACTTCAAATATGCGTCCCATGACGCGCATGGTAGCAATACTCGGTCAAACAGCTAGACTTGACTGGATTTCAGGAAGGGCTTTTCCCATGAGCAAGACACCGCCGGACGATAGCCCACCCACCACGAGCTTCCGCGACCTGGGGCTCTCCGAGCCCGTCCTCAAGGCCCTGGTCGACGTCGGCTATGAATCGCCGTCGCCGATCCAGGCCGCGACGATACCCGTGCTCTTGAGCGGCGCCGACATGCTCGGCCAGGCGCAGACGGGAACCGGCAAGACCGCGGCGTTCGCGCTGCCCGCCTTGTCGAAAATCGACCTGGGCGCTGCGCGATCCCCAGGTCCTGACCCTGGTGCCGACACGCGAGCTCGCGCTGCAGGTCGCCGAAGCCTTCCAGCGCTACGCCGCCCACATGCCCGGTTTCCACGTGCTGCCGATCTACGGCGGCCAGAGCTACCAGCCGCAATTGAACGCGCTGCGCCGCGGCGTGCACGTCGTCGTCGGCACGCCGGGCCGCGTGATCGACCACATGACCCGCGGCACGCTGAAGCTGTCCAGCCTGACGATGCTCGTGCTCGACGAAGCCGACGAAATGCTGCAAATGGGCTTCGTCGACGCGGTCGAGAGCATTCTCGAACAAACGCCGACGGCGAAGCAGGTTGCGCTGTTCTCGGCGACGATGGCGGCGCCGATCCGGCGCATCGCGCAAAAACACCTGCGTTCCCCCGTCGAAGTCACGATCAAGAGCAAGACCAGCACGGCGACGAACATCCGCCAGCGCTACTGGCTCGTCAGCGGCATCCACAAGCTCGACGCGCTCACGCGCATCCTCGAGGCCGAAACCTTCGACGGCATGCTCGTGTTCACGCGCACGAAGCAATCCACGGTCGAATTGTCCGAAAAGCTGCAGGCGCGCGGCTTCGCCGCCGAGCCGCTGAACGGGGATATTCCGCAGTCGCAGCGCGAGCGCACGGTCGCGCGCTTCAAGGCCGGCCAGATCGACATCCTCGTGGCGACCGACGTCGCGGCGCGCGGGCTCGACGTGGAGCGTATTTCGCACGTCGTCAATTACGACGTGCCGTACGACACCGAGTCCTACGTGCACCGCATCGGCCGCACGGGCCGCGCGGGCCGCAGCGGCGAGGCGATCCTGTTCATCGCGCCGCGCGAACGCAACATGCTGCGGGTGATCGAGCGGGCGACGCGCCAGCCGGTCGAACAGATGAACCTGCCGAGCGTGGACGCCGTCAACGCCCAGCGGATCGCGAAGTTCAAGCAGCGCGTCGCCGAGGCGATCGCGAAGCCCGAAACCGAGGTCTATCGGCCCGCTGATCGAACAGATGGAGGCCGAGACCGGCACGCCGCTGCTCGATCTCGCGGCCGCGCTCGCATCGCTCGCGCAAGGCTCGACGCCCTTGCTGCTCGCGGCGAAGCCGGAGCCGCGCGCGGCGGAGTTCGAGCCGCCGCGGCGCGAGGCCGCCGAACCCTCGGTGCGGGCGCCGTCCGCGCCGTCCAAGCCCGCGCGCCGCGCGCATGCGCCGGCGCGCGAGGACACGGAGCGTGAGACTTTCCGTCTGGAGGTGGGCGCGACCCACGGCATCAAGCCCGGCAACATCGTCGGCGCGATCGCCAACGAGGCGGGCATCGAGGGCGTGCACATCGGCCGCATCGACATCCGCGAGGACCACAGCTACGTCGACCTGCCGGCCGGCATGCCGAAGGAGATATTCAAGCGGCTGCAGACGGTGCGTATCGCCGGCCGGGAGCTTAGGGTCTCGCGCGTCGACGAGAAGCCGCCGAAGCCGCGCCGTCCGCCCGAGGGCAGGCACCCGGTCCGAACGACTGCGCGCCGCTCGAGGGCCGACACCTAAAGTTTTCTCACCGACGATCAGGAGCGAATCATGGCGAAGGGCATGGACCGAAAGAAAGAGACGAAGAAGAAGCCGGGCAAGACGCTCGAAGAGAAGCGCGCCGCGAAGAAGGCGAAGAAGGAATCCCGGGGCTAGGGTCCCGTCGATTCGGCTAGACGACCCGGCCGAGGCGTCCGCCCGCGTAGAAGTCGCGGACATTCGCGGCGATCATGTCGATGCACCGCTGCCGCGATTCGCGCGCCGCCCAGGCGACATGCGGCGTCAGCAGCAGATTCGGGATCGAGGGATCCAAGAGCGGGTCGCCGTCGATCGGCGGTTCGCGCGGCAGCACGTCGATGCCGGCGCCGCCGAGCTTGCCGGATTTCAGCGCGGCCGCGAGCGCGGCGCCGTCGATGAGGCCGCCGCGCGCGGTGTTGATGAGCAGAGCGTCGGGCTTCATCAGCGAAAGTTGCCGCGCGCCGATCAAGCCCGCGGTCGCTTCGTTGAGCGGGCAGTGCAGGGAGAGGATGTCCGCGATCGGCAACAGGTCGCCGAGATCGAGCCTGTCCGCTTGCGGCGCGCCACCCGGCCGATTGGCGACTTTCACGCGCATACCGAAGGCTGCCGCGACGCGCGCGGCCGCGCGGCCGAGTTCGCCCCAGCCGACGACGCCGAACGTGCGGCCCGCAAGCTCGCGGATCGGTTGCGCATGCACCGTGAATTGCGCGCTGCCCGCCCACGAGCCGTCGACCGCGAGCCGGCGGTATTCGGCGACATGCTGCGTCAAGCCGAGCACCATCGCCCAGACCTGTTGCACGACCGACGGCGTGCAATAGCCGCGCACGTTGCACACCGCGATCCCGCGCTCGCGCGCGGCCGCGAGATCGACGTTGTCGGTGCCGGTCGCGGCGAGCGCGATCAGGCGCAGCCGCGGCGCGGCTTCGAAGTGGCCGCGCCCGAGAGGCAGCTTGTTCAGCATCACGACTTCGGCGTCGCGGATCCGTGCGGGGATCTCGGGCTCCGCGGTCGCCTCGTACAAGCGCAGGTCCGGCATCGCCTCGCGGAGCTTCGACGAGTCGAGGTCGCCGTAGGAAACCGTGTCGTAATCCAGGAATACCGCATTCATGGCGCGCTAGAATACGCGGCCCCGCACGAAATCCAAGGCCGACGAGAAATGAAAATCTCCGCCGTCAAAGCGCTGATCATCGCGAACGTCGCGATCTACCTCCTGCAGGGCGTGTCGGGGGGCGCGATGGAGACCGCGTTCGCGCTGTGGCCGCTGCAGCCGATCGGCGGCGTATCCTACTTTCGCGCCTGGCAAATCGTCACTTATGCGTTCCTGCACGACACGAATCACATCACGCATTTGCTGTTCAACATGCTCGGCCTGTGGATGTTCGGCGCCGAGATCGAGCGCTACCTGGGGCCGCGCCGCCTGCTCACGGTGTATTTCGCGTCGGTCGTGACGGCCGCGCTCAGCCAGCTGTTCGTGCCGGTCCTGTTCGGCTCCGCCGCGGAAGCGACGATCGGCGCGTCGGGCGGCGTGTTCGGCCTCCTGCTGCTGTACGCGTACCTGTTCCCGAGGCGCAAGGTGATTCCGTTGATTCCGCCGATTCCGATGCCGGCCTGGCTGTTCGCGACGCTGTACGCGCTGCTCGAGCTCGTGCTCGGCGTCACGGGCACCGAAGCCGGCGTCGCGCACTTCGCGCATCTCGGCGGCATGATCGGCTGCGCGCTCGTGATCTTCACCTGGCGGCGGCGCGAAGCCTGACGCGCGGCGGCTGCGCGTCAGTCGCGGAAGTTGTTGAACTGCAGCGGAATGCCGACGTCGGACTTGCGCAGCAGCGCGATCGCCTCCTGCAAGTCGTCGCGTTTCTTGCCGATGACGCGCACCTTGTCGCCCTGGACCTGGGCCTGCACCTTGAGGCGCGAATCCTTGATCAGGCGCGCGACTTTCTTCCCGGTCTCGGCGTCGATGCCGTGCTTGAGGACGACGCGCTGCGTCGCGCGCGCGAGGTTCACCAGCGGGTCCTCGACGTCGAGACAGGCGACGTCGATGCCGCGCTTCGCGATCCGCAGTTTCAGGATTTCCAGCATCTGTTTCAGCTGAAAGTCCGCCGGCGCGGTCATCGTCACCGTCGTCTCGAGCAGCTCGAAGCTCGCCTCGAGCCCCTTGAAGTCGAAGCGCTGGCCGAGTTCGCGCGACGCTTGGTCGACCGCGTTGGTCAGTTCGTGCGTGTCAATTTCCGAAACGACATCGAAAGACGGCATATTCTGCATCCACTCCGGATATTCTCTCAACGATACCCGCGGGCCTGCAGCGTGAACAGTCTCGCGTAGCGGCCGTCCTTCGCCATGAGCTCCTCATGGCTGCCGCGCTCGACGATGCGGCCTTCCTCGAGCACGAGTATCTGGTCGGCCATGCGCACGGTCGAGAAGCGGTGCGAGATCACGATCGCGATGCGGTTCCTCGTCAACTCGCGGAAGTGCTCGAACACCTGGGCCTCGGCGCCCGCGTCGATCGCGGCGGTCGGCTCGTCGAGCACGAGTATGTCGGCGTCCTTGCGCATGAACGCGCGCGCGAGCGCGATCTTCTGCCACTGGCCGCCCGACAGCTCGCGGCCGTCCTGGAACCACTTGCCGAGCTGCGTGCGGTAGCCCGAGGGCAGCTGTTCGACGAACTCGGCGGCGAGGCCTTGTTCGGCCGCGCTGCGCCAGCGCTGCTCGTCGTCGAACGCCCGCTCGTCGCCCGCGCCGATGTTCTCGCCGACGAGCATTTGATAGCGCGCGAAGTCCTGGAATATGACGCCGATGCGCCGGCGCAGCGCCGCCTCGTCCCAGTCGTTCAAATCGAGCCCGTCGAGCAGGATGCGCCCGCGCGTCGGCCGGTATAGGCGCGTGAGCAGCTTGATCAGCGTGGTCTTGCCCGAACCGTTCTCACCGACGAGCGCCAGGCTCTCGCCGGGCCGCACGTGCAGGTCGATCGCGGCGAGCGCCGGCGACGAGGCGCCCGGATAGACGAAATCCACGCCCTCGAAGCGGATGCCGTCGCCGGGCAGGGGGCCCTCGGTGCGCTCGCCGCCGCCCAAGCCTACCGGCTGTTCGAGGTACTCGAACAGATTCGACAGATACAGATTGTCCTCGTACATGCCGCCGATCGCGGTCAGCGCCGCGCTGACCGCGGTTTGCCCTTGGCGGAACAGCATGAAATACATCGTCATCTGGCCGAGAGTGATCGCGCCCAAGACGGTTTCGGCGGCGATCCAGGCATAGCCGCCGTAGAGCGTCGCGGTGCCGACGAGCCCGAGCACGAGGCCCCACGTGTCCCGGCGCACCGACAGATCGCGGTCCTCGCGGTACAGCCGCGTGAAAATGTCGCGGTAGCGCCCGAGCAGTCGGGGACCGAGCCCGAACAGCTTGACCTCTTTCGCGTGGTCTTCGCGCGCGAGCACCGATTCGAGGTAGAGCTGCATCCGCGATTCGGGTGCGCGCCAGCGGAACAGCCGGAACGCTTCGCCGGAGAACTTGGTTTCCGCGAAGAACGCCGGCAGCCCCGCGGCGCAGAGCAGCAGCACCGCCCAAGGCGAGAACTTGATCAAGAGTCCGCCGAACGAGACCAGCGAAATCGCGTTCTGCAGCAGGCTGAACGTGCGCATCACGAGGCTCAATGGACGGCTCGATGCCTCGCGCCGCGCGCGCGACAGCTTGTCGTAGAACTCCGAGTCCTCGAATTGCGGCAAATCCAAGGTCAGCGCCTTGTCGAGGATCATGACGTTGACCCGCTGCCCGAGCTGCGCGCGCAGCAAGGACTGCGCGAGGGAGATGCCGCGCGCCGCGGCCGCCGCGCCCGCGACGGCGAGCGCTTCCAGCGCGACCAGGCCCCAGACATGGGCGAGCTCGAACGCGCCGGTGCGCCGGTGCAGCTCCGCTGCTTGGACGACCGCGTCGACGATCAGGGAGCCTATGTAGGCGACCGCGGCGGGCATGACGCCCGCGACGACGGTGAGCGCGGCGAGCATGATCGACAGGCGCCGGTCGGTCGTCCAGACGAGTGCGAGCGCGCGCCGGCTGTAGGCGAAAACGCCGAAAAAGCCGCGCTGCAGGGCGCCGTCGGCGGGAGCCGCCGCCGCCCTGCGTGCATGTGCCGACGAACTGGAAATGATGCTTGGCTTCCCTTGGAGATCGATGAGCAGATTGCAAATTCGCAACCAACGGCCGCAGCCCCGCGGCGGCCCTATAATAGCCGCAGCCTCAAACCTCGTATGGCGGAGTACCGGTGAAATTCAAGCCCCTGCTGGATCGTTGGAAGAAAGAATCGGCCCCGACGCTGACCGCGAAGGAATACGCGGTTCGCTTGGACTTGGATGATGCGTCCCGGCTGCACGCGCTCGCGGAACTGTTTCCGGGCTGCACCGCCGAGCGGATCATCACCGACCTTCTGCATGCGGCGCTCGACGAGGTCGCGGCATCGATGCCGTACGAGGCCGGCCCGAAGGTCATATCGCGCGACGATCAAGGCGATCCGGTCTACGAGGACGTCGGCATGACGCCGCGATTCGTCGAGGTGACCCGTAAAATCAAGCGAAATCTCGAGGCGGCGGCGAAGAAATAGCGGGCTTGACGCTGACGCCGCAACACGGCGATACTCGGAACAGTGTCGAAACTCGAATTAAAGCCGAACGCCCGATGGTGGTGGCGCGACCCGACGTAAGGAGTGGGGCGCTGGCCGTTTTCGTCCAAAAATAGTTCACCGAATTCCAGAACCCATCTCCGACAGCAAGCCGGCGATGGGTTTTTTATTGTCCGTCCACATTGCAGCACGTAGGAACATGAAGCCACCTTTTGACATTGCCGCGGACCTCGATACGCCGGTTTCGGCTTATCTGAAGCTGGCGCCGTTCCGCCCGCGCTTCCTGCTGGAGAGCGTCGAGGGCGGCGAGCGTCTGGCGCGCTACTCGTTCATCGGCTTCGGCGACTGCCTCGAGGTGCGCCTGGATTCGTCGGGCCTGTACGTCGGCGGCGTGCGCAGAGACAGGCCCGCATCGCGCGACGAGTTCCTGGATGCGCTGCGCGGCGCGCTCGCGCAAGCGCCGCAACCGCTGCCGGACCTGCCGGGCGTGCCGCTCCTCGGGGGGCTGGTCGGCTACACGGCGTACGACGCCGTGCGCTATTTCGAACACTTGCCCGGGCGCAGCCTCGATCGCACCGAGGCGCCGCACGCCCATTATGTTGCGCCGCGTTCGCTGTTGGTATTCGATCATTTGACGCGCGGAGTCGCGCTGTTGCATGACGGCAGCGAGGCCGAGCGGCAAAGCCTGCGGCGCGAGGTCATCCGATGCTTGCGCGGCGCGGTGCCGGCGCCGCGGGTCGCGGGGCAATTTTCGCCCGCGACGCCGTCGCTGTCGCAGGAGGCGCATGCGGCCGGCGTGCGCCGCGCGCAGGAATACATCGCCTCGGGGGACGTCTATCAGCTGGTGCTGTCCTCGCGCTTCGAAGGCAGCCACACGCTCTCGCCGTTCGAGGTCTACCGCGCGCTGCGCCTGTTGAATCCGTCGCCGTACATGTATTTCTGCGAACTCGGCGATATCACGGTGGTCGGCTCCAGCCCTGAAGCGCTCGTGCGCTTGCACGGCGGCCGCGCGCAGCTGCGCCCGATCGCGGGCTCGAGGCCCCGCGGCGAGGATGAGGCGAAGGACGCCGCGCTCGAAGCGGAGCTGCTCGCCGACCCGAAGGAAAATGCCGAGCACGTGATGCTCGTCGACCTCGCGCGCAACGATCTCGGGCGCGTCGCGACCGCGGGCTCCGTCGCCGTCGATCCCTATCGGGTCATCGAGCGCTACAGCCACATCATGCACATCGTCAGCGGCGTCAAAGGCCGCCTGGCGCCGGGACGCGATGCGTTCGACCTGTTCGCGGCGACGTTCCCCGCGGGCACCCTGGTCGGCGCGCCGAAGGTGCGGGCGATGCAGATCATCGACGAACTGGAGCCGGTCGGCAGGCAGCTGTACGGCGGCACGGTCGGCTATTTCGGCCGGCGCGGCGACATGGACCAGGCGATCACGATCCGCACGCTCGTGTTCCGCGGCGACCGCTACAGCTATCAGGCGGGCGGCGGCATCGTCGCCGACAGCTCGCCGCGCGCCGAATACGATGAAGTCATGGCGAAGAGCGCCGTTCTGCGCCGCGCGCTCGCGGTCGCCGCGGAGGGGTTGTGAGCATGCGCAAGCCGAAACTGCTGTTGATCGACAACTACGATTCGTTCACCTACAACCTCGTCCAGGCGTTCTTGATCCTCGGCGCCGAAGTCGACGTCTATCGCAACGACGCGATTCTGGTCGACGAGGCGCTGGCGATGGATCACAGTCATCTGGTGATCTCGCCGGGCCCCGGCACGCCGCAGGACGCGGGCGTCTCCCTCGCGATGATCAAGGCGTTCGCGGGCCGCAAGCCGATCTTCGGCGTATGCCTAGGCCATCAATCGCTCGTCGAGGCGTTCGGCGGCAAAGTGGTGCGCGCGGGCCGGCTGATGCACGGCAAGACCTCGATGGTCACGCACGACGGCAAGGGGCTGTTCGCCGGGCTGCCGCGCGAGTTCGCCGCGGGCCGCTATCACTCCTTGATCGCCGCACCCGGCAGCATGCCCGCCGTGCTCGAAGTCACGGCACGCACGGCGGAGGGCGAGATCATGGGCGTGCGCCACAAGGAGCTGCCGATCGAGGGCGTGCAATTCCACCCGGAGAGCGTGCTGACGCCCGAGGGCCCCGCGATGATGGCGAATTTCCTCAAGTATTGAAGATCCCATGCCGAGCGCGCGTCAAACTCTCGAACAGTTGCTGGATCGCCGCGATCTGACCGAGGCCCAGGCCGCGGAGCTCCTCAACGCGCTCGCCTCGGGCGACACCGCGCCCGCGCTCGCGGGCGCGGTGCTCGCGGCGCTGCGCGCGAAAGGCGTGACGGCCGCCGAAGTGCGCGGCTTCGCGGGCGCGATGCGCGCGCTCGCGCGCAAACCGCCGCTGCCGGTCCCGCTCGACGCGATCGACATCGTCGGCACCGGCGGCGACGCGTCCGGCAGTCTGAATCTGTCGACCGGCGCCGCGCTCTTGACCGCGGCCTGCGGCATGCCGGTCGTCAAGCACGGCAACCGTTCGATCTCGAGCCGCTGCGGCAGCGCCGACTTGATCGAGAAGCTCGGCCTCGCGATGCCGCTCGCGGAAACCGAGGCCGCGCGCTGCTTCGAGGCGACCGGCTTCACGTTCCTGTTCGCGCCGTATTTCCATCCGGCGATGAAGGCGATCGCACCGGTGCGCGCGGCCTTGGGCGTGCGCACGGTGTTCAATCTCCTCGGGCCGCTCACGAACCCCGCCGCGCCGCGCTTCGGCTTGATCGGCGCGTACGACCCAGAGACCGCCGCGATCATGGCCGACACCCTGGCCGGCATGGACATCGCGCGCGCCTGGGTCGTGCACGGCGCCGCCGGCTGGGACGAGGCGACGCCGATCGGCCCGTTCCTTGCGTACGAGGTCGCGGCCGGCAGGGTCTCGCGGCGACGCGTCGATCCGCGGGACTTAGGGCTCGCGCCGTGCACGAGCGCCGACCTCAAGGGCGGCGATGCGGCCGACAACGCCGCGGCGCTGACGGCGGTGTTCGAGGGGCGCGACCGCGGCGCGCATCTGTCCGCGCTCGTCCTGCAGAGCGGTCTCGCGCTGCACATCGCCGGCCGCGCCGAGTCGATCGCCGCGGGCATCGAGAGCGCGCAGCGGGCGATCGCGGGCGGCCGGGCCGCGGCCTGGCTCACGCATTTTCAGACCGTCGCCGCGGAACTGTCGGCGGCGGGGGACGCGCGCGCATGAGCGGTTTTCTCGACGAGATGGCGCGGCGCAGCCGCGAGCGCGCCGCGGACGCCGCGCGGCGCGAGCCGGCGGGAGCGCTCGAGCAGAGGGCCCGGGCGGTCGCACCGGCGCCGCCGCTGCGCTTGTCGCCCGCGGGATTCGACGTCATCGCCGAAATCAAGCTGCGCTCGCCCGCGGCCGGCCGCTTGGGGTCCGCGAGCGACGATTGGCTGGGTCGCGCCGCGTCCTACGCACGCGCCGGCGCCGCGGCGGTTTCCGTGTTGACGGAGCCGTCGCGTTTCGACGGCGCGCTCGATCATTTGCGCTGCGCGGCCGCGATCTTGGCGCCGCTCGGCGTGCCGGCGATGCGCAAGGATTTTCTCGTCGATCCGTACCAGGTCGCCGAGGCGCGCGCCGAGGGCGCGGGCGGGGTCCTGCTGATTTTGCGCATGCTGTCGCGCGCGCAGATCTCGGAACTGCTCGACGCCGCCGCGCGGCTCGGCCTGTTCGTGTTGCTCGAGGCCTTCGATGCCGGGGACCTCGCGCTCGCGGGGGAGCTCGCGGCGCAATTCGCCGCCGCCGGCGGCACGCCCCTCGTCGGCCTCAACAGCCGCGACCTGCAAACCCTCGAGGTCGTGCCGCAACGTTTCGCGGAGCTCGCGGCGAGGATGCCGCAAGGCCGCCCCGCGGTCGCCGAGAGCGGCGTGGCGACGCCCGAGGAGGCGGCGGCGCTCGCCAAACAGGGCTATCGCCTGGCTCTGGTCGGCTCGGCGCTGATGGCGCACGAGGACCCGGCCGGGCTGATCGCGGCTATTCTGCGCGCCGCGCGGACGCCCGAATTTCAAACCGGCTAAACTTCACGCCATGTGGATCAAAATTTGCGGACTGACGAGTGCGGATGCCGTGGCCGCGGCGGCCGAGGCGAACGTGGATGCGATCGGCTTCGTGTTCGCGCCGAGCCCGCGCCAGGTCACGCCGGGACAGGCCGCGCAGCTCGCGGCGCTCGCGCCGCCGGGAATCCTGCGCATCGCGGTCGCCCAGCATCCCCTGCAAATGAAGGTCGACGAGATCTGCCGCGTGTTGAAGCCCGATTATTTTCAAACCGATGTCGAGGATTTGCGCGAGCTCAAGATCGCCGCGCACGTCAAGCTGCTGCCGGTCGTGCGCTTCGGCCGCAAGACCCCGCATCCGCTGCCGGGCCGCATCGTGTTCGAGGGCCCGACGAGCGGCATCGGCGAGGTCGCGGATTGGGGGCGGGCCGCGGAGCTCGCGCGCCAGACCGAAGTGATACTCGCGGGCGGCCTGTCGCCGCAGAACGTCGCCGAGGCGATCCAGGTCGTGAGGCCGTTCGGGGTCGACGTCAGCAGCGGCGTCGAAGAGGTGCCGGGGGTCAAGGATCCGCAAAAGATCATTCAATTCGTCCGCGCGGCGCGTGAAGCGGCCGCTCGTCTGGAGATCGATTCATGAGTACTCGAGCTAGCGGCGCGGCCGCGGATTTTGCGCGCCACCCGGATGCGAAGGGCCGCTACGGGATATTCGGCGGGCGCTACGTTCCGGAAACCCTGGTCGCGGCGCTCGATCGCCTGCAGGCGGGCGTCGACCGGCATTTGCGCAGCGCCGACTTCCAGGCGGAGTACGCGCTCGAATTGAAGACCTGGGTGGGCCGCCCGACCGCGCTTACCTACGCGCGCACCTTGAGCAAGCGCTGGGGCGCCGAAGTGTGGCTCAAGCGCGAGGATCTCGCCCATACGGGCGCGCACAAGATCAACAACGCCGTCGGGCAAATATTGCTCGCGAAGCGCCTCGGCGCGAAGCGCATCATCGCGGAAACCGGTGCCGGACAGCACGGCGTCGCGAGCGCGGCCGCCGCCGCGCGCCTCGGCATGCCCTGCGTCGTCTACATGGGCGCGGTCGACGTGGAGCGGCAGGCGCCGAACGTCGGCCGCATGAAGCTTCTGGGTGCGACCGTCGTGCCGGTCACCGGCGGCGACGCGACCTTGCGCGCGGCGATCGACGAAGCGCTGCGCGACTGGGTTTCCGATCCCGAGAGCACGTACTACGCGCTGGGCTCGGCCGTAGGTCCCGCATCCCTATCCGTACCTCGTGCGCGAGCTGCAGTCGGTGATCGGCCGCGAAGCGCGCGCGCAGATGTTGGAGCTCGCGGGCGCGCTGCCCGACGTCGCCGTGGCCTGCGTCGGCGGCGGCTCGAACGCGATCGGCTTGTTTCATCCGTTGCTCGACGACGCCGGCGTGAAATTGTTGGGCATAGAGGCCGGCGGCCGCGGTCCCGGGCTCGGGGACAACGCCGCCTCGCTGACGGCCGGCACGCCCGGCGTACTCCAGGGGAGCTATACCTTGATTCTGCAGGACGCGTTCGGCCAGGTTCAGGAGACGCATTCGGTCTCGGCCGGCCTCGATTACTCGGGCGTAGGCCCTGAGCATGCCTACTTGATGGCGAGCGGCCGCGTCGTCTACGAAGCGGCGACCGACGACGAGGCGCTCGCTGCGCTCTCCGAGTGCGCGAAATGCGAGGGCATACTTCCCGCGATCGAATCCGCGCACGCGTTCGCGGGCGCGCGGCGCTACGCGGCGGCGAATCGCGGCGCGCGCATCCTCGTCGGCTGTTCCGGCCGCGGCGACAAGGACATGCCGATACTGCAGCGGACCTTGCTGAAGGACTTGGTTTGAACATGGCGCCGCGAGACACGATTTCGACGGCGATCCGGGCGGCGGCGCAGCGCGGCCGCCCGGCATTGGTGGGATTCATGACCGCCGGCTTCCCGAGCCGCGCGACCTTCGGCGCGAATCTCGCCGCTGTCGCCAAAGCCTGCGACGTCGTCGAGGTCGGCGTGCCGTTCACCGACCCGATGGCCGACGGCACGACGATCCAGCGCGCGAGCTTCGCGGCGCTCGCCGACGGCGTGACCCTGCCCTGGATACTCGAAACGCTGCGCGCCGCGCCGTCGCGCGGCACGACGCCGATCATCCTCATGAGCTATCTGAATCCGCTGCTCGCGTACGGACTCGAGCGGCTGCCGCGCGATGCGGCCGCAGCCGGCGTCGCGGGATTCATCGTGCCGGATCTGCCGTTCGAGGAAAGCGCAGACCTCGGGCAGGCGCTCGACCGCGAAGGACTCGCGCTCGTGCAGATGGTCACGCCGGTGACGCCCGATGCCCGGCTTGCGAAACTCTGCGCGGCCGCGCAAGGCTTCGTCTATGCGGTGACGATGACCGGGACGACGGGCAAATCGGCCGCGGTTCCCACGGATGTGCTCGCCTACATGGACCGCGTCAAGCGCGTATCGCCGGTTCCCGTTTGCGCGGGATTCGGCATCCGCTCGCGCGAACAGGTCGCGTTGTTCGGCGGGCACGTCGACGGCGTCATCGTCGGATCCGCGCTCGTCGAGACGCTGGAGCGCGGCGAGGATCCCGGCGCGTTCCTCGAGTCGCTGCGCTAATCGCGCGGCCGCACCCGGCGCAGGCGCGCGAACCACGCGGCGCCGATGCCGAGCTGCAGCCATCCGAGCCACGGGTGGCGCGCGCCGAGCGCGAGCCAAGCGAGCCCCGACAGCCACAGGGCGGCCGCCGCGATCGCGGCATCGCGGCGCATGTGAACGCGCTCCAGCGCCACCTTCAGCGCCGCGATCTCGGCGCTTTGCACCGCGAAGCGCAACTCGCCGTCGGCGGCGGCGCGCACGCCGGCCTTCACGATCTTCGGCAATTGCCTCAAGGTCTCGATCGCGTCCGGCAGCTGTGCGCGCATGCCCGCGAACAGCGTGCGCGGGCTCACGCGGTCGCGCATCCACGCGCGCATGATCGGGTGCGCGGTCTTCCACAGGTCGAGCTCCGGGTAGAGCTGGCGCCCGAGACCTTCGATGTTCAGCAGCGTCTTCTGCAGCAGGATCAACTGCGGCTGAATCCGCATGTCGAAGCGCCGCGCGGTCTCGAACAGCCGCAGGAGGACCTGCGCGAAGGATATGTCCTTCAGCGGCTTGTTGAAGATCGGCTCGCAGACCGTGCGCACCGCCGATTCCAACTCATCGACGCGCGTTCCTCGCGGCACCCAGCCGGACTCGACGTGGAGCATGGCGACGCGCGCGTAGTCGCGGTCGAAGAACGCGAGGAAGTTCTCCGCGAGATAGTGCTGGTCGCGCGCTTCGAGCGTGCCGACGATGCCGAAATCGACGGCGGCGTAGCGTGGATTCTCCGGGTCGTCGACTTGCACGAAGATGTTCCCGGGATGCATGTCCGCGTGGAAGAAATTGTGGCGGAAGACCTGCGTGAAGAAGATTTCGACGCCGTTCTCCGCGAGCTTCGGGATGTTCGCGCCGCGCGCCTTCAGCTCGTCGATGTCGATTGACGATGATGCCGTGGATGCGCTCCATGACCATCACGTTCGCGCGGCAATAGTCCCAGTAGACCTCGGGCACGTACAAGAGCCGCGAGCCCTGGAAATTGCGCTTCAGCTGCGATGCGTTGCCGGCCTCGCGCATGAGGTCGAGCTCGTCGAGGATCGTCTTGCGGTACTCGGCGACGAGTTCCCTCGGCCGCAGCCGCCGCGCGTCCCCCCAGTATTCGTCGGCGAGCGCCGCGAGCGCCGCCAGAACCTCGAGATCGCGCTCGATGATCTCGCGCATGCCGGGGCGCA
This sequence comes from uncultured Pseudomonadota bacterium, assembly GCA_963718135.1. Lineage (GTDB taxonomy): Bacteria > Pseudomonadota > Gammaproteobacteria > Steroidobacterales > Steroidobacteraceae > Bog-1198. The sequence continues at coordinate 28,743 of CAVQYI010000017.1, read as the reverse complement.
ATATCTTGACGACGACGTCCTCGCCGCCTTTGAGCGTCGCCGCGTGCACTTGCGCGATCGAGGCGGCGGCGAGCGGGGTCTCGTCGAAGAACGCGAAGATCTCGGCGAGCGGGCGGCCGAACGTCGACTCGATCGTCGCGACCGCGATCTTGCCGTCGAACGGCGGGACCTGGTCCTGCAGCAGCGCGAGCTCGTCGGCGATGTCGACGGGGAGCAAATCGCGGCGCGTCGACAACGCCTGGCCGAATTTCACGAATATGGGCCCCAGCTCCTCGAGCGCGAGCCGCAATCGCATCCCGCGCGTCGTGCCGGCGCTGCGCTGAAACCAGGTCCACGGCGACAGAAAAAACAGGAATCTGAACGGGCGGTACAGGTGGGTCGCGCGCACGAAATCGTCGAGCCCGTGGCGCACGAGCGCGCGCTGGATCACGAGCAGCCGGCGGACGACGCGCAAACGCATCATGCCGTGCCGGGCCCGCCGCGGTGGGGCACAAGCCGCTCGAGCCGCGCGATGCGCGCTTCGACGCGGTCCTTGGCCTCGCGCAAGTCGTCGACGCCGCGCAGGAACTCCTGCACCTCCGGCTTGCTCGGCAGGTCGCGGCTCTCCTCCTGCAGGTACTCGGCGACGTTCTCGCCGAAGGTGCGGCCGGCGCGCCGCAGGAACGAGAACGCCTGCCGGCCGATATTCGCGAGCCGCCGCGCGGGCAGATCGCCGATCACGCGGGCCATTTCCTCCTCGGGATCCGGGCGCGCGAGATGCAGCAGTTCCTTGTACGCGGCGGCCACCTCGGCATCGCCGCGGACCTGCAGCGAGCCCTTGCCGAGCGGCCGGTCGTCTTCCATTTGCAGAAGCCGCGCGAGCGCGCCGGGCGGTCCCGTGATCACCGCGTCCGCCGCGGCATCGTCGCCCGCGAACAGCGCGAGCCGCCCGCCGACGCAGGCGGCGCGCAGCCGGATCAAGCCCTCGACGTCGATGCAGAGCGACTTGCCTTCGAGCCGGCGCGCGAGCACGCCGGGGCGCGCCTGCGCGGCGATATTGCGATTGAGGGCGGCTTCGACGGCGCCGAGCCACGCGGGTGTCGCCGGCATGTCAGATCTTGTAGCCGCGGTGCAGAGCGACGATGCCGCCCGACAGGTTGTGATACCGCGTCTGCGAAAAGCCGGCCGTGCGCAGCATCTCGAGCAAGGCTTCTTGGTCGGGGTGCATGCGGATCGACTCGGCGAGATAGCGATAACTCGCGGCGTCGCGCGCGACGAGCTTGCCCATCAGCGGCAGGACCTTGAACGAGTACAGGTCGTACAGGGGGCCGAGTCCGGGCGCCGTCGGCTTCGAAAATTCCAGCACGAGCAACTGGCCGCCGGGCTTCAGAACCCGTCGCATCGCGGCGAGCGCCGCCGGCTTGTCGGTCACGTTGCGCAGGCCGAAAGCGATGGTCACGCAATCGAAGGAATTGTCCTTGAACGGCAGACGCTCGGCGTCGGCGACGACGCAATGAATGTTGCCCGCGAGCCCGCGATCGAGCAGACGGTCGCGGCCGCGCTCGAGCATCGCCGAATTGATGTCGGACAGGACGACGCGGCCCTCCTTGCCGACCTGGCGCGCGAGGCCCGCCGCCAGGTCGCCGGTGCCGCCGGCGACGTCGAGTGCGCTCTGGCCCGGGCGCAGGCCCGTGACCGCGAGCGTGTATTGCTTCCACAGCCGATGCGCGCCGAACGACATCAGGTCGTTCATGAGGTCGTATTTGCCGGCCACGCTCGCGAACACACCGCGTACGCGGCGGGCCTTTTCGGACCAGTCGACCTGCTCGAAGCCGAAATCGACAGTGCGGTTGGAATTGCTCATGGCGCTAAGGGTTCCTCGTCCGCACCATTGTAGCCGTTTCTCGAGGTCCGATTAGGGCGCGCGTTGATAACCGGCTGCGGCGCAGCGCTCGAGGTAGCGGGCCCAGTTCCGGTCGCGGTTGCGCCCCAGATCGTAAAGCAGCGTCCAGCTATAAAGGCCCGTGTCGTGGCCGTCGTCGAAGACCAGGCGCACCGCGTATTGGCCGATCGGCTCGACGCCGTTGATGCCCACGGCCTCCTTGCCGGTCACGAGGAGGCCCTCGCCGCCGCCGTGGCCCTTGACCTCCGCCGAGGGCGAGAACACCCGCAGGTATTCGAACGGCAGCTCGAAGCGCGCGCCGTCATCGAAGCGCACGTCGAGCAGGCGCGACTCGGTGCGGAACTTGATTTCGACGGGAACGGGAGTCGCCTGGGGCGGCATGGACGGCCTTTCAGAGGATGTAGCGCGACAAATCCTGGTCGCGCGCCAGCTCGCCGAGATGGCTCTCGACGTAATCGCGATCGATGAGAAGCCGCGTGCCGCCGCGGTCCGCCGCGTCGAACGAGACCGATTCCAGGAGGCGCTCCATGACGGTGTGCAGGCGCCGCGCGCCGATGTTCTCCGTGCGTTCGTTGACCTCGAACGCGACCTCGGCGAGCCGGCGCACGCCCGTCGGGGTCGAAGTCCAGCGTCACGCCCTCGGTCGCGAGCAGCGCCGCGTACTGGCGGCACAGCGATGCGTCCGGCTCGGTCAGGATGCGCACGAAATCATCGACGACGAGCGGCTCGAGCTCGACGCGGATCGGCAGGCGCCCCTGCAGCTCCGGGATCAGGTCCGAGGGCTTCGACATGTGAAACGCGCCGGAGGCGATGAACAGCACGTGATCGGTCTTCACCGTGCCGTACTTCGTGTTCACGGTGCAGCCCTCGACGAGCGGCAACAGGTCCCGCTGCACGCCTTCGCGCGAGACGTCGGCGCCGGCGGTCTCCTGGCGGCGCGCGATCTTGTCGATCTCGTCGATGAACACGATGCCGTTCTGTTCGGCGTTCTCGACGGCGCGCGCCTTCAGGTCCTCCTCGTTGATCATCTTCGCCGCTTCCTCGTCGACGAGCAGCTTGAGCGCCTCCTTGCACCTTGAGCTTGCGCTGCCGCGTGCGCCCGCCGCCCAGGTTCTGGAACATGCCCTGGAGCTGCTGCGGTCATCTCCTCCATGCCGGGCGGCGCCATGATCTCGACGCCGACCGGCATCGCGCGCACGCTCGACCTCGATCTCGCGGTCGTCGAGCGCTCCTTCCCGCAGCATCTTGCGCAAGCGTTGCCGGGTCTCGGCCTCGCGCTCGGCGGGCCTTGCGTCCGTGTCCGTCTGCGCGCGCGGCAGCAGCTCATCGAGCACGCGTTCCTCGGCGGCGTCGGCGGCGCGATGGCGCACTTTCGTGATCTCCTCCTCGCGCGTCATCTTGACGGAGATCTCGACAAGATCCTCGCATGATCGAGTCGACTTCGCGGCCGACATAGCCCACTTCGGTGAACTTCGTGGCCTCGACCTTGACGAACGGCGCCTTCGCCAGGCGCGCGAGGCGGCGCGCGATCTCGGTCTTGCCGACGCCGGTCGGGCCGATCATCAGAATGTTCTTCGGCGTGATCTCGGGGCGCAGCGCGCTCGGCGACCTGGCTGCGGCGCCAGCGATTCCGCAGCGCGATCGCGACCGCGCGCTTCGCCGCCTTCTGGCCGACGATGTGCTTGTCCAGTTCCTCGACGATTTCGCGCGGGGTCATCTGCGACATGGGCGATTACAATTCCTCGATCGTCAGCTGGCGATTCGTGTAGATGCAGATGTCGGCGGCGATGCCGAGCGCGCGCTCGACGATCTCGCGCGCCGAGAGTTCGGTCGCCTCGCAGCAGCGCGAGCGCCGCGGCCTGGGCATAGGGGCCGCCGGAGCCGATCGCCATCAAATCGTGTTCCGGCTCGATGACATCGCCCGTTGCCCGAGATCACGATAGGAGCTTTGCGCGTCGGCGACGCAGAGCAGCGCCTCGAGGCGCCGCAGGCTGCGGTCGGTGCGCCAGTCCTTCGCGAGCTCGATCGCGGCGCGCGTGAGATTGCCGAATTTCTCGAGCTTGCCCTCGAAGCGCTCGAACAGGGTGAACGCATCCGCCGTGCCGCCGGCGAAGCCCGCGAGGACCTTGCCGCCGTACAGCCGGCGCACCTTGCGCGCATTGCCCTTCACGACGGTCTGGCCGAGCGTCACCTGGCCGTCGCCGCCGACCGCGACGCGGCCGTTCCTGCGCACGGCGAGGATCGTCGTGCCCATCAAGCGATTCGGATCGTGATTCATCGTGGGGTGGTCATTCCTCGGAACCCGTGGACTTGGGGGCGCCCGGCTCCTTTTTCAAGCGCGGCGCGGCGGCGCGCGCGGGGATGGGCCGCATCGTAGACCTTGGCCAGGTGCTGGAAGTCGAGATGGGTATACACCTGGGTCGTGCCGATATCGGCGTGGCCGAGGAGTTCCTGCACGCCGCGCAGGTCGGCGCTCGATTCGAGCAGGTGCGTCGCGAAGGAATGGCGGAACATATGCGGGTGCACGTGCACGCCGAGCCCTTGGCGGCGTGCCCACAGCTCGACGCGACGCTCGATCGCGCGCACGCTGAGCCGCCGGCCGCTGCGGCTCAGGAACAGCGCCACACGGTCGGCGTCCGCGCACCGCTCCGCGACGAGGGCCGCGCGCTCGACGAGCCAGACGCGCAGCGCGTCGAGCGCATACCCGGCCGATCGGCACGATCCGCGTCTTGCCGCCCTTGCCGAGCACGCGCACGGTGCGGTCCGCGAGGTCGATTTCGGACAGGTTCAGGCCCTGAAGCTCCGACAGCCGCAGGCCGGAGGAATAGAACAGCTCCATGATCGCCTTGTCGCGCGCCGACAGGCGGTCATCGGCGCGGAACGCGAGCAGCCGCGCGACTTGATCCACATCCAGCGTCGTCGGCAGGCGCTTCGGCGTGCGCGGTGCGCGCACCTCGTGCGCGGGGTTGCGCTCGCACGCGCCCTTCGCGCTGCAGGAAGTCGAAGAAGCTGCGCGCGGCCGACAGGCGCCGCTGCACGCTGCGCGGACTCAAGCCGCCCGCATGTTCGCCGGCCGCGAACGCGCGCACGCAGATGCCGTCGACGGCGTTCCAGGCGGTGAATCGCCGGCGCTCGCAGAAGCGCGCGAGCGCTTCGAGATCGTGCCGGTAGGCCAGGGCGGTATGCCGGCTCGAAGCGCCGCTCCAACGGACAGATGCGCCGAGAATCGGTCGATCCAGTCCCACAGCGGCGCGTGCACGACCGACCCCCGGCCGGTCAGCGCGTCAGCGCATGCGCGATCAGATCGCCGATGCGGGACAGGAACTCGGTGCTCATCGCCGGGTGGAACCGGTCGCGCATCGCTCGCGCCGATCGCGAGCATTCCGAGGCTCCCCTTCGGGCCCAAGGGCGTCAGCGCGACCGAGCCGATCGCGACCGTGTCCTTGCCGAACAGATAGTCCCGCTGCGAATCGCGGATCTGGCCGCAGCGCGGCTTGCCGGATTGACAGCAGCGATTCGAACGACTTGACCTCGGCGCCGTCGGCGCGGTCGACGCGCAGGAAACGCGCCGTCCGCGGTTCGAGCGCGCGCGCCTCGTCGAGGAACAGGACCAGGACCGAATGCATCGCCTCGAAATCCTCGCGCAGCGAGGTCTCGATCGCCTCGACGGTCGACGCGAGGTCGCGCGCGCGGATCAGCCGCTGGCTCAATCGGTGGATGCGGTCGGCGAGCTCATCGTTCGCGCGGGCGACGTCGACCAGTTCCTTCAGCTTGCGCTCGAGCGCCTGATTGCGCTCGCGCAGCACCTCGACCTGACGTTCGACGAGGCTCACCGTCGCGGTCGAGTCGCGCACGTGCGGCAGGCGCAGCTGCGCGAGCAGCGCCGCGTTGCGTTCGAAGAAGTCCGGATAGGTCCGCAGAAAGTCGGCGACCTTCGTGTCGGTCAGAGCGTCTTCCTTGAGGCCGCGTGCCTGACTCGTTGTCATTTTCCATTGCTCCCAATGCCTGTTGAAGTCATATGTCTATCGATCCGGTGAACACGGTGATCGCGGGACCCGTCAACCACAGCGGCGCGGCACCGCCCGGCCCAGGAAACCTGCGCTCGGCCGCCGCGCAGGTCGACGTCGACCTGCGAATCCAGCAGGCCGAGCCGGTGCCCGACGGCGACCGCCGCCGAGGCCCCGGTGCCGCAGGCGAGCGTCTCGCCGGCGCCGCGTTCGAACACGCGCAGGCGGATGCGGCCGCGATCCACGATCTGCATGAAGCCGACATTCACGCGCTTCGGGAACCAGGCATGGCGCTCGAGCGCCGTGCCCAAGCGCTCGACCGGCGCCGCATCGACGTCGGCTATTCTCAGCACCGCATGCGGATTGCCCATCGAGACCGCGCCGAATTCGACGTCGGTCGCCGTCGATCCCGAGGGTATACAGCGGCGACTCCGCGGGCGCGTTCATCGGCAGCGACCGCGGATCGAAATTCGGCGTTCCCATGTCGACCGAGACGAGGCCGTCGCCGCCGATGCGCGCACAGACCGCGCCGCCCGGGCTTGCCATCGGGATCTCGCGGCCGAGCGCCGGGTTGCGCGCATACAGGAGCGCGGCGATGCAGCGCGCGCCGTTGCCGCATTGTTCGACCTCGGCGCCGTCGGCGTTGAACATCCGGTAAAAGACGCGCGAAGAGCCGTCGCGCGGGGGCTCGAGCATCAAGGCCTGGTCGAAGCCGACGCCGGTGTGCCGGTCCGCGAGCGCGCGCAGGATCCGTGCATCGACGCCGCGCCCGGCAAAGACGGGCGGCGCGTCGAATACGAAGAAGTCGTTGCCTAGGCCCTGCATCTTCGAGAACTCGATGCGCATGGCGGCAGCATAGCCGAAGCACCTTGCGCCCGCGAGACCTAAAGGGGTTGCGCACCGCAGCTTTGAGTCTTAGCCTTGAGGGAAACGACGACGGTGGGGAAACATGCGCCACATCATGGTACTGAACGCCAAGGGCGGCTGCGGCAAGAGCACGATCGCGACGAATCTCGCCGTGTACTTCGCGCGCGACGGACACAACACCTGCATCGCCGACTACGACCCACAGCGTTCGAGCCTCGACTGGCTCGCGATGCGGCCCGCGGACCTGCCCGCGATCAGCGGTGTTCCCGCCTACGACGAGGGGATCCGCAACGTGCCGCGCAACACCGACGTGCTCGTCATCGACGCGCCCGCGCGGGTCCACGGCTCGGAACTCAACGAACTCGTGCGCCGCGCGGAGACGATCATCGTGCCCGTGCTGCCGTCCGCGATCGACATCAAGGCCTGCGGCCATTTCATGGCGCGAGCTTCTCGAACTCGGCAAGGTTGCGCGCAAGCAGGCGCGCCTCGGGCTCGATCGCGAACCGCGTGCGGGAGAACACGCTGATCTTCGACGAGCTCGATCAATACCTCGCGCACCTGAAAGTCCCCTATCTCGGCGCCTTGCGCGAAGCGCAGAACTACGTGCGTGCGTATGCACGCGGCATGGGCGTGCTCGAGCTGCCCGAGTATCTCGCCTGGCCCGACTGGAAACAGTGGGAGCCGATCCTCGCCTGGCTCGACAGCAAGCGCAGTCAGCCCTGAAGGCTCGCGCGAATGCCGGCATCGAGGTCGGCGAAGCTAAGCGCGACGCCGAGTTCCTCGACGAGGCGTCGGTTGTCGACACGGCGCGACTCGCCGAGGAATGACCACGCCGATCCCGAGAACGTCCGCTTCGCCTCGTCGCGGCCGACCGTCGGCGGCGGCGGCAAGCCGGCGATGCGGGCGACGCGCTCGAGGTAGGCGGTCTGACTGTCGTCGGTGCCGTCGGCCACGTTGAATATGCGCCGGTCCGCGCGCGCCGACGATCCCGCGGCGACGCACGCCGCGGCGAGGTCGTCGCGGTGGATCCGGTTCGACGGCGTCGCCTCGCTTGCGGCGATCGCGGGTTCCGATCGCCGCAAGCGCTCGAGCGGCAGGCGGCCGGGGCCGTAGATGCCGGCGACGCGCAGAATGCACCAGGAGATGCCGCGGGCCCCGGCCCAGTCGCGCAACGCTGTTTCCGCCGCGAGCCGCCGCATGGCGCGCGGCGTGGCGGCTTTGGGCGGCATGTCCTCGTCGACGCGCGCGCCGGCGCAATCGCCGTAGACGCCCGTCGTGCTCAGGTAGACGAGGCGCGCGGGCTGGCCGTCGACGGCCGCGAGGAAGCGTTCGATGCGCGCATCGGCGAGACCTGCCGGCGCCGGCGGGACCGCGTAATAGACGATGCGGCCACCGACATCGATCGACGGCGCCGCGCGATCCAAGTCCAATGCGGCGGCGGTGGCGCCGGCCGCGGCGATCGCGCGCAGGCTCTCGGGCCGCGCCGCGTAGCCCCGCACGCGCGCGCCGCGCGCGCGCCACAGCGCCGCCAACGCGCAGCCGCTGTAACCGCAACCGACGATCGAGACCTGCAGCATGATATGTTCGAAAAAATCGAGGAATCGCGATGCGCGTGAGTCTATCCAATTCCGACCGGAGTTTCAGCGCCGCGCCGGATCGCCCGGTGCTCGACGCGGCGCTCGACGCGGGCTTGCGCCTCGCGCACAGCTGCAGGAGCGGCAACTGCGGCTCCTGCCGCGCGCGGCTCGTGGGCGGCGCGATCGATTATCCGCAAGGCCGTCCGCTCGGGCTGTCCGACGGGGAAATCGCCGACGGCTATGTGTTGCTCTGCCAGGCGCGCGCGCAGAGCGATCTCGAACTCGAACTGCACGAGATCCGGCGCGCCGACGAAGCGCTGATCAAGCGCCTGCCATGCCGCGTCGAACGCGCGGAGCGGCTCGCGCACGACGTCACGGGCCTGCACCTGCGGTTGCCGGCCGTCGAGGAGTTCAAGTTCGAGGCCGGACAATATATCGATGTGCTGTTGTCGGGCGGACGCCGGCGCAGCTTCTCGATCGCCTCGCCGCCGCACGATTCGAAGCTGCTCGAATTGCACGTCCGCCGCGTCGAAGGCGGTGAATTCTCCGCGCGCATCTTCGCCGCCGATCCGCTGCACGCGCTGCTCTCGATCGAAGGCCCGCACGGCCGATTCTTCTACCGGCCGCCGGAGGCTGTGGATGCGGGCGAGGGTGCGGGCGCCGCGCCGCTGTTGCTCGTCGGCGGCGGCACCGGCTACGCGCCGCTCAACAGCCTGCTGCGAACGCTCGTCGAGCGTTCGGCCCGGCGCGACATCACGCTCTATTGGGGTGTACGCGCGGAGCGCGACCTGTATGCCGATGCACAGATCCGCGAGCTGCAGAGCCGCTCGAACGCGTTTGCCTATGTGCCGGTGTTGTCGGAGACCGTCGCAAGACTGGCGCGGCAGGCGCGGCTTGGTGCACGAGGCCGTGCTCCGCGACCTCGATCGGCTCGACCGGCACGACATCTATGCGAGCGGCCCGCCGCAGATGATCGCGGCGCTGCGCCGCGAATTCGCCGCGCACGGCGCGCGCGCATCGCGCCTGTTCTTCGACTCGTTCGACTACGCGACGGATTCGCTCGAGCGCCAGCGCAGCAGCTCCGCGACCAAATCCTGATCCTCCGCGGAGGCCGCGCGCAGCAGCGGTGCATCGACGCCGAGCCCGCGCACGATCCGCCCGACGCGATCGCTCGGCACGAGCCAATGCGCGCGCTGCAAGTACGCGCGCAGCGCGGGGCTCGCGCCATGCCACAAGGCTTCGGCGACCTCGCCGCTCGTCGACGTGACGACCTGCAGGCGGCCGGCGGCGAAACGCTCCGTGAGTGCGTCTACCCTGTTCGGCCGAAGGCGCCGCCGGCGCGCGCCGATACACGTCGGCGACCTCGACCGACGCACCGCGCGCCTTCAATTCGGTCTCCAGCAGGTCGCGGCCGCCGATTCCCTTGACGAGCAGCAGCCGGCGGCCGGCCAAATCGCGCAGGCGCGGGTCGGCGAGCAGATTTGCCGAGTCGAACCCGCCGGCCGGCTGGATGGAGACGGGGTATCCCGCCTCGCTCAACGCGCGCGCGGTCGCGGGGCCCACGGCGGCGAGCGGCGCATCGCGATGCGAGGCCAACAGCGCGGCGCCGCAGCGTACGGCATTCGCGCTGACGAATATGAGCAAATCGAATCGCCCGCCGGTTGCCGGGCGCGCCGGCGCGATGGGTTCGATCCGCAGGGCCGCGAAGCGGTAAACCTCGGCGCCCTCGGCTTCGAGGAGCCGGCACAAGGGCGCCGCTTGGTGCTCGGGGCGCGTGACCAGGACGCCGAGACCGCGGAGCCCCTGCATCACAGTCAGTCCGAGCGCAGCCGCTCGAGCAGTGCGCCCGCGCCGGCGGCGAGCAGAGCGTCGGCGAGACGCTCGCCGAGCGCCGCGGCTTCGTGCGCGGAGCCGTCGAGCCCATCACGCAGCACGCGTGAGCCGTCGGGCTCCGCGACGAGGCCGTCGAGATGCAGTCGGTCGCCGTCGAGCGTGGCGTGTGCGGCGATCGGCGATTGGCAGCTCCCGCCGAGCCGCGCGGCGAACGCGCGCTCGGCGCTCACCGCGGCGCGCGTCGGCGCATGCTCGAGTGCGGCGATGCGCGCGAGCGTCGCGGCGTCACGGTCGCGGCATTCGACGCCGATCACGCCCTGGCCGACCGCCGGCAGCGAGATACGCGTGTCGAGCCGCGACGAGATGCGCGACTCCCAGCCGAGCCGCAGGAGGCCTGCGCACGCGAGCACGATCGCATCGAGTTCGCCGTCGTCGAGACGCCGAATTCGCGAATTGACGTTGCCGCGCAGCGGCTCGATCGCCAAATCCGGGCGCGCGGCCAGCAATTGCGCCTGCCGGCGCAGGCTCGAGGTGCCGACGCGCGCGCCGCGGCGGCAACTCGTCGAGCCGCAGATGGCGCGGCGCGAGCAGCGCATCGTGCGGATCGGCACGCGGCAGGACCGCGCCGATCACAAACCCCGGCGGCATCTGTGCGGGCACGTCCTTCATCGAATGCACCGCGATGTCGGCGCGCCGCTCGTCGAGCGCGATCTCGAGTTCCTTGATGAACAAGCCCTTGCCGCCGATCGCCGCGAGACTGCGGTCGAGGATGAGATCGCCCTTCGTCGACATCGGCAGGAGTTCGACGGTGAGACCCGGGTGCGCGCCGCGCAGCAAGGCGGCAACGTGCTCGGCCTGCCATAGCGCGAGCTGGCTCTTGCGGGTTGCGATCGTCAGCGTCGCCGGCCGCACCACCGCGCTCACCGCGGTTCCGCGGAGCCGTCGTCGGAGAACAGCGCGGTCTTCAGCCGGTAGATCGTGGAGATGTCCTCGTCGCCCAGCCCCCGGCGGATCAGTTCGGCGTACTCGGCGAGCGTCGATTCGACGACCGGCAGGCGCGCGCCGTGCGCGGCCGCCATGTCGCGGCAAATGCGCAAATCCTTTTCATGCAGGCGCACGCGGAAACCCGCGGGGAAATTCATGCGCGCCATGAACGGCGCGCGGTTCACGAAATACCAGCTCGAGCCCGCGCCCTGACCGAGCGTCTCGATCAGCCGATCGAGCGGCAGGCCCTCGGCCTTCGCGAAGGCCATCGCCTCGCCGACCGCTTGGATGATGCCGGCGCACATGATCTGGTTTGTCGCTTTGGCTGCTTGCCCGGCGCCGCTCGCGCCGAAGTAGGTGATCTTGCGGCCGAGCTTCTCGAGCACGGGCAAGGCGCGCGCATAGACGTCCTCGTCGCCGCCGGCCATGATCGCGAGCGTCGCGAGCTTCGCGCCTTCGACGCCGCCGCTGACGGGACAATCGAGGAAACCGACGCCGATCGCGGACAGCTTCGCGTGCATGTCGCGCGCGGTCGCCGCGCTCACCGTCGAACAATCGATGACGATCTTGCCGGGCGCGAGGCCGCTTTCGAGCGCCGCGATCACGGCGCGCAGGTCGCACGTCGGCCGACACGCAGATCACGACGGCCTCGCTCGCCGCGGCGAGCGCGGCGGGGCTTTCGAATGCGGTGCAATTCAATTCCGCGGCGAGCGCGGACGCCTTTTCAGCGGTGCGGTTCCATACGCCGGTGAGCAATCCCGCCCGCGAAAGATTGCGGGCCATCGGCGCACCCATCGCACCCAGTCCGACGAAACCCGTTCGCATCTCGATCAGGTCGAGTTATCGTCGGTGCAAAGGCTGTCGACGTCGCGCTTGGCGTTCAAGCGCTCGGCGTCGATCTCTTCGGACGTCAGGTATTCGCGTTCGCCTTTCGGGCCCAACTTGTACATATGCCGGCCGTCGATCAGCTGCGTGTAATGGGCCTTCGCCGCATCGCACTGCTTTTTGCGGGCGGCGGCGACGTCTTCCTGGACGGCGCTCTTTTCCTGCTGCGCTTGCTCCTGCGCGAGCACCTGATCCGAGAGCGAGGGTCCGGTCTGCGCGGCCGGGGCCGGGGTCTCCGCGGACGCCGCCGGCGGGGTGACGCCGAGCAGGCGCACGATTTCCGCGTGCACGCCCTCCGGCGGCTCGTCGCCGTATTGCACGTTGCCGTGGGCGTCGACCCACTTGTAGACGACCGCCGATGCGATTCCGGACCAGGCGAGCAGAGCCGCAAACAATATGACGCGTTTCATGTTCCGACCCTCGATGGATCTTTAGAGCGCGCGCGAACCGGACTCGCCGGTGCGGATGCGCACCGCCTGTTCGAGTTCCGATATGAAGATCTTGCCATCGCCAATTTTCCCCGTGCGCGCCGACTCGATTATAGCCTCGACGACCCTGTCGACCTGATCGTCCTCGACCGCCAACTCGAGCTTGACCTTCGGCAGGAAGTCGACGACATACTCTGCGCCTCGATAAAGTTCAGTGTGGCCTTTTTGACGGCCAAAACCTTTGATCTCGGTCACGGTAATGCCCTGTATCCCAACATCGGCAAGCGCCGAGCGGACATCGTCCAATTTGAAGGGCTTGATGATGGCGACGACCATTTTCATACACGCGGGCTCCTATTGCATTGGTCAAGCAGTGTAGCAATGAAAAAATATCTTCATATTGCTGCGCTACAGCAATAGCGTACCGCACAATGGTGCGGTATAAACGCTTTGCATCTTGCGCCGGGCATATACGGAAAGATAAAAAACGGCGAGGGCCTTATAAGGTGCCCTCGCCGCCGGGATATCGCACCGACGGGGGAGTTGGCTGGCTTGCCGGCGCGAGATGCTCCTAAACCATGCGTGCGCTAGATGGCCTCCGAGCCGGTTTCACCGGTGCGCACGCGAATCGCCTGTTCGAGTTCCAGGACCCAAATCTTGCCGTCGCCGGGCTTCCCGGTTCTCGAGACGTTGCAAACCGCTTCCATCACTTGCTCCGCAATCGAATCGTCCACGGCGAGTTCCACCTTTGCCTTCGGCAGAAAATCCACGGCGTACTCGGCGCCCCGGTAAAATTCGGTATGGCCGCGCTGCCGGCCATAGCCGTGAACCTCGGTCACCGTGACGCCCTGTATGCCGATATCCGCGACGGCTTGCCGGACTTCATCCAACTTGAACGGCTTGATGATCGCGGTAATCAGCTTCATCCATTAATCCGCTTTCGCACCGTTTAAACGTACCGCCGCGAACCTTCATTCCAAGTACTATTACCCACGAATATTGCAGTTTCTATGCCAGCCGATGCGAGTCAGTACAATCAATGAGTTATGCGAATCGCGGGCGATTTGCCCGCACCGACTTGGCGCACAGCGACCGCATTCCTGCGTTATCGAAGTGCGACCGAGCGCGAATTGCCGGGGGTGCCGATGAGCTTCTTTAATTCGACCGTGCTCGACGATCTTTCGCGCCGCCTCGCCGACGCCGTGCCCGCGCCGCTGCGCGCGCTCGGCAAGGATCTCGAGGGCAATTTCAAAGCCGTCCTGCAAGCGCAGCTCGGCAAGCTGGACCTCGTCAATCGCCAGGAGTTCGACGTGCAAGCCGCGCTGCTCGGGCGCACCTACGAGCAGGTCGCGGCGCTCGAGGCGCGACTGCAGGAACTCGAAGCGAAACTCGCCGCGCAATAGAGCGCGGCCGCCGTACGCCCGCGCGTGCGCATGTCCCGACGTATCGCGATCAGCACCACGCTGAGCCGCGCGCCGCTGGGGCTACAGGCGCCTCTCGTGCACGTCGAAGTGCACGTCGGCGCGGGACTGCCCACATTCACGATCGTCGGGCTGCCGGAGGCCGTGGTCCGCGAAAGCAAGGAACGCGTCCGCTCCGCGCTCGCGACGGCCGGCCTCGAATTCCCGAACGGCAGGATCACCGTGAATCTCTCGCCGGCGGACCTGCCGAAAGAGGGCGGGCGATTCGATTTGCCGATCGCGCTCGGCATTCTCGCTGCAACCGGACAATTGCCGCGCGGCGCGCTCGACGGCCGCGAACTCTATGGCGAGCTCTCCCTGGGCGGCGCGTTGCGCGAGACCGCGAAGCTCCTGCCCGCGCTGGTCGCCGGCGCCGCGGATGGCCGCGAGCTCATCGTGCCCGCCGCGAACGCGCTCGAAGCGAGCCTCGCGCGCTCGCCGCGCATTCGAACCGCGACGCACCTGCTCCAGATCTGCGCCGCGCTCAAGGGCGAGGCGGCGTTGCCGCTCGTCGAACCCGCCGTCCGGGCTTGCGCCGCGCAGCTTCCGGATCTCGCCGACGTGCGCGGTCAGTTCGGCGCGAAGCGCGCGCTCGAGATTGCCGCGGCCGGGGAACATGGACTACTGCTGATCGGACCACCGGGCGCGGGCAAAACGCTGATCGCGCAGCGACTGCCGGGCCTCCTTCCGGAGCTCTCGGACGACGAAGCGGTCGAGGTCGCGAGCTTGGAGTCCGCTTCCGGCCGGCGGCCGTCGCCGAACCTCAGGCGGCCGTTTCGCAATCCCCACCACACCGCCTCGGTCGCGGCGCTGATCGGCGGCGGCGGCTTTCGCCCCGGCGAGGTCGCGCTCGCGCACCGCGGCGTCCTGTTTCTCGACGAGTTGCCGGAGTTCGCGCGCAACGCGCTCGAGGCGCTGCGCGAGCCGCTCGAGAGCGGCGTCATCGCGCTCGCGCGCGCGAAGCGCTCCTACGAATGGCCCGCGCAATTTCAGCTCGTCGCCGCGATGAATCCTTGCCCTTGCGGCTACTTCGGCGACGCGCGCAGACCTTGCCGCTGCACGGCCGATCAGGTCGCGCGCTACCGCAATCGGGTGTCGGGGCCGCTCGTCGACCGCATCGATATCCACGTGGAAATGCGCGCCTTGCCGCCGGAAGCGCTGATCGAGGATGCGCCGGGGGATGTGGAAACGAGCGCCGCTGTGGCATTGCGCGTCGCAGCCGCGCGCCGCCTGCAGATCGAGCGGCAGGGGAAACTCAACGCGCGCCTGACGGCGGGGGAGGTGGCGCGGATTTGCCGGCTCGGCCGGGATTCGAGCGCGCTGCTTGCGCGCGCTATCGCGCGCCTGGGGTTATCGGCGCGTGCCTATCACCGGGTGTTGAAGCTTGCGCGCAGCTGCGCCGATTTGAGCAACGAAGCGCAAATCGGCGCAGCGCACATCGCCGAAGCGATCCAGCTACGCGCGCTGGACAAGCCTATTTGTTGAGAGACACCATGTAATCGACCGCTTCGCGGATGGTCGCGTCCGGCCAGGTCGTGCCGCCGCGCGGGGGCATGAGACGTAAGCCATTGATCGCGGCCTGGTAAAGAACCGCTTTGCCCTGCGCGATCCGAGGTCCCCAGGCTGCATGGTCGCCGATCTTCGGCGCACCGTTCAGACCCAAGGTGTGACACGAGGTGCAAACCGTATCGAACGCCTCTTTGCCGGTCTTCGGCACATCCTGCGCGGGCGCCGAACTCGCCGGTGTGGTGGCGACCGTGAGCGCCGAATTGTCCTTTCCCGCGATTGCGACGCGTGCGAGCGGCGCGATGTTCTGCTGCACGGCGCTCTGCTGGATCGGCTGGGCCATCTGCTCTTCGAGCTGCTCATGGCCGATCCAGCGCGCGAACGCGAAGATCAGGATCGCGATGAATATCAGGATACCGAGCACGAGACTGAAGGAATTGAAGAAATGGGTATCGGATGTTTCGGCTTTGGACACGGTAACTCGCTGAAATTAGTTAAAAAAAGGCGTCAACCCCGGGGACAGTATAGCGACAGCCGCGAGCCTACGGAATAGCTCTCGATGCGGCGCGCCCGGCGCTCGCCAAACGCCGCCGCCTCAGAGTTCCTTGTCGAGCGGACTTCTCACTCCCCGCGCGGCGCGCACCACCGTCGCGTGCACCGCCCGCTGAATCGACTTTTCAGATCGCCTCTGCGGCCCCTTTTGATCGAAACCGCGCCAGATCCGGGCTTTGCCGAGGTTACAGATATGCGGGCCGACGCGGAGCGTATCTTGCCCGGGCATACGTTGATTCCACCACCGTAGTACTTTACAGCTAGGCGCTCTAACAATCGGTTCGAGCGATCGCGGGTCGCGTCTTCGGTGGGCCGAGGAGGGAGTCGATGATTGGGATAAATCGATTTCGTTTGATGGCACCGCATCCCCGTGTCGCTCATCCTGATCGTTAGGCAGTGTTCAGGACAAGAATGGAAGGTTTGCCGTGAGCAAGGCCCTGAAGTGGCGCTCCCTCGTGAGCGCAATCGTCGTAGTCTCCACTGGTTCCCTTCTTCACTTCGCGTGGGAGTGGTCGGGCCGAAGCACGTTCGTCGCTGTCTTCGCCGCGACGAACGAAAGTACGTGGGAGCACCTCAAACTCGCGTTCTGGCCCGCGCTCGCGCTTACGCCGATTCAGCGCGCAATCTACGGCTCGTTCTCTGGTTGGCTTCCTGCAACTGCCATCCGCTGCATGCTCCCTTCAGTCGTGATCGTCGCTCTGTTCTACGGATACACCGCGCTGTTAGGGAGCCGCCTTTTAGCGGCGGATCTCGCAATCTTCGCGTTCGCGATCTTCGCTGGAGAGTTGCTCGGCCACGCCGTGCTAACTCACGAGTTCGGTTCAAAAGCCCGAATAGGCGCGTTCGTCTGTCTATTGCTTGCGACGGCACTGTTTTCGACACTGACTTTCAGGCCCCCGGACTCCTTTCTCTTTCATGAGCCACCTTGCTCCCGGTCGGGTGAAGATTAGACGGCGTTGGTGCCGCGCCGCTTCGGGTCGCACAGGCGAACCGCAAATCGTTGGACGATTTATTCGCGTTGACCGGGCCGGTGTGCGCTGAAACGATGTTGGCGTGGATTTCGACATCATTGGCGACATCACCGGGACCAAACTATAGCTACTGGCTCCGGCATTCGCGGACGCGGCCGTTTACGTAAACACTATGGTCACGGACGGTGGCGCAAGCGCAAGGGCGTCGCGCAAATCCGCCTTCCATCCGGCGAAATCGTACAGGCGGAGTTACACTGGTATGAGGTTACTGGTATTGGCAGGCGCGAATTGAAAGTCTAGGCATTCATTATCGTTAGGCGTCACAGATCACCAACCCCCATGAACACATCAAGGATCGCACCATGAGCGCAGTTGAAATCAACGTGGGCCAACTGGGAATCCGTTATCTCATCGATGGCTCCGAAACTGCGAGCCTGGGTATGTTTGAACTCACCATACCGCCGGCTTCGAACGTCCCACCTCCGCATAGCCATTCAAACAACGAAGAGATCGTCTATGTCCTGGAGGGCACGCTCCGATACACCGCGGGCTCCGAAACGCGAGATCTCACGCCGGGACAGAGTATGCACACGCCAAGGGGTACTGTTCACGCGTTCTCCAACCCTCATGGCAGTGTCGCCCGCGCATTGATCGTCCTGTCTCCGGACATTGGGGCAAACTTTTTCAAAGATGTCGCTGCCGTCGTCGACGCGGGCGGCCCGCCGGACAAAGGCGCCCTGGTAGCCGTCATGGGCCGGTACGGGTTGGTACCGTCTGCTCCGAAGTGACGCCTAACCCATCATCCAGCGGTCGCGCCGTTGAAGACAAGGCGCGAGCCATGGGCATTGGCCGCATCCACCTCTTCACACTCGATCAGGAGCCGCTCCATGCGCGCATGGGCCGGGAGACGATCGAGTCCACCGTCTGGCAGGATTGCGCCTGTGTAATCATGGTCAAGAACTTCGGTGCCGGCTAACTATCGCCTGGAGCGCCCGCGATATGGATAAAGTGCCCGAACATCGGCGTCCGCGCCGCGCCGTATATCGTGCGGCCGCGTATGTCTGGGCGGCGCCAAACAGCGCGCTCGGCGCGCTCGGCGGTCTGGCGGTGTTGTGCCTTGGCGGCCGCTTGCGCCTTGTGTCCGGTGCCGCGGAATTTCACGGCGGTTTGGCCGGCCGCTTCTTCGGCAGTCTTCCCGCACCGTTTCGTTTCGGCGCCATTACGCTGGGCCACGTCATTCTCGGCGTAAGCCACGCGGAGCTGTTCGCCGTGCGCACGCATGAGCGTGTCCACGTCCGGCAATATGAGAGGTGGGGTGTGTTTTTCCTGCCGGCCTATGTGTTGTCGAGCGGCTGGCAAATCGTCCGCGGCCGTTGCGCGTATCGGGACAACGTCTTCGAAAGGCAAGCCTATGCGATTGACGCCGGCAACGACGGGAAGCCGCGGGCGGCGTAGGTGCATTCGCCTCCATCGAGGCGGCCTCCTCTTATGCGCAGCTCGCGGTGCCCGGTGCCGAAGTGGAATTCGTCCGTCTCGCGCGCTAGCCTATCGGCGCCGTGAAATTGGAGCCTCTGCCGTGAACGACAAAGTGGCAATACGCCGGGTGGCGAAGGAGGACTTTGCGCGATGGAAGCCGCTCTGGGATGGATACAACGCCTTCTATGGGCGATCGGGCCAGACCGCGCTGCCGCTCGAAGTCACGCAAATGACCTGGTCGCGCTTCTTCGACGCCTATGAACCGATGCATGCCGTGGTCGCCGAGGATTCGGGGAATCTGCTCGGTCTGGCGCACTTCCTGTTCCATCGCAGCACGACGCAAATCGCGCCGACCTGTTACTTGCAGGACCTCTTCACGCTGGAAGAGGCGCGCGGCAAAGGCGTCGGTCGTGCGCTCATCGATGCGGTGTATGAGCGGGCACGAGCCGCCGGCTCACCGCGCGTTTACTGGCAAACTCATGAAACCAATATCCCGGCGATGCGGCTCTACGACAAGGTTGCTGAGAAGTCGGGTTTCCTGGTGTATCGGAAGTCGCTTTAAGCGCGTGTCCACCGGGCGCTTGCGCCAAAGGTCGGACATCTGTCGCGTGACGCCATAGTCATGCTCTACCGGTCCGCCGCCGAATCCGTCCTCCTGCTTCACTTGATGTTCATCGCGTTCGTGCTCGCGGGTGCCGCGTTGGCGGCGCACCGGCGCTGGTTCGTCGCCGTTCACCTGCCAGCCGCCGCGTGGGGTTTGTTCGTCGAACTGAGCGGCCGCAGTTGTCCGCTCACATATGCCGAAAATTTCCTGCGCATCAAAGCGGGCCAATCTGGCTACTCGGAAAGCTTCATCGAGCATTATCTACTGGCGATTATTTATCCTGCAGGCCTCACGAGGGAGATACAATTCGTTCTCGCGGGCGTGGTCGCCGTCGTCAACGTCGCGATCTATGGCTGGATCTTCCGTCCACGGCAAACGAGGCGCCGAACCGATGCCTGACTGCGCGCGGCAGGATGCCGCCGAGTCGGCTGCGCGATCGGCCTAATCCAAGGAGCGTCCATGATCCGCATCCGCGAGATCGATCACCTCGTTCTGCGCGTCGTCGACCTCGACGCGATGCTGCGGTTCTACTGCGGGGTACTAGGTTGCACCATCGAGCGCCGCCAGGATGCGATCGGCCTGATCCAGTTGCGCGCCGGCCGCTCGCTCATCGACCTCGTGCCCGTCGAGGGCAAGCTCGGGAGCGCGGGAGGCGCCGCACCCGGCCGGGAGGGACGGAACCTCGATCATTTCTGTTTTCGCATCGAACCCTTCGACGAGCCGCAAATCCGCTTGCATCTGGTCGCTCACGGCGTCCCCGTCGGGCCGGTCGAGCCGCGTTACGGCGCGGAGGGCGAGGGGCCTTCGCTCTATATCACCGACCCCGAAGGAAACGTCGTGGAGCTCAAGGGCCCCCGAGGCGGCTAACCGAAGGTGAAACATCTCCTCGACAACATCGTCTGGAATACGCTCGCCGGCCCGCACACGGCCTACGCGACGGGGTCGGACGATGCGCGCCGCTACGCACCGGGCTTTTCTCCGATCGTTGGCTTCGCGAACGCCGAGCGCCCGAACTTCGACGCCTTGGCGCCCTATTGCGAGCCGGGCGAACATTTCTATTGCGACGGCTGGTCGGGCGCCGCTCCCGATCGCTTCCGGATCGAGGCCGAATCCACGATGTTCAAGATGATTTGGGCGAGCGAAATGCCCGCGGCCGATGCGGCACCGGAAGCGATCAAGCTCGGTGCGGAGCACGTCTCCCAGGCGCTCGCACTGGCTGCGCTGACCGGCCCGGGCCCGTTCGGGCCGCGGACCATCGAGCTCGGCGAATATTTCGGTCTGTTCGAGGGGCCGCGCCTCGTCGCGATGGCCGGCGAACGCATGTATGCGGGTGCGTTTCGCGAGATCAGCGGCGTATGCACGCATCCCGAATTTCAAGGTCGGGGCCTTGCGCGTCGCCTCATGACCAAGCTCGTGCGGCGGCAAATGCTGCGCAATGAGATCCCGTTCCTGCACGTCATGCGCGACAATCGCAGCGCCCACAGTCTTTACGAACGCATGGGTTTCCGCGACTATCTGCAATCGGTCGTGCGCATCGTCACGCCGGCCTGAGGTGCACAGTTGATGTCTGAGATCCATATTCGCCGCGGCGTTGCCGGCGATGCGGGCGCCTTGGCGGAACTCGCCGCGCGTACGTTTGCCGATGCGTTCGCCGCGGACAATCGGCCGGAGGATCTGCGCGCACATGCCGCCGGGGTGTACGGCGTCCGCCAGCAAACGGCGGAGTTGACCGATGCCGCGGTCGCCACGCTGCTCGCGGACCAGGGCGGCACGCTGCTGGCGTATGTACAGGTGCGGCGATATCCGCCGCCGCCGTGCGTCAACGTCGATCGGCCGATCGAGCTGCAGCGCTTCTATGTCGATCGATCGGCGCATGGAACCGGTCTTGCGCAGCGGCTCATGACCGCCGCCCGGGCCGCCGCGCGCGATTTCGACGGCCGGCATCTCTGGCTCGGCGTTTGGGAGCGCAACCCGCGCGCGATCGCCTTTTACCGGAAGGAAGGCTTCGTCGACGTGGGATCGAAGTACTATGACGTCGGCGCGGACCGGCAAATCGACCGTGTCCTCGTCGCCAGAATCTGATCAGCGCGAAAACCCATTGGAGCGGTCAATGACAGCGGCACAACTGCAGACCGGCCGAGCGCCGTTGAGCGGGCACGGCCGCAGCGCATCCGCGTGATCCTGCGCGGCCTCGTTCCGGCGCTTTGGCTCGGCTGGGCCCTCTATTGGTGGTTCGCAGCGCGCAACGTCAAGGCGAACGAGTGGAGCGAATCACCCTGGTCCAAACTCGTCCACGTGGCGCCGCTGCTGCTCGCATTCCTCCTGCTGTCGCCGGCCCGGATGCCATTCGACGGCATGTACGCTCCCGTCATGCCGCACACGCCGCTCGCCATTTGGATCGGCGCGGCGCTGACCGCCCTGGGTCTTGCGTTCGCCGTCTGGGCGCGTCGCCACATCGGCCGCAACTGGAGCGGAACGATCACGATCAAGGTGGAACATGAACTCGTCACGAGCGGCCCGTACCGCATCGTTCGTCATCCGATCTACACCGGCCTATTGCTCGCGTTCGTCGGTACCGCGATCGCCATCGGACAATGGCGCGGCGTCGCGGCGGTCATCTTGGCGGCGCTCGCGATCTGGCGGCGCGTATACCTCGAGGAGGCGGGAATGCGGCGGCGTTTCGGCGCGGCATTCGAGGCGTACGCGCGGCGGGTCGCGGCAGTAATTCCGTTCGTTCTCTAGCTCCGCTCACCGCGGCTCCCGAGATCGGAAACGTCGTGCACAAACGCTCGCGACCAAAGGACAGTCCACCCGCGCGCGCGGCATCCTCAGTTGGCTTTGCGCCCGTCGCCGGCCCTGCCGCAAGCGTATTGATACTCGGCACCTTGCCGGGCCGGGTGTCGCTCGCGCGCGGCGAGTACTACGCACAACCCCAAAACGCATTCTGGCGCATCATGGGCGAGCTGTTCGGCGCCGGACCGGACATGCCGTATGCCGAGCGCACGTCGCGCCTGATCGAGCGGCGCGTCGCGGTCTGGGACGTCTGCGCATCGGCCAAGCGTGCCGGGAGCCTCGATTCGAAAATCGAGCTCGGCACCATCCTGCCGAACGACTTCGCCTGGTTCTTTGCATCCCACCGGCAAATCGAGATCATCGCCTTGAACGGCGCGATGGCGGAGAGTCTTTTCCATCGATTCGTGAGCCCGCGCCTCGATGCGAAGGCGCGCGAAATCGCGCGAATTCGCCTGCCGTCGACGAGCCCGGCGAACGCATCGGTCGCGTATGCCGCGAAACTGGCGGCGTGGTCGGCCATTCGCCGCCGTCGCAGGCCGGGATGATCACACGCGGCTTGCGCACGGGCGGTACGCATCGCACCGATCCCCGGCATGGGCGATACTATTCGACCGATTTCAGCGACCACGAGGGAATGCCGATGGCACGCCGACTGATCAGTTCCGGGTCCACGTTCGAACGCGAAATCGGCTACTCGCGCGCGGTCGTCGACGGCGAGTGGATTTTCGTTTCAGGCACGACCGGCTTCGATTATTCGACGATGACGATCGCCGACGATCTTGCCGAACAAACGGAGCAGTGTCTGCGCAATATCGAGGCCGCGCTCGCGCAAGCCGGCGCTGAGTTGAAGGACGTGGTCCGCGTGCTGTACATCCTCGCGGGCGCCACGGAATTTTCCGCATGCTGGCCGATCCTGCGGCGATATTTCGCCGAGATTCGACCGGCGGCGACGATGATCCGCGCCGGATTGGCCGACCCGCGCATGAAGATCGAAATTCAAGTGACCGCGCGGCGCTCTTCTTGATGAATGCGCCGGCCGCAGCACGCTGCGTCGTTTACGTCGCGAACGCGGACAGCCAGGATCTCTCGGTCTTCGAACTGCGGACGAACGGCGAAATGGTGCCGCTCGGGACCGTCGCCGTTCGGCGGCCCGCGCACGTGGGGCGCTCGATCGTGCTCGCGCTCGACCCGGAGAGGCAATTTCTCTACGCGGGACATCTTTGCGGCGGCGGGCGAGCCGCGGTCGCGACGTTCGAGATCGATCGCAAAAGCGGTCTGCCGATCCTTCTGGGAACCACGTCCCTTGCGGACACGACATCGTATCTGTCGACGGACCGCACGGGGCGTTACTTGTTCAGCGCGTCGTACGCGGGTAATAGGATAACGGTGAGTGCGATCGGTCCGAACGGCGTCGTCGGCGACACGTTGCAAGCCGTCGTCACCGAACCCAAGGCGCATTGCATCGTCGCCGACCCGTCGAACCGCTTCGTGCTGCACACGAGCCTCGGCGGCGATTTGATCTACCAAGAACGGTTCGACGCGAACTCCGGCCGGATCTCCGCGAACGATCCGCCGACGGTCGGTACGCGTACGAGGTCCGGGCCGCGATTCATCATCTTCGCACCGCACGGCAAACAAATCATCGTGGTCAATGAACTCGACGGCACCGTCGATCTGCGTCCTTTCGATCCGGCGTCCGGTACCGTTGGAGCGGTCACCCAGAGCGCAAGCATTTTGCCGGAGCGGTTTGCAGGCCAACCCTGGGGCGCGGACATCCATTTGCGGCCGGATGGAAAGTTCCTATACGCGTCGGAACGGACGACGAGCTCGATCGCGGCATTCGCTGTCGATCCTGAGAGCGGCGCCCTGACGCGCGTCGGATCCTATCCGACGGTCAAGCAACCGCGCGCATTCCATATCGATCCTGCGGGGCGCTATTTGATCGCCGCAGGGCAGCTTTCGAACACCGTCGTTTGCCACGCGATCGAGGCCACGAGCGGCGAACTCGTTGCGCTCGGCGAGTACCGCGTCGGCAAGAGTCCGACCTGGGTCGAAGTCGTCGGCATCCCATGATCCCCGCCCAAACCTCTTCACTGGACGGAAGTTGGCCTTCGCGGGTACTATCCCCGCCCCGATCTACGCGCCCGTAGCTCAGCTGGATAGAGTGTCGGCCTCCGAAGCCGAAGGTCGTGGGTTCGAATCCCGCCGGGCGCGCCAACCGTAAAGATTGTTTGGACCCAGCAAGGTCGCGAGAGCGAGCTACAGGGTTCGAACCCACGACAGAAGACAAAGTGCGGGTTCGACGACGCCGGCGCGAAGGCGCCGAGTCATCCCGCCGGGCGCGCCAACCTCAGCCGCGCGGCCATTCCTCCGGGTGCACGCCGCGCAGGACGTGCACGCTGCTCGCCTGCGGCCCATTTTCGCCCTCTTCCTCCGCGAACCGCACTTCGGTCCCGGTCACCAGCCGGTCGAAATCTTCATCGACCACGCTGTTGCGGTGGAAGTAGACCACGCGTCCTTCAGGCGTTTCAATGCGGCCGAAGTTCTCCGCGGGCGAAAGCTCGCTGATCCACCCTTGCGGCTGGCTGCCGTGTGTCTTCACATCCTGGCGCCGCTCCCGCTCGTAGTCCTGCAGCTTGCGCCGAGCGGCCTTGAACGCGTCGCGTAAGGCGACGTAGACATCCTCGTGCGCATGGCTACCGCGGTTCTCGGTGTTGATCACGATCTCGGCGCCCGGCGCGGTGATGTCGATCCTCACGTCGAACAAATTCCCCTGATGATGATGCTGGTGCGGCGCGCTGACGACGACATGACAGTGCATGATGTGCGCGCTGAAGTGTTCGAGCTCCGCAGCGAGCTTGCGGATCCGCGCATCGAGCGCGGGCGAAGGCTCCATGTGGCGCAAGGTGATCTGAAGCGGTATTTGCATGATGTACGCCCCGTGTGGTGAACCCCATGGTGACAACGTTGCATCGCCGGTGGCCGCGGCGCCACTCGTATTTATACTGATTCAGGCTTGGTCGGCCTCCCGCCGCACCGCTGTGCGTAGCAGCATCAGCGGTTGCGTTCCACGATCTGCCGCAGGCGCTCGAAGTGCGTTCCCGGCCAATAAACCTTGAGACAGGCCTCGCAGCGCATGAAGCGCTGCATCGTGCGCCGGGCGCCGGGCGGCACCTCGGACGCGACGCTCGCGGCGGAAACCCGGCGCAGGCGTCCATTGCAGGCGAGGCAACGTGTGAAAGCGCGGATTCGGGGGCTGAGCTCGTAGCGGCGCACCACCTCGTCGATCTGCAGGTCGGGCGCCGTGGACCGGACGAAATAGCCGTGGATGAGAGCGCCGCGCTTCAGCAGGCCGACATCGCGGCTCAGCAGGATCCGGCGCCCGCCGACGGACTGCCGCAGGAGTTCGGCGTCGGCGCCGTTCCGGTCGTAGAGCGTGTCGAAACCCAGCAGTCGCAGGTAGCGCGCGAGAGTCCCCAAATGGACGTCGGCGACGAAGCGCAAGGTTCGGGGCGGCGCCCGCTGCAGCCGCCGTGCGCGCCTGACGGCGGGGCGCAAGGACTCTGGATAGACGTCGATGCGTTCCCCGCCCCGCAGTTTGTAGGCGAAGCCTCGCGATATGCCGTCCACGACGATCGCCATCACCTCGGTATGCGGCACGCCGAGCGCCTCCATGGCATCCTTGACCGCAGGCGTGCCGCGGAAGCGGTAAGGCAGCGCGATGTTGCGCTGCGTTCGCGGCAGGAAATCATTGAGTTCCGCGTGGAAGCGGAACTCGCAGTCGGTGGGGCGCGCGATCGCTCGCTGGTCGTGGTGCCCGCTCACAGGCAGCTCAGTACGGAGGTTGTCATGGATATCGGCACAGCATGCACGCGCGAAGTCTACGTTGTGAATCCCGGCGAACCGCTGCTCGAAGCGGCGGTGGAAATGCGCCGACGAAACGTTGGTTGCATCGTCGTCGTCGAACAGCGCGGCACCGTGACCGTCCCGGTCGGCATTCTCACCGATCGCGACATCGTGCGCGTGTTGCCCGAGAAAGCGGGCAATCTGACGGGCTTGCCCGTGTCCGCCGTCATGGCGCGCGAACCCTTCACGCTACGCGAGGAGGAGTCGATCGTCGACGGCGTCGAGCGCATGCGCCAGCGTGCGGTACGGCGGGCGCCGGTGGTGAACGCGGCCGGCGAACTGGTCGGCATCGTCACGGTCGACGATCTGCTGGGCGTGGTCGCCGAGCAGCTCTCGGCGCTCGCACGGCTCGTCGAACGGCAGACTGCGAAGCGGTGAGCGTCGTGCGTGCGAGCGGCGGGCTGCGCCGCAGCTCCGACGAGGCATGCGCTCGGGCGAAGCTCAGCGCTCGAACAGATTCTTGAATCCCTTGTCGTTGAAGCCCACGCTCACCTCGCCGCTGTCCCGCACGACCACAGGTCGGCGAATCAGCGCCGGATACTCCTTCAGCAGCAGCGTCCACTCCGGATCGCTCACGGGACTCTTGCGCTGGGGCAAAAGGTTCCGCCACGTGGGGCCGGTCTTGTTGACCAGCTTTTCCCATCCGCCGAGTTGTTGTGCCCAGTCCTCGAGTGTCGCCGCGGGGATCGGGTTGGCGCGATAGTCGATGAAATCATGCGCAACGTCGTTGCGCCCGAGCCAATTGCGCGCCTTTCGGCAAGTGTCACAGGTGGGCAAGCCATAGATCGTGACGCTCAAGTATCATTCCTCATTCGATGCCGTCCGTTTATCACTACCATACGTCGTCTATTATGGATCATTCATCTCGAGCCGGCCCGCGGCGAGACCGAACGGCGAAACCTCGAACACGTGGCGATGCATGACAGTGCTCTGATGCAGGAACTCGCGGCGCTTCTACAGGTGCTGTTGATCGACCTCACGCTCGCCGGCGACAACGCCGTGGTGGTCGGGCTGGCGGTGGCCGGCCTGCCTGCGCAGCAGAAGCGCACGGCAATCGTCGTGGGCATCCTCGGCGCCACGGTGATGCGCATCGCGCTCAGCGCCGTGACCCTGCAATTGCTGGAGATCGTGGGCCTCGTGCTCGCCGGCGGTTTGTTGTTGCTGTGGGTGTCGTGGAAGATGTATCGCGAGCTGCATCAGCCCGCGGCCCATCTTGCCGCGGCCGCCAAGCCGAAATCGCTGCGCCAGGCGATGTTCCAGATCATCCTCGCCGATCTTTCCATGAGCTTCGATAATGTGCTGGCGGTCGCCGGCGCCGCGCATGGGCATATCTGGGTGCTCGTGACCGGCCTTGCCGTTTCCGTGGTGCTGATGGGACTTGCCGCGAGCTGGATCGCCGGGCTGCTCGAAAAGTATCGCTGGATCGCCTGGATCGGCCTGCTGATGGTGCTGTATGTGGCGCTCAGGATGATCTGGGACGGCGGCCACGAAGTGCTCAAACACCTCTGAACGAACGCCGGTGTCGCCGAATGCGGCGCAGACCGCGCGGGCGCGTAGCGCGGCCGCTCAGCCGACAGGCTCAGCGTAGCTGGCTGTCCTTGCTTGCGCGCCGGTTATAGCCGGTGAATTGAGCGGCATCGCGGTCATGGGCGTCCTGGCAGGAAATGCACAGGCGAACGCCCGCAATCGCGTTGCGCCGCGCCTCCGGAATATCGGTTCCGCATTCCGCACAGTGGGTGAGCGAAGGGCCCACCGGCAAGCGGCTTTTCACGCGATTGACCGCGTCCTTCACGGTCGCGTCAATCTGATCGTGTACCGCATTGTCGCCCGCCCAACCCGTCGCCATGACTTGCTCCTACCGTCCTATCGCCGGCCATCGTAGCCGAATCCCATTTATCGTTCCGCTGCGGTGAATTTTCAAGTGGATCGGCGCAGTCCCTGGGTTCTCGCGCCTCCGCAGTGCCTGCGCCGTGCCCGAATCGTGACGCGTGTCGGCTAATCCCGGCCGATGTTACTTAAGTTCGGGCAAGGCCGACCGATAGTGAGGAACGTGCGCACAGCGCATTTGCGGCCCGCGGTCCGATAGACCCCCCGTGTCGCAATCCAAGAAGTGTCCACGCGCGCCCATCATTTCGCCGCGCGAGGACCTGTCCGGGGCCCATTCCTCGCCTCGCCGTCGTCAATCGGCCGTTCCGGCAGCGCATAGCGCCGTCCGGCAGCAAGAGGAATTTCAACATGTCCGCGACCCTGAATGCCAAACTTCTCGAGTCCTCGTTTGCCGCCCTCGCGCCGCAGGCGGCGAGGCTCGTCGAGGATTTCTATCAAGAGCTGTTTCGCCGCCATCCGCAGGTGAAGCCGCTGTTCGCCGGGACCGACCCGGGTGAGCAACGCCGCAAGCTGCTTGCCGCTCTGAAGCTGGTCGTCGCCAACGTCCGCCGGCCCGAGGCACTTGCCGCACCGCTGCGCGAACTCGGCGCACGGCACGTCCGCTACGGTGCAACGCCCGCCCACTACGGGGCCGTCGCCGCCGTCCTCATCGACGTCATGAAGCGTACGGCCGGCCCGGTATGGACCCCGGCGATCGGCCGCGCCTGGAAGCAGGCTCTTTCGGTCGTGGCCGGGCTCATGCTCGAAGGCGCCGGGAGCGAGACCAAGAAGGGCTCGTCCCGGGCGAAGAAAGCGCCTCCGCTCAAAGCCCGCGCGCGCCGTCCCGGCGCGCAGGCCGCGTCCGATCAAACCGCCGCCGACAACGCGAGGCTCAAAGCGGCGCTCGACAACACGACCACCAACGTCATGGTCGCCGACCGCGACCTCAACATCGTCTACCTCAACCGCACCGTCATCGAGATGATGCGCAACGCCCAGGCGGACATCCGCAAGGAATTGCCGCGCTTCGACGTCGATTCGCTGATCGGCACGAACATCGACACTTTCCACAAGAACCCGGCCCACCAGCGCGGCTTGCTTGCCGGCCTCGGCAAGACCTTCGAATCGAAGCTCACGCTCGGCGGC
>CAVQYI010000016.1:0-9689 GCA_963718135.1 uncultured Pseudomonadota bacterium | reverse complement strand
CGAAGGTTTCGATCCCGCAGTGCCGCGCATCATGACGAATCCGACCACTGCGGAGATGATCAAGTACGCTTCGAACGCGGTACTCGCGACAATGATTTCCTTTTCCAACGAGATCGCGCGCCTGTGCACCGCCGTGGGTGGTGTCGACGCGATCGACGTCATGCGCGGCGTGCATCAGGCCATGTATTTCACGACGCGCCGAGCGGGGCAGGTTATTACCGCGCCGATCGCGAGTTTTCTCGAGCCGGGTTGCGGCTTCGGCGGCAGCTGCCTGCCGAAGGACGTCACGGCATTGGTCGGCCAAGGACGCGAATTGGGTCTGTCGCTGAATCTCCTGCAGAGCGTGCTCGACGTCAACCGCGGCCAGGCGGACGAGGTCCTAAGCCTGATCGGAAGGCATTTCGACTCGCTGCGGGATGTTCCCGTTGCGGTTCTCGGAATCGCCTTCAAGCCGGACACCGACGACGTTCGCGAATCCCCGGCATTCCCGATCATTCGCAGGCTCAAAGAGCGGGGCGCCCGCTTGACCGCCTATGATCCCGTGGCACGTCCGAGCGAAAACGCGGAATTGGCCGGTGTCGCGCTCGCAACCTCGATGCGCGAGGCGGTCGCCGACGCCGAAGTGGTCGTCGTCGTCACGCGGTGGCCCGAATTTTCGACGCTCGCCGACGCGCTGCGGGCGAGCGGCCGCAATCCCTTGGTCGTCGACGGGCGGCGCATACTCGATCCCGGATCGTTCGACCGCTACGAAGGTATCGGGCGTTGAGCCGCTTCGGTCAGCCGGCCGTTGCATCCCAGACTTTCCACGGGCACGGGCCTTTGGCTTCCATGCGGTCGAACGTAATCTTGTCCTTGAACGTGTCCATGCATTGCCAGAATCCGTTCCAACGATAGGCAAGTAGCTTCCGCTTCTCGATCAAACGCGCGAACGGCTGCTCCACGAGTTCCTCCCCCTCGTGAATGTGATCGAATATCTCGGCGCGAAAGGCGAAGAATCCGCCGTTGATATAGATCTCCGCGCCTTGCATCGTGTGGCAGGTCGGTGACGATTCCCTCGGAATCACAGTTGACCGCATGAAAGCTGTGCGGCGTGTGAACGGCCGCGAAGCTCGCGATCGCGGCGCTCGACTTCAGTTCCTCGATTTGGGCGTCGAGCGGCAACGACTGAAAGGCCGTCGGAATAATTGGCGAGGAATATCGCCTCGCCGTCGAGATAGCGGCGGACCCGCCGCAGGCGCTGGCCGATATTGCTGTGCAGCCCGGTATCCACGAAGGTGATGCGCCAGTCATCGAGATCGCGCGCGTGCAGGTCGACGCGCGTCCCGCGGTCGCTCAGCGTGAAGTCATTCGTGAGCGCCTCCTTGTAATTCAAGAAATACTCGCGGATCAAGTCGCCGCGATAGCCGAGACAAAGGATGAAGTCCTTGTGTCCGAAGTGGGCATAATATTTC
This sequence comes from uncultured Pseudomonadota bacterium, assembly GCA_963718135.1. Classification (GTDB taxonomy): domain Bacteria; phylum Pseudomonadota; class Gammaproteobacteria; order Steroidobacterales; family Steroidobacteraceae; genus Bog-1198. The sequence goes on along the minus strand of CAVQYI010000016.1, from coordinate 8,238 downwards.
ATCAAATGCCAAATGATCGGCCTGTAGCCGATATTCACGAGTGACTTCGGGACTGTGTCGGAGTGCTCGCGTAGGCGAGTGCCGAGACCACCGCAGAACAGGACCACTTTCATACTACCAATGACCCCCTCATTGCCTGGCGATCATCGACGGCGGAGCGTGAGACGAACCGAAGAGTCTCGATAATAGCGCAGCCCGGGCGTTGCGTATCATCGGAGCCCGAAATTTAGGACAATGATCCACCAGCGCCGGACCGGAGTTCGGCCGCTTAGCGACGAGGCCGCGCTTTGACCAGAGTTGTCATAATTCGCGCTGCATGCCGGCGAATCTCGAGTTGGTTTGCGTTCGCCGCCGTTGCCGCCGCGCTCGCGCTCGTTGCGCCGGATGCGGCGCGCGCCGCGGATCCGCAGGCCTATCGCGTCGAATTGGCGTCGACCGGCCTTGATGCGCTTGACGAGACGCTGGATGCCACGTCCGAACTGAAGTCACTGCAGGATTCCGCGCCGGTCAGCCCGTTCGGGCTGATCGTGCGCGCGCGCGCCGACGCGGACCGCCTCAAGACGGTCCTGGAGAGCTTCGGCTATTACGAATCCGCGGTGGCGATCACGATCGACGGCCGGCACCTCAATGATCCCGAACTCGGCGAGCATTTGAGTGCGCTGCCGAACGGGAGCCGGGCCGGCGTCGCCGTAAAATATACCCTGGGTCCTTTATATCACCTACGACGGATCGACATCGACGGCAGCCTGCCGGATTCGGCGCGCGGCGCCTTGGGTCTGTCGCCCGGCGCGCCGGCGGTGGCCGCAGTCGTTCTTGCCGGAGGTGCGCGGCTGCTGACGGCGCTGCAGGAGCAAGGATATGCGTTTGCGAAGGTCGATCCGCCGGTCGCGTATGAGGATCAGACCCAGCCGTTGCTCGACCTGAAGTTTCATGTGGCGGCGGGACCCAGGGTCAAGATCGGCGCGATCCGCATCGTCGGTTTGAAGCGGGTGCGGGAATCGCTGGTAAGCTCGCGGCTCTTGCTGCACCCCGGCGACCCGTACTCGCCGAGCGCGATCGAACGCGCACGGCGCGACCTGCTGGATTTGCGCGTCTTCGACGCGGTCAGCGTTCAAACCGGCACGGCGGCCGACAGTCGGGGGGGCGTGCCGGTCACGTTCGACGTTCACGAGCGGCTGCGGCACGCGGCGTCGATCAGCGCCGCCTACTCCAGCGATTTGGGCGGAAGCGGCGGTGTCGCCTGGACCAATCGCAACCTGTTCGGCAGGGCCGAGCGGCTGAGCATTGCGGCGGCCGTGACCAATATGGGCGGCAGCGCAGCGACCGGCCTGGGTTACGACACCAGCGCGAAGCTGCTGAAACCGGACTTCGGTCATCGCGACCAGTCGCTGCAGTTCGCGGTCACCGCCGTCAAGCAATCGCTGCAGGCGTATCAACAGACGGCCGTCACCACCGGCACTTCGCTCGTCCGCAAATTGTCGAACGTCTGGAGCGCGAGCATTGGAGTCACCACGGCGAACGAGACGATCGTGCAAGAGGGCGCGACTCATTCCTACACATTGGTCGCGACCCCGATCGGCGTGGCCTACGATTCGACGAACTTGAACTCGCCGCTCGACGACCCGATCCACGGCATGCGCGATTCCGTCACCGTCACGCCGACGCATTCAATCGGGGCCACGAGCGCGACCTTCCTCATAACGCAGGTGAAGCTCGCGGCGTACTTCGACCTTCACTCGTTTGCACCGGTCCCCGCAGGCCGCAGCGTGATCGCGCTGCGCGCACTCGCCGGCCTCGCGCGCGGAGCGGGCGAGTTCAGCCTGCCGCCGGATCAACGATTCTACGGCGGCGGGAGCGGAACGATCCGCGGCTTTCGCTATCAATCCGTGGGTCCGCTGTTCCCCGACGGCAACCCGATCGGAGGCACCGCGATCACCGCCGGCAGCGTCGAATTTCGGCAGCGCTTCGGCAAGCGATTCGGCGCCGTCGTGTTCGTCGACGGCGGCCAAGTCAGCGCGAGCTTGAATCCGCTGCCGAGTGTCCTTTGCTTCGGTGCGGGCGCGGGAATGCGCTACTACACGCCGATTGGTCCGGTTCGCTTCGATGTCGCCGTGCCGACCCGGCGCTGCACGGCGCATGACGATTCGTTCGAGATCTACGTCGGCCTCGGGCAGGCATTCTGATGCGCCGGGCATGGAAAATCACGGCAACGGCGGCCGGCGCGGTCGTTCTGGCGGCCGTCGTGCTCTGCGGCGCGATCTACATCGCCGGCGTGACCGCGCGAGGCCGGGCGATGATCGAACGCGTCACCTATGCATTGACCAGCGGGCACGTGAAGCTTTCGGGACTCGGCGGATCCTTGCCGAGTCAATTGACGCTCGCCGAACTCGAACTCAGCGATCGCGGCGGCGTCTGGCTGACCGCGAAAAACATCTCCTTGCAATGGGCGCCGCTCGATCTTCTGTGGCGTACGGTGCTCGTGCGGCGTTTGCACGCGGACCATGTTCTCCTCGCCCGACTGCCGGTGTCCGCAGCGAATGCCAAGCGCATCCATCGTGCGATTCCTCGCATCGTCGTGACGAAAGGATCGATCGATTCACTTGAACTCGGGCCGAAGCTCGCCGGCAGGCCGGCATCGCTCGTCGTACACGGCGGCATTTTATTGCGGTCGGCCGATAATCTTCAGGCGCAGGTCGACGCCGAACGTATCGGCGGCGACGGCCGATACCGGCTGCGGCTCGCGTTCGATCCGCAGCGAATGGACGCCGCGCTGGAAGTACATGAGCCCGCGGGAGGGCCGCTCGAAAACATCGTCGGACTGCCGAATCTCGGGGCCCTGTCGGCAACGATGACGCTCAAGGGTGCGCGCACGGCGGAAGACTTCGACTTGAAGATCGACGCCGGCGATTTGCGCGCGCGCGCGCACGGCAGCGCGGATCTGCCCCGCCATACGGCGAATTTCGCGTATTCGATCGAAGCGCCGGCGATGCGGCCGCGCGCCGATCTTGCCTGGGGACGGATCGACTCGAGCGGTCACTGGCGCGGGGGTGTCGATGCGCCGATCGCTGACGGCAGGCTGGATATTTCCGATTTGCGCGTCGGCGCCGGCGCCGGCGCCGCACTCCAGGCTCTGCACTTGGAATTGACCGCACACGGCGACTTGCTCGCCGTTCATGGCGGCGCTTCCGGATTGCGGGTCCCGGGCTTGGAGCCCGATCTCCTTGCGCATGATCCGCTCGCTATCGACGGCGCGCTGCGGCTCAAGAGCGCCGGGCGACCGTTGGAGTTCACGGTGACCCACCGGCTGTTCTCGGTTCGCGGCCGCGCGATCACAGCGGGACAGCGATCCGTGACGGCGGCGATCGTGCTGCCCGACTTGGCGCCCTTCGCGGCGCTCGTGCACCAGGAAATCGGCGGCAATGCGCGGGTCGGCTTCGAACTCGCATGGCGGAACGGGGGAATGACCGTCAATGCCGATGCGGACGTGGAGCGTCTTGCGGGAGCCGAAGCGAGGACCATAGCCATCGGCGACCGCGTGTCGGTGCGTCTCGCGGCGCGGCTCGACGACCGCGATATCGCCATATCGAACATGCGCATGACCGGCCGCGCCTGGTCGCTGTCGCTCAACGCCGATGCGCGGCGTCGCTCACCGGCGGATATACCGCAGCAAAAGCCCGGCGGCTATGGAAACCTCGGCGCATACGTCGCATCGCTGCAAGCGAAGTGGAACTTCGAAATCCATGACCTGGCCGTGGTGTCGCCGGCGCTTGCCGGCAGCTTGACGATGTCCGGCGGGGCAGAGGGGCCGCCGGATGCGCTCACCGGCGACGCTCGTCTGGCGTCGAACTTCACCTGGCGCGGCGCCGCGACTGGTGGGTTGACCGCAGATGTCCATGCGCGCGGCTGGCCGTCCGCAGCAAGCGGTACTTTGTTGGTCGGCGGCAAACTTGACGCAGCGCCGCTCAAATTGGCGGTTGATTGGCAACGCGATCGCGAGGCCCGAATACAGGCGACCATCCGGCGGGCTGACTGGAAAAGCGTGCGCCTCGACGGCGAAATGACGGTCGGCGCAGCGGCTGCGCAAAATCGCGGCAGATTTCACCTCGCTATCGCAGATCTCGCCGATCTCGATCGCCTCGTTGGAATCGCGATGCGCGGCAGCCTCATCGCGGACGCAACCATCAGGCCGGTCGGCGGACGGCCGCATGCGCAACTGCAATGCGCCGTGCAAGACATGCACGTCGGCGGATTCGCCGCGAACGCTCAATTGTCGGGTACCGGACCCTTGGATGCCCTTGGCCTGCGGATCGCCGTGCAATTGCCGAATTTGCCCGGTGGGCCCGCGGCCTTGTCGTCGACGGCGAACTGGAATGCGACTGCGCGGGCGTTGCGATTCACCGAGGCTGCGCTCGAATATCGCGGTCAAACGGCGCGACTGATGTCGCCGACGGCGCTGTCTTTCGCCGACGGGGTGTCTTTGGACAATCTGCGTTTGGGCGCCCGAAATGCGGTGTTCGAGCTCGCGGGACGAATAGCGCCGGAACTCGACCTGCGCGCTTCTTTGCGCAACGTGACGCCGGCGCTCATCGACGCGATTGCGCCTGGATCATTGAGCGGCGGCAAGATCGAAGCCAGTGCGGAGCTGCACGGCACGATCGGCGCGCCGCTCGGAACCGTCAAGCTGGATGCTACGGGCCTGCGCGTGGGCGACCAGGCGTCGCTCGGTTTGCCGCCGATCGATCTGCGCGGCACCGCCGAACTCCACGGGGCGGCGGCTAGCGTCGATGCCCGCCTGAATGCCGGCAAGAGTTCGGCGTTGACGCTTACCGGCGACGTGCCCTTGCGGGCGGGGGGTGCGCTCGATCTCAAAATCGGCGGCAAGACGGACTTGGCGCTCGCGAGTCCTATGCTCGAAGCGCGCGGCCTGTCCGCGAGCGGCGCGGTCACCGTGGCAGCGACGGTCACGGGCGATGCCGATACCCCGCAGATCGCGGGCGCGATGAAAGTCGCCGGGGGCCATTTGCGCGATTTCGGTCGCGGCGTGAACATCGAGAACATCAACGCGCAGATCGTCGGCGATCGGGACGGCGTGAAAATCGAGAGCTTCGACGCGACCGCCGCTCCGGGGTCGATTTCGATGACCGGCACCGTCGGCCTCTTGAAGCCCAAGATACCGCTCGACCTGAATTTCGTTGCGAAGAACGCGCGACCGATCGTCAGCAATCTCGTCACCGCGACTTTCGACGCCAAACTGCATGTCGGCGGCACCGCGCTCGAGCGGATCGATGTCGCCGGCACCGTGAATTTGCACCGAACGGAGATCGGCATACCGAAAGCGATGCCGCCGAACGTTGCGATTTTGGACGTGCGCCGCCGCGGAGCTCCGCCGGCGGCGCCGACACATAAGCCGTTGGTCGTCGGGCTGAATGTGACGCTGTCGGCGCCGCGCCAAATATTGGTTCGCGGCCGCGGTCTCGACGCGGAACTCGGCGGCGAGCTGCATTTGGGCGGGACGACCGAAGCCCCGCTGGTGAGCGGCGGCTTCGATCTGCAGCACGGCAGCTTCTCGTTGGCGGGTACCCGCCTGTCGTTCACGAGCGGCCGGGTCAGTTTCAACGGCGCCGGACTCAGACACAAGATCGACCCCATGCTCGATTTCACGGCGCAAACGGCCATGGCGGACGGCACGACGACCTTGCGCATCACGGGCCTCGCGGACGCGCCGCGGTTCGAGTTCACGAGCACGCCGCCGCGTCCCCCCGACGAAATCATGGCGCGGCTTCTATTCGGCGAAAACGCGGCCCAGCTTTCGGCGCTGCAAGCGGCTCAGCTCGGTGCCGCGTTCGCGACCCTTTCCGGCGTTGGCGGCAACGGCGAGTTGAACCCCCTGGTCAAATTGCAGCGGATGTTGGGTTTGGACCGTTTGACGGTCGGTACGGCCGCAGGTGCCGGCACGACTCCAGGCGCCGCCGGCACCGGTACGAGCATCGCGGCGGGGCGCTATATTTCCAATCGTGTCTACGTGGAGGCCAGGCAAAACACAACGGGATCGAGCCAGGTCCAGGTCAACGTCGATTTGACGAAACACCTGAAGCTGCAGACGCGATTGGGCAATGGCGCGGCGATTACGCAAGGCGTGACTCCCGAGAACGATCCGGGGAGCAGCATCGGCCTGTCGTACACGTTCGAATATTGACCGCGAAGGAAAAATACGTGCGATCATCGATTCACCGGAGGCATTAGGATATGCGGACTCGCACCCTGACCGTCATTATCGTCCTCGCCCTCGTGGGTGCCTTCATGGCCGTCAACTGGCCGGCGATCACCGCGCCGGCGAAATTCAGCCTGGTGTTCACGACGATCGAAGCGTCCGTCGGGCTGGTGATGCTCGTGCTCCTCGCATTGGTCGTCGCGAGCTTCGGCGTGTACATCGCCGTTTGGCAGAGCACCATGCTGCTCGAGTCGCGCCGCCACGCCAAAGAGCTGCAAACGCAAAGGGATCTCGCCGATCAGGCGGAAGCCTCGCGCTTCACCGAGCTGCGGGACCTCGTTCGCAGCGAGCTCAAGAGCTTGAGCGAGCACATCGCGGAGTCGCAGGACGGCCTGCGCGCGGAGATCCGCGAGAATGCGAACTCGATCGCCGCATCGATCGGTGAACTCGACGACCGAATTCACGGATCGCACGGCGGCGGGGACGCATGACCGAGATCGCCGGCTTGGGGAGCCGCAGTTACGCGTTCATCGTCGACTGGCACATCCGGATCCTGCTTGCGCTCATATGGGTGTTGGCCGCGCTACTGGCGCTGCATCAGGGATTGAACCTACAGCCTCGGTCGGTATGGGTCATCTGGGTGCCCGCGGCGGCAATTTACCTTCTTTATCACCCGGTCATCGAGACGGTGCTGCGCGGGCAATCGCCGGGCAAGCGGACCGCGGGGGTGCGCGTCGCGAGCCGCGGCGGCGGCACGCCGAGTCACGGCGCCGTCGTGATCCGCAACGTGTTGCGCCTCATCGATAGTCTTCCGCTGTTCTACGTCGTGGGCATCGTCAGTTGCGCCGTGAGCAAGGATCGCGTGCGCATCGGCGACATCGTCGCGGGCACCGTCCTCGTGCAGGCGGATGCGCCCGATGCGGACGAGCCCGGGGAGTTGTCCTTGATCAACGAATTGCTGGAGCGCTGGCCGTCGCTCGAGCCGCGGCGGCGCGGCGAAATCGCGCGCTCGCTGCTCGTACGCCTAGGCCAGGACGTCGGGCCGGCGCCGGCCGCGGCCGCCGACGATCGGGAGTTGCGCGAACGGCTGCGAGTCGCCGCGGGTCAGCGGGCGGGCAGCGAGTCGACGCGTCGCGCCAAATCTCCGCCTTCATGGCGCAGCTTCAAATCATAATAAATGGAGAGCGTCGTCGCCTGAAACCAGGCCACCATGAGCGCTCCGCCGGCGATCATGATGAGTCTCGGCGCGTACGCCGCGATCGAGCCGCCCGTGCCGGCAATCCGGACGAAAACGCCGATGATCAATCCAAGAACGAAGTAGGCGACCACGCCGATGATCACTGCGACCGAATAAATCGTCATCGAACGCCACCAATGACCTTTGATCAAATTGCGGCTGATGCTCATCGCGTCGAAGACGCCGGCGCGGTCGACGACCACGGCGACGAGCGCCAAGGCCAGCGCGCCGGCCCAATAGATGCCCGGCACGACGAGCAGAACGAGGCCGAGCAGAACGATCAGCGCGACCAGCAAAGTCACCAGGAACGCATGCGGGAGACGGCGGATGCCGACGCCGAGCGATCTGCCGAGCGATTCGGCGAGCGGCGCCGGCTTGCCCGTCGCGATCCCGTTCACGTGGTCGATCAAGGCGCAGTTGGCGATGAGTCCCAGGAGCATCCCTACCGCGGCGCTCAACAGGAATCCCCCCGTCAGGAGTGCGTGGAGCGCAGCTTGCGGATCGGCGACCGCGCCGTCGCCGATCCCGGGAGGGATGCCGACGTTCCCGAAAATGGCCCCCGACTGCGCGAGGAGAGCGAGCGGCCAGCTGCGCGGCAGGCTTTGCCGAAACAGATTGATCGCGTCATCCAACACGCCGCCGATGGTTCGCGGCGCCGACGGAAGTGAATACACGGTGATCTCCCCGAGGTCGCTCATGGTGCGCGCCGGCGAAGATTAACATGGGGCGGGCGCGCTCCGGCAACCGCGGCGGCGGGCCGGCCTCGGGGTGATTCCGGCTCCCGTCCAGG
>CAVQYI010000015.1:0-111187 GCA_963718135.1 uncultured Pseudomonadota bacterium | reverse complement strand
TCAAGACATTCCGCCCGGAGACCCCCATGATCGGAACCGCATACGCCCAGGCTGCCGGCCAGTCCGGCCAGGGCGACACGCTGATGGGCCTGCTGCCCATCATCCTGATGTTCGTGATCCTCTACTTCCTCATGATCCGCCCGCAGATGAAGAAGGCGAAGGAGCACAAGACGATGCTCGAAGCGCTGCAGAAGGGCGACGAGGTGGTCGCCGTCGGCATCGTGGGCAAGGTCACCCGGATCACCGACAACTACGTGAGCCTCGAAGTGGCCGACAACGTCGTGATCCAGGTCCAGAGGCAGGCGGTCAATCAGCTGCTGCCCAAGGGCACCATCAAGGACGCCCAGTAACGGCCCATCGCGCATGAACAAGTACCCGATCTGGAAGTACGTCATCATCGCGATCGCGCTGGTGGTGAGCATCATCTACGCCGCGCCGAACCTCTTCGGCGAGGTGCCGGTGGTGCAGGTTTCCGGCGCGCGCGCGTCGGTGAAGGTCGAGGCGGACCTCCAGTCCGAGCTCGAATCCGCCCTCAAGGGCGCGGGCATCGCGCTCGTGGGCGTCGAGGTTGCCGAGGGGCACGCGACGCTTCCGCTTCGCCGACACCGACACGCAGATCAAGGCGCGCGACATCATCCAGGCGAAGGTTCCCGCGGGCTACGTGGTGGCGCTGAACCTGCAGCCGGCGGCGCCCCATTGGCTGCAGGCGCTGGGCGCGAAGCCCATGTACCTGGGCCTCGACCTGCGCGGCGGCGTGCACTTCCTGCTGCAGGTGGACATGAAGGCGGCCGCCAACAAGTCGGTCGAGCGCTACGTGGGCGACGTGCGCAGCCTCCTGCGCGACAAGAAGGTCTACTACTCGGGCCTCGCGCGCGAGGGCGACCGCGTGGTGGTGCGCTTCCGCGAGCGCCGACCAGCGGGCCGCGGCGCTGAAGCTCGTCGAAAAGGAGATGCCCGACCTCGTCGATCCGCGAGCAGGACGCGGGCGAGGAGTCGAGCATCATCGCGACGATCAAGCCCGAGGTGGTGAAGAAGGAGCAGGAACTCGCGCTGCAGCAGAACATCCAGACGCTGCGCAACCGCGTGAACGAGCTGGGGGTGGCCGAGCCCATCATCCAGCAGCAGGGCGCGGACCGCATCGTGGTGCAGCTCGCGGGCGTGCAGGACCCGGGCCGCGCCAAGGAGATCCTCGGCCGCACCGCGACGCTGGAAGTGCGCCTGGTCTCCGAAGAGCACGCGGCGGGCCCGGGGCAGAGCGCCTTCGCCGCCTACAAGGACCAGCCCGCGCCCTTCGGCACCGACAAGTTCTTCGATACCGAGGGCAACACGGTGCTCGTGAAGAAGACGCTCGTGATCACCGGCGACCGCATCAAGGACGCGCAGCCCGGCTTCGACCAGCGCGACGGCCGGCCCGTCGTCTCGATGGCGCTCGACGACACCGGCGGGCGCATCATGCGCCAGACGACGCGCGAGAACCTGAAGAAGCGCATGGGCATGATGCTGGTGGAGCGCAATTCCACCGTCGTGCTCACCTGGCCCGTGATCCAGGAGGAGTTCGGCAACCGCTTCCAGATCTCCGGCATCGGCGACGTGCAGGAGGCCCGCAACCTCGCGCTGCTGCTGCGCGCCGGCGCGCTCGCCGCCCCCATGGACATCATCGAGGAGCGCACCGTCGGCCCGTCGCTCGGCGCGGAGAACATCGCCAAGGGCTTCAAGTCGGTGCTCTACGGCTTCACCGCCATCGCCGCCTTCATGATCGTGTACTACGCGCTCTTCGGCGTGATCTCGGTGACGGCGCTGGCGGCGAACCTGCTCTTCCTCGTGGCGCTGCTGTCGATGCTGCAGGCCACGCTCACGCTGCCGGGCATCGCGGCCATCGCGCTCGCGCTCGGCATGGCGATCGACGCCAACGTGCTCATCAACGAGAGAATCCGCGAGGAGCTGCGCGCCGGGATGAGCCCGCAGATGGCCATCCAGGTAGGCTACGAGCGCGCCTTCGACACCATCTTCGACTCCAACATCACCACCCTCATCGCGGGCCTGTCGCTGCTCGCCTTCGGCTCGGGCCCGGTGCGCGGCTTCGCGGTGGTGCACTGCCTGGGCATCCTCACCTCGATCTTCAGCGCGGTGATGGTCTCGCGCGGCATCGTGAACCTCATCTACGGCGGCCGCAAGAAGGTCGCGCGGTGTCGATCGGAAACACCGACTGGCACAAGAAGGCGGCGGCCTGAGCGCCGCTCCGGGACGCCCCGACAAGGACCTCGCAGATGGAATTCTTCAAGATCCGGCGCCGCCAGTTGCTCGGCCTCGAAGCCGGGCGAAGGCTCCTGTTGCGGATTTCAGCTCGGCAAGTGCCGCGGCGCCTGCGTCGGCCGCGAGACCGCGCTCATGCACGGCATGCGGCTCAAGCTCGCGCTGTCGTCGCTGAAGTTGAAGCGCTGGCCGTTCGGGGGCGCATCGCGCTGCGCGAGCGCGGTGCGGGGGATCTCGTCGAATACCATGTCTGCGAGGACTGGGCATACCTCGGAACCGCGCGCAACGACGAGGAACTCGCCGGGTTCGCCGGGCCCGACGCGCATCGCGTATTCGATGCCGATGTCTACCGCATCCTCGTGCGCCATCTCGCGGAGCATGCGGCGGTCGACTGGGTCGATCTGCGCGCTTTGAAAAGCTGCGCGTGAACGACGAGAGTCTCTACTGGGTCGCGACGGCGCCGATAGGCGCCGTGTCGGTTCTCGCCGAGGAACTCAAGGAGTTCGGCGCGTACGCGATCGCCGAACGCAGCAGCGACGTCCGGTTCCAGGGACCGATCGAGGTCGGTTATCGCGCCTGCCTGTGGTCGCGCGCCGCGACCCGCATATTCCTGTCCTTGGGCGAAGTCGATGCGTCCTCCAGCGCGAGCCTCCACGAGGCGGCCAAGCGGATCGACTGGCGCGATCATTTGCGCGCGGGCGCGACGCTCGCGTGCGAGTGCAGCGGCGGCAACGCGGCGATCCGCCATACGATCTACGGCGCGCAGCTCCTGAAGGATGCGGTTTGCGACGGCTTGCGCGAATCGACCGGCGCGCGTCCCGATATCCGCCCCGAACGTCCCGACGTCCTGCTGCATCTGCACGTCGAGGGCGCCAAAGCGCGGCTGTCGCTCGACTTCTCCGGCGAGAGCCTGCATCGGCGCGGCTACCGGCAGGAAGGCGGCCGTGCGCCGCTGAAGGAAAACGTCGCCGCCGCCGTGCTCATGCGCGCGGGTTGGCCCGAGATTTGCGGGCGCGGCGGCGCGCTCGTCGATCCGATGTGCGGTTCAGGCACTTTTCTGATCGAGGGCGCGTCGATCGCCGCGGACGCCGCGCCGGGCCTGGATCGCGCCTATTTCGGCTTCAGCGGCTGGCGCGGCCACGATGCGGCGCTCTGGCAGAGATTGCTCGACGAGGCGCGCGCGCGGCGCGCCGCGCGCATTGCGCGCCGCTGCGTGTTCGGCTTCGACGCCGACGCCGACGCCGTGCGCATCACGCTCGCGAACGCCGAGAGTGCCGGGCTCGCCGAGTGGCTCCACGTCGAGAAGCGCGCGCTCGCGGCGCAGCTTCGGCCGGCCGCGAAAGAGGGGCTGGTCGTCTGCAATCCGCCCTACGGCGAGCGCATCGGCGCGCAGTCGGAGCTGTCCGGCCTGTACGCCGAGCTCGGCCGCGTGCTGCGCGAGGAGTTCACGGGCTGGCAGGCGGCGATCCTGACCGGCAATCCGCCGCTCGCGCGGCACCTGGGGGTCTACGCGAAGCGCACGCACCGGTTCTACAACGGGCCGATCGAATGCCGGCTGTTGCGCTTCGAACTCGGGCCCGCGGCCGTGCAGCGTCCGCGCGAGGAGGTGCGCGCGGACTGGGCGGGCCGCGCCGGCGCGCAAATGTTCGCGAACCGGCTGCGCAAGAATTTGCAGAAGCTCGAGCCCTGGGCGCGCGCCGAGCAGATCGAGTGTTACCGGCTGTACGACGCCGACATGCCGGAATACGCGTTTGCGATCGACGTGTACGGCCGCGAGCCGCGGCACGTCTATGTGCAGGAATACGCGGCGCCGAAGAGCGTGAACCCCGAGAGCGCGCGCGAGCGGCGCCGCGAGGTGCTTGCGGTCCTGCCCGAGGCTCTGTCGGTGCCGCTCGCGCACGTGCATTCGCGGATCCGCAAGCCGCAAAAGGGCGTCTCCCAGTACGAGAAGCGCGCCGCTTCCGGCGAACGCTACAGCGTGCGCGAAGGAGGCCTCAAGTTCTGGGTGAATTTTCGCGATTACCTCGACACCGGCCTGTTTCTCGATCATCGGCTCACGCGCGCGATGCTGCGCGGCTGGGCCGCGGGCGCGGATTTCCTGAACCTGTTCTGCTACACGGGCACGGCGACCGTGTACGCGGCCGCGGGCGGGGCGCGCTCGACGACGAGCGTCGATCTGTCGAATACCTATCTCGACTGGGCGCACGACAACCTCCTGTTGAACGGCTTCGGCGGCGAGGAGCACGCGCTGCGGCGCGCCGACTGTCTCGCGTGGCTCGACGAGCACGCCGAGGCGGGGCCGCGCTTCGACTTGATCTTTCTCGACCCGCCGACATTCTCGAATTCAAAGAGCATGCAGGGCGTGATCGACGTGCAGCGCGACCATGTCGGCATGATCCGGCGGGCGATGGCGCTGCTGCGCGTCGGCGGGCGCCTGGTTTTCTCGACGAATTACACGAAATTCAAATTGGACGCCGAGGCGCTTGGCCAATTCACGGTCGCCGACTTGAGCGCCGCGACGATCCCGCAGGATTTCGAGCGCAATCCGCGCATCCACCGCTGTTACCTCGTGAGCCGCGCGGCGGTGCCGCCGCGGCGCCTCAGAGCAGGTCGCGCAAGCGGTAGTACAGCATCGCGAGCGCGAGCGACGGCCGGCGCAACAGCGGCCCGCCGGGAAAATCGCGGTGCGGGATGCGCGCGAACACATCGAAGCGCTCGGCGGTGCCGGCGAGCGCTTCGGCCGCGAGCTTGCCGCCCATGCCTGCGAGCACGAGCCCGTGGCCGGAAAAACCTTGGAGATAAAATACGTTCGGCGCAAGCCGCCCGAAATCCGGCGCCCGGCTCAGCGTGAGATCGACGTAGCCTCCCCACGCGTATTCGATGTCGACGTCGCCCAAGGCCGGGAAGACGCGCAGCATGCGCCGCCGCATCGACGGTGCGAGCCGCGGCGGGTCGACCGCGCTGTAGCTCACGCGTCCGCCGAACAGCAGCCGGTCGTCGGCGGACAGCCGGAAATAATCGAGGATCCAGTTGAGGTCGGCGACCGCCGCCAGGCTCGGAAGGAGGGTGCGGGCGCGCGCGGGCCCGAGCGGCGCCGTTGCGATGATGAACGTGCCGACGCCGAGGATGCGGCGCGCCAGCGCGGGCGCGAGGCCGTCGACGTAGGCGTTGGCGCAGAGCACCAGATGCTTGCAGCGCAGGACGCCGCGCGGCGTTCGCACCTGCAGCGAAGCGCCGTCGGAGCGGGACAGCGCCGGGGTGTTCTCGAAAATGCGCGCGCCGGCTTGCTCGGCGGCGCGCGCGAGTCCCCGCGTGTATTTCAGCGGGTCGAGGTGGCCGCTCGCGCTATCGATCAGGCCGCCGCAATAGCGGTCGCTCGCGACATGCGCACCGGCGCGTAATTCTAGAATACGGGTCGGTCGGATGGACGCACTTGACAACTGGGGTGGGATGGGGTGTTTAAGATTTTGTATCTATTGACAGGATCTTGGGTCTATGGGCTCGGCGACGGATCGGCGGAAACAACGCGATGCCGCATTGCAACATAATCCGCTAAGTGCTGGAAATGCCTGAATCTTAGCCGATTGGAGCCGCGAGACGGGGACGGCGTCCGCCCCATGTGGTCTAATAGCTCCGTACTGAAAGCTTGGACCTCTACCCAAGCGTTCAATATCTTAAACATGTCTCGCAATCCGCTGATAGGAATACCTGCCGATCGCCGGCTGTTTGGAAAGCATTATTTCCACATGGTCGGCGAGAAATACATCGCAGCCGTCGCCGAAGGCGCCGGTGCGGTGCCGGTGCTCGTGCCCGCGCTCGGGCCGAAGCTCGACTTGGACGGGTTGCTGGAAATTTGCGACGGGCTGCTGTTCACGGGCAGCCCGACCAATGTCGAACCTCACCACTATGGAGGCCCGGCGAGCGCACCGGGGACCCTGCATGACCCAAATCGGGATGCTACGACGCTTCCGTTGATTCCGCGCGCGATCGCCGCCGGCTTGCCGGTGCTCGCGATTTGCCGCGGGTTCCAAGAAATGAACGTCGCTTACGGCGGCACGCTGTGGCAGCGCCTGCACGAGGTGCCGGGCCACATCGACCACCGCGAGGACGAGTCCCGACCGCTCGAGGAGCAGTACGGGCCTGCCCATGAGGTATTGCTGGACCCCGGAGGGGTGCTGCGAACAATCGCAGGATGCGACCGCTTGCGCGTCAATTCCCTGCATTGGCAGGGAATACAGACGCTCGGTGCGGGACTCGCGATCGAAGCGCGCGCGCCGGACGGTGTCATCGAGGCATTTCGCGTCACGGATTCCAAGCGCTTCGCGGTCGGCTTGCAATGGCATCCCGAATGGCAATTCGAAGGCAATCCGTTTTCCCGGGCGCTGTTCGCGGCGTTCGGCGCGGCCTGCCGGCAATACGCGGAATCTTAGGTGATTTTATGACCAGTACGATCCAGCAATTCTTGAAGGAACACGGCATCTCCGAGGTCGAGGCGATCATCCCGGACATGGCGGGCGTCGCGCGCGGCAAGCTCATGCCCGCGGAGAAATTCGCCGAGGAAGAGGGCATGCGCCTGCCCGAGGCGATTTTCCTGCAGACGGTCACGGGCGATTACCCCGACGATCAGAGCGCGATGAATCCGTCGGACATCGACATCGTGCTCAAGGCAGATTCGAAGACGGTGCGCGTCGTGCCCTGGGCCGCCGAACCGACCGCGCAGGTGATCCACGATTGCTTCTACGGCGACGGCCGGCCCGTGACGATGGCGCCGCGCTACGTGCTTCGGCGTGTGCTCGACCTGTACGAAGCGCACGGCTGGGAGCCCGTGGTCGCGCCGGAACTCGAATTCTTCCTGGTCGAGCCGAACATCGACTCGGACTATCCGCTCAAGCCGCCGGTGGGGCGATCGGGCCGGCCGGAAATCGGCCGCCAAGCCTACAGCATCGCGGCGGTCAACGAGTTCGATCCCTTGTTCGACGACATGTATTCCTTCTGCGAGGCGCAGGACATCGAGATCGACACGCTGATCCACGAGGCGGGCGCCGCGCAGATGGAGATCAACCTGCTGCACGGCTACCCGATGAGCCTCGCCGACCAGGCATTCCTCTTCAAGCGCACGGCGCGGGAAGCGGCGCTGCGCCACAAGATGTACGCGACGTTCATGGCGAAGCCGATGGCGAAGGAGCCCGGCAGCGCGATGCACCTGCACCAGAGCATCGTCGACGCGAAGACGCGCAAGAACGTGTTCAGCAATCCCGACGGCTCGCCGTCGACGCTGTTCTTCGGCCACATCGCCGGGCTGCAGAAGTACCTGCCGGCGGCGATGTCGCTGTTCGCGCCGAACGTGAACAGCTACCGGCGCATCAGCCGCTACTCATCCGCGCCGATCAACGTGCATTGGGGCTACGACAACCGCACGGCGGGCCTGCGCGTGCCGATGTCCGGACCCGAGGCGCGGCGCATCGAAAATCGCGTCGGCGGCGCCGACGCGAATCCCTACCTCGCGATCGCCGCGTCCCTCGCCTGCGGCTACCTCGGCATGGTCGAGGGCCTGAAGCCGTCCGAGCCGATCACCGGCAGCGCCTACGACCTGGCGATCGCGCTGCCGCGCTCCCTCGCCGAGAGCCTGCGCCTGCTGCGCGAATCCAAGCCGCTCGTGGACGTCTTCGGCGACCGCTTCGTGCTCGCCTATACCGCCGTCAAGGACGCCGAGTACGAGACGTTCGCGCAGGTCATCAGTTCCTGGGAGCGCGAGCATCTGCTGCTGAACGTCTGAGCGGTCGGCGATCGCCGGCGGCGCGCCGCATTATCCTCTGTCCCCGCGGCGCCGGCTGCGATATAACTACGGGTCAGCGGCTGAAAACTCGCCTCGGCGGCGCGTCCGCCTTCCCCAGGGAGTCAGTGTTCGATGTGGAGAGTAGTTCGATCGGCGATTCCGGTTCTCATCCTGTCCGCGCTCGCGGCCTCCTGCGGCGGTCACAAGGGCGGCGAGGCGACGCCGGCCGGCGGCCGCAAGGTATTGAATCTCTACATCTGGTCGGATTACCTCGCTCCGGACACGCTGTCGAATTTCGAGAAGCAGACCGGCATCAAGGTGCACGTCGCGTATTTCGACACGAACGAGACGCTCGAGACCAAGCTGCTCGCCGGCAGCAGCGGCTTCGACGTCGTCGTGCCCACGTCCTCGTACTTCGAGCGCCAGATCAAGGCGGGCGTCTACATGGCGCTCGACAAGTCGAAGCTGCCGAACCTGAAGAACATGGATCCGAAGCTCATGGCGCGGGTCGCCGCGTTCGATCCCGGCAACGCGCACGGCGTGATCTACATGTGGGGCACGAACGGCATCGGCTACAACGAGAAAATGATCAAGGCGCTGATGCCGGACGCGCCGCTCGACAGCTGGCGCCTCGTGTTCGATCCGGCGGTCGCCTCGAAGATCGCCAAATGCGGGATCAGCGTGCTCGACTCGCCGGCGGAGATGATGCGCGCGGTCCTCAATTATCTCGGCCGCGACCCGAATTCCCAGAAAGAGGACGACCTCGATGCCGCCGAGGCGGTTCTCCTGAAGGCCCGCCCGTACATCCGCAACATCAACTCCTCGGAATACATCCAGGCGCTCGCGAACGGCGACCTGTGCGTCGCGGTGGGCTATAACGGCGACGTGCTGCAGGCCCGCGACCGCGCGCACGAGGCCAAGAACGGCATCGACATCAAGTACGTCGTGCCCAAGGAGGGTTCGATCCTCTGGTTCGACATGCTCGCGATTCCGAAGGACGCTCCGCACCCGGACAGCGCCTACGCGTTCATCAACTACATCATGGAGCCGCAAGTCGTCGCCGCGATCTCCAATTACAAGCGCTACGCGAACGCGAACGCCGCGGCCACGCCCTTCGTGCTGCCCGACGTCAAGTCCGATCCCGCCATCTATCCGCCGCCCGATCAAGTCCGCGATCTGTCGATCCAGCTCGCGGATACGCCCGAGCACACGCGGGCGCTCACGCGCGTCTGGGAAAGATTCAAAACGGGCCAATGAACGATGACGAGCGACGCAGGCCAGGCGGCGAAGGCCGCGCCGTGGAACGACCCGCATGCGACAGCCGTACGTCGAGCTCGTGCGCGTCTCCAAGTCCTTCGGTGACTTCAAAGCCGTCGACGACGTCAGCCTGAAGATCTACCGGGGCGAGATATTCTGCCTGTTGGGCGCCTCGGGCTGCGGCAAGACGACGCTGCTGCGCATGCTCGGCGGATTCGAAACCCCCGGTTCGGGACGCATCTTCATCGACGGCGAGGACATGACCGGCGTTCCGCCGTACGAGCGGCCCGTCAACATGATGTTTCAGTCGTACGCGCTGTTCCCGCACATGACCGTCGAGCAGAACGTCGCGTTCGGCCTCAAACAGGACCGCGTGCCGAAGGCGGAAATCCGCGAGCGCGTCGCCGCGATGCTGGATCTCGTCAAGCTCGGCGAGTACGCGAAGCGCAAGCCGAGCCAGCTGTCGGGCGGACAGCGCCAGCGCGTCGCGCTCGCACGTTCGCTCGTCAAGCGGCCCAAGCTCCTGCTGCTCGACGAGCCTCTCGGCGCGCTCGACAAGAAGCTGCGCGAGCACACGCAATTCGAGCTGATCGGGCTCCAGCACCAGCTCGGAGTCACGTTCCTCGTCGTGACGCACGACCAGGAGGAGGCGATGACGCTCGCGAGCCGCATCGCCGTCATGGATCACGGCGTCATCGTGCAGGCCGGGACGCCGTCCGAGATCTACGAATTCCCGAACTCGAAGTTCGTCGCCGACTTCATCGGCTCGGTGAACATCTTCGAGGGCAAGCTCATCGAGGACGAACCGGAGTACGTGCGCATCGGTTCCGAGGAGCTCGGCGGAACGATCTACGTGAGCCACGGCATCAGTGCGGCGCCCGAGGCGACCGTCTGGGCGGCCGTGCGGCCGGAGAAGATCCTCATGTCGACGAGCCCGCCGCAGGGCCCCGACAACGTCGTGCGCGGCACCGTGCAGGACATCGCGTATCTCGGGGACCTGTCGATCTATCTCGTGAAGCTGCCGACCGGCAAGGTGGTCCGCGTGACCCAGCCGAACACGACGCGCCACGCGGATGCGATCGGCTGGGATCAGGAGGTGTATCTGTCGTGGGACCCGTCGAGTCCCGTCATCGTCACGCGCTGATCCGATGAAGCGACTCCGGCCGAGAATTCCGGGACGCAGCCTCGTCGTCGCGCTGCCGTATCTGTGGCTCCTCGTGTTCTTCGTCGCGCCGTTCGTGATCGTCCTGAAGATCTCGTTCTCCGACGTCGACATGGCGATCCCGCCGTACCGGCCGCTGTTCGACTGGTACGCGCAGCATGCGCTCGCGATCCGCTTGAATTTCAACAACTACGCGTTTCTGTTCACCGACAGGCTGTACATCGACGCGTTCCTGAATTCGGTCAAGGTCGCGTTCGTATCGACGATCTTCTGCCTGCTGCTCGGCTATCCGATGGCCTACGGCATGGCGCGCGCCGCGCCGCGCACGCGCAACATCCTCCTGCTGCTCGTCGTGCTGCCGTTCTGGACGTCGCAGCTGTTGCGCGTCTACGCGTGGATCGGCTTGCTGAAGGCGAACGGGGTCATCAACAACGTGCTGATGGGGCTCGGGGTGATCCACAGTCCGCTGACCATGCTGTACACGCCGTTCGCGATGTACGTCGGCATCGTCTATTCGTATCTGCCGTTCGTGATATTGCCGCTCTACGCGAACATCGAGAAGATGGACTGGCAATTGCTCGAGGCCGCCGAGGACCTCGGCTGCCGGCCATGGCAGGCGTTCTACAAGATCACGCTGCCGCTGTCGCGCAACGGCATCCTCGCGGGATCCATGCTCGTGTTCATCCCGGCGGTCGGCGAGTTCGTGATTCCGACGCTGCTCGGCGGCCCGAATTCGCTGATGATCGGGCGGATACTCTGGGACGAATTCTTCTCCAACCGCGACTGGCCGGTCGCGAGCGCGGTCGCGATCCTGATGTTGCTGCTGCTCGTGCCGTTCATGATGTGGTACCAGAGCATCCAGGCGCGCGAAACGGCGGGACCTTGAGATGAACCGCCGAAATTCGATATTCGTCCTCACGTGCCTCGCGTTCGGGTACGCGTTCCTCTACGTCCCGATCGTGTCGATGGTGGTGTTCTCGTTCAATGCGTCGAAACTCGTGACCGTATGGGACGCGGCGAACTCGCCGACGCTCAGGTGGTTCTACGCGCTGCTCGGCGACGGCGAAATTCTCGGCGCCGCGTGGACGAGCCTGAAGGTCGCGCTGATCAACGCCAGCGGCGCGGTCATCCTGGGCCTCCTCGCGGGGTACGGCCTCGCGCGGTTTCCGAAGTTCCGCGGGCGCGTGAGCCTGGCCGCGATGACGACCGCGCCCCTGGTCATGCCGGAGGTCATCACGGGCTTGTCGCTGCTCCTCATGTTCGTCGCCCTCGAGCAGGGGATCGGCTGGCCCGCCGGGCGCGGCGTCGGCACGATGATCATGGCGCACATGACGTTCTCGATGGCCTACGTGACCGTGGTCGTGCAGTCGCGGCTCGCGACCTTCGACCTGTCGCTCGAGGAGGCCGCGATGGATCTCGGCGCTCGGCCGCTCAAGGTGTTCTTCGTGATCACGCTGCCGATCATTTTGCCGGCGATTTTGTCCGGCTGGCTGCTCGCGTTCACGCTGTCATGGGACGACCTCGTGATATCGAGCTTCACCTCGGGTCCGGGCAGCAACACGCTGCCGATGGTCGTCTATTCGAAGGTGCGGTTGGGCGTGAGCCCGGAGGTCAACGCGCTCGCGACGCTGACGATCGCCGCCGTGACGATCATCGTCGTCGGCGCGAGCCTGTGGATGGCGCGCGCGAAGCGCATCGCCAACGCGCCCTAGACCGGACGCGCGGTCTTCAGACGAGCACGCGCTCGATGCCGCCTGTGTTCGCGCGGCGCACGTAATCCGGCAGCCAGTCCCCTCCCAGCACGTGCTTCGCGATCTCGACGACGATGTAGTCGGCGTCGAGATCGGCGTCGTCCCGGTAGCGTTTGAGGCCCTGCAGGCACGAGGGACAGGAGGTCAAGACTTTCACTTCGCCGGTGTGCCCCTCGGCGCGGATCCGGCCCTCGGCCGAGACCAGCTCCCGCTCCTTGCGGAAGCGCACCTGCGTCGATATGTCCGGCCGGGTCACCGCCAGGGTGCCCGATTCGCCGCAACAGCGATCGTTCTTTTCGATCGCGCCGTTGCGTTCGGCGTTCATCAGCGTGTTGACGACGGCGAGCGCGTCGTGTTTTTTCATCGGCGAATGGCAGGGGTCGTGGTACATGTAGCGCACGCCGGTCACGTTCTCGAGGCGCACGTTCTTCTCCATGAGGTACTCGTGGATGTCGAGGATCTTGCTGCCCGGGAAGATCTTGTCGAATTCGTAGCCTTGAAGCTGATCGAGACAGGTTCCGCAGCTGACGACGACCGTCTTGATGTCGAGGTAGTTCAGGGTGTTGGCGACGCGGTGGAACAGCACGCGGTTGTCGGTGATGATCTTCTCGGCCTTGTCGAATTCGCCGCTGCCGCGCTGCGGATAGCCGCAGCACAGATAGCCCGGCGGCAGCACGGTCTGGACGCCGACGTGCCAGAGCATGGCCTGCGTCGCGAGGCCGACCTGCGAGAACAAGCGCTCCGATCCGCAGCCGGGGAAGTAGAAGACCGCTTCGGAGTCGCTGGTCGTCTTCGCGGGGTCGCGAATGATCGGCACGTAATTGCGGTCCTCTATGTCCAGCAGCGCGCGCGCGGTCTTGGTCGGCATGCCGGAGGGCATGCGTTTGTTGACGAAATGGACGACTTGCTCCGCGACGCGCGTTTTGCCGGTCGTCGCCGGCGGCCTTGCCGTCTGCGCCTTCGCCCACGACCTCAGCAGGCGATTCGCGGCGCGCTGCGCGCGGTATCCCCAATCGATCATCAGCTTGCGCGCCGCCTTGATCGTCCGCGGATTCGTCGCGTTCAGAAAGAGCATCGACGCCGCCGTACCCGGATTGAAGCGCTTCTTGCCCATGCGGCGCAACAGATCGCGCAGGTCCATCGAGACGTCGCCGAAGTCGATGTCGACCGGGCAGGGCGACTCGCATTTGTGGCACACGGTGCAATGATCGGCGACGTCGGACAGTTCGTCCCAGTGCTTGATCGAAACGCCGCGCCGTGTCTGCTCCTCGTAGAGGAACGCCTCGATCAGCAGCGAAGTCGCGAGGATCTTGTTCCGCGGGGAGTACAGGAGGTTCGCGCGCGGCACGTGCGTCGCGCATACGGGCTTGCACTTGCCGCATCGCAGGCAATCCTTGATCGCATCGGAAATCGAGTTGATGTCCGACTGGCGCATGATCAGGGACTCGTGACCCAGCAAGTTGAAGCTCGGCGTATAGGCGCGGCGCAGGTCGCCTTCCTCCATGAGTTTGTGCTTGTTGAACCGTCCCTCGGGGTCGACGCGCCGCTTGTAGGCGCGGAACCCGGCGAGTTCCTCGTCGGTCAGGTATTCGAGCTTGGTGATGCCGATGCCGTGTTCGCCGGAGATCACGCCGTCGAGACCGCGCGCGATCCGCATGATGCGCGCGACCGCTTCATTGGCGGTCTTGAGCATGCGGTAGTTGTCGGAATTCACCGGGATGTTCGTGTGGACGTTGCCGTCGCCCGCGTGCATGTGCAGGGCGACGAACACGCGGCCTTGCAGCACGCGCTTGTGCAGGGCGTCGCATTCGGCGAGTATCGGCGCGAACCGCGCGCCCGTGAAGATGTGGTCCAGTTCGGCGCGCACCTCCGTTTTCCAGCTCACGCGCAGGCTCCGGTCCTGCAGCCGGTCGAATAGGCGCGCCGACCCGTCGGCCGCCGCGTCCGGCCCGATACCCGCCAAATTCCGGTCGGCGTCCGCGAGCCGGGTATCCATCGAATCGCGCAGGTAGCGCCAGCGGGCGCGCACTTCCCCCAGCAGTTCGCGCGCGTGGGTCAGGCGGTCGCCGAGAGACTCGGCCGGCGACAGGCGGTCGAGCTCCGCGTCCCCGGACTTGCCGAGCTTGACCGGGCCCGACAAATATTCGTCGAGGGCGTCGAGCATCTCGAGCTTGTTCGCGATCGACAGCTCGATGTTGATGCGCTCGATGGAATCGGTGTATTCGCCGAGGCGCTCGAGCGGGATGACCACGTCCTCGTTGATCTTGAACGCGTTCGTGTGCTTCGCGATCGCGGCGGTCTTCGCCCGGTCGAGCCAGAATTTCTTGCGCGCCTCGGCGCTCACGGCGACGAAGCCCTCGCCGGCGCGCGCATTCGCGAGCCGCACGACCTCGGAGGCGGCCGCGGCGACGCGCGCGTCGTCCTCGCCGACGATGTCGCCGAGCAGAACCATTTTCGGCAAGGCGCCGCGCTTCGACTTCGTGCTGTAGCCGACCGCGCGCAGGTATCGTTCGTCCATGTGCTCGAGGCCGGCGAGGATCGCGCCGCCGGCGGCGCCGGAATCGAGGAAGTTCTTGATCTCGACGATCGTCGGGATCGCATGCCGCGCCTGGCCGAAGAACTCCAGGCAAACGGTGCGCGCGAACTTCGGCAGGCGATGCAGGACCCAGCGCGCGGACGTGATCAAGCCGTCGCAGCCCTCCTTCTGCACTCCCGGCAGGCCGCCGAGGAACTTGTCGGTGACGTCCTTGCCGAGGCCGATCTTGCGGAAACTTCGGCCGGCGAGACACAAGCGTTCGCGGCGCATCACGCGCGCCGCCTCGGGACGGTCGCGGCCGTCCTTCCAGACGAGATCGAACGTCGCCTGGGGCGCGTCGTGGATCTTGCCGAGATTGTGGTCGACCCGCGTCACCTCGAGCCAATTGCCCTGCGGGTCGACCATCCGCCACCACGCGAGGTTGTCGACCGCCGTTCCCCAGAGGACGGCCTTCTTGCCGCCGGCGTTCATCGCGATGTTGCCGCCGACGCAGGAGGCGTCGGCGGACGTCGGATCGACCGCGAACACGAAGCCGGCCTCTTCGGCCGCCTCGCTCACGCGCTTCGTGACGACGCCCGCCTCGGAGAAAATGCAGGCGGTCGGCGCGGAGCGTCCCGGCAATTCGAGCATCTGCACGTCGCCCAAGGTTTCGAGTTTTTCGGTGTTGACGACCGCCGACCAGGGCGTCAGCGCGACGGCCCCGCCCGTATAGCCCGTGCCGCCGCCGCGGGGGATGACCGTGAGGCCCAGTTCGATGCAGTCGCGCACGAGCTGCGGGAGCTCGGCTTCGGTGTCCGGCGACAGCACGAGAAACGGCAGCTCGACGCGCCAGTCGGTCGCGTCCGTGATATGCGAGACGCGCGCGAATGCATCGAAGCGGATGTTGTCGGCGCGCGTATGGCGCGACAGGAGCCGGCGGGCCTTCTTGCGCATCGCGGCCAGGTCGTCGAAGTGCCGCTCGAACCGCAGCACCGCCGCGCGCGCGCTCGCGAGCAACAGCGCGACCTTTGCGTCGCGCGCGGCGTCCTTCGGCTCGCGGCGGCGCTCGACCTCGCCCAAGCGGTGGTGCAGCGCCTCGATGAGCAGTCTGCGGCGCTTCGGCGTATCGAGGAGGTCGTCCTGCAGGTAGGGGTTGCGCTCGACGACCCAAATGTCGCCGAGCACCTCGTAGAGCATGCGCGCCGACCGGCCGGTGCGCCGCTCGGTGCGCAGTTCGTCGAGCGTGTGCCACGCGTCGGCGCCCAGGAGCCGGATGACGATTTCGCGATCCGCGAGCGACGTATAGTTGTAGGGGATCTCCCGCAATCGGGCTGCGGGTTCGCGGTCGGCGGGCTCGTCGTCGAGCGGAATGGATTGGGAGTTGGCGTGCATCGGCGCAAAATTCTACCCGCATACTGACATATTTGCGGCCGCTGCGGCGCGGCGGCGGGCGGGCGCTCAAGACGGTCCCGCCGCGGCCGATAACCGTGGCATGCATGCATTTCCCGCCGGCCCGATGGAAACGGCCGAAAACTGCGATTTCATCCACGGCATGTTCGAACGGCGCCTGGCGCGCCGCGACCTCGACGTGCCGCCGTTGCCCGAGGCCGCGATGCGCATCATGCGCGCAAGCGTCGACGACGCGCCGAATGCGCGCCGGCTTCGCCGACATCATCGGCGCCGACGCGGCCCTGACGATGCACGTGCTGCGCGTCGCCTCGTCGCGCCGGGACGCGCCCCGCCGCGCCGATCGCGTCCGTTTCGCATGCGATCGCCCGGCTCGGCGTCGAGGAAGTCGCGAACATCGCATTCACACTCGCGCTGCAGGGCAAGATGCTGTGCGTGCCGGGCCAGTATTCCCGCGCGCGGGGCTATTGGCGCCATGCGCTCGGCAGCGCACGATGGTCGCAGCACATCGCGCAGAGTGCTGCCCGCGGACGCGGGCCGAGGCGCACCTCTGCGGATTGCTGCACGAGATCGGCAAGCCGGTGACGCTCGGCGCCGTGCACGAACTCGCGCAGCGCGCGCAGACCAAGCTCGCGTCGGAGGAGTACGAGCGCCTGATCGAGACCTTTCACCGGCACGTGGGGGCGCAGGTGGCCGCACTCTGGGAGCTGCCCGACATCGTGGTCGCCGCATCCGCGCAATGGGAAGCGTACGAAGCCGCGGGCGCGTCGCGTCGCATGTGCAACATCGTCAATCTCGCGCATCGCCTGACCGACTGCGCGTTCGGCGACGCATCGCCGCTCGCGCGGGACCTCCTGCTCGACGATCAGGTGTGCAAGGATCTGGGTTTCGCGCCCGAGGATGCGGGCGCATTGTTCGACGCCGCCGGCGCGATCGGCGCCGAATTGGATTCCTACCTGCCCGCGTAGCCGCCGCGCCGCTTTCAATGCGGCGCCGACTCGACTATCGTGTTTCGATGAAGAAAAACACGCGCGTCAATCACCCGCCGTCCGTCAATCTGCCCGCGGACAACCGCGCGCTGGTCGCGCCGATCTATCAGTCGGTCAAGTTCTCGTTCGACGATGCGCTCGAGACCGAGCGCTATCTGCGCGGCGCGCGCGAGGGATTCTTCTACAGCCGTTCGTCGAATCCGACCCTGCGGCAGTTGGAACTGCTGCTCGCCGATCTGCAAGGCCGCGACGAATGCCTGCTGACGGGGTCCGGCGTCGCCGCGATCGCCGCCGCACTGTTGTCCTTGTGCAAGTCCGGCGACCATATATTGGCGTTCGTCGAATCCTACGGTCCGACGCGCTATCTCGTGCAGCACCTGCTGGCGAGATACGGCGTCACGCATACGCTGCTGTCGATCGAGGACCGCGCCGGCATCGAGCGCGTCCTCGATCAAGGACGCACGAAGCTCGTGGTCTTCGAGAGTCCGACGAATCCCGTGACGAAGATCGCGGACGTCGAGCATCTCGCGGACCGCGCGCGCCGCGCGGGCGCGCTCACCGTGCTCGACAACACGCTTGCAGGTTTTCACAACCACGGCCAGTATCCGATCGACGTGTTCCTGCACAGCCTGACGAAATACGCCTCGGGCCACGGCGACGTGATGGGCGGGGCGATCATCGCGGCGAAGCCCCTGATTGCCGCGATGCGCAAGGACGTCGTGACCATCGGGCCGACCCTGGATCCGCACGCGGCGTTCCTGATCCAGCGGGGCATGCGCACGTACTTTCTGCGCTACGACCGCCAATGCGTGATCGCGCTCGAGGTCGCCCGCTTCCTCGAAAAGGACCGGCGCGTCCGGCGCGTCTTCCATCCGGGCCTCGAAAGCCATCCGCAGCATGCGCTCGCACGCAGGCAAATGAGCGATTTCGGCGCGGTCGTGACGTTCGAACTCGACGGCGGCTTGCCCGAGGGCGACCGCTTCGCGGACTCGCTGCAATATTTCTCGATTTCCGCGAGCCTCGGATCGACCGAGTCGCTCGTGATGCCGCCGCGGCTGCTCGGCGGCGGCGAGTTCGACGAGGCGCAACGCTCCGCCTCGATGATCAATCAGGGCACGGTACGCCTGTCGATCGGGCTCGAGGAGCCGGAAGACCTGATTTCGGACCTCGCGCAGGCGCTCGACCAGGCGATTCCCTAGCCGGCGCCGCCCGCCATCCGGTTCAGAGGTTCTTGATCAGGATATCGCCGAATTCGCTGCACTTGACCTCGGTCGCGCCGGTCATCAGGCGCGCGAAATCATAAGTCACCGTCTTCTGGCCGATCGACTTGTCCATCGCGCCGATGATCGCGTCGGCCGCCTCGACCCAGCCCATGTAGCGCAGCATCATCTCGCCGGACAATATCACCGACCCCGGGTTGACCTTGTCGAGATCGGCGTATTTCGGCGCCGTGCCGTGAGTCGCCTCGAACACCGCATGGCCGGTCAGGTAATTGATGTTGCCGCCGGGCGCGATGCCGATGCCGCCCACCTGCGCGGCGAGCGCGTCCGACAGATAATCGCCGTTCAAGTTCATCGTCGCGATCACGTCGAACTCGTCGGGACGCGTCAGCACCTGCTGCAGGGCGATGTCCGCGATCGCGTCCTTGACGATGACCTTGCCGTCCTTCTTCGCCGCGTCCATCGCCGCGTTCGCGGCCTGCTCGCCGCCCGACGCCTTGAGGCGATCCCATTGTTCCCAGGTGAAGACGCGGTCGCCGAACTCGCGCTCCGCCAGCGCGTAGCACCAATTGCGGAACGCGCCTTCGGTGAACTTCATGATGTTGCCCTTGTGCACGATCGTCACGCTCTTGCGCTTGTTGGCGATCGCGTAGTCCAGCGCCGCGCGGAACAGGCGGTCGGTGCCTTCCTTGGACGCGGGCTTGATCCCTATGCCCGAACTCTCCGGGAAGCGGATCTTGTCGTACTGTTTCGGGAAGTTCTGCTTGAGAAGTTCGAGGAACTTGCGGCAGTCGGCGGAGCCTGCCTCGAATTCCATGCCCGCGTAGATGTCCTCGGTGTTCTCGCGAAAGATGACCATGTCGACCTTTCCCGGCGCCAGCACGGGCGAGGGCACGCCCTTGTACCAGCGCACCGGCCGCAGACAGACGTACAGGTCGAGCAATTGCCGCAAGGCGACGTTCAACGAGCGGATCCCGCCGCCGATCGGAGTCGTCAGCGGCCCCTTGATCGAGACGAGGTAGTCGCGGCAGGCGGCGACGGTTTCGTCGGGAAGCCAGGAGTTGTAGAGCGTGTGCGCTTTTTCGCCGGCGAAGACCTCCATCCACTGGATCTTGCGTTTGGCGCCGTAGGCTTTCGCGACGGCCGCGTCGAGCACGCGCACGCTCGCGCGCCAGATGTCGCGCCCGGTGCCGTCGCCCTCGATGAACGGTATAATCGGATGGTCCGGCACATGAAGTTTGCCGTTCGAAATCGAAATCTTCCGGCCGCCTGCGGGCGGCTGCAAACTGACGGGCTTCGCCTCTGGCATTCGCTGCGCTCCTAGCTTGAAGGGCGGCAATGCTAGCATGCGGGCACGGAGGCTCGCATTGCAGACCCTTGAATCGACACCGGCGAGAGACGGATTTTGGATGCCCGCGGAATTCGAGCGCCATGCGGGCTGCTGGATGCTCTGGCCGGAGCGGCCCGACATCTGGCGCTGCGGCGCGAAGCCCGCGCAGGCCGCCTTCGCCGCGATCGCGGCGGCGATACTCGAGGGCGAGCCGGTCACGGTCGGCGTCTCCGCGGCCCAATATGAAAATGCGTGCGAACGATTGCCGCGCGGCGTGCGCGTCGTCGAGATTTCGGCGAACGACGCCTGGGCGCGCGACACCGGCCCCACGATCGTCATCGACGCGAAAGGACGGCGGCGCGGTGTCGACTGGATCTTCAACGCGTGGGGCGGATTGGACGGGGGCGCGTACTTTCCGTGGGACCGCGACGACGAGGTCGCGCAAAAAGTCCTGCAGACCGAGGGGTTCGATCGGTACCGCGCGCCGCTCGTGCTCGAAGGCGGCTCGATCCACGTCGACGGCAAAGGCACGCTGCCTCACGACCGAGGAATGCCTGCTGAATCCGAACCGCAATCCACGGCTCACGCGCGCCGAAATCGACGAGTATCTGCGCGAGTACCTGGGCGTCGAGGCGGTCATCTGGCTCGGCCGCGGCGTGCACCTCGACGAGACCGAGCGGCCATATCGACGAGCTCGCGTGCTTCACGAGCCCGGGCCATGTCGCGCTCACGTGGACCGAGGACCGCGCCGACCCGCAATACGAGATTTCCGCGGATGCGTACCAGCGTCTGCGGCGCGCGCAGGACGCGCGCGGCCGGCCGCTCACGATCCACAAGATTCATCAACCGGGACCCCTCTACATGACCGCCGCGGAGGCCGCCGAGATCGACGCGCGCGCGGCGAGCCGGCCGCGCCGGGCCGGCGACAGGCTGCCGGCCTCCTACCTGAATTTCTACGTCGGCAACCGGGTCGTCGTGATGCCGCTGTTCGACAAGCGCTGGGACGGTGCGGCGCTGCGCACGCTGCGGCGCTTGTTCCCGACCCGACGCGTCATCGGCGTCCCCACGCGCGAGGTGCTCCTGGGCGGCGGCAACATCCACTGCATCACGCAGCAAATTCCGCTGGCGGCCGCCAAACGCGGTGCGGCGCGCCGTCCTTGAGGAACTTTGACTCACGCCGGGTCTCGAAAGCCATTATTCTACGATCCCATCACCGAATCCGGCTCGTCCGATCATCATCACTGGAAGCTCTCGTGCACTCATCGTTCCACTCATTGCGCCGAGTTCTCGGCGGCGTCAAATTCGTGTTTCTGGCCGCGGCCGCGTTCGCGGCGGCGGGCTGTCACAGCCACAATTACAACAGCGGCTACGGCGTCGCGTGGGTCACCCTGACCGCGGAGCCGGGAGATTTCGCGAGTTACGTCGTCAACGTCGACTCGGTGAGCCTGACGGACAAGACCGGCAACGTGTACACGGCGCTCGGCACCGTGGAGCCCGTCGATCTGGTCAAGCTCGGGAACGTATCCGAACTCTGGGGCACCGCGACCATTCCGGACGACACCTACGTATCGGCGACGGTCACGCTGGATTACACGAAGGCGGCGATCTCGGTGATGGTCGGCGGCGTGCCGCAAAAGGCGACCATCGTCGGCCCGAGCGGCGCGGCGCTGACGGGGACCACGACCGTGAAGGTGACATTCGACCCGAACCACCCGCTCGTCATCGCGCCGAGCTACGCGACGACCAACGCCGTGCGCCTCGCACTCGACTTCAATCTTCCGGCGTCGAACTCGATCAGCTATGCGACCTCGCCGGCGACCGTGACCGTCAATCCGTACATGACGGCCGCCGTGGCGCCCGCCGACACCAAGCTGATCCGCGTGCGCGGGCCGCTGATCAACTCGAGCGCGGACCTGCAAACCTACACGATCTACGAGCGGCCGTTCTACGACGAGGCGAGCAACATCGGCTCGCTCACGCTGTTCAACGACGCGAACACCGTCTACACGATCAACGGCACGACCTACGTCGGCGCCGCGGGACTCAGTGTGCTCGCGCAGACCTCGGCCGGTTCGACGCTGACCTCGGCTTATACGACGTTCGAGCCGACGACGACGCCGGCCGGCGGCGCCGGCAAGTTCAACACCGTCTACGTCATCGCGGGCTCGAGCCTCGAGTCGTTCTACACCCAGAACCTGAGCGGCGAAGTCATCGCGCGCAGCGGCGACACCCTGACGTTGCGCGGCGGGACCCTATGGGGCTCCGCCTTGAGCCTGGCGAACGGCTATTTCGCGTTCGAGAACGCGGACAGCCAGGTTTTGCTGGGCCCGGGCACGGCGGTCACGGCCGAAGGCAACGCGACGCTCGGCAACCTCGATTACCGCTCGATCGCGGTCGGTCAGCGCATCACCGCGATCGGCACGTACAGCCTGCCGAGCTCGGGCGTCGTCACGCTGGACGCGACGAGCCCGACCGCCGGCCAGGTCCGCCTGCAATCGACGCGCGCCTGGGGCCAGCTGCTCGCGGGTGCCGCCGGCAGCGCGTCGATCACGCTGCAGACGCCTCGATGGCTGGCCGGCGAGCGTGTTCAATTTCGCGGGCAACGGCGCCACGACCGCGCAGGATTCCTCGGCGGCGGATTACAAGGTCGACACCGGCACGGTCGACCTGTCGGGCACCGCCGCGGGCACGCCGCTATGGATCGACGGTTACACGAATGCCTTCGGCAGCGCACCGCCCGATTTCAAGGCCACGGCCGTGACCCAGGAAGCCGCGGTGCCGGCGAGTCTGCGGGTCACCTGGAGCGGTTCGGGCACGACTCGCCATTCGCCGCCCTGTCGAGCAGCGCGTTGTCGATCGACCTCGCGAACACGAGCCTCGCGAGCGCCGTGATCCGGATCGGGCCCGAGTCGATCGACTTGAAGTCCCTGGCCGCCTCGCCGCAAGTCGTGCCGACGGCGGCCGCCGCGTCGGCGACGTTCCTGCCGTCGTACGCCGAGGGCAACGCCGTGAGCGGCATCAACACGTTCGCGACCTTCGCGACCTTCGCGACCGGCTTGAACTCGGCGATCTCGGCGACGGCGCCGGTGACCGCGTTCGAGGCGCGCGGCCTCTATGACCGTGCGACCAATACCTTTACCGCCGACACGGTCAACGTGGTGCTCTAGAATCGCTCCCCAGCATGGGGAAATTCGCCGCAATCAGCTGGTGCGCGTGCGCGCTGCTCGCGG
Organism: uncultured Pseudomonadota bacterium; assembly: GCA_963718135.1. Lineage (GTDB taxonomy): Bacteria > Pseudomonadota > Gammaproteobacteria > Steroidobacterales > Steroidobacteraceae > Bog-1198. The sequence goes on along the minus strand of CAVQYI010000015.1, from coordinate 88,297 downwards.
GCGGGGCGCACGCCGCGCTGCCTGAGGCCGCGAGCGCGCCGCACCGCGGCGCCGCCGCGGCGGCGCGCCCGCGAATCTGCCTCGTCCTGTCGGGAGGCGGCGCGCGCGGGCTCGCGCACATCGGCGTCCTGAAAGTACTGGCGCAGCTCAAGGTGCCGATCGATTGCATCGCCGGCACGAGCATGGGGGCGATCGTCGGCGGTCTGTACGCGAGCGGCGAGACCGCCGCACAGATCGAATCGACCGTGCGCACGGTCGATTGGCAAGAGGCGTTCCGCGACCGGCCGCCGCGCCGGGACCTCGCGTTCCGCCGCAAACAGGATGACCGCAATTTCCTCGTGCGCCTGCCGATCGGCTTGAAGCATGGCGAATTCCTGTTGCCGAAAGGCCTGATCCAGGGCCAGAAACTGGAGGAGACCCTGCGGCGCTTGACGCTGCCGTACGGCAGCGTCGCGAGCTTCGATCGCCTGCCGACGCCGTTCCGCGCCGTGGCGACGGACTTGGAGACCGGCAAGGCGGTGATCCTCGACCGTGGCGACCTCGCCGAGGCGATGCGCGCGAGCATGTCCGCTCCGGGCGTTTTCGCGCCCGTCGACGACCATGGCCGGCTGCTCGTCGACGGCGGCCTGACCGAGAATTTGCCGATCGACGTCGCGCGCGCGATGGGCGCCGATGTCCTGATCGTCGTCGACGTGGGCTTCCCGCTGCAATCGCGCCGGCATTTGGATTCGGCGCTCGCGATCTCGAATCAGATGCTCGCGATACTGGTGCGCCGCGACGCCGAGCGGCAGAAGGCGACGCTGAGCGCCCGCGACATACTCATCACGCCGGATCTCGGGGCCACGGGCTCGACCGATTTCTCGATCGTCGCGCAGACGATCGAGCGCGGCGCGCAGGCCGCCGACGCGTCGCGGGCGCGGCTCGCCGCTTTGAGCATCGGCGACGCCGCCTACCGGCGCTACGCCGAGCGGCGCGCCGCACACGCGCCCGAACAGCCGCGCATTCAGTTCGTCCGCGTCGATGCGCCGTCGAAGCTCTACGAGAAGACGATCCTCGCGACGATGCGGCCGCTCGTCGATCAGCCGCTCGACGTGAAGAAGCTGTCGGCGCGGATCACCGAACTCTACGGTCTCGGGATCTTCGAAACGGTCGACTACCACGTGGTCACCGAGGGCGCCGGCGCGGCGCGGCGCACCGGCATCGAGATCAGCGCGCGGCGCAAATCCTGGGGTCCGAATTACGTGCGCTTCGGCCTGAATCTCGAGGACGATTTTCAGGGCAACAGCCTCTACAACGCCGCGGTCCGGTTCCTCGTGACCGATATCAACGATCTCGGCGCCGAATGGCTCACGGATCTGCAGATCGGCAGCAACCCGAAGGCCGTCAGCGAATTCTACCAGCCGCTGTCCGCGCGCCGGCTGTGGTTCGTCGCGCCGAGCGCGCGCGTCGAGGTGCGCGACCTGCGCGTCTATGCGAACGATGTCGCGATCGCCGATTTCCGCGAGCGCGAGGCCGAGGCGGACTCTGGACATCGGCCGCGAGTTCGGCAATTGGGGCGAAGTTCGCGCCGGGATACACAGGATCAACGGCCTCTCGCGCGTGCGGTTCGGCGACCCGAAGCTCCTCGATCGACAGTTCAACAAGGGCGAATTCTTCTTCAAATTCAGCTACGACCGCCTGGACAGCGTCGACTTCCCGCGCGCCGGCCAGACCTACACGCTGCAATGGAACGGGGACCGGACCGATCTCGGCGCCGACGCCGCCGCCGACCGCGTCGCCGCCGACTGGCTCATGGCGCGCTCGCGCGGCCGCAATACGCTGCTCCTCTGGAGCTCGGCGGGGACGACCGTCCACGGCACGATCAAACCGACTGCACTGCAGGATTTCTATACCTTGGGCGGATTCTTCAATCTGTCCGGCCTCGCGGCGCGATCGCTGACCGGCCCGAATTACGCGATCGCCCGCGCGATCTATTTCCGCAAGATCGGCCGCGGCGGCGAAGGCTTGCTCGAATTCCCGGCGTATCTCGGCATGTCGCTCGAAGCCGGCAACGTCTGGGAGCGGCGCGGCCAGATGAGCATCGGCTCGGCGCACAAGGACGTCTCCTTGTTCCTCGGCCTCGACACGTTCCTCGGGCCGCTGTATATCGGCGGCGGCTACGACGAGTCCGGCAACAGCGCGTACTATTTGTTCCTGGGCAGAACGTTCTAGCGCCAGCAGGGCTTCGCGGGGGGGCGCGGGCCGCGCCGTCAGGAGAGCGCGGCTCGCCGTCAGAGGCCGCGGCTCGCCGCGAGATTCTCGACTTTCTCGAAGATCAGTGCCGGCTGATCGCCGGTGCGCGAGTATTCGTGCCGGCGCGCCATGTCCTCGAGCACGCGATCGCGCTCGGCGGCGGTCAGGAACCAATGCGTCTTCTGCCAGTCGCCGCCGAGAATTTTGCGAAACGGATCGCCCGGGCCGCAGGCGCACGAGCACGCCGTACGGGCGCGGCAGCTGCGGAACGGGGTCGACCAAATTTTGCGCGTTCGCGATTCCCATGGTGCGGCGCACGATAGCGCAACCGGCGTCGCCGCACCAGCCGACCGGGCCGGTGCGGGCGCGTGCTAGACTCCGCGGCCGATTGCACAGAGGAAAACGATGGCATCGTCCTACACAGCATCGGATATCGAAGTCCTTGAGCGGCCTCGACCCGGTGCGCCGCCGGCCGGGCATGTACACCGACACGACGCGGCCGAATCACCTCGCGCACGAGGTCATCGACAACAGCGTCGACGAGGCCCTCGCCGGCCACTGCGAGCAGATCGACGTCACGCTCTACAAGGACGGCTCGCTGGAGGTGGAGGACGACGGCCGCGGCATGCCGGTCGACATCCATCCGAAGGAGAAGATCAGCGGCGTCGAGCTGATCCTCACGCGCCTGCACGCGGGCGGCAAGTTCAACGACCAGACCTACAGCTTCTCCGGCGGCCTGCACGGCGTCGGCGTCTCGGTCGTCAACGCGCTGTCGAAGCACCTCGAATGCTGGGTGCGCCGCGGCGGCAAGGAATACAACATCGGCTTCACGGGACGGCCGCACGTGCCTCGAAGCTCGAGGTGATCGGCGACGTGCCGAAGTGCCGCAGACCGGCACGACGGTGCGCTTCTGGCCGGATCCGAAATTCTTCGACACCGACAAGCTTCGCGGTGCCGGAGCTCAAGCAGCGTGCTGCAAGGCCAAGGCCGTGCTGTGCCCGGGCCTGCGCGTGACCTTCGTGCAACGAGGCGACCGGCGAGAAGGACGAGTGGTTCTACACCGGGCGACCTGCGCGAGTACCTCGCCGAGCAGCTGGGCAAGGACGAGCGGCTGCCGGCCGAGCCGTTCTACCGGCACGCAGCGATCGGAGGCAGGACGTCGTCGAATGGGCGCTGGCCTGGGTCGCTGGATGCGCCGAGCAGCTCGTCGCCGAGAGCTACGTCAACCTGATTCCGACCGTCGCAGGCGGCACGCACGTCAACGGCCTGCGCGCGGGCGTCGGCCGACGCGGTGCGCGAGTTCTGCGAGTTCCGCAACCTGCTGCCGCGCGGCATCAAGCTGGCGCCCGAGGACGTCTGGGACCGGGCGTGCTTCGTGCTGTCGATCAAGATGCACGACCCGCAGTTCGCCGGCCAGACCAAGGAAAAGCTCGTCGTCGCGCGAAGCCGCGGCGCTGGTCGAGGGCGTCATGCACGGACGCCTTCGGCGCTGTGGCTCAACCAGCACCCGGATGCGGGCGAGGGCATCGCGCAGTTCGCGATCGCCAACGCGCAGGAGCGCCTCAAGGCCGCGCAGCGCATCACGCGCAAGCGCATCGTCGCGGGCCCGGCGCTGCCCGGCAAGCTCGCCGACTGCACCAGCCAGGACCCGGCGCGGTCCGAGCTGTTCCTGGTCGAGGGCGATTCGGCCGGCGGCTCGGCGAAGCAGGCGCGCGACCGCGGAATTCCAGGCGATCATGCCGCTGCGCGGCAAGATCCTGAACACCTGGGAAGCTCGACGCCGGGCGAGATCGGCAGCTCGCAGGAAGTGCACGACATCAGCGTCGCCATCGGCGTCGATCCGGGCTCCGCCGACCTGTCGGGCCTGCGCTACCACAAGATCTGCATCCTCGCCGACGCCGACTCCGACGGGCAGCACATCGCGACGCTGCTGTGCGCGCTGTTCCTGCGGCATTTCCGGCCGCTGGTCGCCGACGGCCACGTCTACGTCGCGCATGCCGCCGCTGTACCGCATCGACGCCGGCAAGCAGGTGCTCTACGCGCTCGACGAGGCCGAGCGCGACGCGGCGCTCGCGCGGCTGGCCGCGGAGAATTCGCGCGCCAAGCCCGTCGTGACGCGCTTCAAGGGGCTGGGCGAGATGAACCCGTCGCAGCTGCGCGAAACGACCATCGACCCGCGACGCGGCGGCTCGTGCAGCTGACGATCGACGCCAAGGACAGCACCGACAAGCTGATGGACATGCTGCTGGCCAAGAAGCGCGCCGGCGACCGGCGCGAGTGGCTCGAGAGCAAGGGCAACCTGGCGGCCGCGGCTGGATGAAGGATCAGGAACTGAATTTCGAAGGCATCGAGCGCGAGCCGCTGGAGACGTTCACCGAGAAGGCCTACCTCGACTACTCGATGTACGTGATCCTCGACCGCGCGCTGCCGGCGCTCGGCGACGGGCTCAAGCCGGTGCAGCGGCGCATCGTCTACGCGATGAGCGAGCTCGGCCTGTCGGCCGGCCGCCAAGCACAAGAAGTCGGCGCGCACCGTCGGCGACGTGATCGGCAAGTTCCATCCGCACGGCGATCGGCGCTGCTACGAGGCCATGGTGCACATGGCGCAGGACTTCTCGTATCCGCTATCCGCTCGTCGACGGCCAGGGCAACTGGGGCTCGACCGACGATCCGAAGTCGTTCGCGGCGATGCGCTACACCGAATCGCGGCTGACGCGCTACGCCGACCTGCTGCTCGACGAGCTCGCCGACGGCACGGTCGACTGGGGGCCGAACTTCGACGGCACGCTCGAAGAGCCGCTGTGGCTGCCGGCGCGCCTGCCGAACCTGCTGCTCAACGGCGCCTCGGGCATCGCCGTCGGCATGGCCACCGACATCCCGCCGCACAACCTGCGCGAGGTCGTCGCCGCCTGCATCCACCTGCTCGACGATCCGGAGGCCACCACGCGCGCGCTGCTCAAGCACGTCAAGGGTCCGGACCTGCCGACCGGCGCCGAGATCGTCTCGCCGCGGCCGAGCTGCTGGAATTCTACGAGACACGGCAGCGGCAGCTTCCGCGCGCGCGCCACCTGGGAGCAGCGAAGGACGGCGGGCACCGTCGTCATCACGCAGCTGCCGTTCCAGGTCTCCGGAAGCCGAGGTGCAGGAGCAGATCGCGCAGCAGATGCGCGACGAAGAAGCTGCCGATGGTCGAGGACATCCGCGACGAATCGGACCACGAGAACCCGACGCGCCTCGTCATCGTGCCGCGCTCCAACCGCGTCGACGTCGAGCAGCTGATGGCGCACCTGTTCGCGACCACCGACCTCGAGCGCAGCTACCGCGTCAACCTGAACGTGATCGCGCTCGACGGCCGGCCGCGCGTCATGCGGCCTCAAGGAGCTGCTGCGCGGAATGGCTCGAGTTCCGCCGTCGCACCGTGCGCGCGGCGGCTCGCAGTTCCGGCTCGACGAAGGTCGACGCGGCGGCTGCACATCCTCGACGGCCTGCTGATCGCCTACCTGAACCTCGACGAGGTGATCCGCATCATCCGCCGCGAGGACGAGCCGAAGCCGGTGCTGATGAAGCGCTTCAAGCTCGACGACGAGCAGGCCGAGGCGATCCTCGAGACCAAGCTGCGCCACCTCGCCAAGCTCGAGGAGATGAAGATCCGCGACGAGCAGAAGCGAACTCGCGGACGAGCGCGAGGAGATCGAGAGCGCTGCTGGGAGCAAGGCGCAGCTGACCAAGCTCATGCGCGAGGAAATCATCGCCGACGCCGAGGAATACGGCGACGCGCGCGCGCACGCGCATCGTCGAGCGCGAGGCGGCGCAGGCGATCGAGGAGACCGACCTGCGTGGCCAACGAGCCGGTCACGGTCGTGCTGTCGACCGGTCGGCTGGGTGCGCGCGGCCAAGGGCCACGACATCGATCCGCGCGCGCTCACCTACAAGACCGGCGACGCGTTCCAGGCGGCCGCGCGCGGCCGCAGCACCGCAGGCCGGCGGTGTTCATCGACTCGACCGGCCGCGCCTACACGCTGCCCGCGCACAGCCTGCCCTCCGCGCGCGGCGCCGGCGAGCCGCTGTCGGGCCGGCTCGATCCGCCCGACGGCGCGCCGCTTCGCCGGCGTCCTGATCGGCGAGCCCGACGACCAGTGGCTGCTCGCGACCGACGCCGGCTACGGCTTTCGCGTCCGGCTCGGAGAACTGTACGCGCGCAACAAGAAGGGCAAATCGGTCCTCAAGGTACCGGAGAACGCACACGTGCTCCCGGCCCAGCCGATCGCGCATCCGGACGCGCTCGCGGTGTTCGTCAACAACGACGGCGAGGTGCTCGCGCTGCCCTGCGCGCGGATCGAGGAGATGAGCGCCGGCAAGGGCCAGAATCTCTACGGGATCCCCGGCAAGAAATCCGCGGACCGCGCCGAGTACCTGGTCGCGATGGCGGTCGTCGCGCCGGGCGAGACGCTGACGGTGCGCAGCGGCGCGAGTTCGCCGATGAAGCTGAAATTCGCGGACCTCGCCGCGTTCCGCGACGAGAAAGGCAGGCGCCGGCAGCGCTTCTCGCGAGCCTACAAGCAGGTCGACGGGCTCGAGGTGACGGGCGCGTGATGCCGCGCGCCGCGTGGCGGCCGGGTGCCTAGCGGTCGCCCGACATCGTCACGTCCTCCGGGGCATTGACGAAATACCCCTGGATGAACTCGACGCCGAGCTGCCAGAGGACGGCCATCGTGTTGGCGTCCTCGACGCGCTCGGCGATCGTCTCGATGTGCCTGTGCTTGGCGGCCTCGACGAGGCCCTTGACGCGCTGTTGCTGCAGTTGATTGGTCGCGACAGGCCCTGCATCAGCGAGCCGTCGACCTTGATGAAGTGCATGTCGATCTCCGCGAGGAGCTTCAGCGGGTCGCGGCCGACGCCGAAGTGTTCGAGCGCGAAGCGGAAGCCGAGCTTGCCCAAGGCCTGCGCGAGCTCCTTCGTCTGCCGGACGTACTGCGTCGCGAGGTCCTCGGAAACCTGGAAGCACAGGCGCTTCGGGTCGACCCGGATCGCGCGCAGCTGGGTCTCGAGCCAGGGGATCAGCGTCTTGTCGAGCACCGTGTCCTTCGAGATGCGCAGGAAGATGCAGCGCAGCTTGCGGTTCGCGCTGAACGACATCGACGCGCCGATGACCCAGCGGTCGATGTTCTTCATCAATTCGTTGCGTTCGGCGGCGGCCATGAACTCCGCCGGGAGAACCTCCGCGCCCTGCTCGTCGAGCATGCGCACGAGCACGTCGAACATCCCCTTGTCCTCGCCGAGGAGGCTCGCGATCGGCTGCTGCACGAGGCGGAAGCGGTTCTCCATCAGCGCCGACTTGATGTGCTTGACCCAGATCTTGTCGTAGGCCTGCACGCGCGTGTCGGTGTCGGCCTTGGCGACCACGTACATCTGATTGCCGCCGAGCGTGCGGCCGTGGCGCACGGCGTCGACGGCGTCGGTCACGGCGGCGCCGGCGTCCGGTGTCGCCGGCGACAGCAGCGCCGAGGCCGACCGTGACCGTCGCGGACAGGCTCTTCTCGCCGCTCGTGAACAGGTACTGGTTGACGCGCTTGACGAAGTTCTCCGCCCAGGCCTCGACGTCGCGCGCGGTGCCGCGCTCGAGCAGCAGCAGGAAGCCGTTGCCGCCGAAGCGGCCGCAGAGATCGCTGGCCGTCAGCTGGCTGCGCAGCAGGTCGGCGAGCTGGGCGACGAAATCCTCGCTCGCGAGCACGCCGATCGCCGCCTGGATCTCGGCGAAGCGGTCCGGCTTGATGTAGGCGAATCCGCGCACGCCGCCCTTCATCGCCTGGCCGCAGCGCTCGCGCAGCGCCGCGATCAGGTGGCGCTGCTGCAGAAAGCCCGTGGTCGCGTCGTTGCGCACGGCGTCCGCGAGCTGATTCTCGAGCTTGCGGTCCTTTTTCTGGCGCGCGGGAATGCAGATGCGGACCGCGGGCTCGCCCTCGTGATCGGCTTTCGTCAGGAGCAGTTCGAGCGGCAGGCTCGATCCGTCGGACAACAGCGCCTGGACCTTGAGCGCATGGTCGGTCCATTTGCCCTGCAGGCACGCGACCAGCGCGCCCTTCAGCGCGACATGGGTCTCCTGCTCGAACAGGTCCATCAGCGGCATGCCGGTCAGCGCGTCCTCGCCGGAATAGCCGAACAGCTCGAGCCAGGCGCGGTTCGCGTCGACGATGATGCCTTCCTGCACGTGCGTGATCGCATCGGCGGAGCCGTCGAGGAAGTGTTGCAGCTGTTCGCGGTATTCGCGCGCCGAGCGAGAGCGTGGAGGCAGAGCGCGTGCTCGAGGCGGTAGGCGCGCAGTTCGCGGGTCGCGACCGACTGCAGACGGCTGCGGTTCGCGAGCGTCACGACGTCGGCGGCGCCGAGCGCCATCGCCTCGGCGATCGCGGTCTCGTCGACCTGTTCGCGCACGACCAGCAGCGGCATTTCCGGAGCGCTCTGCGCCTTGATCTTCATGATCGACGCCAGATCGACGCCGATCTCGTCGATGAAGACGATCAGCATCTCGGGGTTGATCTGCGTCAGCGCGTCGCCGAGATCGCGCGCATCGGGCAGCCAGGTGCAATGCACCGGGTGGCCGGCATTGCGCAGCGTGCTGTTGATCGCCTCGACGTGGTCCTGTTGCCGCGCCATGACGATCAAAGGGACGGCCCCCTGGTCTCTCATCGGTCGGTTTCCTGGTCGCGCATTCCTGGAAGTGTAGCATCCGATTTTGGAGGAAAACCGGGACCTGGCGCCCAACACCGCCATCGGCCGGCGGTGGCCCCGGCGATCGGATGCGGCTATCATACGCGCCCTTTGACCCGCCCGTGATTACGGGCCCGATAGCCCGAGGCGCCCGATGGCGAGCTACAACACCAACGAATTCAAGTCGGGCATGAAGATCACTGCTCGACAGCGACCCGTACGTCGATCGTCGAGAACGAGATGGTCAAGCCGGGCAAGGGCCAGGCGTTCAACCGCGTCCGGGTGCGCAACCTCAAGACCGGCCGCACCATCGAGCGGACCTTCAAGTCGGGCGACTCGGTCGAGGCCGCCGACGTCGTCGACACCGACATGCAGTACCTGTATACGGACGGCGACTTCTGGCATTTCATGGTGCCGGAGAACTTCGAGCAGTACGCCGCCGGCGACCGCGGCCGTGGGCGATGCCGCGCAGTGGCTCAAGGACGGCACGACCTGCATCGTCACGCTGTGGAACGACGTGCCGCTGGCGGTCACGCCGCCGCCGCACATCGAGCTGAAGATCGTCGAGACCGATCCGGGCGTGCGCGGCGACACCGCCACCGGCGGCCAGAAGCCGGCGAAGCTCGAGACCGGCGCCGTGGTGCGCGTGCCGCTGTTCATCAACGAAGGCGAAATCATCCGGATCGACACGCGCACCGGCGAGTACATGTCGCGCGGCAAGGGCTGAGAGCCTCCCCGGGCGGGCTCCCCGGCGCGCGCCGTCAGGCGCGGTCGATGGGGAACGCCATGATCTCGCAGAGCGCCGCCGCGCCGGCGGCGACCGCGGCCAAGCGGTCGAACCCCAACGCGACGCCGGCGCATTCCGGCAAGCCCGCGCCGAGCGCCGCCAGCAAGCGCTCGTCGACCGCGGGCAATGCCTGTCCGCGCCGGCGGCGGGTTTCGATGTCCTGCCCGAAGCGCGCGCGCTGCTCGCTCGCCACGCTGAGTTCGTGGAAGCCGTTCGCGATTTCGATGCCGTCGACGTAGAACTCGAAGCGCGCCGCCACCGGCGGCTCGCCGGGTTTCAGCCGCGCGAGCGAGGCCTGCGAGGCGGGGTAATCGCAGACGAAGGTCGGGCGGCCGCGCCCGAGCTTCGGCCCGACGACCAGGCCCATCAACAGGTCGAGATGACCGTCCCGATCGAGCTTCGGCGTCGCATTGGATACCGTGCGCGACGGCCGCCGCACGCAAATCTTCGGCATCGGCGCGCAAGGCGTCGACGCCCGCGTGGCGCCCGAGCGCCTCGGCATAGCTCAAGCGTTCCGCCGCCGGCAGCGCGCGGTGCGGCGCGAGCAGCCGCGCGGCGAATTCCTCGACCTCGGTCATCAGCGCGCCGTCGTCGAAATCCAGCCGATACCACTCGATCATCGTGAATTCCGGGTTGTGCCAGCGGCCGCGCTCCTCGTCGCGGAACACCTTGCAGATCTGGTAGATGTCGCCGCTGCCGGCCGCGAGCAGGCGCTTCATCGCGTACTCCGGCGAGGTGCCGAGATAGAAGGGCGGCGCGATTCCGGCGACGCGTGTCGTCAGCGATTCGATTTGCGGGTCGGTCGTGCCGGCGGCGCCGAGGATCGGGGTTTCGACCTCGAGTACGCCGCGCTCGGCGAAGAAGGCGCGCGCCCGGGCGAGCATGGCCGCGCGCAGTTCGAGCGCCGCCCGGGAGGCGGTCGGACGCCAATCGGCGCTCACGCGAATCCGCCGATCGCCTGACCCATGCGCACCACCGCCCCGGGCGCAAGATGCGGCGCCCAGCGCACGCGCTTCGGCTCGAACAGCAGAATCACCGTGGAGCCCATGTTGAAGCGGCCGAGCTCCGCGCCTTTCGCGAGCGCGACATCCGCGTGCGGCAGCCGCGCGACCCGCCGTTCCCGCGGCGCGACGTCGCCGTTCCAAACGGTCGCCATGCTGCCGACGTTGAGCGCGCCGACCATGACCAGCGCGAACTCGCCGGCGGGGCCCGCGAACAGCGTCAATATGCGCTCGTTGCGCGCGAACAGGCGCGGCACATGCCGCGCGGTCGCGGCGTTGACGCTGAACAGGCGGCCCGGCACGTACAGCGCGTCGACGAGCCTGCCGTCGAGCGGCATGTGGATGCGGTGATAGTTGTACGGCGCGAGATAGATCGTCGCGAACGAGCCGCCCTCGAAACGCCGCGCCCAGTCCTGCGCGGCGAGCAGCTCGCCGAGCGTGTATCGCCGGCCCTTCGCCTGCAGCAGCCGGTCGCCCTCGATCGCGCCGCATTCGCTTACGGTGCCGTCGACGGGGCTTGCGACCGCGTCGGCGTGCGCGTCGATCGGCCGCGCGTCCGCCTTGAGCGCGCGCGTGAAGAACCGGTTGAAATCCTCGTGGCGGAAAGGGTCGGGCTCGGCGGCTTCCGCAAGGTCGACGCGATAGAGCGCGAGAAACCCGCGCGTCAGGAGATTCTTGAACCACGGCATCCGCACGCGCGTGGCCGCGCGCACGAGACGCGAAATGCCATGTTGCGGCAGGATGTATTGCAGCCGCGCGAACAGCGCGCCGCCGAGCGAAGGGCCCTTCATGAGCCCGCGGCGATGATCGTGCGCAAGTCGCTGCGCAGCTTCGCGGCGGTGAACGGCCCGGAGAGCACCGCCGCAAGCCGCCCCCGGGGATCGGCGACGAAGATCGAGCCGGAGTGATCGACACTGTAGCCGCCGTCCGCCTGCGGGACGATCAGCACGACGACGCCGAGCTTGAGCGCGAAGGCCTCGACGGTCTTCTGGTCCGCGGCGGTCACGCCGATGAACGAGGGGTCGAAGTAGGGCACGTAGCGGGCGAGCTGCGCCGGCGTGTCGCGGCGCGCATCGACGGACACGAACACGATCCGCGGCCGCACGGGGTCGGCGGCCGCGCGCATGCTCTTCGCCATCGCCGCGAGCATCGCGAGCGTCGTCGGGCACAGATCCGGGCAATTCGTGTAGCCGAAGAACAGCATCGACCAATGACCGAGGAGATCGGCGCGCGTAAACTTGAGGCCGTGCTCGTCGAGCAGGCTAAAATCGGGCAGCGCGCGCCGCGGTTCCAGGATCGTGCCGGTGAGCAGGGCGGGCGGCGGCGGCCGGCGCTGCGCGGCATGCCAGAAGTGAGCGGCGGCGAATCCCCCCGCCGCGGCGACGAAAAAGACCACCAGGGGCAGCCAACGGGATCGATTCAGCATGGGTGCATTATCTCATAACCACATCGAGACGGTCGGCGAGGCGATCGACCGCTGCGCCGCCGCCATGCGCCGCGCGCGCGTGTATTTCGGCCACGGCACCGACAACGCGCGCGACGAGGCGGCCGAACTCGTGTTCTTCGCGGCCGGGCTCGCGCACGCGGACGGCGCCCGTGTCTACGGCCTGCCGCTGCCGAAGCGAATCCGCGACCGCATCGATGCGCTGCTCGCGCGGCGCACGGCCGAAAGGCGGCCGCTCGCCTACCTGACCCACCGCGCCTTTTTCGCCGGTCTCGAGCTGTACGTCGACGAGCGCGTGCTCGTGCCGCGCTCGCCGATCGCGGAACTCGTCGTGAACCGCTTTTCGCCGTGGGTCGCGGCGCGCGGCGTGCACCGCATATTGGATATCGGCACGGGCTCCGGAGCGATCGCGATCGCCTGTGCGCGCGCGTTTCCGCGCGCGACCGTCGATGCGCTCGACATCTCGCCGGACGCGCTGGCGGTTTGCCGGCGCAACGTCCGCAAGCACGGGCTGGGCGGCCGCGTAAAAGCGCTGCGGTCGGACCATTTCGATGCGGTTCGGGGCCGGCGTTACGATATCATCGTCAGCAATCCGCCCTACGTCGGCAGCCGGGAGATGAAGCGATTGCCGCGCGAATACGGCCACGAACCGAAGCTCGGCGCTCGCGGCCGGCAAGGATGGCCTGTCGTCGGTGCGAAGGATACTCGACGAGGCGGGCGCTCATCTCACGCCGCGAGGGATTCTCGTCGTCGAAGTCGGCAACAGCGAGCGGGCCCTGGTGCGCGCATTTCCGCGCCTGCCGTTCGTATGGCCGCATCTCGCGATGGGCGGCGGCGGCGTATTCTTGTTGCGGGCGCGGGATCTGGAGACATAGCGGCAGTGGCGGGCAATTCATTCGGCAGGATGTTCACGGTAACGAGCTTCGGCGAGAGCCACGGGCCCGCCCTGGGCTGCATCGTCGACGGCTGCCCGCCGGGGCTCGCGCTCGCCGAGCAAGACCTGCAGGGCGACGTGGAGCGGCGGCGCTCGGGGACCTCGCAGTACACGAGCCAGCGCCGCGAACCGGACCGGGTGCGAATCTTGTCCGGCGTGTTCGAAGGCCGGACGACCGGGACGCCGATCGGCCTGATCGTCGAGAACGAGGATCAGCGCTCGCGCGACTACGAGAAGATCAAGGACCGCTTCCGGCCGGGACATGCCGACTACACCTACCAGCAAAAATACGGGTTTCGCGATTACCGCGGCGGCGGGCGCTCCTCCGCGCGCGAAACGGTCATGCGCGTCGCGGCCGGCGCGATCGCGCGCAAGTACCTCGGCGAGCGCGTCGGCGTCAGGATCTTCGGCTATCTGGCGCAGATGGGGCCGATCGTGCTGGATCCGGTCGACCCGCCGAGCGCGTACGACAACCCGTTCTTTTGCCCCGATCCCGGCCGCATCAAGGAACTCGAGGACTTCATCTGGAGGATCCGCGAAGCCGGCGACTCGATCGGCGCGCGCGTGACCGTCAAGGCGGACGGCGTGCCGCCCGGCTGGGGCGAGCCGGTGTTCGACCGGCTGGACGCGGACCTCGCGAGCGCGATGATGGGCATCAACGCGGTCAAGGGCGTCGAGATCGGCGCCGGCTTCGCCGCGGTGACGCAGCGGGGCTCCGAACACCGCGACGAACTCACGCCGCGCGGCTTCAAGACGAATCACGCGGGCGGCGTGCTCGGCGGCATTTCCTCCGGCCAGCAGGTCGTCGTCAGCCTCGCGCTGAAGCCCACGTCCAGCATCACGGTGCCGGGCGAGACGATCGACGTCCTGGGGAATCCGGCCGAGATCGCGACGACGGGGCGCCACGATCCCTGCGTCGGCATTCGCGCAACGCCGATCGCCGAGGCGATGCTCGCGATCGTGCTGATGGACCACTATCTGCGCCATCGCGCGCAGTGCGGCGACGTCGTCTCGCCGCACACCCGTCATCACGGCCGCGCCATGAGCGGCGCCGTGCGAATGCCGCGCATCGCCGTCGTCGGCGCCGCAAGCCTGATCGGCGAGGCGCTGCTCGCGGAGCTGCGCGCGCGCAAATTCCCGTCGGCCGGGATCTTCGCGCTCGACGAGGCGCGCGACCTCGGCCGCCACGCGGGCGAAGACGAGCAACCGCTGCCCGTCGGCGACGTCGCCGCGTTCGATTTCTCGCGCGTCGATCTCGCGTTCTTCTGCGCGCGCTCCGCGGTGTCGGCGGCGTACGCGCCGGCGGCCGCGGCGCATGCCTGGGTCATCGACGGCTCCGCCGCGCATCGCGCGCGAGCCGATGTGCCGCTCGTCGCCGCGGACGTGAACCCCGGCGCGCTCGCCGCGATCGGCGCGCGCGGCCTCGTCGCCCTGCCGGGCAGCGCGAGCGTTGCGCTCGCGACCGTGCTCGCGCCGCTGCATGCGGCCGGCGGCCTCGAACGCGTGGAGGTCGCGACCTATCACGCGGTCTCGGGCAGCGGACGCGCGGCGATGGAAGGCCTCGCGGCCGAGACCGTGGACATGCTCGCCGGCCGGCCGGCGCGCGGCAAGGTCTTCGGCCGCCAGATCGCGTTCAATGTGCTGCCGCTCGTCGATGCGCTCGACGATGACGGCGTGTCGGCCGAGGAGCGCAGAATTTGGCAGGAAACCCGCCGCGTGCTCGACCTGCCGCTGCTCGAGATCAACGTCAGCGCGGTGCGCGTGCCGGTATTCTTCGGCCATGGCCTCGCCGTGCACCTGCGGCTCGCGCGCGCGCTGACGCCCGCCGACGCGGGCGAGCTACTGCGGCGCAGTAGCGGTGTCGAGCTAATCGATGCCCAGTCGCGCGAGGGCTTGCCGACGCCGGCGACCTCGGCGCTCGCGCCGGACCGGGTCTACGTCGGGCGTTTGCGCGCCGATCCGACGCGTGACCGGTCTCTAAATTTCTGGGCGGTGGCCGATAATGTTAGGAAATGTGCGGCACACAACGCAGTTTCGGTCGCCCAGATTTTGGTAAATAGGCCGCAGTGAGCTATAGTTTCGAAGATATGTAAAAACCAGGCGAGATTTGGTTCTTAAGTCCTCATAACTCAATGAACTTTAAGCAATTACTTGCCGGTATCCTTGGAGTAGAAATGTCCGCGAAGATGCCTCGTCTAATCCTGGTGGCATGCGTTCTTTGCCCGTCTTTGTCGTGGGCGCTGGGTTTGGGTGAAATTCATCTGCACTCGGCGTTGAACGAGCCGCTGCGGGCGGATATCGATTTGATCGCCGCGTCGCCCGACGAACTCACCGGCATCCATGCGGCGATCGCGCCCGTCGACGAGTTCACGCGCTACGGACTCGAACATCCGCCGTTCCTCTCCAGCCTGAATTTCAACGTCGGCAAGGCGCCGGACGGTCATGCGGTATTGAACGTGACCTCGAGCGTCGCGATCCCCGAGCCGTTCGTGACCTTTCTCGTCGAGGTCGATTGGGCGCGCGGCCACTTGATGCGCGAATACACCGTGCTGCTCGATCCGCCGGTCTATGCCGGCGGCCAAAGCGCGGCCGCGGCGGCCGTCGCCATGCCGCGCAGCGCACAGTCGCGGCCGTCCGCACCCGCCGAGACGCAGTCCGCGACACCCGCCGAATCGGCCGCGGCGCCGGCAGCGGCGGCGATGCCCGCGACGACACAGCCGGGCCGCGCGCTGCGCGCGCCCGGCACATCGACCGTGCGCGTCGGTTCGGGGGATACCTTGTCGAAGATCGCCCGCAGTTTGCAGCCGGGCGGCAACGTTTCCGTCGACCAAACGATGATCGCCTTGTTCAAGGAGAACCCGGATGCGTTCGGCGGCAACATCAATGTCCTGCACCGCGGCGCGATCCTGCGGGTGCCGGGTGCCGATCAAATCGCGGCGCTGAACGAGAACGAAGCGCTCAAGGAAGTCGAACGACAGATGAGCGCATGGCAGCCGGGCGCGGCGCCCGCCAGCGGCCATCTGCGGCTCGTTGCGCCGAACGCGACCGGCAGCGGCGCCGGCGCGGGTGGTGCGGCCGCGGGCGCCGAAACGGCCTCGCTCAAGGCGCGCGTCAAGGATCTGGAGACGCAGCTCGCGGATGCGCACCGGCTCGTCGACATCCGCAATCAAGAACTCGCGCAGCTGCAGGCGAAGCTGGGCGCGAAGCCGACGCCGCCGCCCGCGGCGACGCCGGTCGACCGCGCCCGCCGAGACCGCGGCGCCCGCTGCTCCGGCGCAGACGCCGGCTGCGGCCGCAGCGCCGCCTCCGGCACCGGCGGCAGCGCCGCCCGGCGCCGACGGCAGCGCCGACTCCGGCGCCGCAGCCGGTGCATGAGATCCCGGTGGTCGCGACGCCGACGGCCTCATCCTCGGGTTCGTGGCTCGATTGGGTGACGACGAATTGGTGGTTGCCGGCCGGACTCATCGCGGCGCTGCTCGGCGGACTCGGCTTCGCGGCGTTCAAACGCCGCCAGAACGCGCAAATCGACGACTTCGCGTCGATGGCGGCGACCGATGTCGACGCCGACCTGCACGAACAGCCGGGGCGGCTCCTCGGCGCCCGCAAGGCCACGGACGATTCGTTCGTCGTCGAGGAGTCGGGCGAGCACAAGGCGCCGGAGATCATCCCGCCGCGCGATCTCGTCGACATACCGTCGGCCGACGACACGATGTCGAGCGAGACCGCGGTGAATCTCGACCAAGGCGACCCGCTCGCCGAGGCCGACTTTCACATGGCCTACGGGCTGTACGATCAGGCCGCGGATCTCGTGCGCATCGCGCTCGAGCGCGAGCCGGACCGGCGCGACCTGCGGCTCAAGCTCCTCGAAATCTATTTCGTCTGGGGCAACAAGGACCTGTTCCTGCAGACCGCGAAGACCCTGGAGGCGACGCGCGACCGCGCGCCGGCGGGCGAGTGGGACAAGATCGTCATCATGGGCAAGCAGATTTGCCCCGACGAGCCGATGTTCGCCAATGCCGTGGGCAGCGGCCGCGGCGCCGGCGCCTTGGTCGACCTCAATCTCGAGGGCGGCGAGAATCACGTCGACATCGATTTGTTCGGCGAACCCGGAACCGAGCCGAGCCATCACGACATCCCGGCCGCGAAGGTGGCCGAAGACGCGGCGGCGACGAGCGAATCGGCGCATTTGCACGACCCGGCGTCGATCGATTTCCTGCTCGACGAGCCCGGCCGCGGCGCGGACGAATCGCCGACCCGCGAAATGCCCCCGCGCGACGAACCGACCGTCGAATCCGAAATCATGCAATTCGGCGATTCGCCGACCGCCGAATCGCCGGCGCTCACCGCCGACAAGGTGCAGGATCTGCTCACGGCGAAGCTGCCGCAGACGGGCACGGACCAGACGGCCGAGGTGTCGATCGACGATCTGGGCCTCGATCTCGATGCGCTCGACGAAACCGGCGCACCCGCGCTGAGCGGCTCGCATCTGGAAAAGACCGGCCACCCGTTGGAAGAGACCGATCATCCGGCCGATGCGCCGACGATGGTCGCGGGGCTCGATGAGCATTCGCGCAAATTGTTGGCCGACGCCGAGAGCCGCGCGCGCGACCGCGACCTCACGGAACTCGAACGCGAACTCGAGGCCTCGTTCATCTCCGAGCTCGAGTCGAGCCACGAGGAGATCAAGACGGCGGTGATCCCGCCGGATTCCGCGCCGACCGTGCAGATGCCTCGTGAAATAGACGTGGGCGCGACATCCCGCTTCAGGCAGCCGAGCGTGGCCGAACTCGAGGCCTCGCAGCGGGTCGACCCGGATTCGACGTCGAAGCTGCGCAGCATCAGTTCGGACAGCATCGATCTCGACCTGGATCATCTCGCGGGCGCGCTCGCCGGCGGCGATACGGTCGACCAACCGCGCGCGGCGGAGGATTTGTTCTCGAGCGAGGTCTTCGAGGCGAGCCAGCGTAGCCGCCGCGTCGATCTCGACGTCGGCGAGGCCATGAACGGCGCCGACGGCTCGACGACGCGCACCTTGGCGCAGAACGGCACGGCGAGACTGCAGCCGAACGGCGGCGAGGTGGTCCAGGAATTCGAGCCGGTGACGATGAGCGAGGTGGGCACCAAGCTCGACCTCGCGCGCGCCTACATGGACATGGGCGATCCGGAAGGCGCGCGCAACATCCTCGACGAAGTGCTGCCAGGAAGGCTCGGCCACCCAGAAGCAGGAAGCCCAGCGGCTGATCGATTCGCTCCCGGGCTGACGCGCCGTCGGCGCGCCACGAACCATGACGCCGCATCGCCGTCGGTCGTCGAGTACGACGGCGCCGCCTTTTCCGGCTGGCAGCAGCAGGTCGGACTGCGCCCGTCGATCCAGGATGAGGTGCAGCGGGCGCTCGCGTTCGTCGCGGGCCATCCCGATCGACGGTCGATCTGCGCCGGCCGGACCGATGCCGGCGTGCACGCCGTCGGCCAGGTCGTGCACTTCGACACCGACGCGGCGCAGCGACGCCGCGCGCCTGGGTGCTCGGCGCCAACACCAGCTGCCGCCGTCGATCGCCCTGCGCTGGGCGCGCGAAGTCGCCGCCGAACTTCCATGCGCGCTATTCGGCGACCGGCGCGCACCTATCGCTACTGCATCCTGAATCGCAGCGCGCGCTCGGCCTTGCGCACGCACCGGGCCGCGTGGATCCACCGGCCGCTCGACGTCGAGCCCATGCACGGCGCCGCGCAGTCGCTGATCGGCGAGCATGACTTCAGCGCATTTCGTGCCGATCGAGTGCCAGGCGAAATCGCCGGTGCGCGCGCATCGAGTCGCGCGACCGTTCGCCGCGACGGCGACTTCGTCTGCGTTCGAGGTCACGGCGAACGCCTTCCTGCATCACATGGTGCGCAACATCGTCGGCCTGCTGATCGAGGTCCAGCGCGGCGAGAGCCGGCCGCGGCGATGGCGCCGGATGCTGGCCAGCCGCGACCGCCGGGCCGCCGGCCACCGCGCCGGCGGCCGGCCTGTATCTCTGGCGGGTCGCACTATCCGGCGGTGTTCGGCTTGCCGGACGATTCCGATAGGCGGCTTTCGCTGCCAGCTGCCCGGCGGATCTGGTGTAATATGCGGCATGTCCTGGTTTGAGAAGATCGTCCCGTCGCGGATCAAGACCGAGCGCCGCATGCGCTCGGTGCCGGAGGGTCTGTGGATCAAGTGCCCGGCCTGCGACGCGGTGCTGTATCGCGCGGAGCTGGAGCGCAACCTGCATGTGTGCCCGAAGTGCAGCCATCACATGCGCATCAACGGCGCGCGAGCGCCTGACGCAGTTCCTCGATCCGGGCACCGACCGCCGAGATCGGCGCCACGGTCGAGCCCGAGGATCCGCTCAAGTTCAAGGACAGCAAGCGCTACAAGGACCGGCTGACGTCGCCGCGCAGAAGAGCACCGGCGAGAAGGATGCGCTGATCGTGCTGGCCGGCAAGCTGCACGGCCAGGAAATCGTCGCCTGCGCGTTCGAATTCCGTTTCCTCGGCGGTTCGATGGGCTCGGTGGTCGGCGAGCGGTTCTATGCGCGCCGTCGAGCACTGCCTCGCCGACCGCTCGCCGCTGGTGTGCTTCTCCGCCACCGGCGGCGCGCGCATGCAGGAGGCGCTTTCTGTCGCTGCTGCAGATGGCCAAGACCAGCGCCGCGCTGGCGCGGCTGGCGCGAGGCGCGCCTGCCGTACATTTCGGTGCTGACCGATCCGACCACCGGCGGCGTGTCGGCGAGCCTCGCGATGCTCGGCGACGTGAACATCGGCGAGCCGCGGGCGCTGATCGGCTTCGCCGGCCCGCGCGTGATCCAGCAGACCGTGCGCGAAACCCTGCCGGAGGGATTCCAGCGCAGCGAATTCCTGCTCGAACACGGCGCGCTGGACATGATCATCGACCGCCGCGACCTGCGCGACCGCATCGGCGCGATCCTGCGGCTGCTGACCGGCAAAGAACCCGCCGCCGCCTGACGTTTGGCCAGTCAATTGCCGTCGACTCTCGAGGAATGGCTGGCCCACCAGGAGCACGTGCATCCGCGCGCATCGAGCTCGGGCTCGACCGCCTCCGGGCGGTGCTCGAGCGCCTGCGGTTTCGCCGTCCCGCGGTGCCGGTCCTCACGATCGCCGGGACCAACGGCAAGGGCTCGGTCGTCGCGACCTGCGCGGCGATCCTCACGGCCGCGGGCTACCGCACCGGCACGTTCACCTCGCCGCATTTGCGCGACTATCGCGAGCGTATTCGCCTCGGCGACACCCTCGTCGACGAGGCATCCCTGCTGTGGGCGTTCGAGCGCATCGAACGCGCGCGCGGCGACATCGGCTTGACGTTCTTCGAATACAACACGCTCGCCGCATTCCTGATCTTCGAGGCCGCGAAGCTCGATGCCTGGGTGCTGGAGATCGGCCTCGGCGGCCGGCTCGATGCGGTGAACGTCGTCGACCCGGACGTCGCGGTCGTCGTCAGCATCGGCTTCGACCACCGCGAGTTCCTCGGCGACACGCTGGACGCCATCGGCCGCGAGAAGGCGGGCATTTTTCGCCGAGGCCGCGCGGCGGTGCTCGGCGGCCGCGCGCTGCCGCCCGTGATCTTCGAGACGGCGCTGTGCAGTCGGCGCGATGCCGAAGCGCATCGGCGTGGACTTCGACTACCGCCGCGCACGGCGATACCTGGCACTACCGCGGCCCGCAATGGGATCTGCCGGGCCTGCCGCCGCCCTGCCTGCGCGGCGACACCCAGTACGACAACGCGGCCACGGCCATCGCCGCGCTCGAGGCGCTTGCGCCGCCGCTCGACATCGGCGCCGCGGCGGTTGCCGCCGGATTGCGCTCGGTGCGGCTCGCCGGACGCTTCCAGGTGATCGCTGCCGCGGAGGGCGCCGGGCCGACCTGGATCCTCGACGTCGCGCACAACCAGGACGCGGCGCGCGTGCTCGCGCGCAACTTGCGCGCGCTCGCCGCTTCGCGGCGCACGCTCGGCGTCTGCGGAATTCTCGCGGACAAGGATGCGCCGGCGGTCGTCGCCGAGCTCTCGGGCTGCGTCGATGCGTGGTGGTTCGTGTCGACGACGGGCGAGCGCGGGCAGAGCGGCGCGGCGCTCGCGGCGCGCGTCGGTGCGCACCTCAGCGCGCCCGTGCATACCGCCGAGTCGCTCCCCGAGGCCTGCGCGGCGGCGCTCGCGGCGTCCTCGCCCGGCGATCGCGTCGTGGTCTTCGGCTCCTTTCACATCGTCGGACCCGCGCTCGATTGGCTCGAAGCGCAGGGCTTCCTGCCCGCGGCGGGCCCCAAGGCCTATACTGCGGCGCCTAGCGGAGTCGGGTGAGAGGCGGACTGAACGAGCATGGAGCGTCGCGTCAAAGAGCGTATGGTGGGCGCCGCGATCCTGGTCGCGATCGTCGTGCTGGTCGTACCGGAACTGCTGTCCGGTCCCGCCCGGGTCCATCCCAGGGTAAGCCGCGCGATTCTGCCGACGGCCGCTGTGCCGGAACCGATGCGCACGGTCCGCGTCGACCTGAACGGAAACGTCGAGGCCTCGGCCCTGGCCGGTCGCAGGGCGCGTCGCCGGCCGGTACCTTGCCCCCGGCCGCGGCGCCGCCCGCGACCCGCATCGCCCGCGACCCCGCCGCCCAGCCGCTGCACCGGCGGTTACCGCCACGCCGGCGGGCGTCGCGGCCGCGAAGGCGCCGCCGGCGACGATGCCCGCGATCGAGGCGCCCGCGGCGAAGGCGCCGGCCGCCAAAGCGCCGGCCGCGCGCGACTGCCGGCCCTGGACGGCAAGCGTGGCGCTTGGATCGTGCAGCTCGGCAGCTTCGAGAGCAAGGCGAATGCGGAAAAGCTCATGAAACAGTGGAAGTCGAAGGGCTACCCGGCCTACCTGTCCTCGGTCGGGGCGGGCTCGTCGATGCGGCATCGCGTGCGGATCGGCCCGTATGCCGACCGCGCGGCGGCGCTCGCGGCGGTTGCAAGGCTCAAAGCCTCGAGGCAAGCGGCGAGCGTCGTGTCGCCGGGCCATTGAGGCCATCCGCGTTTGTGACCGGGGCTTCACGTCAAGGCGGCCGCGCTCGGGTAGACTATCGCGTCTTCGACGCTGACCTTGAGTTCGGCTCATTCGTGACCAAGAAAGGATGACGGCGTGAACGGTGCCGATATCGTGATTCTGCTCGTGGTGGTCGTCTCGATGGCGAGCGGCTTGATCCGCGGCTTCGTGCGCGAGGCGGTCTCTCTGGCGTTCCTGATCGGCGGCCTGTATGCCGCGTGGTTGTTCGGTCCGGATGTCGAGCCGCATCTCGGCGGGTATCTCGCGCTGCCGGCGGTGCGGCCCTGGGTCGCGCGGCTCGCGGTGTTCCTCGCCATGCTGTTGGCCGGCGCCGTGATCGGCGCCTTGTCGAGCTATTTGATGCGCAGCGCCGGCTTGGGCGCGGTCGACCGGGCGGTCGGCGTGCTGTTCGGCGCGTTGCGCGGCGTCGTGTTCGTGGGGCTGCTCGTGATTTGCGGTGAATTGCTGCATTTGAATCGCGAGACCTGGTGGAATCGGTCCACCCTGATCCCGTACGGCGAACTGATCGGCGATCGGCTTCGCGCGATGGTCGGGGAGACCGGGGCAGCTTGGCGCAAGCGCGGGCGATTGAGCGCGGTCGACGTCCATTGGACCGGAGGTCTTTGATGTGCGGCATCGTCGGTATCGTCGGGTCGAAGCGGTCAACCAGCGGATCTATGACGCGCTGACCGTCCTGCAGCATCGCGGCCAGGACGCCGCGGGCATCATGACCGCCGAGGGCGGCGAGCTCTTCTGCGCAAGGGCTCGCGGGCTCGTGCGCGACGTGTTCCAGCAGAAGCACATGGCTCAAGCTGCAGGGCAACGTCGGGCATCGGCCATGTGCGCTATCCGACCGCCGGCTGCGACAGCGCGACCGAGGTGCAGCCGTTCTACGTCAACGCGCCGTACGGCATCTGCCTCGCGCACAACGGCAACCTGACCAACGCGCGCCGAGCTCGCCGAAGTCCTCGTGCGCGAGGATCGGCGCCACCTCAACACCCGCTCCGATTCCGAGGTGCTGCTCAACGTGTTCGCCTCCGAGCTGCAGCGCGTCGGCACGCCGCGCGTGACGCCGGCCGACATCTTCGCCGCCGTGAACGCGGTCTACCGCCGCTGCCGCGGCGGCTACGCGGTGGTCGCCATGATCATCGGCCACGGCGTGCTCGGCTTCCGCGACCCGCACGGCATCCGCCCGCTGGTGCTGGGCAAGCGCGAAACGCCGAAGGCACGGAATACATGCTGGCCTCCGAGAGCGTCGCGCTCGACATGCTGTCGTTCAAGCTGGTGCGCGACGTCGCGCCCGGCGAGGCGGTGTTCATCGACGAGCAGGGCCGCTTCTACGCGCAAGCCTGCGTCGCCGCGACCCGCCACACGCCGTGCATCTTCGAATACGTCTATTTCGCGCGCCCCGATTCCATCATCGACAACATCTCGGTGTACCAGGCGCGCCTGCGCATGGGCGAGCAGCTCGCCGAGAAGATCAAGCGCGAACGCCCGGCCACGACATCGACGTCGTCATCCCGATTCCCGACACCAGCCGCACCAGCGCGCTGCAGCTGGCGCAGACTGCTCGGCGTCAAGTATCGCGAAGGCTTCATCAAGAACCGCTACATCGGCCGCACCTTCATCATGCCGGGCCAGGAACAGCGCCAGAAATCCGTGCGCCGCAAGCTGAACGCGATCGACCTGGAATTCCGCGGCAAGAACGTGCTGCTGGTCGACGACTCGATCGTGCGCGGCACGACCTCCGCGCAGATCATCGAGATGGCGCGCGAGGCCGGCGCGAAGAAGGTCTATTTCGCGTCCGCCGCGCCGCCGGTGCGCTATCCGAACGTCTACGGCATCGACATGCCGGCGGCCTCCGAGCTGGTCGCCGCCGGACATACGGACGAGGAAGTGCGCGCGATCATCGGCGCCGACTGGCTCATCTACCAGGATCTCGACGACCTCGTGCACGCGGTGCGGCACGACAACGCGAAGATCGAGCGCTTCGACACCTCGTGCTTCTCCGGCGAATACGTGACCGGCGACGTCACCCCGGAATACCTGGCGCGGCTGCAGCACGAGCGCTCGGACGCCGCCAAGCAGCAGCGCCGCGACACGGCCGGCCGCGGACCGAAGCCCGTTCGCGCCGTCTGACGCGCGCACGCGTGACGGTGCGCCGATGAGCCTGCGGTTTTTGGTCATGGCCGCGCGCGCAGAGCAGCGGCTGCTCGTCCGCAAGCACATCGAAATCGAATGGCCCGATGCGGCGATCGTCGAGTCCCGCATCGGCGAGGATCCGCCGTTCGAGCCGGAATTCGCGGCCGCCGGCTTCGACGCGGTGGTGATCGCCGCGGCAACTCCGACCGCGGAGCTGCGCAGGCTCGCCGAGGAGCTGTGCGCACGGCCCGAGTTCGCGCCGGTCGTGTTCGTCGCGCTCGAACCGCAACCCGCGCCGGCGCCCGCGGTCCGTGGACGGCCTCCACCCGGTATACGGCAGGAAAATTGACCGCGACGCGCTCAGGCGCGCGCTCGCGGACGCCTCGCGCGAACACCGCCAGGCGCTCGCGCAGCGGCGGACGCAGCCGGACTACGACCGGCGCTACCGTTTCGGGTCGGTCATGATCCGCGGGCATCGCTGCATCAAGACCGTCGGCACCGGCGGAATGTGCTCGATCTATCTCGCGGAGAGCGAACGCGCGGGCCGCGTCGTCGTGCTCAAGGTGTTCAACCAGGTGCCGGACGTCTCCGAGCGCATCGTGAGCTTCGACCGGTTCCTCCAGGAATACGAAATCGTCGCCGGCCTCAGGCACGAGCACATCGTGCGGATCTTCGACCTCGGGGTCGCCGACGACCACGCCTACATCGCGATGGAGCATTTCCCGGACGGGGACCTGCGCCAGCGCATGAAGACGCCGCTGTCCGCGGCCGAGGCGCTCGACTACCTCACGCAGATCGCGAGCGCGCTCGAGGCGATCCATGCGGTCGGCGTGCTGCACCGGGACCTGAAGCCGGCGAACATCATGCTGCGCGACGACGGCTCGCTGTGCCTCATCGATTTCGGGCTGGCGAAGGCGAACGCGTCCGAGGTGGAACTCACGGGCGCGCGGGAAATCTTCGGCACGCCGTACTACATGAGCCCGGAGCAGGGCCACGCGGAACCCATCGACGAGCGCAGCGACCTCTACAGCCTCGGCGTGATCCTCTACGAGATGCTCACCGGGCAGAAGCCGTTCAAGGACGCCTCCGCGATGGAGGTGATCTACAAGCACAAGCGCACGGAGCCGCCGGCGCTCGCGCCGCAATTGATGGCTTACGACAGATTCCTCTCGCGGCTGCTCGCGAAGGACCCGCGCGACCGCTACCAGTCGGCGCGCGCGCTGCTCGACGCGGTCGCGGCGCTCGAGGCGGGAGCATGAGCGCCTCCGGGGCACCGGCGGCGCATGCGCTGCTCGGCGCCGCGACGCCGCCGGCCTGGATCGAGGCGGCCTGCGCCGCGCGCGACATCCTCGTCGTCGATCACGCCAACTGCGAAAAGAAGGCCGCATCCACCGCGCTCGCGCTGATGTTCGCGTATGCCGAGGACCTGGATCTCGCCGACCGCCTGTCGCGGCTCGCGCGCGAGGAACTGCGTCACTACGAGCAAGTCGCGAAGCTGGCGCGCGCCCTCGGCATCGTGCCGCGGCGCTTGGCGCCGGGGCGCTATGCCGCGGGGCTGCGGCGTCTCGTCGCACACACCGAGCCTGAGCGCGAGATCGACCTGATGATCGCCGGCGCCTTCATCGAAGCGCGTTCCTGCGAGCGGTTCGAGGCGCTCGCGCCCGTGATCGGCGCGCCTTTGGACGCCTTGTTCGCGGGGCTGCACAAGGCCGAAGCGCGGCACTTCAGGGTCTATCTCGACCTCGCACAGCGGGCCGCGGCGCGTGCCGGGGTGTCGATCGACGGCGCATCGAGGAGTTCGCGCGCGCCGAGGCGTCGTTGATCACGGAGCCGGATCCCGTGTTCCGCTTTCACTCGGGGCCGCCGCCGACGCCGGCGGCGGCGCCTCGCGGCAGCACGCACAGCTCGTAGCCCGAGCGATCCCAGCGCAGCACGCTGCCTTGGCGGTACCAGTCGCCGAGCACGATCCGCGTGCGCGCGCGCCCGTCGACCTCGAAACGGTGCACGGCCGGCCGGTGGGTGTGGCCATGCAACAGGATGTCGGCATCCGCGGCGCGCAGCGCCGCCGCGACGCTGTCCGGGTTGACGTCGGCGATCGCGTACTCGATCGCGGCGGTGTGCGCGCGGCT
The DNA here is from genome assembly GCA_963718135.1 of uncultured Pseudomonadota bacterium. Lineage (GTDB taxonomy): Bacteria > Pseudomonadota > Gammaproteobacteria > Steroidobacterales > Steroidobacteraceae > Bog-1198. Next base: position 61,875 of record CAVQYI010000015.1, on the reverse strand, counting down.
GCCGGCGCGCGCCGCCCCGGCGAGCGCGCGCCGGTCGTCCGCCGGCAACGTCCAGGAAGCGCCGCTGCCATTCGGGATCCCTGACCGTTGCGCGCAGGCGCTGGTAGGCGCGGTCGTCGGTGCAGAGGGCGTCGCCGTGCATGACGAGCACGCGCCGGCCGTGGAGCGTGAGGACGATCGGGTCCTCGATGAGAACCGCGCCGCTCGCCGCCTCGAAGCGTTCGCCGAACAGGAAGTCGCGATTGCCGCGCATGACGAAGCACGGCACGCCGCGCTCCTCGAGCGCGCGCAGCGCGCCGACGACCTCGCTCTGCGCCGCATCGACGGCATCGTCGCCGATCCACGATTCGAACAAGTCGCCGAGGATGTAGAGCGCGTCGGCCGCGGCCGCATCGGCGCGCAGAAAGGAGAGAAACTGCCCGGTGATGGCCGGATGCGCGGCGTCGAGATGCAAATCCGAGATGAACAGGGTCGCCACGCGTGAACCGTCGGGACCGCGGGCTCTACGAGGGACTCGTCGACGCGGACGATGCGCTCGATGACCACCGGCTTCACCGGCGCGTCCTGCTTGAACGGGCCTTGCGCGCCGGTCGCGACGTTGCCGATCGCGTCGACGACGTCCATGCCTTGCACGACCTTGCCGAACACGGCATAGCCCCAGCGTGCCTCGCTCGGGTCGAGTTCGCTGTTGTCGTACAGGTTCACGTAGAACTGGCAGTCGCCGCTGTGCGGATCGACCGCGCGCGCGAGGCCGACCGTGCCTCGCTGGTTCGTCAGGCCGTTGCCCGACTCGTTGAAGGTCTTGATCGGTGCCGGCTTCAGCTTGTCATTCGTGTCGTAGCCGCCGCCCTGAATCACGAAGTTCGCGATCACGCGGTGAAACAGCGTGTTCGTGTATTGCCCCTGATCGACGTATTTGAGGAAATTGGCGACCGTCAACGGCGCGCGGTCGGGATTCAGCTCGATCGTGAAGTTGCCCATCGAGGTCTCGACTCGCACTTCGGGCCGGGATCCTTCGGGGGTCGTGGCGGCCGCGCCGCACGCCGGCGCCGCTGCCGCGAAAAGTATGCACAGAAGAAGTCGTTTCATGGTCCAGGGTCCCGCTTAAACTTAGGTACAATCTTCGGTTATGACACCACTTGCCGTCACTCGGTTCGCGCCGAGTCCCACAGGTTCCGTGCACCTGGGGAATGCGCGCACCGCCTTTTTCAGCTATCTGTGGGCCCGCAAGAGCGGCGGCCGCTTCATTCTGCGCATCGAGGACACGGATGTCGAGCGCAGTCAGACGCGTTTCCGCGACGAGTTGCTCGCCGAACTGCGCTGGCTCGGGCTCGAATGGGACGAAGGCCCCGACGTCGGCGGGCCGTCCGCGCCCTATGCGCAGTCGGAGCGCGGCGGCTTCTACGCCGGGCTGTACGCGCGGCTCGAGGCGCAGGGGGTCGTATATCCCTGTTACTGCACGGCGGAGGAACTGGAGTTGTCGCGCAAGCTGCAGCGCATGGCGGGCAAGCCGCCGCGCTACGCGGGTACTTGCCGGGCGCTGTCCCATCCACGAGCGCCGCGCGCGCGAGGCGCAGGGTGCGAGAGCCCACGCTGCGCTTCGCGGTGCCGCGCGAGGGCGAGGTCGAATTCGTCGACGTGGTGCACGGCGCGCAGCGCTTTCAGCTCGCGGACATCGGCGATTTCATCGTGCGCCGCGAGGACGGCACCGCCTCGTTCTTCTTCTGCAACGCGGTCGACGACGCGGTCATGGGCGTCACGCACGTGCTGCGCGGCGACGATCACTTGACCAACACGCCGCGCCAGCTCCTGATCCTCGACGCGCTGCAACTGCGGCGGCCGAGTTACGGCCATGTCGGCTTGCTCGTCGGTGCCGACGGCGCGCCGCTGTCGAAGCGCCACGGCAGCACGAGCGTGCAGGAATTCCGCGAGCGCGGCTTCCTCGGCGCGGCGCTCTTGAATCACCTGTTCAGGCTCGGCCACACCGGCGACGTCGACGGCTGGCTCGCGCCGGCGGAATTTCCCGCGCACTTCCGGCCGGAACATCTCGGCAAGGCGCCGGCGCGCTTCGAGGAATCGCAGCTCGTGCACTGGCAGAAGGAGACGCTCGCGCGCATGTCCGCCGCCGAGATCGGCGCCTGGCTGAACGTCGGCGACGGCGCGGCGTTCGCCGAGTTCGTCCGCCACAACGTCGTGCTGCCGGCGGACGCCGCGCCGTGGATCGCCGTCGTCAAAGGCGAGCTGCCGCCGCTCGGCGAAGACGAGCGGCGCATCGTCGCGGCCGCGGGGCCGGCGTTCTTCTTCGCGGCCGCCGCGGCCCTCGCCGAGGCCGGCACCGACTCGAAGCGCCTGACGAAGCTGATCGCCGAGCGCACGGGCCGCAAGGGCGCGGACCTGTACATGCCGCTCAGGCTCGCGCTCACCGGGCAGACGCACGGGCCGGAGCTCGCGCCGCTCCTCAAGGTGATCGGAATCGAGACCGCCCGGCGGCGCCTGGAATCCCATGCTCAAAATCCATAACTCCCTGACCGGCGCGAAAGAGGAATTCAAGCCTATCAAGGCCGGCGAAGCGCGCATGTACGTCTGCGGCATCACGGTCTACGACCACATCCACCTCGGCCATGCGCGCATGCTCTGCGTGTTCGATCTCGTGCAGCGCTATCTGCGCTCGCAGGGCTTGAAGCTCACGTACGTGCGCAACATCACGGACATCGACGACAAGATCATCGAGCGCGCCGCCGCGAACGGCGAGGACTGGTCGGCGCTCGCGCGGCGCTACGCGGCGGCCATGCACGAGGATTGCGCGGCGCTGGGGCTCGATGCGCCGGATCTGGAGCCGCGCGCGACCGAGTATATCGGCGAGATCGTCGCGATGATCGAGACGCTGATCGCGCAAGGGCTACGCCTACGTCGCCGGCAACGGCGACGTGATGTACTCGGTGCGCCGCTTCGCCGACTACGGCCGGCTGTCGGGCAAGAAGATCGACGATCTGCGCGCCGGCGCGCGCGTGCAGGTCGAGGACGCGAAGCACGATCCGCTGGATTTCGTGCTGTGGAAGACGGCGAAGCCGGGGGAGCCCGCGTGGGACTCGCCGTGGGGCTCGGGACGGCCCGGCTGGCACATCGAGTGCTCGGCGATGTCCACGAGCCTGCTCGGCTGCCATTTCGACCTGCACGGCGGCGGCATGGACCTGAAGTTCCCGCACCACGAGAACGAGATCGCGCAGTCCTCGGCCGCCTGCGGCACGCCGTTCGTCAACGTCTGGATGCACAACGGCTTCGTGCGCATCAACGACGAGAAGATGTCGAAGTCGCTCGGCAACTTCTTCACGGTGCGCGACGTGCTCGCGACCTTGCGCGACCCCGAAGTACTGCGCTTGTTTCTCATCAGCAGCCATTACCGCGGCCCGATCAACTATTCGCAAGCGCAGCTGGCGCAGGCCGACGAGACGCTGCTCGGCCTCTACCGTGCGCTCGAGGGCGCGGCGCCCGGCGGCAGCGCCGATGCCGCGGCGCTCGAGGAATTCGAGTGCGCGATGGACGATGACTTCAACACGCCCGTGGCGCTCGCGGTGCTGCAGGGGGTCGCGCGGAGCCTCAATTCCGCGAAGGCCGCGAAGCACGACGCCGAGGCCGCCGATGCGGCGGCGACGATGCGCAAGATCGGGCGCACGCTCGGGCTATTGCAACAGGATCCCGGCGCCTATTTGAAGCGCGGCGCGGGCGCCTCGGCGCTCGCCGACCGGGACATCGACGCGCTCGTCGAGGCGCGGCGCGCGGCGCGGGCGGCGAAGAACTTCGCCGAGGGCGACCGGATACGCGAGCAGCTCGCCGCGGCCGGAGTCCTCATCGAGGACAAGCCGGGCGGCGTCACGCAGTGGCGGCGCGCCTGATCGTCAAGCGCTCGAGGCGCCCGGCCGCCGCTTCGAGCGTGTTCTTCATCAGCATCGCGACCGTCATCGGCCCGACGCCGCCGGGAACCGGCGTGATCCAGGCCGCGCGCTTCATGGCGCCGTCGAAGTCGACGTCGCCGACGAGCTTGCCGTCGGGCGAGCGGTTCATGCCGACGTCGATGACGACGCTGCCCGGCTTGATCCATTCGCCGCGGATGATGCCGGGACGGCCGACCGCGACGACGAGGATGTCGGCGCTGCTCGACGTACGGCTCGAGTTCGCCCGTGAAGCGGTGACAGACGGTCACCGTGCCGCCCATCAGCAAGAGTTCGAGCGCCATCGGCCGGCCGACGATGTTCGATGCGCCGACGACGACGCAATGCCGGCCTTTCGGCGAGATGCCGACGTGTTCGATCAGCTTGGTGACGCCGTACGGAGTGCACGGCCGGATCAGGGGCACGCGCAGCGCGAGCCTGCCGACGTTGAACGGGTGAAAGCCGTCGACATCCTTCGTCGGGTCGATTTTTTCGATGATCAGGCTCTGCTCGATGTGCTGCGGCAGCGGCAGCTGCACCAATATCCCGTCGATCGCGGGATCGCGGTTCAGCGACTCGATCAACTGCACGAGCTCGGCTTGCGTCGTCGAGTACGGCAGATCGTGCGCGACCGAGTGGATGCCGGATTCGGCGCAGGCCTTGCGCTTGTTGCGTACATAGACCGCCGAGGCCGGATTGTCGCCGACCATGATGACCGCGAGGCCGGGGCGGCGCAGGCCGCGGGCGCGCATGTGCTCCACCTGATCGCGAATTTCGGCCTTGAACTTGGCCGCAATGGCTTTGCCGTCAATCAGTTGCGCGGACATCGAATTCCTTCGGGAAGTGCGTCGGGCGGCGAATTCTCGCACACTATCGGCGGCAAATTGACGCGCCAGCGCCCGACTCGTATGATTCGCGTCCCCGAGCCGGGTATGACCGGCGGGCGGGCGTGCCGGGTAGGGTATTTGTCGGCGGGGCATAGCGCAGTCTGGTAGCGCATCTGCTTTGGGAGCAGAGGGTCGGGGGTTCGAATCCCTCTGCCCCGACCAGGGCGCCCGTAGCTCAACCGGATAGAGCATCGGCCTTCTAAGCCGAGGGTTGCAGGTTCGATTCCTGCCGGGCGCGCCACCTCGAGTCGGGGGGTACGACGACGATGGTGGACGTAGCTCAGTTGGTAGAGCCCCGGATTGTGATTCCGGCCGTCGCGGGTTCGAGTCCCGTCGTCCACCCCACTTTAGGGAATGAGTCGGGGATTGAAGGCAGCGCAGGATCGCGCTTGGTTGAAATTGGGCCGTTAGCTCAGCTGGTAGAGCAGTTGACTCTTAATCAATTGGTCGTAGGTTCGATCCCTACACGGCCCACCAATTTCGCGAAAATATCGAGAAGTCACCGAATCGAATGACGATCCGGTTCTTTTCCAGCAAGCGACGGCCGATGCATCTCGGCCCTTACCCGCTCGAACGGCTGGCTCGTCTCCGGAGTGCGCCGAACCTGGAGACGATTCCGCGCATGACGCCCGTGTCGTTTCGGCGTCCCGAAGCGCCCCTAAGCATCGTCAATGCCATGAGCGAATATCAGGCGATGCTCGACGCGATCCGCGTTGGTCTCGTCAGCAAGGCGCGATCCGCGTGTCCGGACGATCCAAGGGAACGGGCCGACCACCTCAAGGCGTTCGGCTATTTCTCGGACGCCTCGATGGTCGGCGCCTGCGCGCTGCCCAACGGCGCGCAACTGCACCGACCCTTGCGCAATCCCGACATCGGCCGCTTGGCGGAAGCCTTGCGCACCCGGCAGACCAAGACCCTGGCGTCCGGCATCGACCTGATCATGGCGGACCTCAAGGAGAGCATGGAGGCGCCGGCGACGTCCATCGACGGGCATGGCCACGCGATCGTTTATCTCTACGAGTTCCCGCGCGACCCAGTTGCCGAGGAGCCGGGATCCGAATGGCTGATGGGCGCGCAGGAAGCCAGGGCCTGCCTGCGCGCATCCGAGACGGCGGTGGTGATCGCCAACTATCTCAGGCTTCTCGGATTCGACGCACGCGCCCACACCGGATCCTCCTCGGATGTCGATCTCCATCGGCTTGCGGTCGCAGCGGGCTTGGCGACGGTGGAAGACGGCAAACTCACCGCCCCTTATATCGGCACGCGCTTCGGCGTTGCCGCGGTCACCACGGAGTTCATCTTGGCGCCCGACATGGCCTTGGCGCCGCTCGCCGAACAGCCCTGGTTCCGGACCAAGGGGCCGGCTTGGTGGCTGGGCATGGGCTTCGCCAAGAGCGCGAGCAATCGCGATCCTTACGCGCATCGACGCTACGCCGACGGCGCGCATCCCTTCGAGAGGCTGAAGCGCGTCGAGCAGCCGACCACCTTCATCGACGAGGCGCGGGTGCCGCGCGTGCCCAAGCGAACAGACATGTTCGCCCGCGCCCAATTCGGCGACATGGGCAAGGCCGTGCAGGAGGGCGCGAAGAACGGGCACTATGCGCGCAAGGCCGCACCGTCGATGGCGCAGCGGCGAGCGCTGGGCGCCTTCGTGCTGCTGCAGGGCGGGGCGCCGGCGCCCGAAATTTCCGCGACGGCGCGCGACGCGGCGCGCAACGCCGAAAACATCAAGGCGGCATCCTACTTTCTCGGGGCGGATGCGGTCGGGATATCGCGCTGTCCGCAGTGGACCTGGTATTCGCATGACGCGGTCGGCGAACCCATCGATCCACCGCACGACCAGGCCATCTCGATGATCATCGACCAGGGCTACGAGACGATGGAAGGGGCCTCGGGAGACGACTGGATCTCGGCCGCGCAGTCGATGCGAGCCTATCTGCGTTTCTCGCTCATCGGCGGGGTCATCGCCAGTCAAATCCGTAAACTGGGATATTCCGCCAAGGCGCATACGGTGCTCGACGGGGAAGTGTTGCAACCGCCCCTGTTGTTGTTGTCCGGGCTTGGCGAGGTCAGTCGGATCGGGGAAGTCATCCTCAATCCCTATCTCGGCCCGCGGCTGAAATCCGGCGTGGTGACGACGGATATGCCACTTGCCCATGACAGGCCGATCGATTTCGGGCTGCAGCGCTTCTGCGAAGGCTGCAACAAGTGCGCGCGAGAGTGTCCATCCGGCGCCATCACGGCCGGCCCGAAACTGATGTTCAACGGCTACGAAATCTGGAAGTCCGATAGCCAGAAATGCGCCACCTATCGCATCACCACGGCGGGCGGGGCCATGTGCGGGCGCTGCATGAAGACCTGCCCGTGGAACCTCGAAGGTCTGTTCGCCGAAGCGCCGTTCCGCTGGGCGGCAATGAACGTGCCTGCCGCCGCGCCGGCTTTGGCGAGGCTTGATGATGCGTTGGGCAATGGCGGGATCAACCCGCTCAAGAAATGGTGGTGGGATCTCGAGATCGGGGAGGACGGGGGCTACCGGCCGACGCGGCACAAGGTCAATGCCCGCGACCTGCAAAAGGATCTCGAACTCCGGTACGAGGAGCAGACGCTCGCCGTCTATCCGGCGAACCTGGCGCCGCATCCCTGGCCGTTCCCGTTTCCCATGGAACGGGAAAAGGGCATCGAAGCCTATCAGGCGATGATCACGGCACGAGAGTACCAGGCGCGGATTTCGCGCGGCGCGACGGATGGCCTTGCGCACGAATACCATATCGAAGGCGATGCGCCGGTGATCCGTGTCGAAGTGCGCAAGGCCGTCAAGATGACCGCGGACGTGACCAAGTACGAACTCGCGTCTCTCGACGGGTCGCCCCTGCCGCAGTGGACGGCGGGCGCGCATATCGACATCGTCGTCGCACCGGAATTCCTTCGTCAGTACTCTCTTTGCGGCGATCCCGCCGACCGCTCGAGATACGAGATCGGAGTGCTGCGCGAGGATCACGGCAAGGGCGGCTCCAAGCTGATGCACCGCATCTTCAACGAAGGCGCCGGCCAGGTATTCATCTCCAAGCCGATCAATCATTTCCCGCTCGACGAGACGGCGAAGAAGACATTTCTGATGGGCGGGGGCATCGGCATCACGCCGATGATCGCGATGGCGCACCGCCTGCACGGGATCGGCGCCGATTTCGAGCTGCACTATTCAGCGAAGTCTCGTTCGGGTGCGGGTTATCTCGACGACCTCGTGGCCGCGGCCTTTAGTGACCGCGTGAACCTACATTTCTCCGACGAGGGCGGGCGCGCCAACCTCGACGCCGTTCTATCGGGGTATGAAGACGGCTGGCACGTCTATGCCTGCGGCCCCGACCGCTACATGAGCGCGGTCATTGCAGCGGCCGAGCGCCAGGGTTTCCGTGACGAGGCGCGGCATCTCGAATATTTCTCGGTGCCTGAAATCCCTGATTACGAGAATCATCCGTTCACGTTGCGCCTGTCGAGGTCGGGACGGGACATTCCCGTGCCCGCGGACAAGACCGCCGCGGACGTGCTCAACGAGCATGGCTTCAGGGTCGATGTGAAGTGTGCCGATGGCTTATGCGGAGTGTGCAAGTGCGGTTTGGTTGCAGGCGAGGTCGAACACCGCGACTTCGTGTTGTCGAAAAAGCAGCGCCAGGAAGCGCTGATCCTCTGCCATCGCGGGCGGCGGCGCCGGATGGCGTGGTCGAGATCGATCTATGAGAGGAATCGGCGCGCACCCTGCGCGGCCCGCCGACTTCACCGCCTCCGCCAATACCAGTGCCGAATCGCCGCATTCGCCGGGTCCGATATCGCTCGCGACACGAGCGCCGCGACGATCCCGGTCGTCACGAGGAACAGAACCATCCACGGCAGCCACGCGGCGTAGCCGAGCTGTCCCGGCGCGATGAGGTTGCGCATCAGCGCCAGCACGACGATGTGGAACAGGTAACACTCGTAGCTATGTTGCCCCATCCAGCGCACCACCCAGCCCGGCGCCCGAGCGCGCCGGTTCGCGGAGCCGGAGTGCGCCGACCCCAGCAGATAGACCGCCGTGCCGAGAGCGAGCAGCGAAAAACCGAACACCTCGTGGCCGTCGATGCCGCGAAAATAAACGATTGCCATGACGAGGCCGGCCGCGACCCGCAACGCGAGGCTCGAGCGCGGCGAGGGTGAAACCTTGCGCGCCAGAATCGCCGTCAGGCAGCCGAAGGCGATCGCATCGAAGCAGGCGAAATAACCGTACATGAAGTAAAGCTCATCGTCCGCATGCCGGCCGCGGTAGATCGGTCCGTACGCGATCAGCGCGAGACACAAGATCGAAATGAGGCTGATCCGGCGGACGGTGAGGAACACGATCGGCAGCGCCAGATAAAAGACTTCCTCGACGGACAGCGACCAGTAGATGTTGAGGCAGTAGTTGAAATAGCCGACCGACTCCATCAGCACGTTGTGCCAAAAGCTCAGCACGGACGCCACGGCGATCAGGAAGAACGATGCCGGCAAGGCGTGGCCGCCGCCGGTGTTCGTGAAATTCGGCACGCCGAGCAGGCCGAGGGTCACGATGATCGCGAGCACGGCGACCAGGCAGGGCATGATGCGCGCAAGGCGCAGCACGTAGAAGGCCCGCCAATCGACGTTGCGCGGCTCGCCCCAGCGGGCGAGCGAATTCGCGGTGATCAGAAAGCCCGAAATCACGAAGAACATCGTGACGCCGAAGTTGCCGTTGAAAAAAATGGTCTCGAGCTGCGCCCTGCTGAACACGGCGGCGAGCGGACTCGCCGTGAATCGATAGGCGAGCGTGAAATGCAGGCAGAGCACGCAAAAGATCGAGACTCCGCGCAGGAAGTCGATGTGCGGGTTCCGGCCGGCGGCAGCTGGGGACATAGCGCGCGAGTGTAAACCAAGCCGCGGTCGCGCCGAGGCCTGGAAACGCTGGAACCCGTGCGCGGTTCGATTATCGTTTCGCGCACGCACGGCCCGGTCCACGGGGCAGACGGCACGAGGGAGCGGGATATGCGCATGCTGGGTCGCGGGCAGGGTGATGCGAACGTCGTCGTCCGATACTCCGAGTCGTACAAGCGTGTCGTGACGCTGCTGCTCATGGCGGCCTACACGTTCAACTCGATGGATCGGACCATCATCTCGATCATCGGCCAATCGATGAAGGTCGATCTCGATCTCTCCGACACGCAGTTGGGGCTGCTGGGCGGCACGGCATTCGCGATGCTCTATGCGTTCGGCGGCATTCCCATTGCGCGCCTCGCCGAGCGGCGCAGCCGGGTCGATATCCTCACCGCCGCGATGTTGCTCTGGTCGGGTCTGACCGCGCTTTGCGGCGCGGCGCGAACGTTCGCGCAATTGCTGTTGATCCGAGCGGCCGTGGGGGTCGCGGAAGCCGGCTGCTCGCCGCCGGCGCACTCGCTGATCTCCGATTATTTCGAGCCGTCGCGGCGCAGCTCGGCGTTGTCGGTCTACTCGGTCGGCATCTCTCTCGGTTACGTCGCGGCCGCCGTCGGCGGAGGCTATGTCGCGCAGCATCTGGGTTGGCGCGCCGCCTGTGCGATGGTCGGGTTGCCGGGCATCGTCGTCGCGGTTCTGATCAAGGCGATCGTTCGCGAGCCGCCTCGCGGTCCATCGGAGCCGCGGTCGCGCCGGTGGCGATGATCCGGTGCGTCCGCCGTGTTGCCCGTGCCGTTTTCATTGCGCGCGGAGTGGGCCGAGGTGCGCGCCGTCGCGAGCTCGCTGCTGCTCGACTGGCCCGTTCTCAACATGGTCCTGGGCGTGACCATCGGCGGGTTCGCGGCGTACGGCTTCTACGCCTTCATTCCGCCTTACTTCAGCCGCGCCTTCGCACTCGACTACGCGACGATCGGGGTCATCGCCGGGCTGTCCGGCGGTGTCGCCGTCGGCATCGGCATCTTTGCGGGCGGCTTCATTGCCGACTTTCTCGCCCAGCGCGATGCCGATGGTATGCGCTGGTGCCCGCGATCGGCGGCATCGCCGCCGTCCCGTTCTACCTGGCCGCGGTTCTACAGCGCGACTGGAGGATGGCGACGGGATTGCTGTCCATCGCCGGCTTGTGCCAATACGCCTCGCTCGGACCCACGTTCGGCGTGGTGCAAAACGTGGTCGATCAGGCGCCGTCGCGCCACGGCGACGGCGGTTTTGTACATCTGCTTGAACGTGATCGCGCTCGGCGGTGGACCCTTGTTCACGGGCTGGATGATCGACCGATTCGCGCCGGCGCAGTTTCACGGGTTCGCCGCCAGCTGTCCCGGCGGCGCGGCGCTTCCGACCGCGACGATCGCCTTGAAGTCCGCCTGCGCGAGCGCGCTCGCGCAGGCGACGCGACGCGGGCTGCTGGTGACGATCCTGTTCTTCGCCTGGGCGTGCGCGCATTACTTTCTCGCCGCGGCTGGAATCGCGAGGTCGCTGCGCGCGGCGGCGTTGCGCAACGCCGCCGTCGCGGACGCCTGACCGTCCCCGGCGAAGTTCAGGCCGGCGGCCGGCGCCCGGCTCTCTTCGGTCCAGTCGGCGTCGATGTAGAACGGGCCCGGCCGCTCGCGGAGCTGCTCGTACTTGCAGATTTCCGGCTCCGCGCCCAGCGGGGTCGACTCGCCGCCGCGAAAGGCCCACTCGCCGCGATCACTGTCGGCGGCCCGCACGTAGCTGTTGATCATGAATCGCCGATCGTAGTCGCTGACATTCGGCGCGGATCCGTGGACCGTGAACAATGTCCACAGAAGCAGATCGCCCGGCTCCATTTCGCAGGTCACGATATTGGCGGGATCCAAGCCCGCGCGCCGCAGTTCCTCGTCCTGAGTCTGGCCCACCATGATGGGCCCGTCGTCGGACAGGCCGAGATACCCGAGCCGATGGCTGCGCGGAATGACCCGAAGCGCGCCGTTCTGCACCGTCTGCCGATCGATCGCGAGGCCGGTCGTGACCGTGCTGTTCAGGTACTGGAAATCCTTGACGCTGCCTTCGCGGAAGCGAGCGTCCTGATGAAACCGGTAGAACGTATATTTGGCGCCGGGCGGCTTCCAATGGAGCTGGTGCGTGATCTGCTTGATGTCGGCACCCAGAAATGGTGCGAGCACCCGGAAATACTTCTCGCTGCGGCGCATCCGCTCCATCAGCGGGTTGAGCCACGCGGTCCAATGCGCCTGCAATAGTACGCGCCGCTTGGCCTTCGGGTCGTTCAGAACCTCGAACAGGACGTTCTTGTCGCGATAGGTCGCGTGGTGGCTGACTCCCTCCGCGTACAGCTTGTCGACCTCGGCGCCGATCTCGGCGACTTCCGGCGGCGACAGGAATCCGCGGACGATGGCGTAGCCTTCCGTGTTGAGTTCTTCGACGAGGTGCTTGCATGTGTCGTTCCAGGTGGGGATTGCGTGTGGAATCGTGTCCGCTCAATGCTCCGCGTCGCGCCGCAACGCGCGCTCGATCGCCTGCGTGAACGCCCTGACGGCTTCTTCTTCGAAGAACGCCGTTTCCATGCCGAAGATGGTGTTCAGCCCGAGCAGGCTGTTCGCCAGCAGGCCATACAGCCAGACGAACGCAAAATCGATGCGCTCCGCCTCGAGCGGGCTCAACTCGGCGCCCCTCGATTCGGCGACGCGGCGTCGGAATTGGGTCATGATCCTGCGGCCCATCTGGCTGATCGGTTCCCAGCTCCCCATGCCCTCGAGGTGCTTCTTGATCACCGAGCGCAGGAGTCCCTTGTAAGCGCGATGATTCGCCAGCGCGCCGCGCGCGAGCGACGAGGGCAGATCCGCGAGCGCGACCGTCGCGAAGGTCTCGCGCACCTGCGCTTCCCGACGCTCGATCATGTCTTGGATCAGGGTTTGGAAGAATCGCTCCTTGGTCTCGAAGCGATGATAGAAGCTGCCGACCGAACAGCCGGCGACGCCGGCCAGGTCGCGGATGGAAACCGAATCGAAATCGCGATCCGCGAGGAGCCGATCGGCGGCCTTGAGCATGCGCTCGTAGGAGGCGTGGCTGCGCCGCTGTCGCGGTTGCTTCAAGGGGATAAATTCGAGTGCTGACAAGTCTTTATCGATCGCCATTTCGAGGTGACTCGCCATTCGGGTCGGGACGATACGCAGGCCCTCCATAGCGGTCAAGCAACGGCAAGCCCGGGATATACTGGAACCCGCGTTCTAGTTCATATATTGTTGCCGACAAATGAAGCCTCGTCCACGGGGCTCGAAGCTCGAGGGGAGGGGCTGATGCGCATGCAGGGGCGGGTATGACGGCGGGCGATCGAATTGGCGCCCGTCCATGGGGTGCGACCGCGGCGCTGTCGCTGGCGCTCATCGCCGAAGGCTACGATCTGCAGGCGGCGAATTTCGCGGCACCCTCGATCGTCAAGACTTTTGGTATCGCCAACGCCGCCATCGGGCCGTTGCTGAGCGCGAGCCTGTTGGGCGTGCTGTTCGGCGCGGCGCTCATCGGGCCGCTCGGCGACCGCTTCGGCAGGAAGCGGCTGATCATCGGCGGCTGCGCGGCCTACGGTCTGCTTTCCTTGCTGGCGGCGTGGGCGACGACGCTCCCCGCGCTCGTTCTCCTGCGATTCCTCATCGGGCTCGGCCTCGGCGGCGTGCTGCCGAACGCGCTCGCGCTCGCGAGCGAACTCGTACGCAAAGGCAGCGAGGCGACCGCGGCCGGATTGATCGGCATCGGCATCACCTTCGGCGGCATGCTGGCGGGCTTGACCGCGGCTGTGTTGATTGCGCATTACGGTTGGCGGTCGATGTTCATCGTCGGCGGCGTGCTGCCGCTCGTGATCGTCGCGCTGCTGCAAGTCTCGTTGCCGGAATCGCCGGCGTACCTCGCGCACCGTGAACGAGCGGCGGTCAAATTGGGCCGACTGCCCGGACCCGCGCCGTTGTTCCGCGACGGGCTCGCGGGGCAAACGCTCGCGATTTGGCTGATCTTCGCCGCGGTCCTCATGTGCATCTACCTGCTGAGCGGCTGGATCCCGTTGCTCTTGAGCCAGAGCGGCTACTCGGTGCGCGTCGCCGCGCTGATCGGGGCGGCGTACCAGGGGGGCGGGGTCGCGGGCGGCATCGTCTCCAGCCTGATGCTCAAGCGGCGCGGCTGGCACGTAGTCGCCTCATTCACGTTGATCGGCTGCGTGACGATGGCGATGCTGGTCTGGGGATCCGCTTCGACGATCGTGCTGGTCGCGGGCGTCGTCGCCGCGGGGTTTTTCGTCACGGGCGCGCAGAACGCGGTCAACGGCGCCGGCAGCGCGAGTTACGCTCCTTCGATTCGCAGCAGCGGCGTGGGCTGGGCACTCGGCGTCGGCCGTTTGGGCTCGGTCGCGGGGCCGCTCGTCGGCTCGATCGCCGTGCTGCTTGGCATGAAGGAGGCGCGCCACCTGTTCGCGTTGCCGATCGTGCCGCTCGGCGTCGCCGCCCTGTCGGCGCTCTGGTTGCGCCGGCGCAGCCCATTTCAATCCACCAATTCTTCCACTTAGGAGTCGACCATGGCCGTCAAAATGAGAAAGATCGCGACCGAGGAGGCATGGTCCATACCCGAGGTGGCGGCCGCGCTGCGCGACGTCGTGCGTGGGCCGACCTCGAGCCTCGACAAGCTCCTGGTCGCCGGCATCTACGATGCGAAAACGGACACAGTCGGGATACGGCACGCTGAATTTCCTCGACGGCCTGCTGGACACCGAGGATCGACGCCTGAAGGAAATGAACGAGTTCGGCGTCGACATGCATCTTCTCTCGCTGACGGCGCCGGGCGTGCAGATGTTCGACGCCGACACGGCCACCGAACTCGCCGCGCTCGCGAACGATCGCATGGCCGAGATCTGCCGCAAGCACCCGACACGCTTCGCGGGCTTGGCCTCGTTCGCGCCGCAAAGCCCGAAGCGCGCGGCGAAGGAAATGGAGCGCGCCATCAACAAACTGAAGCTCAACGGCTTCATCTTGAACAGCCACACGCACGGCGAATACCTCGACGATCCGAAGTTCTGGCCCGCGCTCGAGGCGGCCGAGGCGCTCGACGCCTGCATCTACATCCACCCGCGCGCCGCGTCCGACGGGCTCAAGGGCCCGCTGCAGGATTACGGCATGGATTCGGCGATGTGGGGCTACGGCGTCGAGGTCGGCACGCACGTCGTGCGCATGATGGCGGCGGGCGTATTCGACCGCTTTCCGAAGCTCAAGATCTGCATCGGCCACATGGGCGAGGCGATTCCGTTCTGGATCTGGCGCATCACGTTCATGAACAGCCGGGCACAGACGGTCGGCCGCGCGCCGAAGACCAAGCTCACGATGGAAGAGTATTTCCGCCGCAACTTCGTGTTCACCACGAGCGGCGTCGAGGATCACGCGGCGCTCGACTATTCGATCAAGCGCTTGGGGATAGACAACGTGATGTGGGCGATCGACTACCCGTACCAGCCGATGGAGCCCGCGGTCCGCTTCATGGACAGCGCGCCGGTCAGCGACGCCGAGCGCCACAAGCTCTATCACGAAAACGCGGAGCGGATTTTCCACATAGCACCGCTATAGCGGCCGCCGAGCCGCGCACGAACCACAAATAGACAGAGTCAATCGACCGGGGAGAAGGCAAATGTACAAAGCGATCATTCGGCTGAGAACGAGATTGGGGCACGCCGCGCTCGCGGCGGCGACGCTCGGCATCGCGACCGCCGGCTGGGCGGCCGCGCCCACGGCGGCCAAACCGGCGGCCGGTGCCGACGAGAACCAGATCGGGGCGATCATCGTCACCGCGCAATTCCGCAGGCAGAATCTTCAAGACACGCCCCTCGCGATCACCGCCGTGTCGGGCGCGATGCTCGAGGCGCGCAGCGAGACGAACATCGCCGATGTCACCAACCAGGCGCCGTCGGTCACGTTGAAGCCGAACTCCGCGTCGTACGGCTCGTCGCTCGTCGCCAACATTCGCGGCATCGGCCAATTCGACTTCCATCCCGCGCTCGAGCCGGGCGTCGGCATTTACGTCGACGACGTCTACTACCCCACGCTGACCGGCTCGATCCTCGACCTGCTCGACTTGGATCGCGTCGAGATCCTGCGCGGGCCGCAAGGGACGCTCGCGGGCAAGAACTCGATCGGCGGCGCCGTGAAGCTCTACTCGAAGAAGCCGGAGGGCTCGAACACGGGCTACGCGGCAGCTGACCTACGGCACGTTCAACCGCCAGGATCTGCGCGCGAGCTACGACTTCGGCATCACCGACAAGCTGTTCGCGCGCGTCGCGGGCGTGTCGAAGCACGAGGACGGCTACGTCGACCGGTTCGATTACGGCTGCGAGCATCCGGGCCAGGGTATTCCGGCCGTGCGCGACAGCGGGCATTGCCTGATGTCGAAGCAAGGCGAGCAGAACTACCAGGCGTTCCGCGGGCAGTTGCGCTATGCGCCGAGCGACGCGTTCGAGATGAACATGATCGGCGACTATACCCACGAGAAGCACGAGATCGCGGGCTCGGTGCTCACCTACGCGAATTTCTCGGGCCAGGCCATCAATCCGTACCCGACGCCGCAGCTGTATAACTCGCGCTTCATCTGCGGCCGGTATTGCAACTATTCGACCTATGATTCCCCGGCCTACGGCAACTTCGCGGAGTCGCAGATCCCGGGCCAGGTCGAGTTCGTCGGCTGGGGCCTCTCGAACCAGATCGACTGGAAGCTCGCCGATCACCTGAAGCTCGTGTCCATATCCGCGTATCGGCGCTACCGGTCGGAGTTCTCGAACGAAGACGATCTGTCGCCGCTCGCGCCACGGCATCGGCGGCCCGAACGACATTCACTTCCACGTGTTCACGCAGGAAGTGCGGCTGAACGGCGACCTCGCCGACAAGAAGATCGAGTACACGGTCGGCGGCTTCTACCTCGATCAATATACCTTCTACGTGACGCGACAGGATCTGCGCTACGTCCCCGGCGGCCTCGTGTTCGTCGGCGGCGATCCCGTGCCGGCCTTCACCGAAGCGGGCTTCGCGAACGTCACCTGGAACGTGACGCATAAATTCGCCGTCGACGGCGGCCTGCGCTACAGCAACGAAGGCAAGGATTACACCTACCGCCGGCGCGACCGCGCGGGCAACCTCCTCCCGGGCCAGAACGCGCTGCTCGACGGCAAGACCGGGCGGTATCGCGGCAACCGCGTCGATTATCGCGGCAGCGTGCAGTACCGCTGGAACGACCAGGTGATGACCTACGCGCAATACTCCACGGGCTTCAAGGGCGGCGGCATCAATCCGCGGCCCTTCGACGTGCAGCAGGTCCAGCCGTTCGGGCCGGAGACGCTCGGCACCTTCGAGATCGGCGCGAAGACCGACCTGTTCGACCATCGCGTGCGCCTGAACGTGGCCGCGTTCGACAGCGAGTACAAGAACATCCAGCTGATCCTCAACAATTGCCCGCAGTACAATCCGCCGACGCTGCCGCCGGGGGCCGCGTTCCCCTGCGGCATGCCGGCGAACGTCGGCACGGCGCGCATCAAGGGCGGCGAGGTCGAACTCAACGTCGAACCGGTCGCGGGCCTGCTGCTCGACGGCTCCATGAGCTACGTCGACTTCAAGTACACCTCGATCAATGCGCTCGCCGGCGGCCCGACGAATCCTCATGGCGTGCAGCTGTCCATGTCGCCGCCGTACTCGCCGAAGTGGAAGGGCAGCATCGGCGCGCAATATGAAATTCCGCTGGGTTCGAAGGGCTCGCTGACGCCGCGCATCGACGCGTCCTATCAGTCGGAGGTCTATGGCGCGGCCGTGAACGATCCCTACACCTTGATCCGCGCCTACACGGTCGCGAACGGCCGCCTGACGTTCAAGAACGCGAACGACGACCTCGAGACGTCGCTCGAGGTTCAGAACCTGTTCAACAAGTATTATTACCTGACGGCGTTCGAGATCTCGGCGGCGGCCGGCGTCGCCAACGCGCAGCCGGCGCGGCCCCGCGAATTTGCGATAAGCTTGAAGAAGAAATTCTAAGGACTGGGAGGACGACTCATGGCACCTGCGCGCGCTGTGCTCGACGCGGAGCGGCAAACCCGGCGTGATCTGGCGGCGCTCTATCGGCTCGCCGATCGCTACGGCATGTCCGATCTGATCTACACGCACATCAGCGCGCGGGTGCCGGGGACGGACGATTTTCTCATCAATCCGTTCGGCGTGCTGTTCGCCGACATGACGCCCGCGGCGCTCGTGCGGATCGACCTGCGCGGCGAGATCGTCGATGCCGAACTGCGCGCCAAGGGTGCGCGTGAACGCCGCGGGCTTCAACATCCATTCCGCGGTTCACATGGCGCGGCCGGACGTCTTCTGCGTGATTCATTCGCATACGACCGCGGGCATGGCCGTCGCGGCGCAGGAAGCGGGGCTCCTGCCGATCACGCAGCACGCGATGATGTTCCACGGGGGAATCGCATTTCACGAATATGAAAGCTTCGCCACCCGGGCCGACGAGCGCGAGCGCATCGCCGCCGACCTTGGCGGGAAGGACATCATGATCCTGCGCAACCACGGCATGCTCGTCTGCGGGCGCTCGATCGGCGAGGCCTTCCACACGGCCTATCATCTCGAGCGCGCGTGCCAGGCCCAGCTTCTCGCGACCGGCGGCGGCGCAGCGCTGCACTTGCCGCGGCCCGAAGTCGCCGAGGCCACGGCCGCACGCATGCGCGCAATGACGCAGGATCATTACGCGTTCTTCTTCGAGTCCTGCCTCGCGCTCCTCGGGCCGACATGGAGCGATCCGCAGCCCTGATGGACAAGAACGTTCGCGCGCAGTTGCCGCTCCTCGCGGTGATGACGTTGATCATGTTCCTCGACGGCTACGACGTGTTCATGCTCGGGCGCATCGCTCCGGCGATGGCCGCAGGCTTTCATGAGCCCGTCGCGCGGCTGACGATGGTGTTCCTGTCGCAACAGGTCGGCCTCGCGGTCGGTTCCTTGCTCATCAGCCCGATCTCCGACCGCTTCGGGCGCAAGGTTCTGCTCATGATTTCCGTTGCGGCGTTCGCGCTCCTCACGCTCGCGACCGTCCGCGCCCACTCGCTCGTCGAGGTGGCCGCATTACGCGGCGTCGCCGGCCTGTTCCTGTCGGGCGTCATCCCGAACGCCGCCGCCTTGCTGACCGAATTCGCGCCGCCGGGCCGCCGCGCGTCGTTCGTGTCGATCGCCTTCACCGGCTATACCGCCGGCGGCGCCGCCGGCGCCTTGGTCGCCATGTGGCTGCTGAAGCGCTATGGCTGGGAGAGCGGCTTTTGGATCGGCGGAATCGCCCCGATGGTCGCGATGCCGCTGCTCGCGCTGTTCGTGCACGAGTCGCCCCAATTCCGCGCGCGCTCCCCGGCGCATGCGCCCGCGGCCGGCGGCGTGCCGAGCCTGCTGTCGGAGGGACGCGCGCCGCTGACGCTGCTGCTGTGGACGTCTTACTTCATCGCGCTCGGCATCATCGCGCTCCTCGCCTCCTGGATGGCGACCTTCTTCCTCGTGCGCAGCCACGTGCCGCTCGAGGTGTCGGCGGCCTATTCGCTGCTCGCGTTCGCGAGCGGCATCGGCGGCACGACCACGGTCGGATTCCTCATGGACCGCTTCGGCCGTACGCGCGTGCTGACGATTCTGTTCGCGATCGACGCGGTCAGCATGATGCTCATGGGCTCGCTCGAGTTCGGCAGCTGGCCGTTCATTGCCGCGACGCTGTTCTGGGGATATGCGCAGGCCGGGGGGCAGGGCGGCATCAACGCGCTGTGCGCGCAGGCCTATCCGACCGAGATACGCAGCACCGGCGTCGGCTGGGCGTTCGGCTTCGGACGCGCCGGCGGCATCGTTCTTCCCGCGCTCGGCGGTCTCGCGCTCGCAAGCGGCATGTCCCTCGCGCAAAGCTTTTTGTGGCTCGGATTTCTGCCGCTCGCGATCGTCGCGGCGCTCGTCGCGATCGGCCGGCTCGAGGCCCGCGGTTTGGTCGAAGCCGAGGCTCAAGCAGGGCGATGAGCGACGTCCTGATCGTCTCGCCGCTCGCCCGCGAGATCGCGGCGTCGATCGACGGCATACCCGCGGGCATCGAGGTCGCCACCGCGGGCTCGGCGAACGAGATCGACATCGACCTCGCCCGCGTGCGCGCGCTCGTGGCGTTCCCGCAAGCGGTGAGCCCGGCGCTGCTCGCGCGCATGCCGATGCTCGAGTGGCTGCAGACCCTGACCGCGGGCGTCGATCCGCTCGCCGGGCTCGATCTCGGGGGCATCGCGCTCAGCAGCATGGCGGGCGTTCAGGGCCCGCAAATGGCGGAGCTCGCGTTTCTCTACATGCTCGCGTTCACGCGCGACCTGCGCGGCATCCTTGCGCGCCAGGCCGCGGCACGATGGCTGCCGGCGCCGCAGCCGCTGCTCGCGGGCGCGCACGTCGTCATCGTCGGCGTCGGGCGGATCGCCGAGGCGCTCGCGCGGCGCTGCCAGGCGTTCGAGATGCGGGTCACGGGCGTCAGCGGATCACGCAGCGCCGCGCCCGGGTTCGACCGGATCGCGCCGCTTCGGGATCTGGCCGCGGTCGCCGCGAGCGCGGACTTCCTCGTCGTGCTCGCACCCTATTCGCCGGCGACGCATCACCTCGTCTCACGTGCGGTGATCGCCGCGCTGCCGTCCACGGCCGTGCTCATCAACATCGCGCGCGGCGCGGTCGTCGACCAGGATGCGCTCGTCGAGGCGCTCGCCGAGGCGCGTATCGGCGGCGCCGGCCTCGACGTATTCGCAGAGGAGCCGCTGCCGCCCGACCACGCCCTCTGGCGGCTGCCGAACGTGATCCTGACGCCGCACATCGGCGGCTGGAGCACGCGCTTCGTCGAACAGGTGACGCCCGTCATCGCCGAGAACATCCGCCGCTGGTTCGGGGCGCCGCGGCGCGCCCTCGTGAACCGCATCGTCGCCCGCTAGTGCGGCGCCGGCTCAGGCGGGGCCTTGGAACTCGTCAGGCGATAGAGCGCCGGTAGCACGAGCAAGCTCAACAGCGTCGCCGAGATGATGCCGCCGATCACGACGGTCGCGAGCGGACGCTGAACCTCGGCGCCGGTGCCGGTGTTCACCGCCATCGGCACGAAGCCCAACGAAGCCACGAGGCCGATCATCAGGATCGGCCGCAGGCGCATGAGGGCGCCGCGCATGATGGCGTCTTCGACCTCGGCGCCGTCGCGCACCAGTTCGCGGATCGCGGAGACCATGACGACGCCGGTGAGCACGGCGACGCCGCACAAGGTGATGAATCCGACCCCCGCGGTGATCGACAGCGGAATGCCGCGCGCGATCAGCGCGATGACGCCGCCGGTCAATGCGAGCGGAATTCCGGAGAACACGAGCGCCGCCTCCCGCAGCGTGCCGAAGGTCATGAACAGCAGCGCGAAAATCAGCGCGAGCGCGATCGGCACGACCAGACGCAGGCGCTCGGAGGCGCGCGCGAGCTGTTCGAACGTGCCGCCGTATTCGACGAAATAGCCGGACGGGAGCTTGAGCTCGCGCTGCAGCGTGGCGCGCACGTCCTTGACGAAGCTCGTGATGTCGCGGCCGCGCACGTTCGCGGTGACGACCACGCGGCGCTTGCCGTTCTCGCGGGAAATCTGGTTCGGGCCCTCCGTGATCGCGAGCGTCGCGACTTCCGCGAGCGGCACGTAGCCGCCGCGCGGCAGGAGGAGCGGCAGGCGCGACAAGGAATCGATGTTGCTGCGGATGGCCTCCGGCAAGCGTACGACGATGTCGAAGCGTGCGTCTCCTTCGTAGATGTGCCCGACCTTCGACCCGCCGATCGCGGTCGCCACCGCGCTCTGCACCGCGGCGAGATCGAGTCCATAGCGGGCCAGTTGCAGGCGGTTCGGCGTGATCGTGAGCACAGGCAGGCCGCTCAAGGGTTCCACGGTCACGTCGGCGGCGCTCGGGACCGTTTTCAGCAAGACGCCGGCGCGTTCGCCGAGGCGCGCCAGCTCGTCGAAGTCGTCGCCGAAGATCTTCACCGCGAGGTCCGCGCGCACGCCCGCAATCAGTTCATTGAAGCGCATTTCGATCGGCTGGGTGAATGCGTAATTGGCGCCGGGCACGTGCCGCAGCGCCCGCTCGATCTGCGCGAGCAGCTGCTGCTTCGTCTTTTCCGGGTTCGGCCACTGATCGCGCGGCTTCAGGATCAGGAACGTATCGGTTTCGCCGGGCGACATGGGATCGGTCGCGGCGTCGTTCGTACCGGTGCGCGCGAACACGCGGTCGAATTCGGGGATCTTCTCCAGTGCGATGTGCATTTGCCGCTGCATGCGCACCGCTTCCTCGATGCCGATGCCGGGAACGCGGCTCACCTGCACGACGATGTCGCCTTCATCCAGTTTCGGGATGAACTCCGCCCCCATGCCGAGCGCGAGCAGCGCGCAGGCGATGACCATCAGCAGCGCGGCGGCGGCCACATACCAGCGCGCGCGCAGCACCAACCGGAGCACGGGCTCGTACGCGCGCTTTGCGGTGCGTACGAGCCAGTTGTCGCCTTCATTGACCTTGCCCGTCAACAGGAGCGCGCAGGCGGCCGGCACGAACGTGATGGAGAAAACCAGCGCGCCGATCAGCGCCGCGACCACGGCGAAGGCCATCGGGTGGAACATCTTCCCTTCGACCTCGGTCAGCGCGAAGATCGGCAGATTGACGAGCACGATGACCGCGACGCTGATGAGGCTCGGCCGGAAGACCTCGCGAGTCGCGGTGTAGACGACGTCCAGGCGCTCCGCGCGCTTCAGCAGCCGGCCGCGCCGGTGCTGCGCCTCGGACATGCGCAGCAGACAGTTCTCCACGATGATCAGCGCGCCGTCGATGATCAGGCCGAAATCCAGGGCGCCGAGGCTCATGAGGTTGCCGCTCACGCCGCTCTGGACCATGCCCGTGAAGGTCGCCAACAGCGCGAGCGGTATCACCATCGCCGTGATGAGCGCGGCGCGTATGTTGCCGAGGAACGCGAACAGGATCACGACGACCAGAATCGCGCCTTCGACGAGGTTCTTCTGCACCGTGGCGATCGTCTTGTTGACGAGCGTCGTGCGGTTGTAGACCGGGCGGACCTTGACGCCGGGCGGCAGTCGCTGTTGGATTTCGCGCAATTTCTCGGCGACGCGGATGCTCACGTTGCGGCTGTTCTCGCCGATCAGCATGAAGGTCGTCGCGAGCACCGTTTGGTCCCTGCCGAACTGCGCGGCGCCCATGCGCAGCGGCCGCCCGATGCCGACCTCGGCGACGTCGCTCACGCGGATCGGTATGCCGTCGCGGGTCGCGACGACGACCTGCCCCAGCGCCTGCTCGTCGGGGAGCTGGCCGGGGACGCGCACGAGCTTCTGTTCGCCGTTGGATTCGATGTAGCCGGCGCCGACGTTCAGGTTGCTGTTGCGCAGGGCGTTTTCCAGATCGTTCAGGCTCAAGCCGAACGCGAGCAGCTTCGCGGGATCCGGCTGGACGTGGTATTGCTTCGTGAAGCCGCCGATCGCGTCGACTTCCGTGATGCCGCGGACCTGCCGCAACTGCGGCCGGATGAGCCAATCCTGGACGGTGCGCAAGTCGGTGGCGTCGTACGGCTTGCCGTCCGGCTTCACGGCGCCTTTTTCCGCCTCGACGACGTACATGAAGATCTCGCCGAGCCCGGTCGCGACCGGCCCCATCTCGGGCTGTATCCCCGCCGGCAACTGGTCGCGCACCGCCTGCAGGCGCTCGTTCACGAGTTGACGCGCGAAATAGATGTCCGTGCCGTCGTCGAACACCGCGACGACCTGCGAGAGCCCGTATTTCGACATGGAGCGGAAAGTCCGCAGATGCGGAATCCCGCCCAGGGAGGTTTCGACGGGCAGGGTCACGCGGCTCTCCACTTCGAGCGGCGAAAAGCCGGGCGCGCGCGTGTTGATCTGCACCTGCACGTTGGTGATGTCGGGCACCGCGTCGATCGGCAGTCGGCGGTATTGGTAGACGCCGAAAGCCGTGAACGCGAGGACCACCGCGAGCATCAGCCACCGCCGCTCGATCGCCATGCCGATGATTCGATCGACCATGGGGAATTACTCCTCGGCGGCGTGTCGCAGGACTTCGGATTTGACGACGAAGCTGTTGCGCGAGACGTAGCGTTCGCCGGCGGCGAGGCCTTTCGTGATCTCGACGAAGTCCGAGTCGCGCCTGCCGATCTCGACGGGGCGCACGGCATAGCGGTCCGCGGTTTGCACGAAGACGACCGGCCGCTGCTTGATGGTCTGCAGCGCCGCCGCGGTCACCGCCACCGGCACGGTGGTGTCGTCGACGTACACCTGCGCCGTGATGAACTGGCCGGGGGTCCACCGGCCGTCGCGGTTGGCGAGCGATGCGCGGGCGACGATGCTCTGATTTTGCAGGTCGCCGAGCGGCGCGACGAAGGAGATCGTCGAGTCGGCGCGCAGCTCGCCGTCGTTCGCCGAAATCCGCACTCTCTGGCCGATCTTGAGGCTTGCGCGATCGCGCGGAAAGACGCTCATCTCGGCGCGCACGGTCGATAGGTCGCCGATCTCGAAGATCGCCTCCGTGCCCGCGACCTGGCCCGGGTTCGTGCGCCGTTCCGTGACGATGCCCGCGATCGGCGCGCGCACGGTGTAGACCTGGAGGCTCTCGTTGCTCTCGACCGTCGCCAGGGCGGCGCCGGCGGCGACGCGATCGCCGATATTGTGGACGACGGTGCGGACCACGCCTGGGTAGCGCGCGGTGACGGCGCGCATGTGCTCCGGGTCGGCCTGGATGTGGCCGTGCAAGGTGACCGCGACCGCGATGCGCGCGGGCCCGGCGGTCGCGGTCTGGATGTCGGCGGCATTCGCGACCTGCGGCAGGATGTCGACGCCCGCGGGCTTTTTCGCGGCGGCGGGGGAATCGACCGCGGCGCTCGGCTTCGGCGAGCAGGGCGAGCCAGCGCGAGCCCGGCGAGCGCGGCGGCACACCAGAGTTTGTGCAAGGTGTTCATGGCAAGTTCCGTCGTAGGTCGGGCGCCGGCGGTGGCTGGGTCGCCGTCAGGGGCTCGCCGGTGAGCCGTTCGATGTCGGCCGTCAGCCGATGATAATCCGCGGCCGCGACGATGATCGATCCCTGCAAGGCGAGAAGTTCCTGCTCCGCGGCGGCCAAATCGAGGTACGAGAAGCGGCCGCGGTCGTAGGCGTATTGGGATTGTTCGAGTGCGGTACGCGCTTCCGGCAGCGCGTCGCGCCGGAGGCGTTCCACCGTTTCGCGGCTGATCGACGCCTGGCGGTACAACGCGTACAGCGTCGCCTCGGCGCGAATGCGCGCGGCGTCGTTCTCGGCCTGCGATTGCCGGCGGCGTTCGGCCGCTTCCGCCACCGCGCCTTGATTGCGGTCGAACAGCGGCAGCCCGACCGAAAAGCCGGCCACGAGCCCGGTATCGTGCGTCGCCGCGAAGCGGCGCACGCCGATGCCGACCGTGAGGTTCGGCCGCGCCTGCGCCTGCGCGAGGCGCCACTCGGCCTCGCGCAGGCGTGTTTGCGACGCGAGCCGCAGGAAATCCGGGTTGCGCTCGAGCGCAGCCTTCAAGTCGTCGAACGGCCGCGGCGGCGCCATGTCGAAGAGGTTCGCCTGCACGCCGTTGAACGTCGCCGTCGAATCCCCCCAAAGCGCCGAGAGTTGCACGCGCGAACTCGCGAACAGGCTTTGCGCCTGGCGCAGGTCGAGCTCGGCGCGCAGCCGCGCGATGCGCGCGCGGCTCAGATCCGCGAGCGGCGAGCGTGCCGCCTTGACCCGCGCCGCGATCGCGTCCTGGGTGCGCTGGATCAGTGTCAACGCGCTCTCGGCGAGCTTCACCTGTGCCTGCGCCGCCGCGACGTCGACGAACCGCCGCGTGAGTTCGCCGAGCACGTCGAGCGTGCGCGCCTGGTAGTCGATGCCGGTCATCTCGCGATTCGCGGCGGCGACCGACATGCGCTGCCCGCGCTTGCCGCCGAGTTCGATCACCTGGCTCAAGCTCAAGGTGCTCTGCATCGAGTCGGTGCCGCGGTACACGCCGCTGCCCGCGAAATCCTCGAAATCCAGCGCGAGGTCCGGATTGCGGCGCAAGCCTGATTGCACCTGGCGCGCGTCCGCCGCCTTGACGTCGTACGCCGCGACCGCGAGATCGGGGTTGTGCTCGAGCGCGAGCGTGACCGCCTGCTCGAGGCGAAGCTCGTCGATGACCGGCGGCTTGGCCGGCGCCGCCGCGGCGGCGCCGCAGGCGAAGCAAGGCGCCGATCAGGAGCTGGCGTGCGCGGCGGCCTGCGGTGATCTGCACGGGGGCTGGCCTAGCCGGGTTCCTTGCGGATCTGCTTCCTCACCCAAAAGTAGATGTAGGCGCCCATCGCGACCATGAACAGGATCACGCCGAGCACCAATAACCCGCTCGGCGTGGTGAACAATTCTCTGATGGCGTGCATGGCGCAGCTCTCCGTCTGACGAAGGGTCCGGAAACTCGCGCCTAGTCTAGGCCCGGCGGCGCGAACCCGGAGTACGGAGAAATACGGATCGGACCCTCGGCGCGCTAGACGACGTGCTTCGCCGCGAGGGCGTCGATTTCGGCGGCGCTCATGCCGAGAACCTCGTGCAACACCGCCCGGGTCTGCTGCCCCAGGAGCGGCGGCGCCGCGGCGTAGCTCACGGGGGTCTTCGACAGCCGCAAGGGGCTCGCGACCTGCGGCACGGTGCCCGCGGCCGCATGCGGCAGGTCCACGCGCAGCTTGCGCGCCTGCACTTGCGGATCGGCGAACACCTTGTCCAGCGTATTGATCGGCCCGCAGGGCACGCCCGCGCGCTCGAGCCGCGCGATCCAGTCCGCGGTCGCATGCCGGGCGGTCGCCGCCGACAGCAAGGCGACGAGCGCATGGCGGTTGGCGACGCGCGCCTGGTTGGTCGCGTAGCGCGGGTCCTCGGCGACGCCGGCCAAACCCGCTGCGTCGCACAGGCGCGCGAATTGCGCGTCGTTGCCGACCGCGACCACCATGTGGCCGTCGGCCGTCGGGAAGTCCTGATACGGGACGATGTTCGGATGGGCGTTGCCGAGGCGCTGCGGTGCGACCCCGCCGACGAGATAGTTCATCGCCTGGTTCGCCAGCACGGCGACTTGCACGTCGAGCAGCGCGACGTCGATGTACTGGCCCTCGCCGGTGCGCTCCCGATGGGAAAGCGCCGCGAGGATGCCGATGGCGGCGTACAAGCCCGTGAGGATGTCGGTCAGCGCGACCCCCGCCTTTTGCGGGCCCGCGCCGGGCTCGCCGTCCGGGCGCCCGGTGACGCTCATGAGTCCGCCCATCGCCTGGATCAGGAAATCGTAGCCCGGCCGGGCGGCATACGGTCCGGTCTGTCCGAAGCCGGTGATCGAGCAGTAGATCAGCCGCGGATTGATCTTTTGCAGCGACGCGTAGTCCAGGCCGTAGGGCGCGAGGCCGCCGACCTTGAAGTTCTCCAGCACGACGTCCGAGCGCTGCGCGAGCCGCTCGAGGATCGCGCGGCCTTCCGGCGTCGTGAAGTCGACGGTCACGGATTTCTTGTTGCGGTTCGCGCACAGGTAATACGCGGCGTCGCCGTCCGCGCCGGTCGCGCGATCACGCAGGAACGGCGGGCCCCAGACGCGCGTATCGTCGCCGCCATCCGGCCGCTCGATCTTGATGACCTCGGCGCCCAGGTCGCCGAGGATCTGGCTCGCCCAGGGGCCGGCGAGGACGCGCGACAAATCGAGTACGCGTAAGCCGGACAGCGGCGTTGCCACGCGAACCGCCCCGTCAGCCGCGCGCGGCGGGCGGTTCCGCGACGACGCGATTCGACAGCGTGCCGACGCCGTCGATCTCGACCGTGATCTCGTCGCCTGCCCTCATGTACACGGGCGGCTCGCGCTTCATGCCGACGCCGCCCGGGGTGCCGGTGACGATCACGTCGCCGGGCGAGAGCGCGGTCCAGCTCGACACGTAGGCGATCAGCCGATCGACCGGGAAAATCATGTCGCCCAAGCGGGCGTCCTGCATCAGGCGGCCGTTGAGCCGCGTCTGCAGCCGTTGCGCACCGACCGGCCCGACCTCGTCGGCGGTCACCAGGAACGGCCCGAACGCGCCGGTCGCGGGGAAGTTCTTGCCGGGGGTGAATTGGGAGGTGTGGCCCTGGAAGTCGCGGATCGACGCATCGTTGTAACAGGCATAGCCCGCGACGTGTTCGTGGGCCGTCGCGGCCGGGATGTCGCGGCCGGGTTTGCCGATGACGACCGCGAGTTCTCCCTCGTAATCCATTTTGTCCGAGTGGCGCGGCTTGACGAGCGCCTCGCGGTGCCCGACCTGGGTGTCGGCGAAGCGCGTGAACACCGTCGGATAATTCATCTTCGGCCGCGCGGTCTCGAGCCGATGATCCTCGTAATTCAGGCCGATGCAGACGATCTTGCCGGGATTCGGGATCGCGGGCAGGAAGCGCACCGCGTCCAGGTCGAAGTCGGCGGCGGCGCCCGCGGCCGCGCGCGCCGCGGCTTGGATGCCGTCGGCGGCGAGCAGCGCGCGCAGATCGCCGTAGGGCAGGCGCCTGCCGAGAGCGACGATGCCGCGATCGACGCATAGGCCGTACTGGGGCTGGTCGTCGGCGATGAACGAGATCAGGCGCATGAAGTAACCCGCGGATGGGAAAACCGGCCGGATTATATGCGTTTCCCGGCGCCGGGTGATCATTGGGCTTGCCCGCGCGAACGGCGCTCCTATACACTCGTTCCTATACAGTCGTTCAATAGGAGCCTGCGATGATGCAACCGGATCCGAGACTCGAGGCGGCGCGCCTGGTGGGCGCGGAGGTCGAGGTCAGCTGGGTGGGCAAGGCCGCGCCCGCGCGCTTTTCGCCGATCTGGCTGCGCGATCATTGCCACGCGCCGCAGAGCCTCGATCCGGTGACTCTGCAGCGCAAGGTGGACACGTTCTCGATCCCCGCGGACATCGCGCCGGCGGCGCTCGAGGTGGTCGACGGCGGCCGTACCTTGCGCATCGTCTGGCGCCACGACGGTGCCGTGAGCGTGCTGCCCGCGCGATTCCTCCGGGATATCGCGGAGACCGACGGCCGCGAGCGCGTGCCGCCGCGGCGGCTGTGGGATCGCGCGGCGATCGGCGACCGCTTCCCGTCGGTGCCGCACGCCGAGATCGTCGCCGGCGATGCCGGATTGCTCGCCTGGCTCGCGCTCGTCGAGGAGTACGGCTTCGCGCTCGGCGTCGGCGTGCCGGCGACGCTCGAAGCCACCAAGGAACTCGCGCTGCGCGTCGGCTACATCCGCGAGACGATCTTCGGCGGCATGTGGGATTTCACCGCCAACCTCGCGTTCAAGGACACGGCCTACACGCCGGTCGCGATCGGTCCGCACACGGACGGGACCTACAGCCTCGATCCGCCGGGGCTGCAGATGTTCCATTGCCTGCAATTCGACGGCAGCGGCGGCGAAAGCACGCTGGTCGACGGCTTTCGCGTCGCCGAGGACCTTCGTGCCGCCGATCCCGGCGCGTTCGAAGTCCTGACGAGCGTCGCGGTGCCGGCGCACTATCTCGGCGACGGCGTGCATCTTGCGGCCCGGCACCCGGTCATCGGCCTCGACGGCGGCGGCAATTGCCTGCAGATCGCTTACAATAACTACGACCGTGCGCCGTTTCGCCTGCCGACGCCGCGCATGCACGAGTTTTACCGCGCACTCAAGCTGTTCAATCACATGATCAACGATCCGCAATACGAGATCACCATGCTCCTGCAGCCGGGCACCGCCCTGCTGTTCGACAACTGGCGTTGCCTGCACGGCCGCCG
The DNA here is from genome assembly GCA_963718135.1 of uncultured Pseudomonadota bacterium. GTDB lineage: Bacteria > Pseudomonadota > Gammaproteobacteria > Steroidobacterales > Steroidobacteraceae > Bog-1198. The sequence goes on along the minus strand of CAVQYI010000015.1, from coordinate 32,254 downwards.
CGCCTACCAGGGCTTTCGGCGGCTTTGCGGCGCGTATTTGAACAAGGAAGACTTCGACAGCAGGCTGCGCGTCCTGCGGGCGCCGAAGCCTTAAGATGTCGAACCGCCTGTTCACGAGCGACAACGTCGCGCCCGCGTGCACGGAGGTCATCGCCGCCGTCAACGAGGCGAACACCGGCAACGCGGGCTCCTACGGCGCCGATGTGTGGAGCGCGCGCCTGCGCGAGATCGCGAGCTCCGTGTTCGAAAGAGAGCTGTCGATTTTTCCGGTGGCGAGCGGAACCGCGGCGAACGCGCTCGCGCTGTCGCAGATCGTGCCGCCGTTCGGCGCGATCTACTGCCACGAGAGCGCCCACATCATGACCGACGAGTGCGCCGCGCCCGAGTTCTTCTCGGGCGGCGCGAAGCCGATCGGCCTGCCCTCGGCCGACGGCAAGATCGACGGCGGCAAGCTGCGGGCGGCGATCGTCTTGGCGAACGAGATGGGCGTGCATCACGTCAAGCCGGCCGCGGTGAGTCTCACGCAGGCAACCGAATGGGGCACCGTGTACCGCCCGCGCGAGGTCGCCGCGATCGCCGCGATCGCGGCGGAGCACGGCCTCCCCGTGCACATGGACGGCGCGCGCTTCGCGAACGCGCTCGCCACCTTGGGGTGCAGCGCCGCGGAAGCCACCTGGAAGAGCGGCGTCGACGTGCTGTCGCTCGGCGCGACCAAGAACGGCGCGCTGTGCGCCGAGGCGGTCGTGTTCTTCGAGCCGAAACTCGCGCGGGATTTCGAGCGGCGGCGCAAGCGCGCGGGGCACCTGTGGTCGAAGATGCGCTTCCTGAGCGCGCAACTCGTCGCTTACCTCAGCGGCGACCTGTGGCTCGCGAACGCGCGCCACGCGAACGCGATGGCGAGCGCGCTCGGCGAAGGCTTGAGCGCGGTCCCCGGCGCGCGGCTCCTGCAAGCCGTCGAGGCGAACGAGGTGTTCGTCGCGCTGCCGGAGAAGACCGTCGCCGCGCTCGAGAAGAACGGCTTCGGATTCTATCGATGGCCGTTTCCCGGGCTCGTCGATGCGGTGTCGATCCGACTCGTGACCTCGTACGCGTCGCACGCGGCGGACGTCGCCGACTTCGTCGACACCGCGCGCAGGGCCGTGTAGAGCGTGACGGCCGCGCGCGGACTCTGGCTGGGTTTGGACACCGGCGGCACGTTCACCGACGCCGTGCTGCTCGAGGACGGCCGGCGGGTCGTCGCGAGCGCGAAGGCGCTGACGACGCCATGGAACCTCTCGATCGGCATCGGCGGCGCGATCCGCGCGGTGCTCGCGGCGCTGCCCGACGGGCCGCGGCCGCGGCGACGTCGACCTGGTGTCGGTTTCCACGACGCTCGCGACCAACGCGGTCGTCGAAAATCGCTTCAGCCCGGTCGCTGCGCTCCTGATCGGCTTCGACGAGGCGATGGCCGAGCGCTCGGGGCTCACGCGCGGCGACCGGGAACTCGCGGTGCGCATCGCCGGCGGACACGACGCGACCGGCGCCGAAGCCGCCGCGCTCGACGAGGCCGCGATCGAACGCGCGGCCCGGAGCCTCGATGGACGCGTCGAGGCGTTCGCGGTCGCCGCGAGCTTCTCGGTGCGCAATCCGGAACACGAATTGCGCGCGCGCCGCCTGATCCGCGCGCTGTCGGCGAAGCCCGTCACGTGCGCGCACGAACTCAGCTCGAAGCTCGATGCGCCGCGGCGCGCGTTGACCGCCGCGCTGAATGCGCGGCTCACGCCGCAGATCCGCGCACCTGGTGCTCGCCCTGTCGCGCGTGCTCGCCGATGAGTCGGTCGATGCGCCGCTGATGATCGTCAAGGGCGACGGCTCGCTGATGCGCGCCGAGGTTGCGCTCGAGTGCCCGGTCGAAACGATCCTGTCGGGCCCCGCGGCGAGCGTCGTCGGCGCCGGATTCCTCACGGGGCTCGCCGATTTCGTCGTCGCCGACATGGGCGGGACGACGACCGACGTCGCGGTCGTCGAGGGCGGCCGGCCGGTCATCAACGCCGACGGCGCGCTGATCGGCGGCTGGCGGACGATGGTCGAGGCGGTGGACATGCGCACCTGCGGGCTCGGCGGCGACAGTGAAGTGTCGCTCGACCGCCACGCGCGCCTCATCGTCGGGCCGCGCAAGACGATGCCGCTCAGTCTGCTCGCGACGACGCATCCGGCCGTGCTCGCGCGAGCTGCGCGCGATCGCGCGAGCTCGAGCGGCTGCCTTACTTCGCGAGCCAATTCGCGCTGCGCAATCCGGAGCGCGAGGCGCCCGCGCATCTGCCGCGCAGCGAGCGCGCCGTCTGGGATGCATTGACGCGCGAGCCGCAGAAGCTTTCGGCGATCGTGCGCAACGCGAGCGGCCGCGAGGCCCTGCGGCGCCTCGCCGACGCGGGGCTCGCGACCATCGCCGGATTCACGCCGTCGGATGCGATGCACGTTCTCGGCCGGCAGAGCGGCTGGAGCCGCGAAGCCGCCGAATGCGGCGCGCGCATACTCGCGACCGAGGAGCGCAACGTGCGCGCGGCGCGCGCCGCCGACAGCGCGCAAGCGATCTGCGAGCGCACGTACGAGCACGTCGTCCGCGCGAGCGGCCGGGTTTTGCTCGCGACCGCGCTCGCGCACGACCCCGGGCTCGAGGCGCACGGCGATCACTGGGGGCTGCTCGGCGAGCGGCTCGTCGAGGAAGTCGTCGCCGGCCGCCGCTTCTCCGGGTTGGTCGAGGCGAGGTTCGCGCTCGCGCGGCCGATCGTCGCGATCGGCGCGCCGGTCGGCGCGTACTACCCCGAGGTCGCGCGCCGGCTCGGCGCAAGGCTCGAGATCCCGGCGCATGCGGCGGTCTGCAACGCGGTCGGCGCGGTCGCCGGCGTCGTCTCCCAGTCGGTCGAGATTCTCGTCAATCAGCCGTCGTTCAAGGTGTTTCGGGTGCACGATCCCGCGGGCAGCGCGGATTACCGGGAAGCCGCCGACGCGCTCGCGCATGCGCGGCGCATCGGCCGCGAACTCGCGCTTGCCGCGGCACGGCGCGCCGGCGCCGCCGATCCCCACGTCGAGATCGCGGTCGAAGAGAAGCTCGCGCACATCGACGCGGGCGCGCAATACCTCGCCGAGGCGCGCGTGCGCGCGACCGCGACCGGGCGGCCGCTCGTCGGCCATGGCATCCTGCCGGGCATCGCGGGCGGGGCCGAGGCGACGCTCGCGCGCGCCGAGGACGTCGAGTCGATCGTCGCGCTCGTGAACGGCGCCTATCGCGGCGAGTCGAGCCGCCGCGGCTGGACGACCGAGGCGGATCTGCTCGGCGGGCAGCGCACCGACGCGGATGCGCTCGCGGCGCAGATCGCGGCGCGCGGCAACGCCATCCTGGTCATGCGCGACGCGCAGGGTGTTTGCGCGTGCGTGCACCTCGAGTCGCGGCCGGACTCGGTGTGCTATCTCGGCATGCTGACGGTGCGGCCGGACCGCCAGGCCGGCGGCGTCGGCCGCGCGCTCCTCGGCGCCGCGGAGCGTTTCGCCCGCGAGACCTTCGGCGCGCAATGGGTCGAGATGACGGTCATCGACGTGCGCCAGGAACTGCTCGCGTGGTACGAGCGCCGCGGCTATGCGCCGACCGGCGAAATGCGCCCGTTTCCGTACGGCGATCCGCGCTTCGGCCTGCCGCGGCGCGAGGACTTGCGCTTCGCCGTGTTGCGCCGCCGGATCGACGGGATTGCGGCGGACTAGGCTTTCGGTTCAACTCCACGCGATGAGCGATCCGCGCGCGCCCGCGTCTCTGCCCAAAAGTTCGCGCGACACGCGCCTTGACGCGCTGCGCGGGCTCTTCCTCGTGATCATGGCGGCCGTGCACGTACCGACGCCGCTGTCGCACTGGCTGCACGAGCCGTTCGGCTACGTGAGCGCGGCCGAAGGCTTCGTCTTCCTCGGCGCCTGCCTCGCGGGCTTCGTCTACTCGAAGGTCCGGCGCAAGCACGGCGCGGCGGTCATGAACGCGGGGCTGTTCGCGCGCATGCGAAAGATCTACGTCGTGCACCTGGGCGTCCTGGTCGCGACGGCGCTGATCGTCTGGCCGCTCGGCGGCCGGGTCACGCCGCTCGGCAATCATTTTCACGATTTCCTGCAACATCCCTGGGCGAGCCTCGCGTTGATGCCCTTGCTGCTGCACCAGCCGCCGCTGTTCGACATCCTGCCGCTCTACATCATTTTCTTCGCGCTCACGCCGGCGGTGCTGCGGCTGGCGCAGCGGCGCGGCTGGGCGATCGTGCTCGGGCTGTCGGCGGCGGTTTGGCTGGTCGCGCAATTCCAGCCGTTCGCGCCGTTCGCCGCCGGCCTCGTCGCACCGCTCGCCGCTACGATTGAGCGCGTTCAATCTGCTCGCCTGGCAGGCCTTGTGGATCGGCGGGCTCGCGACCGGCGAGACCCTGATGCGCGAGCCTCTCGCGCTGCGCAAGCACCGGCGCTGGCTCATGGCGGCCGCGCTGCTCGTCATCGCCGCCGGCCTGTTGTGCCGGCACGGCATCCTGCTGCGGCCGTCGATGGTGCCGCATTTCCAGTTCCTGGGTCGACAAATGGCGCTTGGGTCCGCTGCGCGCGCTGAACGTCGGCCGCGTGGGCGCTGTTCTTGTGGAGCTGGCGCCCGCGGCCGCCGCGCGCCTTGACGGCGCCGACCGCGCTGCTCGGCCGCCATTCGCTCGCGGTGTTCGCGCTGCACATACCGCTCGCGATCGTCGCCTCGACCGCGATTCAGCTGCACCGCTTCTCGGCGGGCGCCGCAAGTCGCGATCGGCGCCGCGGTCATCGGCGTGATGTTCGCGTTCGCCGCGCGCATCGACAGCGGCCGCTGGTTGCCGCGCGCGCCGTGCCTGTGGTGGAATGCGGCACGCGCGCGACTCGCGTCACGATAAAAACAGGGGATGACATGCGAAGGTCCATTGCGCTTTGCTGCGGCATATCGTTCGTCCTGGGCGGTGCGCTCCGCGCACGCGGACGAATCGGCCGCGCCCGCTCCGCCCGCGCTCACGGCCCTGCATTGCGGCCATTTGATCGACACGGCGAAAGGCGTCACGCTGGGCTGAGACGACCGTCATCGTCGACGGGGACACGCGTGAGCGCGGTGCTCGCCGGCATCGACACGCCCGCGGGCGCGAAGGCGATCGACCTCACGGCGCAGACCTGCATGCCCGGCTTGATCGATGATCACACGCATTTGTCGATCCAGTTCAGCCGCAGCTACTACCTCGACCAGTTCCACTGGAACCTCGCCGATTACGTGGTCCGCTCGACCGTGTACGCGCGGCGCACGCTGCTCGCGGGATTCACGACCGTGCGCAACGTCGGCGACTACGACAACGAGTCGGTCGCGCTGCGCAACGCGATCAACGCGGGGATCCTGTGGGGCCCGCGCATGTTCACGGCCGGCAAGGCGATCAGCACCACGGGCGGCCACGCCGATCCGACGAACGGCTACCGCATGGATCTCGCCGGCGATCCGGGCGTCATGCAGGGGGTCATCAACGGCGCCGACGACGCGGCGAAGGCCGTGCGCCTGCACTACAAGCTCGGCGATGACCTGATCAAGATCATGCCGTCGGGCGGCGTGCTCGACGAGAGCTCGAGCAGCGACAATCCGCAGATGACGCTCGACGAGATCAAGGCGATCGTCGCGACCGCGCACGACTATGGCTTCACGGTCGCGGCGCACGCGCACGGCGCCGAAGCCATCCGCCGCGCGGTCCTCGGCGGCGTCGATTCGATCGAGCACGGCACGTTCATGAATGCCGAGGACATGAAGTTGATGGTCGAACGCGGCACCTGGTACGTGCCGACGATCATCGCGGGCGAGTACGTCGCAGGCAAGGCGGAAATACCCGGGCTACTATCCGCCGGAGGTCGCGGCCAAGGCGCGGCAGGTCGGCACGGTGATCCTGCGCACGGCCGGCCGCGCCTACCGCGCGCACGTGAAGATCGCGTTCGGCACCGACGCCGGCGTCTATCCGCACGGCGAGAATGCGCACGAGTTCGAATTGATGGTCAAGGCCGGCATGCCGCCGATGTTCACGATCCAGGCGGCGACGATCCACGCCGCGGAGCTCCTGCATCACGACCGCGATCTCGGCACGGTGGAGAAGGGCAAGTTCGCCGACGTCGTCGCGGTGCCGGGCGACCCGATCGCCGACATTTCCTTGATGAAGCGCGTGAGCTTCGTGATGAAGGCGGGCGTCGTCTACAAGTTGAACTCGGCGCCGGTCGGCTTTCCGCCCTGACGGGAGAGGTCGCGCGCCTCGATCCACGGGCGCCGGCGCGTGCGCGCAGACGCAGTGCACGCGCGTGCCGCCGTTGCGGCGGCGCTTGATCTGCAGCGAGCCGCCGATCGCGCCCGCACGGTAGTGCATGATCTTGATGCCGGTGCCCGACCCTGGGATCCCCGGCTCGAATCCCGCGCCGTCGTCGGCGACCGACAGGCTGAAGAACAGGTGATTGACGCGCAGCGTGACGGTCACCGCAGTCGCGCGGCCATGCTTGACCGCGTTGGCGACCGCTTCCTGCGCGATCAGGTACAAGTGCGTCGCGCCGGACTCGTCGATCGCGAGCGCACAGCGCAAGCCGAGCCGCAGGCGCACGGCGATCCCGTAATTCGTGCGCGACCAATCGGCGAGCGACTGCAGCGCGGCGACCAGGCCGCCGTGCGTCAGCGTGACCGGCGAGAGGCCGGACGCCAATTGCCGCGCGCTGTGGATCGCGTGATTCACGAGACCGATGATCTCGTCGAGATGCGGCGACATGGGGCGCGCGGCGGAATTCCCGGTTTGCGCGAGACTGCGCAGCATCAGCGCAATGCCGGTGAGCTCCTGGCCGAGACCGTCGTGCAGGTCGCTGCCCAGACGCCTGCGCTCGAGATACGCGATCTCGCTGATTTCCTGTTCCAGGCGCCGGCGCTCGGAAATGTCCTGCACGACGCACAGGATCTTGCGCTCGCCGTTCAATTCGATCGTGCCCGACAGCACCTCGGCGGCGAGCGGCGCGCGCTCGGCGCGGCGCAACAGGATCGTGCGGCGGCCGCCGCGCAGGCTCGCGCGCCGGATCAGCCGCTCGAGCGCGTGCCGCTGCGACTTGCCGCGAACCCGCGAATTCAACAGATCCCAGGCCTGCGTGCCGCAGAGGTCCGCGGATTCGCGGCCGAACATGCGGTTGAACGCGGGATTGGTGAATTCGATGCGCCCCGACTCGTCGATGAGGACGACGCCCTCGCGCATCGTCTCGAGGATCAGCGCCTGCGCGCGCAGCGCGATCTCCATGCGCTTGCGCGCATCGATATCCAGCGCGATGCCGGCCATTTTCAAGGGGTTGCCGTCCGCGTCGCGCAGGGTCACCTGGCCGCGGCCGAACAGCCATTTGTAGCGGCCCGCGGGCGTCATCACGCGAAATTCCTGTTCGAAGAACGGCGCATCGCGCATCTTCGGATCGGTGGGCACCGGACCGAGCTTCGGCACGTCGTCCGGATGCACGTCGCTGAGCCAGGTCTCGGTGCGCCGCTGCGCCTCTTCCTCGGTCAAGTCGTAGCCCACGGCCCGATGCCAGTAGACGTTGCCGCGGACGCAGTCCGTGGGCACGTCGAGCTCCCACACGGGCAGTTGCGCGGCGTTGACCGCGGCCTCGTAGCGCTCCTCGGCCGCACGCAGCGCCGCCTCCATTTGCTTGCGGGCGTCGATGTCGAAACAGATGCCGACGTAGGTTTGCGCGCGGCCGGCCGCGGTCCGCGCTCTAGGACCTTGCCGCGCTCGTGCAGCCAGCGCCATCGACCGCCGCGGCGTGCGTATGCGGTATTCGACGACGTAATGGCCCGCGCCGCTCGTCGCGCAGGCGTCCTTCAATTCGGCGTAGCGCGCGACGTCGTCGGGGTGAATGCGCGAACGCCAGCGGTGGATTTGATCCGCGCCGTCGCAAGGATCGAGGTCCAATCCTTCGCACCAATCGTTGAGCCAGCGCGACCTTCCCTCGCCGTCGGTCTCCCAGACGCCGACTCCCGTGCCCCAGACGGCGGTCGCGAAATACGCCTCCGAGGCACGCAGCGCCTCCTCGGCGCGCTTGCGCGCGTCGACGTCGATGATCACACCGTCGATGTGCAGCGCGCGGCCGGCCGCGTCGCGCCGCGTCACCCGGCCGCGCGTGATCACCCAGTGCCAGGCGCCCGCGCGCGTGCGCACGCGGTATTCGAACTGATATTCGGCGGCGCGGCCGGCGAGCACGTCCTCGAAGGAGCTCATCCAATCCGATGTCGTCGGGATGGATCTGCGCCGTCCATCGTTGCGTGTGCCCGGCGCCCGTGCAGGGATCGATATTCAGCGTCTCGCACCAATCGCTCCACCAGTGAATCGTGTCGGTGGCGACGTCGAGCTCCCAGAAGCCGAAATCCGTGCCTTGCGCGACGGAGGCGCCGCGCGGGTCCGCGCGATCGGGCACGCGGCCGCGCGTTCGAGCGCGCGCGTGAACGACCAGACCGCCACGCGCTCCGTCGCCGGCGGCGACGGCCTTGAGCACGACCTCGGCTTGCCATGTTCCCTGGGGACCGTCGATCGATGCGCGCCGGGACGCGCCGGTCGATTCCAGCGCGCGCAGCGCGGCGCGCAGCGGCGCGTGCGCGGCTGGGTCGAGCCAGGCGAAAATCGAGTGAGTCGGCGCGCAGGGCGGTGTGCCCGAGGAGTCGCGCGAGCGAGGCGCTCGTATAGATGAGCCGGCCGTCGAAGCGCGTCACCGCGACGCCGTCGCCGACGCTCTCGAGCACGGCCCACGGGGAAGCGGCGAGGCCGGTGGTCCCGTCCACTACGGCGAGCGCCGCCGCTCGATCGCGGTCTTGAGATCTTGCGCCGCGGCGCGGATCGCGGCGGCCGTGCCGCCGCCGGCATAGATGATCGCGCGCGAGGAGCTGATCAGGAGGCCGGCGCGCCGGCGGTCGAGGCCCGCGTCCAGCGTCGGCCTCGAGATCGCCGCCTTGCGCGCCGATTCCCGGTACGAGGAACGGCAACTCCGGATGTGCGCCGCGCAATTCCGCCAGTTCGCGCGGCACCGTCGCGCCGACGACGAGCATGAGATTGCGCCGTTCGTTCCACGCCGACGCGGCGCGCGCCGCGACCCGCCGGTAGAGCGGCAGGCCGTCGATGGTCAGGTCCTGGAAATCGCGCGCGCCGGGGTTCGATGTGCGGCACAGCACGATCGCGCCGCGATCGGGCCGCGCCAGGAACGGCCGCACCGAATCATCACCCATGTAAGGGTTCACGGTGACCGCATCCGCGCCGTAGCGGTCGAACGCCTCGCGGGCGTACGCCTCCGCGGTGTTGCCGATGTCGCCGCGCTTCGCGTCGAGGATCACGAGCGCGCGCGGCGCGCGCTCGCGGATGTAGCGTATGCCTTCCGCGAGTTCTCGTTCGGCGCCGAGCGCGCTGTAGAACGCGATTTGCGGCTTGTAGGCGGCGGCGATGCCCATCGTCGCATCGACGATGCGGCGCGTGAACGCGGCGAGCGGTGCGGGATCGTCGCGCAAATCCGCGGGGATTTTGGCAGGGTCCGGGTCCAGGCCGACGCAGACGAGGCTGCCGCTCGCGCTCTGGGCATCGTGCAGGCGTTCTTCGAAAGAGGGCGGCATGACGCCATGATAGCGAGATCGAGCCGCCAAGGGAGTATGCTCAACCGTTCACCCGAGCGAGCGCCTTGTCCAGCAAATCCAGAATCGGACCGCGATTGGTCCTGCAGCCGCCGAGCCGGCCCGCCGCGCGCCAAACGAGCGCGGGCGTGCTGGGCCGCTTCTTTCGCATCGCCGAGGCCTGGGAGCTGTCGCCGCTGCAGCAATGCCGGCTGCTCGAAAATTCCGTCGCCGCAGGTGCTCGAGCGCTATCGCGTGGGGCAGGCGCCGCGCCTGTCCGGCACGCAGCAGGAACGCGCCGCGCTGATCGCGAGTATCCAGCAGTCGCTCTGCCCGACCGGGGCGGCGCGCGGATCGCGCCTGGGCCTGGCTGCACACGCCGCACAAGAAGCCGCCGTTCTCCGGCGATAGCCCCTTGTATTTCATGCTGGAGAAGGGACTTCCCGCACTGCGGGAGGTGGCGCGCCTGCTGGTGCGCGAGGGCGCGCCGCGCTGACCTACGCTATTCGTCGACATTCGTTATAATAGGCGGCTGTTCCTTGAGGCGAGAGTGGCGGAATTGGTAGACGCGCTGGACTTAGGATCCAGTGGGGAAACCCGTGCGAGTTCGAGTCTCGCCTTTCGCACCACGGTTCGCACGACCGATCACGATCCGACCATCCGAAGGGGTTTGAAATGCAGGTTTCCGTCGAGAGCACCGGCAAGCTCACGCGCCGCATGCAGGTGCAGGTGCCGGCCGAGCGTGTCACGCAAGAGATCGCCGCGCGGCTGAAGAATTTGAGCCGCACCGCGCGCCTGAAGGGCTTCCGGCCGGGCAAGGCGCCGCTCGCCGTGATCCAGCGCCAGTTCGGGCCGCAAGTGCGCCAGGAAGTGATCGGCGAGCTGTTGCAGTCGAGCTTCGCCGAAGCGGTCACGCAGGAGAAGCTCGCGCCCGCGGGCAGTCCGCGGATCGAGCCGCAGAGCCTCGACGAGGGCAAGGACCTGGCGTATGTCGCGACCTTCGAGGTCTACCCGGAGATCGAGCTGAAAGCGGCCGAGTCGCTCGAAATCGAGCGCAGCGTCGCGGCGGTCACCGAGGACGACGTCGACGCGATGATCGAGCGTCTGCGCAAGCAACAGACCAAATACACGCCCGCCCTGCGCGCCGCGGCGACCGGCGACCGCGTCGTCATCGATTTCGACGGCACGATCGACGATGCGCCGTTCGCCGGCGGCAAGGGCGAGGACGTCGGCTTCGTGCTCGGCGAGGGCAAGATGCTCGCCGATTTCGAGCGCGGCCTCGCGGGCGCCGCGGCCGGCGAGGAGAAGTCGATCGAGATCGATTTTCCGGCCGACTATCATGCGAAGGAACTCGCCGGCAAGCACGCGGTCTTCAAGGTGCAGGTGAAGAGCGTCGAGCAGGCTTCGCTGCCGGAACTCGACGATGAGTTCTGCAAGGCGCTTCGGCGTCGCCGACGGCGGCGTCGACAAGCTGCGCGAGGAAGTCCGCGGCAACATGCGCCGCGAACTCGAACAGAGCTTGCGCAACCGCGACAAGAGCGCGGTGCTCGAGGCGCTCTACCAAGCCAATCCGATCGAGGTGCCGAACGCGCTGATCGAGTCGCAGGTGCGCGACATGCAGATCGAGGCGATGCGCCGCGCGGGCATCAAGGATCCCGCGCAAGCGCCGCCGCCGCAGCCGTACGTCGAGCCGGCGCGGCGCCGCGTCGCGCTCGGATTGATCCTCGGCGAGATCATCAAGCGCGAGAAGCTGCAAGCCGACCCGAAGCGCGTCGATCAGCGCCTGGATGAAATGGCGGGCGGCTACGGTGACACCGCGGCGATCAAGCAGATGTACCGCCAGAATGCCGATGCGATGCGCCAAATCGAGAACCTGGCCCTCGAGGATCAGGCGGTCGAGTGGGTGCTCGCGCACGCGAAGGTGCGCGAGGCCGGCTCGACGTTCAAGGAATTGATGAATTTCGGGGCTTGAAAACCCCGCAGGCCAGCCTCAACTACTCAACTGTAAAATTGACCGCTAAACCCGCGGTGGAAGGCGAAGCATGACGACACGCGCACTGAACCTGGTTCCGATGGTGGTCGAACAAACGGCACGCGGCGAGCGCGCCTATGACATTTATTCGCGCCTGCTGAAGGAGCGCGTCATATTCATCGTCGGGCCGGTCGAAGACTACATGGCCAATTTGGTCGTCGCCCAGCTCCTGTTCCTGGAGTCGGAGAACCCCGACAAGGATGTCGCGCTCTACATCAATTCGCCGGGCGGCTCGGTGAGCGCGGGGCTCGCGATCTACGACACGATGCAGTTCATCAAGCCCGACGTCAGTACGATTTGCGTCGGCCTCGCGGCGTCGATGGGCGCCGTGCTCCTCGCGGGCGGCGCCGCCGGCAAGCGCTATTCGCTGCCGAACTCGAAAATCATGATCCACCAGCCCTCCGCGGGCTTCCAGGGCCAGGCCTCGGACATCGACATCCATGCGCGCGAGGTGCTGGAGACGCGCGAGCGCCTGAACGGCATTCTCGCGAAACACACCGGCCAGACGATGGAACGCATCAAGCTGGACAGCGACCGCGACAACTTCATGAGCGCCGAAGTCGCCCGCGCCTACGGCCTGATCGACTCCATGCTCGAGAAGCGCGGCGAATTGCCGTCCAAGGCTTGAGCCGTAAATCCGCCCCCTTTGGCCCGCCGGACGGCCCCGGCGGACCTCGGTCACGCCCGGACCATCCGGCGCTTTGCGCCGGGGTTGCCGGGTGCTATATAGTCTGAAGACCATAGCCGCCACCCGACTCCTGCGTCCGACGCGAGTCAAGCCGCGGGGGAGGCGGGGCGCGGCCAACTTGAGGACAAAATGAGCGAAGATTCGCGCGGCAAACATGACGACGGCAAGCTGTTGTACTGCTCCTTTTGCGGCAAGAGCCAGCACGAGGTGCGTAAGCTCATTGCCGGACCCTCGGTATTCGTCTGCGACGAATGCGTCGAGCTCTGCAACGACATCATCCGCGAGGAGCTCGAGGAGCGCGCGGAACGCACGCGCGACAAGCTGCCGAAGCCGCAGGAAATCAAGAAGGTCCTGGATGAATACGTGATCGGCCAGGAGCGCGCGAAGCGCGTGCTGTCGGTCGCGGTCTACAACCATTACAAGCGCCTGCAGACGCGCAGCGGCGAGACCGTGCGCTCGCGCGACGAGGTCGAACTCGCCAAGAGCAACATCCTGCTGATCGGACCGACCGGCTCCGGCAAGACGCTGCTCGCCGAGACCCTCGCGCGCCTGTTGAACGTGCCGTTCACGATCGCCGACGCGACCACGCTGACCGAGGCGGGCTACGTCGGCGAAGACGTCGAGAACATCATCCAGAAGCTCCTGCAGAAATGCGACTACGACGTCGAGAAGGCGCAGACCGGCATCGTCTACATCGACGAGATCGACAAGATCTCGCGCAAGTCCGACAACCCGTCGATCACGCGCGACGTCTCCGGCGAAGGCGTGCAGCAGGCGCTCTTGAAGCTCATCGAGGGCACGATCGCCTCCGTCCCGCCGCAGGGCGGCCGCAAGCACCCGCAGCAGGAATTCCTGCAGGTGGACACGACCAACATCCTGTTCATTTGCGGCGGCGCGTTCGCCGGGCTCGAGAAGATCATCATGAACCGCACGCACAAGAGCGGCATCGGCTTCGTCGCCGAGGTGCGCGAACAGAACGCGCGGCCCCACGGCAACGACGTGTTCCACGACACCGAGCCCGAGGATCTGATCAAGTACGGGCTCATTCCCGAGTTCGTCGGCCGCCTGCCGGTCGTCGCGACGCTCGAGGAGCTCGACGAGGATGCGCTGATTTCGATCCTCCTCCAGCCGAAGAACGCGCTGACGAAGCAATACCGCAAGCTGTTCGACATGGAAGGCGTCGAACTCGACTTCCGCGAGGACGCCCTGCGGTCGGTCGCGCGCAAGGCGATGCAGCGCAAGACGGGCGCGCGCGGCCTGCGCACGATCCTCGAGAACGTGCTGCTCGACACGATGTACGACCTGCCGTCGATGCGCAACGTCGCAGAAGGTCGTCGTCGACGAGCTGGTCATCGAGGGCAGCAACAAGCCCTACGTCGTGCACCGCACCGAGGAGACTCGGCTGGCGCCGGTGGAAGAACAGCGGCGGCCGACGGGGTCGGACCATCTTTGAGCGCGGCGTCCCGACCGCCGGCGGTCGGGACGTGTCTTGAAACCTGCCGGCTCCGGCCGCATATCGCTTCGGACATTCCATCCGTTATGCGCATGACGCGAAAGAGGCAAGCCCACCAGTGAGCGACGAAACCACCCTTGATCCGACGACCACCCTGACGCTCGCGCCGCCGCCGGGCGGCATGCCCGTGCTGCCCCTGCGCGACGTCGTCGTCTATCCGCACATGGTCATTCCGCTGTTCGTCGGCCGCGAGAAATCGATCGTCGCGCTCGACGTCGCGATGAAGGCCGACAAGCGCATCCTGCTGATCGCCCAGAAACAGGCCGACGTCGACGATCCGAAGGGCGCCGACCTGTACTCGGTCGGCACCGTCGCGACGATCCTGCAGCTCCTGAAGCTCCCCGACGGCACCGTCAAGGTGCTCGTCGAGGGCGTCGACCGGGCGACGGTCGACACCTCGACGAAGGCGAGTTCTTCTCGGCGAAGGTCACGCCGATGCCGGACGTGGAGCGCTACGAGGAGCGCGAGATGGACGTGCTGACCCGTTCGGTCATCACCCAGTTCGAGCAGTACGTCAAGCTCAACAAGAAGGTGCCGCCCGAGATCCTGACCTCGCTCGCCGGCATCGAACAGGCGGGGCGCCTCGCCGACACGGTCGCGGCGCACATGTCGCTGAAGCTCTCCGAGAAGCAGAAGGTCCTCGAGATTCCCGACGTGCGCAAGCGCCTCGAGCACATGCTCGCCGTCATCGAGGGCGAGATGGACGTGCTGCAGATCGAAAAGCGCATCCGCGGACGCGTCAAGCAGCAGATGGAGAAGAGCCAGCGCGAGTACTACTTGAATGAACAGATGAAGGCCATTCAGAAGGAACTCGGCGATCTCGACGAAGCGCCGAACGAGATCGGTGAGCTCGAGAAGCGCATCAAGGCCGCCGGCATGCCGAAGGAGGCGCGCGACAAGGCGAACTCCGAACTCGCGAAGTTGAAGCTCATGTCGCCGATGTCGGCCGAAGCCACGGTCGTGCGCAATTACATCGACTGGCTGGTCAAGTCGCCGTGGAAACGGCGCAGCAAGGTGCATCTCGACATCGCCGCCGCCGAGAAGGTCCTCGAGGAGGATCACTACGGCCTCGAGAAGGTCAAGGAGCGCATCGTCGAATACCTTGCCGTGCAGCAACGCGTGCGCAACTTGCGCGGCCCGATCCTCTGCCTCGTGGGGCCGCCGGGCGTCGGCAAGACCTCGCTCGGCCAGAGCGTCGCGCGCGCGACCAACCGCAAGTTCGTGCGCATGTCCTTGGGCGGCGTGCGCGACGAGGCGGAGATCCGCGGCCACCGCCGCACCTACATCGGCTCGATGCCGGGCAAGATCATCCAGAATCTCGCGAAATGCGGCGTGCGCAATCCCGCTGTTCCTGCTCGACGAGATCGACAAGATGTCGACGGACTTTCGCGGCGACCCGTCCTCGGCGCTGCTCGAGGTGCTGGATCCGGAACAGAACAGCACGTTCAACGACCATTACCTCGAGGTCGATTTCGACCTCTCGGAAGTGATGTTCGTCTGCACGGCGAACAGCCTGAACATCCCCGCGCCGCTCTTGGACCGCATGGAAGTGATCCGCCTCCCGGGGTATACGGAGGATGAGAAGAGCAACATCGCGCGGCGCTATTTGCTGCCGAAGCAAATCAAGCAGAACGGCTTGAAGCCCGGCGAACTCGGCGTCGCGGATGACGCGATCCAGGACATGATCCGCTACTACACGCGCGAGGCCGGCGTGCGCAACCTGGAGCGGGAGCTGTCGAAGATCGGCCGCAAGGCCGTCAAGCAGCTCCTGCTGCACCCGGAGGAGAAGAGCGTCGCGGTCGATTCGTCGAATCTCGACGTCTATCTCGGCGTGCGCCGCTTCCGCTACGGCAAGGCCGAGGAGAGCAATCGCATCGGCCAGGTCACGGGGCTCGCGTGGACCGAGGTCGGCGGCGAACTCCTCACCATCGAGGCCGCGGTCGTCGCCGGCAAGGGCAAGCTCACGCACACGGGGCAGCTCGGCGAAGTCATGCAGGAATCGATTCAGGCGGCGATGACCGTCGTGCGCAGCCGGTCGGCGGTCCTGGGCTTGGACGTGGATTTCTACCAGAAGGCCGACGTCCACATTCACGTGCCGGAGGGCGCGACGCCGAAGGACGGCCCGAGCGCCGGCATCGGCATGTGCACGGCCTTGATCTCGGCGCTCACCAAGATTCCGGTGCGATCCGATGTCGCGATGACCGGCGAGATCACGCTGCGCGGCGAAGTCCTGCCGATCGGCGGCTTGAAGGAGAAGCTCCTCGCGGCGCATCGCGGCGGGATCACGACGGTCCTGATTCCGGACGACAACGTCAAGGATCTCGCCGAGATTCCGGACAACATCAAGGAAAAGCTCGACATCCGCTCGGTCAAATGGATCGACGAAGTGCTGCAAGTGGCGCTGACGCACATGCCGGCGCCGCTCGCGGAAGCGGCGAAGGCGGCCGAGGTCGCCGTGGACGAAAAGCGCCCGCGGCGCGCCGCGCGCTCGAAGAGTCAGGTGCGTGCGCATTAGTCGGAAGATTGGACTAGCCAAGCGTATAGTCCTCGCGTAGACTTTCGCGCCTCTTCCAGGGGGTGCGAGCGGGGTGCTTAGCTCAGCTGGAAGAGCGTCGCCTTTACACGGCGAAGGTCGGGGGTTCGATCCCCTCAGCACCCACCACAACATGCGGAGTGGTAGTTCAGCTGGTTAGAATACCGGCCTGTCACGCCGGGGGTCGCGGGTTCGAGTCCCGTCCACTCCGCCATTTCCTGATCGAAGGAGTACCGCGCGTGTCCATGAGGGCGCGTCGCGGGCGCTCACCTTGGGGGACGATCGAGAGTAAAGGGCAATGCTGCAAAAAATACACGACAGAATCACCGGCTGGGTGGCGTTACTTTCTTCTGGGCGCGATTGGCCTGGTCTTCGTGTTCTGGGGGATCAATTGGTCGCTCGGCGCGCCGGACTATGCGGCGAAGGTCAACGGCAACGAGATCCCGGTCAACCAGGTGCGCGAGGCCTACCAGGAACAACTCGCCCAACTCGACCGCCGCTCGAACGGCCAGGTCGCCGAGGCGGCGCGCACCGCGCTCAAGAAACGGGTCATCGAGAGCTTCGTCGCGAACGAAGCCTTGATCACGCGCGTACAGTCGCTCGGCTATCGCGTCAGCGACGCCGACGTGCTCGCGGCCGAGTCGCAGATCCCGGCGTTCCAGGTCGGCGGCAAGTTCGACGAGGAACATGCGATCGCTCTGTTGAAGGCCGAGGGCCGCTCGATACCGGAAATCGAACAGATGATCCGCCGCCAGATCCAGCTGCGCCAGCTGGATGCGGCGATGCGCTCGTCGAGCTTCGCGACGCCGAACGAGGTCGACCGCGTCGAGCTCCCTCATGGACCAACAGCGCGAGATCGGCTGGATCGAGGTCTCGGCGGCGAAATACGCGGCCGACGCGACGCCGACCGATGCGGACATCGAGGCCTATTACGATGCGCACAAGAGCGCCTACATGACGCCGGAGACCGTCAACCTGCACTACCTCGAGATCAGTCTCGCGAAGCTCGCGGCGAACGTCACGGTCACCGATGCGCAGCTGCACGCCTACTTCGAGGATCAAAAGAAGAAGAACCCCGAGGCCTACGTGCAGCCGGAAGAGCGGCGCGTGAGCCACATCCTGATCACCGCGACGGATCCGAAGGACCTCGCCGCCGCCAAGGCGAAAGCGGAATCGATCTTCAAGCGCGCCCAAGCCGGCGAGGATTTCGCCAAGCTCGCGAAGGAATACTCGCAGGACCCGGGATCGGCGAAACAAGGCGGCGACCTCGGCTGGTCCGAGGCCAAGGACTGGGTGAAGCCGTTCGCCGACGCGGCGTTCGCGATGAAGGTCGGCGAGATCCGCGGGCCGGTGCAGACCCAGTTCGGCTATCACATCCTGAAGCTCGAAGGCATACGCCCGGCGACGGTGAAGACCTTCGACCAGAGCAAGAACGACCTCGCGGCCGAGTACAAGCGCAACGAAGCCGACAAGCAGTTCAACGACCTGCAGGACAAGCTCGCCGACGCCGCGCTGCAGAATCCGACCGATATCGATGCGGCCGGGCGCAAGGCGGGGCTGCCGGTTCAAGAGATCAAGGACTTCAGCCGCACCCAGGGCGGCGCCCCGTTCGGCGCCTCCAAGCCCCTGATCGACGCGGCCTTCAGCGCCGATGCGCTCGACGGCAACTTGAGTTCGATCGTCGAAGTGACCAAGGGCGACGGGCTCGTGCTGCGTTCGACCGATCACAAGATGCCGCAGCAAAGGCCGCTCGCCGACGTGCGCGCCGACGTGATCGCGGCGTGGAAGCGCCAGCGCGGCACGGAACTCGCGTTCGCGGCGGCCCAGGACGCCAAGAAACAGCTCGAGGGCGGCGCGGCCTGGGCCGACGTCGCGAAGAGCTTGAGCGTAACCCCCGACCTGCCGCGCTGGGTCTCGCGCGAGGATCAATCGGTGCCGATCACCATTCGCCGCATGGCGTTCGAGTCGCCGAAGCCCGCGGCGAAGCCGGTCTACGACGCGCTCGCGCTTGAGCGACGGCGGCGCCGCGGTGTTCGGCCTCGACGCGGTCCGGCAGAATCCGAGCGCGCAGGGTGCGAACGATCCGATGCTGCACCGGGAACTGGCGATGCAGTTCGCTGCCGACGAGTCGCAGAGCTATGCGAACGCCGCGCGCAGCGACGCTGCGGTCGTGGTCAATCCGAAAGCCATCGATTAATTGGCCGCGCTCATCCACCAGTTTTCCGCGTGGTACCTGGCCGAGCTCAGCCACGGCGGCTATTGGCTGATCGCCGCGCTGATGACCCTGGAGAGCACGCTCGTGCCCATCCCCAGCGAAGTCATCATTCCGCCGGCGGCCTATCTTGCGCACACGCAGGGACAGTTGTCGGTCGTCGGCATCGTCGCCGCGGGCACGGCCGGCTGCTGGCTCGGCGCCTCGATCATGTACGGCCGTATCGCGCTGGGTCGGCCGCCCGCTCGTGCTGCGTTTCGGCCCCTATTTCGGCCTCCCCCAGTCGAAGGTCGAACTGGCCGAGCGCTGGGCCGCGCACTACGGCCTGGCCGGAGTCTTCTTTTCGCGCATCCTGCCGGTCATCCGCCACCTGATCGGCATTCCGGCGGGCATCGTGCGCATGGACTATCGCTGGTACGCGCTCGCGACGCTCGCGGGCTCCTTGCTCTGGTGTTCGGTGCTCGCGGGGCTAGGGGTCGTGGTCGGGCGCAACCGCGAACTCCTCGTCGGCTCGATCCACCGCTTCACGCTGTTGGCGCTCGCGATCAGCGTGGTCCTGTCGGCGTTGTACTACTGGTTCGTACACCGGCCGGTGCGCAAGCTGCCGCGCTAGCGTTCGGCGGTGGCTAGCTTTCGGCCGTCGGCTGGATCGTCGTGTCCTTCGGCGGCGGCGGGGGCGGTGCCGGCGGCAGCGGAAACTTCGCGAAGATCGCGGCTGCGGCGGCATTGATCCGCGCCTCCGCGTCGGGACCCGTCAGATTGGTCACGTTTTGATTGACCGAGGCGTGCCAGATCGGCTTGCGCGTCCTGGCGTCGAACAAATCGACCGAGATACGTCCCTCGTTGCGCACCGACGGCCAGTCGTAGCCGTAGCGGCCGAAGCCCCAGGGGCCGCCCCAGCCGCCCCAGCCGTAGCCCAATCCCAAGGAGAGCCCGCCGTACTGGTCGGCGACCACGCGCGAGCCGATCGCATAGCCGACGACGCAATCGGCCGCTCTTCGGGTCGTCGGCGCGGCGGATGCCGTGCGCCGCGAGATTCGACTGAATCGCGACCTGCAGGCGATCGGCGTTCAAAGGATTCGAATAGGCTGCCTGCGTGCCGGCGGCCTCATGTTCGTGCGCCCAGGCGTAGGTATGACACGCGGCGACGCTCGCATTCGGGTTCACGTCGGTCGTCACCGGCATCGAGGTGCAGCCGGCGAGCGCGAGCAGCGTAGCGCCCGCGGCAATGATCACTTTTGGCACAGCCATGATCGAATCCCTCATTGGTCGTTCGCGTCGGAACGGATATTTAGATCGCGGAACCCGTCGAAAAGTTGCATCGGTCCGTCAAGCATCCGCGGAGTCGTCCGGGAAGCTCATGCCGACCGTGCTGTAGCCGCCGTCGACGTACAGGATCTCGCCGGTGATGCCGGCAGCTCAAGTCCGAACAGAGGAACGCGGCGGCGTTGCCGACGTCCTCGATCGTGACGTTGCGCCGGATCGGGGAGGCGGCGGCGACCAGGTTCAGCATCTTGCGCAGGCCCGGAATGCCCGCGGCCGACAGCGTCTTGATGGGGCCGGCGGAAATGCCGTTGACGCGCACGCCCTGCGCGCCCAGGTCCGCCGCGAGAAAGCGCACGTTCGCCTCGAGGCTCGCTTTCGCGAGACCCATGACGTTGTAGCTCGGCACCGAGCGCACGGCGCCCAGGTAGCTCAAGGTGACGATCGAGCCCGGCGCGCCCTTGCATGAACGGCAGGGACGCGCGCGCGAGCGCGGTCAGGCTGTAGCTGGAAATGTCGTGGGCGACGCGAAAGGCATCGCGCGACGTGGCATCGACGAAGCGCCCGGTCAAGGCGTCGCGCGACGCGAACGCGACCGCGTGCACGAGGATGTCGAAGCTGCGGCCACTGCGTGCCGAGGTGGCGAAAGCCGCGCGCGATGTCCTCGTCCGAGGCGACGTCCATCGGGAACGTGAGCTCGGAGCCCAGTTCCTTCGCGAGCGGCACGACGCGATCGGCCATGCGCTCGATGTAGGAGAACGCGAGCTGCGCGCCTTCGCGATGCATCGCCTGCGCGATCCCCCAGGCGATCGACCGATCCGTGGCGAGGCCGACGATCAAGGCCCGCTTACCCGACAAAAAACCCATGGTGATCCCTCTTATCCTTCCTGTCCGTTGTGGTCGATGTACAGCACGAGGCGCTGGCCGGGCCGGATCTTATGGTGCTGGTTCAGGCCGTTCCAGTTCTTCACCTGTTTGACCGACACCTGGAACTGCCGCGCGATGCCGTAGACGGTGTCGCCCCGGCGCACGCGGTAGAGCACGCGGCGGCTGCGATGGGCGGTCTCGCCGCGGTAGCGGCGCTCGGCGACGCGCTCGATGACGATGCGCTGGCCGGCGATGATCGTGTCCGAGGGGCCCAAATGGTTCAGGCGCGCGAGCGTCTTGACCGGAATGCGGTGGCGGCGGGCGATCAGCGCCCAAGGTCTCGCCGCGGCGTACGCGATACACGATGCGGCCGCCGGCATACCGGCCGTAGAGATGTTCGGGCCGGTCGACGCGCGCCGCGGCGACCAGGACCCGCTGCGGCAGGTCGCGCGCTCGCCTGCGGGATCTTCAGCGTCTCGCCCTGGCGCAGCCGCTGCCACCTTGAGGCCGTTCAATTTCTCGATCACGGCGACCGAGGTGTCGTATTGCTTCGCGAGCCGCTGCAGCGTCTCATGCGGCCCGACCTCGTGCACGAGGTAGTGCATGCGATCCTCCGGCGTGAGCGTCTTCAGGCCAGCCTCGAACGCGTCCGCGGCGTCGATCGGCACGAGCAGCCGGTTCGGGCCGTCGGGGTCGGTCGCCCAGCGGTTGAACCCGGGATTCAGCTCCACGAGTTCATCGTAGGAGGTGCCCGCGAGCTTGGCGGCAACCTTCAGATCGATCTGCGAGCCGATGTCGATCACGGCGAAATACGGCTCGTTCGGGATCGGCGCGAATTCGAGGCCGTAGCGCTCGGGCTCGGCCATCAGGCGCTTCAGCGCGAGCAGCTTCGGTACATAGGCCCGCGTTTCGGCCGGGAGTTTCAGATGCCAGAAGTCCGTCGGCAGCCCGTGCGCCTTGTTGTAGTCGACCGCGCGCTGCACGGTCGCCTCGCCGACGTTGTAGGCGGCGATCGCGAGCAGCCAGTCGCCGAATTGATCGTGCAGGGCCTGGAAGTAATCGAGCGCCGCGCGCGTCGACTCGATGACGTCGCGGCGGCCGTCGTACCACCAGTCCTGTTTCAGGCCGAAGCGCCGGCCCGTCGACGGGATGAACTGCCACAAGCCCGCGGCGCGGCTCTTCGAGTACGCGAACGGCTCGTAGGCGCTCTCGACGACCGGCAGCAGCGCGAACTCCATCGGCATGCCGCGCGCCTCGACCTCGGTGACGATGTGGTACAGGTAGCGCTGCGCGCGCTGAAAGGTGCGCTCGAGGTAATCCGGGTTGTGCACGAACCATTGCAGTTGTTCGTCGATCGCGGGCTCCTGCACCTCTTGCAGCGCGAACCCGGCGCGCATGCGATCGAACAGATCGTCGTAGTCCTCGGCGGCCTGATGGTGCCATTCGCCGGGCATCGCGACCTGCGGCGCGGCGCCGAGCGCGGCGGCGGCGGCGTTCGACTGCGGCGCGGCGACCGGCGCGGGCGGCACGATCGTGTGGGTCGCCACGGCCGGCGCGGTCGGCCGGTGCGCGCACGCGGCAAGGCCCAGGGCGAAGCCTGCGAGTGCGATGCGGCGCAAGGCCTTGAGGAACATCAGCGGAACCCGTCCTTCCACGCGCGCAGCACCGCGAAGATTTGCGCGGACCCCGCGAGCGGCCGGCCCGCATGGCGTTCCGCAGCTTCGCGCACGCCGGGCGCAGCGCAGCGCAAGAAGGGGTTCACGCGATTTTCGAGCTCGATCGTCGACGGCAGGCTCGGGTCCCCGGCCGCGCGCAGTGCGGTGACCGCCTGCTCGTAGCGGCACAGGGCGTCGTTCCCGGGTTCCACGTTGCGCGCGAACTTCAAGTTCGCGGCGGTGTATTCGTGGCCGCAATAGACGCGCGTGTCGGGCGGCAGGCTCGCGAGTTGGCAGAGTGAAGCGTGCATTTGCTCCGGGGTTCCCTCGAACATGCGGCCGCAGCCGGCGCTGAACAGCGTGTCGCCGCAAAACAGAGCGCCATGCCCGACAAAGGCAATATGGCTCAAGGTATGCCCAGGGATATGCGATGTCTCGAACATAAGTCCCAACTCCGGAAAGTCGATGCGCTCGCCGCCTGCAAGGCGGCGCGTCAGGCGCCCAATGCGTGCGTCATCCGGCCCGTAGACGGGCGCGGTACCGGCCGCGAGCAGGCTGTCGACACCGCCGATGTGGTCGGGGTGATGGTGAGTCAGTAGAATCCCGGCGAGCGTTTGGCCCCCGGACTTGAGCTCCGCCAGTACCGGTGCGGCGTCGCCCGGATCGACGACCAGCACTTGCTGCGGTGCGCGCGGCGATTCGATCAGCCAGATATAGTTATCGGCGAACGCGCGCACGGGGCGCACGCGAATCGGTGGTGGGTGGTTTGACATTTTGCCGCGTATTTAACCTGTAACATTCGATCGACGCTAGCTTTCTTACCAAGGGGTCATGTTTTTGCAATCCGCGCCCTCGATCGCCGCGCAATGGCTGGAAAGCCCCTTGGGCGCCCGCGTCCTCGCGGACGAGACCGCGATTTCGCGGCTCGCGCTCGACGACGTGTTCGGCTTCGAGCTGTTGCAAATGGGCACCTGGGGTCGGGATCGACCGCTCCTGATCGGCCGCGCGCACGCAACATACGACCGTCGTTGCATCGCAGCGAGAGGCCGGGGCAACGCTTTGCGCGCCGCTCGATTGCCTGCCGCTGCGGTCCGGACAGCATCGACGCCGTCCTCCTGCCGCATACCCTGGAACTCGTCGAAGACCCGTATGCGGTGCTGCGCGAGGTGGAGCGCGTCCTCTGCGCCGAGGGCGTGTTTGTTGATCTGCGGCTTCAACCCATGGAGCGGCTGGGGCCTGCGCCGCCTGTTCGGGCGGTCATTACGCCGCGCGCCGTTTCCGCCCGCGACACGCCGGCTGCTGTCCGAACGCCGCCTGCGCGATTGGGTCGCGCTGCTCGGCTTCGACGTCGACCGGGTCTACGGCTACCTCGGCATGCTGCCGCTCGCGGGCGGCTCCCATCCGCCGCGCGAGGCGGCGGCCGTGCTGCGCCCGGCGCTCGGCGCCGGCGGCTACTGGCTGAAGGCGCGCAAGCGCGTCAAGACGCTCACGCTCGTGAAGCCCCGGCCGCGCGTGCGCCAACGCGTGCTCGTCGGTGCGCCGGAGGCGACGCGCAAAGTGGGCCCATGACCGAGGTTGAGATCTATACCGACGGGGCCTGTCGCGGCAATCCCGGTCCCGGCGGCTGGGGAGTCCTGCTGATCGCCGGTGCGCAACGCAAAGAAGTCTCGGGAGCGGAGGCCCAGACCACGAACAATCGCATGGAGCTGACCGCGGTGATCGAGGCGCTCGCGGCGCTTGAAGCGCCGCTGTTCGGTGCGCCTGTACAGCGACTCGAAGTACGTGCTGCAGGGAATTACCGAATGGCTGCCCGCACTGGAAGGCGCGCGGCTGGAAGACGGCTTCGCGCGCGAAGGTCAAGAACCAGGACCTGTGGGAACGGCTCGACGAGGCCGTGCTCGCGCAGGATATCGAATGGATCTGGGTCAAGGGCCACGCGGGCACGCCGGGCAACGAGCGCGCCGATGCAGCTCGCGAACCTGCGCGATCGATCAAATGCAGGCGAGGCGATAGGGCGATGCGTCAAGTCATACTGGATACCGAGACGACCGGGCTCGAGGTCGAACAGGGCCACCGGATCATCGAAATCGGCTGCGTCGAACTCGTCAACCGGCGCCTCACCGGCAAGGTGTTCCACCGCTACGTGAATCCCGAGCGCGACATCGACGAGGGCGCCGTGCAGGTGCACGGCATCACGCGCGAGCGCCTGCGCGAGGAACCGAAATTCGCGGAAATCCTCGCCGAGTTCCGCGCATTCGTCGAGGGCGCGGAACTCATCATCCACAACGCGCCGTTCGACGTCGGCTTCGTGAACAAGGAGTTCGAGCGCGCGGGCGCCGGCTGACGCGCGCCTGGAGAGGCTGTGCCGCATCCTCGATACCTTGAGCCTCGCGCGGCGCATGCATCCCGGCCAGCGCAACAATCTCGATGCGCTCTGCAAGCGCTATTCGATCGACAATTCGCGCCGCGACCTGCACGGCGCGCTCCTGGACGCGAACATTCTCGCCGAGGTCTATCTCGCGATGACCGGCGGCCAGGCGAACCTGACGCTCGGCGCGCAGGGCGACGGCGAACGCGGCGAGGGCAGCCGCGCGGCGGACGGCCGGGCGGGCGCGAAGCCTGCGCCGCGCATCGCGGTGTTGCGCGCGACCGAAGCCGAGCTCGCCGCGCACGAACAGATTCTCGCGCTCCTCGACAAGGCGTCGGGCGGGGCGACGGTGTGGCGCAAACCATGAGAATGCTCGTGACCGGCGCCGCCGGCTTCATCGGCTTCCATACCGCCCGCGCGCTGCTCGAGCGCGGCGATGAAGTCCTGGGTCTCGACAATCTGAACGCCTATTACGACCCAAAGCTCAAAGCCGCGCGCCTCGCGCTCCTGCAGCGCCACCCGAATTTTCGCTTCGAACGGGCGGATCTCGCCGATCGCGAGGCGATGAGCCGGGTGTTCGCGCGCGAGCGCTTCGGGCGCGTCGTGCACCTCGCCGCGCAGGCCGGCGTGCGCCACTCGATCGACCATCCGCATACCTACGTCGAGAGCAACGTCACGGGATTCCTCCACGTGCTCGAAGGCTGCCGCGCGGCCGGCGTCGAACATCTGGTCTATGCGTCGACGAGTTCGGTCTACGGCGCGAACACGCGCCTGCCGTTCACCGAGGCCCAGAACGTCGATCATCCCTTGTCGCTGTACGCGGCGACCAAGAAGGCCAACGAGTTGATGGCGCACAGCTATTCGGCGCTGCACGGCCTGCCGACGACGGGATTGCGCTTCTTCACGGTCTACGGGCCCTGGGGACGGCCGGACATGGCGCTGTTCCTGTTCACGAAGAACATTCTCGCGGGCCGGCCGATCGAGGTGTTCAACGAAGGGCGCCACCAGCGCGACTTCACCTATGTCGACGACATCGTCCAGGGGCGTCGTCGCCGCGGTCGACCACATCGCGCGCCCCGATCCCGCATTGGAATTCCGCCGAGCCCGACCCCGCGACCAGCAGCGCGCCCTACCGCATCTACAACATCGGCAATCAACGGCCGGTGCCGCTGTTGCGCTATATCGAGGTGCTGGAGCGGTGCCTCGGCCGCAAGGCCGAGATGGCGACTGTTGCCGATGCAGCCGGGCGACGTTCCCGAGACCTCGGCGGACATCGAGCTTATCGCGCACGATCTAGGCTACCGGCCGAGTACATCGCTCGAGGTGGGTGTGCGGCGATTCGTCGAATGGTATCTTGAACACTATCAATCGAAGGCCGCGTGAGTGTGACGACGCGATGACGATGCTCAATTCCTCGACGCCGGCCTGGGCCGCGCTGGAGACCCATGCGCGCGCACTGGAAAACGCGCATCTGCGGGACCTCGTCGCCGCCGACGACCGGCGCTTCCACTATTTTCACGTCGAGTACGCGGACTGGCTCCTCGATCTGTCGCGCCAGCGAATCACGCGCGAGACCTTGTCGCTGCTCGTCGACCTGGCGCGGTCGGTCGATTTGCCCGAGCGCGTCGCGGCGATGTTTCGCGGCGATGCCATCAACGTCACCGAAGGGCGCGCGGTCCTGCACACGGCGCTGCGCTCGAGTTTCGCGGGATCGGCCGAGATCCAGCACGAAGTGCGGGCGGCGCGCGCGCGATTGTCGGCGTTCGTCGCCGCGGTGCGCGCAGGCGAAGCGCGCGGCGCGACGGGGCGCCCGTTCAAGCACGTCGTCAATATCGGCATCGGCGGCTCGGATCTCGGGCCGGTGCTCGTCACCGAGGCGCTGCGCCACGAATGGAGCGGCGGCATCACGCCGCATTTCGTCTCGAACGTCGACCGCACGCAGCTCGATGATTTGACGCGCACGCTCGATCCGGCCGAGACGCTGATCATCGTCTGTTCGAAGACGTTCACGACGCAGGAGACCCAGGCGAATGCGCACGCGGCGCGCGCCTGGATCGTCGCCGCGCTCGGGGAGAAGGCGCCGGGCGATCATTTCGTCGCCGTGTCGACGAACGCCGCCGCCATGGACGCGTTCGGCATCGGCTCGTCCAGGCGCTTGCCGATGTGGGATTGGGTCGGCGGCCGGTATTCCGTGTGGTCGGCGGTCGGGCTCGCGGCGGAACTCGTGCTCGGTACGTCGCGCTTCGAGGAGTTCCTGCGCGGCGCGAGCGAGGTCGACGCGCATTTTCTCAATACCCCGTTCGAACAAAACCTGCCGGT
Organism: uncultured Pseudomonadota bacterium; assembly: GCA_963718135.1. Taxonomy (GTDB): domain Bacteria; phylum Pseudomonadota; class Gammaproteobacteria; order Steroidobacterales; family Steroidobacteraceae; genus Bog-1198. The sequence continues at coordinate 5,155 of CAVQYI010000015.1, read as the reverse complement.
GCTCATGGGGCTCGTCGCGGTCTGGAACCGCACGTTCCTGAACTGCCGACCCTCGCCGTGTTGCCGTACGATCAGCGCCTCGCGCACTTTCCCGCCTATCTACAGCAGCTCATCATGGAGAGCAACGGCAAGTCGGTGACGCTCGAGGGGGCGCGCGTCGACTATCCGACCGCTGCGGTCGTCTGGGGCGCGCCCGGCTCGAATGCGCAGCATTCGTTTTTCCAGATGCTCCACCAGGGAACGGCGTCGGCGGCGCTCGATTTCATCGCGCCGCTCAGAGGCTCCTGGGGCGACACCGACGCGCAGGACCTCGCGCTGCAGAACTGCTTCGCGCAGGCGCAGGCATTCGCGTTCGGCCTCGCGCAGTCGGAAGTCGAAGCGCAAATGCGCGAAGCCGGCGCGAGTGCGGCCGACATCGCGCGGCTCGCGCCGCACCGCGTCTACGAGGGCAACCGGCCGAGCTCCCTTGCTGCTGTATCCGCGCACGAGCGCGCGCACGCTCGGGCAGCTGATCGCGTTCTACGAGCACAGCGTGTTCGTGCAAGGCGTCGTCTGGGGGATCAATTCCTTCGATCAGTACGGTGTCGAACTGGGCAAGAAGCTCGCGGGCGGGATCTCGATCGGCGGCGCGCGGGCGCCCGCGGGGAACGGCGCCGACGGCCTCGCGGCGCTGATCGCGTACGTCAGGGCGCATCGCTGACGGCCGGGAAACGAGGCGGGATCTTGGCGAAACCACGTAAAGGCATCATTTTGGCGGGCGGCGCGGGCACGCGCCTGCATCCGGTGACCTTGTCGCAGAGCAAGCAGCTCCTGCCGGTCTACGACAAGCCGATGATCTATTACCCGCTCGCGACCCTGATGGGCGCGGGCATCCGCGAGTTCCTGATCATCACGACGCCGCGCGATCAAGCGGCGTTCCGGGATCTTCTCGGCGACGGCGAGTCCTGGGGCGTCTCGTTCACGTATGCGGTGCAGGCCGAGCCGAAGGGCATCGCCGAGGCGTTCTGATCGGCGAGACGTTCCTGGCCGGCGCGCCGTCCGCGTTGATCCTCGGCGACAATATCTTCTACGGCGCGAGTCTCGCGGAGCTGCTGCAGGCGGCGTCCGCAGCGCACGCACGGCGCGACGGTGTTCGGCTACTACGTGCAGGACCCCGAGCGCTACGGCGTCGTCGAGTTCGGCGCCGACGGCCGCGTCGTCGACCTGCTCGAGAAGCCGGCGAAGCCGCCGTCGCATTACGCCGTGACCGGCGTCTATTTCTACGACGAGCGTGCATCCGCGATGGCGCGCGCTATAAGCCCGTCGGCGCGCGGCGAACTCGAGATCACCGACCTCAATCGCGCGTATCTTGCGCGACGGCAGCCTGCGCGTCGAACGGCTCGGCCAGCGGCACCGCCTGGCTCGATACCGGCACGCACAATTCGCTGCTCGATGCCGGGGTGTTCGTGCGCATCATCGAAGAGCGCCAGGGTCTCAAGATCGCCTGCGTCGAGGAGATCGCCTGGCGCGCGGGGTTCATCGATACGGCGCAAGTCGAGAAGCTCGCGCAGCCGCTGCTGAAAAGCGGCTACGGCGAGTATCTCCTGCGCTTGATCCGCGAAGACGGCGTCGCGATGAAGTTCATCGAGACCCCGATCGCGGGCGTGATCTTGATCGAACCGCAGGTGTTCGGCGATCAGCGCGGCTTCTTCATGGAGACCTGGCAGGCGCCGAAATTCCGCGCCGCCGGCATCGACGCGACGTTCGTCCAGGACAACCAAAGCCGCTCGACGCAATGGACCCTGCGCGGCATGCATTTTCAAACAGAGCACACGCAAGGCAAGCTCGTGCGCGTGACCGCGGGCGCCGTGTACGACGCCGTCGTCGACCTGCGCACGAGTTCGCCGACGTTCGGCCGCTCCTGGGGCGTCGAACTCTCCGAGGAGAACCACCGCATGCTCTGGGTGCCGCCGGGGCTCGCGCACGGGATCCTGATCACCTCGCCGTCGGCCGATTTCCTCTACAAATGCACCGATCTCTACAGCCCGGCGCACGAGCGCACGCTCGCCTGGGACGACCCCGCGGCCGGCATCGCCTGGCCGCTGCCCGCGGGCGTCACCCCGAAGCTCTCGGCGAAGGACGCCCACGGCAAGTCGCTCGCCGACATCGAGAAATTCCCGTGAAAGTCCTGGTCACGGGCGGCGGCGGCCAGGTGGGCCGCGCGGTCGCGCACATGGCGCCCGCGGCGCACGATGCCATCGTCATTCCGCACGCCGAGCTCGACATCGGCCACGCCGCGGCCGTCACCGAGGCGCTGCAGGCGAGCGGCGCCGAGTGGATCGTCAACGCGGCCGCGTACACGGCCGTCGACCGCGCGGAAGTCCGAGCCTGAACTTGCGCGTGCGATCAACGACACCGCCGTCGGCGTCCTCGCGCAAGCCGCGGCGGCGATGCGGCTGCCGGCTCCTCCACCTGTCGACCGATTTCGTGTTCGACGGGCGCTCGAACCGCTGCGTATCTGCCGGACCGATCCCCCGAACCCCTTGAGCGTCTACGGCGCGACGAAGCTCGCCGGCGAACGGCGGGCCCTGGACGAGGCCTGCGAGGCGATCGTCCTGCGCACCGCGTGGGTCTATGCCGTCGGCGGGGCGCAATTTCGCGCTCACGATGCTGCGGCTGATGCGCGAGCGCGACGAGGTGCGCGTCGTCGCCGATCAGATCGGCACGCCGACCTGGGCCGGCGGCATCGCGCGGCGATCTGGGGCTTGATCGACGCGGACGCGCCGGCCGGCATTCACCACTGGACCGACCTCGGGGTCGCGAGCTGGTACGATTTCGCGGTCGCGATCCAGGACGAGGCGCTCGCGCGCGGGCTCCTCGATCGCGCCGTGCCGATCGTGCCGATCGCGACCGCGCGACTATCCGACGCCCGCGCGGCGGCCGAGTTTCAGCGTCCTCGATACCACGGCGACGCGCGCGCTCAACGCCCGCGCCGGCGCGGCATTGGCGCCATCACTTGCAAGGCATGTTCGATGAACTTCAAGCCCCATAATCTTCTCGTGACCGGCGGCGCCGGCTTCATCGGCGCGAATTTCGTGCGCCACTGGCTCGCGCGCGCAGGCGGCGGGAAAGCTCGTCGTATTCGATGCGCTGACCTATGCCGGCAACAGCGCGAATCTCGCGGGCCTCGACGCCGATCCGCGCTATGTGTTCGTGCGCGGCGACATCTGCGACGAGGCGGCCGTGCAGCGGGCGCTCGAGGAGCACGCGATCGACACGATCGTGCATTTCGCCGCCGAATCGCACGTCGACCGCTCGATCCTGGGGCCCGATGATTTCATCCGCACGAACGTCGTCGGCACGCACACGCTGCTTGAAGGCGGCGAAGCGTTTCTGGCTCGACCGCAAGGCGGTTCCCGCGCATCGGTTTCATCATGTCTCGACCGACGAGGTCTACGGCAGCTTGGGCGCCGACGACCCCGCGTTTCACGAGAGCACGCCGTATGCGCCGAACTCCCCGTACTCGGCGAGCAAGGCCGGGTCGGATCATCTCGTGCGTGCGTATCGACGAGACCTACGGGCTCGATACGACGGTCACGAACTGTTCCAACAACTACGGCCCGTACCAGTTCCCGGAAAAGCTCATCCCGCTTGATCATCATCAACATCCTCGCGGGCAAGCCCTTGCCGGTCTACGGCGACGGGCTGCAGGTCCGCGACTGGCTGCACGTCGCCGATCATTGCGAGGCGATCGCGCTCGCGCTCACGAAAGGGCGATCCGGGCGAGGTCTACAACATCGGCGGCGACGGCGAGACGACGAACATCGAGATCGTGCGCACGCTCTGCGCGCTCGTCGATGCGCGGTTCGCGGCGAGTCCTGAACTGCGCGCGGCGTTTCCCGATGCGCCGGCCGCGCAGGGTCAGGCGCGCCGCGGACTTGATCACGCATGTCCGCGACCGGCCGGGCCACGACCGGCGCTATGCGATCAATTTCACGAAGGCGAAGAACGAACTCGGCTATGCGCCGTCGCGGAACCTTGGAAGCGGCCTCGACGAGACGCTCGAATGGTACCTTGCACAACAGGCCTTGGTGGGAGACTTTGCTCGGACGGGACTATGCGGCCTGGGTCGAGAAGAACTATCGGCGATGAGGGTGACGCGCTCGAGCGCGATCCGCGATCCGAGGGGTTGCCGCGACCGCAACACGCACTTTACAATTCTCGGAAAGCGGATGAGGTAGACCCCTCAGTGCAGAATGTTCCCGCGGCCGCCGATGTCCGCTAAATCCTTTCTTGCCGCAATTCGATTGGCTGCCTCGCGATCCTCGCTGGGGTCCGTCGCGTTCGCGCAGACGCCGAGCCCGGAACAGATCCAAGCGTTCGAGACTTTGCCGCGGGACCAGCAACAGGCGCTGATGCAGCGCTACCTCGGCAGCGGCGCGACGCCGGGCTCGGGCACTCAGACCAATCCAAAGCCGGTGCACCGAACAACCTGCCGCCGAACGGCCGAAACCTGAGCGGTCCTGGAATCGCTGAAACCCGACCAGACCCGCGACGGCCACTACCTGCGCCAGCCGGACGAGAACCCGGAACTGCGCGCGAACGACACGGTGCTGATCGAGTTGACGCCGATCAGCCAGGCCACCGGCTGCGTCGGCGCGACCGCCGGAGCGGCGCCGGTGCGGTGCGCCGAATGCCGGCCCACTGCGGCCGGCGGCGTCGGCACGGCAATGCGGTGGGCAGGCGAACGCCGGCAATCCCAATGCGCCGGTCCCGTGCAATCCCGAAGACAACGCGCGGCGAACGACACCGAGGAGGGCGGCGCAGGAGCAATGCCTACGAATTCGGCGGCGGCCGGCTTCACGGATCATTCGCAATCGGTCGAGTACCGGCAAAAGCTCAAGGAATTTCGCAAGCGCATCATCGACGGCAATCCCGTATCGACTTGAACCGCTACGGCGCGCTCGAGGTGCCGGGCCTTCCCGCGATACCGCTCGCCGGCTTGACGCAGGCCGAGGCCAGCGAACGGCTCTCCGGCGATCCGAATCTCCGCGATTTCCACGTCAAGGTGACGCTGTTGCGCCTGGAGCCGTCCGGCGAGGCCGCCTTGAAGCCGTTCGGCTACGACTTGTTCGAGGGAGCACCCGAGCACGTTCGCGCCGGTCTCGGACGTGCC
>CAVQYI010000014.1:0-117169 GCA_963718135.1 uncultured Pseudomonadota bacterium | reverse complement strand
TGTTCGGGCTCTGGCCCCTCCCGGCTGATCATCACTTTCGCGCCCTTCATCGCCAACTGGTGGCGCTACATCGTGTTCGTTCCCATGCACACGGGATTGAAGGACAACGTTTCAGACTTCCGGTTGTGTACCCGTTCCATCACGCTGGACCCCTTCAGCCACTTCATCTACTGGCGCATGAACTGGCACCTGGAGCACCACATGATCGGCGCTGTTCCCTGCTACAACTTGCGGAAGCTCCACAAGACGGTGGCATCGGACATGCCGAAGCCGCGGACCCTCGTCGGGGCCTGGAAAGAGATCCGCATGATCTGGAAGAAACAGAAGGCGGACCCCGACTACCAGTTCATCACGCCGCTCCCGGGGCAGGCGGACGGAAAATCGATAAAGAGGGATACCCTCGAAGCGGCCATCGGGAGATCTGCCTCCAAAAAGACTTCGGTATATTTGGGGTATACTCTGTTCAAGCATGGAATCGACGAGACTCAACTCTTCACGCGCGAAGCGCCTGGCTCAACGCCTGCACTTTCCTGATCTCCTGAATGCCCGCGACCTCGGAGGGTACGCCATCCGCGGCGGCGCCCGCACGAGGGCGCGGTCGCTCCTTCGCACGGACGACTTGTGGAAGCTCACCTCGGCGGGAGCACGGTCGCTCGTGGACTTCGGGATGCGCTCCGTCATCGACCTGCGCTGGCCCGTGAGCGCGAGGCCCGTCCGAGCCTCTTCCAGCGCGGGGCGCACGGCGTGCGGTACACGCACGTCTCGCTCCTCGACGGCAGCGAGGCGGAGTGGAACCTGAAGTGTCCCGTCGTGCCGAAGGAGACCTGGAACTGCGAGGTCCTCGACCGCGCGGGCGTCGAGATGGCCCGGGCGCTGAAGGCCGTCGCGGATGCGCCGGAGGCGGTGTCGTCTTTCACTGCGCGGCAGATTCACTTCGCCGACGGCGTTATATTTTCCGGGAAATGTGGTCACGTGGTCGCTTGCATAGGAACCTGGCAGGAGCTGGTTATTCGCCCCGTCCGACCGGTATTTGGAGTAATCGAACGCTGCGGTGACTTTGGTCGAATCCGAAGGCGTGAAAAGCCACTTCGACCGGGCAGCAACATTGTGGTGCCAGAAGATGTGAGTGTGGTAGGTGGGGTTGTAGCCCCAGCCGGTCCCTTGATTCTCAAAAACCGCGGCCAGATCGGCTGCCACATTTCTTGTGATCCCACCTGTAAGGTACGCGCTCGCATTGATGGTGTCGTAATTTCCATATCCAAGGCTCGCATGTCCGCCGAACTCGTGCTTCGGATCGGCCGTGATAATTTGGATCACACCGCCGGTGGCGTTGCGACCAAACAGAGTGCCCTGGGGGCCCTTCAGCACTTCGATCTGTTTGAGGTCGTTGAAATAGAATGACGAAAGCCCGTACGCCGACGGGTTATAGACGCCATCGACATAGGTGGCCACCGAGGGCTCATTGTTCGGCGAGGCCGAGTTCGTACCTACTCCGCGGATGTACGTATTCGCCCAGAAGCTGCCCGCAGTGGTGAGGTTCGGCACGGAGGCGGCGAGCGTCTGAATTGATACTGTGCCCTGAGCCTGAAGCTGGTCGGCTGTAACGGTGGTGATGGCGATTGGCACCCGCTGATTATTCTCCGCACGGCGCTGAGCGGTGACCGTGATCACCCCGAGCGACGGAACCGCGGACTCGGATGCCTGCTCTGGCTCGGCGGCCATGGAACTCATCGTAGGCGAGAGAACCATCAACCCCGCACTAGACACCGCTCCAAGCAGGTGGACCCAAACGGCAGCTCTCGCATTCTCACTATAAGTTTTCATTCTTCCCCCTGTGTTGCACTGAACATGCGGTGCCGATCACTTATTGGCCTAGCGCATCGATCACTCGCTGTTCGACGTGGCGCGAAACCTACGGTGCCCGTGGGCGACTCTTAGCCCTCTAATTTTTCATCAAAAGCTTGTCGTTCAGCGTGTCCGCTGACGATTACCGAGCACCCGCGCCGCACCCCCCCCGTCGACGGGCTGCATGTACGGCACCAGCAGGTCCGTGCGCACCCGGGATTCATCGATCGACTGTGAACGCTGAATACGTCCGCGATGATCGGCGAAATGCCATGACATGTGGAATGTTCTGCACGGCCCCCATCGCGAACCCTGCCCAAGTAAACGGTAGGCATTATCAGCGTCGAAGGCGGGCGAGCGATAATTGATAATTATTCGGCACTATAAGAAATTGCTGTGGCTGCCATATCGCTTTCCTCGATAGCTCCAGTGTTTCTGAGGACCACCGATCAAGGAATAACCTGATTGCGCCCTCAGGTATCGCGGAGGTGGCATCGCCGATGGGCGCGCAAGCCGTTCGGTCAGCGTCCGCCCCTGAGGAAGCAAGCAACGAAGCCTCGAACGCCGCGAACCGAAGCCAGGCTCCGCAGACCCGCTGACATCGGGTTACATCCCCGGCACTTTCACGCGAATGCGATACAAAGCCCCAAATCCGGTCATGTAGAGAGTCCTGAAGTCTTTGTCACCAAAGGCCATGTTGGTGATTCGCTTCGGCGTGCGTATCGTACCGACATGCTTTCCGGCGGCGGAAATTACCCAAACCCCGCCCGGTCCAGTCGAATAGACATCTCCCTTCTTGTCTACTTTCAGCCCATCGGGCACTCCAACCTCCTTGTCGCCGCTCATGTCGACAAAAACCCTTTCGTTTGAGATGCCTCCATTTTGGATATCGAATCGCAGGATATTCTTGCGGCGCGTGTTGCTGACGTAGAGGTACTTCTCATTCGGAGAGAAAGCCAATCCATTTGGATGGTCGATACTCTTGCTCAGGAGCATGACTTTGCCCGCTCTTAATACGTACAATCCTTCGTGGGATACGCCTACCCTATTCGCATGTCTCGTGGCCGCTCTGGAATCAGTAAAATAAAGCGATCCATCTGACTTGTAGACGAGGTCATTTGGAGTATTGAGCCGTCTCCCCGCAAAGCGGCTCGCCAGAACGGTGCGTTGACCGTCTGCCTCGAGTCTCACGATTTGACCATTGCTGTAGGCGCAGTAAACTACTCTTCCCTTCCGATCAAGCGTGATGCCGTTAGCACCCAGCATCCAGAACCTTTTCTGTCCGTTCAGTCCAAATGACTGATACGGCTGCGACGAGTCCCTGCCGGCAAAGATGTTCTTCAGAAACGCCGACACTCTTCCATCCGGACTCAACTTATCGATGACGTCTCCGGGTACGTCACTGAATATCAGGAATCCCGAGCCACCTCTGCGAACCCATGCGGGACCTTCGAATATTGAATTGCGTTCATATAGTGTTTCCACCCTCGCCTCACTCGCGAGGGGCGTGTCGATCGACGAATCCAATCTAAGCACATTGGAGTTTCTCGCGGCCCGTGCAGTCGCCGAATTGCAACTCAAACTCAGGGCGCACAGGACAAACGTCGCCGTAGTTCGTCCAGCTACCATCAAGCACACCCTTGCCACCACGTCGTTCCCGAAATTGTGGCCGTGATCTGCCGTACGTTCCCGTGCCGTTTCGCCCATCGCTATTTTCCCGCACAAGGTGCGACCGTCTGTTTCGACAGATAGCTCGCGCAAAAGGCGGGCCTGCTCTTACCCGCAACCGCATCGCCACTTGCGAACGCGCTACTAGACGCCACGGCGATAAGAGTCATGACAGACTGGCACTTCACCTATGAACGCGCTGGTAGGTAATCCGATCACTCTTTCCCTCTCTTGATGATGGGGTTCGGCCTACTTGTTCCGATCTTCCATCGCTCCTCTGCACATCACAGAGATTGGGCCGCGCGTACCAGTCAGTTGTATGAGCAGCCGCAACCCGCTGCGAGCGCGGGCGTCACTGCGCCTTGATGACAATCGCTCTCAGGACTTTGCCCTTCGCAACGATTACCTGATGCCAATGGTTCGCCGGCACGAATAGAATATCGCCCTGTTTGACGTCGTAAAGCACTCCTCCATCAAGCCTTTGGCCCTGCATTTCGTCGATCCTGATGGTCTTTTCCCCAGTGACGGTGCCTCCGACCTTGATCTCTCCCTCGCCGCTTAGAACCACGAAGAAGTCATTCATCTTTACGTGTAGTTCGGGATCCGCCGTCACCTCGCGGTGTATGACGAGCGCGCCATATGTCCCTCCGTTGATGACTTGCGTGTAGGCGGCCATAGCCTCTCCCATTTTGGCAGTGAGAGTCTCGTCCACGGATCTGAGGTCGGTCGCGGTCCACAACATGGCCCCAGTAGGCTGCTTCGAGTCGGCCACGGCGCAGCCGGATGCGAGAAAAATCCCCACGATTGCGATCGTTAGTGCCCTCATAGATTGCTCCTTAAGTCCCCACGGAAACTAATGTGTCGCAGTCTGCTCCGAAAATATGCACGCGAAGGAACGAGCACCATGGAACGCCAGACAAGCATTGCGGAAAGCTCGCGAGCGGGTTGGCACTGCGCGGATTCGGTTGCGAAGGGGCCTTGTCGGTACTGCCCGGGCACGAGCGCGATCCGCAATGAAGGCAGTGGTCGGGACCCTGAACTTCCCCTTCCGCCCAGTAGCAATTTTTGCGCAGGAATAGTCTCCGCAATTGGGCAGCGCGGTCACTCTCGACTATTGCTTGCCCAGGAGCCTCGTCGCTTCTTCAGTCACGGCGTCATCGATCTGCTTGGTAGCGTATCCAACGGCGGCGATCCCAAGTCCACCGACTACTCTGCCATCTTTGAATATCGGCACTCCGCCAGGGGACGTCGTCATATCCTGAAACGTACCATCCGCATATGACGTGTTCCTCTTTGAATTGACCGCGTCTTGGAAGACTTTGGTCGGACGGCGCCAAAGGGCGGACGTCTTCGCTTTTCTTATTGCCAGGTCAGGGCCGCCGGCAAGCACACCATCGATTGTCTCCAAGTAGACGAGAACGCCGGCGTCGTCGACGACGGCAAAGGCTCCACTACACGAGCCTGCTGGGGGAGAGCACGACGCCTTCTTGGCCGCAGCGACGAGTTGCTTGGCGAGTTGCACGGTCATCGGCCTCGCCTGACCCTGAGGCAGGCCATGCTCACGTATTCCAGCCTCGATTTGATCAAGCGATTGCTGTGCAAGCGCAGTCGAGGATAGGAAAACAAGAGCTGCCGCTGCCATAAGGGAACACCCAGTGGTTTTCATCGAATTTCTCCTGATACTCAAATATCCAACGGCGATTCGAAGATATTCCCTTGAGCCCTGCCATGCGGTACCGGTTACGGCGTTCCCCTCGCCATATGACGATGCGCCATAGGCATTCGCTGGTCAGGATCAGCGCCTCTAATCGGCTCGATCATTCGTTGTCCGGCTTAACTCGAGGCGCGGGTGCCCCGTGGCGAGTCGTGGTCCGCTTAGCTCTATCACCAGGTCTCATCCGGGGCTCGTCGCTGGGCGACCCCGCTAACTATTGCCCGGCGGCCGTCGCCACGACACCTCGGCTCTATATGTTGTGCCCGCAGGCGCGCACACGCCCGGAACTCACGGATCAACTCGACTACTAACTGGTCCAGATCCTCCACCAGAGAATACGACACCTGGAACGTTCCGCTCACCAACAGCAACGCCACTTAATTCGTGTCGTGATTATTATCCGCGTCGACTGCGGGATACCGCCAATTGAAATTCATGCGGAGCTATAAGAAATTGCTGTAGTTCAAACAGCATTTTCCTTGGTTCTTGACTGCCGCGGATCGCGGCCAGCAATGTCAGACATCTTTACGCGTTCCACGAATGGCACTCCCGGGCAGCATCAGTGCCGCTGTTCGTATCGTACACCGCACACAGCCGGCTGTTATTCAGAGGATTCGCCAAGATCGAGCATTACTTTGGCGCGCGCCCACGCTGCCGCCTGGAGGGCGCCGAGCACGGTATTGCCATCATCGACTGCACGTACGAACCCCTGGCCGCAGCGCTCGGCCATTGCTCATCCTCAGGGCCAGATCGTGCGGCCGATCGAACTGACTTTGCGTCGCGACTGGCAGCCGACAAGTACCCAGGCGGGTCTTCTTGACCTGATTCGCCAAAAAAGTCGCGTTGTTTGCCGCTTTGAACCGATCCGACATCGGGAGGAATGCCGAGGGCTGGCGAACGGGACGTCGTCGTGTCCTCGCGCTGCCCCGCTAGCCTTTTTCTTCATCCTCCCAAGGTCGTACAGCATAGCCCAGGATCTGCTCCAGGCTTTGCGGCTTAGGTCGGTACGCCACCCCGTTGTACTTGCCGATCTCGGCGCGGTAGCTCATCTGGGGACCCGGGTATCCCAGCATTTGCCACCCGATCAAGCCCGCATTGCCACCATGCATCGGGTCGCAGAACACCCCCTCAATCGTATGCTGCCTCAGCAGTTGAAAAAAATGCGTCTTCTCGATGGCCTTTAGCCGCTCATCCTGCTTCGCCTTATCCAACGCAAGGAAGTCCGCCCCCAGTTTCTGGATTCCGACCCGATAGGTTTCTTGCGGGTTCCCCACTCCCTGGTAGCCGTGCCCAGGCACCGACTCCACGAACGGCGCCTGGGTGTAGCGATACTTGTCGGTCCCGTAGGGGCCCGCCAACTGTCTGTCGATGTACACCATTGCACCGGCTTGTGTCGCACCCGGTCCGCTCCCATTAGCGGGAAAGATGCGCTCGCAGGCGGCGATAATCACTTTCGCCTCCTGCTCGGTAAAGAACCGCAGCGGCACCTTTATCTTGCCTTCGTTGGCGCTCACCACGATCGGCGCACCTGTCAGGCTAAAAATCAACACGCCACCTAGGCTGTTTGACGACAGTTCAATAAATTCCCTGCGCTTCATGCTAGCGGTCCCGGCTGCTTCACGTAACGGCCCACAAATGCATCGGCCGCTCGATAGGTGAGTGCGGCGACGGTCATGGTCAGGTGCTCATCCCCCTGCGGCAAGATCGACCCGCCGACTACCCAGAGATTCGGCATCTTCCAGTGCTGTAGGTAAGGATTCACCACGCTGATCTCGGGCGACGCGCCCATAATGGCTCCGCCATGACTATGGTTGTCCACCATGAGCGGAGGGCCGCTGGTCGCCGCGTTGGGATGTGGATCGATTGCGGTAGCCCCCATAGCCTTCGCAATCTCAACTTCCTTCTTGACCATGAAGGCCGCTTGTTTTCGCTCTGCATCCGTCCAATCCATCGTGACCCGCAGCAGCGGATCACCCCACTTGTCCGTATACGTCGGATCGAGGTCTAGGTAATTCTGGCGATGCGAAAAATGGTTTTCGGTGCTCAGGATAGTGCCGCGCCGGTCGAACCACGTCACCGCCGCGTTCTTCCATTCGGAGCCCCAGTTCTGCTTAACCTCGCCCTTCGGGATTTTGCCGAACGCGGAAATGACCGGAGGGCTGCCTTGGCTATACGCAAATATGAGGCCACCTCTGAAAGCGCCCTGTGCAGCGCCCTCGTCACCAAGATCGCCGCTGAAATCACCGATGGCCATCGCCAGGCCGCCGCTACCCATGAAGTCGTTCTGCGGCTTGTCCAGGAAGAAGTCCACCCCCACATGCACGGCGTACGTGGGATTCTTGCCGAGCGTGCCTTTGCCCGTCACGGGGTCATACTGCTCGCCGATTCCTGACAACATGAGCAGCCGCGCATTGTTAAATACCCACGCCGCCAACACCACCGCCCCCGCCGGCTGCATGAACTCCTTTCCAGATGCATCCACGTACGTGACGCCCACCGCCTTGCCATCCCGATGTACCACCCGTCGCGCATGACAGTCCGTGCGTGAGGTGAAATTTTTCTTTTTCTCGAGCAAAGGCAACAGCGTAAAGTTTGGACTAGCCTTGGCACCGACCATGCAGCCAAACACCGAACAGTGGCCGCAGTACTGGCAGCCCATTCGACTTACCCCATCTGCATTGGTGTAATTCTGGCTCAAGGTCGACGACGGCATGGGAAATGGGTGATAACCCAGCCCCTTCGCCGCCTTGGCAAACAACAGCGGACTGTATGGCATGGGGTGCGGGGGATTCGGAAATTCGCGCGATCGCGGTCCCTCAAAGATATTGCCTCCTTCAATCTTCGTGCCGTTCAGATTGCCCGCTTTGCCGCACGTACCCATCATTTCCTCAGCGCGCGTGTAATAGGGCTCGATTTCGTCCCAGGTGATTCCAAAGTCCTGAATGCTGATGTTCGGCGGCAGACTGGCCGCTCCGTGCATCTCCTTAAGATGGGTTGCGATCCTGAAAGATTCGGGCAAGAGCCTTGGCGAGGTCGCACCCCAGTGGTCGCTGGAGCCGCCCATCCCCGTTCCCATCATCGGGAAACCGCCGTATTGGCGAATCGGATTAGCGCGGTCCTTGCGAGAAGCCCGAGTTGTAAAAAGTCCGTTAGCCGCGCTTTCCGCATGACGCTTGCGAATAAAGGTGTCGACTTCGTCCATCTCCTTGGCGTAGGACCAGGCCCCACGAAACGGCCCCCCGCGCTCCAGCACCAGAACCGACAGAGGCGTACGGCTAACGATCTCCTTTGCCATGATCATGCCACTCCAGCCACTCCCCACGATCACTACATCGACTGGCGCAAGTGTCTCCACCCTACCTCCCAAGTTAAGCAAGCAGCTCGACGATGACCGAGCGTCCCGTTCAGTGTTTGACTGTTTACCGCGTCTCTACGATTGCTGGTCTGTCTCGAGCGAAATGCACCGCGAGGACGACGCGACCAATTGACAACGCCTGTCAACCAACGCGCGTTCCGACTCTACATCACGCTTGAGTGGCCCAGCAATAAGCGATCGACCGGCATCTTGGAAGTCCAGCACGCGTTCCGTCAACAAACCCCGGCCACTCCAGCGCCACCGCGCGATTCACGCGTAGCGAATATTGCTGCCCCCTCGCTTTCCCTCGCGACCTCGGCTGAATCCGACACGGTAGTGATCGCTCTCAGCACCGGTGCTTCGTCAAAGGGCCGATGGCAGGCCGCCTCCGCTTCTGGCATTCTCCCGAACTCACGATGCAATTCGGCTCGGGGCCTTATGGTCAGGATCGGATCGAGGATCACCACTTTGTTGTCAATCGCACTGCCGCTCGCCCATCGCGCTATAGCTCACTACGTAAGTATCCATGCTCGCATCGGATGAAATCAGGAAGGAGCTCGCGCCAACCGGCGCCCTGCGTGCGGCGATCAACTACAATAATCCGTTGCTCGCCGAACTCGACGCTACATCCGGCGAACTCCACGGCCTGGCTGTCGACTTGTCCCAAGAGCTGGCGCGGCGTGTCGGCGTACCGCTTCAGCTCATTCCGTGCGATGCCGCCAGCAAGATCAGTGGACGCGCCGCCGACAACGTGTGGGATATCGGCTACCTCGCCATCGATCCGCTTCGCGCCACCGAAATCGAGTTCACGGCAGCGTACGTTGAACTCGAAGGAACGTATTTGGTGCCGGCTGGCTCGGTACTGCGAAGGATCGAAGACGTCGATCGCGCCGGGGTGCGGATTGCGGTGACGGCGAAGAGTGCTTACGACCTATTCCTGAGTCGAGAACTGAGGCACGCGCAAATCGTGCGAGCGGACAATACGCCGAACTCCGTCGAACTAATGGTTCGGCAAGGACTCGAATCGGTGGCCGCCGTCAGGACGGCGCTCGTCACGCAAGCAAAGCGGCTGCCCGGATCACGCGTGCTCAGCGGCCATTTCATGACCATACCGCAGGCCGCCGGTGTTCCGAAGGGACGCGCTGCCGCTGCACGCTACCTGAGCGAGTTCATCGAGGAGATGAAGGCCGCCGGCGTCGTCACCAGCACAATGAAGAAATACGGACTCGGGCCCGACGACGCCATTGTCGCACCGCCGGCATCGGTCGCTCGCTAGCAGCGGCTCACAACGGCCAAAAGGCTGCTTCGCGCTTTCTGCGCCGCTCCATGGCCGTGCGGACCGATTGCTGGGTCCCGCTACATCCAGGTACGGCTGGATAGTGAACACTGCGGCTAGTGGTGGTGCTGCTATCGTTTCTCCTCCCGAAGCGCGTCCGTGACCGCGTTCCGGCGGACGTGTATTGGATCGGGCCGCCGATATTATCTCCGGCCGGCTTGCATCACGAGTGGCAGTGGTCTATTTAGGCGACCGACGAGACATTGAGCGGCCTGTTCGCACGGCCCTCTGCACAACGGGAGAATGACATGCGCAGATTGTTATTGATGTTCCTGGCAGCGGTCATCTCGATTGCAGTTGTTGCCGAGAGCGCACTGCCCACCGCGGCGCGTCCCTCACCCGGTCTTTCGCGTGAAATGACCGCGAGCGGAATCCCCGGCGTCATCGTTGCCGGCACGAGGACACAGCTCCTCCGTGCAGGATTCAAAGGGACAGAAGGCGTTATATCAATGCCGGACGGAAGCGTCCTATTCTGCGAATTTAATGCGAACAGGATTGTTCACATCGATCTGGCCGGTAACTTCTCCACTTATGCGGAAGATTCGAATCGCCCAATCGGGCTTGGTTACGACACGAAGGGTCGTCTCGTTGCGGCGGAGTCGCGCGATCCGCGGATTGAGGTTCTCGTGCCCGTCCGCATAACGCTCGCCGATTCTTTCGGGGGACAACCCCTGGTGCGTCCGAACGATCTGGTAGTCGACGAGAAAGGGGGTATCTATTTCACCGATCCCATTCCGAGCCCTGAAATTCAATTCCGTGAACCGCCGCCCGGACGCAAGCCTCTGATCTTCTACATCACACCTGGTGGAAGAGTCACCAAGCTCACCGAGGCTGTCGCTCATCCTAATGGCGTGGAACTGAGCACGGACGGGAAGATTCTCTATGCCGTGGACGGTGACCACATCGTCGCATTCGACGTGCAGCCGGACGGCACGGTGAAAAATCCGCGGACATTTGTGAATGTCACTGGCGACGGGTTGGCCGTCGACAGTGATGACAGACTGTACGTGGCCACGGAGCACGGTATTCAGATCGTCAGTGCGGCGGGACGGCTTCTTGGCTTGATTCCAGCGCCGACGCGCATACAGAGCATCGCTTTTGGCGGAGTCGATCGAAAGACTCTCTACGCCGTGGGTGGCGGTGCGGTCTATCGCATTTCACTTCTGGCCCAAGGAGTCAAAGGACGAGCCAAGTGAGCTGCTTCGGCCCGCGGTCCCGCGTACGATTGGCAGCGTATGAAGCTGCGTTCTCCCGTTTTCTATCGCCACGCTGCATCCGCCGCTTCGCTATTGCCTCGCCTCCCTCAGCCACTCGGCGCTGCGCTGATCGGGGGACGCCATCCCGGAGGAGTGTGCGGCGTTTGACACGGGACACACCCGGCCGTATACATATCTAGTACTGGAAGGGGGGCGGCATGGCCGATACGATTTGCGCAATGCGAGAGTTTTCCGCCAGTATCCGGCACCTGAAGGTGTTCGAGAGCGTCGCGCGCCTTCAGGGCTTTCATCGGGCTTCGGAGGAGCGCCATCTTTCCCAGCCCGCGGTCACCCAGGCCATCGCGAAGCTCGAGGAGCAACTCGGCGTGCCGCTCCTGGTCCGCCGCGCAAGTGGCAGCCAGCTCAACAAGTACGGCGTCATCTTCCACAGGAGGATACATCGCCTCTTCTCCCAGATCGAGCAGGCGCTCGCAGAACTCGGCGTGCCGGAAAATCCCATTCCCCTGCCGCACATCGCAAGCCGCATCTCACGGTCCCAAATCCGCAGCCTCATCGCCGTCGTCGAGAACGGTTCGTTCGCGCAGGCGGCGCGAGTTCTAGAAACATCACAAGCCGTGCTGCAGCGGTCCGCCCGAGATCTCGAGAGGACTCTGCGGACGCCGCTTTACGTCGAGACGACTTCCGGGATCGTGGTGACCCAGACGGCAGCGGCCTTCGCCCGCAATCTCAAGCTGGCGCTGCGCGAGATCGACTGGGGGGTGGACGAGGTGCAGGCGGCCAGGGGTAGCGTCGGAGGCGAGATCGTCGTCGGTGCCACGCTGCTTGCCGGCAATGTCGCCCTTGCTTCGGTCATCAGCGAGTTCGCCTCGGAGTATCCCAAGGCCGGCGTACGCATCCTGAACGGCAGCGCTGACGACATGCTAGAGAAGCTGCGGGCCGGCGATGTCGATGTTGTAATCGGACTGCTGCGGGAGCCCAAGTGGACGGGTTTCGTGCACAAGCCGCTCGCGGAAACACCCTACGTCGTCGTCGCTCGGCATGGGCATCCCCTCACCGAGAAGAGGCGCGTAACTCTCGATGACCTTAGGGACTTCGACTGGGTGATCGGCATTCCGGGTTCGAGCCGGCGCGCCCGTTTCGAGCGACTATTTTCGGATCGATCGCGGCCTCAGGCACGGATCGAGACCTGCTCGCTACCGACGATGCGGCTCCTCCTCATGCAGAGCGATTGTCTTACCCTCCTGACATCCTATGATCTCATGTACGAGGAGGACGCCTTGACCTCGGTGCCTTTCGGACCTCTCGAGCCGGCGCCGTGCATCGGACTCACGATGAGAGAGAACTGGCTGCCGACCCAGTTGCAGGCAAGTTTCATCGAGCTCGTGCAGAAGCGAATCGTCGGCTCACTGATGCCGATCAAGGAGCTGAGGCGTGTGGAGGTCGCACGCGAGCCGCGCCGTGTAGCCTACAGCGTGGCCGCGAAATAGCTGGGGAGCGGCTCTGGCTCCCGTCGCGGATCATTCCGATCAGACCGAGCATGCTGCGCCGCTCGCTGCGCGAGTACGTCGATCATTATCACGGCGAACGGAATCACCAGGGTATTGGTAAGCGGACGATCATGCCGCAGCGAATTCGCGATGACGCCACACGAACCATTCGCCGCCGGGCTCGGCTTGGTGGCATTCTGAATTTCCGTCAACTTGTCGCAGCGTAATGCACCGAGTCTTTGAATATTACCGGTTGCTCGAGCGGCACTACGTAAGGGGGTAGGCAGGCGACGTAGCGTAGAGCCCTTCTATGGGCCCAGATGCACCCAATAAACTATCAGCGATACAAATCAAGGTCGCCGACTGGCGCCGCTGTCGTCACGCATAAAGGCGAAATAATAGCGCCGCTCCCATGCAACGTGTGGGGTGCGAATTCCAAAATAATAGCGTGAGCCGTCGCATACCCACAGTCTTGTGCTATCTGGCGCCCCTGGTAGGCTGCTTCGACGATGCGTGAGTTGCTTCTTCTCGCAGTACATCTGTTCGTCACTCTGGCCAAGCTTGCGCGCCCCGGCGGCGTCCGCTCCGTTATCGCCGAGTCTCTGTTGCTGACACACCAACTGATCGTCAGCGGCCGTTCCCGTCGACGCGCCCCGCCCCTGACCACGATCGATCGATTCGTGCTCGGATTGATGGCCCTGTTCGTGCGTCCCCGACGAGTCGCGAAGCTCGCCGCGATTCTCAAGCCGGCGACGTTATTACGATTCCACAAGGCGCTGGTCGATCGAAAGTATCGCCGCCTGTTCTCGTCCGCCGGAACCCGGCGCAAGCCCGGCCCGAAGGGCCCGACAGAGGAAATCGTCGCGGCCATCCTCGAGATGAAGCTCCGTAACCCCAGATTCGGCAATCAACGCATTGCCGAGCAGATCTCGCATGCATTCGCCGTGCAGATCGATAAGGACGTCGTGCGCAGGGTCCTCGCGAAGCGTTACGGGTCAAATCATCCGGGCGCCTCGGGTCCCTCCTGGCTCACTTTCTTCGCGCAAGCCAAGGACAGCCTCTGGAGCGTCGACCTGTTTCGTTGCGAGTCGATCCTGCTGCGTAGCCATTGGGTCCTTGTGGTGATCGACGTGTGTACCCGCCGTATCGTCGGATTCGGCATCGGAGGCGAATACCATCGACGGTCCGGCTGTGTGCCGCATGTTCAATCATGCCATCGCCGGTCACGCGCCACCGGCGCGGATCAGCACCGATCACGACCCACTGTTCCGCTTTCACCGGTGGCTCGCCAATCTACGGATCCTCGAGGTCGAGGAGATCAAGTCAGTGCCCCATGTCCCGATGTCGCACCCATTCGTGGAACGACTGATCGGGACCATCCGGCGCGAATATCTCGACCACACGCTCTTCTGGAATTCGATCGATCTTCAGCGGAAGCTCGACAAATTCCGAACCTATTACAACGGAGCTCGCGTGCACCGCTCCCTCGACGGTCACACGCCAGCGAATCGTGCCGGGAGATCCTTCATCACCGAAGGCAAGCCTGGCGCACTATGACTGGGAAAGCCATTGCAATGGACTTTTCGAAACTCCCGTCGCCGCTTGATTGGGAATTCGCCTCCCACAAGTCAAAGTAATCTCACGAACTGTGTCGGATGTCAGATCATGCTGAATACTCACATCGAGATCGCGGAATCCATCGATCGGTTGGGCCTCGCTCTGGCTTTGGGCTGCGTGATTGGATTCGAACGGCAGTGGCACCAGAAGATGGCGGGGCTGCGCACAAACGCTCTGGTGGCGCTCGGATCGTGCGGCTTCGTCGTCTTCTCCGCGATGGTCGGCGAGGGAGACCCCACGCGCGTTGCCGTACAGGTGGTCACCGGCATCGGCTTTCTGGGGGCCGGTGTGATCCTGCGCGAGGGCATCAATGTCCATGGCCTCAATACCGCCGCGACCCTGTGGGGTGCGAATTACTAAAATCGCGTGCAGTGCCGTCCGCCAGCTGTGTATGGTGAATTCCCCAATTACGTGATCGGCGCGTTTTACCTCAATGGATCTTATGCGAAACTCGCGGTGCAGAAATTCCCGCTATTGTAGACAGAGGTGGCGAATACCATGCACGGAGTTCCAGACGAACTCATCGCCGCGCGGTCACCTCGATGCTGGATGCCCCGAAAATGGTGTTCGTCACGGTGCATAGTTGTTTCGCATCGTGCAAAATTGCGGCGACGTCGGCGGCGCTCGTGCCTTGACCAAGCGCGACGACCAATGAGATCCGCCCCACACGACTCGGCGGGTCATGCGCCTTCTCGCCGGTAACGATTACCTCGACCTCGGTCGCGGGCAGATTGCGCGACTTCATCGCCCCCCGGCAGCTCAACGCGAAACAACCGGCGATGGATATCAACATATATTCGACGGGGGACACCTTGTCCAAATCCCCGGGCGCCCCCGGCGTCAGCGACACACCCTCGCAAAAGAGCGCCATAGGCTGCTTCGGGGCCGCCCTCGCGCTCACCACCCAGCGTTTGAGGGGCTGGGGACTCGCTGCCGTCTCATTCATTTCTTCCATCCGCCTTCGAGAGCCGGGTTCGCAGACATCAGAAGTGGTATTTCACCCCGACCTCCACGTAGCGACCTTCGTTACTGTACAGGGACGGATCATAGGGAGTTGCCGTCGGAAACTGCAGCCAGAGCGGATCGTAGGGGGGCGCCCGATCAAAGAGATTATTGACCGTTCCGTAAATGCTCAACTTGCCGAATCCCGTGTAGCTCTCGCTGAGGTTGAATTGATGGAAGGACGGGACTCTTCCGGACTCGATGGTCAGGGCGTAGGGACCCGTGAACAGATAAGTCAGTTGGGTGTGGAAGTCCTCATAGGACCAACTCAGCCGCGTGTTGCCCTTCCAGCGCGGGAAGCTGGCCCCATAGGACGTATTGATGGCGCCGTCGTTGCCGGCGAAGTCGACGGTCGCGCCACCACTGGTCTGTTCGAAGTGCTGCACGTACGCCCAATTGCCCGCGACCGCGAAGGTTCCGGCGGACGTCGACATCGACTTGTGGAAATTGAGCTCCAGGCCGTCGGTCATCAGGGCATTCAAATTTTGGAAGTCGAAATTCACATAGGCAATCGTTCCGTTCGCGTTGCGCACGACCACCTGCGGGTTGTTCGTGTTGATGAGCGATTGCAGCGTGGCGTTGCCGATGGCGTCCTTGATCAGGATTTTGTACCAATCCAAGCCCACGGCGCTCCTCGCGCTGGGGGCCCACTGGAAGCCCACGTTGTAATTCTGTGTATGCTCCGCCTTGAGGTTCGCATTGCCCCCGACCAGTTCGACATAGTTCAGCGAGGTGGTCGGTTGCGTGGGGGAATTCGGGTCGATCGCCGACTGCGTGCCGGATGAATTGGACTCGGAGGTCTCCGCCAAGGTCGGCGCTCGGAAGCCGCGGCTGTATGACGCGTAGGTGGTAAGTTCGGAGACCGGCTTGAAACGCAGCGCGAAACGGGGTGAGAACGCCGAGCCGAAGTCGCTGTATCGGTCATAGCGGCTCGATTGGCTGAATTTCAACGTCGATGTGAGGGGTACGTCGATCTGATAGTACACCGCCGCCACGTTGCGCTGGCCGTCGATGGCCTGCAGGTACACCGGCACCGCCAACGCGTTCGATTGCTTGGTGTAATCGGTGACGTAGTCGCTTTCATGCAGGAACTGCATGCCCGCCCCGAACCCGACCGCGCCGGCCGGAACCGAAAACAGATCGGTGGTCGAGGCCATCATGTCGAGGGAATCGAGCTTGGAGATCGCCTCGTTTTGATCGCCGACGTATAAATTCGCCAGGCCGTTCGGGGTCGCGCTCGGGTTGGCGAAATTGAAGGTTCCATTGTTCAATATGTCGGCAAGTCCGGCCACACTCTCTTTGCCGGTTTGTGCGTTGTCGACCGTGCTCTGCGAATGCGTGAGCGCGGCATTCCAGATCCATTCGCCGAACCTGGCCGTCTTGAACGAGCCGTTCAGTCCGGACGCCGCGCGGACGAATTTTCCGGTGGTGGTCAGCACCTGCGGCTCACCGAGGAACGTGTACGTCAGAGGAGCCGGCACACCGTATGGATTATAAGGATTGCCGGCCGGCACGACATTCGGGACCTGTGTTACGCCGCCGGTGAGTGGGTCGTACTTGTAGGCGGTGGTCGAGTCGTTGATTCCGTTGAACCCTTGATCGGTTATCGTGACATTGTGGCTGCCCCACAGGTCCGCAAATGCGGCGACGTCGTCGGAGACCTTGAAAGTCGCGTGCACTTTCGCACCAAGGCGCTGTTCGTGCGGATGAAGCGAGATTCCGTTCGCCGTATTGACGGCGCAGGCGGTACCGGCCCCCGGGCCGCTCAGCAGATTTGCGCCATTGACCGATGACCCGCCGGAAGGGCACGGGCTCAAGGCGGCGCCACCGTTGCCGACGCCATTGGGTTCCCAGTAATCCGCGCCCTGGGTCAGCGCACCGAACGGTTGATCGAGGTAGTTCTGCGCCCGGGTATTCGAGCGATCCGCGAGCGTATAACCGTTTTGAAGAAAGAAGCTGAGGCTCCCGGTGACGTTGTAGCGATCCGTGTCGAAGTCACCGATCCCGCCGAGAACCCCGATTTTTCTGGTTGCCTCTCCGCCATTGGTCGCATCACCGTAGCCCGCAGTCGCTTCCAGGCCTTGATAATTGGACTTGGTGATGACGTTCACCACGCCGGCAATCGCATCGGAGCCGTATTGTGAAACCGCGCCGGTCTTCACGATTTCGATGCGCTCGATGGTATCCATTGGTATGGAGTTGAGATCGACGAATGTATCGGTGCCGTTCGACGGGAATCCATAAGGAGCCACCCGCAGACCATCGACCAGCACCAAGGTGTACTTCTCGCTGAGTCCTCGCAGCGCGATTCCGGATCCGCCGGTCGCGCCATAGGCGAAATTGTCGCCCCAGCTGCTGGCGGAATTCACCGCGACATTGCGCAGATAATCGGCGACCGTCACCGCACCGCTCGCCTTGATGTCCTTGACGTCGACAATCTGCACTTGATTGAAACTCACCCGATTGGTCGTGGGTATCAGCGAGCCGGTGACCAGGATCGGCTTGAGCACCCCCGGCTCGCCCTGAGCCATGTCGGCGGATTCGGCCGTCGCGCTGCTGGCCGTCTGCGCCTCCGCGTCGGACGTGGCAACGGTCGCGATCGACAGCAGCGACAACGCGATGGCGGCAAAAAGCCGCGGGCGGCGGCTCATTGCAACTCGTCCTGTCTGGCTGGGATGCCTGATCATGCGGGGAATTGCCGGGCCGTGCGTGCTGGGAACACGCCGAGCGGCCATCGATGTTGTGACTACGCAACATCCAAAGCGAAGCGGTATAACTGTCGACATTTGGCATCCCCATTTCGATTTGTACGATAAAGTGTCCCATGAAAATGACGGAAATGGCACGCAACTTTTCATCCGGGAGGCGAAGTTTCGCGATTGAGTTGTGCAATAATACGGTTGGACGCTGTTTTTTTGCGTAATTCTCGGAGATGCGGCTCCCCGCGTGCGGCTTGGGCGGTACCTTCACGGATGCCACATGCGCGACGGAATGACGTGTTCCGAACGCCAGCCCGCCGACTCACGGCAGGCCCACTGATCGAACCCTGGCATGGTTGTTGCGTCATCCCTACAGTGGGTAGAAAGGCCAATTCCACAAGGCCTCGCCGCTCGCCGGCTCGCCCAATCCCTCGGCGATGCGTCGCGCCTCGGCCAGATATTCATCGAAACGCCGCGCCCGTTCGAGGGCCGGCAAGGCGGAAGGCGACACCTCGCGCGCATCCAAGGGGTCCTCGAGAGACAGCGTCGAGCCGCCACTGCGCTCATCACGATGCCTCCACTGCCCGGTCAGCGGATCGAAGGCGTAGAGCGGAAGAAATTTGTATCCCGCCGTCGCCACGAATTGAACCGCCTCGATCACGAAGTCGGCGTCGACGTCATCCATCACGAAATGAAACCCGACTCGGCACCAGCCTGGCTTGATCCCGTGATAGCCCTTCCGCACCCAAGCGCGATACTCTTCGGAAATCTCCCCATCGATGGAGAGCAGGCGATGCCCATAGGGGCCGGCACAGGAACAGCCCGCCCGCGACTGTATTCCGAACAGATCATTCAGCAGCACCGTCACGAATCTCGGGTGCAGCACGCCCCCGCGAGGATCCCGAACGTTGAACGCGACGATGCCGACTCTCCGCGCGGGATCCGTATTTCCGAGAATCTCCAGGCCATCTACGTTTCTCCAACGCTCAAACGCGCGCGTGAGCAGCGCCTGCTCGCGCGCCTCGATGGCGGCCGGGGTCAGCGCCTGTTTGATTTCAAACGCGAGCGCGGCCCGCACGGTCTGCAGAATACCGGGGGTCCCGGCCTTTTCGCGGGCTTCGATGTCGGTGACGAAATCTTGATCGGTCGGACTGACGTAATCGACGGTGCCGCCGCCGGCGACGGTGGGCGCGAGCTCTTGGCGGTACAAGCGCGAGTTGAACACGAGAACGCCGCTTGACCCTGGCCCGCCGATGAATTTGTGCGGGGAGAGAAAAATTGCGTCGATCCACGCATCGCCGCTCCGATTCATGTCGATGGCGGCGTATGGACCGCTCGCCGCGAAGTCGAAGCAGGCGATGGCCGAGTGGCGGTGCAGGAGCGTCGCAATCTCGTCGACCGGCGTGCGCATCCCGGTCACGTTCGATGCCGCGGAAAATGAGCCGATCCGCGGCCGGTGTTGGTACTCGGGCGCCTGCAGCAATGCCGCGAGATGGTCGAGATCTATGCCGCCGTCCGCCCGCAAAGCGATCGTGACGACGGTCGCCAACCCCTGCCGCCAGGAGATTTCATTCGAATGGTGTTCATAGGGTCCGACGAAGACCACCGGCTGCCGGATTTCTTGAAATGCACGGAATTCCAGCGCCCGATCGACTCCAAAAAATTGCGCGAGGTGCTCGTCGAATCGTGATCTCGTTGCCGGAGCCAAGGCAACTCCCAAGATCTGCTGCAATTTATCGATGGCACCGGTCGCACCGGTGCCGCAGGCGATGATGCGGCCGTTCGGACCGGCATTGACGGCACGCTTGATGGCGTCCTCCGCCTCGTGCAGCAATCGTGACGTCGCGCGACCGCTGATGTCGTCTTCGGTATGTGTGTTGGCATAATGTTGCAACATGCCATGTAAGTGGCGCTCCACGAAATGCAGCCCGCGCCCCGATGCCGTGTAGTCGCAATACGACATCGTTCTCGCACCGAACGGGGTTTCGATGGGGGCATCCATCCCGATGACTTCGTCCCGCAATCGCGCAAAATCCAGCTTTGAAGGCATCATCATCGATCGGCTCCGCTCCATGCGCCGCCCGGGGAACGGGCGCCTCAGACTTGCCTCGAGCCAGAGCCCTTTTGCGGGACACGGCGCCGGAGGTTCAGTTGATTCGCTGCATGAAATGATCACTGGTCATTCCGTTTGCACCGAGGAGTGTCCCATGACAATCGCGAAATGTGCGCGCGTAGTTTCCAAGACCGACCCGTTTTACGCGGTTTTCTTGCAGAGATGCCGGCTTCGGCGCGCCCCGGTTGCCTCTTCGCCCGGAATGACGCAGGATGCGGTCATGCTGGATGATCGCGATCGGAAAATTCTCAAGCTGCTGCAGGCGAATGCGGATGCGCCCCTTGCAGAGGTCGCCGAGTTGGTCAATCTGTCGACTTCAGCCTGTTCGCGGCGAATCGCGTGGTTGAAGGAAGAGGGATATATCACCCGTCAGGTCGCGGTCCTTGATCGGCGACGCGTGAACATGCCGACCACGGTGTTCGTCATCGTGAAGACTTCGCAGCATTCGGCCGAGTGGCTGGACGGGTTCAAAACGGCGGTCGGCTCCATCCCGGAAATCACTGAAGTTCATCGCCTGACCGGAAACTTCGACTACATCCTCAAGATCGCACTTCCAAACGTCGAACACTATGACGTCATCTACAAGGAACTGATGCGGAGAATCGAACTGTCGGATGTCTCCGCGTATATTTCAATGGAAACCTTGAAGTATGAAACCGTCATTCCGACTTCCTATGCCTGACGCCGCCGCTTGCCGGCATTAGACCTCCAACGTCACGGGCTTCTTCAGTGTTCGCGTCAAAACAAGGTAATAAATGACGCCGATCCCGATCCACGTTGCGCCCATGATTTTCGCGGAACGGTCCATTTCGTACAATACATAAGCGATCACGGAGAGCCCGACGAGCGGGAAAATCAGATGATGCACCCACTGGCCGCTGCGTTCGCGGATGAAGTAATGATTGATCACCGATAGGTGCAACATGATGAAGCCCGTCAGCGCGCCAAAATTCACGATTCGGCTCAAAACGTCGATGCGCTGGGAAAATATCGCCCCCACCAACAGCGAGATGCACGCCACGGCAATGGTGCTGATGTAAGGAGTTTGATACCGCGGATGGATTTTCGCCAGCGGGGCCGGCAACTTGCCGTCCCTCGCCATGGAAAACAAAACCCGGGACACCGCCGCTTGCGCCGCCATCGCATTCGCGATGCCCGCAGCCACGCTGGAAACGAGAATCGTGGTGTCTCGCAACCAAGCACCACCGATCCGGCCGGCGATCTCGTAGAACGCCGTCGCCAACGAGGCGAACGTCATGCCACGCGCCAAATCGCTGGCGATCCATGACTGAACCATGAACAAGGCGCCGACCACCAGCAGCGCGATAATCGTCGCCCGGCCCACCGAATTGCGACCGCTGCGACTCTCCTCGGACAACGTGGAAATGCCGTCGAACCCCAGGAACGACAACACCGCTATCGACGTCGCGCCGGTGACGGTTGCGAGCGAAAACACGCGGGGATCATATATCGGCCGAAGCGTCAGCCCGCCCGCGCCGGCTCCGGTATAGAGGGCGACGACGCCGACGACGATGAACAGCGCGAGCGTCGCCAGTTCGATGATCAACATGTAGAGATTCACGCGCACCGTCAATCGCACGCCGAGGAGGTTCACCACCGAATTGAAGATCACGAATGCGATGATCCAGACGATCTCCGGCACGTTCGGAAATATGGGCTTCAACGGAACGGCAGCAAACAAATACACGAGCGCCGGAATCAGGATGTAATCCAACAGAATAAGCCAGCCGGCGAAGAACCCGACGACTTCGTGTATCCCGTGTTGAGCGTAGGCATAAACGGACCCGGCAACCGGAAACGCCCGCGACATCGCGGCGTAGCTCAGCGCGGTGAAAAACATGCCGAACAGCCCGATCAGATAGGCCAACGGCACCATGCCCTTCGAATCGTGCCACACGAACCCGAACACTCCCCATGGAGCGATCGGAACCATGAACACCATGCCGTAAACGACGAGATCACGAGTGGACAGCGAACGTCGCAGCTCGGCCTTGTAATTGACCGTCCCAAGACTTCCCTGCGCATTCGTCATATTTTTGAAGACTCCGTTCGGCTTGAGTTTCTCACGGCAATATCGAAAATACTGGGCGTTTTTTGCGCGATCCGGCGGCGCCTTGCGGTCCGATTGCGGATCTATGGCCGGCGGCGCTTTTGTATTGCGAACCGCTCGTCGATGCATTAATCGAAGACGATCCGCGGCAGGTAAAAGGACACCCGCCAGTTCGGGCGATCCACAATTTCGCTGATCCGAAGGTCCCCGCAGACGCTGCAAAGCATGTAGGCGACGGCGGGATTCATGTGATACCGCGCTCCGAGCAGATCAATCATGCCGCGGACTGCCTCCTTCGAGGCGGTCATCAGATCCGGAGCCATGCCTGTGGTCACGTCGTATCCCTTCGCATCGAGATGCCTCGTTACGGGCCGGTGACAGGAGCAAGGCGCGGCACTCCTGGAAGATGATGAGGCACCGCAACCATCTGATGATCAAAAGCGATTAGAACGAATGGCGATCATCCTTGCCGCCCGTGATGTCCGAAAACTCAGATTGCCACTTTGGAGGACTCGCGGCTAGCATAATTCGATGCGACTCTCGGTCGATAATTTCATTGCGCTTCTCTCCGGAAGCATTGCCGCCTCGCTGGAACGACAGGCCGCCGCTCGGATCGAATACCTGAAGGCGGAGAATCGTGCGCTGCGTAGCCGACTCGCCGGTCGGCGTATCATTTTCACGGACGCTGAGCGTCGGACCTTGGCAACCCTAGCCAAGGGACTCGGCCGCAAGGCACTTCGGGACCTCGACCCCATCGTCACGCCGGCTACTCTGCTCCGCTGGCACCGAGAGCTGGTAGCTCGGAAATGGACCTTCCCAGCTCGGCGCCGGCCGGGACGCCCAGGAACCCAAGCCGACATCGAGCAGCTCGTGGTACGTATGGCCACAGAGAATCCTAACTGGGGATACACACGGATCCTGGGTGCGTTGAGCAACCTGAGCATCCACCTCGGCCGCGGCACGATCCAGCGGATCCTGAAGGACCACCTCATTGAACCCGCTCCGATTCGCAGGAAAAGGATCTCCTGGTCGACTTTCCTGAAGGCTCATTGGCGAGGACTCGCGGCAAGCGACTTCTTTACGGTGGAAGTTTGGCGCTTGAAGGGACTTCTGACCTTCTACGTTCTCTTCGTCATCGATCTGCCCACTCGCCGGATCTCCATCTGCGGCATGACGACCCAACCGGACGAGAGCTGGATGCTTCAGATGTCGAGAAATCTGCTCGACCCGGATACCGGCGGTTGTGGGGTGCGAATTCGCCAAGCATAGCGTGAGACACCGTATACGGGCAGTCTTGTACTGACCAGCATCCCTGGTAGCCTGCCTCGACGATGCGTGACTTGTTTCTCCTCGCGGTGCAATTGATCGTCACCTTGGCTAAGCTCGCACGTCCCGGTGGGGCCCGCTCCGTCATCGCCGAGTCTCTGTTGCTGAAGCACCAACTGATCATCAGCAGCCGGTCCCGGCGACGCGCCCCGCGTCTGACCACTGTCGATCGATTCGTGCTCGGATTGACAACGCTGTTCGTGCGTCCTCGACGAGTCGCAAAGCTCGCCGCGATTCTCAAGCCGGCGACGCTGTTACGATTCCACAAGGCGCTGGTCGATCGAAAGTATCGGCGCCTGTTCTCCTCCTCCGGAACCCGGCACAAGCCAGGCCCCAAGGGCCCGACAGAGGAAATCATCGCGGCCATCCTTGAGATGAAGCTCCGTAACCCCAGATTTGGCAATCAACGCATTGCTGAGCAGATCTCGCATGCATTCGCCGTGCAGATCGATAAGGACGTCGTGCGTAGAGTCCTCGCGACAGCACTACGGCCAAAATCATCCGCGCGCCTCGGGTCCCTCCTGGCTCACCTTCATCGCCCAGGCCAAGGACAGTCTCTGGAGCGTGGACCTGTTTCGTTGCGAATCGATACTGCTTCGCAGTCATTGGGTCCTGGTTGTCATCGATGTGTTTACCCGCCGAATCATCGGCTTCGGTATCGGCGGCGAATACATCGACGGTGCGGCCGTATGCCGCATGTTCAATCAGGCCATCGCCGGCCATGCACCGCCAGTTCGGATCAGTACGGATCACGACCCACTGTTCCGCTTTCATCGATGGCTCGCGAACTTACGGATCCTCGAGGTCGAGGAGATCAAATCGGTACCGTACGTCCCGATGTCGCACCCTTTCGTCGAACGACTGATCGGGACGATCCGGCGCGAGTACCTCGACCACACGTTCTTCTGGAACTCGATCGATTTGCACCGGAAGCTCGGAATATTCCGTGCCTATTACAACGGCGCTCGCGTCCACCGCTCCCTCAGCGGCACCACGCCCGCAAATCGCGCCGGAAACGCCTCACCTGCGAGAGCGAACCTGGTTCACTATGCGTGGGAACGGCATTGCAACGGACTAGTCGAAACTCCCGTCGCCGCCTGATTGATAATTCGCCTCCCACAGGTATTCCACTGACGCCGGAGGCCGTTCAAGTCCTCAAGCGACTTCCGCGCAACGGCGACCATGTCTTCCAATGGCGTGGCGCACGGATTGATGACTGCAACACCCTCGCCTTTCAAAAGGCCGTGAAGGCGGCCAAAGTCGGACCGTGCCGCTGGCACGACCTACGTCATAGCTGGGCTTCGTGGGCGGTACAGAGCGGCGTCACTTTGCAGCAGCTGATGCTGCTCGGCGGTTGGCGAAGCTTCTCGATGGTGCTCCGGTACGCCCACTTGGCGCCCGACCATTTGGCCGTGGCGGCCGGCAAAATCCGGCTGAAACGTCGCACAAAAACCGGCACATCAAAAACGCGCACCAGACAAATACACTAAAAACTGCTAGAATTATGGTGGTGAGAGAGGGACTCGAACCCTCGACCTCGGCATTATGAGTGCCACGCTCTAACCAGCTGAGCTACCTCACCAATCGTTCGTGCTCGACCTCGGGCCGCGGATTCTGCGCAGCGCCGCCCGCCCTGTCAAGGACGCAGGCCCGGACCCTAAACGTTGAATCGGAAATGCATCACGTCGCCCTCGCGGACGACGTATTCCTTGCCCTCGAGGCGCAGTTTCCCGGTCTC
Organism: uncultured Pseudomonadota bacterium; assembly: GCA_963718135.1. Classification (GTDB taxonomy): domain Bacteria; phylum Pseudomonadota; class Gammaproteobacteria; order Steroidobacterales; family Steroidobacteraceae; genus Bog-1198. The sequence continues at coordinate 91,981 of CAVQYI010000014.1, read as the reverse complement.
CTTGGCGCCCGCCTCGCCGCGGCAGGCGATGAAATCTTCGTAGGCGATGACCTCGGCGCGGATGAACCCGCGCTCGAAATCAGTATGGATCACGCCGGCGGCCTGCGGCGCGGTCGCACCCTTGTGCACCGTCCACGCGCGAACTTCTTTGACGCCGGCCGTGAAATAGGTCTGCAGGCCGAGCAGCGCGTAAGCGCCGCGGATCACGCGGTTGAGCCCGGGCTCCGCGAGCCCCAGTTCGCGCAGGAAATCCGCGCGGTCCGCCTCCTCCAGCTGCGCGATCTCCGCTTCGATCGCGGCGCAGACCGGCACGACGACCGCGCCCTCCTGCTTCGCGAGTTCGCGCACGCGGTCGAGCCGCGGATTCTTCTCGAATCCATGTTCGTCGACGTTCGCGACGTACATCACCGGCTTGTCGGTCAACAGATGAAGGTCGCGCAGCATCGCGTGCTCGTTGGCGTCGAGCCCCAGGGTGCGCACGGCCTTCGCGTGATTCAATTGTTCCCGCACTCGCTCGAGCAGGTCGCGTAAGCGGATCGCTTCCTTGTCGGCGGCCTTCGCCGCTTTCTGCGCCTTTTGGTACGCACGCTCGACGCTGTCCAGATCCGCGAGCGCGAGTTCCGTGTTGATCACTTCGATGTCGCTCGCCGGGTCGATCTTGCCGGCGACGTGAATGATGTCGTCGTTCTCGAAGCAGCGCACGACGTGCGCGATCGCATCGACCTCGCGGATGTGCGCAAGGAATTTGTTGCCGAGGCCCTCGCCCTTCGACGCTCCGGCGACGAGGCCGGCGATGTCCACGAACTCGACGGTGGTCGCGAGAATCCGCTCCGGATGCACGATCGCCGCCAATTCCACGAGCCGAGGGTCGGGCACGGGGACGACGCCGACGTTCGGATCGATCGTGCAGAACGGATAATTCTCCGCCGCGATCTGGGCGCGCGTGAGCGCATTGAACAGCGTCGATTTGCCGACGTTCGGCAAGCCGACGATTCCGCAACGAATGGGCATCAGGTTTTTCCCGCGCGGCTGTGCAGCTTGTTCATCGCACGCTCCGCGCCTTGTTCCAAGAGAATGGGCACGCAATCCGCGGCCGCGTTCAGCGCGTCGAGGATCAGATCCTCTTCCGCTTGCGGCGCGCGCGTGAGCACGTAGTCGATGACGTCGGCCTTGTTGCCCGGGTGGCCGACGCCGAGGCGAAGTCGCCAGAAATTCTCGCCGATGTGCGCGATCGCATCGCGCAGACCGTTATGGCCGCCATGGCCTCCGCCGAATTTGAGGCGCGCCGCGCCGACCGGCAGATCCATCTCGTCGTGCGCGACCAGGATCTCCTCCGGCGGAATCTTGAAGAAGTCGGCCAATTGGCGCACCGAGAGTCCGCTGCGGTTCATGTAGGTCGTCGGCTTCAGCAACATGAGCTCACGCCCGCCGATCGTGACGCGCGCGGTTTCGCCGGAATATTTGCGGTAGTCGCGGAACTCGCCGCCGTGCCGGCGCGCGAGCATGTCGACGAACCAGAACCCGGCGTTGTGCCGCGTCAGCTGGTGCTCGGGACCCGGATTGCCGAGACCGACAATTATTCGCAAGGGTAATCCAGACATCGTCGCCGCGCTCAACTACTCCGGTTCGTGCCCTAATGAAAAGGGGCCGCCCTTTCAAAGGGCGGCCCCGCTCTTCGACGCCGTTCGGGAAGGCTACTTCTTGGCGTCTTTCTTCGCCGGTTCCGCCTTCTTCGCGGGCTCGGCCTTCTTCGCCGCATCCGCGCCCGCCGCCGGCGCGCGCCGCAGCCGCTCCGGCCGCCGGCGCTGCCGCCGCTTCCGCCGCCGCCTCCGCGGTCGGTTCCGGCTCTTCGGCGCGCGGACTGTGGATCGCGACGACCGCCGCGTCCTCCTTCACCAAATCCAGGAGCTGCACGCCCTCGGGAACGTTCAGCTGGGACAAATGGATGCTCTCGTTGAGCGCCAGGCCCGAAATGTCCACCTCGATGAATTCCGGCAAATCCTTCGGCAGACAGGAAACTTCCACTTCGGTGCGCATGTGCGAAACGATTCCGCCCTGGGTCTTGACGCCGGGGGAGACCGCCTCGCCCTTGAAATGCAAGGGAATGCTGATGCGGATCTTCTCGTTCTCGTTGACGCGCTGAAAGTCGATGTGCAGCACCGCGTTCTTGAACGGGTGGCGCTGCACGTCCTTGAGGACGGCCGCCTGCGTCTCGGCGCCCATCTTGAGGCTGAGGATCGTCGAGTAGAAGCGCTCGTTGTCGAGCATCAGCAGCAGCTTCTGGTGGCTCACGGTCAGGGCGCGCGCATCGGCGTGCCCGCCGTAGAGGATCGCCGGGACCTTTCCGTCGCGACGCAGGCGGCGGCTCGCACCTTTGCCTTGGGTCTCACGGAACTCGGCGTCGAGTTCAAAAGAGGTTTTCATAATCGTCTCCAGTTACATCACTACAACGGCGCCGCGGAACCGCGACCAGTTTTCCGCAGCGCCGACCAATTCCCGTCCGGCTCAATCGATGTACAGCGAGCTGACCGATTCTTCGTCGCTGATGCGCCGGATCGTCTCGGCCAGCAATGCGGCCACGCTGAGTTGACGGATGCGCGTGCACGCGCGCGGCGGCGTCCGACAGCGGGATCGTGTCGGTCACCACCAGTTCATCCAAAACCGAATTCGAGATGCGCTCGATCGCCGAGCCCGACAGCACCGGATGGGTGATGTAGGCGACGACCTTGACCGCGCCCTCGTCCTTCAATGCCTGGGCGGCCTGGCACAGAGTGCCCGCGGTGTCGACCATGTCGTCGATCAGCACGCAGGTCTTGCCGCCAACCTCGCCGATGATGTTCATGACCTTCGATTCGTTCGGCCGCGGCCGCCGTTTGTCGATGATCGCGAGGTCGGCGTCGTCGAGACGCTTCGCCAGTGCGCGCGCGCGCACGACGCCGCCGACGTCCGGCGAAACGACGATCATGTTCTCGTACTTCTGTTTCCACGCGTCGCCCAGCAGGACCGGCGAGGCGTAGACGTTGTCGACCGGGATGTCGAAGAAACCCTGAATCTGATCGGCGTGCAGATCGACGGTCAGCAAGCGGTCGACGCCGGCGCTCGCGATCATGTTCGCGACCAGCTTCGCCGCGATCGCCACGCGCATCGCGCGCGGACGGCGGTCCTGGCGCGCATAGCCGAAATACGGCACGACCGCGGTCACGCGCTTGGCCGAGGCGCGGCGGCACGCGTCCGTCATCATCAACAACTCCATCAGGTTGTCGTTGGCCGGCGGGCAGGTCGGCTGGATGATGAAGACGTCGCGCCCGCGCACGTTCTCCATCAATTCCGCGTTGACCTCGCCGTCGCTGAAGCGCCCGACGTGCGCGCGGCCCAAGGGCACGCGCAGATGCCGCGTGATCTCGAGCGCGAGCGCCGGATTCGCGTTCCCCGTGAATACGGCGATCGATGGTGACTCAAAATCTTTACGTTGCGACATAGATGATGCTCGACCAAAATGGCTGGGGTGGAAGGATTCGAACCTCCGAATGGCGGGATCAAAACCCGCTGCCTTACCACTTGGCGACACCCCAACTTAGACTCGACCGTCGGCGAACGCCCCGCCTTCAGCTTCCGCCGGTCGCCAACTTTTCCAGCAGTGGCGAGTGGTTCACGCCGCGAACCAGATACGCGCCGAACTCCTTCGGCATCTGCCGCATGATTTCCCGGCCGCGCTCGACCGTTCCGCAATCGAGAAACACGCAGGCGCCGGTGCCCGTCATGCGTGCGCGGCCGAATTTCGCCAGGAAATCCAGCGCGCTCGCGACCTCAGGGTATCGGCGCCGCACGACCGGCTCGCAATCGTTATGCCCGCCGGACGCAAGGAAGCCGTCAATTGTGATGGGCGGTGTATTCCTTGTCAATTCAGGGTCCTGAAAAACGGATGCGGTGCCGACAAAAACATTTGGCTTCAAAATCAAATACATAGTCTGCGGCGGGGCGCGCGGCGGCACGAGCGGAACCAGTCGTTCGCCGACGCCTTCGGCCCAGGCCGCGCGGCCGTGGACGAAGACCGGAACGTCGGCACCGAGTGTTACCCCCAAATCGGCCAACTGCTGCACGGTCCAGGACAGGCTCCAGAGCCGATTGAGCGCGACCAAGGTCGTCGCCGCGTCCGAACTGCCGCCGCCCAATCCGCCTCCCATCGGGATTCGCTTGGTGACGCTGATGTCGACGCCGAGCCGACACGCCGCGGCTTTTTGCAGTGCGGTCGCGGCGCGCACGGACAGATCCGCCTCCGGCGGCACACCTTCGGCGCCGGACAGACGCACTATCCGCCCGTCCGCGCGCACGCGCAGGCCGACGTCGTCGCACAAATCGACGAACTGAAAGCAGGTCTGCAGCAAGTGATAGCCGTCCGGGCGCCGGCCGACGATGTGTAAGAACAAGTTCAGCTTTGCCGGTGCCGGCCAATGTTGCATGCCGTCCTCGCTCATCGCACTCCGTCCCAGCGGTCGATCGCCATGCGCACGCGCACCCCCTCATGCGTCAGCACGAGCGCCGCCGGCAGCCAGTCGCCGCGGAAACGCATGTAGCGCGCGAAGTCGATCGTCCAGCCCGCCTGCGTCAATTGCCGCGCACGATCGCGCTCGTTGAGGGTGACGCCGTACGGCGAGCCCGGGTCCGGCACGCCCAAGAGCCAGTATCTCAAGTTCGCGAGCGGCAGGTCGAAGCCCAGGCGCTGTTGCAATTGGTCGACGACATCGGCGCGCGGCGGCGCATCGTTGATCGACAGCCCGGCCTGACTCAGGCGCAGGAGGCTCGCGCCGACGCCGAGCGGCCCCGCCAGGCGCAAGGTCGTGTTGCCGCCCTTTTGCCGCCAATCGACGCTCGCCTGCCAGCCGCGCGTGCCGATCGCGACGGCGGCACGGCCTTGCATGTCCCAGTCGCCATCCTGCTGCAAATCGGGCAACCGTTCCGACCACGCAAGCGCACCGCGCATCGCGGAACTCGTCGATGCGCAGGAGGCGAGCAAGCCCATGGCGGCGACGCACGCCACGAGCGCAAGGCCCGAACGGGCGAAGGAATTGAGAAAACGGCGCTGCATTGCGGTCCTTTTGACGGCGATCCGCGATTCTAGTGGTTCGCGCGCGGAGCGGCTCGCAGCCTTTCGCGGGTCGACTTCAAGAGCGGGTTCGATGGATCGATTTCGGCCGCTTTCGCGAACACGCGCTCGGCCTCCGCCTGTTTTCCGAGCTGCCACAATACCTCGCCGCAATGAGCGCCGATATCGCCGCCCGGCTCGGCCGCGAATGCCGCGGACAAGAGCGGCAGGGCCTCGGCGGGATGGCCTTGCCGGTAGAGCACCCAGCCGAGACTGTCGCGCATCGCGGCATCCTCCGGCGCCGCCGCGAGCGCCCGCACGATCAGGCGCCGCGCATAGCCCAAGCGGCGCGAGTGATCGGCGAGCGTATATCCCAAGGCGTTCATCGCCTCCGGATCGGCCGGCCGCGCTTTGACCAGCGCCTGCAACTCACGCACAGCGGCATCCACGTGCCCGGCATCCTCCTCGACGGATGCGCGCGCATAGCGCAAATCCGCGCTGTCCGGGTACTCGTTGATCGCCGTATTCAGCAGCGTGAGCGCGCGCGCCGCGTCCCCTGCTTTTGCGTAGATCTCGGCGCGCGCGGCGAACATCTGCGGCGCGCGCTCCGGCATGTCCTTGAGGAGTTCGTCGAACAGCTGGTCCGCGGTCGAAAGCGCATCGTGAGCCTGCAGGATCGCGATCGCGCGCAGCATCGCGGGCAGGACGTTGTCGCCGCGCTGCACGCGCGCCAAATAGCGCAAGGCCTGTGCCGAATCGCCGCGGCGCTCGGCGATCAAGCCGAGGTAATAGAACGATTCATCGATGTATTGCCCGGTCGTGAGCAGCGCGTTGAAGTGCGATCGGGCCGCATCGAGCCGCCCGTCCTGGAAGTCGAGGACCGCCAGGATGCGCCGCGCGGCGGGCGCGTACTCCGGAATTCGCAGTAAATCGTGCAACTGCGCGCGCGCGGCCACCGTCTCACGCGCACTCAGCAAGACGATCGCGTAGTCGAGTCGCCGCGCGGGGGTATCCTCGCGCTTTTTGGCCGCAAGCGCCTCGGCGAGGGGCCCCGCGACATCGCCGGACAGCACGCGCGCGCGGCGCAGCTCTTCGACCACGGCGCGGCGCGCGCCGTCGTCCGCGCGATCGCGCGTCGCCGCCGGCGGCGTTTGCGCGAGCGCCGCTTCGAACGCGCGCACGGCGGCCGCGGGATCACCGCCCCGCAGTGCGGCAAACCCCTGTAGCCGCCGCGCCGCGGCCGACGCCGGGAAGGCCTGCGCCAGACGGTCGGCAACCTGCCGCGCACCATAAGGATCGTCGGCGCCGCGCAATTCGTGCGCGATGGCGTCGATTCCGGTCTCGATGCCGTCGCGCCCATTCGCGACGACGAAGCGGTAATCGTCGGCCGCCTGCCCGATCTTGAACAGCAACAGCGCGGCGCGCGCCGCAATGCGCCGCGCGGCGACCGATTCCGGGTCTTGGGCGATCCAACGCCGCGCGGCCTCAAGAGCGAGGCTCGGCTGCAAGGACAGGCTCGCGACCTCGGCGGCGCGCGGCCACAAGCGGCCGTCCGCTTCGGCGGCGGAGGCGTACGCCGTCGCCGCAACGCGCGGTTCATCGCGCGTACGCGCAATTTCGGCGATGAGCATATATGCTTCGGCACGCCGGGCCGACGGCGCGTCGTGCGGCCGGACTTCGGGCCCGCGGCACGCCGTGGCGGCGATGAGGCCGAAGAGGACCAGTATGCGCGCGGACAGCGGGATCCTGAACACGACCGCACTATAACGAAACGGCTATTCTGGCGCCGCAGAATCCCGCTTGATCCAGGCGCGCAACTTCCCTGAGAATCCCAAGGGTTACCAGCATCGGCGATTCCATGTCGTTCAAGATACTCGGCATCAACCACAAAACCGCACCGGTCGCGCTGCGTGAAAAAATGGCGTTCAGCGACGACCGGCTGGCCGCGGCGCTGCGGGCGCTGCGGCAGGAAAGCGGCGTTGCGGAGGCCGTGATTCTGTCCACCTGCAACCGGACGGAACTCTATTGGGCCGGATCCGCCGGCACGCCGGCGCTGACCGATTGGCTCGAGCGGCACCATGGGCAGAAATTCGACTTGCGGGAAAGTCTCTATGTGCACCAGGAGCGCGACGCCGTCGAGCACGCGTTCAGCGTCGCCTCCGGACTCGACTCGATGGTGCTCGGCGAGGCGCAGATCCTCGGTCAACTGAAGGATGCATACCGCGTCGCGCAGGAAGCCGGCAGTACCGGCCCGGCGCTCAACAAGTTGTTCCAGGCCGCATTCGCCGCCGCGAAGCGCGTGCGCACCGAGACCCGGATCGGCGCGAATGCCGTTTCGATCGCCTCGGCCGCGATCGCCCTCGCGCGGCGCGTCTATTCGGATCTGGGCTCTCGTCGGGCACTGTTGATCGGCGCCGGCGAAATGATCGGGCTCACCGCGAGACATCTGGCGGCCCAAGGCGTGCGCCACATGGTCATCGCGAACCGCAGCCTGCCGCGCGCCCAAACCCTCGCGGCCGAGGTCAAGGCTTATGCGATCGGCCTCGAGGACATCGGCGAGGAATTGGCGCAGGCCGATATCGTGATCAGCTGCACGGCGAGCCCCTTGCCGATCGTCACCAGGAGTCTTGGCCGAATCCGCGGTGCGCGCCCGCCGCCGCCGGCCGATATTCATGGTGGATCTGGCGGTGCCGCGCGACATCGAACCGCAGGTCGCGGACATCGAAGACGTCTACCTCTTCTCGATCGACGACCTGCAACAGGTCGTCGACGAGAATCGCCAGCAACGCGAGGCGGCCGCGGGCGGCGCGAAGCTCGTGATCGCCGAAGAGGTCGCGCGCTTCCTGGCGGAGTCGCGCGCGAAGGACGCGGGTCCCGCGATTCGCGCCTTGCGCTCGCAGGCCGACGGCATTCGTCTGCAAACCGTCGAACAGGCGCGCCGCATGCTCGCGACGGGCCGGAGCACGGACGAGGTCATCGATTACCTCGCGAATACGCTGACGAACCGCCTGTTGCACGCGCCGACCCAGGCGCTGCGCCAAGCGGCCGAATCGGCCGACCCGGCCGTCACGGAGGCGCTGCAGCGGCTGCTCGTCGACGAACGCGAACGGAATTAGCCGCGCGGGCCGCTATAATCCGCGGCCATGAAAGACTCCATCCGCCGCAAGCTCGAAAAGCTCGACGAGCGCTTCGAAGAAATCAGCAGGCTCCTGTCGGAGCCCGGCGTGATCGCGCGCCAGAACCAGTTTCGCGATTTGTCGATGGAATATTCCAGGCTGTCGCCGCTAATCGACCGCTACCGGCAATTCGCCGCGCTGGAAGGAGACATCGCGGTCGCCCGGGAACTGCACCTGGACCAGGAACTCGCCGAGCTCATGCCGCGCGCCGCGGCCGAGGAATTGGAGCTGCAGCGCCTGCTCGTGCCGAAGGATCCCCTCGACGACAGCAACATCTTTCTCGAAGTTCGTGCGGGCACCGGCGGCGACGAAGCGGCGATATTCGCCGGCGACCTGTTCCGCATGTACGCGCGCTACGCGGAGTCGCGGGGCTGGGACGTCGAGATATTGAGCGAAAGTCCCGGCGAACATGGCGGCTACAAGGAGGTCATCAGCCGCATCATCGGCCGCGGCGCCTACTCGGCGCTGAAATTCGAAAGCGGCACGCACCGCGTCCAGCGGGTGCCGGCCACCGAGGCGCAAGGCCGCATTCACACCTCGGCGTGCACCGTCGCGATCCTGCCGGAACTCGAGGAAGTCGAAGCCGTGGAACTGAATCCCGTCGGATCTGCGCATCGACACCTACCGCGCATCCGGCGCCGGCGGGCAGCACGTGAACAAGACCGATTCGGCGATCCGCATCACGCACTTGCCGACGGGCATCGTCGTCGAATGCCAGGACGAGCGCTCGCAGCACAAGAACCGCTCGCGCGCGCTGTCGCTGCTGAAAGCGCGGCTGTTGGCCGCCGAGCGCGAGAAACAGGCGAACCAGCAAGCCGAGACCCGCAAGCTCCAGGTCGGCTCCGGCGACCGTTCCGAACGCATCCGCACCTACAATTTTCCGCAAGGCAGAGTCACCGACCATCGGATCAATTTGACGCTGCACAAGCTCACCGACATCATCGACGGCCGCCTCGACGAGCTCATCGGCGCCCTGCACCAGGAACACCAGGCCGAGGAACTGGCCCGGCAAATCGAATGAGCGCGGCGCCCTCGATCGCCGAGCTGTTGCGCTCGGGCGCCGATGCGCTGCGCGCATGCAGCGAATCGCCGCGCCTCGACGCCGAACTCCTGCTCGGCAAGGTCCTCGCGATAACCCGCTCCGCGCTGATCGCCCACGGCGACGCGTCCGTCGCGCCGGCGGCGTGCGGCGCATACGCCGATCTGCTCGCTCGGCGCCGCGCCGGCGCTCCGGTCGCGTATTTGACCGGCACGCGCGAGTTTTGGTCGCTGCCGCTCGCCGTCACGCCGCAGGTGCTCGTGCCGCGTCCCGACACCGAAACCTTGGTCGAGGTTGCGCTCGAGTTCCTACCCCGGGACCGTGCTTGCGCGGTCCTCGACCTCGGCACCGGCAGCGGCGCGATCGCGCTCGCGGTCGCGAGCGAACGGCCACTCGCGCGCGTCACGGCAACCGACGTCTCGCCGGAGGCGCTGGAAATCGCGTCCCGCAACGCGCAAGCGCTCGGCCTGACCCGCATCGATTGGCGCTTGGGGTCGTGGTTCGACGCCGTGCCGGACGAGCGCTTCGACGCCGTGCTCGCAAATCCGCCTTATATCGCGGCCGCGGATCCGGCGATCCTCGCGCTCGCTGCCGAGCCGCGGATCGCGCTGACGCCGGGACCGAGCGGGCTCGAAGCGCTGGCGGCCATCATCGGCGGCGCGGCCCGTCATCTGCGCGCCGCCGGCTTGATCGCGCTCGAGCACGGCGCCTCGCAGGCCGAGGATGTCGCCATGCTGCTCGCACGCCACGATTTCGTCGGCATCCGCTCGCATGCCGATCGCGCCGGCCTGCCGCGAGTCACGCTCGCAAGTATTCATTGACGCACAGAGGAAACCACATGATCCGATTCGAAACGACGATGGGCGGCTTCACGATCGAGCTGCTCGACAAGGAGGCACCCGAAACGGTCGCGAACTTTCTTCGCTACGTCGACGACGGATTCTTCGACGGCACGATCTTCCATCGGATCGTTCCCGGCTTCGTCATCCAGGGCGGCGGATTCACCGAAGGCATGGACCAAAAACGCACGCGGGAGCCGGTCAAGAACGAGGCGGACAACGGCGTGAAGAATCTGCGCGGAACCTTGTCGATGGCGCGGACCAACGACATCAACAGCGCAACCTCCCAGTTCTTCGTCAATCTCAAGGACAACGACTTCCTCGACCACACGCGCGGCAATTTCGGCTACGCGGTGTTCGCGCGCGTCACCGAGGGCATGGACGTGATCGACAAGATCGCGGCCGTCGAGACCGGCCGGCGCCGCGGCTTCGACGACGTGCCGCTGCAGGCGGTCGTGATGACGAGCGTGCGGCGGCAAAAAGCCCCTTAAGTGGCGCGCCGCCGAACGTGGACGGCGCGCCTGCTGCGCGCCGTCCTGATGGCCGCCGCGGGCTGGATCGTGCTGTCCGCGATCCTCGTCGTGCCGCTGCGCTGGCTCGATCCGCCGTTGGGCGCGTTCATGATCGAATCCCGGATCAAAGCCTGGTACGACCGCGATCCGGAATACGTGTTCCGGCACCGCTGGGTCGATCTGCGCCGGATCTCGCCGAACCTCGCGCTGGCCGTCGTCGCCTCGGAAGACCAGAAATTTCCCGTCCATTGGGGCTTCGACGTCGCAGCGATCGAGAAAGCCTACGAGTTGAACCAGCATAGCCATCACATCCGCGGCGCGAGCACGATCTCGCAGCAAACGGCGAAGAATCTGTTCCTCTGGGGCGGGCGCAGCTATTTCCGCAAGGCGCTGGAGGCGTACTTCACCGTATGGATCGAAAGCTGCTGGCCCAAGCGCCGGATCCTCGAGATTTACCTCAATTTCGCCGAATTCGGTCAAGGGACCTACGGCGCGGAAGCGGCCTCATGGCGTTTCTTTCATGAGCCCGCGTCGCGCCTGACGCGCAGCCAGGCGGCGCTGCTCGCGGCCGTGCTGCCGAACCCGGAGCGCTACCGGGTCGCCGCGCCGTCGCGCTATGTCGAGCGGCGCCGCGCCTGGATCCTCGGACAGATGCAGGCCTTGGGCGGCCCCGAGATGCTGCGCGACATCGACGCCTATCCCGACCGGCGCCTCTGAAAGGCCCGATCCGGGCGCAGGCCCGCGGCGTGGCAAACCGCGTAGGTCAGTTCCGGCCGGTTCAGCGTGTAGAAGTGAAAGTCGTCGACGCCATGGCGCCGCAGGACGCGCACCTGTTCGATCGCGACGTGGGCCGCGATCATGCGCCGGGTCTCCGGATCCTCGTCGAGGCCGTCGAACAAGTCGCACGAGCCAGCCCGGCACCGCGGCGCCACAGCGCGCGGCGAAGCGCGTCAGCTGCGCGAACCGGCAGATCGGCAGAATGCCGGCAACGATCGGCACATCGATGCCCGCGGCCCGGCAGCGGTCGCGATAACGCAGGAACACGTCCGTGTCGAAGAAGAATTGCGTGATCGCGCGGTCGGCGCCGGCGTCGATCTTGCGCTTGAGATTCTCGATGTCGGCCTCGATCGTGCCGCTCTCCGGATGCCCCTCCGGGTAGGCGGCCACCGCGATGTCGAAGCCATGCGCCGCCTTCAGTCCGTGCACGAGATCCGACGCGAATTCGAATCCGCCGCCCGCGCGGCACGGCTTCCGGCGAATCCGCATGCGCCGGCGAATCGCCGCGCAGCGCGACCAGGCGGCGGATTCCCGCGCGCCAGTATTCGCGGGCGAGTTCGATCACTTCGGCGCGGCTCGCACCGACGCAGGTCACGTGCGGCACGACGACCAGGTCGGTCTCGCGCGCGATGCGACCCACCCACGCCGATGTGCGCGCCCGGCTCGAGCCGTCCGCGCCGTGCGTCACGGAGACGAAGCGCGGCCGCAGGGCCGCAAGCCGCCGCAGCGATTCCGACAGTTGCCGCGCGCCGGCCTCGTCGGCCGGCGGAAAGAATTCGAACGATACGGTGATTGCCGTCGACATCGCCCACGTCTCCAAAAAGCCCGTTCAATTTCGATGAGATTAAGATGCAAGAGCCGCGCCGATGATTCAAACTCCTTATATTCATGGAAACATGAAGCTCATTCATGCCGACGACCATGCTGGAACTGCGTCATCTCGAGACTTTGCTGGCTCTCGCCGAATGCGGCAGCCTGTCCAAAGCCGCGGAGCGCCTGTACTTGACCCAATCGGCGCTCTCGCACCAGATGAAGGCGCTCGAAAGTCACTTCGGCTCCACGCTCGTCGAAAAGAATGTGCGGCCGCTGCGCTTCACCGCGACGGGCATGCGCCTGCTCGAACTCGCGCGCGCGGTCTTGCCGCAGGTGGCGGAAGCCGGCCGCGACATCGCGCGTCTCGCCCAGGGTCGCGGCGGCAGCCTGCGCATCGCGGTGCAGTGTCACAATTGCTTCGACTGGCTGATGCCGGCAATGGACGCGTACCGGTCCCTGTGGCCCGAGGTCGAACTCGACATCATCTCCGGCTTTTTGGCGGATCCGCTGCCGCTGATCGAACGGTCGGAGGCGGAATTGGCGGTCATCCACGACAAGCCGCCCTCGCGCGCACCGCTCGAGTTCAGTCCGCTGTTTCGCTATGAAAGCGTCGCTTTGATGAGCCCGAAGCACCGCTTGGCCGAGAAGCCTTGGCTCGAAGCCGCGGACTTCGCCGACGAGACGCTGATCGCCTACCCGGTGCCGGACGAGATGCTCGACGTGATGAATCACTGCCTGCTGCCCGCCGGCGTCAAGCCGCGGCGGCGAACCGCCGAACTCACGGTCGCCATTCTGCAATTGGTCGCGAGCGGCCGCGGTATCGCGGCTTTGCCCGCGTGGACGATCGCGCATTATCTCGCGCGCGGCTACGTCGTTTCGCGCCCGATCGGGCGCGGCGGCTTGCACTGCGAGCTGTACGCGGCCACGAGCCGCGCCGGCGCGCAAGCCGCCTATATCCAGGAATTCATCGCGCTGACGCGCGCCCAGAGCCTGACCGATCTCGAAGGCGTCAGCGCGCTCTAGCGCTGCGCCGCGATCCGCGGACGCGCGTCAGTGAATCGAGCTGCCGCCGCCCGCCGTGATCCTGAACAGCCGCTCGACGTCGACCGCGTCGAACTCGTACGCCTTGTTGCAAAAGTCGCAGCGAACCTCGACGACGCCGCGTTCCGCGAGCACGGCGCGCGTCTCCTCCTCGCCCAGCCCCTGCAGCATGCCGGCGACGCGCTCGCGCGAACAGCGGCAGCGAAAATATACGGGCGACGGTTCGAACAGGCGCAGATCGTCCTCGTGAAACAAACGGTGCAGAATCTCCGTATCCGCGAGCGTGCTGAGCTCGCGCCCGGTCAAGGTTTCGCCGATCAACTGGACGCGCCGCCACGCATCCTCGACGGCGCCGGGATCTTGGCCGGGCGCGCCGTCGTCGCTCGGCAATCTCTGCAGCAGCATTCCCGAAGCCCCGTCCGCATCCGCGTGCAGCCACAAGCGGGTCGGCAGCTGCTCTGATTTCTCGAAGTACTGTTGCAGCGATTCGGCGAGCCGCAGCCCGGTCAGCGGCACGACGCCCTGGTAGCGGCGGCTCTGGTCGTCGCTCTCCAGCGTGACGGTGAGGTTGCCCGGCCCCACCAAATCCGCGATGCCGCACGCCTCGGCGCTCTCGCGATAGCGCACGAGACCGCGGACGCCGAGCCCGCTCGTGCATTGCGCGAGCACGAGGTGCGCCGGTCCCGCGCCCTGCAGCTGCAAGGACAGCACGCCGTCGAACTTGATCGTCCCCGCGAGCAGCAGCGCCGCGGCGACGGCTTCGCCGAGCGTGTCGCGGATCGCCTCCGGATATTCGCGCCGCTCGGTCAGCGCGCGCCACGCGGCGTCGACGTGCACCAGCTGTCCCCGGATGGGGTATCGCTCGAACACGAACCGATGCAGACAGTCTTTGTCGTGCATCCCTCAAGGCCCGCCGCTGAGCTTGGCCTTCAGCAGTTCGTTGAGCTGCGCCGGGTTCGCCTTTCCCTGCGTCGCCTTCATGACCTGTCCGACGAAGAAGCCGAACAGCTTGTCCTTGCCGGCGCGGTAATCGGCGAGCTGCCTCGGGTTCGCGGCGATCACGGCGTCGATGACCGCGCCGATCGCGCCCGCGTCGGTGATCTGCCGCAATCCCTTCGCGTCGATGATCTCGTCGGCGCCAAGCCCCTCGGACCACATCGCCTCGAATACTTCCTTCGCGATCTTCCCCGAGATCGTTTCGTCGACGATGCGCGCCAACAGCCCCGCCAGCGCCTTGGGCGCCACGCGCGACTCACCGATCTCCAGATTGTCGCGGTTCAGCGCGCTCGCGAGCTCGCCCATGACCCAGTTCGCCGCGAGCTTCGCGTGCTCGGCCCCGGCCAGGGAAACGACGGACTCGAAGTACGCGCCGAGTTCGCGGCTCGCGGACAGCACGCCGGCGTCGTACGGCGACAGGCGGAATTGCGCGGCGAAGCGCGCCGCCTTTTCGTCCGGCAATTCCGGCAGGCTCGCGCGGACCGAGTCGATGAACGCCGCGTCGATCTCGAGCGGCAACAGGTCCGGATCCGGGAAGTAGCGGTAGTCGTTCGCCTCCTCCTTGGAGCGCATCGACCGCGTCTCGTCCTTGTCGGAATCGTAGAGACGCGTCTCCTGGACGACCTTGCCGCCGCTCTCGATCAACTCGATCTGACGCGCGACCTCGTAATGGATCGCTTTCTCGACGAAGCGGAACGAATTCAAGTTCTTGATCTCGGCGCGCGTGCCGAATTTCTCCTGGCCGCGCGGCCGCACGGAGACGTTCGCGTCGCAGCGGAACGAGCCTTCCTGCATGTTGCCGTCGCAGATCTCCAGGTAGCGCACCAGCGTGTGGATCTTCTTCATGTACGCGACCGCCTCTTTTGCCGAGCGCATGTCCGGCTCCGAGACGATTTCGAGGAGCGGCGTGCCCGCGCGGTTCAGGTCGATGCCGCTCGCGTCCGCCAATCCCTCGTGCAGCGACTTGCCGGCGTCCTCCTCGAGATGCGCGCGCGTGACGCCGATCGTCTTCGTCGTGCCGTCGTCGAGCACGATCTGCAGCGATCCACGGCCGACGACGGGCTCCTCGTATTGGCTGATCTGATAGCCCTTGGGCAGATCCGGATAGAAATAATTCTTGCGCGCGAAAATCGAGCGGTTCGCGATCTTCGCGCCGATCCCCAGCCCGAACTTCACCGCCATGCGCACGGCTTCCGCGTTCAGGACCGGCAATACGCCGGGATAAGCGAGATCGACGAGACATGCCTGGCTGTTGGGCGGCGCGCCGTACGCGGTCGCGGCGCCGGAGAATATCTTCGACTTCGTCGCGAGCTGCGCGTGTATCTCGAGCCCGACGACGACCTCCCAGTCCTGCATCATGCGTAACCCCGCGGAATGCGCGTGTGCCAGTCCGTCGCGAGTTGGAATCGATGCGCGGCGTTCAACAACCGCGCTTCGGCAAAATGCGGCCCGATCAGCTGCACGCCCATCGGCAGATCGTCGATGAAGCCGCACGGCGCCGACAGCGCCGGCAAGCCCGCGAGATTTGCGCCGATCGTGTAGATGTCGTTCAGGTACATCGTCACCGGATCGTCGATCTTCGCGCCGATGCCGAACGCCGGGGTCGGCGTCGTCGGGCCGAGCAAGAGGTCGACGCGCTCGAACGCCGCGCGAAATTCGTCGGTGATCAACTGCCGCGCCTTCTGCGCCTTCAGGTAATACGCATCGAAATAACCGGCCGACAGCACGTAGGTACCCGTCATGATGCGCCGCTTCACTTCGGCGCCGAATCCTTCGCCGCGCGACCGCTTGTACAGGTCCAAGAGGTCGCTCGGGCGCTCGCAGCGGTAGCCGAAGCGCACGCCGTCGAATCGCGAGAGATTCGAGGAGCATTCCGCGGGTGCGACGACGTAATACGTCGGCACGGACAGCGGCAGGCTCGGCAGGCTCACATCCGCGGTTTGCGCGCCGAGCGACCGGAACACGTCGAGCGCGGCGCCGATCAGCGCGCCGTTGCGCCCCTCGAGTCCGTCGAAGAACTCCTTGAGCAAGCCGATCTTCAGGCCTTTGAGCGGAGCGTTCAGTTCGGCCGGATAATCGGGCACCGGCTTGTCGACGCTCGTCGAGTCCCGCGGGTCGAACCCGGACATCGCGCGCATGACGATCGCGGCGTCCGCGGCCGAAGGCGCGAACACACCGGCCTGGTCGAGGCTCGACGCGAACGCGATCATGCCGTAACGCGAAACCCGGCCATACGTCGGCTTGATGCCGGTCACGCCGGTGAGCGCCGCCGGCTGACGGATGGAGCCGCCCGTGTCGGTGCCGGTCGCGAACGGGGCGAGCCGTGCGGCGACCGCCGCCGCCGACCCGCCGGAGGAGCCGCCGGGCACCTTGGCCTCGTCCCACGGATTCTTGACCGCGCCGTAATGGCTGGTCTCATTGGACGAGCCCATCGCAAACTCGTCCATGTTGGCCTTGCCCATCATCACGGCGCCCGCCGCCTTCAAACGGGCGACGACCGTCGCGTCGTAAGGCGCGACGAAATTATCGAGCATGCGCGAGCCGCAGCTCGTGCGCACGCCGTCGGTGCAGAAAATGTCCTTGTGGATGAGCGGGATCCCGAGCAGCGGTCCACGCTCGCCCGCGGACCGTCGCTGATCGGCGACAGCCGCCTCGGCGAGCGCCCGCTCCGGTGTCGGGGTGATCAGCGCGTTCAACGAGGGATCGAAGCGCTCGATCCGCGCGAGGAAGTGGCGCGTCAATTCGACGCTGGAGATTTCGCGCCGTTCGAGGGAATCGGCGAGTTCGCCGATGGTACGGGTGTGCAGCATCGTCACTTCTACAGGAGGTCTAAACCGTTATTCGATGACCCGCGGCACGAGATACAGGCCCGCCTGCACCGCCGGCGCATTCGCCTGGTATTTCTCGCGGCAGTCGGTCTCGGTCACTTCGTCCGGCCGCAGACGTTGGGTTTGCCCGGCGAGCGGATGCGCCATCGGCTGGACGGCGCCGGTATCGGCTCTGGACAACTGGTCGACGAAGTCGACGATGCAGGACAGGCTCGCGACGTAAGCCGGCATCTCTCGATCCGAAATCGCGAGGCGCGCCAAGTGCGCTATCTTTTCGACGTCTTGCCGAGTAAGGCTCATAGGGGATGCCTGGAGTGCGCCGCAAACGCACAAAAATAAGCTCTTGGAATCATACACGTCGCCTTGCTGAAAGTCCTAGCGGTTGCTACATTAGCCCAACTTTTTTTACCCCCTTTCGCACCGGCAAAATACCCGTATGTTCAAACGTCTAAGAGGTTATTTCTCGAATGACCTCTCCATCGATCTTGGCACCGCCAACACTCTGATCTACGTGCGCGAGCGCGGCATCGTCCTGAACGAGCCTTCGGTCGTCGCCGTGCAGGACGAACCGACGCGCGGCGGCAAGATCATCGTCGCCGTCGGCGTCGAAGCGAAAAACATGCTCGGCCGTACGCCGGGCCACATCACCGCCGTGCGGCCGATGAAGGACGGCGTGATCGCCGACTTCACCTACACCGAAAAGATGCTGCAGTACTTCATCAAGAAGGTGCACGGCAACCGCTTCCTGAGCCCGAGCCCGCGCGTGCTCGTCTGCGTGCCGTTCGGCTCGACGCAGGTCGAGCGGCGCGCGATCAAGGAATCGGCCGAGGGCGCCGGCGCGCGCAGCGTCGACATCGTCCCCGAGCCCATGGCCGCGGCCGTCGGCGCCGGCCTTCCCGTACAGGAGGCGCGCGGCTCGATGGTTCTCGATATCGGCGGCGGCACATCCGAAGTCGCGGTGATATCGCTGAACGGAATCGTGTACGCGGCGAGCGTGCGCATCGGCGGCGACAAGTTCGACGAGGCGATCACGAACTACGTGCGCCGCAATTACGGCATCTTGATCGGCGAAGCGACGGCCGAACGCATCAAGCTGGAGATCGGCTCCGCCTACCCCGGACAGCAAGTACGGGAAATTTCGGTCAAGGGGCGCAATTTGTCCGAAGGCGTGCCGCGCAGCTTCACGCTGAACTCGAACGAGATCCTCGAAGCGCTGCAGGAGCCGCTGCAAGGCATCGTCGGCGCGGTCAAGCAGGCGCTCGAACAGACCCCGCCCGAACTCGGCGCCGACGTCGCCGAGCGTGGGATCGTGTTGACGGGCGGCGGCGCGCTGCTGCGCGACGTCGACAAGTTGCTGATGGAAGAAACCGGTTTGCCCGTGGTCGTCGCGGACGACCCGCTGACCTGCGTTGCGCGCGGCGGCGGTCGAATCCTCGAACTCACCGAACAGCACGGACCGGGAATCTTCGGACTGGAGTAATGCAAGCGACTAGGGAATCCGCCGCCCATGGTCGCGTTTCGTAGCCACGACACATCAGGCCGCACCTCGGGGCTGTTGCTCCGCTGCGTGCTGTTCTCGCTGCTCGCGCTGGGCCTGATCGTGCTCGACAAGCGCTACGATCAGCTCGGCAGGATCCGGCGGGCGCTCTCGATCGTCGTCTACCCGATCGATCTCGCCGTGACGAGTCCGTTCGAAGGCTGGAGCTGGCTGCGAGCGAGCGTCACGACCCGCGACACGCTGCGGACCGACAATTCGCGGCTGCAGCGGGAACTGCTCGATGCCCGCTTCAAGCTGCAACGGTACGCTGCGCTGGAGGCGGAAAACCGGCGCTTGCGCAACCTGCACGCGAGTACCGCGGGCGTCAGCGCGAAATTCATCGTCGGCGACATCATGGATGTCGATCTCGACGCGTTTCGCGAGCGCGTGCTCGTGGACAAAGGCGCGGACGACGGCATCTACGTCGGCCAGGCGGTGCTCGATGCGAGCGGCGTCTTCGGCCAGGTCGCAAGCGTCAACCAACGGACCAGCGACATCATCCTGATCAGCGACGCGACGCACGAGATCCCGGTCATGGTCAATCGCAACGGCTTGCGCACGATCGCCGTGGGCAGCGGCGACCCGCGCCGGCTCAAATTGCCGTATTTGCCGACGAGCGCCGACGTCGTCAAAGGCGACCTGCTCGTGACCTCGGGACTCGGCGGGGTGTTCCCCGAAGGCTACCCGGTCGGCACCGTCGTCGACGTCAAGCGGGATCCGTCGCAATCGCTCGCCGACGTCGACGTGAAGCCCGCCGCGGCGCTCGACCGGTCGCGCGAGTTGCTGTTCGTCTGGCTGAAGCCCGCGCCCGCGAAGCTCCCGGCGGCCCCGGCGCCGCCCCGCCCCCGCCGCCGTCGGCGGCGCCCGCGCCGCAGCCGGCGCCGCCGCGGAGTCCTTGAAAATGCGCGACAACCGGTTGAACCGCACCCCCGTGCTGCTGTCGGCGCTGATCGCATTGACGCTCGCGATCGTCCCCTTGCCCGACGTCATCGATGCGCTGCGCCCGGATTTCCTGGTATCTGGTGGTCTTCTACTGGTCGATCATGGCGCCGCGCGCCGGCGGCCTCACGCTCGCGTTCGCCGCGGGGCTCGCGCTCGACATCATCAAGGGCGTCGTCCTCGGCGAACACGCGCTGGCGCTCACCTTGATGGCCGCCTGGGCGACGCATCTGCGGCTGCGGCTGCGCGTGTTCTCGATGCTGCACCAATCGTTGACGATATTCGCGCTGCTCGCCGGCTACCAATTCGTCCTGTTCTGGGTCGACGGCGCGACCGGTTACCCCGTGACATCGATGGGCCGCTGGCTCGCGCCCGTCGTCGGCGCTTTGATCTGGCCGTTGCTGGCCGACATCTTGAGCCGCCTGCATGAGCGCTGACGGCGCCGGAGCCGGCTAGATTGGTCCGCCGCGTACGCATCAAGGACCATTGGGGCGAAAGACGCATCTTCACGGTCCGCAGCATCATCGCCGGAGCGATCGTCGCCGCGCTCCTGCTGACCGTCGCCGCACGCCTGTTCTACCTGCAAGTCCTGCGCTACAACTATTACTCCGAGCTTTCGCAGGGCAATCGCGTGCGCATCGAGCCGATCCCGCCGAGCCGCGGGCTCATTCTCGACCGCAACGGCGTCGTGCTCGCCGACAACAAGCCGGCCTATCAGCTCGAACTCGTGCGCGAGCAGGTCGGCTCCCGGCAAACAGGTGGATGACAGTCTCGCGCGTCTCGTGTCGATCGGCTTGTTGGACGAGGACGACATCCCCAGCATCAAGCGCAACATCATGTCGCACCACGTCTACGAGAGCGTGCCGATCAAGCTCCAGCTCACCGACGAGGAAATGGCGCTGTTCGCCGTGCACCGCTTCCAGTTCCGGGGCATCGACATTCACACGCGGCTGTCGCGCCATTATCCCTTCGGTCCGCTCGCGGTGCATGCCTTGGGCTACGTCGCCGCGATCAGCGCGCAGGACCTGAGCCACATCGACGCCGCCGCGTACGCCGGAACGACGCTGATCGGCAAACTGGGCGTCGAGGCCGCGTACGAAAAAGTGCTGCACGGCACGCCGGGATTCCGCGAAGTGCTCGTCAACGCGGCCGGCCGGCCGGTCGAGAAGGAAGGCGCCTACAAGCCGCGGCTCACCGTGCGCCAGCCGGTCGCCGGCTCCGATCTCGTCTTGAGCCTGGATATACGCGTACAGCGCGCCGCCGAGGAAGGCCTGAAGGGCCTGCGCGGCGCCGTCGTCGCGATCGACCCGACGAGCGGAGACGTGATCGCGCTCGCGAGCACGCCGGACTTCGATCCGAACGAATTCGCACGCGGCTTGACGAACAAGCAGTATGCGGACCTGCAGGACGACATCGACAAGCCGTTGATCGACCGCGCGCTGCGCGGCGCCTATCCGCCGGGCTCCACGGTCAAGCCATATTACGCGCTCGCGGCGCTGCACTACGGCGTGATGACGCCGGACGAGACGCTTTTTTGCCCGGGCCACTACAGCCTGCCGGGCAGCCGGCACGTCTATCGCTGCTGGCGGCACCAGGGCCACGGCGAGATCTCGATGCGGCGCGCAATCGCCCAATCCTGCGACGTGTATTTCTATCAAGTCGCCAACAAGCTCGGCATCGAGCGCATGCATACGTTCATGAGCCAATTCGGCTTCGGACGCCTGACCGGCATCGACATACCCGGCGAAAAACCGGGCTTGATGCCGTCCCCCGAGTGGAAACGGCACGCCTACAAGAATCCCGCCGACCGGGTGTGGTTCCCGGGCGAGACGCTGATCGTCGGCATCGGACAGGGCTACATGCTCGCGACGCCGCTGCAGCTCGCGCATGCGGTCGCCGGCATCGCCGCGCGCGGGCGTGAATTCGTGCCGCGTTTGGTCGTCGGCATTCGGCCGCCGGGATCCTCCAAGGTGACCCGGCTGCCCGTCAAGCCGGAGCCCGGCGTGACGGACGTGACGCCCGACCAGTGGCAGGTGGTCGATGACGGCATGGAGGCCGCCGCGGCCCCCGGCGGCACGGTCGCGACCATCGGGGCCGGTGCGCCCTATCGGGTGGCCGCGAAAACCGGCACGGCCCAGGTGTTTTCGCTCGGCCAGAACCAGAAATACAACGACAAGCAGATCGCCGAACGCATGCGCGACCACGGCCTGCTGATCGCGTTCGCGCCCGTGGATCATCCGCAACTTGCGGTCGCCGTATTTGTCGAAAACGGCGAGCATGGCGGCACGATCGGCGGCCCGATCGCGCGCAAGGTGTTCGATGCGTATCTATTGCCGAACAAGGCGGCTGCACCGGAGAACAAACCAATGACGGGCAAGGCTCGATGATTTTCGACGAACTCTCGCCGTCGCGCGCCCGCCGCACGCTGACCGCGGGCGGCCGCACGCTGCGCGGGCTGGGGCTCGACGGGCCCTTGACCGGCGTACTGTCGATCATCGTCTGTATCGGCATCCTGGTCGTCTACAGCGCGTCCGGCCAGAACGTCAAAATGGTCGAGCACCATCTCGGCAACATCGCGATCGCCGTGACCGCGCTGATCGTGCTCGCCAGGTTCTCGACACCGCATTACCTGCGCCTGTTCGCCCCGTTTGCCTACATCCTCGGCGTGCTCCTCCTGGTCGTCGTCGACGTCACGGGTCATGTCGGCAAGGGCGCGCAACGCTGGCTCGACATCGGCTTCATGCGGTTCCAGCCGTCGGAGATCATGAAGCTCGCGGTGCCGATGATTTGCGCCTGGTACATGCACGAGCGCCCGCTGCCGCCGACTTTCAAGGATCTCCTGGTCATGGCGGTGTTCATCGGCATTCCGACCGCGATGGTCGTCGTCCAGCCGGATCTCGGCACCGCCTTGCTGATCGCCGCCTCGGGATTGATCGTGATGCTGCTCGCGGGACTGCAGGTGCAAATCATCCTGCTGTCGATCCCGCTGCTCGGCGCGGCCGCGTGGACCGCTTGGCATTTCATGCACGATTACCAGCGCCAGCGGCTGCTGATGTTCTTGAACCCGGAAAGCGACCGCCTCGGCGCCGGCTATCACATCATCCAGTCCCAGATCGCGATCGGCTCGGGCGGCGTGTTCGGCAAGGGCTACATGCACGGCAGCCAGGCGCAGCTCGATTTCCTGCCGGAGCGCTCCACGGATTTCATCTTTTCGGTCATCGGCGAGGAATTCGGCCTGCTCGGCCAGTTGCTGATCCTGACGCTGTACGGCCTCGTGATCGGGCGCGCCATCTACCTCGCGATGCAGGGTCAGGACACGTTTTCGCGGCTGACCGGCGGCGCGATCGCGCTCAGCTTCTTCGTCTACGTATTCGTGAATTCAGGCATGGTCAGCGGCATCCTGCCGGTCGTTGGCGTGCCGCTGCCGCTGATCAGCTACGGCGGCACGTCGATGGTGACAATCATGGCGGGATTCGGCATTCTCATGTCGCTGCATTCGCACCGCAAACTCGTTGGATCGTAACAACCGTGCACGCCCCGCCGCGTCTCCGCCGCCCGTTCCTCCTCGCCTGCCTGATCGCGGCCGGTTGCGCGCCCGCGGCGGCGTTCGACACCCACCGCGCGGACATCAGGCAGTTCATCGCCTACATGGGCGATCACGACTCGTTCGACGAGCGCAAACTGCGCAAGCTGTCTGGCCGCGGCGCGCAGTCAACAGGCGATCATCGATGCGATGGACAAGCCCGCGGAAAAGACCTTGCCGTGGTACCGGTACCGCGAGCATTTTCCTGAACGAAAAGCGCATTCAGGAAGGCGTCGATTTCTGGATCGCCCACCGGCGCGAACTCGCATCGTCGAGCGAGAGTACGGGCGTCGCGCCGGAATACGTGGTCGCGATCCTCGGCGTCGAGACCTATTACGGCCGGCGTACGGGCCAATACCGCGTGCTCGATGCGCTCGCGACGCTGGCGTTCGACTACCCGGCCCGTGCGAAGTACTTTCGCAGCGAACTGGAACAATTCCTACTGTTGACGCGCGACTTTCGGCATCGACCCGCTGACGGCGACGGGCTCGTACGCGGGGGCGATGGGAGCGCCGCAATTCATGCCTTCGACGTATCGGCGCTACGGGCTCGATGCGACGGACGACGGTCACGTCGATCTGTGGACCGATTGGCCCGACGTATTCGACAGTGTCGGCTACTTCTTGCGGGAACACGGTTGGAACACAGGCGAGCCCGTCATGAGCGAGGCCGGCGTAGCCGCGAACGGCGTCCAGGCGGCCGACCCCCGCGACCTGAGGCTGTCGGACACCGTCGCCTCGCTGCAAGCGAAGGGCGTCCATATCGACGGTGCGCCCGCGGCCGACGCGCCGGCGCTGCTGATCGCCGCCGACGAGGCCGACGGCGTGCATTGGCGCGTCGGTTACGGCAATTTCTACGCGATCACGCGCTACAACCACAGCCCGCTGTACGCGATGGCCGTGGCCGAACTCGCCGCCGCGATCAGGCAACGGATGCCCGCCGATGCGCCGACGCAGGCCGGCCTGACGCCGCCCGAAGCCACGGCCGACGCTCCGCGCGCGAACCCATGAAGCGCGCTCTCCCTGCGGGCGGGCGCTCTGCTCGCGGCCAGCGCCGCGCTGCTCGCCGCCTGCCAAGGCACGGCGCCGATTCGGCCGACGATGCCGCTGCCGGCGGCGCCTGCTGCCGGCCTGCCGCCGTGCCGCCGCCGCCAAGCAATGTGCTCGCGATTCCGGATGCCGTGCCGCGCGTCGAGCCGCGCTCACCCTACGGCAATCCGCCGTTCTACGAGGTTTTCGGCAAACGCTATTACGTGCTGCGGTCGAGCGCCGGCTACGACGAGCGCGGGGTTGCGTCCTGGTATGGTCCCGGCTTCTACGAGGAGCGCACGTCGACGCACGAGCCCTACGACATGTATGCGATGACGGCGGCCCACAAGACCCTGCCGCTGCCGTGCTACGTGCGCGTCACCAATCTGGAGAACGGGCGCAGCGTCGTCGTCCGAGTCAACGACCGCGGCCCGTTCGTCGCGAATCGCATCATCGACCTGTCCTATACCGCGGCCGCCAAGCTCGACATGCTGCGCAAGGGCACGGCGATGGTGGAGGTGCGCGCCTTGGACCCCACCCTGCCCGCGCCGCCGCCGATAACCGCCGCCATGCCCGTCGCGCCCGCCGCCCTCGGCGCGCTGCCGTTCCCGGCGCACCCGCCGTGTCCGGCGTGTCCGCCGTGTCCGGCGTGTCGCCGTCGCCCGCCGCGGTCACGACGCTGTTCATCCAAGCCGGCGCGTTCGCGGTTCACGCGAACGCCGAACGTTTGGTGAAAAAGCTGCGCGACAACGGCTATTCGAACGCGTTCGTGCGCGGCGACGAGGTCGCGGGGCGGGAAATGTATCGCGTGCGCATCGGCCCGGTAGGCAGCGTCGAGGACTTTGACCGGATCGTCGGCGCGCTCGCCAAGATCGGCCTCACCGACGCGCATCTGGCGATGAATTAATGAACTATTTCCGTGCCGGCATCGTCGCTACACTTGATCTCCACCTCATCGAGGGCTCCATCCGCCATGCTTCGTTCTTTGTTCGCATTCTGCGCACTCGTTCTCGCCGCAACCACGACCGCTTACGCCGGCATACCCATCCCTAGCGCCCCGGTCGTCGACGCACGCGCGTACATTCTGGTCGATTATCACACCGGCAAGGTCTTGGCCGCGCAGAACGCCGTGGCAGCGCATGGCGCCCGCGAGCCTGACCAAGCTGATGACGGCGTACATCGTCTTCGAGGAACTCGCCGCCGGGAAGCTCAAGCTCGACGAACCGGTGACGGTCAGCAAGCACGCGTGGCAAACGGGCGGCTCGCGCATGTTCATTCAAGTCGGCACGCAGGTGCCGGTGAAATCGCTGATCCTCGGCATGATCGTGCAGTCCGGCAACGATGCGACCGTCGCGCTCGCCGAGCGCGTCGCCGGCACGGAGGACACATTCGTCCAGATGATGAACGCGACCGCGAAAAAGCTCGGAATGGTCGACACGCACTACGTCGACGCCACCGGACTCCCCGACCCGGATCACTACACGACGGCCCGCGACCTGTCGCTGCTCGCGACGGCGATCATCCGCGATTTTCCGCAATATTATCCATGGTTCGCAATTCGCGAATTCGAATACAACAACATCAAGCAGCAGAACCGCAACGGGCTCCTCGATACGGACAAGACCGTCGACGGACTGAAGACGGGTCACACCGAGGCGGCCGGCTATTGCCTCGTGGCCTCGGCGCTGCGCGACGGCATGCGCCTCGTCTCCGTGGTTCTCGGCGGCGAGAAGTACAAGGGACGCGAGAGCGCGAGCGCCGCGCTGCTGAACTACGGGTTCACATTCTACGACACGAAGTTGATCGCGAAGGCGCACGCGAAGCTCGCCATGACGACCGTATGGAAGGCCGCCGAATCGCCGATCGGCGTCGGCATCTCGCGCGACCTGTACGTGACGGTGCCGCGCGACGGCTCCGCGGCCCTGACGACCTCGATCCAACTCCAGCCGAAATTGATCGCGCCGCTCAGCACCGGCTCGGACATCGGCCAGCTGCGCGTCTATGCGGGCGCCAACGCCGTCGCGACCGTGCCGCTCCACCCCTTGTCGAACGATGCCGTCGGCGGTTGGTGGCGCAACATGATCGACACGATTCGGCTGTGGTTTGCCTGAAGGACCGTCCGCGATGCCCTTGCCGGTGTGTTATTTGAATGGGGAGTACCTGCCGCTCGCCGCGGCGAGGGTGTCGCCGCTCGACCGCGCGTTCCTGTTCGCCGACGCGGTCTACGAGGTTCTGCCGGTATACGCCGGCCGGCCGTTCCGGCTGCGCGAGCATTTCGACCGGCTGGCACGCAGCCTGGACGCGATCCGCATGCAATCGCCGCTGTCGCACGCCGACTGGGCCGATGTATGTCGCGAACTCACCTCGAGGAACGGCGGCGGCGATCTATACCTGTACGTGCAGGTGAGCCGGGGCGCCGAGTTCGGCCGCAATCACGCGTGGCCGGAAGGTCTTTCGCCCACGATATTCGCCTACGCGACCGCGCTCGAGCCCGTGTCCGCGCAAATCCTGGAGCACGGCGTCGCGGCGGTGACCGCCGAGGACATCCGCTGGGCCCGCCGCGACATCAAATCCACGGCCCTGGTCGCGAATGTCCTGCTGAAGAAGCTCGCGGCCGACCGCGGCGCCTACGAGACGATACTGCTGGACGGCGGCTATCTCACGGAAGGATCGTCGACGACGGTTCACGTCGTCACCGACGGCACGATCCGCACGCCGCCGAACGGCCGGCGGATCCTTCCGGGAACGACGCGCGACGTCGTCGTCGAACTCGCCGCGCGGCACGGAATACCGAGTGCGGCCACGCCCGTGACCGAGGCCGAGCTGCGCGCGGCGGATGAGATTTGGCTCGCGTTCTCGACGCGTGGCGTGCTGCCGGTCACCCGTCTCGACGGGGCGGCCGTCGGCTCCGGCGTTCCCGGCCCGCTGTTCCGGCGCATGCAGGCGGCGTTCGACGCCTATGTCGGCGAGCTGGCCGGAACGCCCGCGCTGTGAGCGGCGGTGCCCCCAGGGACTTTCCGAGCGACTTCCCGATCAAGGTCATGGGCCGCTGCGACGGCGACCTGCGCGCGGCCGCAACCGCGATCGTCGAACGACACATGGGAACGCTCGACGAGGCGAACATCCGCACGCGCACCAGCAGCGACGGGAATTTCGTGGCGGTCACTTTCGTCGTGCACGCAGAGAGCCGCGCGCAGTTGGATGCCCTTTACCGTGAGCTTTCGGCGTGCAAGTCGGTGCTGATGGCGTTGTAGCCCGGCTGCAACCCGAGCTTCCCGATGAAATTGCGGGCGACCGCCTCGCCCGCCGCGTCGACATCCGCCGCCCCGCAGAGGTCGGCGAGCCGCGTGACGGCAAGACCCCGGTAGCCGCAGACGTTGATACGCCGAAACGGCCCCAGGTCGGGTGCGACGTTGAGGCTCGCGCCGTGGTAACTCGCGCCGCGCCGGATGCGCAAGCCGACGCTCGCGAGTTTGGCGCCGCCGACATAGACGCCGGGCGCGTCGCGGCGGCCGACGGCGGCCACGCCGAGGCCGGCCGCGTAGTCGATGATCGCATCCTCGAGAGCGACGACGAGTTCGCGAATGCCGAGTTTCATGCGCCGCAAGTCGAGCAAGGGATAAATCACCAGTTGGCCTGGCCCGTGAAAGGTCACCTCGCCGCCGCGGTCGATCTGCACGACGGGAATATCGCCAGGATCGAGCAGATGTTCGCGGCTCGCGTTCATTCCGAGCGTAAACACCGGCGGATGTTCGACGAGCCAGATCTCGTCGCGCGTCGACGAGTCGCGCTCATCGGTGAACCGCTGCATCGCGCGCCAGGTTGGCTCGTACGCGACGAGCCCCAGGCGGCGGACTGCGGGCGCAGCGCTCATTGGCCCAGGCGGCGGTTGTCCAGTCCCGCGTTGTTGCGCGCGAGCGCCTGCTCGGCGCGGTAGCTCGATCGGACCAGGGGTCCGGACACGCACTCGATGAACCCCAGGGCGAGCGCCTCGGCGCGGTACTCGTCGAATTGCGCCGGCGTCACATAGCGTGCGATCGGCAGATGGTTGGCCGTGGGGCGCAAGTATTGGCCGAGCGTCAATATGTCGACCGACGCCGATCGCAGGTCGCGCATCGTTTCGTGGATCTCGGCGTCCGTTTCGCCGAGTCCCAGCATGAGGCTGGTCTTGGTCAGAACGTCGGGCCGGTACGCCTTGGCGTGCGCGAGCACGGCCAAAGTCTGGTCGTAACCGGCGCGCGGATCGCGGACCGGGTGAGTCAGTCGCCTCACCGTCTCCACGTTCTGCGCGAACACGTCGAGGCCCGACGCGAGCACGGTCTGCACGTCGGTCATCGAACCCTGAAAATCCGGCGTGAGCGCCTCGACCGCCGTCGCGGGATTCGATGCCTTGATCGCGCGGATCGCGGCCGCATAGTGCGCGGCGCCGCCGTCGGCCAGGTCGTCACGGTTGACGGAGGTCAGGACGACGTAATGCAGCTGCATCAGCGCGACCGATCGTGCGACGTTCGCCGGCTCCTGCGCATCCAGCCAACCGCGCGGATTGCCGGTATCGACCGCGCAAAAGCGGCACGCGCGCGTGCACACCGAACCCATCAGCATGATCGTGGCGGTGCCCGCGTTCCAACACTCGCCGATGTTCGGGCACTTCGCTTCTTCGCACACCGTGCTCAAGCGGTGCTGCTTGACGATATCCCGCACGGCCGAGAAGCCCGCGCCCGCGGCCATGCGCGCGCGCAGCCAGCGCGGCTTCTGGCCGGAACCGGCGGCCGCGGGATGCGCCGCCGGCGTCGCGGCGCCGGCTTTGACGCCGTCCTTGATCGCGGTGAAGCCCTGCGCCGTGGTGTACTTGTCGCCGCTCGCCACGCGCGGCGGCGCGCCGCCGGCAGGCGGCGCCTCCGTGGTCTCGATCGGGATGCCTTTGAATTCGCCCATGATCCAATTGTAGCTCATCGACCCGCGTTCAAAGCCGCCAGCCGCTCGGCCGTGCCGACATCCTCCCAGAGCCCCGTATACAGTTCGGCGGTGCAGCGCCCAGCCTCCATGGCGCCGGTCAACACCGGCTTCAGCGGCCGCACGCCGTCGACGAGGCCGGCAAACAGCGCGGCGCGATATACCGCGATGCCGGAGAACGTGAATCTGCGCGCGGCGACCGGCAGCGCCCGCCCGTATTCGAGGCCGAAATCGCCGTGCGGATGTTGCGGCGGATTCGGCACGAGCACGAGATGCGCGTCCGCTTCGGCCGAGATCGCGAGATTCGCGAACGGATAGTCGGTGAAAATGTCGCCGTTGACGACCACGAACGGACCGGGCGCGAGCTGCGGCAGCGCCCGGACGATCCCGCCGGCGGTTTCCAACGCGCGCGGCCCCTCGTCGCTGTAGCGGATCGTCGCGCCGTACCGCGATCCGTCGCCGAGAAAATCGCGGATCTTGTCCCCGAGCCAACAAAGATTGATCGTGATTTCGCGAATCCCGGCGCGCTGCAACGCGCGTACGTGATGTTCGATCAGCGGCGCGCCGCGAGCGATCAACAGCGGCTTCGGCGTCGAATCGGTCAGCGGCCGCATCCGCTCGCCGCGTCCCGCGGCGAGAATCATCGCCGCGCGCGGCTGCCCGTCGTCGCCGGCCGCGGTCACGCGTCGATCCGCGCCTGCGCGCGCTCGAAGTTCGCCTCGACCCGCGTCGCGAGAAATTCCGCGAATTCGGCGGTTTCCGGGTAGGCGGCGGCCGCCGCGCGCACGTAGGCGAGAACGCGCGGCAAATCGCGCAGGTATTGCGGCTTTCGGTCGCGATAGAAGAGCCGGCAAAATATGCCGAGGACCTTGATGTGCCGCTGCAGTCCCATGAGATCGAACCAGCGCAGGAACAGCGCATCGTCCGCGTCGATCGAGGAATTCGCGCCGCCGCAGAAGCTCGCGATGATGGAGCGCCCAGGCGCGCACCCGCTCCGGCGGCCAGACGATATAACAGTCCTTCAACAGCGAAACCAGGTCGTAGGTGACGGGCCCGCGCACGGCGTCCTGAAAATCGAGGATTCCGGGATTGTCCTCGTCGACAACCATGAGATTGCGCGAATGGTAGTCGCGGTGCACGAAGGTCATCGGTTGCTCCGCGGCGGACCGCAACAGTGCTTCATGCAACCGCTCGAGCATCGCGCGCACCGCGGCATCGACATCGATCCCGAGGTGACGCCGCAGGAACCACTCCGGCATGAGATCCATTTCCCGCGTGAGCATTTCGCGGTCATAGGCAGGCAAATCGCGCGCGTGCTCCCGACCCGCGGTCTGCATCGTCGCGAGCGCGCCGAGCGCGTCCGCATAGAGCCGGTCGACGCCGCGGCCGGCGGCAAGCTCGTCGAGATATTGGCGCGAGCCCAAATCCGTGAGCAGGAGGAAACCCCGCTCCAGGTCGCGCGCCAATACGCGCGGCACGTTCAGGCCGATCCTGGCGAGGATGGCCGCCACCCGCAGATACGGCCCGAGGCTCTCCTTGTCGGGGGGCGCGTCCATCACGATGAAGCTCTCGGCGCCGCGAGCGACGCGGAAATAACGCCGGAAGCTCGCATCCGCCGAGGCCGGCGCGACCGGACAGTCGACGAACCCCAGGTCCTCGGAAATCCAGCGAGACGAGCTCCTGGAACCTAGGAGCGCCCGCGTCGGTTAGAGTCATGCCGCCACATCGTTGAACCGCAAATGCGTCGCGCGCAAGTATACCGATTATAATGCGGGCTCCGCGCGTCTTCGCTGCGCGCAGCGCTGTTCACAACTTCTGGGCGACATATCTTGCCGACGGCTTTTCATGCACGCCTCGTACTGCTGTTGACCGCCCTCGCCGCGGCCCCGGCGGTGCGGGCGGCCGACATCTGCCCGGCGCCGCCCGCGCCGACGCCGCCGGCAGCGTCGTTCGGCGCAAATCGATGCGAACGATCACCGAATCCACATCGAGAGCGACGCCGCGACGCTCGGCGCCGACGGCGACGCCGCGGTCAGCGGACGGGTCATGGTTCTGCAGGACGCGCGGCGCGTGACCGCCGACCAGGTCACGTATGACCGGCGAACCGGCCGCATCACGGTCAAAGGCGCCGTCGAGTTCGAGGACCCGAAACTGCGGATTCAGAGCAAGGCGGGCAGCTACGATCAAATCGGCGGCGCGGACTTCGGCGACGCGGCCTTTCAGCTGCTGAACCGCCGTGGCCGCGGCGTCGCGCGCGAAATCAAGGTCCAGCCGGGCGGCGAAGTCACTCTCGACAAAGTTCATTACACGACATGCCCGGCCGGCAACGAAGATTGGACGCTGCATGCATCGTCGATCAAGCTCGACACCTCGCGGCAGCAGGGAGCCGCGCGCAACGCCTATCTCGTATTCAAGGGCGTTCCTCTGTTCTACACGCCGTATCTGTCCTTCCCGCTGGGGAGCCAGCGCCAAAGCGGGCTCTTGTACCCGAACTTCGCGCATTCGGGCAACAACGGCTACTCCATCGGAATCCCGTATT
Source organism: uncultured Pseudomonadota bacterium (assembly GCA_963718135.1). Lineage (GTDB taxonomy): Bacteria > Pseudomonadota > Gammaproteobacteria > Steroidobacterales > Steroidobacteraceae > Bog-1198. Next base: position 60,298 of record CAVQYI010000014.1, on the reverse strand, counting down.
ATTTCAATTTGGCGCCGAACTACGACCTGACGCTCACCCCCGGATTCATGTCGGCCCGCGGGGTCGACATCGACGGCCAATTCCGCTACTTGACGGCGGCGTCGCACGGGCAAATCGACACGACCTTGCTGCCGAACGATTCGCGAACGCACAGCGGGCGCAATTATTTTCGTGTAACCGACGTGACCGACATCAGCCGGCGCAGCCGCGTCGACTTCGACGTCGCGGGCGTGAGCGACAGCAACTACTTCCAGGATTTCGCGGTGGGTTCCGCCCAGACGAGCGTCACCTACCTCGAACGCAACGCCGAATACCGCTATTACGACGACATCTGGCGGATCAGCGCGCAACTGCAGAACTTTCAGACGATCGACATCGCGGTGAGCCACGCGGACCGCCCGTACTCGCGCGTGCCGCGCATCGACGCGCAGGCGCTTTGGCCGATCGCCGACACCGGCCTCGAATTGGCGCTGAACAGCGAGGCGGTGAATTTCCTGCGCGACGTGGGCACGACCGGCATGCGCCTGAACCTGGCGCCGGAGCTGCGCTGGTCGCGGCGCACGGCGGGCTATTTCTTCGTTCCCGCCGTCGGCTGGCAATTCACCCAATATGACCTGCGCGATCCGGGCGCCGGCGATCCGAGCACGCCGGCACGCGCGCTTCCCTATGGCCGGCTCGACACGGGTCTCGTCTTCGAACGGGACTCGGGCGCCACCGGGCAGCGTACCGAGACGCTCGAGCCGCGGCTCGTGTACAGCTACATCCCATACCGCAATCAGGACAATCTGCCGATCTTCGATACGGCCTTGCCCGATTTGAACATCACCGACCTGTATCGCACGAATCGCTACGTCGGCGGCGACCGCGTCGGCGATGCGAACCAACTGAGCATGGGCCTGACGACGCGGCTATTCGGTCATGCCGACGGGCGGCAGTACCTGTCCGCGACACTGGGCCAGATCCGCTATTTCACGCAGCCGCGCGTGACCCTTCCCGGGGAAACGCCGCTCTCATACGGCGCGTCGAACATCATCGGCCAAGTCGCCGTGACGGCCTATCGGAACTTCAGCGTCAAGATGGACTATCAGTGGAATCCGTACGCCAACAAGACGGAAAAATCCGAAGTCTCCGTGCAATATCACCCCGACCCGGCGCGCACCGTCAACTTGGGCTACCGGTTCCAACATGGTGTCCTCGACCAATGGGACGGCTCCTTCGCGTGGCCGATCGCGCAGCATTGGAACGCGGTCGGCCGCTTGGTGTATTCCATCGTCGACAAGCAAACGATCGAGCAAGTGGCCGGAATCGAGTATTCGAGCTGCTGTTGGCGATTCGAAGTCGTCCAGCGCCGCTACGTCGTGAACCGCACCGGGGCTCTGGACACGTCGATTGCGATTCAATTGGAACTCATCGGCTTGAGTTCTGTCGGAAAGCCTGCCGGCTCTTTCCTGCAGCGGTCTATTAGCGGATACTCCGCCGTCAACCCGTCTCCCTAGCCCTAGAGTACCGATCGACCATGCGACTGATTTCCCGTGTTTTTCTGATTTCGATTTCCGCCTTCCTGCTGTGCTCCGCAGCACAGGCGCAGACTCGGGATATCGGCACGCGCGGCGTCTTGCTCGACCGCATCGCCGCCGTGGTCAATGACGGCATCGTCCTGAAGAGCCAGCTCGACGCGCAAATGGACGCCGTGACCAAGCGCCTCGAGGATCAAAAGGTCACGCTGCCGCCGCACAGCGTTCTGCAGAAACAGGTATTGGACCGGCTGATACTGCAGGAAATCGAGGAACAGCGGGCGAAGCGGATCGGCCTTTCCATTTCGGACGAACAGCTGAACGGCGCGCTGCAGGACGTCGCGGCGCGCAACAAGATTCCGTTCGACCAACTGCCGACCGCGCTCGCCGCCCAGGGCATCGACTACAAGCAGTACCGCGAATCGATGCGCAAGGAATTGACGCTGCAGGCATTGCGCGAGCGCGACGTGATATCGCATATCGTCGTCACGCCGCGCGAGATCGAACAGTATCTGAAGCGCCAGGACAGCGCGGCGGCGAACGAAGAGTTCGACATTTCGCATATCCTGATATCGCTGCCGGCGGCCGCATCGCCCCGGCAAATCGAGGAGATCACGCGCAAGGCGCAGGACATCGCCGACCGCGCGCGCAAGGGCGAGAACTTCGCCCAACTCGCGATCGCCAACTCCAACAGCCAGACGGCCCTGGAAGGCGGCGCGCTCGGCTGGCGCAAGGGAAGCCAGCTGCCCGAGTTCATTTTACAGCTCGTCACCAAAATGAAGCCGGGGGAGATCGGCGGGCCCGTGCGCACGCCGAGCGGATTCCACATCGTCAAATTGAACGATCGACGCACCGGCGACAAGCCCGTGCTCGTCGAGCAGGTCCACCTGCGGCATATTCTGATGAAGCCTAACGAGCTGGACGACGATCAGACCGTGCGGCAGAAGCTGCTGAAGATTCGCCAGCGCATATTGGACGGCGAGGATTTCGCCGGCATCGCGTCGACGACGTCGGAGGATCCGGGATCGGCGCCGGACGGCGGCGACCTCGGCTGGGCCGCGCCGAACTCGTACGTGCCGGAATTCGCGAAGGAGATAGCGGATCTCAAGATCAACGAAATCAGCATGCCCTTCAAGACGCGTTACGGTTGGCATATCGTTCAGCTCCTGGGCCGGCGCACGTACGACAGTACGTCGGACATCCGCCGCCAGCGCGCGTTCGAAGCGATTCGCGAGAGCAAGGCCGACGAAGAGACCGAGCTTTGGCTGCAGCGCTTGCGCGATGAGGCATTCGTCGAAATCAAAATGTAGTGGCAAGCCCCAGGATCGTCATCACGTCGGGTGAACCTGCCGGGATCGGACCGGATACCTGCGTCATGCTCGCCCAGTCGGACTTCGACGCCGGCCTGGTTTTTGCGGGCGACGCCGCGCTGCTCCGCGATACCGCGGCCGCCTTGAATCTTCGCGTGAACGTCGCGAGCTACGATCCCTCGACGCCGAGCCGGCCTCACCGGCGCGGCCGACTCGAAGTCCTCGACATTCCCTGCGCCGTGCCGCCGCTCGCGGGCCGGCCGGATCCGCGCAACGCCGAGTACGTGCTGCGCATGCTCAACCGCGCCTGCGACGGCTGTTTGAACGGCGAATTCGCCGCGATGGTCACCGCGCCCGTGCAGAAGAGCACGATCATGGACGCCGGCTTCCGCTTCAGCGGACATACCGAATATCTCGCCGAGCGGACGCACGCCGCGCTGCCCGTGATGATGTTGACCGACGACGGCATGCGCGTCGCGCTCGTGACGACGCACTTGCCGCTCGCCGAGGTGAGCCGGGCGATCACGCCGGCGAGATTGCTCGCGACCTTGCGCATCGTCGACGCGGACCTGCGCCGTCATTTCGGATTGAGCGCGCCGCGCATCCTCGTCCTCGGCCTCAACCCCCATGCCGGGGAATCCGGCCACCTTGGCCGCGAGGAAATCGACGTGATCGAGCCCGTGATTCGGCAGGTGCGCGCCGAAGGCATCGATGCGCGCGGGCCGCTGCCCGCGGACACGGCCTTCGCACGGCGCATCCTCGAAACCGCGGATGTCGTCGTGGCGATGTACCACGACCAGGGGTTGCCCGTGATCAAGCATGCAAGTTTCGGCCACGCGGTGAACGTCACGCTCGGCCTGCCGATCTTGCGCACGAGCGTCGATCATGGCACCGCCTTGACGCTCGCGCGCACGGGCAAGGCGGACGCGGGGAGTCTCCATGCCGCCGTCGCGCTCGCCGTCCGACTGACCGGTGCGGGCGCCGCCCATGCCGGTTCGTAAGCGCTTCGGCCAGCACTTTCTCCACGATCGGGCGATCGTCGCCAGGATCGTCGCCGCGGTGGCGCCGGAGCCCGGCCAGCACATCGTCGAGATCGGGCCGGGCCGCGGCGCCCTGACCTGGGCCTTGCTTGCACGCGCGCACACCATGGATGCGATCGAGATCGATCGCGATCTTGCCGCGGCTCTCGCCGCGGATCCGCGCGCGGCCGGCGCGCTGCGAATTCACGTCGGAGATGCGCTGCGCACCGATTTCGCGGGCCTGCGCGGAGCCGGCCCGCCGCTGCGGATCGTCGGCAACCTTCCCTATAACATCTCGACACCCCTGCTGTTCGACCTGCTGCGCCAGCGCGATGCGATCCTGGACATGCATTTCATGCTGCAGAAGGAGGTCGTCAACCGGATGGCGGCGCGTCCGGGCGGCAAAGACTACGGCCGGCTGACCGTGATGCTTGCGGCCCATGCCGAAGTCGAGGCCCTATTCGACGTCGGTCCCGGGGCCTTTCAGCCGCCGCCTCAGGTCTGGTCCGCGGTGGTGCGCGTGCGTCCGAGCGGGGCGCCGCGCTTCGCTCTCGGCGACGACGCGACTCTCCGGACCCTGGTGACGGCCGTGTTCTCCCAACGCCGCAAGACCTTGCGCAACGGCCTCAAAGGCTTGCTCGCCGCCGCGGAAATCGAAGCCTGCGGCATCGACCCCGGACTGCGCCCGGAGGTCCTGGAGCCGGCTCAATTCGGCCGCCTCGCGGCCCGCTTGCATGCAAGGGCCGCGTCCGAGGCGCGACAAATTCCATAGCCTGCGCGGGCCTCCGCTATACTTGGGCCCATGCCAGCCTATAAGAAAATACTCGTGCTGTTGGACCTGTCGGAAGGAAGCGAACAGGTCGCCGCGGCCGGGCGCGCGATCGCGGCCCACTCGCAGGCGTCGGTCGTCGCCTTGCACGTCGTCGAGTTCGTGCCGGTCGAGCCGATGGGCGAGTCCTTGATGCCCGCGGTGCAGATCGAGGAAGAGTTGATCACGCGCTCGCGCAAGATGCTCGAAGACATGGTGAAGCGGCTCGGACTCGAACGCACGATCTGCCGCGTCGAAGCGGGCAATACCAAGGCGGAAATCCTGCGCGTCGCCGAACAGGAGCGCGCCGACCTGATCGTGCTCGGCAGCCGCGAGCGGCACGGTCTCGCGATTCTGGTGAATTTCACGGAAGACACGGTTCTCCACGCGGCGCATTGCGACGTGCTGGCGGTACGCTTGAAGTGATGCGATGCGCCCAATGACAGCCGAATCAGAGAATCCTCGAATCCGGGTCGAAGTCGAAACCTCGTATCTCGAGGAACAGTCCGATCCGCGCGACAAGCGCTATGTGTTTTCCTACACCATCACGATCCGCAACGACGGCCCCGTGCCCGCGCGCCTGCTGACGCGCCACTGGATCATCACGGACGCGAACGGCAACGTCAAAGAGACCCGCGGCGACGGCGTCGTCGGCGAGCAGCCTTACCTGAAGCCCGGCCAGGGATTCCGGTATTCGAGCGGCGCCGTCATCGAGACCCCGGTCGGCACGATGCAAGGGAGCTACCAGATGGTCGCCGACGACGGTCAACAATTCGACGCGCCGATCGCGCCGTTCAGGCTGGCGATGCCGGGAGTGCTTCACTAGGCGATGGCGCTCTACGCGATCGGCGACGTACAGGGTTGCGACCGCGAACTCGGCGCGCTCCTCGACGCAATCGAATTCTCGCGCGACCGCGACCGCCTGTGGTTCGTCGGCGACCTCGTCAACCGCGGACCCGATTCGCTCGGCGTATTGCGCCGGATCCGCGCCCTCGGCGACGCCGCGGTCACGGTGCTCGGCAATCACGATCTGCATTTTCTCGCGGTGGCGCTCGGATGCGCGCGCACGCGCGGCGGCGACACGCTACATGAGTTGCTGAATGCGCGGGATCGCGGCGCGTTGACGGATTGGCTCATTTCGCGCCCGCTCGTGCACGAGGACGCGGACCGGCGGCTGTTGCTCCTGCACGCCGGTCTGCCGCCGCAATGGGATCTGCCGACGGCGATCGCTTGCGCGCGGGAGTTCGAACAGGCGCTGCAGCGCGCGCCGGAGCGCCTGTTCGATCGCATGTACGGCGACAGCCCGGACCTATGGTCCGCGGACCTCGATGGCGCCGCGACGTCTGCGCTTCATCGTGAATTGCCTGACGCGCTTGCGCTACGTGGACGGCGAGGGGCGGCTCGCGCTCGGCGTCAAGAGCGCGCCGGACAAGTCGCACGCTCCGCCTCGCTGATTCCTTGGTTCGATGCCGCGGACGCCTCATGGCGCGGCACGCGAATCGTGTTCGGCCATTGGTCCACCTTGGGCTTCTTCCGCAACGCGGACGTGATCGGTCTCGATACCGGCTGCGTCTGGGGCGGGCGCTTGACAGCGTTGCGCCTGGATGTCGCCGATGCGGCGCCCGTCTCGGTCGGCTGCACGGGCCCGGGCGCGGCTTGAGCGCCCGCGGGCGCGTCAGGGCGCGGTCTTTCTCAGCGCGGACTGCTCGGCGGGCGGAAGCGCCCGGAGAATTTGGCCGCGAACGATGTAGCGACTGCCGCTCAATTGGTACGGCACGCAGGTGATGTCCTGTTTCAAGTCGCGCGTCGTGAGTTTCGGCAAGATCTGCCGCGCAAACTCCTCGACCAATTCGCAATCGCCCATCCCCATGTTGCGAAAGGCATCGGGCGCGATCGAGAACGGCTCGAATCGGGCATCCATCGGCGCGAGGTCCCCGGCGTGCAGCGGCTTCGCGGCCGGGTCCGGTACCGCGGGCGCGGAGAACCGAATATCGAGACTGGGGCTGAGAGAATTCGGACCGGGCGGCCGCCCGAATTCCGCGCAGCCGACGGCGACGATCCGCAAGTCCCGCCTGGCGCCGAGATCCATCAACAGCGCGCGCACCTTGTCGCTCAATCCATCGCAGGAATAGCGCGACGTGCGGCCCAGGTAGACGAAATTGACGTGGTGTTCCTTCCACACGGCCGGCATCGGTACGCCGGACGCCGCACATGCCGGCCCCACGGCGAGCGCCGCGAGCAGGCAAAGGCCCGCTTCCAACCCCTTGAACCGCATAATCAACCTCATTGGCGCGATGGCAGTAATGGCAACCCCGTAAGCATTCAGACCGCGCCGGCGGCGCCTAAGTTTCGCGCCGCCGGTATAATGTGCGCATGCCAATTCCCGCCCCATTCAATCTCGATCGGTGGATCGCGGAAAATCGCGACTCATTGAAGCCGCCCGTCGGCAACAAGCTGTTGTTCCGCGACAGCGAATTCATCGTCATGGCGGTCGGCGGGCCGAATTCCCGGAAGGACTTTCACCACGACCCGGGCGAGGAGATCTTCTACCAGGTTCACGGCGATATCGTACTGAAGACGATCCAGGACGGGCGGATGACCGACGTGGCGATCCGCGAAGGCGACATCTTTCTGTTGCCCGCCGAGGTGCCTCACTCGCCGCAGCGGCCCGCCGGCACGGTTGGAATCGTCGTGGAGCGCCTGCGGCGCGCCGATGAATTGGACGGATTTTCCTGGTATTGCGAGAACTGCGGTCAATGTCTGCATATGGAGCGTGTCGCCGTGGCGGATATCGAACGTCAACTACCGATCATATTTTCCCGATTCTATTCGAACATTCAACAACGCACCTGCCGCGCTTGCGGCGCCGTGATGGCAGCCCCGGGCGGCTGACCGCCGCGGCGATCGCGAAGTGCTGAACCAAGAATTCACGGCGGCGCGGGCGCATTTCGAGGACTCGCGCGACGTCCTCGCCGGCTTCGCCGACGAATTTCATCATCCGATCGACGGCGCCGGCCGCAAGCTGATCTATTTGTGCGGCCACTCCCTCGGGCTGCAGCCGAAATCGGCCGCCGGATTCGTCGAGCAAGAGTTGGCCGACTGGAGCGCGCTTGCGGTGCGCGGCCATCACGCGGCGAAGCGCCCCTGGATCGGCTATCACGAACACCTTGCCGTCCCGCTCGCCGAATTGATCGGCGCCGCGCCGGCCGAAGTCGTCGCGATGAACTCGCTGACCGTGAATTTGCACCTGATGATGGTCAGTTTCTTCCGCCCGTCGGGCGCGCGAGATTGCGTGTTGATCGAAAAATCGGCGTTTCCGTCGGATCGATACGCGATTGCCTCCCAACTCGCCTTCCACGGGCTGGACCCCGGGAGCCGCTTGATCGAAATAGCGCCGAGGCCCGGCGAATGGCACTTGCGCACGGAGGACCTGGTCGACGGCATTTCCAAGGCCGGGCCGACGCTCGCGCTCGTCTTGCTGCCCGGCGTTCAATATCAGAGCGGTCAGGCCTTGGACCTTGATCCCGTGATCGCCGCCGCGCGCAAAGCCGGCGCCGTCGTCGGCCTCGATCTTGCGCACGCGGTCGGCAACACCCTGTTGCATCTTCACGATTGGAGCGCGGACTTTGCCGTTTGGTGCGGATATAAATACTTGAATGGCGGCCCCGGCGCGATCGGCGGCTGCTTCGTCCATGAACGCCACGCGACCGACTACGCGCTGCCGCGATTCGCGGGTTGGTGGGGCCACGAGAAAAAAACGCGGTTCGCGATGGGCCCGGAGTTTCATCCGATCGCCGGCGCGGAAGGCTGGCAAATCAGCAACCCGCCCGTATTGTCGGCGGCGCCGCTGCTGGCGTCGCTCGAAATCTTCCGGCGCGCCGATCTTCGGCGCTTGCGCGCCAAGTCCGTCGCGCTGACCGAATTCCTGCACCGATCGATCGAAGCCCTGGCGCCGGGACTCGTCGAGATTCTGACGCCGGCGACGGCGGCGGACCGCGGCTGCCAATTGAGCTTGCGCGTGCCGCGGGGCGGCAGGCGCTGTTTCGAACGCCTGACGGCCGCCGGCGTCGTCGGCGACTGGCGGGAACCCGAAATATTGCGCTTGGCGCCGGTGCCGTCGTACAACTCCTTCGCGGACGTTTTTCGCGCCGCCGAGGCGCTCGCGCGAGCCGCGCAGCCATGAGCGCCGATCGCGGCCTCCGTCGGCTTGGTCGGCGCGGGTCCCACGGGCGCGATGCTCGCGATTCTCCTGCGCCGCCGCGGCTTCGACGTCTCGGTCTACGAGGCCGGAGCCGATCCGCGCGGCGAGCTCGCGCCGTCGGGCCGATCGATCAACCTGGCTTTGGCCGCGCGCGGCATCAATGCGTTGAAGCGCGCCGGGGTCTACGAGGAGATCGCCGCCGAGTGCGTGCCGATGCGCGGCAGACTCATTCACGACCGCGAAGGCGGGACGTCGCTGCATCCCTACGGTGTCCGTCCGGAGGAAGTGATTTACTCGATTTCGCGACATCGGCTGAATCGTGCGTTGCTGGACATCGCCGTGCGGCGCCACGGCGTCGACGTGCATTTCGACCATCGCCTGGAATCGGCCGACTTCGACGAGGAAATCGCCTGGGTACGCGACTTGCGCGCGGACCGCCTCGTGCCCGTGCCCATGCGGCCGCTCGTCGCGAGCGACGGCGCCGGCTCGCGCATGCGCCGCGACATGCGCGACGCGCGCTTGATCGAAGCGCGCGAACAAGACCTCGAACACGGCTACAAGGAATTATCGATCCCCGCCGGGACCCGCCGGTGAATACCTCATGGAGCGCGACGCGCTGCACGTTTGGCCGCGCGGCGGCTACATGCTGATCGCGCTGCCGAATGTCGACGGCAGCTTCACGGCGACCCTGTTCCTGCCGAAGAGCGGCCCGGACGGCTTTGCGGGCTTGACCGATCCCGACCGCGTGGAGCGATTCCTGCGCGCGAATTTTCCGGACGTCGTCGAGCTGATGCCGAACCGTTTGCGGGAGTTCGCGGCCCACCCGACCGGATTTCTCGGCACCGTCCATGCCGAACCCTGGAGCGTCCGCGGGATCGCCGCGCTCATCGGCGACAGCGCGCACGCGATCGTGCCGTTCCACGGTCAGGGCATGAATGCCTGCTTCGAGGATTGCCTGTATTTCGATGCGTGCGTCGCGCGGCGAGTCGACCTGGGAGGACCGATTCGCGGATTTTTTCACGGCGCGCAAGGCCGATACGGACGCGATCGCCGAGATGGCCCTCGATAATTACCGGGAAATGCGCGAGCGGGTCGCGGATCCGAAATTTCAGCTGCAAACCGCGTTGTCGCGGGAACTCGAACGCCGTCACCCCGAGCGCTTCATATCGCGCTATTCGATGGTGATGTTTCACGATGAGATTCCCTATCGCGTCGCGCAGGCGCGCGGCCGCGTTCAGAGCCGCCTGCTCGCCGATTTGACCGCGAGCGCGTCGAGCCTCGGGGAAATCGACTTCGATCTGGCGCGCCGCGAGATCGGGGCGCGCTTGCCGCCGCTCGATCAGGACCTGTCGAGCGTGATGAAGCTGTAGTCGAACGCGTGGGCGGCGTCGGCCGCGTGGCGCTCCCGCGCCGATTCGCGCCACGCGGCGTCGCGCCAATCCTTGAAATACGCATCGCCGCCCTCGACGCGCGTGTGGACCAGGGTCAGGTGGATGCGCGTCACGAACGGCAGGCAAAGCCGATAGACTTCGCCGCCGCCGATGACCATGATCGCGCGGTCCGCCTGCGCCGCGCGCACCGCCTCCTCGATCGTCGCGACCGTGAGGCAGTCCGGCGCGGCAAAGCCGGCCTGCCGCGTCAATATGAGGTTGCGCCGGCCGGGCAGCGCCCGCCCGATCGATTCGTGCGTCTTGCGGCCCATGAGCACGTTGTGGCCGAGCGTGATCGCCTTGAACCGCCGTAAATCGGCGGGCAGCCTCCAGGGCAACCGATTGTCCCGGCCGATGACGTCGTTCTCGGCGACCGCGACGACGAACTCCATCGCCGCCGCGCGCGGCGCGGGCTCGTGCGGCAGGTGGCCCGCGCGATCGCCGCGCCTCAGGCGACGCGGCACTCTTTCACGATCCAGCGCGTGAATTCCTGCAAGTCCTCGCGCTCGCGATCTTCGGGCCGATGCAGGATCACGTAGCTCTCGTTCGTCGCAAGCTCGGCGTCGAACAGCTTGATCAATCCGCCGGCGGCGAACCGGTCGGCGCTCAACCGCGCCGGCACGAGCGCGACGCCGACGCCCTGCTCGGCCGCGAGGACGACCGCGGACATCGTGTCGAGGCGCACGAGCCGATTCGGCTTGATCGGCTCCAATCCCAAGCCGAGCGCCCATCGTTCCCAGGCCTCGCGCCGCTCCTCGTGCACGAGGAGCGTTTTGCCGTTCAGATCCTCGTACCGGTCGATCGGGTTGTCGAGCAGGAACGAGGGCGAACAGGCGACGATGAAGCTTTGCGCAAACAGTTCGTGTACGGTCAGGCCCTCCCACGGTCCCGATCCGACGACGATCGACAGATCGGCCTCCGGCGGGTGCGTCTTCGGCGCGGAGAACGTGGTCTCGATGCGGATGTCCGTCTCCTCGCGCGCCTGGGAGAACGAGGCCAGCCGCGGCAGCAACATCTCGTTCGCGAAGAACGAAGGCACGTTCAGGCGGATGATCGTTCGGCCGTAGCGGATCTGGAGTTGCTCCGTGACGCTCTCGAGCTTGGAGAAAATATCGTTGAGGTGCTCGAGATAATGCGCGCCCGCATCGGTGAGCGCGAGCGTTCGCACGCCGCGCGCGCCCCGTTCGAACAGCGTCACCCCGACCTGCTCCTCGAGCGCCTTGATCTGATGGCTGACGGCCGACGGCGTGACGAACAATTCGTCCGCAGCGGCCTTGAAGCTTTGGAGCTTGGCCGCGACCTGGAAGGTCTTCAGAAATTTGAGCGACGGCAAGCGCATAGGTCGACCAACGCGTTATCGGGGACCAGCATACCCCACGGCGGAACTATCGACATATTACAAGCAAATACCGTGCCACGGGCCAGATTCGGCGATTGCCCGCTCATTTCGGGCCGCTTCCCGCGCCGCCGTGCCACCTCTCGGCGCATGGCCGGCGCGCGCGCGCACGATGCCGGCGCATGGCGCCGATCAGCGAGTCACCGCGCCCGCGGCTTGCGCGCCGTGCGCCGCGCGCGCCCGGCCGTTCGGCGTGCGGGCCGCTTGCGCGGCGCCTTGACCGGCACGAGCATGCTGCCACGGCAATTTTTCGCGCCGCAGCGACAGGCGAATATCTCGTCGACATTCGGCGCATCGTCCGCGTCCCGCCCGATCTGGTAGTCGTAGGAGAGCTCATCGCCTCGTTGGATCGTGCGTAGCGCCTCGATGAAGATTCGTTTGCCGATCATCGCGCTTTCGCAATTCGGCTCGCAGCCGTGATTGATGTACCGAGCCTCGTTGCCGCCGACGCCGCCGTCGATGACGGTCTTCGAATCCACGGTGAACAGGAAGGTGTGGTTGTCGTCCGCGGCCTTGTCCTCGTAGCGTGCGTCGGCCGCGGCGTGGCTGACCCGCTCGCCGAGATATTCGATGATCGCGGTGCCCTTGCGGATCCGGCGCAGGGCGAACACGCCGAATCCGTGAATCGGCGAATGCCTCACTTCGATCATCGGCGCGCGGCGCGCGCCCTTCGTCAAACGGCTATTGGTGCTTTTATCGCGGGGTGGCATCGGTAATCCAGGATTGAGAAATCGTCGAACGCATAATCGAAAACGCTCGGCGGTTTGCGGCCGATCTTCAACGTCGGCAGCGGGTACGGCTCACGGCCGAGCTGCGTGTCGGCTTGCGCCAGGTGATTCAGGTACAGATGACAGTCGCCGCCCGACCAGATGAAATCGCCCGGCTCATAGCCGCATTGTTGTGCGAGCAGGTGCGTCAACAGCGCATAGGATGCGATGTTGAACGGGACGCCCAGGAACGCATCGGCGCTGCGCTGATAGAGTTGGCACGAGAGCCTGCCGTGCGCGACGTAGAACTGGAACAGCGCGTGGCAAGGAAGGAGGGCCATCTGGTCCAGCTCGCCGACGTTCCAGGCGCTGACCAGAAGGCGCCGCGAGTCCGGATTCGACTTCAGCTGCCGGACGACGTTCGCGATTTGGTCGATGTGCCGGCCGTCCGCCGTCGGCCAGTCGCGCCATTGCTTGCCGTAGACGGGACCGAGATCCCCGTTCCCGTCCGCCCACTCGTCCCAGATTGTGACGCCGTGGTCGCGCAGGTAGCGGACGTTCGTATCGCCGCTCAGGAACCACAGCAGCTCGTGGACGATCGAGCGCAAATGCAGTTTCTTCGTGGTCACCAACGGAAATCCCGCGGCCAGGTCGAAACGCATCTGATAGCCGAACACGCTGATCGTGCCGGTTCCGGTACGATCGCTCTTGGTTACGCCCGTATTCTTGATATGCCTGAGGAAATCCAGGTACTGCCGCATGGGCTAGTTTTTTACGGTGACCAGATTGCCGCTGACCGCGTTGCGCCGGTACGCGTAGACCATCATGATCGCGCCGATGACGATCATCGGCATCGTCAGCAGCATGCCCATCGTCAGCCAATCGCCGTACAAGATAGCCGATATCGGCATCCGGCAGGCGCACCCACTCCACGGTGAAGCGGGCCAGGCCGTAAACGATCATGAACAGGGCGCTCGGCGCCAATCGCGGCCGCGGCTTCGCGGTGAACGTCCACATGATCACGAACAGCAGCAGGCCTTCGAGAGCCGCCTCGTAGAGCTGGGACGGATGCCTGCCGATCAGCACACCCTGCGCGTTCGGGACGCCGAACGCCCACGGCAAATCCGTCGGCTTTCCCCATAGTTCGCCGTTGATGAAATTGCCGAGCCTTCCCGCCATCAGGCCGATGCCCGGCAGCGGCGCCAGGAAATCGAAGACGTCGACGACATGCTTGCCTTTCGAGCGTGCGAAAAAGAACGCTGCGACGACCACGCCGGTCAATCCGCCGTGAAACGACATGCCGCCGTCCCAGATGCGGAACGCGTTGAGCCAATTCTCCGAGATCACGTCGTGGCCGTAGAAGATGCACCAGCCGGTGCGGCCGCCGACGATGACGCCGATCGCGCAATAGAAGATCAGGTCGTCGATATCCAGTCCGCTCCACGTCGATCCGGGGCGCCGGGCGCGGTAGCGCGCGAGCGGTCCAGGCCGCGGTGAAGCCGACGAGGTACATGATTCCGTACCAGTGGACGCGCAGGGGCCCGACCCCGAAAAAAGGTCCGATGGAGATCGCGATGGGATCGATGTGCGGATAGACGAGCATATCTTCGAAGTTTAACCCAGTGAATTCGCCGGCGAGAACACCGTTTTCAAGCCAATGGCGCGTTTACGCGGCAATAGTACGCCTTCAAGTATCGCGTTTCCGGTATCGCGGGATGCACCGGGTGATCGGCGAGCCTGCCCGCCCTGTTCCAGCAATTGGACGTGCCTGCCGGCGGTTCGCGCCGCCTTGCCGATCGCATCCTGCAGCGCTTCGGCGCTCAAGTGGTAGGAGCATGAACAAGACACCAGGATGCCGTCGTCGGCGAGCAGTTGCATCGCCAGCTGGTTCAGGCGCTTGTAGGCCGCCTGCGCCTTCGGCAGATCCTTTTTCCGCTTCGCGAACGCCGGCGGATCGACGACGACCAGATCGAATTTCGCGGCGCCGCGCGGCGAGCGTCCGACAACACGTCGAAGGCATCGCCCTTGCGAGTCAGGATCGCGTGGCCGTTGCGCCTGCCGTTCTGTTCCGCGAGCTCGAGCGCCTGGGCGGAACTGTCCACGCACAGCACCTCGCCCGCGCCGGCGCGCGCCGCGCGCACGCCCCAAGCGCCGACATAGCTGAACACATCGAGAACCCGCGCGCCCGGGCGGACATATTTCGCGAGCGCGCGGCGGTTCGCCGACTGATCGAAGAACCAGCCGGTCTTCTGACCCTCGCGCAGCGGGACCTGGAATTCGAGGCCGTCCTCGACGACGACCCCCGCATCCGCAACCGATCCCACGGCCTCTTCCACGTAAGCCGGCAGACCTTCCAATTCGCGCGCGCCGCCGTCGTTCTTGAACAATAGCGCCTCGCAGACGCAACTCCTCGACGAGCGCCCGCTGGATCTGCGGCTTCAGGCGCTCCATGCCCGCGGTGCCGATCTGGACGACACAGGTCCTGTCGAAGCGGTCGATGACGAGGCCCGGGAGCCCGTCGGCTTCGCCGTATACCAAACGATAATACGGCGCCGCGTACAGGCGCTCGCGCAGGCCGAGCGCACGCCGGAAGCGCGCCGCGAACCAGTGAGACGTCGGGGACTTTCCAGGTATCGAGCATGCGCGCGCAAATCAGCGATCGCGGATTGACGTAGGCCAATCCCAGCGCGCGGTCGTTGTGCGCCATCACGCGCACGATCTCACCCGCCTGGAACCCGGCGAGCGGCGTCTGGGCGGTGTCGACCTCGTTGCTGAATACCCATAGATGGCCCGCCTGCAGTCGGCGGTCTTCGTTGCGCTTCAGGCGCAATGCGGGTAATTGCGCGACGGTTCCATTCGCTGACATGAGGGGCACTTCGGCTATAGTCGCGCGCATTCTACCCGACGCGGACGCATCCGATGCAGCGCAATCGACTCGACGCCGAAACCAGTCCGTATCTCAAGCAGCATGCCGGCAACCCGGTCGATTGGTACCCCTGGGGCGAGGAGGCGCTCGCGCGCGCGCGCGCCGAGGACAAGCCGATCCTGCTGTCCGTCGGCTATTCGGCGTGTCATTGGTGCCACGTGATGGCGCATGAATCCTTCGAGGATCCGGATACCGCGGCCGTCATGAATGCGCTGTTCGTCAACGTCAAGGTGGACCGCGAAGAACGGCCGGACCTCGACAAGATCTACCAGATCGCGCAGCAGTTGATCACACAGCGGCCCGGCGGCTGGCCGTTGACGATGTTCCTGACGCCCGGCGGTCAGCAGCCCTTCTTCGGCGGCACGTATTTCCCGAAGGACGCGAACTACGGATTGCCGTCGTTCCGGGACCTCCTGCCGCGCGTCGCCGAGTATTACCGCGCCCATCGCGCAGCAGATCGAGGCCCAGGCCGAACCGCTGCGGCACGCGTTCGAACAGGTCCTGCCCGCGGGCGGCCCACCCGGCGCGGCGCTCGATCGCTCGCCGCTCGACGCCGCGCGCGCGGCGCTCGACGGAGCGGTTCGACGCCGAGTTCGGCGGCTTTGGACAAGCGCCGAAATTCCCGCACGCGACGGCCGTCGAGCGCGCGCTGCGCCATTGGCGCTCGACCGGAGAAGCGGCGGCGCCCGACCTCAAGGCCTTGTTCATCGCGACGTTGACGCTGACGCGCATGGCCGAGGGCGGGCTGTACGACCAGTTGGGCGGCGGCTTCTACCGCTATTCGGTCGATCGCGAATGGGCGATTCCGCATTTCGAAAAGATGCTCTACGACAATGCCACGCTGCTCGCGCTGTATTCGCAGGCGCACCTCGCGACCGGCGAACCGCTGTTCGCACGCGGTCGCGGCCGAAACCGCGGATTGGGCCGTGCGTGAGATGCGCTCGCCGGAAGGCGGGTTCTATTCGAGCTTGGACGCCGATAGCGAGGGCCGGGAAGGAAAATTCTACCTTTGGGACGCGGCCGAGGTCCGGGGCATCCTGAACGCGGACGAGTACGCCGCGTTCGCCGCACGCTTCGGCATGGACGATGCGCCGAATTTCGACGGCGCCTGGCACTTGCGCGCGGCCCGTGCGCGTTCGACCGAGACACAGGTCGAAGCGATGATCGACGGCGCCCGTGCGCGGCTCTTGGCCAGGCGCGATACGCGCGTGCGGCCCGCGTGCGACGAGAAGGTTCTCACCGCGTGGAACGGGCTCATGATCAAGGGCCTCGCGATCGCCGCGCGGGCGCTGCGCCGGCCCGACCTCGGCGAGCGGGCGTCGGCAGCCGTCGATTTCATCCGCGACCGCCTGTGGCAGGACGGCCGTTTGCTCGCGGCGTACAAGGACGGGCGCGCACGCCTGCCGGCCTATCTCGACGACTACGCGTTCCTCGCGGACGCGCTGCTCGAGCTCTTGCAGACCCGATGGCGTACGCGGGACTTGGAGTTCCTCGTGCAACTGGTCGAGGTCCTGCTCGCGAAATTCGCGGATCGCGATGTCGGCGGCTTTTTCTTCACGGCATCCGACCATGAGCGGCTGATCCACCGCAGCAAGAGCTTCGGCGACGAGTCCCTGCCCGCCGGCAACTCGGTCGCCGCCGGCGTGCTCGACCGGCTCGGATACCTGCTCGGCGAACCCCGCTACCTGGATGCCGCGCGCCGCACGCTGACCGCCGCCCTGCCGATGATGACGCAGCTGCCGATGGAACACATGAGCGCGTTGAACGCGTTGCACGGGCACCTGGCGCCGGTGCAAATCGTGATCGTCCGCGGCGCCGCGGCCGAGGCTCGGCATTGGGCGTGCGAGTTGGGATGCCTGTACGAACCGTCACGTCTCGTGTTCGCGATTCCCGGACGATGCCCCCGGGCTGCCGCGCGCACTGGCGGACAAGCGCGTCGGGCACGGCACCGTCGCCTACGTCTGCACCGGAATGACGTGCTCGCCGCCGATCGAGGATCTCGCCGAAGTCGCGCGCGCGCTCAAAACGCGCCGGCCGGACCCGGAAACTCGATAGGGCTCGCAAACCCGTCGGCGGAGACGGACGAGACTCCGAAAAAGTAATCGTCGATGTTGACATTCTCGAGCGTGTACTCGGCCGCATCCCCCGCCCAGCGGCTGTACGTCCACTGCGGCGCGGTCGTCTCCCGCCACCAGACCCGGTAGCCCACCGCTCCCGGAGCGCTCCCCCAGCTGACGACCGTGTTCGGCGTGACGGCGCCGGCGATCTTCACCTGTGCCGGCGGCGGCGGCGCCCACGCGAGGCTCGCCAAGGTGATCGCATTGAGCCGGGTGACTTGCGCGAGATACGGAAAATCGACGCCGCCGATGACGTCGCCGTAGGCAATCCCGTTCTCGACGCGCACGTCCTGGTGCTGGCGGGTGTAGTTCTCCGCCGCTTCGGTGACGCGCACCGCCGGGAACCCCGCGGCGAGCATCGGCACCTGGTCGCCGCCGCGATGGAATCGGTCGGTCCGGTAGATCATGCGAACGTGCAAGTTCGTCAGCACCTGCGGCGCCAGAGCCGCCATGTAGCGCGCCAGATTTCGCGACGGGCTGTCGACTTCGCCGCCGTTGTAGCGCCGGCTCGCCGCCTCGGCGGGCGTCTCGGTGCTCTTCGTCCCCTCGGAGAAAATGCGCACATGCGTGTTGTCGATGACGCCACTTTGCCCGTGGATATTGCCGACGATGTCGTTGTTCAGCTGCGCCTCGACGCGCCAGCCGCGCGCCTTGGCCGTCGCCGCGAGCAGCGTGCCGCCGTATAGATTCTGTTCCTCGCCGGACAAGACCGCGTAGACGATCGTCGCCGGGAACCGGTAGCCGGACAAGACCCGCGCCGCCTCCAGGACTGCGGCGACGCCGGAGCCGTCGTCGTCCGCCCCGGGCGCGTTCGCGGTCGCGTTCATGACGTC
Source organism: uncultured Pseudomonadota bacterium (assembly GCA_963718135.1). GTDB lineage: Bacteria > Pseudomonadota > Gammaproteobacteria > Steroidobacterales > Steroidobacteraceae > Bog-1198. Next base: position 42,037 of record CAVQYI010000014.1, on the reverse strand, counting down.
GCTGACACGCGAATCGAGGTGCCCGGAGATCACGACGACCCGATTCGGATCGCTCGTGCCGCGCTGAATCCCGAGCACGTCGACGATCTTCGTCGGTGTCGACAGCCGCTCGCCCGTCACCGTCGTCGTCACCGGATCGACGGTCAGGCACCCGCCGCAATCCCGCCCAATTTTCTCGAAGCGGGCCTCGACCCAGCGCCGCGCCGCGCCGATGCCGCGCGTGTTCGATGTGGTATCGGAGGCCGTCTGCCGCGTGCCGAAGCCGACCAAGCGCAGGATGACCGCGTGCAACTCGGACGCCTCGACGCGGCCCGCGATATCGGCGAGAACCGGGTGATCCGCGCTCGGCGCGGGCGATGCCGCGTTCGCGGTGGCGGCGGCGGCGGCGCCGAGCGTGGCGGCAACCAGGCAAAGAATCGAGGCGGCGGTCATTCTTGGCATTTACGGACCCTCTGATTTATCTAGACGCAAGACGAGTCTGCACGACTCGCGAGCGCCGCGCCGATCCGCGCGCGCAGCTCGCCGTGCACGGCGACGTCATAGACGGGCGCCGCCAGCCAATCGAGCGCCCAGGGTTGCAACGTACGGGTGGAGTCGGGCTCGGAGGAGTGACGCGGAAACAGATGCGCATGGAGCGCGGGCTCCAGATTGCCGAACATCGCGTAATTGATGCGGGTCGCTCCGGTCACCGTGAGCAAGGCATCGCCGAGCAGCGCCATGTCGGCGAGGAAGCGCCCCCTGGCGACCGCCGGCAACGCATTCAGGTCCGGCACGACCGGGTCGGGCAGCAGCAGACAATAGCCGGAAAAAACTTGCCGCTCGCCCATGACGGCCCAACCCGACTCGAGTTTCGCGACGGCCGCGGCGTGATCGCCGGCGCGGCAGCGCGCGACGATGCGGTGGATCGCGGTTGGTTCCGCGGCCGGCACCGTGCCCTCGCCTACGATTTCAGCCGCGCCAGTGCCGGCACGCGCCGGTGTCCAGGTGCACGAAGTCCGAAACGCGGTAGTAGCCGACGCCGCCGAGCTTTTGCTTGAGCGCCGTGGCGGCGAGATCCGCGCAATTCACGCCGCTGATGCGCACGTCGATCGCGCGGCCCTGCATGTGCAGGCTGTGCAGCGCAACGCCGTGGCTGCGCTCATGCAACATTTCGTTGGTCGCGGGCGAGCGGTAGCCGGAGATCACGTGAAACTCGGGAGCGACGCCGACGGCGCCCGCCACGTCGTGCAGGTAATCCATCAAGCCGGGATCGATCGGATGCAAGTCGCCGTTGCGGAAGTCGCGCAGCACATGCTCGATTTGCGCCATCGCGGATGGAACGTATGCCTCGCTCCCGGTAGAACTCGACATCGAGATCCTCGCCCGTGTGCAGGTTCATGAGCACGATGCGCTTGGACGTCGAAGCCGCGGGTATCGGCGGTGCCAACGGCGGCCGCGCGAGCGGCGACTGCCGCAGCATCGCGCTGCGCGCGGGCCCTGCAATCACACCGGCGGCGACCCCGCATGCGGCGAGGCTCCCATGCTTCAGGAAACGGCGGCGATCTATCGGCATCGTTGACCTCGACTAAGATATGGCTGGCCCGGCGATCGAGCGTAATCGGAGGCCGGAAACATACTACCACCGTCCCGCGCCGCAGGCGCGCCGCCGATCACGGCAGTGCCGGCCGCAGCGCAGCACGGCAGCATGGCCCGGTGAACCCGGCACACACGGGCATCCGGACTTCTGAACGAATTACGGGCAAAAGTTCCGCGTCGGGGCCGGGGGCGCCGGCCTCGAAAGCACGCGCGACGACGGACGATGCGGGCTAAGCGGCGCCCGATTCGGCGGCGGCCGCGCCCAAGCCGCCGGCCCTGCGCAGCCGGTCGAGCACCGCGGCCCAACGCTCTTCCGCGGGCGGCGCCTGCACGAAGATTTTCAACGTGCCCGCGCGATCCAGGGTGCGCAAGTGGTTGTACAGATTGTGTGCATAAGCCTCGGCCTTCTTGCCGGCGTTGATCCAGGTCATATTCCGCTGCGCGTGCATCGGCGGGCGCATCGCGAGGACCGCGACCTTCTCGCCGCGTTCGGCAAACTCGGCCGCGCGCGTCTCCAGTTCCTCGGACTCGATGATTTCGAGCGGCGTCAGCGGCGCGTAATGTGAACTACGGTCCCCGGGGGACCTCGGCGCATCGCCGGCCTCGGCGAGCGGACCCGCGACCTTTTCGAGTTGCGAACGCGTGATGAATCCCGGGCGCAGCAGGCGCGCCGTATTGCCGAGACAGGAAACGATCGTCGACTCCAGGCCGATTTGCGACTCGCCGCCGTCGAGCACGACCGGCAACGCGTCGCCGAACTCCTCGCGCACGTGTTCGGGCTTCGTCGGGCTCAAGCGGCCGTAGCGATTCGCCGACGGCGCGGCGATACCGCCGCCGAAGGCCGTCAACAATTGCTGCGCGATCGGATGCGACGGAATGCGAATGCCGATGCTGTTCTGGCCGCCGCTGACCACCGTGTTGACGTCGTCCGCCTTCGGCAGGATCAAGGTCAGGGGACCCGGCCAGAAAGCCTCGGCCAGGCGTTCGGCCACCGGCGGCATCTCGCGCACCCAGCGGTGCAAGTAGCGCGGATTGTCGAGGTGGACGATGACCGGGTGATCCGCGGGCCGGCCCTTGAGTTCGAAAATGCGCGCGACGGCGGCCGGATCCGCCGCATTCGCGCCGAGCCCGTAGACGGTTTCCGTCGGAAACGCGACCAGCCCGCCGGCGCGCAAGGTCTCGACGGCCTCATCGATATCTGTTTGTGTCGCTCGCACCACGGGCGAATGATATCAAGACTGCGGCTGCCGCCGCCCGTTTAATGTATGGGCGCGCCGACGTCCATGGGATCGAGGTCGGTGCGGCGCCAGCCACCGTCCGGCTGGCGCACCAGTTCGTACGCGGGCCAATAGTGCTTGTCGAGCTTCAGCGTGATGACGTCGACCTGGCCATTCCAGCTGACCGTCTTGAGGCGCACCGACGCGCGGTCCGGCTTGCCGCCGACGGCCTGGATGAACGCATCCAGATTCGGCGTCGGCCGGCCGTCGACTTCGGTGATGCGCCGGCCGTTGAATAATCCGTAGTGAGTGGCGGGCGAGCCGTAGGAAAAGAACGCGACGAACACCCCGGTGCGCGGTATCCCGCGCTGTATGGCCATCGCGCGATACGGCGCCTGCAAGGTCGCTCCCGCCCAGAGCAGCACGCGATCGATGCCGCGGCCCCGGAGAGGCACCGTCGCCATCGCCAGGGTCTTCTCCGCCCCGTCGCGCCAAACCGTCGCGGTCACCTCGGGCTTTTGCACGGCCAGTTCGACTTCGCGAAAGCGGTTGACGACCTTGCCGTCGATCGCGAGCAGCAAATCCCCCGGCTCCAGGAACCGGGATTCGGGCGATCCGGCCGCCAAGCGGTCGATGCTGAGAACCTGTCGGCGCCGTTCGTCGTGATGCTCGAACCGCTGAACCCACGCGTCCGGCAGCCCCAATTTGCGCGCGTGCGCGAGCGACGCGACGTCGAACTCGGCCTCGAACGAGTACAGCGGCTTGTTGTCGATGACGTCCGCGAGCATCTGCGTGACGATATCGGCCGGCATTCCGTGGTTCGCCTGCGCGATGCCCTGCTGCGTTTCGTAGGCGAAACTCGACCAGAGCGCGAGCACCTCGCCCTTCTCGTTCGCCAGCACGCCGTCGAAATCGTTCGGCGGGTTCACGAGATCGACCGCCTCGAGATTGCTGTCGCGAAACCGCAAGGTCCGGGAAAGCGGGAACGACAGCACGTCCATGCTCGATACCTGGGTTTTCTCCGACATGACTTTCGAGTCGCTGCGCTGCCCGACGACCCAAACGTCGTCGCCCGCCTTGAGTTCGCGGGTATCGAATGTCGCCGCACGCACCGGCGTGTCGCCGATCAGCCTGGGGTCGTAGGAAATGACCGCGAGGTTGTGCAGCGGATGTATGAACACCACCTTCCCCGGAACCTCCACCGTGTCGCCGAACGTGAGGCGCACGTCCCCGAGCGCGACCGGCACGGTGTTGCGATCCGTCACGACCAATCCGCGCTTCGTATCGACGATCACGCCCGTGCCGTGATAGTGCCGCTCGGCGACGCCGGACACCGAATAAGGCATGTCGAAATTTATCGACACGAGCGACGGCGCGAGCCGGTCGATCCGCGGATCGCCGGTGTGCGCGAACCGGGTCGATGCCGGCTCGAGCGGCTTCGGCGCGGGGCCCGGCGCGATGCGCGTGCAGGGCCAGGTGCCCAGGCGGTCGTCGCGCACGCACTCGCGCGCCGGAAACCATAGCCTGTCCATGCGGATCACCTTGAGCTGCGCGGCGCGCGGATCCTGCAGCGTCACGTAGCGCACGGTCGCCCGATCGCCGTCCGCCAGGGTCGCGAGAATCGACGCGAAATCGGCGAGTCTGTCGACCTTCTTGCCGTTGACCGCGCTGATCAACGCGGCTCGCGGTATGCCGGCGCTGTCGAATACGTAGCCGGGATCCGCGACGTAGACGCCCTTGATCGGCAGATGATAGCTGCGCGCCATTTGATAGGAGAGCGTGTGCACGACCGCGGCGCCGAATTCGATGTACTTGTCGGCCGTGATCGAGTCCAGGTCCACGACGGTCAGGCGTTGGCTGATCCGCTTGCCGCCCCGCTGCACCACGACCTCGATCGGCCGGTCGACGTGATCGTCGAGCACGCTCTCGAGCGCGAAGAACTCGGGCACCGGCTTGCCGTCGATCGAAATCAAGATGTCGCCCGGGCTGCAGGTAGCGGTCCGCCTGCGATCCCGGCTGCACGTCGTCGACGACGAGCATGCCCGTGAGCTTCGGGAACGCGCGGCGCATCCGCGCCTCCGTCCGCGCGATAGAGGCCGAGGCGCGCGAGCTCGTCGTAAGGCGTGTACTTGAACACGGTCTCGAGCGTCCCGCGCGGCACGGGCTTGCCCGCTTCGATGAACTTCAGCGCGCGGGTGACCGCGGGCAGCGGGAAGTAGAAGCTCGATGCGGCGCCGGTGGCGCCGCCCGCGTTCAGCGCGACGACCCGGCCCTTGATGTCGATGACCGGCGACCCGGAAGAGCCGCCGGAGGTGCCGGATGCCGCTTGGTAGTAGAACGTGTTGAAGTCGTTGTACTTGCCGTAGCCGTACTGCGGCGCCTCGCGGTCGAGCCGCGCCAGGGTGCCGGCGAGAATCGACAGCTGCTCGCCGGCGTCGTTGCCGACCACCCGGATCTCGCGGCCGACGACCGCGCCGGCCGGAAACAGGGGCAAGGCGGCCGGCTTGATGAAGCGCAGCTTCGACGGATCGTAGCGGTAGATGCCGAAGTCATGCACGGGATCCCGATAGACCGGGATAGAGCTGGACTTCCTCGCGATTCTGGAAGATCGCCTGCGCGATCACGGGGCCCGCGGTGACCACGTGGCGATTGGTCAATATCAGGCCGCGCTTCGCGTCGATCACGAAGCCGGTCGCCTGCGCGCTTTCGTTCCACTCGGTGTCGAAGGCGCGCGTGCTGTCGATTTGAATCGACACGACCGCGGACGAAATGCGTTCGAGCGTCTGCGCCCACTCGTCCGCCGATCTCTCGGGAGCCTGCGAACGGGCGGCGAACGACGCGCCGATGGAAACGACGAACAGGCACCAGAAGGCGGCGAAACGTGGCATGCGGATCCTCGAGGGTGGGACGAAAGGCGCCGATGTTCGGACAAGGCCGCCGGCCGCGGGGTTCCTGGCGCCGCTCGCAGGCGGAAGGATGATACACAAGCCTCAACCTCCCGAACGCTTCGCGGGCCAGCCCAATTCGTTCAGCAGGGCGACCACGGCATCCCGATGCTCGCCCTGAATTTCGATGATCCCGTCGCGCACCGTCCCGCCGGTGCCGCAGCGCTTCTTGAGCTTCCCGGCGAGCGCCTCCAGCTCCGCGGGCGGCAGCGGCAGGCCGCTCACCGTCGTGACGCCGCGGCCGGCGCGGCCCTTGGTTTCCCGACCGACCCGTGGTTTCGGCGGCCCCAGGGACCCCGGGCGCGCCCTTCGGGCACACGCACTCCCGCGCCGCGCGGCGGCAATTGGGGCATAGAGCGCCGATGCCGGTCGAGTAGATGAGCCGTTCACCCATGGCGCGCATTATGCCGATTAATATCGCCGACTCCCATCGCGGTCCGTCGCGCTAGAATGTGCGTGGGCAAGCCCGCCCGTGCAAAAGCTCGAGTCATGATCCGCCGAAGAACCACCCGAAGCGTGCAAAGTAGGTTCCGTGACGATCGGCAGCGGTTCGCCGATCGTCGTCCAATCGATGACCAATACCGACACCGCGGATATCGAGTCGACCGCGGCGCAAGTCGCCGCGCTCGCGCGCGCGGGCTCGGAATTGGTGCGCATCACGGTCAACAACGACGAAGCGGCGGCCGCGGTTGCGCCCATTCGCGAACGGCTGGATGCGAAGGGGATTTCCGTGCCGCTGGTGGGCGACTTCCATTTCAACGGCCACAAGCTCCTGAAGGCGCGCCCGGAATGCGCGCAAGCCTTGGCGAAACTACGCATCAATCCGGGCAACGTCGGCCGCGGCAGCAAGCGCGACCCGCAGTTCGCGGAAATGATCGAAGTGGCCTGCCGCTACGAGAAGCCCGTTCGCATCGGCGTCAACTGGGGCAGCCTGGATCAGGACCTGTTGACCCGGATGATGGACGAGAACTCGAAAATGGCCGAGCCGCGCGCGGCGATCGACGTCATGCGCGAGGCGATCGTCGTCTCGGCTCTGGACAGCGCCAAGCGAGCCGAGTCTCTCGGCTTGCGCGGCGACATGATCGTGATCAGCGCGAAGGTCAGCGGCGTTCAGGATCTGATCAGCGTGTATCGCAACTTGGCGGCGCGCTGCGACTATCCGCTGCACCTCGGCCTCACCGAGGCCGGCATGGGCAGCAAGGGCATCGTCTCCTCGACCGCGGCGATGAGCGTTTTGCTGCAGGAAGGCATCGGCGACACGATTCGCGTCTCCCTGACGCCGCAGCCGGGCGGCGATCGCTCGCAGGAGGTCATCGTCGCCCAGGAAATTCTCCAGACCATGGGCCTGCGCTCGTTCACGCCGATGGTCATCGCCTGCCCCGGCTGCGGCCGCACGACCAGCACGTACTTCCAGGAACTCGCGCAAAAGATCCAAAGCCACATCCGCCACCGGATGCCCGAGTGGCGCAAGGAGCGCACGGGCGTCGAGGAGATGACGGTCGCGGTGATGGGCTGCGTCGTCAACGGTCCCGGCGAGAGCAAGCACGCGAACATCGGCATCAGCCTGCCCGGCACGGGCGAAGTGCCGGTCGCCCCGGTCTACGAGGACGGCGAGAAAACCGTGACCCTGAAGGGGCAGCGGATCGCCGAGGAATTCCAGGACCTCGTCGAGCGCTATATCGAGCGCACCTACGCGGCGAGGACGCCGTGAGCGAGTTGTCCTCGAAGAAATGCGTGCCTTGCGAAGGCGGCGTGCCGCCGTTGACCAAGACCGAAGCCGCCGCGCTCTGCACCAAGCTGCACGCGGATTGGTCCGTCGCCGAGGATGGCAAGAGTCTCCGGCGTTCGCTGAAATTCCGCGATTTCCACCGCGCGATGAGCTTCGTCAACGCCGTCGCCCACATCGCGAATTCCGAGGACCATCATCCGGACTTGGAGATCGGCTACGACTACTGCCGGATCCGCTACACGACGCACGCGATCGGCGGCCTCTCCGAGAACGACTTCATCTGCGCCGCGAAGATCGACCTGCTCTGAGCTCCGCCTGCCTCGAGGTCGGCCTGGCCGCGAGGCTAGGCGCGCCGCAGGAAAGCCGGCACGTCGCCGTCCAATCCCAGCGCGCGGCGCATGAGATACCGCTTCGCGAGCGGTGCTCGCGCGGCGAGCCGAAGGCCGGCCACGCGCAACGCCGTGAGCCGGGGATCGGCGTTGGAGAACAAGCGGTCCAATCCATCGAAAGCGGCGGCGGCCGCCAGATTTTCGCTCTTGCGCCACCGCTCGTAGCGCCGCAACAGCCCGCAGGTCGCCGAACGCCTTCGCATCCGGCGCCTCGGCAAGCACGCTGGCGAGTGCGCCGCAATCCAGGAATCCCAAGTTGAGCCCCTGACCGGCCAAGCGGGTGCACGACGTGGGCGGAGTCGCCGACGAGCGCGACGCGCTCGCGCACGTAGCGTTGCGCGTACTGAAGCCCAAGCGGGAACGCCGCGACCGGCGTCGTGAGTTGCGTCGGACCCAAGATTTCGGCGCTCGCCGCATCGAGTGCGAGCGCGAATTCGGCCCCATTCAGCGCACGCAGGCGCGCGGCCTCCTCGCCGCGGACGCTCCAGACGATCGACGATCGGCCGTCGGCCAGCGGCAAAAAAGCGAGCGGCCCGGTCGGCAAGAATCGCTGCCACGCGGTGTTGCGATGCGGCTTGGCGGTGCGTACGTGCGCGACCAGAGCCTCCTGACCGTATGAATGGCCGGCGGTGCCGATGCCGAGGAGGGTCCGTGTCTTCGACTGCGTTCCATCGGCTCCGACGACCAAGCCGGCGGAGAGTTCGCGGCCGCCCTCTGCACGGATCCGCACGCCGGCCTCACCGATCGCGATTTCCTCGAGCCCGGCCTCGATGACCGCGACACCAGCCGCGCGCGCCGCTTGCAGGCAATGCCACTGCAGCGCCCGGCCGTCGACGATCGAACCCAGGTCGGGCTCGCCGATCTCGGCGGCATCGAAGGAAAGAGCGCCGGGACCGTCGGCAGGTCCGCTCGCGTCCCAGACGCGCATGTGCGCATAGGAGCCAACGCGGTCGCGCGGCAGCCGCTCCCAGACGCCGCAGATGCCAAGGAGACGCTGCGACGCGCGCCCGAGCGCGAAGACCCGCAGATCCCAATCGGCGCCGCGCGCATCTTCCGGCAAGCGGTCCGCGATCACGGCGACGCGTTCCGGCGCGCATAGGCGGCGTGCGACGAAAAGGCTCGCGGCAACCGCGCCGACCGCGCCCGCGCCGACGATCGCGATGTCGAACTCGCGCTTCATGCGAGCGCAATCCCGCGCGCGAGCTTCGGCGCACGGCCCGCGGCGCCGGTGCTCAAGGCCGACAAGGCCGACTTCGCCGGCGGCAACAAATCGAAGGCAAGCAGGCCGAGATTGCGCGCCATGCGCACGACGCCGAGAGGATTGGCAAACAGGCGCACGAGCCCGTCGGTGAAGCCGACGATCGCGCGCCGATCGCCGCGCCGCCAGTCGTCGTACGCCGCCGCCAGGCGTGCGTCGCCGAAATCCGACATGCCTTCCGCGCGCATATCGGCGATGAGTTCCGCGAGGCTCGCCACGTCGCGCAATCCCAAGTTGAAGCCCATGCCGGCGACCGGATGCAAGCTTTGCGCGGCGTTGCCGACGATCACGCAGCGTGCGGCGCTCGTCCGCAGCGCTTGCGTCAGCGCCAAGGGGTAAGCGAAGCGCCTGCCGACCTTCAGGAACCGGCCGAGCCTGAATCCGAATCGTCGCTGCGCTTCGGCGAGAAACTCGGAATCCCCGGCGCTCATCGCCGCTTCGACTCGCGCCCGCGCGAGCGTGAGGACGAGCGTGCAGCGGCCGTCCGCCAGCGGCAGCAACGCCAAAGGGCCTTCGTCGGTGAATCGCTCGTAGGCCACGTGCTCGTGGAACCGCTGCGGCAATATCGTCGTGATGACGGCGGTTTGTGCGTAATCCCGCGTTTCCGCGTCGACGCCGAAAGCCGCCCGGACGGCCGACCGAACCCCGTCCGCCGCGACGACCAGACGCGCCTCGATCGACTCCGGCGGGCGATCGGCGACGCGAATCGAGAGTTCCGACGACTGCGCGCCCGGCGTCACCGCCTCGATGTGCGCGGGACAAAACACGCGCAATTCGGGGTCCGCCTGGATCCGCGACCAGAGCGCATGGCCCAGGGAACGGTTCGCAAGCACATAGCCCATGGCCGGCAGGCCTTGCTCTTCGGCGTCGATGCGCGCAAAGCCGAAGCGGCCCCGGTCCGATACATGGATGCGGCTGATCGGCGTCGCCGCGCCGGACACCTCGCCCCAGACCGCGAGCGTCTCGAGGATGCGGCGGCTGCCGTTCGACAAAGCCGTCGTGCGCTCGTCGAAACTCGGCTGCGACGCGGCGTCGTGCGGCACCGCTTCGATCAGCGCGACCTTCAGGCCGAGGGGCCGCAGCGCGACCGCGAGACTGGACCCGACCATCCCGCCGCCGACGATTGCGACGTCGAACGATTCGCTCATGCGCTTTGCACCAGCCGCTCGATCGCATCCGGGTCTCGTTCCAGGTCCGCGGTCATCACGTCGGGGGCCGCGCCGGTGACCAGTACGTCGTCCTCGATCCGCACGCCGATGTTCCAGAATTCCTTCGGCACCTTCGATGATGGGCGGATGTATATGCCCGGCTCGACCGTCAGCGCCATTCCGGGCTCCAACACGCGCCATTGCCCGTCGACGCGATAGTCGCCGACGTCATGCACGTCGAGCCCGATCCAGTGGCCGGTGCGGTGATTGAAGAACTCCAAGTACGCCTTGTCCTTGATGAGCCGCGACGGCCGTCCTTTGAGCAGGCCGAGCTTGACCAGTCCCTGGGTCACGGCGCGCACCGCGGCCTCGTGCGGTGCGTTCCAATCGTTGCCGGCGCGCACCTTGTCGATCGCCGCGTTCTGCGCGTCGAGGACGACCTCGTATACGGCCCGTTGGGCCGGCAGAAATCGACCGCCGACCGGAAAAGTCCGCGTGACGTCGGAGGCGTAATAGTCGAGTTCACACCCCGCATCGAGCAGCAATAGGTCGCCGTCGTTCAACATCTTGTCGTTGTCGCGGTAATGCATGACGCACGCGTTCGCGCCGCCGCCGACGATCGGATGGTACGCGAGATCCGCGTTGTGGCGGCGGAACTCGTGGACCACCTCGGCCATGACCTCGTACTCCATCGCGCCGGGGCGGACGAAGCGCATCGCGCGGCGGTGGGCGCCAATCGCGACCTGCGCCGACTTTCTCAGCACCGCTTGTTCCGCACGGCTCTTGTACAGGCGCAAATCGTCGGCGAAATGGCTCAACGCGACGATTTCCTGCGGCGCGGCCGAATCCTGGCGCGCCTGCACCCGGAGCGCGTTGACCCAGCCGACGACGCGGGGGTCGAAGTCCTCGTGCGCACCCATGGAATAGAAAATGCGCGGCCGATCCTCCATCAATCCCGGCAGGATTTCATCGATGTCCGCGATTGGAAATGCGTCGTCCGCGCCGTACCCGTCGACGGCTCCGTCGGGTCCAGAGCGCGGGCCGTCCCAGGCTTCGCGCGTTCGGTCGCGATCGCGGACGAACAGGATGTACTCGCCCTGCGGACGTCCGGGGGCGAGCACGGCGACGGCATCAGGCTCCGGAAAGCCGGTGACATAATGGAAATTGCTGTCCTGGCGATACGAGTACTCGATGTCGCCGTTCCGATGGCGCACCGGCGCGGCCGGCAAAATCGCGATCGCGTCCTTGCCGAGCATGCGCATCAGCTGGCGGCGCCGGCGCTCGAACTCGCGTCGATCCACCGGGAGGCTCAATGCAACCGCTGCGCCGAAGGGTAGACTTGGCTGCGCAGCGGCAACAGCTCCTCGAACACCACCTGGGCGGCGACGCGAATGAATTCGACGAGTTCGGCGTAGGCCCGCTCGTTGGACTCGTCGGCGTCGGCGTCGTCGCCCGCCGCGCGCGAGATCTCGGTGAAATCACGCACTATCTCGCCGACATCTCCGTTCAGCGCGTCCAGATCGGCGATTTGGCCGGTACCGAGACCGTACAGGAACCCGGTGCACCAAAGCGCCAAGGCATTCGCGCGGCCGTTGAGAGGCTCGCCATCGTCCGGCAACAGGGGCTCGAATTCCATGCCCTGCTCGCCGAACGATTTCGCGGTCGTCGTGAACACCCGCTCCAGCACCGCCGCGGATTCCTCGGACAGGGACGCCATGTCGGGCAGGATCTCGTTGACCCAGTCCTGCATCCGGTACGGCGCGATGGAACACAATGCGCCGCACAAGGAACCGTGCGCCTCCGCCGCGTCGGCATGGCTGCCGGCGGTCGCAAGCACGTCCTCGAAATCCTTGAATCGAATGTCAGACATCATCATGATGAGCGAATCATACCGCAGCGCCGGCGCGCATCGCCCTTTGCAATGCGGTTTGCAGCGCACTATATTGGTACGCCATGAACGAAGCTGCCGCCAAGTCCGCCGTCGAATTGGAGCTGAAGCGCCTCGAGAAGCGGCTCGACGATTTGATCGCCACGGTGGGGCAAATCAAGGAAGAGAATCGCGCCTTGCGCCAGCGTCAGGAAGCATTGACCGCGGAGCGCGCGAGCTTGCTGCAGAAAAACGAGCAAGTGCGGGCCCGTGTGGAAGCGATGATCGGACGGCTGAAATCCATGGAACAGGTATGAGCGAGACCAACGCGAGAGTCAGCGTCCGCATACTCGAAAAGGAGTACCACATCACCTGTCCCGCGGAAGAGCGCGCCGACTTGCTGGACTCCGCGGAATTCTTGAATGCGCGCATGCGCGAGATTCGCGACGGCGGCAAAGTCGTCGGCCTCGACCGCATCGCGGTGATTGCGGCGCTGAATATGGCGAATGAACTGATTCGGTTGCGCAAGAACGACGGCAATCTCGAGTCGGAGGTTGGCGGACGCTTGCGTATCCTGCGCGAGCGCGTAGAGTCGGCCTTGGAGAAGGGCCAGCAACTCGAGCTTTGAGACTCCCTTCTCGCGAGTTTGGGTTTGGCGCTGCCTGCGGTGTTCGATGCGGATCGGGTTACCTCTCGACCCTAATTTGTAAACCCCAGGGGCCTTTGCTTGCTGGCAACATTGTGCAAGTCCGCCTCGAGCGGAAAGCCTTACTTGCCGCAGTGAGCCCCACCTGTTGCTCAGGTCGGGAGCAACGGTCCAAAACGGCACATGCGGGTGGCGCCATCCAATGAAACCCAACTCGCGGACGAAGCTTCGCCCGCGCCGCCGCCGCGTCCGCCGCCTGCGCTTACGGACTCATTGACCACCTGCCGGGGATGCGATGAATCATTGGCTGTTGAAGTCGGAACCCGGGACTTTCAGCATCGACGATCTCGCCGCCCGCCCCCGTAAGACGACTTCGTGGGACGGCGTGCGCAATTTTCAGGTGCGAAACATGCTTCGAGACGCCGTAAGAAAGGGTGATCAGGCATTCTTCTATCACTCGAGCTGCGCGGTTCCCGGCATCGTCGGCATCGTCACCGTCGCGCGCGAGGCTTACCCCGACGCGACGGCCTTCGACCCGAAGGACGCGCACTACGATGCGGGAAGCACGCCGGAAAACCCGCGCTGGTACACCATCGACGTCAAGCTCATCGCCAGATTCGATCGCGTCGTCACGCTCGAGGAATTGCGCGAGCACGCGTCGACCACGCTGTCCGACCTCCTGATCCTGCGCCGGGGAAATCGTCTCTCGGTGACGCCGGTCGCGAAGAGGGAATGGGATTTCATTCTCTCGTTGGCGTGAACCCGCGCACATCGCTACCACATCGGCGCGCACTAAGCGTGACGTATTGCTTGTAATTTGATTATTCGTGTATATACTCGGTCCCCGGACTAACCCGACAACGGAGTTTTAATCATGGCAGCGAAAGCGAAGAAGGCGAAGAAGAAGGTAGCCAAGAAGAAGGCGGCCAAGAAGAAGTAAGCCTTCGAAAGTAATCGACTGTGCCCGCGTAAGCGGGCACAGTCGTTTTTGGAGACAGGAAAAGCCATGCAATCGCAGGAAAAAAAGCGACTCGCCGCACAGGCCGCGCTTCAATTCGTCGAAGAAGGCATGGTGCTCGGCATCGGCACGGGCTCGACCGTAAACGAATTCATCGCCGCGCTGAAAGCCCGGAATATCCGCCTCGAAGGCGCCGTTTCGAGTTCGCGCGCGACCTCCGAGCTCCTCGGCCCCGCCGGCATACCCGAACTCGAGCTGAACGATGCGGGAGATCTGCCGCTTTACATCGATGGCGCGGACGAAGCGACGCGGCACGGAACGCTGATCAAAGGCGGAGGCGCGGCGCTGACTCGCGAAAAGATCGTTGCCGCGGCGTCCAAACGCTTCGTTTGCATCATCGACGACAGCAAGCTGGTCGACGTCCTCGGCGCCTATCCCCTGCCCATCGAGGTGATCCCGATGGCGCGCTCCTATGTTGCCCGTAAGCTCGCCGCCCTCGGCGGACAACCCGTCTGGCGCGACGGCGTCGTCACCGACAACGGCAACGCCATCCTCGACGTCCATAATTTGAGGCTCACCGACCCCGTGGGATTCGAGACCGAGGTCAATCAGATCGCGGGTGTCGTCACGGTCGGTCTGTTCGCGCGGCGCGGTGCGGATCTGGTGATCGTCGCTGGCGACGACGGGGTCCGGCAGCTCAATCCCTGAATGCGGCGCGCCCCGAGGGCGCGGGCGCCTCTCAAATCTCGAGTCGCGTCCCGATCTCCACGACCCGGCCGGACGGTAGCCCGTAGAAGTCCGCGACGACTTGGGCGTTGCGCGCCATTTGAATGAAAGCCCTGCGCCTGAGCGGGGTAAGGTCCGAGCGCCTGCCGGCGATCAGTTCCTCGCGGCTCAAGAAGTAGGTCGTGCGCTCGGGCTCGTAAGGCACGCCGTAGCCCTCGGACTCACGCAGGATTTCGACGATATTGGGTTTATCCATGAACCCGATCTGGGCGACGATCCGCACGATACCCTCGCCGACCGGCGTCACCGTCAGACGCTTCGATGCCGGAATGCGTGGCTCCTCGCGCGTCACGAAGGTCAAGATCACGACTCTTTCATGCATCACGCGGTTGAACTTGATGTTGTTGAGCAGCGCACGCGGGATACCCGAGGCCTTCGCGTCCAGGAACACGGCGGTTCCGGGCACCCTGACCGGCGGATCGCGCTTCAAGTCCTCCAAGAAGTCGCGCACCGGCTTTTGCTCGCGCAACAGCCGCGCGAGCAGCGACGCGCGGCCTTTCTGCCAGGTCTGCATCAGCCAGTAGATGCAAAGCCCCGACAGCAGCGGCAGCCAGCCGCCCTCGCCGAGCTTCGTGAGATTCGCCATCAGGAACGCGATGTCGATGACGAACAGCAGCGACAATCCCGTCCGCAGCGGCAGGCTCTGCCTCCCCGACCGCGACTTGATCAAGCTCAAGGTCAGCGGCGTCACGATCGTCATCGCGCCCGAGACGGCCAGTCCGTAGGCGCCCGCCAGCGCGGTCGAACTGCCGAACCCCACGACCAGGCTCAAGGCGGCGATCATCAAGGCCCAATTCATCGACGGCACGTAGATCTGGCCGACATTGAGCGCCGAGGAATGCTCGACGCGCAGTCGCGGCAACAGCCCCAAGCTGACCGCGGTTCGCGTGACGGAAAAGACGCCGGATATGACGGCCTGGGACGCGATCACGGTCGCGACGGTCGCGAGCATGATCAACGGCCACAAGGCCCAGGCCGGCGCCATCAGGTAAAAGGGGTTGCTGATCGCGGCCGGATTTTCGATCAGCAGCGCGCCCTGCCCGAAATAATTGAGGATCAGCGCGGGCATCACGACGGTGATCCAACCGAGGCGAATCGGACTCTTGCCGAAGTGGCCCATGTCGGCGTACAGCGCCTCGCCGCCGGTGACGGTCAGGAACACGCCGGCGAGGACGGCGAGCGCGCCGACTTGGTGCTCCATCAACATGCCGAGCGCGTTCGACGGATCCACCGCGAGAAGAACCCGCGGCTCGCGCACGATCCAGGAAACGCCCAAGACGGCGAGCACCGCAAACCAGCCGAACATGATGGGACCAAAGACCCGGGAGACCGACCCCGAGCCGTGGCGCTGAATCATGAACAGTCCGCACAATACGATCGCCGTGATCGGCAGGATCGGGATTTGCGATGCCGGCGCGGCGATCTGCAGGCCCTCGACCGCGCTCAACACCGAGATGGCGGGCGTGATCGCGCCGTCCGCGAAGAACAGCGCGGCTCCCAAGATCCCGAGCGTGCCGTAGAGCGCGCGACGCGGGCTCGCCCTCTCGTTGTTGACGACGAGCGCGGTCAGCGCGAGAACCCCGCCTTCGCCCTTGTTGTCGGCGTTCAGGACGACCGCGACATATTTCAGCAGGATCACCAGCACCAAGGACCAGAAGATCAGCGACAGGACGCCGAGCACGTGGGTGGGCGAAACGGGAATGCGTGCGCCGGTAAAACAGGCGGAAATCGCGTACAAGGGACTCGTACCGATGTCGCCGAACACGACGCCGAGCGCGCCGAGCGCCAAGAACGCAACGCGTCCACCCGAATTGCGCTCAACCGACATGTGGACTTACGCTCCGCCCGGGGTCGGGGCCCGCGCATGCGGGCCCCTGTGTGTTGGCTGGGGGACTAGGATTCGAACCTAGGTAAACGGTGTCAGAGACCGTTGTCCTACCGCTAGACGATCCCCCAAATCCGATCGCATACCGGGAGGTATTGTGCTCTGTTAGCGCTTGGAGAACTGGGTACCGCGACGCGCTTTGCGGCGGCCGACCTTCTTGCGTTCGACCTCGCGCGCATCGCGGGTCACGAAGCCCGCCTTGCGCAAGCTCGGGCGCAGCGTTTCGTCGTACTCCATCAAGGCGCGCGTGATGCCGTGGCGAATCGCGCCGGCTTGACCGGTGATGCCGCCGCCTTCGACGTGCGCGACGATATCGAACTTGCCGTCCATGTCGACCGCTTGAAAAGGCTGGCGCACGATCATGCGCCCGGTCTCGCGGCCGAAAAATTCGTCGATGGTCCGGCCGTTGATGGCGACCTTACCGGTACCCGGAGTCAGGTAGACCCGCGCGCTCGAGGTCTTCCGGCGCCCGGTACCGTAAAAGGAATTTGCGGCTTTGCTCTGTGCCATGTTGTGCTTTCCTGCGGACTCTTAAGTGATTTCCAGCGGCTGGGGCTGCTGTGCCTGATGCGGGTGTTCGCTGCCGCCGAACACATGCAGCTTCTTGTACATGCGGCGTCCGAGCGGCCCTTTCGGCAGCATTCCCTTGACCGCGAATTCGATCGCGCGCTCCGGATGTTCCTGCAGCAGCTTGCCGAGAGCGATGCTCTTCAAGTTGCCGACGTAGCCCGTATGCTGGTGGTAGAACTTGTCCGTCAGCTTCGCGCCGGTCACGCGCACGGTGCCGGCGTTGATGACGACGATATGATCGCCGAGATCCTGATGGGGCGCATAATTCGGCTTGTGCTTGCCTTTCAGGCGATGCGCGATTTGCGATGCCAGGCGGCCGAGCGTTTTGCCGGCCGCATCGACGACGAACCAGTCGCCGCGTGTCTCTTCGGGTTTTGAAAATACCGTGTACATGGGAATACTCTAAAATTTCGACGTCGTTGACGAAAGGCGCGGAAGTGTACAGAAGCGCGCGCGCCGTTACCAGCCCCGATGCGCCGATCCGCAAAGCATATTATATAATGTATCGATGGAACCACGAAAGCTCAGCCTGGCCGATCGGATCATAGGGGAAATAGATAAGGCAATCAATGTCTTGAGCGCCCCCGCGCGCGCGCGGCGCGAATCTCCGGAAGCGGCCCGCCGGGGACGGCTCCTTGAACGATGCCGAGCGCAAAGAGTCCTGCCGGCTGATGCGCGTGAACCACGCCGGGGAGGTTTCCGCTCAAGGACTTTACCGCGGGCAGGCGCTGACGGCGAAGGATCCCGCCGTCGCGGCGGCGATGCAAAGCGCCGCCGATGATGAAACCGATCACCTCGCCTGGTGCGAATCACGGCTTCGCGAGCTTCAGCGGCCGCACGAGCCTGCTGAATCCGCTGTGGTACGCGGGTTCCTTCACGATCGGCGCACTCGCCGGCGCGCTCGGCGATCGGACCAGCCTCGGCTTCATCGGTGAAACGGAGAGGCAGGTCGAATCGCATCTGCGCGACCATCTGTCGCGCCTGCCGGCCGCGGACGAGCGCAGCCGCGCGATCCTGGAACAGATGCGACACGATGAAAGTCTGCACGGCGAGAAGGCGGCCTCGATGGGCGGCGCGCGCTTGCCGCTTGCCTTGACGCTGGCGATGCGCTTGACCTCGCGCCTCATGACGAGGGGCTCTTACTGGGTCTAAAAGCCAGCATATGGCTTGCGATTCCAGGACTTATGTAATAAAACGTCCGCCAGCATCGGGAATTGACCGGCGCCATACCAAAAAGCCAAGGGAGATACCATGGAAGAAGGGGCAAAGGCCTTAAGCGATATCCCAGCGATCAATCGTTTCTTGAGCTACTGCCGCATCCGGACAGTCCCTTCCAAGACCGTGATCATCCATGCGGGCGACCTGCCCGATATTCTTTACTACATCATCAGCGGCTCGGTCGAAGTGATGATCGAAGACGAAGACGGCAACGAGATGGTGCTCGCCTACCTGAACAAGGGCCAATTCTTCGGCGAAATGGGGCTGTTTTACGAACAGCCGACGCGCAGCGCCTGGGTGCGTACGCGCCAGCAAGCCGAACTCGCCGAAATGACCTACCCACGCTTTCGCCAGATCGCGGCGGAGAGTCCGGGTCTGATTTTCGAACTGGCGACTCAACTGGCGACACGCCTGGATCGGACGAATCGCAAGCTAGGCGATCTCGCATTCGTCGACGTCACCGGGCGGGTCGCGCACGCGATCATGGATCTGTGCGGCGAACCGGATGCGATGACCCATCCCGAAGGGATGCAGATCAAGGTGAGCCGCCAGGAGTTGTCGCGCTTGGTCGGGTGTTCGCGCGAGATGGCCGGACGAGTGCTCAAAGTGCTGGAGGAACAGGGCCTGCTGCGCGCGACCGGCAAGACGATCGTCGTCTTCAACGCGCGGCCCAAGGTCAAGACGCGGCCGTTGATCGTCCCGGTGAAGGCCGCCGGCGCCGTCGCGAAGAACGCGCGCGCCGACCGCGCAGTCGACCATGACGACGACGACGACGAGGATTTCGACGACGACGACGAGTAGTCGGGATCGTCAGGCCGCGCGCCGGCCGATGTCGATTTCCCGGCGCATCGCGGCGATCGTCGCCGCATAGTCCGGGCTGCCGAAGATCGCCGATCCGGCGACGAATGCATCGGCGCCCGCCTTCGCGACTTCCGCGGCGTTGTCGACCTTGACGCCCCCGTCGATCTCCAGCCGGATGTCGCGGCCGCTCGAGCGGATGCGCTCGCGCACGGCTGCGAGCTTCGAAAGCGCGCCCGGTATGAATTTCTGGCCGCCGAAACCCGGATTGACCGACATGATCAGGATCAAATCCAGCTTGTCGATCACGTGGTCCAGCCAATTGAGCGGCGTCGCCGGATTGAACACGAGGCCGGGCTTGCAGCCCAAGTCGCGTATCAGCTGAATCGTGCGATCCGGATGGTTCGAGGCCTCCGGATGAAAGCTGATGTAGGTCGCGCCGGCTTTCGCGAAATCCGGAACCAGTCGATCCACGGGCGACACCATCAGGTGCACGTCGATCGGCGCCTTGATGCCGGCTTTGCGCAACGCCTCGCAAACCAGCGGGCCGATCGTGAGGTTCGGCACGTAATGATTGTCCATCACGTCGAAGTGGACCCAGTCGGCGCCGGCCGACAGGACGGCGTTCACCTCTTCACCGAGGCGCGAGAAATCGGCGGACAGGATCGACGGAGCGATGACGGCGTCCATGGCGGCAAAGTGTATCACCGCATGCCGTATCACCGCATGCCGCGCGCGGCGCGTATCTCCTCGTATGCCTCTTGGATGCGCTGGGTCTTCTCCTTGGCCATCTGCGCCATCGATTCCGGCAAGCCGTTCGCGACCAATTTATCGGGATGGTGCCGGCTCATCTGGCGTCGATACGCCTTCTTCAATTCCTGATCGCTGACGCGCTCGTCGACCTCGAGTTCGGCGTAGCACGCCGACAGCGATCCCGACGGGCTGTGCCCCCCCGGGTGCGCGCCGCGCCACTGGCCGTGGCCGCGCAGCGCCGACTCCATGCGCGCAAATTCCAGGCCCGATACGCCGAGACGCAGGGCGATGCGCGTCAATATCGCGCGCGCGGGCGGCGGCATGCCGTCGCCGGCGAGCGCCGCACGCAGCTGCAGCTCGATGAACGTGCGCAACAGGTCATGACGCTGCCCGCAGGCCTCGCGCAGACGCTCCACGGCGGGGTCACATTGGTAGGTCGGCGCCTTGCCCGCGCGATAACAAGCGATCGCGTAGGCGACTTCCGCCGGTCCGAGGTTGAGTTCCTGCATCAACCGGCGCGCGGCGCCGATTTCCGCCTCCGACACGCGGCCGTCGGCCTTCGCGACATGCCCCATGACTTCGAACGTCGCCCGGAAGAAAACCTCGGAAATGGACGGCGCCGTGCGCGCGGACGGCTCCGGCGCGCCCCCCTGATCGAACATCTGCCCGATGAACGCGCCGATCACGGCGCCCCAGAGGCTCCTCGTGAGCAAAAATCCGATCAGAGCGCCGAAAAATTTGCCTTTCCATGCCATCCACGTTGACCTATCCGACCCGCGCCGCCAGAATCACGAAGTTCGACTCGTTCATGTTATCAGCAGCCGGGCCGCCCTCACTTGGAACAATTTCCGCACTCGCCGCCGTTATTCGAATCGCGGCTCAACAGCCTGAAGAAAATACACCAGGGCAAGGTGCGCGACATCTATGAGGTCGACGCCGATCACCTGTTGATCGTGACTACCGATCGGCTGTCGGCGTTCGACGTCGTGCTGCCGGACCCGATACCGGACAAGGGCGCGGTGCTGAACCAGATCTCCTCGTTCTGGTTCGCGAAGACCCGCCACATCATCGCGAATCACCTGACCGATCTTAAGGTCGAGGACGTGGTTTCCGATCCGGCCGAGCGGGCCCAACTGGTCGGCCGTTCGATGGTCGTCAAGCGGCTAGACGCGCTGCCCGTGGAAGCGGTGGTGCGCGGGTATTTGATCGGCTCCGGATACCGCGATTACCTGTCGCAAGGGTCGGTCTGCGGGATCGTATTGCCGCCGGGACTCAAGATCGCGGACCGCCTGCCGGAACCCATTTTCACGCCGGCGTCCAAGGCGCCCGCGGGGCAACACGACGAAAATATCGACTTCGCGGCGATCGCGAAGCTCGTCGGGCGCGAACGCGCCGCTGAAGTGCGGCGGGTCTCGCTGGAGCTGTACCGATTCGCCGCGGCGCATGCGCATGCGCGGAAAATCATCATCGCGGACACGAAGTTCGAATTCGGCGTCGACAAGGAGGGCCGCCTGACGCTGATCGACGAGGCGCTGACGCCGGACTCGTCGCGCTTCTGGCCGATGGAGTCGTACCGGCCGGGCATCAGCCCGCCGAGCTTCGACAAACAATTCGTGCGCGACTACTTGGAGTCCCTGCGCTGGGACAAAAAGCCGCCCGCCCCGCATCTGCCCCGCGAAATCGTGGCGCGCACCAGCGCGAACTATCTGCAGGCGCTCAAGCTCCTGACGTCTTGACGCCGGGCGGCGCGGGTCCCGGTTCGCCCGGCCTTGCCAAACTTCGAGCGGCCGTGTAACGCTCGCCCCATGCAAAGGCTGCTGGAATGGCTCGTGGACCGCTTGTGCGTTCGGTCGCGCGACATGCCGCCTCCGTGGGGACCTTTGCTGCGCGGCTTGCGCTTCCCGGCGGCGCTGCTCCGCGACTGGCTCACCGGCGAGTTGAACGTGCGCGCGATGAGCCTCGCGTACACGACGTTGCTGTCGATCGTGCCGCTGATCGCATTCAGCTTCTCGATCTTGAAGGCGCTCGGCGCGCACACGAACCTCGCGGCGCTGCTCTTCGAATTCTTCCGGCCGATGGGCGGTGCCGCCGGCCAGCTGACGGCGAGCGTCATGCAGTTCGTCAAGAACCTGCGCGGCGATGTCTTGAGTTCGATCGGCCTCGTGTTCCTCGTCTATACGGTCGTCACGACGATTCAAAAAGTCGAGTCGAGCTTCAATTACGTTTGGCGCGTCGGGCGGTCGCGCAGCCTCGCGCGCCGGATCGGCGAATACCTGAGCGCCATGATCGTGGGGCCCGTATTGATGGCCGCCGCGTTCGGCGTCCTGGCCTCCGCGCACAACAGTCCGTTCGCGCGCTGGATCGGCGCGGTTCTGCCGCTGCAGTGGACGTTTTCGATACTCGGCAAGATCGTGCCGTACGCGGTCGTCACCGCGACGTTCACGGTCATGTACGCATTGATCCCGAATACGCGCGTCAAGCGCTCCGCGGCGCTCACGGGCGGAATCGCGGCGGGCGCCCTGTGGGCGCTCTCCGGCAAGATGTTCACGGCGTTCATCACGTACTCATCGCAGCTGATCGCGATCTATACGGGCTTCGCCGTCGTTCTGACGACCCTGATTTGGATCTACGTCAGTTGGCTGATCCTCCTCCTGGGCGCGCAGCTCGCCTTCTACGTTCAATATCCGCAATATCTGCGCCACGGCCAGGAAATCGCGGAGCTCATCGGCGGCGCGCGCGAGCGCGCGGCCCTCACGATCATGATATTGATCGGCCGCGACTACGCGCGCGGCGATCGCCGCTGGACCGGCAGCCTTCTCGCCGCCGAACTCGACGTCCCCGGGGCGGCGCTCGATCCCGTGCTCGGCAGCCTCGAACGCGCCGGACTGATCGCGGCGACCGAGAACGGGGAGTTCCTTCCCGGCCGCGACACCCGCGGCATCTTGGCCGTCGACGTCCTCGACGCGGCGCGCAGCCAGCCGCGCGGCCGCATGGCGGCCGAGCCGCGCACGGCGGCGCCCGCCGAGGAACTCGTGCGCGAGGCCGAAGCGGCAATGCACGATTGTCTCGCGGGCCGCACGCTCAACGACCTGATCGCGGCCGGCACGGCCGCGCACGCGGGCTCACTCGCCGGCGACCGTCATCTCCTCGAGCAATAGGGAGCCGACGCGCACGCCTGCACGCAGGTCGACGTCGTCGCCGGCGGCGACGATGCCCTTCAGCATCGGCGCGAGATTGCCCGCGATCGTGATCTCGGCGACCGGGTATTGGATCACGCCGTCTTTGACCCAGAATCCCGCGGCGCCGCGCGAATAGTCGCCGGTGACGGTATTCACGCCTTGTCCCATCAACTCCGTCACGTACAGGCCGGTGCCGAGCGTCGCGAGCATGCGCTCGAGGCCGCCCTGCATCGTCGGCGCGACGACGAGGTTGTGAACTCCGCCCGCATTGCCGGTCGTCTTGAGACCCAGCTTGCGCGCCGAATAACTGGACAGGAGATAGCCGGTCAACACGCCGTCGGCGACCAACTCTCGATCGTGCGTCGCGACGCCCTCGTCGTCGAATGGCGCGCTCGCGATCGCCTTGGGTATGTGCGGCCGCTCGACGATCGAAAACCCGGCGGGGAACACCCGCGACCCGGCGGCCCCGAGCAGAAACGAGGATTGCCTATACTGGGCCGTGCCGCGGATTGCGGCGATGAAATGCCCGATCAGCCCGCGCGCGATCTCGGGCGCGAACAGAACCGGAGCGCGGCACGTGCCGATCTTATGCGGGTCGAGCCTTTGCACCGTGCGCCGCGCGCTCTCGCGCCCGACTTCGTCTCCGGGCGTCAAATCCCGCCAATCGCGCGCGCTCGTATACCAGTAGTCGCGCTGCATGTCCTCGCCGCTGCCGGCGAGCACGACGCAACTCAAGGTATGCGACGTCGTCGGATAGCCGCCGACGAAGCCGTGCGTATTGCCGTACACATGCAGGCCGCGGTGGGTGCCGAGCGTCGCGCCTTCGGAGTTGTTGATGCGCGGATCGTACGTCAACGCGGCCGCCTCGCAGTCCTTCGCGATCTCGATCGCGCGCTCGGCCGCGAGATCCCAAGGATGCGAAAGGTCGAGGTCCGGCGGCGAACGGACCATCAACTCCTGGTCGGCGAGACCCGCGCAGGCGTCCTCGGCCGTGAATCGCGCGATACTGCAAGCCTTCGCGACCGTTTCGCGCACGGCCTGCGTGGAGAAATCCGCGGTGCTCGCCGAGCCTTTGCGCCGGTCGAAATACACCGTGATGCCCATGCTGCGGTCCCGCTGGTGCTCCAGCGTTTCGACCTGCCCCAGCCGCACGCCCACGGATAGGCCGGTATCCTGACTCACGCCGGCTTCGGCCTGCGACGCGCCCCGGCGAAGCGCCTCCTCGAGCGCGATTTCAATGATCGACTCGAGGTCTTTTTCGCCGAGCGTCAACGGTTTAGCCTGTACGATCGCCATCGGGATCTCCTGAATTCCGGGAATACTTTACGGCGATTCTACCGGCCCCGGTGATAGCATGGGCGCCATGCGCGATGAAAATGAGCCCGGCGGCGAAGAAGGGTCCGAACCGCGGCGCCCGAGCAAGAGCGCCCGCAAGCGGGAGGCGGACTCCCTGCAAGACCTCGGCGTGCGATTGGCGGCGCTTCCCGATCGCGAGCTCGACGATCTTGACCTGCCGGAGAATCTGGTCACGGCGCTGCGGGAGCTGCGGCGCTTGTCCGCGCACGGCGCGCAGCTGCGCCAGCGCCAGTACATCGGCAAACTCATGCGCAGGGCGGACCCCGCGCCCATCATCGCGCGTCTCGACGATATCAAGCGGCGTCACGACCGGGAAATACGCGAATTCCGCGAGATCGAGCGGTGGCGGGACCGGCTGCTCTCGGCCGAGCCGGGCGCGGTCGACGCGTTGCTCGAGACGCGCCCCGGCGCCGACCGGGCGGCGATCGCGGGTCTCGTCGAAAAAGCGCGGCGGGACCGCGACATCCAGGACTCCCCGGCCGGCTCGCGCGCGCTTTTTGCATACCTCCGGCAGTTGCTGGCGTAGCGCTTTGGTACACTCGCTCTCATGACAGCGTTGGTCGGAATCATCATGGGGTCGTCGTCCGACTGGGAGACGATGCAGGCCGCGGCCGACACGCTCGCGGCCTTGAGGGTTGCGCACGAGGTGCGCATCGTCTCGGCGCACCGGACGCCGGATCTGTTGTTCGAATACGCGGCCACCGCGCGCTCACGGGGCCTGAAGGCGATCATCGCCGGAGCCGGCGGCGCCGCGCATCTGCCCGGCATGACGGCGGCGAAGACCTCCGTACCCGTGCTCGGCGTGCCGGTGCAGTCGAAGACCTTGAGCGGCCTCGATTCGCTGTTGTCGATCGTGCAGATGCCATCGGGCGTGCCGGTCGCGACTTTCGCGATCGGCGCGGCCGGGGCGAAGAACGCCGCGCTGTTCGCGGCCGCGATCATCGCAAACGAATCCGCGGAAACGCGCGCCGCGTTGGATGCGTTTCGGCAGGCCCAGACCGCCGCCGTGCTCGCCCAACCGGATCCTCGGCAACCTTGACCGCCCGAGTCTTTTCGCGCGTCGGCATCGTCGGCGCCGGCCAATTGGGGCGCATGATGGGACAGGCCGCGATCCCGCTCGGGGTGCGCTGCGTGTTTCTCGACCGCAGCGCCGATGCGCCGGGCGCTCGGGTCGCACCGATCCTCGTCGGCGACTTGGAGGATGCGAGGCTGCTCGAGGAACTCGCCGCGCAGAGCGATGTGCTGACGTTCGACTGGGAAAACATTTCGGCGGCGGCGCTCGCGCCGCTCGAGAAACTCGCGTCGATACGCCCTTCCCCCGCCGCGCTGGCGGTTTCCCAGGACCGGTTGCGCGAGAAGGCGCTGTTCAACCGCTTGAAAATCCCGGTCGCGCCGCATGTGGCGGTCGGCGGGCGCGCGGACCTCGTCGCGGCAATCGATCGAACGGGCCTGCCGGGCGTGCTCAAGACGCGCAGGTTCGGCTACGACGGCAAGGGTCAATTCGTCTTGCGCACGCCCGCGGATATCGACGCCGCGCTCGCCCACGTGGGCGAGCGCGACCTGATCTACGAGAGGTTTCTGTCTTTCTCGTCCGAGGTGTCCATCGTCGGCGCGCGCGGCGCGTCCGGCGAGTGCGTCTTCTATCCGCTCTCCCGCAATCACCACGAGGGAGGCATTCTGCGCCACGGAATCGCGCCCCATCGGGATCGGGATCTCGAGCGGCGGGCGCAGCGTTATTTGCAGCGCGTGATGGAGGACTTGCGCTACGTGGGCGTCCTGACCATCGAATTCTTCGTCGTCGGCGGGAAGTTGATCGCGAACGAAATGGCGCCGCGCGTGCACAACTCCGGCCACTGGACGCTCGATGGCTGCGTGACGAGCCAATTCGAAAACCACCTGCGGGCGATCTGCGGGATGCCGCTCGGCAGCACGCGCGCGTTGGGCCACACGGCGATGATCAATTTCCTGGGAACCATGCCGGACCGCGAGCGTCTATTGGCGATTGAGGGCCTCGCGTTCCACGATTACGGCAAGACGGCGCGCCCCGGACGAAAATTGGGACATTGCACGATCGTCAGATCACTTGCGAAGGATCGGAATCTCGCGCTCGAAAATGCCTTAAACTTGATCCGCTGGACCTAACAAGCGGGACCCGCCCCGCACAGCGATGATTCCGGAAGGCTCATTGCAAGATGTATTTGGAACTCTTCAAGCTGCACGAACTGCCCTTCCGGCTTACCCCGGATCCGCAGTTCCTGTATTTGAGCAAGCAGCACGCCCGCGCGAAAGCGTACATGGAATCGACGATCTGGTTCACGGATGGCTTCGTGGTCATCACCGGCGAGATCGGCGCGGGCAAGACGACGCTGATCGAGACCTTCGTGCGGGAACTGCAGTCGGACGTCATCGTCGCGCAGATCAATCAGACCCAATTGTCGCCGACCGCGTTTCTGCAAACCGTTTTGGTGCAGTTCGGCTTTTCGCCGTTCAACATGCGAAAGCCGGAGGTCCTCGCGACGCTGAACGAGTTCCTGATGGAACAACACACGGCCGGCCGCAAGGTATTGCTGATCGTCGACGAGGCGCAAAATCTCAACAATCGCGTACTCGAAGAAGTGCGCATGCTGTCGGGCATCGAGACGGCGAAGGACAAGGCGCTGCGGATCATTCTGACCGGGCAGCCGGAATTGAACGACAAACTCAATTCGAAGGAACTGGTGCAGCTCGCGCAGCGCGTGCGCCTGCGCTTTCACCTGACCGCATTGACGAAGGCCGAAACCAGCGCCTACATCGATCACCGTCTCGAAGTCGCCGGGTCGCAAGGCCGGCGCATCTTCGCCGAGGAGACGTATCCGACGATTTACCGCTACACCGGCGGCGTGCCGCGCCTGATCAATACGCTATGCGACACGGCGATGATGGCCGCCTTCGCGCGGGACGTCGATACCGTGTCGGCCGCGGATCTCGATTCGGCGATCCAGGAGCTGCAGTGGGTCGAATACGCATCGCGGACGAACCGAATGCGGGCGCCGCACCTGGATCAAACGATCCCGCCGGCCGGAGGAGTGCCGGGTCAAACGGTCGGCCGCATCCTGATCGCGCACGAAGGCAAGACGACGTTGGAGCGGGAACTGAAGCCGGGCCGCCTCGTCATCGGCCGCACGGCGGACAACGACTTGCAGATCGACAGCAAGTTCATCAGCCGGCATCACTGCCAGATCGTCACGCAGGCCGACAGCTGCGTGATCGAGGACCTGAACAGCACGAACGGCATCTACGTGCATTCCAAGCGCGTCCGTCGCCATAACCTGAACGACGGCGACGTCGTCGTCGTCGGCCAGCACGAGATCATGTACCTCGACGAGCGCGGGCCGCGCGCGCGGCATGGGGCCGAGGAAGCCGACGCCGAGCCGGCGGAGAAACCTTAAGGGTGGGGCTCGCGCGCCGCCGACGGCGCCGCGAGGTCGCCGCCGGAATATTCGCGGCGCATCTCCCGATAGCCGCGGCGACGCAGATGGAGCGTCAACGCCGCGACCAGCGCGGCGAGCCCGATCGTGAGCGTCGCGGCCGCCCTCATGCCAGGCTGATCGACATAGGAAACGAAAATCGCGAACGCGCCGACCACCGCATAAATCAGCGGCAGGGATTCATATACCGGACGAGCCAATCGCATCGGAGCGCTCCCGCCGAGCCTTGGGAACAGGCTGGCCGTGACGCCGATCGTAGCGCGATTGAGGCGGAAAATAGCGTCCGATTTGACTTATCGACCGACGAGCGGCGCGCGCTCCAAGGTCCGGCCCTAGTCCTTGCCGACCAGCAGTTCGGAAATCCGCGACCACCACGATCGACGCCAGCCTTCGACGCGAAATTGCGGCTTCTTGGCGTCGGCGACGCGCTTCGCTTCCGACAGGAGATCCTTCGGCAGGTCGAGATGGAAGGTACCGGTCAGCGAGTTGTCGGTCATGGCGATCTCCGTCGAATTTGCAGGCTTGATGCCCGGTGAAGCCTACTGAAGGCCGTGCGCATCGGAGCGTGAACCCCTGCACGGATTGAGCAGCCTGCGGATCTCCCTGGCAACGCGTCGCCCCAGGGCGACAGGACGAGCCCGCCGTCGGTACCCACGGGCGGCGGCCAACGGCGGAATATGGAGTGAGTTATGCAAAAAGTGTGACGCACGTCACGCTTTCGTCATGGCGACCAAGAGACCTCGACTCCTATTTGCAGCGCCATCGGAGTAAATTTTCGACATCGGATTCATGAGCAAGTGTTAATCTGGTTGCGATGCCCCGGTGAGAGGGTAAGCGGATGGATCGAATACGCATCGTCCTCATCGGACGCAACGAGACCTTGTGCAAAGGTCTCCAGGCCTTCCTCGAAGGCCACGTCGACGTCGAATTGGTCGTCGCGGCGCACTCGATCGGCGAAGCCGCCGCCTTGGTCGGCCAGGTCGATCCATCCGTGGTACTCGTCGACATCGATTTTCCGGACGACGGCGGAGCCGCCGCCATCGAAGCGATCAGGCAGCACGCCCCCGGTACCCCGCTCGTCGCCTTGACCGCCGCGCCCGGCGAAGACTCCTTGCGCGCCGCGATGCGTGCGGGCGCGCTCGGCTACGTGCTCAAGGACTCCCATCACGCGGAGTTGATCGAAGCGCTGCACACGGCCGCCGGCCACAAGCGATTCGTCTGCGGGGCACTCGCGCCGGCGGTCCTCGCCGGCAACGCGAACGGCACCGGCATCTGCATCGGGGTCGCGAACCAGGAAGTCGCGCGCCTGATCACCCAGCGCGAGCGCGAGGTCTTGATGCGCATCGCGCTGGGCCAATCCAACAAGCTGTCCGCGCGCGATCTAGGACTATCGGTCAAGACGGTCGAGAAGCACCGTTCCAACCTCATGCGCAAATTGAACTTGCACAATACCGCCGCGGTGACCATGTTCGCGCTGCGGCACGGACTGGTCGATCACGAGGATGCGGCGGTCGGCTGAATGCCGTTCGAGTGAACCCCGTTCAGGCGAGAAATTCGGTCATCAGCGAGCGCAGTTCCTGCGTCTCGAACGGCTTGGCGAGCACGGCGTCCGCGCCGGCCCGCCTCGATGCCGCGAGGTAGGCGCGCGTCGCTATCGCCTCGGGGCGATAATCCTTGAGGCCGAAATTTCCGCCGCCGGATATCGCGATGATGCGCATCGCGGGGTATTCGGCGCGAATCCGGCCGATCGCGACCACTCCGTCGGTGCCGGGCAACACGACGTCGACGATCACGAGATCCTTGGGTGAGGCGGCGAGGCTCGCCATGCCGGCGTCGGCGTCGGCGACGGCTTCGACTTCGACGCCCTGGGATTCGAGCACGCGCTGCAGCGCGGCGCGCACGTAGGGTTCATCATCGATGATCAACACGCGCCGCATGATCAGTCGACCGACACGAGTTGGTCGACCTCCTGCATCGACAAGAGTTTGCACTGCACCGCGAAGCGCGCAATCGCCGCAGTGCTGTGCAAATTCAGCCGGCGCATCAAGCTCGTTCGGTACTTCTCCACGGCCTTCACGCCGCGCCCCAATTCGGCCGCAATGCGCCGCGTCGGCACTCCCAAGGCGATGAGGCGCAACACCTGCCGATCCTCGGGATCGAGCGACACATCCTCGGTCGGTGCAGCGATATCCGTTCCCTGCAGCCAATTGCGAATGACGATGTCGCCGACGCCCGAGCACGTCGCGGGCAAGCCCAGCACCGCGCGCCGCAGCGCCGACAAAAGATCGGCGCGCAAGGCGTCCTTGCGCACGTAGCCGATCGCGCCCGAACAGAACGACTCGCGAATGCATTCCACCGAGCAGTGCGCCGACAGCACCATGATGTGCGTTTGCGGGAATTCGCGGCACAACCTGCGAACCGCGTTGCATCCGGTGTACCCGGGCATCGTCAAGTCGCAGATCACGAGATCCGGTTTATGCTCGCACACCAAGCCGATCGCCTCGTCGACGTCGCCTGCTTCGCCGACGATCTGCAGGTCATTTTCCAGCGACAACAGGGCGGCCAGGCCCGCGCGAACCACGGGATGATCGTCGACCAATACGAGCCGAAAACGCTGCCGGCTCTGCCGGACGTACTCCGGCCAGATCGACTCGTCGCAGGCCTTGGCTGTTGGCTCCATGCCTCTACCTCATCCGCTGCTCTCGAAGCGCGATCCGCTCACGGGCAGGCTCCCGACCCGACCGTGTCTAATAATTGATTATCGCGGATCGTCCCGCTGCCGATAGCGCCGATATCGCACATTTTGACGATAGCCGCCGCAAACTCCCCATGCCCTGGTCGACAGCGTTCGCGTCATTTTGCGCGAGGCGTTGCCCCGCCGCCGGTAGGCAAGCCTGCATTCGGGGCGTAGGAACCATGGTAGTCGCGCGAAATTTCCCACAGGTGGCTCGATCGATGCCCCAGACTACACCACTGGGAGATCGCCGCGGCCGGCCGTCAAGGCACGGTCCAACCACCGTCGGCCAGTAACGCCGTGCCCTTCGGCGCCGCGAACCTCACGAGGTAGCCGCCCTTCGAGGCGAAACTTTGCCCCGGGGCGAGCGCGAGCCGCGGGAAATACCCCGTGAGGTAGCGATGCTCGAGCATGTCCTCCAGTTGCTCCACGAGATAATCGCGGTCGACATTGTCCGCCATGCCGTTCAAGGTTTCGGCGAGCACGCCGCAGGCGATATAGGTATTGACCTGCACCGCCTCGGCGACGACCGGAATGTGCAGGAACGAAAACCAACCGAGCGGAAAGTCGACGCGCGCAATGCGACGCTGCGGCAGGTCGAAGGGATACGCGAGCAGCGTGCGGCTGCGCCAGGTCGACGGCAAGGGGGCGCCCTCCAACCCGCCCATCAGGCCCGACATGAACACGGTCGGCGGCGCGGCGGAGGCGCCGGGCAGCGCCGCGACGTCCGCGGGGCGCAACCACAGAACCAACGCGTCCGCCGAAGACGCACCCCGCAGCGCTTGCGCCAGGCCCTGCCCCGGCCGACCCGCGGCGAGGGCATGGCCGTGCACCGGGATGCCCATGCGCTTCAAGCCCTCGGCGAGCGCCGCCGCGGCAGCCTCGCCGCTGTCGCCGGCGCGATAGATCTGCAGCACCGATCGAACCCGGCCGCGCGCGTCGATCCCATCGATCGCCTTCGCGATCAGCCCCGCCTCCAACAGGACGCCGTCGGAGAAATACAAGGAATAGAAATCCCCGGGTGCGACCACCGGCACGTCCACGTTCGGAAACAAGCACGGCAGATGCTCCTGCTCGCAGAAATCATGGATCGGCGCCCAGTCGTCGCCGCCCAACCCCGAGATCACGGCCATGACCGGGTCCTTCGCCATGTCTGCGGCGAGCTGCGCCCGCCAGGACGCCGCGGGCCCCGTGAGATTCCAGACGTGCAGCTTCCAGCGGCGGTTCGCGCGATACATGCTCTTGCCGTAAATCCCTGCGCCGCGGGTTCGAAACCGCGGGCTCGGCGCGAACGGGAACGAGTTCTTTTCGGCGAAGAAATTATTCAGCACATCGAGCATGCCTTTGCGCTTCACGGGGTCGGCGTCCGGCGTGACGATCGTCGCGAAGTGCAGCGTCGTCGCCGTGACTCCCGGCACGCGGGACGGCGCGAGCGTGCCCAGATAAGCGATCAGCGCCCGAACGTCCGCGTCGCTCAAGCGGAATCGCGGCATCAGGAAGCTCAATGGCTTTCCCGCGGAATCCACGCCCTCGCGGATCGCGCGTGCGAACGTCGCGTCCGTGTACGGCGTGCGATCGATGCGCATGCTCGCGACGTACGGCAAATCCGGCGCATCCGTGCCCACGCCCGCCGGCTGAAACAAGTAAGCACCCGCGATCGGCGGGATCTTGATGCTGCCCTCGTCCGAACCTAGGCCGCTGCGCTGGTGACAGCCGACACACGCGCCCTGCGCGCCCTTGGCGTCGAGCCCGCCGCCGTGACGCACGCCCTCGAGCGGCGCGCCCGATGGAAGCACGCCGCGCAGATAGATCGCCTCGCCCGCCTTGACTTCGGATTCCTCGATTTGGGATGCGTCGCCGCCCGGCATGCCGCCGGCGGCCCAATTCGCCGCGGCGATCGCGCCGGCGAGAACCAGTACGGCCGCGAGCGGCCGCCTTGGGTTCATCTGCGCACCGAACGCTGCACCGGAAGCGGCGCGTCGGGCATCGCAAACGTCCGCGCGTCGAGATGCGGATTCAAAAGGACGCGTTCGATGACGATCCGATCCGGCGCCTTGCCCGAGCCGACGCCGGTTTCGATGACCGACGGGATGCGCAGCCCCTCGATCGTCTTGTAGTCGTGGTAGTACATCGACACCGTCACCGGCATCGCGGCCTGACTGAACGAGGTTCTGTCGTACCGTAACTCGAGGAAGGTTCGCGCATCGACCCAGACGTGATCGTTTTCACCGGACCTGAGCGCCACGTCGAGGCGATACGCGCGGCGCCCGTAGACACGGTCGATGCCGCCCTGCGTAATGACGCTGCCCTTGGCCTGGTAATCGATCAGCGGACCGTCGAGGCCGGGTGCCGCTTCGGCGAACTTCAGTTCTTCGGGACTGTAGGATTGAAGGTCGGGGCCGCCGTTCGGTGCCGCCCGCAATTTCCAGCCGTGGGTCCCGTCGAAGACGCGGATGGTCGTCTGGCCGAGCGCATTGATTTCGAAGCGCGTCTTGTTCGGGCGCTCCTGTTCCAGGGTGAACATCATGCTCGGCATCGGCGCGTGCGCGCTCTCGATGTGACCGACCCAGGCCATCGTGCGGATCCTGCGCCAGGCCGCGAGACCGCCGCGCGCGGCGACGTTTCGCGCGACGATCTGCGCCACGGATAGGCTCGGCTGCGGCGGGGGCAGGACGAGCGACGCCGCGTCCGCGGCTTGCGCGCACGCCGCGAAGCCGCATATCGACAGCGCCAACGCCGTCGCCGTGCGTCGGAGCGTCGCGGCTTGCCGGAACCGCCTGCGCATCGCGTCTATACGCCTGGTTTCTCGAACAAGGCGGCGTTCAAGGCCGGGTTCAGCGCGACCTTGTCGATGACCAATTGATGCGTGTCCGGATAGCCGTCGACCGCCGTCACGAGCTGGAACGGAATCTTCAAGCCGCTCACGTCGCGAAAATCGCGCTGATAGACCCACACCGTGCGCGTCCGGCCGTCCATCCTGCGCGGCGTTCCCTCGACCTTGACGTCGAGGAAGCTTTGCGTGTCGATCCAGAAATGCTGGACATGACCGTCTTTCGCCGTGAGCTTGATGCGGTAGGCGTCGTGGCCGTCCACCGGCTCCACCCCTTCGAGCGCCACCTTCGCGCCGTTCGCGGCGTAATCCATCAAAGGGCCGTCGAGGCGCCACTTGCCGGCCTGCGACTTCGCTTCCGCCGGCGTGAACGGTTCGGCGTCATCGCGATTCAAATAGGGACGCACCATCCAGCCGTTCTTGCCGTCGTAGACCTGCACCGCGGTCTTGCCGGCGAATTGAATCTCGACCCGCGACTTGTTCGGGCGCTCCATGTCGATGACGAACGGCAGCTCGACTTGTTTGGCTTTGCCGGTGTTCATGACCGGTGCCGTCATTTGCGCAATCGCCTCTCGCTTGGTCACGGGCGCCGTCATGGTCTTGACGAACTCCCGGCTGCGAGCGGCCGAATCGCCGGCCCCGGCATCGAGCTTGCCGCTCCATGACATCGACTGGACCGCGTGCCAGGCGGCGAGGCCGCCGCGCGCCGCGATGAACCGGTCGACGATCTGCGCGGCGCTCAGGTTCGCCGGCGCCGGCTTGGCGTCGGCCGCGGACGACGGCGACGAGCGAGCGCGCAGCCGACGCCGCAGGCCAGATTACGGAACAACCGAGAACGCATTGCCATGAGTCACCTCTGCCATGATCGAACCGCGACCCCGAAATCCGCATCACCCATCCCGAACTACTGCACCACGAGGCCGTCGGCGCGGAATTGCCCTATCACCACGTTCACGCGGTCGCCGGCTTTCACCAGGCGGCCGACGTTCGAAAATGCCATCCAATAGCTCTTGCCCTCCTCGGGCGTCATGCGCTGCCGCAGCATGCCCACCATGTCCATCGACGGCACCACGAGGCTGACGCCCGCCTGCGGGTCGACGAGGGATGGCGCGGCGCGCACGTCGTTGAGGACCTTCGCCTTGTTCGGATCCAGCACCCGCCAGGTGAACTCCACCATTTCGCCCGAGCCGACGCGCTTGACGTCGAGCGAATCGATTCCCCAGACCAGACGATAATAACGGCCCGCCGCGCCCGCGAACGGATTCGGCAAATAGCGCGTCGGCGTCGCGGCCTTTGGCCGCAGGCGCGTGCGCAGCCGGCGGCGCGTGCGCGGCTGCGAGACTTGCGCCGGACGCCCACAATCCCGCGAATGCGCACCACTGCGCGATCTTCGATCGTCGGGCCGGTCCGCTGCGCGAAGATTGCCGCACGTCGCTCGTCTACCTGCGCGCCGCCAGCGATTCGTCGCAAGGCCGCGTCGCGTTGTGCGGATCCACCTGGGCGACGAAATGCGTGACTGCATCGTAGGTCGTCCGGTATTCCGCGGTCGCGCGCAGGCCCGTCACCTCCGCCGCCGACGCCCCTTTCAGCATCGCATCGATCTTGCCGCGCAAGCCGACGGCCGCCTTGGCGTCCACGCGCGCGCAGTAGTGCAGCACGCTCTCTGCGACCGCGAGCGAATGCGCGGTCAGCGGCGCGGCCGCCGAGCGCGGCGTGGCGTCGGCCGGCCGAGGCGCGGCCGCCTGCGCCGAGAGCGCCCCCGCGATGCAGATCCCCGCCGCCGCCGCGACGCCGATCGAGTACTTCATGGCGACCCTCACTGCACCATGGCCGGCGGCGTCGCCGTGCCGGTTTGGAACTCGACCGCGCCGATATCGATCGCCGTTTCCTTCTTCTCGTTCGCCGTGGCCGGATCCGGCCGCGGATGGCCGAAGTAGTCGCGCCGCGGAGCGGCCTCGCCCGCATCCGATTTGAGCGGTATTTGGTCGATCACAGGCGAATTGGCGTTGATGCCGTAATTCCCGAGCGTCGCGCCGGTCGACGGATTGATCAACGACAACGGTCCCCAACTCATGTTGACCCAGTTGTTGCCCTCGTCGACCGTCGCGTTCGGCGTCAGGCTGAAGATCGGGTTCGGCACGGTCGCGTCCGAGATGCCCGGCGGCACCTGCCAGCCCGCGACGCCGCCCGCCTCCGGCGGCGTGCGCGCGCCGTTGCAGTACTGCGTCACGAGCGCCGGATTGGCGACCAAGTCATTGCTCGCCGTGCCGCCGACGTTCTCGGACGCATTCGTCAGCACCGAATAGACGGTTCGCGAGCGAGTATCCCGAGGCATGGTTGCCGGGGCCGGTATCGCCGCGCACGCCGATGTCCCAGTACGCCGAGCCTGACGGGCACGACCCGGTGGCGGTCTGATTGGCGGGCGTCGCGCCGGCCGTCGGCGTACCGCCCGGGCTGAATGCCGAGTTGAACAGCGCGACGATGTTTTGTTGATACTGCGCATCCAGGCTGCCGATGCCGATGTAATACGTGCGGTTCTGCCAGAAGATGTCGTTCGTCAGGTACGGGTTCGACACCTGCGTGCAGTCCGCATGATGGTCCGGGCACGCTGATCTTGAGTCCGGCGAACGTCGCGCTCAGGTTGCCGCTGTTCGGCATCGTCACGAGCCCCGCCGGTTGCGGCGCGGAGGTCGTCGCGGAAGTCGTCTGGTACGGTTGCGCCCGGAGCGCTCGCGAGCGGCGCGCCGAGCGTGTTGAACAGCACGCCCGCGGACGCGGTCGTATCGTTCGAGACGATCGTATTGTTCACGAGATTCACCGCGAGCGCATCCTGCAAGGACACGCCGCCGCCGTCCCAGCCGGCGACGTTGTTCGCGATGATGTTGTTCGTGACGCTGACCGCGTACCAACGATCCGGATCCTTCGGGAACACCGACACCTCGGGCCCGTTCACGGACTGGAGGCGCAGGCCGCCGCCGCTGCCGCTCTCGGCCGTGTTGCCCATGATCAGGTTCGCGTTGATCCTGAGCCCGGGACCCGTGCCGTCCGGCAGGCCCGGCGGGCAGTCGATGTCGACGACGCTGCCGCACTCGAGCCCGGCCGCCGTGAAGCCGTCGGGCGCCGCACCCTCGATGATGAGGCCGCCGCCGTTGGTCGCGATCGTCGGATTCGAACTCATGTTGAACAGGATGTAGTTGTGCGCGATCGTGCCGTTGTAGATGAACCCTAAGTGCGAGACGCCGCCGCCGTCGCCGGTGCTCATGTTGCCGCAGACCCAGTTGTAGCGGAACTTGTAGTAGTCCGCGCCCGTGCAGAAACTCGCGCCGCCCGCGCCCGCCGGAGTTCCGGAGAACAACTCATCGCCGATCGACTGGTTCAACGTGATGTAGTTGTTGTGCACGTTGAGGTGCATGTCGAAACAGTACGGCAATTGCGTGTTTACATGCGCGCCCGACACGCAGGATCCCGGGTCCGAATCCGTGACCGTGCCCGCGAAATAGCCGTCCGGTGACTCGCCCTGGCCGACGTTGATGCCGCCCGCCAAGGTGCCGATGTTGTTGTAGATGCGATCGTTCGCGATCTGCAGATTGTGCGCCCAGGCGTGCACGAAGATGCCGCCGCCGCCCTGCGAACTGTCCGTGATCGCCAGACCGTCGATGCTCGACGGGTTGCACTGGAAGTTGCTGGGATACGGGTTCACGTCGTTTTTACCCGCTTCGCAATCGTCCGCAGTGAGCAAGGTCGTGCCCGTCGGGAACGCAGCCTCCGCGCCGCTGCCGTAGTAGCCCGTCGCGCCGTGTGTATTCACGCCCTTCGCGAGAACCGTGATGCCGGCGCCCTCGTAGGCGCCCATGAGGGTCGGCTCTTGCAGCATCTGCGCGAGGTTGCCGTTCGTCGTCGTATCCCAGCCGATGATGCCCTCGAGCGGCAGGCGATCGACTTGCGGATTCTGCGTCTTGCCGCGGAACGCCGTAACGCCGGGCACCGCGCCTTCCTGCGCGCACTTCACGGCGCCGGTCGGATCGTACGGGTTGCCCGCTTTCATCGGCGTGCCGTTGAGCGCCAAGCCGAACAGGCAATTGACCTCATGCCGCCACGGATCGAGCTTGCCCGCCGGCTGGGTGTTCGCGTTGATGATGCTCGAGGCCGCGCCGACGCCCTGCAGCCGCACCGGCTTCCACATGAGCAACATTTCGTTGTACGTGCCCGGCGGCACGATGATGAGGTCGCCCGGCTCGGCGGCGTCGATCGCGCGCTGGATCGCACCGGGACCCGACGGCGTCATCGGGTCGCTCGCAGTCAACACGATCGGCGCCTTGCCGCCGATCGTGACCGTCACGGCGTCGATCGACTTCTTGCCGTTGGCGGCCTTGATGCGCAGCTCGCCGCAGTATGCCTTGCTGCCGCCATATTGCGCCTGTTGCTGCATGGCGCACTTCTTCACGCCGGTCGGCACCGTGACGTCGATCTCGGCGTCGGTCCAGTTCGTTACGGGCGCGCTGACCCCGCCGATCGTCACCACGCCTGCGGTCGCACCGAAGCCGTAGTGGCGCGTGACGGTCTTTTGATTGAACGGCGCCGTCGTCGACGACGGCCCGGAGTAGCCATAGTTGTTGACGGGCTGATCGCCGAGCGCCGTGATCTTCAGCGTATGGCCCGGCGCGCTGACCCAGGGACCGACGCCGTCGCCGTCGACCTCTTTGACCGCGGGCGTCGCATCCGGATAGGCGCAGTCGACGTTGTTGTAGCCCGAGCCCGTGAACGCGGCGGTCGGCACGACCGGGGTGTCCATGTACTGGGTCTGGCCCGGCATGAACGGGATTTCATAACAGAACTGGCTGTAATCCGGGTTGAACAGCGGATCGGTGATCATCGTGCCGTTCGGCCCCGGGATCGGGCCCGGATCGTTCATGCAGGTAACCATCATCGTCGGCGAATATCCCGTCGGATTCGGCGGATTCACTTCCCAGCTGGAGTAGGTCATGCCGTTGAACGCGCCCCACTGGTCGGAGTACACGCGGGAAATTTCGTTCCCCGTGTAATCCCGGAACGCGATCGGCATGTTCGGCGGCGAGAATTTCTCGCCGAACGCCGGCGAGAACGGATCGAACTCCGACGTGAAGTCATCCGTGATGACGCCGGCGAACTTCGCGGCGACGTGCGTCGAGGTGAAGATATAGAACTTCGCGATCGCGCTCCTCTGGTCGCCGAGCGTGACTTCCTTGCGGTCGCACAGAGGCCGGGTTGCGCCCGCGAACGGCGCCACCTGCTGGGTCTGCGGGAACAGACTGATGTAGTCCGGCACGACGCGCTCTTCGCCGACGCACGGCCACTCCGGTTCCGGGACGAAGCCGGGAACGATGCCGTTGCGCGGCTGGCTGCCGAAGCTGTCGGTCGGATTCTGGGCGTTGTTCGCGTTGTACTGGCTCGCGAGCGTCGCCTGGTCGGGCAGGATGAAGATGTTGCCCAATCCGCCGATCTCC
This sequence comes from uncultured Pseudomonadota bacterium, assembly GCA_963718135.1. Classification (GTDB taxonomy): domain Bacteria; phylum Pseudomonadota; class Gammaproteobacteria; order Steroidobacterales; family Steroidobacteraceae; genus Bog-1198. The sequence continues at coordinate 3,246 of CAVQYI010000014.1, read as the reverse complement.
TGCGTGACCGGTGCGATGAAATCGTCGCCGATCAGGATGTTCTTGTCCTCTTCCTTGACGAGTTCGTAGCCCGGCGGCACGACGACCTCGACGACATACTTGCCCTCGGGCAGCATCGGCGTGCCGTAGTACAGATCGGTCGACGGCACCGCGTGATTCGGCACGCAGATCGTGCAGTTCGTGTTCTTGATCGTCGGCATGCCGGTCGTCGGATCCAGACCCGTGACGCTCGGGAACGCGTACATGCCGTCGTAGGGGGCCGGCTGCACCTGGTTCCAGTTGTGCATGCCGTCGTAGCACTTGAACTGCGAGTGGTCGGGCAGCGGCGTCGGCGTGGGCCCGCCGTGCTCGGAGTTGTACAAGTCGAGATAGTTCGGTTGGTCCTTCAAGGTGAAGAAGAACAGGTCGTTCGTCGCGGACTGACCCGGACAGCTCATGTTCGGGACGGTCTCGCCCGTGGAATTCACGTGGAAGCCCTGCGCCCAGTCGTCCCAGCTGCTGGTCTGGGTCGTGTCGACGAGCTTCAAGGTCTGGCGGCCATCCGGGCCCGTGCCTTCCTGGTACAAATTGATGGTCACGTGCGGGACGAGCGGCTCCCATTGCGTCTGCACGAGCAAGGAAGGGTCGTCGAACGGCCGCGTCGAGGCGTAGACGACATGACCCTTGATGCCGCCGTTCTCTCCGGGCGCATACGGTTCCTTGCCGAATTCCACCCAGTTGTTCTGGCCGGGGAATCCTTGCCAGCCCTCCGAGCCGCCGAGCGACGGCGGATCGATGCGGCCGGTCGACAAGATCGTCGAGCACGTGACCGCGCCGCCGCTCGGCGCATTGTTGGGGTTGGAGTAGCTGCAGATGCTCGGCGGATCGCTGCTGGCGGACCCGTTTTCAATCGACTTCCCGGTGCAATCGGCGCCGGCGCAATACACGGCGCCCGGCAGACGCAGGTCGACCGGCAGGGAGTTGACCTCCGCCGTATTCGCCATGAACTTGCCGATGACGGAGTTGCCGCAAGGCGGGTAGCCCGGCTGCGAGCACGCCGGCGTGCCGTCCGCGGGGCCGCCCGAGTCGTAGACGACGTGCGTGCCCGTGTTCTTGTAGCGCGTCGTGTCGGATTCGACGACGTACCAGTTGAACAGCGGGAAGGTTTCGTTGAAGTTCGCCGTGCCGGTGAAATCCGTCGCCAAGGTGTTCGCGAGGCTGCCGTCGCGGTAGCGCACCGACACCGGAATCAAGGGAATGCCGTTCTCGTCGCTCTGCGAGACGCCGTCCTGGTTGTCGTCGATGAAGGTGCGGGTGTAGATGTTCGACTGCCACTGGTTCGTCGCGATGTCGCCGATGTCGCAGATGCTGGCCGCGGACTGTGATCCTCCGGTGCAGTTCTTGTCGTTGCCCGCACTGAGCGCGACCGGCGTCGACAGGCCGTCGACGAGCATGTCGTTCCATTGGTCGAACACGGTGATACGCCAGGTGCCGTCGGGCAGGCCAGTCAGCTTGAACGTGCCGTCCGGGTTGCATTTCGTGAACGCGAAGTCCTCGCCGTCGGGATCGCCGAGGCTGACGTAGCATTGCGTCCAATAGAAGCTATCGTGCGAGCCGCTGCTGTACAGGCGCTCATCGGGCGTGCGGCTCATGCGTTCGGTCGTGATCTTGCCGACCAGGGTATTCGTGCAATTCGTCCCCTGAAGGTTGATGTCCGTGCCCGCGCAGACGCCGGCATGGCGGCCGTTGATGATCGCCGGATTCGCAAATCCGATCGTCACGTGATAGTTCGCCGGCCCATATTCTTGGAAGTAGCTCGGCTCGCCGATGCGGACGAACGAATCATGCGCCTTCTGGCCGTCGAGCGTATTGGTCTGCAGCCATTCTTCGCCTTTCCCGATGCGGTCCGCGCCCGGCGTCGCGATCACGCCGAACAGGCCCGGCATGAGGTTTGCGATGATCGCCTGGCCCGCAAGCGGCGACAACGTCTTGCCGTCGGACTCGTATTTCGGACAGGTCACGATCATGCCCGTGATGCCCGCTTGCCCCGCGGTCGAGTCTTGCTTCGAGATCGGACAGGCGTTGAACCCCGAAACCGGGTCTACCGTGCCGGCGAGGCTGTTCGACAGGGGTTGGTTGAACATGTCATAGGTCATTTGACCCGTGAAGTCGCCGTAGCCCGCCATCATGTCCCAGAGTTCGATGTTGAAGCCGCCGAGTCCGGGTTCGTTCGGCGCGAGCACGTCGACGCCGCCGCCGGCGTCGTTCTCGCCGTTCAAGGGGAAATCGTCCTCGAACACGAACACGGAGAGCTTGCCCGGCTGGTAGGGGCTGGGCTCCGAAATGACCGTGACGGCGGCTTGTCCAGCGGCGATCTCCGCGCCGCCCATGCCGTGGCCGACGCAGGACGATCCGGCCGCACTCGCGGCGCACGGGCTGCCCGTGTAGCCGGCGGCGAACGGGTTCGCGGCGTCGCCCGGCAGAATGGAAATGTAGTAGCGCTTCGTTGGGTCGAGTGCGACCTGGCTCGGCAGGACCGGCGTCTCTTGCGTAGCCGTGGTACGGCAGACGCCGTCGCCCACGTCGCACACCGCAGGCTGGCCGAGCAGCGTCTGGCCGGATTCGCAGGACTGGGTTCCGGTGCACCCCTGTGCGACGAAATTCATGTGGCTGGTGTGGAAATTCGTGCCGAAGGTCGGCAGCACGCCGGTGCTCGCATTGGCGCACGGCAGTCCCGTGACCGTACTCGTCGCCGGCGGCGGATTGGTCGTGCAGCCCGGATCGACGTAGAACGTGCGATCTTCCTCGATGACCCACCGATAGTCGGTGATCGGCGTCGTCTTGTCTTGGCCGTCGACGACCGACACCTGCAAATTGCTGGGTGTCGGGAAAACCAAAGTCACCGTCGCCGTATTCGCGCTCAGGGTGCCTTGCGAGTTTTGCGCCTGGTAGGTGAACGTATAGGTTCCCGGTCCCGGGTACGGAAACGTGGAATCCGCCGTCGGGGTCGACGACCAAGTTGCTTATTCCCGGCTCGCGACGACGTTGGTGCACGGTCAGCGGATAACCCGCGGCATCCTTGTCGACCGACGAGACGCCCGGCGAATCGATGCCCAAGGACGTCGCCATGGTCGAGGTGTAGGTGATCGAGTTCACCGTGATGTTCGTGCCCGCCTCGATCGTTGCCGCGCCGAGAGTCACCGACGCGCAGACGGCCCCGGTGGTTCCGGCCGTAGTCCCGTTCGCGCAGTACGTGAACGAATCCGA
>CAVQYI010000013.1:0-35092 GCA_963718135.1 uncultured Pseudomonadota bacterium | reverse complement strand
AACGGATGTCGAGATGGCCGATAAGAACCTGCAATTCCTGGAAATTCCGCGCAAGGATCCCGACAAGCTCCCCGTCGAGCAGCGCGTCCGCGAGTTCCGCGAGATCTATGCCGAGTACGGCGCGGAAACGGCCTCACAACAGGCTGGGCGGTGCCTGTCCTGCGGCAATCCGTTCTGCGAATGGAAATGTCCGGTCCACAACTACATTCCGAACTGGCTGTCGCTGATCAACGACGGCAAGCTGTTCGAAGCGGCGGAGCTGTCGCATCAGACGAATTCCCTGCCGGAGATGTGCGGGCGCATCTGTCCGCAGGACCGGCTGTGCGAGGGCGCCTGCACGCTGAACGACGGGCTCGGCGCGGTGTCGATCGGATCGATCGAGAAGTACATCACCGACGAGGCGTTCAAGCACGGGCTGGAAGCCGGACATGTCGCACGTGAAGGCCACCGGCAAGCGCGTCGCCATCGTCGGCGCCGGACCCGCCGGGCTCGGCTGCGCCGACATCCTCGTGCGCAACGGCGTCAAGGCCGTCGTGTTCGACCGCTATCCGCGCATCGGCGGGCTGCTGACCTTCGGCATTCCGCCGTTCAAGCTGGAAAAGGAAGTCGTCGAGAAGCGCCGCGAGATCATGGAGGGCATGGGCGTCGAATTCCGCCTGAACGTCGACGTCGGCACGCGACGTCGCCTTCGAGCAGCTGCTCGCGGAATACGACGCGGTGTTCCTCGGCATGGGCACCTACAACTACGTGAAGGGCGGGTTCCCCGGCGAGGACCTGCCGGGCGTCTACGAGGCGCTGCCGTACCTGGTTTCGAACATCAACGCGCGAGCTCGGGATCATCGACAACGCGGCGAGCTTCGTCGACCTGCGCGGCCAGCGGGTCGTCGTGCTCGGCGGCGGCGACACGGGCATGGACTGCAACCGCACGGCGATCCGCCAGGGCGCGGCCGGCGTGACCTGCACCTATCGGCGCGACGAGGACAACATGCCGGGCTCGCGGCGCGACTACAAGAACAGCAAGGAAGAGGGCGTCACGTTCCTCTTCAATCGCCAGCCGATCGAGATCGTCGGCACGGACCGCGTCGACGGCGTGCAAGCTCGTCGAGACGCGCTTGGGCGCCGCCGGGGCCGCGCGGCCGGCGCGTGCCGGAGGTCGTGCCGGGAACCGAAGAGACGATCCCGGCCGATGCGGTCATCATCGCCTTCGGCTTCCTGCCGAGCCCGGCCGACTGGTTCGAGCGCCAGCGCATCGCGCTGCACGCGAACGGCCGCGTGCGCGTCGCGGCCGCGGGCGCGCGGCGCTTCCAGACGACCAACCCGAAGGTCTTCGCGGGCGGCGACATGGTGCGCGGCTCGGACCTGGTCGTCACGGCCGTGTTCGAGGGGCGCGAAGCGGCGAAGGGGATTCTGCACGAGCTCGGCCTGCGCGTGCCCGAGCCGGCCTGATTCCGCGGCCGCCGGGCGTTACGGATTCGATGTCCGAAAACGGCGAGTATTCCGCGGCGGGTTTGGCTAATCTGGCGCCATGCGTTTGGACGCCCAAGCCTGTTTTCGCGCGGTGCGCGCGCGCGACCGCCGTTTCGACGGCCGCTTCTTCACGGCTGTCGCGACGACCGGCATCTATTGCCGGCCGATCTGCCCCGCGCGCGCCGCGAAGCGCGGGAACCTGCGCTTCTTTCCGAGCGCGGCCGCGGCCGAGCGCGCCGGGTTCAGGCCCTGTCTGCGATGCCGGCCCGAGCGCGCGCCGGGCGTCTCCTCGGCCGATGCCGCCTCGCGGCTGATCGCGGCCGCGGTCGCGGCGATCGAGGAGCACGCGCTGTCCGGCGCGCGCGTCGATGAATTGGCCTCCTCCCTCGGGGTCAGCGACCGGCACTTGCGGCGCGTCATGGCGGCCGAACTCGGCGTCACGCCGATCGAACTCGCGCAAACGCAGCGTCTGCTGCTCGCGAAGCGCCTGCTCGACGAGACCACGCTGACGCAAACGGAAATCGCCTATGCCAGCGGCTTTGCGAGCGTGCGGCGCTTCAACGCGCTGTTCAAATCGCGCTACGGCCTGTGCCCGCGGACCTTGCGCGGCCGCCGCGCGGCGTGCGAGACCCTGCGCTGCCGCCTGGAGTTCCGGCCGCCGCTCGCCTGGCCGCAGCTCCTCGGCTTTCTGCGCGAGCGCGCGATCGCCGGCGTCGAGTCGGTCGATGCGACGCACTACCGGCGCACCGCCGGGATCGGCGCGCACCGCGGCTGGATCGCGGTCTCCCTGAGCGCCGACCGCCGTGCGCTCACCGTCGAGATCTCGCGTTCGCTCGCGCCCGCGATCGCGGTGGTCATCGCCCGCGTCAAGGATTTGTTCGACCTCGGCGCGGCGCCCGAAGCGGTGGATGCGCATCTGCGCCGGGACCCGACGCTTGCCGGCATCGTGCGGCGGATCCCGGGATTGCGCGTCCCCGGCGCCTTCGACGGCTTCGAGATCGCCGCGCGCACGATCCTCGGCCAGCAGGTTTCCGTGAAAGCGGCCTCGACGCTCGCAGCGCGCATCGCCCTGGCGCAGGGCGAGCCGATCGAGACGCCGTACGCGGACTTGAGCCGGCTGACGCCGACGGCGCAGCGTATCGCCGCGCTATCGCCGGCGGCAGGCGCCGCGCTCGGCATCATTCGCGCGCGCGCCGCGGCGCTCGCCGAGGTCGCGCGGCGCTTCGACTGCGGAGAAATTCGCGCCGGGGTGGTCGTCGACGTCGACGCGGCCGTGAGCGGACTGACGACCGTACCGGGCATCGGCCCCTGGACCGCGCAAATGATCGCGATGCGGGTATGGCGCCACCCGGATGCGTTTCCGGGCGGCGACCTCGGCTTGCGGCGCGCGGCCGGCGCCGACGAACGACGGCTTTGCGCGCGCGCGCTTCTATGGCGGCCGTGGCGCGCATACGCGGCGCATTATCTGTGGCAATCAAGCGGAGCGCAGGCATGAACCATTTCACGTGCGTCGACAGCCCGATCGGCAGACTCAAACTCGAGGCCGATGGGCGCGCCTTGACCGCTCTGCATTTGCGGCCCGCCGCCGGCGAGGGCATCGAGGATGCGCACGCCGGGCCGCTGCCCGCGGCGGTGCGCCAGCTTGCGGAGTATTTCGCAGGAACGCGGCGCGCATTCGATCTGCCGCTCGCGCCGCGCGGCACGCCGTTCCAAGAGAGCGTCTGGCGCGCGCTCATGGAAATTCCGTTCGGCGCGACGGCGAGCTACGGCGAGATCGCGCGGCGCATCGCCAAGCCGGGGGCGGCGCGCGCGGTCGGGCTCGCGAACAATCGCAATCCGATCGCGATCATCGTGCCTTGCCACCGCGTGATCGGTGCCGACGGCTCGCTGACGGGATACGGCGGCGGTCTGCCGATGAAGCGCTGGCTCCTCGAGCACGAAGGCCTGCGCTGAGCACGGGCGCGAGCGCGCGGGGCCGGCGTCAGAACGCCGACAGGCCGGTCAACTCCCGGCCCACGGCCAACTGGTGTATCGACTCCGTGCCTTCGTAGGTGATGACGCTCTCGAGGTTCAGCATGTGCCGGATCGGCGCGTACTCCGCGCTGATGCCCGCGCCGCCGAGCATGTCGCGGCAATCGCGCGCGACATTGATCGCCATGCGCGTGTTGTTCCATTTGGCGAGGGACACCTGGGCGGGCGTGAGCGCGCCGGCATCCTTCAGACGGCCGAGCTGCAGCGCGAGCAGCTGCGCGGTCGTGATGCCTCTCGCCATTTCCGCGAGGCGCGCCTGGATCAATTGCGTCGCCGCGAGCGGACGGCCGAACAGCACGCGCGTCTTCGTGTAATCCAACAATTGCGCGAGACAGGCTTGAGCCGCGCCGATCACGCCCCAGGAGATTCCATAGCGCGCCTGCGTGAGGCAGGACAGCGGCCCCTTCAGGCCGCGCGCCTCGGGCAGGCGGCTTTCCTCCGGAACCTTGACGTCGTCGAAGAACAAGGCGCCGGTCGCGGACGCGCGCAGGCTGAATTTGTCGTGAATCTCCGCCGCCGTAAAGCCGGGCGTGCCCTTGTCGATGAGAAAGCCGCGCACCCCCTCGTCGGTCATCGCCCAGGCGATGCAGACATCGGCGATCGGCGCGTTCGTGATCCACATCTTCGAGCCGTTGATGACCCAGTCGCCGCCGCGCTTCTTGGCGTGGGTCTTCATGTTGCCGGGATCCGAGCCGCCGTGCGGCTCCGTCAGGCCGAAGCAGCCGACGATCTCGCCGCGCGCCATGCCCGGCAGGTAGCGCCGTTTCTGCGCATCGGAGCCGAACGTGTATATCGGGTACATGCACAGGCTCGACTGCACGGAGACGAAGCTGCGCAACGCCGAATCGCCGCGCTCCAGCTCCTGGCAGATCAACCCCGAGGAGACCGAGTTCATGCCCGCGCAGCCGTAGCCCTCGAGCGAACTTCCCAGGAGGCCCATGGCCGCCATCTCGCCGACGAGCTCGCGCGGAAAGCGATGTTCCGCGAACGCCTTGCCGATGATCGGAATGACCTTCTCGTCGACCATGCGGGCGACCGAATCCTGAACGAGCCGCTCGTCGTCCTGCAGCGCGTCGCGCACGTTGAACAGGTCCAAAGGATTGGTCGCTTGCTCGGTCATCTTGGCCTCCGGTCGAAAGCGCAATCCTAGCCGAGCGGCGGCCGTTATGGTTCGATATCGCTGCGCCGACATCGGCCGCGGCGTCAGGCGCCGGCCGCCATCAAGCCCTTCAGCTTGTTGATCGCGTTGACCTCGACCTGGCGCACGCGCTCGGCGGAAATGCCGTACTCGTCCGCGAGTTCGTGCAGCGTCGCCTTGTCGTCGGTCATCCAGCGGCGCTTCAGAATATTGCGGCTGCGGTCGTCGAGTTTCGCGAGAGCCGCACCGAGACGGTCGGAGGAGTCCTCCTCCCATTCCTCGCGCTCGACCTCGATCGCGGGGTCGGCGTTGCTCGCCGGCAGGTACATCGCCGGCGAGTAGGTGTCCTCGTCGTCGGATTCCGGGGTCGGGTCGAACGACATGTCGCGCGCCGACAGGCGCTGCTCCATCTCGCGCACGTCGCTCGCGTCGACGCCGAGATCGCGCGCGACCGCCTGCGTCTCCGCTTCGGACAACCAGGCGAGATTCTTCTTCAGCTTGCGCAGGTTGAAGAACAGCTTGCGCTGCGACTTCGTGGTCGCGACCTTCACCAGGCGCCAGTTGCGCAGCACGTACTCGTGGATCTCGGCGCGAATCCAATGCACCGCGAACGAGACCAGGCGCACGCCCACCGCGGGGTCGAAGCGCTTGACCGCCTTCATCAGGCCGATGTTGCCTTCCTGGACGAGATCGCCCATCGGCAAGCCGTAGCCCAGGTAGCCGCGCGCGATGTGTACGACGAACCGCAGATGCGACAGCACGAGCTCGCGCGCGGCGTCCAAGTCGCCGTCGCCGCGAAAGCGCTTCGCGAGCGCGAGTTCCTCGTCCCGCGACAGGACCGGGATCTGCGAGACGCGGCCGATGTAGGAGTCCAGGCTTCCGACGGGACCCGAGAGAACGAGGCCAGTCTGTTTGGCAATCAAAGCAGCGGTCATCTGTGTGAGCCTCCGAATCGATTTAACGGCAATAATAGCACTCTTGGTCTTAGAGTGCTAAGCGCTGGGCGAGTTCAGGAAGCCCATTAATTCTTTTTAAAACAATAACTTAAGACGGGTTAATGGCGCGGATATGCCGCGATGCGGCAAGCCAGGAGCCGAGCAGGCCGAGAACGCTCGCGGCGATGAGCACGAACGCGGCCGTGCCGAAGCGGACGCCCGCTAGCCGGAACGGACTGCCGTATAGCGTCGCGAGCCTGCCGACCGGCCCTGAGATCGCCGCGATCGCGATGCCGACGAGAACGAGCGCCAAGACGCCGCCGCCGAAACCGTACCAAAAGCCGCTGTAGAGGAACGGGCGCCGCGCGAACCCATCCGTGCCGCCGACCAGCTTCATGACCTCGATCTCGGAGCGGCGATTGAGCACGTCCAAGCGGATCGTGTTGCCGACGATCAGCGCGACGCCGACTCCGAGCAGGAGGCCCGCGAGCAGCACGACCCGGTGCAACAGATCGAGCATCGCCGCCAGGCGCTTGACCCACTCGGTGTCCAGCTGGACCTTGTCGACATCCGGCATCGCAGCGATCGCGCTCCGCAGCGCGGCAGTCCCCTCCGGCGTGCCCGCCGCGATCGCCGGCGTGACGATCAGCGTATTCGGCAGGGGATTGTCCGTGAGCGCATCGAGCGCCCCGCCGAACCCGGAATACTGCCGAAACTGCGCGAGCGCCTCGGCGGCGGTGACGACGCGCACGTCGGCGACATCCGCGCGCGATTTCAATTGCGCCGCGATCGCCTGCGTGCGCGCGTCGGTCGCGGATTTCGTGAGATAGACCGACAGGTTCAGCGCCTCGTTCCAGCCCGCGGTCGCCGCGCTCGCGTTCTGCAGGAAGACATGCAGGCACAAGGGCAGGGCGAGCGCGATGCCGACGACCGCCATGGTCATCAGCGCCGCGACCGGCGCCGCCGCGATGCGGCCGAGCGAACCGACGAAGGTCTGCGCATGCCGCGCGAAATACGCTCCCAGGTTCATCGCGGCGTCTCGACGGCGACGCGGCCTTCGCCGAGCACGATGCGGCGGGCGCCGAATTGATCGATCAAGTGCACATCGTGCGTGGCGATGACGACCGTGACGCCGACGTCGTTGAAGCGCTTGAACAGCCGCATGATCTCGAGCGCGAGGTCCGGATCGAGGTTTCCGGTCGGCTCGTCGGCGATCAGCAGCGAGGGCTTTGCGACGACGGCGCGCGCGATGCCGACGCGCTGCTGCTCGCCGGTCGACAGTTCGAGCGGGCGGCTGCGCTCCGTGCCCAGGAGGCCCACCTGGTCGAGCGCCGCGCGCACGCGCTTGTCGATCTCGCGGCGTGGAACGCCCGCGATGATCAGCGGCAGCGCGACGTTGTCGGCGACGGGCCGGTCCGCGAGCAGCTTGTGGTCCTGGAACACGACGCCGATCTGGCGCCGGAATTGCGGTATCGCGCGCGGCTTGATGGTGTTCGTATTGCGCTCGCCGACGGTCACCTGGCCGCGGGTCGGGCGCTCGATCAGCGCGATCAGCTTGAGGATGCTGCTCTTGCCGGCGCCGGAATGACCGGTGAGGAACGTCATCTCGCCGCGCTCGATCTTGAACGAGACGCCGGCGAGCGCCTCGCGGCCGTTCGGGTAGCGCTTGTGGACCTGGTCGAATCGGATCATGTGGCCTCTTCCGGGCCGGCCTTCAGCAGCGCGTCGACGAAATCGGCCGCCTTGAACACGCCGAAATCCTCGAGGTCCTCGCCGACGCCGATGAAGCGGATCGGTATGCCGAGCCTTTGCGCGATCGCGAGCACGACGCCGCCCTTCGCGGTGCCGTCGAGCTTCGTGATCACGAGTCCGGTCACGCCGAGGCTCTTGTTGAACTCCTCGGCCTGCGCGACCGCGTTCTGGCCGATCGTGCCGTCGAGCACGAGAAGAACCTCGTGCGGCGCCGTCGGGTCCACGCGGCCGACGACGCGCTTGATCTTCTTCAGTTCCTCCATCAAGTGCGTCTGCGTATGCAGGCGGCCCGCGGTGTCGGCGATCAGGACGTCGACCTTGCGCGCGCGCGCCGCCTGCATCCCGTCGAAAACGACCGCGGCGGGCTCGGCGCCCGACTGCTGCGCGATCATCGCGACGCCGTTGCGCTCGGCCCAGGCCGCGAGCTGCTCGCGCGCCGCCGCGCGGAACGTGTCGCCCGACGCGAGCATCACGCTGCGGCCCTCATTGATCAGGCGGTGCGCGAGCTTGCCGATCGTCGTCGTCTTGCCCGCGCCGTTGATGCCGACGACGAGGATCACGTACGGCTTCTGCGCATCGTCGATGACCAGCGGCCGCTCGACGGGCTCCAAGATCGCGAGCATCGACGCGCGCAGCGCCTCGATCAGGGCGTCGGCGTCGGCGAGTTCCTTGCGCGCGACGCGCTTCGCAAGCTCGCCGAGGATCCGCGTCGTCGCCGCGACGCCGACGTCCGCGGTGATCAGGCGCGTCTCCAATTCCTCGAGGATCTCGGCGTCGATCTTGCGGCCCGGCAGGAGGTCGCGAATCCCGCGCGTGAGACGCGACGAGCCGGCGCTCAGCTTCGCGCTGAGGCGCTTGAAAAAGCCCGCCGGGGCGGGCCGCGTGGATTCGGCCGTCATGGGGCGCGCAGCTTATCAGAGGAGCGGGAGCGATGAATTTTAAGCGTATGATCGCGGCCGTGACGACCTCCAAGACCCGGCCTTCGACCCATGCCGGACGCAACTCGGTGCGGATCATCGGCGGCGCCTGGCGCGGCCGCCGCGTCCCGTTCCCCGATCTGCCGGGTCTGCGGCCGACGCCCGACCGGATTCGCGAAACCTTGTTCAATTGGCTGCAGCATTCGATCGTGGACACGCGCTGCCTCGATTTGTTCGCCGGCTCCGGCGCCTTGGGGCTCGAGGCCCTGTCGCGCGGCGCGCGCGCGGCGGTGTTCGTCGAGCAGGCGCCCGAGGCCGCGCAGTCGCTGCGCGAGCAACTCGCGCGCCTGGGCGCGGCTGTGCGCGCCGAGGTGCACGGGATGGATGCGCAGCGATTCCTCGCCGGCAGCCCGACGCCGTTCGACCTGGTGTTCCTCGACCCGCCGTTCGGCCGCAGTGCGCTCCCGCATTTTCTGCCGATCCTGGATGCCGGCGGCTGGGTCGCGCCCGGCGGCCATGTCTATCTCGAGAGCGAGCGCGCCGCCGGCGCACCCGTGCTGCCCGCGCATTGGACCTTGCTCAAATCCAAGTTCGCCGGCGAGGTGGGGTATCATTTGGCGCGTAGGGAAGGTTAAGGCTAAGGGCCATGCACAAGAAGAACGCCGTATATCCAGGCACGTTCGATCCGATCACCAACGGGCACCACGACCTGGTGCGCCGCGCCGCGAGCATTTTCGATCGCCTGGTCGTCGCGATCGCCGCGAATCCGAACAAGGCGCCGATGTTCACGCTCGATCAGCGTGTCGACATGGCGCAGCGCGTGCTCGCGGACGTCACGAACGTCGAGGTCATCGGCTACAGCGGCTTGACCGTCGAGTTCGCGCGGCAGAAGGGCTTGTCGGTCATCGTCCGCGGCCTGCGCGCGGTGTCGGACTTCGAGTTCGAGTTTCAACTGGCCAACATGAGCCGGCACCTGTCCCCGGACATCGAATCGGTGTTCATGACGCCGCAGGAACAATACACGTTCATTTCGTCGACCTTGGTCCGCGAAATCGCCGTTCTCGGCGGCAACGTCTCGGAATTCGTGCATCCGATCGTCGAGACTGAATTGAAAAGGCATCGCCAGCGCTGAGGATCGGGCGCCCGCCGGCGCCGCTAGCGCTGGCAGGCCGGACACCAGTAGGTCGAGCGCCGGCCCTGTTCGCGCCTTCTGACGGCAGCGCCGCAAACGCGGCAGGCTTCGCCGCCGCGTTCGTAGACGAAGAGTTCCTGGCGGAAATATCCCGGTGCGCCGTCCGCGTTGACATAGTCCCGCAAGGTCGTGCCGCCGATGCGTATCGCCTCGCCGAGCACTTGTTTGATCGCCTCGACGAGCGCGGCCGACTGCGCCCGGGTCAGGCGGCCGGCTGCGCGGAACGGCGAGATCGCGGCGCGAAACAGCGCCTCGCTGGCGTAGATGTTGCCGACGCCGACGACGATCCGCGAATTCATGATCAGGGTCTTGATCGCGGCCTTGCGCCCGCGCGTCGCGCGAAACAGGTGTTCGGCGTCGAATGCGGGGCTCAAGGGCTCGGGCGCGAGCCGCGCGAGCAGCGGGTGGAGGTCCGGGTCGCCGGCCGTCCAATGCAGGCTGCCGAAGCGGCGCGGGTCGTGGTAGCGCATCGACACGCCCTGCTCGAGGCGCAAGTCCCAATGATCGTGCGCGGCCGGCGGCGTATCCGACGCGAGCACGCGCAAGCTGCCGGACATGCCGAGGTGCACGATCGCGGTGCCGGTGTCGAAGCGCAGCAGCAGATATTTCGCGCGGCGGCCGACGCGGCGCACGATCTGGCCGCGGACAGCGGATTCGAGATTCGGCGCGATCGGCCAGCGCAGACGGCGGTCGCGGACGACCAACGCGTCGACGCGCCGGCCCGTGAGCGCCGGCGTGATGCCGCGGCGGGTGGTTTCTACTTCGGGAAGCTCGGGCACGGCCTGCAAGACCGGCCGGCGGACCGCGCGGCCGCTAGGGGCCTACTTGATCTTCGATTCTTTGTAGGCGACGTGCTTGCGCACGACCGGATCGAATTTCTTCGTCTCCATCTTGTCCGGATGCAGACGCTTGTTCTTGGTCGTCGTGTAGTAGTGGCCGGTGCCGGCCGAGGAGACCAATTTGATTTTATCGCGCATCGGGATGACCTCTTAGACCTTGATGCCCTGGCTGCGCAGATCGGCGACGACCACGTCGACTCCGCGCTTCTCGATCGTCCGCAAGCCGCGCGTGGTCACGCGCAGGCTGACGAAGCGCTTCTCCGACTCCAGCCAGAAGCGATGGGTGTGCAAATTCGGCAGAAATCGGCGCCGCTTGCGGTTGTTCGCGTGCGAAACGGTGTTTCCGGTTTTCGGGCGCTTACCCGTGACTTGGCAAACTCGCGACATGGCCTTTGAACCTTTGCAATGGAAATCGGTGAAAGAGCCGCGCTTTATACCAGGGGCGGCGGCGGCGAGCAACCGGCGGCGGAAAATCGCCGCAAATTCAACGAGATCCGATGGGCGCCCGCGGCTCTCCCGGGCACGCGCGAACACGGGCGGCTCATCGCTCTGCAGCATGCTAAGGGATCAGCCCGCGCTCGGCGAGCGAGACGCTCGCGCCGTCGCCGATGATGATGTGGTCGAGCAACCGGATATCGACGAGCGCGAGCGCCTCCTTGACGCGCCCGGTGATCAGCTCGTCGGCGCGGCTCGGCTCGGGCACGCCCGAGGGGTGGTTGTGGGCGATGATCACCGCGGCCGAGTTCCACTGCAGCGCCTGTTTGACGACTTCGCGCGGATGTACGCTCGCACCGTCGATGGTCCCGCGAAACAGGGGCTCGAAGCGGATCAGGCGGTGGCGATTGTCGAGATACAGGCAGCAGAACACCTCGTGCTCGAGATCGCGCAGGCGCGCGGTCAGGAAATCGCGCGTCGCCTGCGGGCTCGCGAGCAGCGGGCCTTCGCGCAGCGTCTCGGTCAACTGGCGGCGCGCGATCTCGACCGCGGCCTGCAATTCGGCATAGCGTGCGAGCCCCAAGCCCGGCTGCGCGCAAAAGCGCAGGCGATCGGCGGCGATCAGCTTTCTCAAGGAGCTGAAGCTGCCGAGCACTTCGCGCGCCACCTGCACCGCGGAACGCCCGCGTACGCCGGTGCGCAGCAGGATCGCGAGCAATTCGGCATCGGACAGGGCTTCGGCGCCCTGTGTGAGCAACTTCTCGCGGGGACGTTCTTCGATGGGCCAGTCGGATATCGCCATCGCCGCAGAATGACGCGCGCGATGGCGCCGGACCAGCGGCATTTCGCGCCCGATGCCGCAGATTCGCGCGGGCAGCGCGCCGTGCGGGCCAACGCGCCGCGCGGCCGGCCCGGGTCAGTCGCGGCCGGAGCTGCCGAAGCCGCCCGCGCCGCGCATCGTCGCCGCGAAATCCTCGACGACGTCGAATTGCGCATGCACGACCGGCACGATCAGCAGCTGCGCGATGCGATCGCCCGGGTTGACCGTGAACGGCGCGTCGCCGCGGTTCCAGCAGGACACCATCAGCGGGCCCTGATAATCCGAATCGATCAGGCCGACGAGGTTGCCGAGCACGATCCCATGCTTGTGGCCGAGCCCGGAGCGCGGCAGCAACAGCGCCGCGTATCCCGGGTCCTCGACAAAGATGGCGATGCCCGTCGGAATGAGCTCCGCGCCGCCGGGCCTGAGGACGAGCGGGGCGTCGATGCAGGCGCGCAAATCCATGCCCGCGGACCCCGCGGTCGCGTGCTGCGGCAGCGGGAATTCCCTGCCGATCCGCGGATCGAGTATCCGCAGCTTGATCCGGCGCGCGACGGCCGTCACAGGCGGACGCGGCGGCTGCGCGAGCGGCTGCGCGGCGAGGCGGCCGCGGTGCGCCGCTTGCGCGCGATGTGCCGCGCGCCGCCGGGCGGCGGCATGCGCTTCGCGATCAGCGCGAGAAGTTCGCGCGCGACGTCGATCTTCGGCGCGCGCGCGATCTCGGCCTTGCCGCCGGGCCAAATGACCGTGAGTGCGTTGTCCTCGCAATCGAACGCGATGCCGTCGCCGACGCGGTTGGCGGCGATCATGTCGAGCTTCTTGCGCTTCATCTTGCTGCGTGCGTTGTCCTCGACGTCGTTGGTCTCCGCCGCGAAGCCGACGACGAACGGCCGCTTCGCCAGGTCGGCGACCGACTTGACGATATCGGGTGCGGGCTCGAGGTCGAGCTTCACGGCGATCCCTTGCTTCTTGATCTTCTGTTTCGCGACCTCGACGGGCTGAAAATCGGCGACCGCGGCCGCGGCGATGAACAGGTCGGCCTCGGCGACGCGGCGGTGAACCGCGGCGTGCATTTCGCGCGCGCTCTCGACATCGATGCGGGTGACTCCCGGCGGCGTCGGCAATTGCACGGGACCGGTCACGAGCGTGACATGCGCGCCGGCCTCGCGCGCGGCCGCCGCTACCGCGAAGCCCATTTTCCCGGAGCTGCGGTTCGTGAGGTAGCGCACCGGATCGAGCCGCTCCCGCGTCGGCCCCGCCGTGATCAATACATGCCGGCCCGCGAGCAGGCCGGCGTTCGGCGGCGGCTCCAGCAGACTCTCCGCGAGCCGCGCGGGCTCGAGCATGCGCCCCAAGCCGACCTCGCCGCAGGCTTGATCGCCGGACCCGGGCCCGAGCAGGCGGATGCCGCGGGAAACGACGGTCTCGATGTTGGCCTGCGTCGCCTTGTTCGCCCACATGACCCGGTTCATCGCCGGCGCGAGCACGACGGGAGCTTCGGTCGCGAGGCAAAGCGTCGACAGCAGGTCATCCGCGCGGCCGCCCGCGAGGCGCGCGATGAAGTCCGCGCTCGCGGGGGCGATCAGCACGACTTCGGCCCAGCGCGCGAGTTCGATGTGGCCCATCGCCGCCTCGGCCGTGCCGTCCCAGAGGTCGGTGCGCGCGGGGCGGCCCGAAACCGCCTGGAAGGAGAGCGGCGCGACGAATTTCTGCGCGGACGCGGTCATGACGACCTGCACGTCGGCGCCGCGCTCGATCAGGCGGCGCACCAGATCGGGACTCTTGTAGGCGGCGATCCCGCCCGTCACTCCCAGCAGAACGCGCTTTTTCGGCGTCAATGGATGCCCTTCAGTTCCTTGAACCGCTTGATGTCGCTCTCGAACTGCGCACGCATCGTCGCCTCTTCACTGCGCTTTTCGCTCAAGTTCTGCTGCTGCGTGCGGATGTCGTTGCCGACGCGCACCAGATCGTCCGCCAGTTCGTCCGGCATCGGCTGCGCCTGCGCGCTCTGGTTGTACGGCCGGAAGCGCATGCTGTTGTTGCGCAGCTTGCCCAAGCGGCCGTTGAGGATGTCCAGGAACTGGCTCGTGACCTTGATCTGATCGGCGATGAGCGCGAGGCGCTGGTCCCGCAGGCGCTCGATCTCCTGCACGGAAACATAGGTGTTCAGCAGATTGCGGTCGCGGGCCTGCTGGTCCTGCGCGGCGATCTTCTGTTTTTGCTCGGCCGCGATCTCCTCGGGCGTCTTCTGCGCCGACATGCGGTCGATGACGACGCCCTCGGAGTTGATGACGTCGCGCTCGCGCGTCGCGTATTGCGGCGGGATCTGATCGCCGTAATGGGTCACGCCGTGGTCGTCGACCCATTTGTACATCTTGTGGCCGGCGTCGGCGTGTGCGCCGGCGGCCGCCAGCGCGGCGAGCATCAGGAAAGCGAAATTCTTTGCGGCATTTGTCAAGAGCGTACCTCCGCCGGAGCCCGCGGTGCCGGTATTGTGGGGCCAAGACGCGGCTCGCGCCATCGGGCGGCGCTCATGCGACGAGCCCATGGCGGTCGTGATAGGCGCGCATCGCCAGGTAATCCGAGCTGCTGCCGTGCGCCGCCGTGTGCGTCATCAAATCGGCGAGGGTGATGATCGGGATCACGGGCAGCGCGTATTGCTCGCCGATCTCCTGGACCGCCGACAGGCGGCTTTCGGCGCCGCGTTCCTGGCGGTCGAGCGCGAGCACGACGCCCGCGGGATGCGCCTTCTCGCTGCGGATGATCTCGATGGATTCGCGGATCGCGGTGCCCGCCGTGATGACGTCGTCGACGATCAGCACGCGGCCGCGCAGCGGCGCGCCGATCGTCCGGCCGCCTTCGCCGTGATCCTTCGCTTCCTTGCGGTTGAACGCGAACGGCAGGTCGAGGCCATGATCCCGCGCGAGCGACGCGGCCGCGGCGGTGACCAGCGGTATGCCCTTGTAGGCGGGCCCGAACAGCATGTCGAAGGCGACATCGGTGGCCATGATGGCGGCGGCGTACGCGCGGCCGACCGCTGCGATCGACTCGCCGGTGTTGAACAGGCCGGCATTGAAGAAATACGGGCTCTCGCGGCCCGACTTCAGGCGGAAGCTGCCGAATTTCAGAACCCCATGCTGCACGCACAGGTCGATGAACTCAATTTGATAGGGCCGCAGCATAGGGGCCGAAGTCTCGCAAGGGAATCGCCGCTCCGCAAGCGCGGGGACGCCCGCCGGCGCCGCTGGTATCATCGCCCGGGATGCGCGTCGTCACTTTGAATGCGAACGGGATCCGTTCCGCGGCCGGAAAGGGCTTTTTCGACTGGTTGGCCGGTCAGAACGCCGATGTCGTCTGTGTGCAGGAAACCAAGGCCCAGACCGAGCAGCTCGCCGACCCCAAGTTTTGGCCGAGCGGCTACCATTGCTACTATTTCGACGCCGAGACCAAGGGCTATGCGGGCACGGCGCTGTACGCGCGCCAGGAGCCCAAGCGCGTGTCGCGCGGCTTCGGTGTGCCCGAATTCGATCGCGAAGGCCGCTACCTCGAGGCGCAGTTCGGCAATCTGACCGTCGTCTCGCTCTACTTGCCGTCGGGATCCTCGGGTCCGGAGCGCCAAGCGTCGAAATTCCGCTTTCTCGACGCGTTCATGCCCCACTTGCGCGAGCTGCGCCGCCGCAGCCCGGCGATTCTCTGCGGCGACTGGAACATCGCCCACCAGCCGATCGACCTGAAGAACTGGAAAGCGAATCGGAAGAACTCCGGATTCCTGCCGGAGGAACGGCGCTGGCTCGACGAGCTGTTCGGCGGCGGCCACTTCGTCGATGCGTTTCGCGAGATCAACCAAGAGCCGGATCAGTACACCTGGTGGTCGAATCGCGGCCAGGCCTACGCGAAGAACGTCGGTTGGCGCATCGACTACCACGTCGCGAGCGCGGCGCTGCGCGGCAAGATCGGCGCCGCGAAGATCTACAAGGAAAGGCGCTTCTCCGACCATGCGCCGCTCATCATCGACTATGACGTCGAGTTGTAGCGCTTGACGCGGGATTCGAAGCCGACGCTCCTCGAGGCGCTCGGCAACCGGCGCATGGCGGCGATCCTGCTGCTCGGGTTTGCGTCCGGACTGCCGCTGAATTTGACCGGTTCGACGCTGCAGGCGTGGCTCGCGGACGCGAAAATCGACATCCGCACGATCGGCATATTCTCGCTCGCGGGCCTGCCTTACGTCCTCAAATTCCTGTGGGCGCCCGCGCTCGACCGCTACCTCCCGCCGCTGCTGGGCCGGCGCCGCGGCTGGATCTTGATATTCCAGGCGTGCCTCGCGGTCGCGATCGGCGTCATGGGATGGAGCTCGCCGGTCAAGGCGCCCTACATGCTCGGCTTGCTCGCGTTGCTGGTCGCGTTCCTGTCCGCATCCCAGGACATCGTCATCGACGCCTATCGCGTCGACGTCATGCCCGCGGACGAACGCGCACTCGCCGCGGCGGCCGCGGCCTTCGGCTACCGCACGGCGGCCATGTTCGCGGGCGCCGTCATCGTCCTCATGGCGGCGCACACCGGCTGGCGCGCCGCCTACGGGCTCGTCGCCATCGTCATGGCGATCACGATGCTGGCGACGCTGCGATCGCCCGAGCCGGTGAAGCCCGGCCGGCCGCCGCCGACGTTCGTCGACGCCGTCGTCGACCCGCTGCGCGACCTGCTGCGGCAGCCCGGCGCGTGGGGCTTGCTGCTGCTCGTGCTGCTCTACAAGGTCGGCGACGCGTTCGCCTTGAGCCTGTACAGCGCGTTCATGATCAAAGGCGTCGGCTTCTCGCTCGCCGAGCTCAGCATCGCCGGCAAGGTCAACATGACGGTGTCGACGATGATCGGCGCGGCGTTCGGCGGCTGGATCTACCTGCGCTGGGGGCTATTCCGCTCGCTGCTGGTCTTCGGCCTCGCCCAGGCGCTCACGAACTTTCTCTACCTGTGGCTCGCGCTCGCGGGCAAGAAGCTGTGGCTCATGATCCTCGCGACGAGCATCGACAATCTCGCCGGCGGCATGGGCCAAGCGGCGTTCGTCGCATTTCTCATGGCGCAATGCACCGCGGCCTACAGCGCGACGCAGTACGCGCTGCTCTCGGCGCTCGCGGCGCTGCCGCGGGTGACGATGGGCGCGATCGCCGGCGCCGTCGTGCATTCGGTCGGCTGGGCGCATTTCTTCATGATCACGTTCATCTCGGCGCTGCCGGGTCTCGGACTCTTGGTCTGGATGCGTCCGCGCATCCGCGCGATCGAAGCGCGCGAGCGAACGGCCGCCGCGGCGTGAACTTCAGCGCCGCAGATCGCGGTCGCTGCGGCTCGCCCACGGAATTTGCACGGTGTCCTCGAATTCCCGGTCGAGATCCTCGATGCCGACGTCGACCGAACCCGACCAGTCCTCGGGCGCATCGGCATTGTCGATCGAGCCGTCGAGCATCTGTTCGTTCCAGGAGTCGAAATCCATTTCGGTGACCGAGCCGTCGAAGTATTGAACTTCGATCGTCTCGTCCTCGTCGTCGATGGCCACCACTTCAAACAGATTCGTTCGTGGCGCCGCGATACCATTGACCTACGACCGGCTTGGCTGGGCTCATCGTCCGCTCCTGATTTTTCCACGCCTTTTCGTCCGTTGTTCATCTGCATTGAACGCCGATTGACGGATGCGCGCAATAGCGAAATTTTGCGCGCAGCAACACGCGCCGTGGCGCGCGGCGCCGGCGGCTCAGCCGCGCTTGCGGTAGGCCAGGTCCCAGACGCGATGGCCGAGGCGTTCGCCGCGCCGTTCGAAGCGCGTCGGTGCACGAAACTCCGGCCGCGCGACGAACGTCCGATCCGCGCTCAAGCTCGCGAGCGCAGGCTCGGCGTTGCAAACGTCGAGCATCTGCTCTGCGTACGGCTGCCAGTCGGACGCGAGGCGCAGGAGGCCGCCGGCGCGCAGCTTGCGCGCGACCGTCGCGATGAAGTCCGCGTCGACGAGGCGGCGCTTCGCGTGCCGCGTCTTGTGCCACGGGTCCGGGAAGAAGATCAGCACCTCGTCGAGGCAGGCGTCGCCGATCGAGCGCGACAGCGCCTCGACGGCATCGCCGCGGATCACGCGCAGGTTCCGCAGGTTCGCGCGATCGGCGCTGAGCAGCAGCCGGCCGACTCCGGGGGGATGCACTTCGATTCCGAGGTAATCGATGTCCGGGTGAGCCTCGGCGAGCGCCGCGATCACATCGCCCGTGCCGAATCCGATCTCGAGGCAGCGCGGCGCCGCGCGGCCGAACACGGAATCGAGATCCAGGGTGCCTCGCGGCTCGTCGACGCCGTACTTCGGCCATAGCTCGTCGAGCGCGCGTTGTTGTGCGGCGGTCACGCGCCCGCCGCGCAGGACGAAGCTCTTGATCGGGCGTCGTGGTTGCATGGATGCAAAGTGTGCCTGATATGATCCGGCAATGCGCAATTCGGCTCGGGATTTGAGGGCGGGGCTTCTGGTGGTGTTCCTCGCCCTCGGCGGTTGCGCGAGCCTGCCGCGCAACGTCGAGAAATACCCCTCGACCGCGTTGAAGCATCCTCAAAATACGACGCTCGGCCGAATCGTCGAACGGAGCGGCGCCGGCGGCGACCTGTCGGGCATACGCCTGTTGTCGACCGGCGAGGAGGCTTTCGACAGCCTGATCGCGCTCGCCGACCGCGCCGAGCGCACGCTCGACCTGCAGTACTACATCATCGACCAGGACGAGGCGTCGCGGATCATCCTCGAACACGTGCGCATGGCCGCGGAACGAGGCGTGCGCGTGCGCATCCTGGTCGACGATTTCAACACCGCCGGCGAGGATCGCCGCTTCATGCGCCTGGGCGAGCTGCCCAACATCGAGGTGCGGGTATTCAATCCCTTTCCCGGCGGCCGCTTCGCGATGTGGAGCCGATTCCTGTTCTCGGCGTCCGACATGTCGCGCATCAATCACCGCATGCACAACAAGCTGTTCGTCGCCGACAATGCGATCGCGATCACCGGCGGGCGCAACATCGGCAACGAATACTTCATGCGCGACCGCACGTACAATTTCGTCGACTTGGACGTGGTCGCCGCGGGCCCGATCGTCCCCGAACTGTCGGCGTCGTTCGACAGCTTCTGGAACAGCAAATACTCGTATCCCATATCCTCCGTCACGGCGCCGGTGCCGAGCGAGCCGGAGCCGAAATTCGCCGAGACCGGCGCGGGACCCGAGGGCCCGGACTTTCTCGCGCGCGAACTCGACGCCGGCAAGCTGAATCTCGCCTGGGTCCCGGCGACCGTCCTCGCCGACCGGCCCGTCAAGATCGCGAGCGAGACTTCGCCGGCCGAGGAAGAGACGATCGCCAACAACATCGCCGCGCTGATCCGCTCGGCGCATCACGACGTGCAGATCATCTCGCCGTATTTCGTGCCGGGCAAGAATGGCGTCGCCTTGATGAGCGATCTCGTCCACCGCGGCGTGCACATCCGCATCCTGACCAATTCGCTCGCGACGACCGATGCGCCGCTCGTGCACATCGGCTATTCGCGCTACCGCGTGCCGCTCCTGAAGCTGGGCGTGGACTTGCGCGAATTGCGGCCCAAGCTCGGCGGCGCGCGTCCGCGCTTCCACCCGTTCCGCCATTCGACCGCGAGCCTGCATGCGAAGGCGATCGTCATCGATGAGAACACGGTGTTCATCGGTTCCTTGAACATGGATGCGCGCTCGGCGCACACCAACACCGAACTCGGCATCGTGTTCCGCAGCAAGGAGCTCGCCGCGGAGGTCACGGGCCTGGTCGACGACATCGACAGGTACGGCAGCTACAAGCTGCGTTTGGTCGATCACTCCGACCGGATCGAATGGCTGAGCGGCGCGCCGGGCAAGGAGAAGACCTGGTACCACGATCCCGATACCACGGTCCTGCAGCGCCTGAGCCTGAAACTCCTGACGCCGTTCGCGCCCGAGGAACTCCTATAGCGTCACGCTGCGCGCGACGACCGTGAGATCTCCGTCCTGCGAGCGGACCTCGTCGCGCGCGCGGCAGTGCGCGAGGAATGCCCCCTCCCGCGGCAGCGCGTAGGTCTTGTCGAAGATCTCGACCGGGAACGGCGCGCTCACCGGCGTTTGGATCTCGAATTCGAAGCCGGCGGCGGGCAGCGTGTACAAGTCGAGGCGGCGCGAGCCATCCGGCAGCCGGCCGAGCGTCGCCCGCACCGGTCCCGATTCCGTCGCGAGATCGATCCGATCGATGCGCGCCTGCGGCGGAAAGATCACGACGGCCTCCGAAGCGCCGCGCGGCGACCGGACCTTGAGCCGGTAGCGCGTCATGCCGTCGCTTTGCGAGGTGGCGACGGTTTCGAGCACGGGTCCCGCGAGCGCCAGAGCGGGCGCGGGCGCGAAGAACGCGCGCGCCCGGCTCCCCGCGAACAGCGGCCGCGCCTGCGGATCGAACGCGGCCGCTTTCGCGAACGCCACGGGCAGCCGGCCGGAGTCGGCACGCACCGCCCAACCCGCCTTGTTGGTGCCGGCATCGAGCCAATATTCGAGGTTGACCCGCTGCGGCCAGGCCGTCGTATAAGTCGGCAGCATGAGGCCCCAGGCGATGCCGCCGGCGGCCGCCATGCCCGCGGTGAGCGCGAAGAGGCGTCGCTGCCGCCGGCCGACCAGCGCGAGCAGGGGCAGCAGCGCGACGGCCGCGAGCCCAAGCACCGCGGTGCCGGTCGGCCACGCGAGGCGCCCCAGCGCCGGATACAGGAACAGAAGCAGCGGCAGGAGCAGCGCGAAGAACGTCCATAGGGGCGCGACCGACGCCAAGATCTTCGCGCCGGCCGACGGCTCCTCGCGGCGCGCGAGCGCGAGCATGGCGGGAGCCGCGGCGAGCGCCGCCGCCACGGCCGGCAGCAGGGGCAAGAAGCTCATCGCGGGTAGCGTCGCGCCGAGCGCGATCGCGAACGCCGCGACGGCGAGGCTCGCCGCCGCTCCAAAAGCCCCAGAATCCCGCGCGCCTCGACGCCGCGAGGCCGACGAGCCCGGCCGCGAGGAAGGCGAGAGCGGCGAACGCCGCGGCGAACGGCGCCGGGGTCGGCGACCCACGAATAGGCCGGCGGCCGGAGGGACTTTGCCGAGCGCGCGCAGCGCGACCAGCAGCGCGGCGGCGGCGACGGTGGCGAACGCCGGGTTTGCGAGCGCCGCGCCTACGCCTGCGAGCAATTCCTGCGGCGCGAGCGCGCGCCTGTCGCAACAGCAGCGCGCATTCGCCGAGCAGCGCGATCATGATCAGGATCGACGCCGGCAGGCTCGCGCCGGCGGGCCAGCTGAACAGCGTGCGCGAAAATCCGTCGAAGAACACCGCGTCGCCGGGCTGTGCGCGCAAGCCGGCGCCGTTCGCGAGCGCGAGCAAGGCGGCGAGTGCGTTGTCGCCCTGATGCTGGATGCTGCGCGCGTCCGCATGCGCATAATCGTCGCGCGGCGTGTGGTAATGGTCGACGTCGCCGATGAACGCGAAATTGAAGCCTTGATAGTGCACCGTCTTGAACACGGTGAAGTCCGTGTCGTTCGGCAATTGCTTGTACGCGAAGTAGTAGATCGAGTTCGTCATCGGCCGGCGCACCGCACGGCCGTACAGCTGCATCAACCAGCGGTTCGCGCTGCCGGTCTCGAACATCAGGCTCGGGCCGGACGTGCCGCGGGCCTCGAGATTGACGGCGGCGCGGACCGTTTTCGCCCACGGGTGGCGGTGCACGAACAGTTCCGCGCCGAGCAGCCCCGCTTCCTCGCCGTCGTCGATCAGCAGAATGATCGGACGGCGCGTCGGCGGCAGGCTCTTGAGCGTACGCGCGATCTCGAGGACCGCGGCGACGCCGGCGCCGTCATCGGCGGCGCCGGGGCCGGCCGGCACCGAATCGTAATGCGCGGCGAGCAACACCGCGCCGGCGCCCGCCGCGGTTCCATCGTCCAGTCGCGCGACGATGTTGACCGGCCTGCCGCAATCCCCCTCGTCGTCGCACGCGGTCCCCGTTTCCAGTTGCGGTGCAAACCCCAGCGCCGCGAGGCGGGCGACGATCCTGCCGCGCACGGCGGCGTCGGCCGCGCTGCCGATCGGGTGTGGCGTGCCGTCGCCGACGAGTTCCTGCAGCACGCCCTTCGCACGATCCGCCGAGAATCGCGTCGCGGGCGCATGCGCGGCGGCCGGCGCCGGCGGCCGGTAGGCGGCGCCGGTTGCCGCGAGCAGGATCGCGACGCCGGCGATGCCGATCAGCAAGGCGTCGCGCGGCGCCGGGGCGATGCGCATCATGCGGCTCTACGGTTCGGCATGACGGCGGATGCCGTCCAGGATTTCCGCGTGCGCGGACTCGACCCCGGCCCAGCCGACGACGTTGACCCATTTGCCGGGCTCCAGATCCTTGTAATGCTCGAAAAAATGCTGGATTTGCTTGAGCCTGATCGCGGGCACGTCGGCGATCGTCTGCCAATGCGCGAACAGCGGGCAAATCTTGTCGGTCGGCACCGCCAGGACTTTCGCGTCTGCGCCGGCGTCGTCCTCCATGCGCAGCACGCCGACCGCACGGCAGCGCACGACGATGCCCGGCAACAGCGGGAACGGCGTGTGCACGAGCACATCGACCGGGTCGCCGTCGGCGGCGAGCGTCTGCGGGACGTAGCCGTAATTCGCGGGGTAATGCATCGCCGTCATCATGAAACGGTCGACGAACAAGGCCCCGGTTTGCTTGTCGACCTCATATTTGATCGGGTCGGCATTCATCGGGATCTCGATGATCACGTTGAATTCCTCGGGCACGTGCGACCCGGGCGTTACGTCATGGATGCTCATCGCGCGATATTCCTAGTGTTTACCTGAAGGACGGCGCGGTATGAGCCGCAAGCCGCCGCCATTATCGGTGTTTTTCCCCGGGATCGAAGTCCGGGACGAAAAATATCGCGTCGTGGCCGCTCGTCGGCCGCGCCGCGCGCGACGCAGATATCGGTATCCGGCTACAATCGCGTCCGTGAAGTCGCTCCAGCACTTGATCGACAGCAACCGGAATTGGGCCGAGGCGGTCCGCAAGAACGATCCGGATTTCTTTTCGCGCCTTGCGCGCCAACAGTCGCCGCGCTACTTGTGGATCGGATGCTCGGACAGCCGCGTGCCGGCGAACGAGATCGTCGGCCTGCCGCCGGGCGAGCTGTTCGTCCACCGCAACGTCGCCAACGTCGTCGTGCACTCGGACCTGAACTGCCTCACGGTCATGCAATTCGCCGTGGACGTGCTCAAAGTGCAGCACATCATCGTCGTCGGCCACTACGGCTGCAGCGGCGTGCGCGCGGCGCTCGCGAACGAGCGGATCGGCTTGAGCGACAACTGGCTGCGCCACGTGCAGGACGTGCGCGAACAGCACGACGCCGAGCTCGGCGGGATCTCCGATCACGCGCAGCGCGTCGACCGGCTGTGCGAACTGAACGTCCTCGAACAGGTGACCCACGTCTGCCAGACGTCGATCGCGCGTGATGCGTGGGAGCGCGGCCAGCCGCTCGAGATTCACGGCTGGGTGTACGGGCTCGCCAACGGCCTCGTGCGCGATCTCGAGTACACGGTGGCGGACGGTGTCGAGGCGCAGGCCCGCTATCAAGAGGCGCTCGCAGCCCTGTCGCGGCGCGGCTGAGCCGGCCGCGGGCGCGCCATCGCGCCGCTGCGGCGGCCGTGGGCGCGTGATATTCTTGGCCATCCCGCAACTGGAATTCTTTGCCTAGGAGGATGTTCATGCGCGCATTGGCTCGCGGTGTTTTCTTTGCCGTCGCGATCGCGGCGTCATCGGTCGGTGTCGGCGTCGCCGCGGCCGGTCAGTCGATGACTCTCGACGAGGCGCTCGCCGTCATGCAGTCGCATCGATTCGTCGACCTGACCCACACGTTTGCGCCGGGTATTCCGCACTGGAAGGGCGCGCCGAACGAGCGCGTGAAGACGCTCTACACGATCAAGAAGGACGGATTCCGGATCAACGAATACTGCCATATCGGCCAGTGGGGAACGCACGTCGATCCGCCGGCGCATTTCCACGACGGCCTCAATACCGTCGATCACATACCTTTGAAGCAAATGTTGATGCCGCTCGTGGTCATCGACGTGCACGAGAAGGTCGCGAAGGACCCGGACTACACGCTGCAGCTCGCGGACATCCATGCGTGGGAGAAGCGCCACGGCCGCATTCCGCGTGGTGCGTTCGTCGCGATGCGCACCGACTGGTCGAAGCGGTGGCCGAGCGAGACGAAGATGATGAACCGCGACGCGAAGGGCGTCTATCACTACCCGGGCTGGAGCAAGCCCGTCCTCAAGCTGCTGTACGAGGACCGCGGCATCATGGCCTCCGGTCATGAGACGACCGATACGGATCCCGGCTCCGCGACGACCAAGGACGACTACTCGCTGGAATCGTACATCCTCGGCCTGAATCACTACCAGATCGAGCTCCTCGCGCATCTCGACCAAGTGCCCGAGGCGGGCGGCGTGGTCTGGGTCACGTTCCCGAAGGTGGGCGACGGCTCGGGCTTCCCCGCGCGCGTCGTCGCGATCGTGCCATGAGCGGCCTCGGCATGAGCGCCGCGGCGCCGCTGATCGAATATGCCGACGCGAGTCCCGAGGTGCGGGCCGTCTACGACGACATCATGGCGACCCGCAAGACCGACTGGATCAACAATTTCTGGAAGGCGCTCGCGAACGATCCGCCGACCCTGCGGCGCATCTGGTCGAACATCAAGGAGGTCATGGGCCCGGGCGCGCTCGATCCCGTGACCAAGGAACTGCTGTACGTCGCGATCAGCGTGACCAACGGCTGCAATTACTGCATCGCTTCGCACAGCGCCGCCGCGCGCGCGAAAGGCATGACGAGCGCGCAGTTCGCGGAAATGCTCGCGATCGTCGGCCTCGCGAACGAGACGAACCGCCTGGTCACCGGACTCGGCGTGCCGGTCGACGATAAGTTTCGCTGAACTTGTGGGGAATCCGGTCATGAACGAACAGAAGATCGCTGCGGTCAAGCTCAATCGGTGGAACGACCTGAAGGCGGAGTCGCTCAAGGAGGGCCTCACCCGCAAGCTCGTCACGGGCGAGCGCATGATGATCGCGCACGTCTATTTGAAAAAAGGCGTCGACGTGCCGCGGCACGCGCATGAGAACGAACAGATCACCTACATCCTCGAGGGCTCGATGCGCTTCTGGTTCGGCGCGAACGACGATCAGGAACTCGTCGTCGGCGCAGGCGAGGTCATCGTGATCCCGTCGAATCTGCCGCACCGCGCGCTCGCGCTCGAAGACACGCTGGATGTGGATGTATTCAATCCGCCGCGCCAGGACTGGCTCTCCGGCACCGATTCGTACCTCAGGCGCTGAACCATGAGTCGCTACGTCGTTTCGCCGAAAGTCGCGGCCGCAGTCAAAGCGTTCACGCTCCCGGAGCGTCTCGGGTTCGGCGCGGTCGTCGCGCCGGTCATGTTCTCGGCGCAATGGCGCGACGGTGCATGGGACAACGGCGAACTCTTGCCGTACGGGCCGATCGAGATCCTGCCCGGTGCGCGCGTGCTGCACTATGCCGAGCTCGTATTCGAAGGCATGAAGGCCTATTGCGTCGGCCACGCATGGCCCAACTTGTTCCGCCCGCACGACAACTGGCAGCGCCTCGCGCGCTCGGCCGAGCGTCTCGCGATGCCGAAGGTGCCGGAGACGCTGTTTTTCGATGCGCTCGACGCGGTCGCGGGCGCGTGCCGGCCGTTGATCCCGAACGCGACCGGCAAGGCGCTGTACCTGCGGCCGTTCCTGTTCGGCACGGAGTCGGGGTACTTGTTGCGCAATTCGAACGAATTCCGCTTCATGGTCATCGCCAATCCGGTGGAGAGCTATGCGACGGGCCCGATGCGCGTCGCCGTCGAGCGGCTCGATGTGCGCGCCGCCGTCGGCGGCGTCGGCGCCGCGAAGGCGTCGGCGAACTACGCGGCCTCCTTGCGCGCCTCGAGCGCCGCGGCCGCGCGCGGCTACACGGTCGCGCTGTGGCTCGATGCGCGCGACCAGCGCTACATCCAGGAGCTCTCGGGCATGAACCTGTTCGCCGTGATCCGCGGCGAGCTGCACACGCCGGAACTCGACGGCGCGATCTTGCCCGGCATCACGCGCGATTCCCTGATCGCGCTCGCGCGGCGGATGGGCATGGAACTGCGCGAACGGCGCATGCCGATCGACGAGCTTCTCGCGGACATCGCGAGCGGCGAGTGCAGCGAGGTGTTCGCCTGCGGCACCGCCGCGATCGTGAGCCCGATCAGCGTGCTCGCGGACCGCGACGGACGCGAGTATGCGCCGGCGAAACTCGATGTGGTCGCGAAGACGCTGCGCGAGGCGCTGCTCGCGATCCAGGAACGCCGCGCGCCGGACCCGTTCGGCTGGACGCGCGACGTCGCGCCGTTCACCGCGAC
This sequence comes from uncultured Pseudomonadota bacterium, assembly GCA_963718135.1. Taxonomy (GTDB): domain Bacteria; phylum Pseudomonadota; class Gammaproteobacteria; order Steroidobacterales; family Steroidobacteraceae; genus Bog-1198. Next base: position 9,110 of record CAVQYI010000013.1, on the reverse strand, counting down.
GCTCTAGCAAGCGCCGCAAAAAAAAGCGGGCGGGATGTTCATCCCGCCCGCGTCCATCGCACGGCCGGCGCTCGTCGCGCGCCGGCCTTTAGGTCCTCAGAACTTGTAGTTGACGTGCACCTTGAACCAGCGCGGCATGCCCGGATAGACCTGGGCGAGCCCGTTGATGCCGGTGTTGTCGAAGCCCATGACGCCGTAGTGCTTGTTCGCGACGTTCTCGACCGAGGCGCCGACTTGCAGCTTGTCGCCGGCCGGCGAGTAGTTCACGCGCACGTTCGCGAGGCCGAAGCCCGCCTGCTCGACCGCCGGGATGTCCGACAGGTTGAACCAGAACCGCGACAGGTAATTGCCGTCGACCTGGAACGAGAGCTTGCCGTTGCCGACCGGCAGCGTGTAGCTCGCCATCGCGTTGCCCGTCCAGCGCGGCGCGTTGCCCGGAACGTAGTCGCCGGTGACCGGCGCACCCGCGGCCGTGCAGCAGCGTCCGGCGACGTTCTTGACGATCGCATCGACGTACGAGACGCCGACGCCGAAGCGCCACGCATCGTTCGGCGCCCAATCGAGCTCGGCCTCGGCGCCCTTGTGGGTCGCGTCCGCGTTCACGATCAGCTGTTCGAGCGTGATCGTGTAGATCAGCGCCTGGTAGTCCTTGTAGTCGTAGTAATACGCGGCCGCATTGAAGCGCAGCCGGTGGTCGAAGAATTCCGACTTGTAGCCGACTTCGTACGAGGTCAAGGTCTCCGGCTTGAAGGTCATCGTCGACAAGTCGGTGATCGTGATCGGGAACAGCGGCGCGCTGAAGCCACCGCCCTTGACGCCGCGGTTGTAGCTGAAATAGGCGAGCTGGTTCTTCGCCAGATGGAAATCGACCTGGGCCTTGCCGCTCCACAGCGTGTCGCTGCGGTTGCCCTGATAGCTCAACAGGGTCGCGCCCGTCGGCGGCGTCAGCACCTTGATCTGGTTCGTGACGTTCTGCGGGAAGTACTCGTACGGATACCAGGTGAAGTTGTAGTCCTTCTTGTCGCTCGTGACGCGCGCGCCGACGGTGAAGCCGATCAGGTCGGTCGCGCGGTATTCGAGCTGACCGAACGCGGCGTAGGATTTCGTCAGCAGGCTATACGGGGATTTCGTCTCCGGAATGCCGCCGTCGGCGCCGGGCACGCCGCCGGTCGTCCAATAGGTGTTGTAGTCGCCGTAGGGCCACGGGCCCGGCAGGCCGCCCGCGTAGCCATTGTTCGGATTCGTCGGCGTGTTGAACTCTTGCGCCGAGAAGTAGGCCGGGCCGATCCAGCCCTCGTAGTAATTGCCGTTGATGCGCAGGCCGTAGAGTCCGCCGGTCCAGTCGAACTTGCCGCTCTTGCCGTTCAGGCGCGCTTCGAGCGACTGCTGGTTGACGTTGCTGCCGTTGAAGAACTCGAACAGCGTATAGGGCGACGCGTCGGAGTCCTCTTGATAGTCCTTGCGCAGCGACGAGTAGTCGCCGATCACGGTGAAGGTCGTGCTGCCGAAGTCCTGCGTGTACTTCGCGGTGAAGCCGCCGGTCTTGATCTTCGCGTAGCCGCTGAGGTTGTCGCGGATCGTGAACGGCCCGCTGTTCGGCAAGCCGGTCGCGTTGCAGCCCGGGCAGGTGCCGTAGGCGTTCACGTTCGACGGCAGCAGCGAGTCGTAGCCGTTCGCGCCCGGCAGCGTCGCATACTCTTCCCAGGATCCCGCGTTGACGTTCTCGCGGCTGCCGTGCGCATTCAACAGCAGTTCCGCGCTGTTCGGCAGCTTGAACAGCAACTGGCCGCGCAGCCCGTAGTCGTTGCCGTTCTCGGAATTTACCGCGCCGCCGGCGACGTTCGTGAACAAGGGATCATAGTGGTTCGAGACGAACGAGAATCGCCCGTCGACGTTGTCCCACAGCTGGCCGTTGATCGCGCCCTCGACGCGCAGCAAATTGTGCGAGCCGAAGGTCGTGTCGAGGTATCCGCCCGTCTCGTCGGTCGGCCGGTTCGTGATGAAGTTCGCGAGACCGCCGGTCGCGTTGCGGCCGAACAGCGTGCCCTGGGGGCCGCGCAGCACCTCGACGCGGTCCATGTCGAACAGCGAGAACGCGAGGCCCGCCATCTGGCTGACGTAGACGTCGTCGACGTAGATTGCGGCGGGGCTTTCCTGGTGATCGGCGAAGTCGTTCTGCGTGACGCCGCGGATCGCGAGACTGAACGACGAGGGCCCGTTCGGCTGGGTCAGCACGACGGCCGGCATCGACTTCGTGATGTCGGTCGCGGTCGAGTCGCCGAGCGTCGCCAGATCCTTGCCGGTGATCGCGGACAGCGAGATGCCGATGTCCTGCGGGTTCTGTTTGCGCTTCTGCGCCGTCACGACGATCTCTTCGAGGGTCCCAGTGGCCGCCGTCTCGGCGGCGACAGTGGTGACCGCCCCCAGGAGCAGCACCGAGGCAATCGTTGCGCGTGTCACGCGCGTCCAAGAAGTCGTCATGAATCCCTCCGAATTGATGTTCTCGAATGAGCGGCGGCGAGTCGCCGCCTGATAGGGCCATCGCGACCCATGCATGTTGCACATCAGCAACGCATCACGCCGGGTCCGAGGCGGAGGACGAGGATAGACAAACTGGCCCCAGCAAGCAATAAGAGGGCCATGCCAAGCGACGTGAGGGTTATGCTGAATAAGCATCGCGATGCGCGCATGCAACAATTGAGTGCGCGCGGGTCCTTGGACGCGCGCCGATCGACCGTCGGGCGAAGTTCGACTGGGATTTGCACGGTGGTGCGCGGCGCGAATACACTGGCGCGGACGCGGGCGTCGTATAATGGTAATACCCAAGCTTCCCAAGCTTGAGCCGTGGGTTCGATTCCCATCGCCCGCTCCAATCACACCTGCCACACCGACTGTGAACGGGCGTTCAATTTGCACGCCGGCTGGCGTCACAATATCGTGATTTGCTTGATTGCTCCTCACAGAAGGACGGTCAATAGTCGACGCCGGTTCGCAGTTTAAGTTCGCGCGTGAATCAAACGGCATAGTGCCCACTGCCTTTGAGACGGGATTTTTCTCTTTCGTAGGGTTCCTCGTCCTTGTGGTGGGGTTCTCTTGGCGTATGCATATAGGGTTACATATATTTTTGAATGCGGAACGCTAAGGGTCGTACTTCCTGGGGGATACCTTTATGGGCGGCACGACCTGCGCATGCTGCAAAGCGTGGGCCGGACACGGGGAAAGGCAGTCGACTTCTTAACCCTTCGATGGCAGGATCGAAAGCACCGCATTCTATTGCCGTCATCGCTGGTATCGGCTCTGTGTACCGGGGTCGGCATTTAACAAACGGTTGGAGAAAACGCGCGGGTAGCTTCGTTCGTCGGAGGGGGTCGATGCTTGAGACAATGAGCCATAGCCCGATGTCGCAGGGCTCGCGCGTCGCTCAACCTAGTATTAGAGGGCGCTGCTCGTTGCCGCATGCAAATTAGCTACCTCGTTGATATTCCGCATATGGCAGCCGCCCTGATACCCGGCGTGCTGGAGCACTGGCGATTCGCCTTCCCGGACGACACGGCAGTGGCGCGTGCCGCCAAGTTCCGGGCTCATGAGAATCGCAACGCCATGCCAATCGCATGGGTCGCGCACTCCGGCGAAGAGGTCATTGGAACCGCCGCGCTTCGTGCCACAGACCTTCATGGCCGCGAAGACCTTGGCCCATGGCCAGGTGGTGTTTACGTCTCGCCAGCCTACCGCCGACGGGGAGTTGCAAGCGCTCTGTGTCGTGTCGTTGAAGGCAAGGCGCGAGCCATGGGCATTGGCCGCCTCTACCTCTTCACACTCGATCAGGAGCTTCTCTATGCGCGCATGGGTTGGGAGACGATCGAGTGCACGGTCTGGCATGATCGAGCCTGTGTAATTATGGCCAAGAACCCGGGTGCGGGCTAACTATTGCGTGGGGCGTTCACGATATGGATATAGTGCCCGAACAATGGCACCCGCGCCGCGGCGTTCAGGCTAATCGTTAAATGAATGACGTCACGCTCGCGCGGCGCCTCGGCCGCCGCATGGATCGCCTGCTCGTCGATCGCGGTCTTTTCGCGTGGACGCACCGCGTTCTGGGCGTTATTGCGGGCTTTACGTGTGTCGTATCTGCGATCGCCTTTAATAGATTTCTATTTTCCCGAGCGCAGTCGAATTGGTCCTGGGAGTTCGGTGGGAGCTCGTGCGCGCTCACGTTCTTCGCGGCGGCATTCCCATTTGTAGTCTCTTATTCAAGCAATATCGATCTTGTTGATGAAAAATTCTCTCGCATCGCTTTGTTTGCGGTTGGCTTGGTGGGTACATCGTTTCTAGTGGACGCTTGGGCTGTCCTGATCCTTCGGGGCAATTCATCGGTGCTGGCCCTAGGGGCCATCTACTGTGGTCAAGCGATTGCGTATGTTGGTCTAGGGCATCTCGCCCTTTCACGCTGGTCGCTATAACCATATTGGTTATGTTACTGAAATCCGATCGGTTGTGCCGCACCCCTGCTCCGCAATTTTCGTTCGCCGATCAAAGTTGTCCTCCTCAAAAATTGGATTCACCGGTCAATATGGCTTTGCTCGGAATTCCGAACGACCGATCGGGGCGATCGTCGTGGCATTCGCACACGGAACTTGGCGACCGGGTTACCGGCGGGCGAGGCAACATGATCCAACATCCGACCGGTTTGCCTGCCCCGGAGTTGTGCCTCGCGGATCATTGCCGTTTCCCCATGGTCGACCGACACCGACAATCCGTCGGATGATTTGGGCGGTGCTCCACGGAAATGGAGGAGGCGCTTCCCTCCAAAACTTGACTTTGATGGGCGTGGGTAGTACTTTTTGACTACCTAGTACATGCGGAGCGTTCTACATGGCCGCCACAAGTCTCAAGCTTCCGGAAGGCCTCAAGCGTCGTATCCAGCGACTCGCCGGCGCCGCCAATAAAACAACGCACGCCTTCATGGTCGAGGCATTGAGTCAGGAGGCGGATCGGGCGGAGATTCGCGAGCGATTCGCGAAGGATGCGGCCATTTCCGAGATTGAAACGATGGCGAGCGGCAAGGCTGTTCCATTAGCGACCGCATTTGACTATCTCGAGGCTCGCGCTGCAGGAAAGGCGGTCCGCCGTCCGCGAGCGCGCACATGGCGCGCGTCCAAATAACCATCCGAGCGCTCGCCGATCTTGAGCGGTTATTCGACTTCCTCGCGGACCATAACCCAAAGCTTGCGCGCGAGCGGATGCTCAGCGTTCGGCGAGCCTTTGAGTTACTCGCGGATCATCCGTTGCTGGGCCGCCAAGCCGAAGACGGCCGCCGTGAATTGATACTATCGCGCGGCAGGTTCGGCTACGTGGCGAAATATCGTTGGATGCCCGCCGAGGAAGTGGTGTTGATTCTCGCGGTTCGACATCAACTGGAAGCGGGCTACAAAGAGGAATAGCGTCGGGAATCTTGCGGCGGAGTCGTCACAATGCCGCCTGACACAGCAGAAGTCACGGAGGTTGGCTCACGTATCCCTACGTGGCCCCGGATGACGCCAAAATTCACACGCCAATCACACTTGAGTGTCGATGCAACGGCAGACCACTGGATTTCCAGCCATCGGACGCAACGTCCCCGTGGGTTCGATTCCCATCGCCCGCTCCACATCCCTATCGGCTCTTAACGCCTTCACCCGATGTACGGTCGTTGCGTCGCCTTGCGGGCGGCGATTGACACGAGTGTTCATCGTGAGCTTAATTACTATGTCATTAGTAATACGAATGGCCCAAAGATGCCGGTGCGACTGACCGAGCGGGAGGCCGATCTGATGAACGTGCTCTGGGAGCACGGACCGTCGACCGTGGCCGAGGTGCATGCGCGTCTCGGTGAGCGCCTTGCCTACACGACCGTGCTTACGATGCTGCGCACACTCGAGGCGAAGCGGGCGGTGACGCGAATCAAGGAAGGGCGAGCGCATCGCTACTCGGCACGCATCGCGCGCGCCAGCGCCCGCCGACGGGCGCTGGCGGCGGTCGTGGCCAAGTTCTTTCGTGGCTCGACCGCGGGGCTGCTCGCGCATCTGGCCGAGAACGAGCGGCTGAGCGATACCGAGATCGCGCGCCTGCGGGAGATCTTGGAACGACCTAAGCGGGAGCGCGGATGATCGGTGCGGCGGGCTACGCGCTGCTGATCTCGGCGCTCGTCGCGATCACGGCGTGGCTTGCCGAACGGATCCTCTCGAGCCTGCGCTGGCCGCGGCGCTTCGTGTGGATCGCGGCGCTCGCGCTGTCGATCGCGGTGCCGGTGTGGAACCTTGCCGGCGCGCTGCCGGATCAGTCGCCGTTCGAGATCCCGGTGCCGCCGCCAGCAGCCGCTGCGGCGGCCGTGGTGAAGCCAGCCGTAGCGAGTTCATCGGCCGCGGTTGGGGCGGCGCTGTCGGCGTCGGTTCCCATCTCGGCCCGACGGGGCGCGACCGTACGCGGCATCGCGGGTGCGCCACGACCGCTGCATCGACTGTGGACCCGGAGACTTTACACGCGACTGCAGATCGCCTTCGGGATCGCCTGGGCGCTACTCACGGTCGGGTTGCTCGCGCGGCTGATCCTCGCGAGTCGGGCCCTGGTCCGGCGGTCGCGTGGGTGGCCCGTTCGCGTGATCGACGGGGTCGAGGTGCGGGTGTCCGAGGATCTCGGTCCCGCGGTGCTCGGGATCACGAGGCCGCGGATCGTGGTGCCGCGCTGGTTCGAGCAGGAACTGCCGGCGACGCGCGCGGCGGTGCTCGAGCACGAGCGGGAACACCTCGCCGCACACGACGGGCGCTGGCTGCTGAGCGGCGCGATCCTGTTTGCGCTGTTCCCATGGAACCTGCCGCTGATGTGGCAATGGCGGCGGCTGCGGTTCGCGGTCGAGGTGGACTGCGATGCGCGGCTGGTGCGCCGGGGCGCGGAGCCGCAAGCGTACGGGAAGGCGTTGCTCGAGGTAGCGACGCGCACGTTGCCGGCACCGCCCGGGGCGCCAGGCGTGTTCGGGCGGCGCTCGCGGCTCGAGCGGCGGCTGCGCATCGTGCTCGCGTCCCCGAGGCGTTGGTGGCGCTTCGCGGCGGCGCCGCTGTACGTGCTGATGGCGGTAAGCGCGCTCGCCGCCGTGACTTTCCCGGCGCCGCCGATCGATGCGGCCCTGGGGGCGCGCAACCAGGCTCTTCAATTCGCGGCGATGAAAGCCGATGAGATCGCCGAGGAACGGCGCGTGACGGCTCGGCTCGTCGCCAACGGCAACCCCGATGCGCTCGCCGCCGCCGCGGTGTTCATGACCTATCGACTGGATACCCTGGGTTCACCGCAGGCGCGCGCCCGGGCGATAGCCGGCGGTCTGTTCGTCCCATGGAATGCGCGCGAACGGTACGAGTGGCTCGCCGCAGCGGCCGCGAAGGCGCCGGGCCGTGCGGATCTGGTGATGCTGGAAATGACCTACTGCAAGGCCTGGAACCCGCATTGCGATTACGCGGCACTCGGCACGCAACTGCGGCGGCTCGATCCGGACAACGGCGCGGTGTGGCTGGATGATCTCGCGGTGGCCTACGCGCACCACGATTCGGCCGGCATCGATGCCGCGCTGAACGCCATCGGCGGCGCGAAGCGGGTCGACAGCTACGGCACGCGGCTCGTGCCGGTTCTGTTTCACGCACTGCACGAGATCGGCGGCGCCGACGCGCAGGACGCCTATTCATGGGCCGCGCAGAACGCCAATACGATGGTGAATCTTCAGCCCATGATTGCGATGGATCATCTTTGCGGAAGCCGCGGCTCGGCGCAGGCGGGCCGGACCGATGCCTGTCGTCGGGCGCTCACCGCGCTCGAGCATGGCGACAATCTGCTGTATCTCGCCGTGGGGTCGAACGATGCGGCGCGGCAGTGGCCTGCCGATACGCGCGAGGGCCGCATGGCGCGATCCACTCACCGGCAGCTGGAATACCTGGAGCGGTACGCGCGCCTGCGGATGCCGAGCCTGGTCTATCTGGCGCTGGGCCAAGATGCCTACTTCGGACGGTGGTACATGCCGATTGTGCGTGCGGAGGCGGAACATCCCCGGGAACAGGATGCGTGGCGTGCGCTGATGATCGAGTCGGGCGAAAGCCCCGAGCCGCCAGCGACGTGGAAGGACCCCGCGCTTTGATTGCGGACGCGCTGACATTTGCGCTTCATTGCTCAGCCAGGCAGTTTCTTGCAAGCCCGAATTCGCCCGCCTCGTCGCATCGATTCCCATCACCCGCTTCGGAATCACGCTCGCGCGGAGTTCGCCGCACATCAGCCGATAAAGGTCGTTCGCACACCGTAAGACTCGTAAATCGACGCCGCACGACGGTCGCAGGTGATCAGCGGCGCTGAATGCGCTACCGCGGTTGCAGCGACGAGGGCGTCATAGGCGCCACCGCCGGCCACCGAGTGCTCGGGCAACGCCAGAACAAAATCCTTGTACGCTCGTTCATCCAGTCGGAGGAAAGGCTCGGCGAAGCGCCGTCGGAGAAAATCGCGTACCACCGCGCCCGTACAGCGGTGCGGGGGCGGCAGTCGAGTCAACACCGAATAGGTTTCCAGCGCGCAATGATCGATCATACGCAGGCCGCCATCGAGCGCCTTGCGCGCTCGCTCATGGTGTTCGTGCCATGATGCGAACGCAGCAACGACGACGCTGGTGTCAGCCGCTGTCACCGACGAATGTGCTCCAGAGTTTCACGCACTACATCGGCAGTGAGCGTGGGCAGCTCGATCTCCGGGATCGCGACGACATCCTTCCCTCGCTTTTGCAAAGTCATCGGCGTCGCGGAGATCTCGATTTCGAGTCGCCCATCGCCGACGCGAATATCAAGAGCCTGGCCAGGCTTGATGTTGAGTGCCTGGCGTAGCGATTTGGGCACTACGATTCGCCCGGCCGAATCTATGGTAGTCTTCATGGCATATATTATGGCTCTAAAATGGCATTAAGGCAACCAATACCACGGTGATGGAGTGTATCGGCACGGCGTCGCAACGGTCGGGTTACGGTTAACCGCCCATGGTCACACGCAGTTCACACGCAGCGGTTCTTCGGTGATGTAACTATTTGATCGGTGTATCGAAAGAGGCGGGCG
>CAVQYI010000012.1:0-21709 GCA_963718135.1 uncultured Pseudomonadota bacterium | reverse complement strand
ACCAATGACAACACGCTGACGCTGACCGGCACGGCGGAGGCCAACAGCACGGTCAAGATGTATCGACGGCGCCACCCTGCTCGGCACGCGCCACCGCCAATGGCAGCGGCGCCTGGAGCTTCACCACCGCGACGCTGAGCCAACGGCGCCCACAGCTTCACCGCCACCGCCACCGATGCCGCCGGCAACACCGGCGCGGCCTCGGCGGCGCTGAGCGTCACCGTCGACACCGTGGCGCCGGTGGCGCCCGGCCATCGCCTCGTTCTCGACCGACAGCGGCACGGTCGGCGACGGCATCACCAATGACAACACGCTGACGCTGACCGGCACGGCGGAGGCCAACAGCACGGTCAAGGTCTTCGACGGCGCCACGCTGCTCGGCACGCGCCACCGCCAACGGCAGCGGCGCCTGGAGCTTCACCACCGCGGCGCTGGCCAACGGCGCCCACAGCCTCACCGCCACGGCCACCGATGCGGCCGGCAACACCGGCGCGGCCTCGGCGGCGCTGAGCGTCACCGTCGACACGGCGGCGCCGGTGGCGCCCGGCCATCGCCTCGTTCTCGCCCGACAGCGGCACGGTCGGCGACGGCATCACCAATGACAACACGCTGACGCTGACCGGCACGGCGGAGGCCAACAGCACGGTCAAGGTCTTCGACGGCGCCACCCTGATCGGCACCGCCACCGCCAACGGCAGCGGCGCCTGGAGCTTCACCACCGCGGCGCTGGCCAACGGCGCCCACAGCTTCACCGCCACGGCCACCGATGCCGCCGGCAACACCAGCGCGGCCTCGGCGCGCTCAGCGTCACCGTCGACACGGTGGCGCCGGCGGCGCCGACCATCGCCTCGTTCTCGACCGACAGCGGCACGGTCGGCGACGGCATCACCAATGACAACACGCTGACCCTGACCGGCACGGCGGAGGCCAACAGCACGGTCAAGGTCTACGACGGCGCCACGCTGCTCGGCACCGCCACCGCCAACGGCAGCGGCGCCTGGAGCTTCACCACCGCGACGCTGGCCAACGGCGCCCACAGCCTCACCGCCACCGCCACCGATGCCGCCGGCAACACCGGCGCGGCCTCGACGCGCGCTGAGCGTCACCGTCGACACCGTGGCGCCGGCGGCGCCGACGATCGCCTCGTTCTCGACCGACAGCGGCACGGTCGGCGACGGCATCACCAATGACAACACGCTGACGCTGACCGGCACGGCGGAGGCCAACAGCACGGTCAAGGTCTTCGACGGCGCCACGCTGATCGGCACGCGCCACCGCCAATGGCAGCGGCGCCTGGAGCTATCACCACCGCGGCGCTGACCGATGGCGCCCACAGCCTCACCGCCACGGCGACCGATGCCGCCGGCAATACCGGCGTGGCCTCGGCCGCGCTGAGCCGTCACCGTCGACACGGCGGCGCCGGTGGCGCCCGCCATCGCCTCGTTCTCGACCGATAGCGGCACGGTCGGCGACGGCATCACCAATGACAACACGCTGACGCTGACCGGCACGGCCGAGGCCAACAGCACGGTCAAGGTCTACGACGGCGCCACGCTGCTCGGCACCGCCACCGCCAATGGCAGCGGCGCCTGGAGCTTCACCACCGCGGCGCTGGCCAATGGCGCCCACAGCCTCACCGCCACCGCCACCGATGCCGCCGGCAACACCAGCGCGGCCTCGACGCGCGCTCAGCGTCACCGTCGACACGGTGGCGCCGGTGGCGCCGACCATCGCCTCGTTCTCGCCCGACAGCGGCACGGTCGGCGACGGCATCACCAATGACAACACGCTGACGCTGACCGGCACGGCGGAGGCCAACAGCACGGTCAAGGTCTACGACGGCGCCACGCTGCTCGGCACCGCCACCGCCAATGGCAGCGGCGCCTGGAGCTATCACCACCGCGGCGCTGGCCAACGGCGCCCACAGCCTCACCGCCACCGCCACCGATGCGGCCGGCAACACCGGCGCGGCCTCGACCGCGCTGCGCGTCACGATCGACACGGCGGCGCCGGTGGCGCCGACCATCGCCTCGTTCTCCACCGACAGCGGCACGGTCGGCGACGGCATCACCAACGACAACACGCTGACGCTGACCGGCACGGCGGAGGCCAACAGCACGTCAAGGTCTACGACGGCGCCACCCTGCTCGGCACCGCCACCGCCAACGGCAGCGGCGCCTGGAGCTACACCACCGCGGCGCTGGCCAACGGCGCCCACAGCCTCACCGCCACCGCCACCGATGCGGCCGGCAACACCGGCGCGGCCTCGACCGCGCTCAGCGTCACCATCGACACCGACGGCGCCGGTTGCGCCGACCATCGCCTCGTTCTCGACCGACAGCGGCACGGTCGGCGACGGCATCACCAACGACAACACGCTGACCCTGACCGGCACGGCCGAGGCCAACAGCACGTCAAGGTCTATCGACGGCGCCACCCTGCTCGGCACGCGCCACCGCCAACGGCAGCGGCGCCTGGAGCTACACCACCGCGGCGCTGGCCAACGGCGCCCACAGCCTCACCGCCACCGCCACCGATGCGGCCGGCAACACCGGCGCGGCCTCGACCGCGCTGCGCGTCACCATCGACACGGCGGCGCCGGTTGCGCCGACCATCGCCTCGTTCTCGACCGACAGCGGCACGGTCGGCGACGGCATCACCAATGACAACACGCTGACCCTGACCGGCACGGCGGAGGCCAACAGCATCGTCAAGGTCTACGACGGCGCCACCCTGCTCGGCAGCGTCACCGCCAATGGCAGCGGCGCCTGGAGCTATCACCACCGCGGCGCTGGCCGACGGCGCCCACAGCCTCACCGCCACCGCCACCGATGCGGCCGGCAACACCGGCGGTTGCGCACGCGCTTCACGCGTTCGACGGCTCGAGCGCCGGCTTCGCCTGCATCTACACGGGACGCGAGACTGTAGCGCGCGGCCGCGCACCTCGTATTGGTCACTTCGCGCGAACCCGAAGACGCACTCCATGATGAACTCCTCGGCACGGAACGGGGAAACAGACGGCTCGAGGATCATCCGCATCGGCGATTGCCGCCAACCGGCGATCATCGCGGCGGCGGTCTATTCCGGCCACAAGGCCGCGCGCGAACTTGGCGGGGAACTGCATGCGGTACCCGCCGCACGCGAGCGTGTCGTCATCGCCGGTCCGCGGCGGACTTGAACCGCCGATGAACGCTGCCGAAGACTCGGGTGCGGACCACGGCCGGCGTTGGCGAGGATGGCGCGTACCGCTCGCTGCAATTCTGCTCGGTGTCGTGCTGCGGGCGACCGGCGCGCGCCGCCGCCGCCCGCGGTGCCCGCCTCGCTCACCGTGGGCTCGCTGACGCTGACGCGTTGCCGCGGCGTCGCGGCTTATTGCGGCATGCTCGATCGTCCGCTCGATCCGACCGGAGCGGTCGCCGGCCGAATCGCGATCCACTTCGAGTACTACCCGCAGCGTCAGCACGGCGAAGCCGCTCGGCACCTTGGTCGCGACCGAGGGCGGCCCGGGGTATCCGGCGACGCTGTCGCGCGCCGATTATCTCGCGCTGTTCCGGCCGCTGCGCGCGCGGCGCGCCGTGCTGCTGATGGACAATCGCGGCACCGGCCTGTCGGCGAGCACTGAACTGTGCCGCCTTGCAGACCGCGCCTCGATGGACGATAGAGGGCGTTGCCGCGTGCGGCCGCTCACTCGGCGATGCGGCCGCGCTGTACAGCACCGCGTACGCGGCGGACGACTTGGCCGCGATACTCAGGAAGCTCGGGATCCGGCGCATCGACCTGTACGGCGACTCCTACGGCACGTATTTCGAGCAGGTATTCGCGGTCCGGCACCCCGGCCTGCTGCGGTCGATCGTGCTCGACGGCGCCTATCCGCTCAATGGGCCCGACTACGCCTGGTATACGCATTACGCGCCGGCGATGCGCGATAAATTCAACATCGTCTGCCGGCGCTCACCGGCATGCGCGCGATTGCGCGGCGATTCGATCGCCCATATCGCTGCCGCGCTCGAGCGCTTGCGCGCCGCGCCGTTCGCCGCCACCGCATTCGACGCCGACGGCCGCGAACACCGCTTCGTCGCCAATCCCGCCGAACTCGCGACCGTGATGTTCGCAAGCGCACCGGCGATCGCGAGTGCGCGCGAGACCGACGCGGCGGCGCGCGCATTCGCGGCCGGCGACACCGCTCCGCTCCTGCGGTTGATGGCGGAGACCACGGCCGGCGTCGACTCGCGCGATCCGACCGACGACCCAGAGGAAATGGAGCGCCGGCCTGGCGGCAGCCGTCATGTGCCAGGATCCGCCGCAGATCTTCGACATGCGCCTTGCGCCCGCGCTGCGCGCGCGCGACCGCGATCGAGCCATCGCGCGGCGCAAGCGCGAGCTTCCCGACACCTACGCGCCGTTCTCGATCGACGAATACCGTGGGATGCCGCTCGACTATAATTACCTCGATCAATGCGTCGGCTGGCCGGTAAGCCCCGCCGGTCATCCGGCCTCGCGCGTCGTACCGCGCAACGCGGTCTATCCCGACATACCCGCACTGATCATCTCGGGCGAACTCGACGACATCACGTCGGTCGCCGAGGGCGCGGCCGTCGCGCAGGCGTTCAAGCACGGCCGGCAGGTGGTGATCGCCAACAGCTTCCACGTCAATGCGCTGCCGCGCGCGCGCAGCGCCTGCGGCGCGAAAATCGTACGTCGATTCATCGCCTCCTTGAGTCCGGGGGATACGCGCTGTGCGGCGCGCGTACCGCCGCTCGTGCTCGTGCCGGAATTCGCCGAGCGCAGCGCCGATCTCGCGCCGGCGCGCGCGCTGCCCGGCAACCGGGCCGACGCGCGGCGATTGCGGCTCGCGGCGGCGACCGTCATGACGCTCGGCGACGTGCTCGTGCGCGCCGCGGAGAATTCGACGGGCACGGGTCCCGGACTGCGCGGCGGGAGTTTTCATATCTTGCGCCGCGGCCACGACGATCCGCATCGACCTGGACGAGGTGCGCTGGACGGAGGATCTCGCCGTCAGCGGCGAAATCGATGCGCCCATGGCGGGCGCCGGACCCGTGCGCGCGCGCGTCCGCCTGGATGCGTCGGACGGGCTTCGGAGGCGTGCTACGGGCACGCTGGCGCCAGGGGGTCGCCGCCGGGCGCGTCGCGATCACCGGCACGCTCGGCGGCGTCGTGCTGCGCGCGGAGACGGCGGCGCCCTGAGCATGCCCGACGCGCCGAGCGGCTACGGCGACGCCGGCGGCAGCACCGCGGCGATCGGCGAAGCCGCCTTCGGCACCGCGCGGTCGTAATCCTCGCCGAGCAAGGCCGCCACCGTCGCCGCGATTTGCGATTGCGTGATCGGCGCAACGTTGCGCCGCTCGCCGAGGGCCTGGAGTATCCGGTCCCATCACGGCGACCCAGACGTTCTCGGAGCCCTTCTCGTCGACGCCGTGCTCCTTCCACTGCACCGGACCGCTGCCGCGGCCGTGATCCGTCGTGATGATGAACGTGGTATGCCCGCGGTATTGCGGCATCGCCTGCATCGTCTGCCCAGAGCTGCCGCACGAAAAAATCGAATCGATGGGCGCTGTCGAGCACGAGGTCGTAGCGGCCTTGGTGGGCCCAATTGTCGGTTTCGCCGTAGCCGACGAACAGAACCCGCGGCCGCCCCGTCTTGACGTAGTCGATCAACGGGACCTGCAGGAAGGAATTCGGCGCATCCTCTTCGTCGAACTCGGTCGTCGTCGCGTACAGTTCGCGCAACAGCGCCGCGCGCGGCGTCTCGTGCGCCGCCTTCGGCAAACTCCAGCCGGTTTGCATCACCAACTTGCTGCGCGGCTCGTTGAAGATGTCGGCGAACGTGCTCCACGTTCCGTAAACCGCGACCCGGCCGCGAAATCGCGGCTTGTCGTTCAGCCATTCGAAGACCGTCACGTTCGGGTTCGGACCGTACTCGTTGGAATCGATGCGGGGGTCGGGGTAACCGATGCTCATCTCGTTGTAGCCGGGATAGGAGAACGCCAGCCCGTTCGTGACGTGCGCGACGCTGCCCTTCAATTGATTGCCGAATATCTGTCCGTGCTTCGCGACCGTGCCCCAAAGGAACGGGAACAACGCCTGCCGGCGCGCATCGGCGTCGTCGCGCCAATAGCGTGCGCGCAATTGCTTCTCCGGCAGCCAACTGCCGCCCGCGGACGTCATTGAGCAACAGCGGATCCGCCCCCGTGAAGACCTCCTGCCAGCGCAGTCCGTCGCTGACGATCAACACGACGGTGCGGGTCTCGCCGGCGCAGGCCGAGGCCGCGCCGAGCAGCAGCGCAAGACTTGCCGCCGCCAGAGTCCATCTACGGCATGATCGGATCATGGTGGGTCGCCCCTCCCGGCGTTCATTGCTGCAGGAGAACCGCCGAATCGGCGGTCCAGCTCAAGTACACTTCGTCGCTCCAATCGATCGACCATTCCGCGCTGCGCTTCTCGTTCTGCGCGAACACGGTGACCAGCTTGCCCGATTCGGTCTTGATCCGGTACGTCGACCGGTTGCCGAGATAACCGAGTTCCCAAACCATGCCCTTGAGCTGGTTGACGCGCGCTCCGGCCGCGGGCGCCTTGGTCAAACGGATCTTTTCCGGCCGCAGCGCGAGCCATACGCGCTGCCCGGCGCCGAAGCGGCCGACGTCTTCGACAACCAGTTCGCACGCGGTCTCGGGGCAGTCGAATCGTGATCAGCCCCTGATCGCAGCGTGGTCACCGTGCCCTCGAACAAATTGGTCGTACCGACGAAGTCCGCGACGAAGCGGCTTTGCGGAAACTCGTAGATCTCCGCGGGCGTCCCCACCTGCACGACCTGGCCGCGGTTCATCACCGCGATGCGCGTGGACAGGGCCATGGCCTCGTCTTGATCGTGAGTCACGAAGACGAAGGTGATGCCGACCTGGTACTGGATGTTCATGAGCTCGAATTGGGTCTGTTCGCGCAGCTTCTTGTCGAGCGCGCTCAAGGGTTCGTCGAGCAGCAACACCTTGGGCCTGCGGATCAGCGCGCGCGCGAGCGCCACGCGCTGGCGCTGGCCGCCCGACAACTGATGCGGCTTGCGCTTGCCGAGCGGCCCGAGCTGCACCATCTCGAGCGCATCCTGCACCCGTTTGTTGCGCTCCGCGCCGTCGAGGCGCATGCGCCGCAGGCCGTAACCGACGTTCTCCTCGACGCTCATGTGCGGAAACAACGCGTAGGACTGGAACATCATGTTGACCGGGCGCTCGTACGGCGGCACGCCGGTCATGTCGGCGTCCTCGATCAAGATCCTGCCCGGCGCTCGGATTCGCAAACCCCGCCAGCATGCGCAGCAGCGTGGTCTTGCCGCAGCCGGACGCCCCGACCAGCGCGAACATCTCGCCGCGGTAGATGCGCAAATTGACGTGGTCGACCGCCGTGACGGCGCCGAAGGTCTTGGTGGCGTTCTCGATGACGATCTGCGGCGTCGCGCCGGGATCGAGCCATGGGCGATCGGCGAACGATTTTTGCTGGGCGGAAATCATTCGCCTAGAAATCGGCCGGCGGCGTGGCAGCGCCGCCGGGCGGGCGCGAAAAATGAGCGCTCGACGACCTGCGCTTGCAGCATGCGCCGTTCCCACACCAGTTCCCGGTTCAGATAGATCTCCACCCAGACGGTCGAGCCCGCCGCGAAATGCGGCGCATCGACCATAGCAAGCGCAATGTTGCGCTTGCAAGTCGGCGACCAGACCGCCGACGTGACGCTGCCGATCTCGCGCTTGCCGCTCTTGCCGGAATAAACGAGGGCGTTGTGCGCGGGCTTGCTGCCGGCGACGTCGAGACCAACGAGCCGGCGCCCGGGGCCCCGCTGCCGCTCCGCGAGAAGCGCGCGCCGTCCGGTGAAGTGGCCCTTGTCGAAATCGACCAGCCATTCGAGACCGAGTTCGAGCGGCGAACGATCGCGGCCGACGCGCAAGCTGTGCTCCGCGGACACGAAATCGACGTTCGGGCTGAGGAAGCCCGCTTCGATGCGCGCGATGTTGAGCGCCTGCGAACCGATCGCGCGGATGCCGCGCGACCGGCCCGCCGCCATCAACGCGTCCCAGACCGATTCGGCGGCCGCTGGCTCCATCCACAGTTCGTAGCCCAGATCGCCGGTGAAGCCGGTGCGCGAGATCATGACCGGCGCGCAGCCGATCGTGTAGCGGCCGATCGCGAAGGGCTTGAGCCCTTCCACACCCTCGACGCCGGCCGCCTTCAACACCGCGCAGGATGTCGGCCCTTGCAAGGCGAGCGCGGCAATGCGCTCGGTCACCTCCTCGATCTCGACATCGAAGCCGATCGCCGAGGCGAGCAGCCAGTCGATCTGGCGCATCGCCGCGCAGAGCCGGAATTCCGCATCGCCGAGACGGAAGACCGTGCCATCGTCGATGATGTGGCCGGCGTCGTTGCACCAGACGCAATAGGCGACGCGGTCCGTTGCGAGCCGCGCGATATCGCGCGTCACCAGACGGTTCAAGTAGGCGCAGGCATCCGGCCCCGCGATCCGGTACTTCACCATCGGCGTGAGGTCGTAAGAGCGTCGCCGCGTTGCGTATCGCGAAATACTCGTGCTCGACGCTCGTGAACACGTCGACCGTCGTGTAGCCGGCCCAGGGAACATAGCTGTCCACCTCGCACAGCGCGCGCGCGCGCGCGTGAAACGGCGTCTTCAGCAGCGGCTGCTTTGAAATGGCTTGCGGGCACGTCCATCGGCTCCATGTCAGGGGGCCTCCCGCAGGACCTGCGCCGCCGCGTTGCGACCGGCGATGCCGATGACGCCGCCTCCCGGATGGCAGCCCGCGCCGCACAGGAACAGGCCCGCGACCGGCGTGCGGTACTGCGCGGCGCCCGGCACGGGGCGTACCATCCAGAATTGATCGAATGCGAGATCGCCATGGTGCCAGTGGCCGCCGCTGATGTGAAATTCCCGCTCGATGTCGAGCGGGGTCAGAAGCTCCGAGGCGACGATCGAGCGGCGCAAGCCCGGCGCATAGCGCGCGATCGTGTCGATCGCGAGGTCGGCGAAACGCGTCGCGCTCCTGCTCCCACCCCGCCCGTCAGCGAGTACGGCGCGTATTGCACGACCGCCGACAGCACGTGCGCGCCCGCCGGAGCGAGGCCGGGATCGTTGACGGTCGGCACGGTGATCTCCATGACGGGCGAGCTGGAATACTCGCCGTACTTCGCATGATTGTAGGCCTGCTCGATCCGTACTCAACGACGGCGCGATCAGCAGCCTGCCGGCGACGCGCTCCGGACCCACGCCGTCGAACTCCGGCACCCGATCGAGCGCCAGATGCAGCTTCGCCGCGAGACCCTGCGAGCGGACAGTGCGTCACGCGACGCACGAAGCCGGTGTCGAGATGACGCGCGCCGAGCAGGCCGAGAAACGTCGTCTTCGGGATCCGCGCTGGAAATCACGGCGCCCGCCGCGATGCGCTCGCCGTCCGCGAGCACGACGCCGCTCGCGCGGTCCCGTCGACCTCGATGCGCGCGACCGGCGCAGAGGTGCGTATCGTCGCGCCCGCCGCCGACGCGGCGCGCGCCAGCGCCGCGCACAAGGCCGCCCATGCCTCCCTTGGGCTGCGACAAGCCGGCCGTCCCGGCGACGCCCTGCGCGGCCAGCCGATGGAGCAGCGTCAACACGGTGCCCGGCGAGCGCGGCCCGTAGTTCGTGCCGAGCACGGCGTCGAGGCCCAACGCGCCCTTGCAGCGCGGACGACTCGAGATTCTCCTCCAGCAGGTCGTACACGTTCATCCCGGCGATGCGCAGGAGTTCGCGCATGTCCCGGGTTCCGAGGCGGCGCACCCGCCAGCCGAGTCGCAGCAGCGACGGACCTCGGACCAGCGCCCGCTGCCGAGCCGCGGCGGCACGCGATCAAGCATCGGCGCGAGCGCTGCGGCGAGGCGGCGCAGGCGTGCGTCGTAGCGCGCCGTATGCCGCCGCGTCGGCCGTGGCCGGCATCCGCCGCGTCGAGCGCGAGCGGCGCGCCGTCCTGCGACGAGCGCCGTCGTCGGCATGCGCATCGCCGCCGTCTCGAATCCATGGCTCTCCAGGCGCAGCTCGCGCCGCAGCGTCCGCCGGCATCATGTGCAGCAGGTGTGCGCACGCCGACACCCGGAAGCCGGGCGCAGAACTCGCGCGTCGCCGCGGCGCCGCCGAGCACCGCGATTGGCCTCGAGCACGACGACGCTGCGGCCGGCGCGCGCGAGCAGCGTCGCGCAGACGAGGCCGTTGTGGCCGCCGCCGATCACGGCGCAGTCATAGCGTGCCGCGCACCTTCGCGCGCCATGTTCAGTGCGTCCGCCCGAGGTCGTCGAGCACGGCGCGCGCCGCATTCGCCCCGGGCGCGCCCATGACGCCGCCGCCCGGGTGCGTGCTCGAGCCGCACAGGTACAAGCCGCGCACCGGCGCGCGGTATTGCGCGTATCCGGGTATCGGCCGGTTGAACAGCAGCTGATCCATCGTCAACTCGCCCTGGAAGATGTTGCCCTCGGTCAGGCCCACCTCGTTCTCGATGTCCCACGGCGTGCGGATCTCGGCGTGCAGGATCAGATCCTTGAAATTCGGGCTGTGCCGCGCGATCGTTTCGATCACGGTATCGCCGAACGCGCGCCGCTTGGCGTCCGTCCAGGCGCCGTCCGCGAGCTCGTAGGGACAGTACTGCACGAACACCGACATGTAGTGCTTGCCGTCGGGCGCCATGGTCGGATCGATCTGCGACGGGATCAGCATGTCGATGTACGGGGCGCGCGACCAGCGGCCGTCCTTCCAGTCGTCGTAGGCGCGCTCCATCATCTCGATCGTGTCGGTCACGTGCATGTCGCCGCGCGTGCACGGCGATCCGTGCGGGAATCGCGGGAAATCGCGGCAGGCCGTCGAGCGCGATGTTCAGCTTTCCCGACGAGCCGCGGATCTTGAAATTGCGAACCTGGCGCAGGAACTCGGCCGGCAGATCCTCCGCGCTCATCGTCTCGAGGAAGGTGCGGCGCACGTCGAGGTTCGAGACCACGAGCGGCGCCGAGATTTCCTCGCCGTCCGCGAGCACGACGCCGACGGCGCGTCCGCCGCGCACGACGATTCGCGCGACCGGCGCCGACGGCCGGATCGTGCCGCCGCTCGCCTGCAGCGAGGCGCCGAGCGCCGCGCTGACCGCACCCATGCCGCCGCGCGCAAACCCCCACGCGCCGACCGTGTCGTCGATGTCGCCCATGTAGTGATGCAGCAGCACGTAGGCGCTGCCGGGCGAGCGCGGGCCCAGCGCCGTGCCGATGATCGAGCTGCCGGCGAAATGGGCCTTGACGATCTCGCTCTCGAAATACTCGTCGAGGAAATCCGCCGCGCTCATCGTCCAGAAACGCAGCGTGTCGTACATGCGCTCCTCGCCCAGGCCGTGAAAGCGCCGCGCGAGGTACAGCAGTTCGCGGATGTCGCGCGGCTTGAACGACGTCGGGTCCGGCGGCGTGCGCATCAGCAGCGGCTTGATGAACTTGCATTGGCGCATGACGTCGCGCGAGTAGCGGTCGTAAGCCTCGGCGTCGCGCTTCGAATGCCTGCGCGATCTCGCGGCGCAGCGCGTCGTGATTCTCGTAGATCGCCAGATGAGTCGCCGTTGCGCATCATCGTGCAGCCGCCCTCGTACGGAATGATCTGCAGCCCGAAGCGCGGCAATTCGAGCGTGCGGATGATCTCCGGGCGCAGCAGGCTGCAGACGTACGAGCAGTTCGAATAGGTGAAATCGCCGGTACAGGCGCCGGCTGACCGCCGCGCCGCCGATGTAGGCGTTGCGCTCGAGGACGAGCACCTTGAGGCCGGCGCGCGCCAGGTAGCAGGCCGTCACCAGGCCGTTGTGGCCCGCGCCGACGACGATCGCGTCGTAGGCCTTGCCGCGCGCCACGCCGGGCCTCGCTCACGCGTTCGCTTTGCGCGCCGCACCGCCGGTCGCCTCGAGCGTCGCATCGACCGCCGTCTCGAACGCGCGCAGCGTATCGGCGAGGCAGGACGCATCGTGGGCCGCGGACACGAACCAGGGCTCGCGCGAATCGGGCTCGCACAGCACGCCGTCATCGTGCAGAACCTTGGCCATCGCGTCGTAGAACGTATAGTCGCTGCCCTTCCACGCGCGGTAATTGCGCGGCGGCTCGTGCGCGAAAAACAGCCCGCTCATCGACGGATGGCCGACGAAACTGTGGACGATGCCGCGCGCGGACAGGACTGCCTTGCATCGCCGTCGTGCAGCCGCGTGCCGTAATCGGCGATGCGCTCGAGCGCGTCGGTCTCGTCGAGTATCTCCAGGGTCTTTTCGGCGGCGGCGAGCGATACCGAGTGCGCCGTGTAGGTGCCCCCATGGGCGACGCCCTTGCCGATCTTGCGCATGATGTCGCTCGCGCCCGGCGAGCACCGCGATCGGATAGCCGTTGGCGACGGCCTTGGCGAACGTGCAGATATCGGCGTTGACGCCGTACAGTTCCTGAACGCCGCCGCGCGCGACGCGGAAGCCGGTCTTCACCTCGTCGATCAGCAGCACGACGCCGTAGCGGTCGCAGAGATCGCGCGCGAGCCCGCAGGTATTCCGGCTCGGCGGCGATGCCGAAGCAATTGCCCATGATCGGCTCGATCAGCAGGCAGGCCGAGGCGATCGGCGTGGCGCTTGAAGACGTCCTCGCAGCCGATTGGCGTCGTTGGCCTGCACGAAGTGCGCGAAGCCGCGCGTGCTGACTGGGCACGCCCTCGCTGTACGGGCGCACCTCGGGATCGCCGACCTGCGACCACTTGTCCATGGGCGTGAACCACATGGCCGCATCGAACAGGCCGTGATAGCTGCCCTCGAGAATCACGTAGTCGTCCCTGCCGGTATAGGCGCGCGCGAGCCGCAGTCCCGCCATGACCGCCTCGGTGCCGGAATTCGAGAACCGCACGAGTTCGGCCGCCGGCACCATCTTCGCGATGCGCTCCGCGACGGTCAACTCCCGCTCGGTCGACAGCGCGAAGACGCCGCCGACCTCCATGCCCTCGCGCGCGGCCTGATCGACCCGGGGATCGGCATAGCCGAGGATCGCCGGTCCGTAGCCGAGGCGGTAGTCGACGTAGACGTTGTCGTCGAGGTCGAAGATGCGCGCGCCCCGGCCGTGCTTGATGTAGATCGTGCGCTCCTCGCCCCAATAGCGGAAATTCGATGCGACGCCGAGCGGCAGGCGCTTCACGGCGCGCTGGAAATGCGCGTTGCTCTTGGTCAGTTTTCTGGGCATGGCGTCCCCTCGCGGTCGGCCGGATGCGCAGCCGGCCGCGCCGGCTCCGCTGCAACGAAACTATCACTCGGCAAACACCGAGTCCACGAATATTATATAACCATATAGCACCGGTTTGGGAGCCGGCTTCGCGGGATGGCGCGCTCCGTGTGGATTTTACGGCATTAATCGGTTTATTCTGGTAATTTTTCGCCGTCCCTTCTTGCCAGGCCATGCGCCTGAGCGTAGATTAAATACTCATTTAACAACGGACCGGGGGCGCACATGGTCAGTTCAGCCGCAGCCGATTCCGCGCTCGACGCAGGCAGAGCGCAGCCGCGCGCCCTGCCGGCCTGGGTTTACGACCACGCCGAGTTGAACCGCCTCGAGCTGCAACGGATCTTGCTGCCGAGCTGGCAGATCGCATGCCACGTCAATTCCATTCCGCGAGCCGGCGACTACGTCACGCTCGACATCGGCCCGGAGAGCGTGTTCGTCTGGCGGGACCGGGACCGCACCATCCGCGCATTCCACAATGTCTGCCGGCACCGCGGCGCGCGGCTCGTCGATGGGTCGGGCAATTGTCCCGGGCACCCTGACCTGTCCCTATCACGGCTGGACCTATCGCCAGGACGGCGCGTTGATCGGCGTTCCGTCACGCGAGACCTTTCCAATACCCTCGAGCGCGCGGATTTCGGCCTGAAGAGCGTACGCGTCGAAATCGCGTTCGGCTTCGTGTTCGTCGCCGTCAGCGGCAATCCGCCGTCCGTCGCCGACACCTGGGGCCCGCTGATCGCGGAGCTTGCGCCATACCGCTTCGAGGACATGGTGCCGCTCGGCCCGATCTCCCATGAGATCTGGAACGTCGACTGGAAAATCGCGATCGACAACTATCTCGAGTCCTATCACGTGCCGATCGGCCACCCGGGCCTCAACCGCATGTTCACGCCGGACTACGAGGATCAGACGTCCGTGCCGACGATCGCACGCGGCATCAGCTGGCTGCGCGAACAAGAATCGTCGCGTTGGTCCGAGCGCATGTACCAGCGACTGGTCGGCCAGGTCGTCGTGCATTTGCCCGAGCGCGCAGCGCCGCGGTTGGCGCTTCTACAGCGCGCTGCCGAATTTGGGGATCGACGTGTTTCCCGAACAGATGGATTTCTTCCAGGTCCTGCCGCAGGGCCCCGGCAAATGCGTGATTCGCAGCGCCTCGTTCGGATTGCCGGACGACCGGCCCGAGATGCGCGCGATCCGCTATCTCGGCGCCCGCATCAACACGCAAGTCAACGACGAGGACCGAACGCTATGCGCACGCGTGCAGCGCGGCCTCGCCTCCGGCAGCTACCAGCCGGGCCCGCTTTCCGGCACTCGAGCGCTGGATGCTGGAATTCCACGATCTTCTGCGGGAACGAATCCCGGAAGTGCGCCTCGCGAATCCGCCGGCGAAGTTTGCCTAAACGGCGATGACGGTCATCAGGCGGAATCGCGCGGCGCGTGCGGCTTCTTGAGTGCCGGAATCCGCGCCTTGATCCAGCGGCGGAACGCCTCCGCCGCGCGCGCGTCGGCCGGTGCCGCCGCGGCATGATAGCCGAACGTGACGATGCCCCGTTGAATCGATTCCGACGAGATCGGCCGCGCGCCGGCCGAAGCGCGGCGACAGCCGGTCCGCGAGATAGGACGTCGCGTGCGCGGCGGCGCGGCGGCTCGCAGGCGAACGCGTAGCGCAGTACGCGGCTGCGGCCGGCCGCGAGCGGCATCACCCGGAAGAATCGTCGCGCCGTCCGGGCGAATTTCCGCGAGCTGATTCGGCGGCAGGAATACCCGCCGCCACGGCAGTCCGGCCGCGTTGCCGACGAGCGTCCGGTAGCGCTCCGCGGTCCAGCGTCCGGGCTTGCGGCGCCAAGCTGCGCGCTCCAGGCGATCCGCTCGCCGTCGTCCGCCGCATGCAGCTCGATCGCCGTCCAGATCGGCGCCTCGGCGCCGTGCGCGAGTTCCGGCATCGCCAATTCCAGCCATTGCTCCACGACGACTTTCCAATCGGCGGCGACCTCGGCCGACGCCGCCGGCGCCGGCCGGCACGACGCGCCGGCAGCGATCGCGCGGATCGAGGGATCGAGCGGCGGCGCGGCGGACTTGCCGCCGCCGGCGCGCACGAAAATCAAATCGCCTGCGAGTTCGAGATCGAAGGGCTGCAAGGCGGCGCCGGAGCCGGCGCGCGGCCGGCCGCGCCGTCGAACCCGAAGCGCAACCCGTGAATGCGGCAGAGAATGCCGCCGTCGAAGCGACCAGCGTCGCGCTCGACGAGGCGATGCGGTCGCGTCGGACAACAGTCGCGAAAGGCGCGCAAAGCGCCCGCGGCGTCGCGCACGATCACGGCGCGTTCGCCGCCGAGTTCGGCGGCCAGATACGCGCCCGCCTCGGCCACCTGCGCCTGGTGTCCGCAAAACTGCCAGGAGCCGCGGTACAGTTCGTCGAGTTCCAGCGCGGCAAGACGCGCGCTGTCGTAGCTCCAGCGCGGCAAGCCGGCGGTGCCCGGCGCCGCCGGAATCTGCGCCGCCGGATCGGCGCGACTTGCGGAGAAGTCGTCCCGGGAAGATCGAGCGCAGGTAGGCCATGGCGCGACGCTTGGCCGTCGGTCCGGTCGATCGCGATTTCGGTTTGAAACGCGAACCCTTGCCACAGCATTTCCAGCACGCCGATCAATCCGAGCGCGATGCCGTCGGCATCGAGCTGCGGCTGCGCCGTGTCGGCGATCATCTTCTCGATCAATTCCCGCACCAAGCCGGCGAACCGATCGTCCTTCTGGCCGCAGATATCGTAGTATTCCTGACGTGAACTCGCTTCGCCCCAGAAGGCATACCAAACGGAGACCTTGCGCGCGCTCGCGAGTTCGGCGCCCAGATATAAATCCACCAGCAACCCCAGAGCCGCGACGGGGTCATCCTTGATGCGGCTCACGGGAACCAGCAGGCGCTCCTCGAACTCCGCGGCGAGGAATTGCAGCGATGCGACCATCATCGCGGCCTTGGAATCGAAGTAGAATCGAACGATGCCCGGCGACATCTTGGCGATTGCCACGACCTTTTCCACCGTCGTCCGCGACGGCCCGTAAATGTGCAGCGCCGAGATGCACGCCTCGATCAAATGTTGGCGCTGCCGGCTGTTCGCCGTACGGGCGCGCCGGATCGGCGCCGAGCGATTTTTTCTTGCGCCTGGTCACGCGGGAGCTTGAGCCGTGACGCCGAGCGCCATGCGGGCTGAGCCGCGCGCCCCGACCCGCTCCGGCGCGGTCGATGATCGCCGCTTGGCTGATGCGCAACGGCAAGTGGCTCATCATCTTGCCGCCGCTCGGATACCTGTTCGTCTTCTTTCTCATTCCGTTCGCTTTCGCGCTGAAAATCAGCTTCGCCGACATCGCGCTGCGCGTTCCCCCGTTCACCGACATTCTAACCGTCACGCCGGATTCGCACATCCACCTGACGCTGAACCTGGACAACTTCAAATATCTGTTTCGCGACGAGATGTATGGCCTCTCCTACCTGTATTCGCTGCGGACCGCATTTTTCTCGACCGTGATCTGTCTCGCCATAGGCTATCCCATGGCCTACGCGATTGCGCGGACATCGAAGAGCACGCAAAGCCTCCTGCTGCTCGTCATCATCCTGCCGTTCTGGACGTCCTTCCTTCTGCGCGTCTACGCCTTCGAGGGGATCATCCGCGACAACGGCCTGCTCAATTCGACGCTTCTGTGGCTCGGGCTCATCCACCGACCGCTGCGGATCATGGGCACCACCTTGGCCGTCTACCTGGGGATCATCTATTCGTACCTGCCCTTCATGGTACTGCCGCTGTTCGCCACTCTCGAAAAGCTGGACCACGCACCCTGCTCGAAGCGGCCGCGGATCTCGGCAGCCCGCCGTGGCGAACTTTCGTCGACATCACGCTGCCGCTGTCGGTGCCCGGCGTGATCGCGGGCTCGATGCTGGTATTCATACCTGCGATCGGCGAATTCGTGATTCCGACGCTGCTCGGGGGACCGAACAACCTGATGATCGGCCGCGTACTATGGGACGAGTTCTTCAGCAATCGCGATTGGCCGGTCGCCGCCGCGGTATCGATCGCGTTCCTGATCTTTCTCGTGGGACCGATCGCCCTCTACCAGCACTACAGCGGCAAGCAGATGGACTCCTGAGCGTGGAGAATCGCGATATCGCCCCTGCTGATCACGATTCTCTGCCTGGGCATCGCCGTGCTCTACCTGCCGATCGCGGTGATGATCGGCTACTCGTTCAATGCCTCGGCATTGGTCAGCGTGTGGGGCGGATTCTCCACCAGTTGGTACGTGCGGCTGCTGCACAACGATCAAATTCTCGATGCCGCCCGGCTCTCCCTGCAGATCGGCGTCGTCGTATCGACGATCTCGGTCATCCTCGGAACCTTGGCGGCCATCGCCTTGGTCCGCTTCCAGCGCTTCGGCGGACGGCTTCTTTTGATCGGCATGGTCAACGCGCCGCTCGTGATGCCGGAAATCATCACGGGCATCACCCAGTTGCTGCTGTTCATATCCATGCTGCACCTGATCGGCTGGCCGCACCGCGGCGCCCTGACGATCATCATCGCGCACATCGCGTTTTGCACGTCCTACGTGACGATCACCGTGCAATCCAGGCTGCAGTGCGCCGACCACTCCCTCGAAGAAGCGGCGATGGATCTCGGCGCCGGGGCCGGTCGGCGCCTTCATCGACGCAACGCTGCCGCTGATCGCGCCCGCGCTGGTGTCGAGCTGGCTGCTCAGCCTGACGCTGTCGCTCGATGACTTGGTGATATCGAGCCTCGTGTCGGGGCCGGGCGCGAGCACGCTGCCGATGGTCATCTTCTCCAAGGTCAAGCTCGGCGTGAGCCCCGACATCAATGCGCTCGCCACCGTGATCATTTGCGTCGTCGGCCTCGGCGTCGCATTCGCCGGCGCCACGATGCGCCGGGCCGAACGACAGCGCCGGCGGGACGTGCAACTCGCCGCGCGTTGAACGCGCC
This sequence comes from uncultured Pseudomonadota bacterium, assembly GCA_963718135.1. Classification (GTDB taxonomy): domain Bacteria; phylum Pseudomonadota; class Gammaproteobacteria; order Steroidobacterales; family Steroidobacteraceae; genus Bog-1198. The sequence goes on along the minus strand of CAVQYI010000012.1, from coordinate 3,430 downwards.
GCGTGCATCCGTCAATCGGTCATTTCCCGGTCTTGATGCGCGTCCACGTGCGTGTCATCAGCCGCTCGGTGGCGGCGTCGATCTCGGCGGATTGATAGAGCCGCGTCTCGATCGCGGGCGTCGGATACAGCGTCGGATCGTTCAGTATGTGCGGATTGACGAGCGGGCGCGCGGCCAGGTTGTCGTTGCCGTAATAAATCTGGTTCGTGACCTCGGCGATGACGTCCGGCCGGAGCATGAAATTCAGGAACCGGTAGGCTGCCTCGAGATGCGGTGCGCCCACCGGTATCAGGAACGACGAAAACGTCAGATTCGCGCCCTCCTTCGGCACCGTGAACGCGAGATTCAACTTGACGCCCACCGCCAACGCGCGTTCACGCGCTTGCGCATAGTCGCTCGACCAGGACATCGCGATGCAGACCTCCCGGTTCGCGAGCCCGTTCATGTATTCCTCCGAATCGAAGGCCCGAACATAGGGGCGAACCTTGAGCAACAAGCGCTCGGCGGCCGCGAAGTCCTGCGGCCGCTTGGTGTTCGGGTCGAGTTTCAGATACCGCAGTGCCAACTCGATCACGTCCTCCGGCGAGTCGAGGAAGGTCACGCCGCAGTCGGCGAATTTCGCGATCACCTTGGGATCGAAGATCATGTCGAGACTGTCGACCGGCGCGTCCGGCATGCGCGCCTTGATCATGTCGACGTTGTAGGCGAAGCCGTTGATCGCGTGCAGGTACGGCACCGCGTAGGCGTTGCCGGGATCGTAGGCCGATTGGATCGCGAGGACGTGTGGATCCAGGTTCTTCCAGTTGCTGAGCTTCGACTTGTCGAGCTTCTGGTAGACCCCCGCCCGGATCTCGCGGCCGAAAAAATTCGTCGACGCGCTGACGACGTCGTAGCCGGCGCTGCCGGCCATGAGTCGCGCCTCCATCGTCTCCTCGGCGTCATACGTGTCGTAGATGACCTTGACGCCGGTCTCGCGTTCGAATTCCGCGATCGTGTGGTGGCCGATGAAATCGGCCCAATTGTAGATGTACAGTCGGTTCGTGCCGTGCGAGCGCGCGCTCCAGATTCCCAGGATCGTCGCGCCGACCAGGCCGAGAGCCACCACCGCAAGCGAGCGCCGCTTGATCATCGCCCCGCCTCGCGCGCCGCGGGCGGCGGCGCGAAGCCGCCGAGCGCCTGCTCGACGAGTTGGGCGAACCGCAGCGGCGTGCGGTCCTCGAGGTACGGGCCGATCGCCTGCAGGCCCATCGGCAAGCCGTCGATGAGCCGGCCGGTCGGCATCGCGGTCGCGGGGAGATTCGCGACGGTCGCAAGGCCCGGCCACTGCAGGCCGTTGAGATACGGGACCGGTTTGCCGTCGACCCGATGCGTGCGCGCGTATTGCGCGATGTGGCCCGGGCCGCCGCCCGAGTGGTCGTGCGGGAAGGCGACCGTCGGCATGATCGGACAGAGGATCAAGTCGAAGCGATCGAAGAATCCCCGCCATGCGAGCATCAGCCGCCGCTGTTGCTCGCGCAGCTGTTCGAATCCGGCGTAACCCAAGCGCACGGCGCGCGCGATGCGCTCAGGATACCCGCGAGGTCCGCCGCCGTACTCGCGCGCCGCCCGCTCGGTCTCGACGAGCAACTCCTCCGGCATGCCGCTCGAGATCGCGCGAAACAGCATCGCGACATACAGATCGTCGCTCGCCTCGACGTCGATCTCCGGCCGCGCGGCTTCATCGACCGCGACGCCGACACGGCGCAAGTCCTGCGCGAAGTCCCGCATCGCATCGACGCAGCGGCCGTCGACGCTGTAGGCATTCTGATCGGCCCATAGCGCGACGCGGAACTCGGCAAGCCGTTCCCGGCGGCTGGGCGGCAGACGCAGCGACCAGGCCTTGCGGTACATCTCGGCAGGCGATGCCAGAACATCGAGCGCGAGTTCCAAATCCTTGGGGCTGCGCGCCATGGGACCCGCGACGCCGAGCGGCGGCGCGATGAACGACCCCGGCGCCGGCGGAATGTGCCCGCGCAGCGGCACGATGCCGAAGCTGCTCTTGTGGCCGTAAATGCCGCAGAAATGCGCCGGACAGCGGATCGACCCGCCGATATCGCTGCCGAGTTCGAGCGGCGTGAATCCCGCGGCGACCGCGGCGGCGGCGCCGCCCGAGGAACCTCCGGGCGTGCGCGCCAGGTCCCAGGGGTTGTTGGTCGTGCCGTAGAGCGGGTTGTAGCTCTGATGGTCGGCGGCGAGCACGGGCGTGTTGGTCTTCCCGAACGGAATCGCACCGGCCGAACGCAGCCTTGCGACCGCATCGGCGTCCTGCGTCGGGCGGTGCTGCTCGAGTTCGGGCAGGCCGCAGCTCGCGGTCATGCCGACGACTTCCCAGGCGTCCTTGAAGGTCATCGGCAGTCCATGCAGCGCGCCCCGCTCATCGAGCGGGACATCGTCGGCGGCGCGCGCCGCCTCCCGCGCCACATCGAGGTCCAAGGCGATCACCGCGTTGAGCGCCGGGTTGAGGCGCTCCAGTCGCGCGATGAAGAGGTCCAGCAACTCGAGCGCACCGAGGCGGCGCGCCTCGATGGCCGAGAGCAGATCCGTCGCGGACCAGAGTTCCGGGGGCGGTTGGCCGGTTGCGCGAATCTGCTCATGCGCTACGTGCCGCTCGTCGTGCCACTCGTCCCATGATGGAATCATCCCCCGGCTTGCGTCATGTGCCGCGATCGTAGCAACCCGGCTGCCGTCGATCCAGCCGCATGGACCCCTTTTGTCTTGGCTGTGCTATGGTCTTTCGCACGATGCATAGAACTCCCCTGACCGGCACGGCCGCGCTGATGCTGCTCGCAGTGTTCGCGGCCGGCGCGTTGCCGGCGATCGCGTCGGCGCAGGACGTGCAACAAATCACCGCCGCCGGCGAGCGCGCGATCCTCACGAAGCCCGTCATCGAGATGACCGGGGCGCGCAGTGCGGACGTGACCGTCGTCGAGTACTTCGACTACAACTGCCCGTACTGCAGGCGCCTGGCGCCGACGCTCAGGCAACTCGTCGCCGGCGACAAGAAGATCGCGCTCGTCTACAAGGATTGGCCGGTTCTCGGGGACGCCTCGGTGTTCGCGGCGCGCTGCGCCCTGGCCGCGCAATGGCAGGGCAAATATCTCGTTGCGCACGATGCCTTGCTCGCCGGGCCGCGCTTGACGGGGTCGATCAAGTCCTGTCGATCCTGGGCGGCGCGGGTATCGACGTTGCGAAACTGAAGAAGGACCTGAACGCGCATGCGCAGGAGATCACGGCGGTGCTCGCACGCAACGAGGCCGAGGCGCAGGCGCTGGAACTGCAAGGCACACCCGGGATACTCGTCGGCAGGACCCTGGTGCCGGGCGGCGCCGATTTGAGCTTCTTCCAGAAACTGGTCGCGCAAGTCCGCCGCGAACCGAAATAATTCGAGCGG
>CAVQYI010000011.1:0-4639 GCA_963718135.1 uncultured Pseudomonadota bacterium | reverse complement strand
ATATTGGGACCAAAATCACGTAGCTTGGCAGCGCTGATGTGCGAACATAATCTAGATCAGGGAAAAGCTGACCGTCCACGCTCAGATTCCCATGTGGGACGACATTGCATGCCGAGGCTTACCGTAAGTCCATGAATGACAACGCTTTAGCTCCCGTCGGATCGAACGGCCGGACCGCCTTCAGCGGCCTCGCGCAGCGGCTCGTTCAGGACGGGCTGTTGGACGACATGGCGATGCAGGACGCGATCTCGCGTGCGAAGGAAAAGCGCGTCAGTCTCGTGAGCCACCTGGTGAGCGCGAACCTCGCGACCGCGCGCGACATCGCGATTTCCGCATCGAACGAATTCGGCGTGCCGCTCCTGGATCTGGATGCGGTCGCCGCCGATCCCGACGCGATCCGCCTGGTCAGCGACAAGTTGATTCAAAAACACCGCGTGATGCCGCTGATGAAGCGCGGCAAGCGGCTGTTCCTCGCGGTCGCGGATCCGACGAACCTCCACGCGCTCGACGAGATCCGCTTCCAGACCTCGATGAGCATCGAGTTCGTCGTCGTCGAGGACGACAAGCTGCAAAAGACGGTCGACAAGGCGATCGAGCAGGCCGAATCGGTCATGCCGAACCTGGCCGACGACGACTTCGACCTCGAGAACCTCGAAGTCACCGGCGGCGACGACGACCCCAACGCCGAAGCGCTGGGACGGGACGATGTCGAAGACGCGCCGATCGTGCGCTTCGTCAACAAGATCCTGATCGATGCGATCAAGAAGGGCGCGTCGGACATCCATTTCGAACCGTACGAAAAGTCCTTCCGCATCCGCACGCGCTTGGACGGCGTCCTCAAAGAGGTCGCGCTGCCGCCCGTGCAGCTCGCGATCAAGATCGTCGCCCGCCTGAAGGTCATGGCCCGATTGGACATCGCCGAGCGCCGCGTGCCGCAGGACGGTCGCATCAAGATGCGCCTGTCGAAGAACCGGGCGATCGATTTTCGCGTCAGTACCTGTCCGACGCTGTTCGGCGAAAAGGTCGTCACGCGTATCCTCGATCCCTCGAGCGCGATGCTCGGCATCGACGCCCTGGGCTACGAACCGGCGCAGCGTGAGACCTACTTGCGCTACCTCGCGAAGCCGCAAGGCATGATCCTGGTCACGGGGCCGACCGGCAGCGGCAAGACCGTGTCGCTCTACACCGGCCTCAACATCCTCAATACCGAGGACTGCAACATTTCGACCGCCGAAGATCCGGCGGAAATCAACCTCCCCGGGATCAACCAGGTCAACGTGAACCCGAAAGTGGGCCTCACGTTCGCCGCCGCCCTGCGCGCATTCCTGCGCCAGGACCCGGACGTGATCATGGTCGGCGAAATTCGCGACCTGGAAACCGCCGAAATCGCGATCAAGGCGGCGCAGACCGGCCACTTGGTGCTCTCGACGCTGCACACGAACGATGCGCCGCAGACTCTCACCCGCCTGGTCGACATGGGCGTCAAGCCCTATGCGATCGCGACCTCGGTGAGCCTGATCATCGCGCAGCGTCTCGCGCGCAAGCTCTGCACGAACTGCAAACAGCCGATCGACGTGCCGCCCGAGGCCTTGCGCAAAGAGGGCTTCGAGGAAGCGGACATCGCGGCGGGCATCAAGGTCTACAAGGCCGTCGGCTGCGGCCAATGCACGGACGGCTACAAGGGCCGCATGGGCATCTATCAGGTCATGCCGGTGACCGAGACGATCGGCCGCATCATCATGGAAGGCGGCGGCGCGATGAACATCGGCGATCAGGCGGCCAAGGACGGCATCTGGAACCTGCGCCGCGCCGGCCTGCAGAAGGTGAAGGACGGCTTGACGAGCTTGGAAGAAATCAACAGCGTCACGATCGATTAACGTTTGGTGACGGCGAGGACCGAGGCATGGCGATATCGGCGACCGCGGGCAAGAAGGACACCCAGTTTCTCTGGGAGGGCAAGGACAAGCGCGGCAACAAGGTGCGCGGCAAGTCGCTGGCGGCGAACGAAGCGGCGCTGCGCGCGCGATCTGCGCCGCCAGGGCGTCGCGCCGACGCGCGTCAAACTGCAGCGCACGTCGTCGTTCGGTTCCGGCGGCAAGGTCACGGCCGAGGACATCGCGGTGTTCAGCCGCCAGCTCGCGACCATGATGGCGGCCGGCATCCCGATGGTGCAATCCTTCGAGATCGTCGGCAACGGCCACGAAAAGCCGGCGATGCAGAAGCTGATCCTCGACATCAAGGCGAACATCGAAGGCGGCAGCACGCTGCACGAATCGCTCGCGAAGCACCCCTGTATTTCGACGACCTGTTCGTGAACCTGGTCGAAGCCGGCGAACAGGCCGGCGCCCTGGAGACCCTGCTCGACAAGATCGCGAGCTACAAGGAAAAGACCGAGGCCCTGAAGAAGAAGATCAAGAAGGCGCTGTTCTATCCGACCGCGGTCCTGGTGGTCGCGGTCATCGTCACGATCATTCTGTTGATCTTCGTGATCCCGCAGTTCGAATCGCTGTTCAAGGGCTTCGGCGCCGACCTGCCGGCGTTCACGCAGATGGTCGTCAACCTGTCGCGCTTCGTCCAGCACCAGGGCTGGTGGATGCTGATCGTGACGGTCGGCGCGATCTACGCGTTCCTCTATTTCAAGAAGCGCTCGCGCCCCATGCGCCGCAACCTCGACCGCATGATGCTGAAATTTCCGATCATCGGCCCGATCATGGTCAAGGCGGCGATCGCGCGCTTCGCGCGCACGCTGTCGACGATGTTCGCCGCGGGCGTGCCGCTCGTCGAGGCGATGCAGTCGGTCGCCGGCGCGACCGGCAACATCGTCTACGAAGAGGCGACGTTGCGCATGAAGGACGAGGTCGCCACGGGGCAGCGCCTGCAGCGCGCGATGGAGAACACGGGCCTGTTCCCGAACATGGTCGTGCAGATGATCGCGGTCGGCGAGGAGTCCGGTTCGCTCGACCAGATGTCGGGCAAGGTCGCCGAATTCTACGAGGCGGAGGTCGACGCGGCGGTCGACGGCATGTCGAGCCTGCTCGAACCGCTCATCATGGCCGATCCTCGGCGTGCTCGTCGGCGGCATGGTGATCGCGATGTACCTGCCGATCTTCAAGCTCGGTTCGGTCGTTTAAGGCCCGCCCGGGCGTCCATGCTGCACGATCTCGCGGCGGTCTACGCCGGAAACCCCGCGCTCTTCGCGGGCTCGGCAGGGCTCGTCGGCCTCGTGGTCGGCAGCTTCCTGAACGTCGTCATCTACCGCCTGCCGCTGATGCTGGACCGAGAGTGGCGCGCGCAGGCAACCGACCTCTTGCGTGCGGCCGATTCGGCGCAGACCGCACGGCACCACCACCGTCACCGCGGAACCTGCCGCGCCGTTCAACCTGATCGAGCCGCGCTCCGTCGTGCCCGCACTGCAAGGCGCCGATCAAGGCGCGGCACAACGTGCCCGGTGCTCAGCTGGCTCATGCTGCGCGGCCGCTGCGCCGCCTGCGGCGAGAAGATCATCCGCGCGCTACCCGGCGGTCGAACTAGCGCACGGGCTTCGCCTCCGCCGCCGTCGCCTGGCATTTCGGCTTCGGCGCCGCCGCCGCCTGCGCGCTCCTCGTCACCTGGGCCCTGATCGCGCTGACCGGCATCGATATCGATCATCAACTGCTGCCCGACGGCATCACGCTGCCGCTCTTGTGGGCGGGCCTGCTCGCGTCCGTGATCGTCGGCCCGCTCGCGGGTGCCGCCCTACCGGTCGCGCCGCGCGACGCGATCCTAGGCGCCGTCGCGGGCTACGTGTCGCTGTGGCTCGTGTTCCATGCGTTTCGCCTGGTCACCGGCAAGGAGGGCATGGGTTATGGAGATTTCAAGCTGTTCGCCGCCTTGGGCGCGTGGCTCGGCTGGCGGCTGCTGCCGCTCGTGATCCTCCTCGCGGCCGCGACCGGCGCCGTGCTCGGGATCTTGCTGATCGTGCTCAAGGGCCGCGACCGCAGCGCGCCGATCCCGTTCGGTCCGTATCTCGCGGCCGCCGGCTGGCTCGCGATGCTCTACGGCAGCGAGATGATCGGCGGCTACCTACGGCTCTCGGGACTCGACCGGTAGCGGCGATGGCGCCGCTTACCGTCGGGCTCACGGGCGGCATCGCCAGCGGCAAGACGCACGGTTGCCGCACGCTTCGCGGAACTCGGCGTCCCCGTCATCGACGCGGACGAGGTCGCGCGCGCGGTCGTCGCCCCCGGCGAGCCCGCGCTCGGCGAGATCGTCGCGCGCTTCGGCAAGGCGATCCTCTCCCCCGAAGGCGAACTCGACCGCCGCGCGCTCCGCGACCTGATATTCACCGACCCGCAAGCGCGGCGGGACCTGGAGGCGATCCTGCATCCGCGGATCCGCGCGCAAATGCGCGCCCGGGCGGCCGCGGCCGATGGCCCCTATTTCGTGCTCGTGATCCCGCTGCTCGCCGAGGGCGGCGCGCGGGACGGCATCGACCGCATCCTCGTCGTCGACGTCGACGAGGAACGCCAGATGACGCGTCTGATGGCCCGCGACGGCGGCTCGCGCGAGCAAGCGCACGCGATCCTAGCCGTCCAGGCGAGCCGCGCCGCACGCCTCGAAATCGCCGACGACGTGATCGCGAACGCCGGCAGCGTCGCCG
>CAVQYI010000010.1:0-7118 GCA_963718135.1 uncultured Pseudomonadota bacterium | reverse complement strand
CTCCGCGGCAAGCTCCCGGCCGAGGATCAATCGGAACCCATGCACCGTTCGCTCGAAGCGCAGATTCAGGAACTCGACATCCTGCTTCGCAAGGAGCAGGAGGCGCGCGTAGCGCAAGCGGAGCGTATCGCGGCCCTCGAGAAGGAACTCAAGGCGCGAGACCGATCGACCGCACGTCGGCACACGCCGCAAACCCCGCCCTACGGAGAAGCCGCCGGCCGAGCAAGGCGCCGCGCATCGCGGCCTCCAAGAGGGCCGCCGACCGCGTGCGCGCAAGTCCCGCGGCGCGAAGAGCCGGAATGGGACTTACCGTGAACACCGCCGACCGCAAGCCGCCCGTGACGCAGGATGCGCGCGAGATCTCCGCCCGGACGCTCGCGCACTACGAACAGCGCGCGCAGCAGTTTCGCGCCGGTACGCGCGATCACGACGTCAGCCAGAACATCGCGGCGCTGTTGCGGCACGTCGACGGCGAACCGCCGTTCACGATACTCGATTTCGGCTGCGGGCCGGGGCGCGACCTCAAGGCCCTGACGGCGCTCGGCCACACGGCGGTCGGACTCGACGGCACACCCGCGTTCGCCGCCATGGCTCGCGCCGACACCGGTTGCGAAGTCTGGCGCCAGGACTTCATTGCCCTCGACCTGCCGAGCGGTCATTTCGACGGCATTTTCGCGAACGCGTCCTTGTTTCACGTGCCGACGCGCGAATTGCCGCGCATCCTGCGACAGTTGCACGCCGCGTTGAAACCGGATGGGGTGTTGTTCAGCTCCAATCCGCGCGGGGACAACGAGGAGGGCTGGAACGGCGAGCGCTATGGTGCGTACCATGATCTCGCGGCCTGGCGGCGGTACCTGTCCGGCGCCGGCTTCACCGAACTCGAGCACTACTATCGACCCACCGGCGTACCGCGCGATCAGCAGCCGTGGCTCGCGAGCGTGTGGCGCCGCTCATCCTAGTCCAACAGCGGATGGCCCTTGGGCAACTGATTCGCGTACCAAGTCGCGAGCCGATGCCGGATCGTTTTTTCGCCGACCTGATCTTCCGGCATCGGCGCAATGACCTTGTCGTGAACGAGCAGGCGATAGACGTACAGCGCCTTGTCGCTTGCCGAGTCGGTGGCCTCGAATTCGACCGCGCCGCGGCGTTCCGCATATTGGACGCCGGCGAGCAAAGCGGCTTTGAACAATTCCGCCTCGTGTTTGAGCTTCTTCATGAGTATTCCTTGACGGTTTTCATGAATTTAACCACGGCCGCTTGCGCTCACGCCGGATGCATGATGTCGCAATGGCCTCGGTACCGAAAATTCACCCTGATGTCCTCAAGCTCGGATTCGTCAGTTTCCTGACCGATCTCAGCTCGGAGATGATCTTCGGCGTGTTCGCGATCGCCTTCACCACGGTGGCGGGTGGTTCCGCGAGGCTGCTCGGGCTCATCGAGGGTGTGGCGGACTTGGCCGCAAGCTCGCTCGATTATCTCGCGGGCTGGTGGTCGGACCGCAGCGGCATGCGCAAGCCGCTCGCATTCGCGGGCTACGCGTTCTCGACGTCCGCGAAGCTCGTCCTGCCGTTCGCGAGTTCAGCCGGCGCACTCGGCGGCTTTCGCATCGTCGAGCGCCTGGGCAAGAGCTTCCGCGGTCCGCCGCGCGATGCCTGGTTGACCGCCGTCGCGCACCAGGACGTGCGCGGCTATTCGCTCGGCGTGCACAAGGCGCTCGACAAGGCTGGCGCGGTATTGGGGCCGTTGATCGCTTATGGTCTGTTGTCGTGGTTCGGTTCGACGGCGGCCGGCTTCCGGACCTTGTTCTGGGTCGCGCTGGTTCCCGCGATCGCGAGCCTCGTCGTGTTCCGCTTCGTCAAGGAACGGCCGGGCGAGCGTCGGCAGCGCACGCCCCTGTTCGCCGCGTGGCAGACGCTTGCGCCGGAATTCAAGCGCTATCTCGTCGCGGCCGCGATTTTTTCGCTCGGCTATTTCAGCTTCGGCTTCCTGCTCTTGCGGGCGCACGATCTCGGCTTTTCCGTGCGATCCGTCGTGCTTCTCTACGCGCTCTGCAACGGCGCGTTCGTCATCGCCGCGCCGATCGTCGGCAAATGGGGCGACCGCTTCGGCCGATCGACCGTGCTGTTCGCTTCGTATCTGCTCTACGCATCGATCAGCATCGGCTTCGCGTTCGCCAGCGCGCGTTGGCACGTCATCGTCTTGTTCGCATTGTACGGCGTCTTCTATTCGATCGACGAAGCGCAGAGCAAGGCGTATATCGCCGATGTCGAGCCGGAGCGGCGCGCGACCGCGATCGGCGCGTACAACTTCGCGACGGGAATCTGTTACCTGCCCGCGTCGCTGATCGCCGGTGCGCTGTGGGCCGCGGGCCCGCGCCTGCCCTTCGATTACGCGGCCGCGATTGCGCTGATTGCGGCGCTCATGTTCGGGCGGCTGACGGCCGCGCGCGCACCGCCGTGATCATTGATATCGAATGCCAAGCCAAACGGTGCGCGCCGGCATCATGTAGAACGATTGGCTGCCGAACTCGCTCGCGGACACGGGCGGCCTCCGGTTCGTGAGGTTCGTTCCCTGGAGCGACACGGTGTAGCGGCCGAAGCAATAGCCTAACGTCGCGGCGAACGTCGTGTAGCCGCCGACCGCCGCCGTATTCTCCTCGTCGAGGAAGCGGCGGCCGACGTAGCTCGCCGTGGCGGTTGCGTTCCAGCCGCGCGCCGGCAGCCATTGCGCGCCGACGGAATACAGCAGGTGCGGCGACAGCGGCAGCAGCCGGCCGGAGACGTCGACCGGCGTGGCGCCGTCGTAAATCACGTACTTTGTGTACCTCGAATCGTGATACGAGAACGCGCTGCGCACGGAGAAGTCCTTCGTCACCCGGTCTTGCGATTCGAGTTCGACGCCGCGCAGCCGCTGTTTCGCCGCATTCGCGAGCGCACCGCTCGCCGTCGGCACGACGAGATTCTCGAAATCCATCGAAAACAATTCGGCGCGGTAAGAGAGCCGGCCCGCCGCGTCCCGGCCCTTGATGCCCGCTTCGTAGCTCTGCGCCGTTTCGGGGCTCAGGACATCGGGCGTGTAGTCGGGGCCGAAATCGATGGCGGCCGGCTTGAACGCGTTGCGGAAATCGACGTATATCACGGTCTCGTGATTCGGGCCCCTGGACAGCAGATAGCTCGCGCCGATCGTCTCGGTCGGCTTGACGAAGCTCTTGCGCACGCTCGCCGCGTCGAGCTGCGGCGGCGGCAGCACGAGATCGCTCGACGCCTTGCGCTCGCTGGTCTCGTTGAGGCGAACTCCGGCGAGCACGTCCCAGCGCGAGCCGATCTTCCAGTCGATCTGCGCATACTCGCCCGCGAACAGACGGTGGTCGTCGACCGTACCGATCTCGCTGACGGGGATCGCCGCCGTCGACGGCGGCAACACCGCGCCGCTGAGCGGCACCGTGTAGGCGTCGTTGCCGTTCAGCGAGGTCTGCCGGCCATGGCCGTACAGGAAGTCGGCGCCGACGGTCAGCGTCAAATGCTCCGCCCAGCGGTGCGACAGATGACTGTCGAAGTAGGCGTCCTCGATGCGCCGGCGCTGATTCTGGGTATCGGCCGTGCCGCTCGCATCGGGGTGGAGAAACGCGCGGATGTCCGTGATGTCGGTGTGCGTATAGGACACCAGGGTGTCCCAGTCTCCGAGCGCGGTCGGGCGCGCGTAGTCGACGCTCAAGTGATACTGGTTCTCGTCGATCTTCGCGTCCGCGGAATTGAAATTCGCGTCAATCGGTGAGAGCGCCGCGAGCGCGGTTGCCGCGCGCAGGACCGGGCTCGGCGGCACGTCGCGCGTGAAGCTCGTGCCCGCATCGACCTTCAGTTCCCCTTGCCCGAGCGACAGCGCGCCGCGATAGAGCATGCGCAGATTGCCGGCGGACTCGCGCGGATCGGCGAAGCCGCGCTTCTGTCCGTCGATCGCGAACGATTGCCGGTACCGCCCGGAGCCCGGCAGCGCATAGGCCGCCGAGCCTCTGGCGGATCCGTAGTTGCCGACTGCGAGGTCCACTGCGTTCGGCGCTTTGCCCGCCGGGTAATGGACCACGTTGACGACGCCGACGAACGAGGTCGCGCCGTACATCACGGGCGCTGCGCCCTTGAGCACCTCGATGCGTTCGACGTCCGTGAGGTCGAGGCTCGGGATCGCCGGGTTGAACGCCCCGCCCCACGGCGTGCCATCGACGACCAGCAGGAACGCGTCGAACTCATGCAATCCCCAGAAGGCCGGCACCGCGCTCGACGGCCCGGCGTCGCCGCCCGCGGGCGCCTCGACACCCGAGACGAGCGCGAGCGCGCCGGCGAGATCCGTGGCCCCGCGCGCGGCGAGATCCGTGCCGGGAACGACCGAGATGTCGGCGGGGATCCGGAACTCAGGCTCCGGGATGCGCGTCGCGACGACGACGACCGGACCGAGCGGCACCGACGCGTGCGCTGCGAACGCGATCGCGCCGGCCGGCAGCGCGCTCAGCCATTTCATCGGCGCGCCGCCGATCATCCCCGCGCCTCGATGCGCTTTCCGGGGGCGATATCGATCACCGAGGTCACGAGTTCGATCAACGCGGGACCGGGTTGGGCGCGCGCGGCGCCGAGCGCCGCGGCGAAGTCCGCGGTCGCGGTCACGCGCGCCGCGTGCAGCCCGTAAGCGCGTGCAAGCGCCGTGAAATCCGGATTTGCGAGGTTGGTACCGACGGTGCGGCCGGGGAAGCGGTTCTCCTGGTGCATGCGGATCGTGCCGTAGCTGCCGTTGTTGACGACGATGAACACGATTTTCAGCCTCATCGCCGCGGCGGTCGCGAGTTCCTGGGACGCCATCAAGAAGCAGCCGTCGCCGGCGACGCAAACGACCTCGTCCTGCGGGCGGGCGAGTTTCGCCGCGATCGCCGCCGGCACCCCATAGCCCATCGCGCCGCTGCCGGGCGCAAGCTGCGTGCGAAACGCATCGTGGTCGAAGAATCGATGCAGCCAGGCGGCGTAATTGCCGGCGCCGTTCGTGACGATCGCCGTTTCCGGCAACGCGGCGCGCAATTCGCGAAACACCAAGGATAGGTTCACCGCGCCGGTGACCGCGACGGGATGGGTGAACGCAACGCGATCGGCGCGCGCGGCACGCGTCCAAGCCGACCACGGCGGCGCAGCGGCCGCCGGCGGCGCGACGTTTGGCGAGCGCGGCGGCGACCTCGTTCACCGAGGCTTGCACGGCGAGTCCGGCCGGGAAGACCGCGGACAAGGTCTGCGGATCGATGTGCACGTGAATCAAGCGTGCGGCGGTGCCGGCACGCTCGAGCCACTGGTAGCCGCCGGTCTCCACGTCACCGAGCGCGGCGCCGAGCGCGAGGATCAAATCCGCGCCCCGCAAACGCTCGATCAGCGCGGGCGGCGTGCCGAAGCCGAGCTCGCCCGCGTAACAGTCGTGGCCGTTCGGAAAATGATCCTTGCGGCGAAAGCTGGTGACGACCGGCAGGTGCCAGCGTTCCGCGAAGACGCGCAGCGCATCGATGCCGGCCGGCGACCACTCGCTGCCGCCGACCCAGACGAGCGGGCGCCGGGCCGCGCGCAGGCGGTCGGCGACTTCACGCACGGCTTCGGGCGCCACACCGCCGATGAAACTGCGCCCGGGCGCGCCGAATGCCTGCGGGCAGTGCTCGCCGAGCACGTCTTCGGGCAAGCCGACGATCACGGGTCCCGGGCGTCCCGCCATCGCGAGCTGGAAGGCGCGGTCGACGATTTCCCCGGCGCGCGAGGCGACGTCGATCTGCAATACGCCTTTCGCGAGATCCGCGAACGTCACCGACAAATTGACTTCTTGGAACGCGCGCCGGAACCGATCCTCGCGCGAAATCTCGCCGACGAACAGCACCATCGGCGTCGCGTCCTGGTGTGCCGTGTGCACGCCGATGCTCGCGTGCGCAAGCCCCGGGCCGCGCGTGACGAAGGCGACGCCGCAGCGTCCGCCGAGCTTGCCGACGGCTTCGGCCATGTTCGCCGCCGCCGCCTCGTGGCGGCAGGTGACGACCTGGATCGCATCGCGCGCATCGTAGAGCGCATCCAAGACGTCCAAATAACTCTCGCCCGCGACCGTGAACACGTGGGAAACCTGCTGTGCGCGCAGGCGGTCGACGATCGCATCGGCTACACGGTGCGCGCGCATCGTGCTGCCGCCGCCCGGTCATTTTCGCTGGAACTCACGACAACTAGAACCTCGAACGACTGAAACGATCCGCGAATTGTAACCGTTATGGCGGGCGATTCTCAGGTGGTATGCTTGCGCCTCACCAGTTGCCGGCCGAACCTTCGCCATGACCGCCCGGAAAACCGTCCACGCCGCCTGCCCGCACGATTGCCCCGACACCTGCGCAATGCTCGTGACCGTCGAGGACGGCGTCGCGGTGCGCGTACAGGGCGATCCGGATCATCCGCCGACCCACGGCGCGCTCTGCACGAAGGTCGCGCGCTATACCGAGCGCACCTATCATCCGGACCGCCTCCTCCAACCGTTGCGGCGCATCGGGCCGAAGGGCAGCGGCCGATTTGCGAAGATCGGCTGGGACGAGGCGCTCGCCGAAATCGCCGCACGGCTGCGCGATATCGCCGCGCGCGATCCGCAGGCGATCCTGCCGTACAGCTACGCGGGCACGATGGGGCGCGTGCAAGGCGAGTCGATTTCCGCGCGGTTCTTTCATCGGCTCGGCGCATCGCTGCTCGATCGCACGATATGCTCGAGCGCCGGGGCCGAGGCGCTGAACGCGACCTACGGCAGCCGCGTCGGCATGCACGTCGAACATTATCGGGACAGCAAGCTGATCCTGATCTGGGGCAGCAACAGCATCGCCTCGAATCTGCATTTTTGGAGCTTCGCGCAGGCCGCGAAGCGCGAGGGCGCGAAGCTCGTCTGCATCGACCCGCGGCGCACCGAGACCGCGGACAAGTGTCATCAGCACATCGCGCTGCTGCCCGGTACCGATGGGGCGCTCGCGCTCGGGCTCATCCAGCAGCTCGTCGACAACGACTGGCTGGACCACGATTACATCGCACGCTACACCGACGGCTGGCCGGCCTGCGCGAACGTGCGCGCGCTTGGTCGGC
>CAVQYI010000009.1:0-37181 GCA_963718135.1 uncultured Pseudomonadota bacterium | reverse complement strand
GCCGATCCAGCAGCCGCGAGCGGCGTCGGTCCAGTTCATCCTGGACCATCCAGGAGAAGGCCTCGGTAAAATCCATATTCGTGGCTCGCGACCTGCAGCGCACGAGCCTGGAGAGTGGCGATCATCCCGGAGAGTCGCAGGCCGCGCAGGGCTTTTTCAAGTTCGTTCATCGACATGGGCATCGGTGTATTCCTGTGGTTGGCTCTGGGAGTACTCGTCCCAGAAGCGTTGGTAGTCATCGATCGGGCGGATCGCCGGATCCGTTTCGTGACAACGGTCACCGCCGGCGCGGTGTTCTGGGCTTGGCGTTCGGAGATGTTCTTCACGGTCTGATACGAGATGCTGTGAGACTGCAAGACGCGGGCGCAGGCCGCCTCGATGTCGGCGGCGGCGTAGTGGCGCGGCAGGTTGGTGAGCCCGTAGATGGCCTTCTGTTCCAGTGCGTCCGAGACTGGCAAACAACTGTTGTGCGAGCTCGCCGCTGTGGCGACCGAGCTTGCGGGCCTTGCCGAGCAACCGCACGGTCTCGCGCGAGGGGTTGAAGATCCGGTCTGCTTCCGGGATTTCGTAGTGACCCTTGCGCGTTGATCGCGGGTGGCGGCGGACCACGATTCCGTCGCGGTTCAGGACCTCGATCTCCTCGCGATACACTCGTACGATCACATCGCTGTAGAGCGGCGCTTCGCCGGCGGGACCAACAACCGTCCACCTGCACAGCCCGCCGTCATCGACCGTGCGCATCTCCGGGCGGAAGTAGCGCATGCCGTCCCTCGGCAGCGGCCGAAGATGGGGCTTCTCCTCGGCGAACATCTCGAGGACCTGGCGCTTCTTGCGGCCGTGGATGCGCGGGCCGCCCAGCGCTCCTCCCAGTGCGCCAGCCATGGTTCTGCGCCTCGATCGACTCGAACTTGCGTCCCTTGAGCGCCGTGGACCTGCGTGTGCTGGATCGCGTCCTCGACCGTGCCCTTGCGATTGGGATCGGCGACCCGGCAGGATCGGCCACCACCCCGTAGTGGCGAGCATCGCCGCGTACACCGGGTTCAGCGCCGGCGCGTAGAGGTCCGGCGAATCACGCCTTCCTCAGGTTGTCGAGCACGACGTACGGCGGGCACCGCCGAAGCTCCGAAGGCCTCCTCGTGCAGGCGGGACCAGGTCTCCTGGTCCATCTTCCACGCCGCCTTTGCGGAAGCACTTGCCCGAGTACTTCAAGGTCATGACGAAGAGGTAGGGCCGGCTGGTACTTGCCCGGGCGCAGGGTGGGCGCACCCAGGCCAGGTCGACCTGCGCCTCTTCGCCGGGCAGGAACTCGAGCACATCGAACCGCTCCGGGTCGCGGAACTTCAGCGTCGCCACGAACCGCTTGACCGAGTTGTAGCCGCGTGCGGAACTCACGAGCTCCGATCAGATCCTGGTAGATGCTCTGGGCGTTGCGCCCCAGCCCGACCTGTTCTTCGATCCAGGGCCGGTGTGGCTCACAGGCCGACGGGGCGGTGATGGCTCCGGGAGCCGGTGGCCGGGGTGGAGGATTTTCAAGACGATCGGCTCGGAGCCGGTGGCCACCCCGGGGGAATTTGCCCCTGGCGGACGTACCGGCGGATGGTCTTGCGGTCGACTCCGGTTCTTCGAGCGATCTCCCGATGGCTGGACGCCGCAACTCGCCAAGGTCTCGATGGTTACCCGCAAATGGCTCTTCAAGACGTTCACTCCGATCCCCCCTCATCCAAGGTGAGGGGCAAGAGTAACGTCCCGCCGCGGGCGCGGCGCATCCAGGCGATCAGAAGATCAGGCCAGGGTGGGGGATTTTGAGGTGGCCGCGGGTGGGGGAGTTTGGGTGGCCGCCGGGGTATGGACAGAGTTCATGGCAGCACGAAAGATTGCAGAAGCGCGGTACTTCTCGAGCACTTCAACGCGGGAACAATCGCGCGGAATTTGCAATTGCGGTTGCAATAGCTACAGCATCAAAGTTCCCCACGATTCCTGTCTCACACCCCTACTGCTCGCGAAAGAGCATGGGCGCGGCGGTTGCGTGCTTTCTATGGCATTCAAACTTAGCAGCAGTGAAGACGGCCTTTAATTCGACGTTTTTGCCGATGCTCACGGCTATCTTGCCGGCATCGACGTCTCATGCAATGCAAATAACGCGCCCGTACCGGAGAAGGCACAACTTGTCGAACGCCCATACCACGTTTACGGGACTCTAAACCAAAGGCCATAAGGTGACCAGGATGCGCGATTGCGGTCAGTGGCCAAAGTCGGCAACGGGTCGAGCCCGGAAGTACTGGCCGACCGGCCGATTGCTGGACGATGATTCGGTACATGTCGCTCAATAGCGGTCGGTCACGGAGGACGGGTTTCGGGCAACCTGAGGCTACAATAGCGTCGGCGGCTAGGCTGGCGATGCTCTCTTCACGACGCATCGTCGGGCACCACGTTGAAAGAGAGGCGCCTAATGTCCAAGGTCAAGGTGGCCAGTTTCGGGATGTCCATCGATGGCTTCAGCGCCGGTCCACGGCAGAGCCTCGACGACCCGTTGGGCGTCGGCGGCACGTCGTTGATGGCGTGGGTCTTCCCGACTCGGACTTTCCAGCAAATGCATGGCGATGGCGGCGGTGAAACAGGCGTCGACGACGACTTCGCGGCGCGAGGCTTTGCCAATGTCGGTGCGTGGATCCTGGGGCGCAACATGTTCGGCCCCGTCCGCGGGCCCTGGCCCGATGATTCCTGGAAAGGCTGGTGGGGCGACGAACCGCCGTATCACGTGCCCGTGTTCGTTCTCACGCACCACGCACGCGAATCCCTCGTGATGCAGGGCGGCACGACATTCCACTTCGTCACTGATGGCATCCATGTCGCCTTGGACTCAGCGAAGAAGGCCGCTGGCGACCGCGATGTGCGCATCGGCGGCGGTGCGGACACTGTCCGCCAGTACCTGCAGGCGGGACTGGTGGACGAGGTGCACCTGGCGCTGTCGCCCACTTTGCTCGGGCAGGGCGAAGCCTTGCTCGCAGGCATCGACCTGACGGCGCTCGGCTTCAAGTGCACCGAGCACGTCACCTCGCTTCACGCGATGCACGTCGTGCTGTCGAAATAGAACGTTGCGGGCTATCCATCCATTCTGTCGTGCAGGCTTTGACACCTGCCTCTGACAACCTCGGCCCCTGATGCCGCCGCTCTCGGCCAAAGCCGAAGTTGCCGTGTTCAATACCTCGCCGCCGTAAAGTTGACGCCGGGCTCGACCGATCGAAGTCGTTAGCCGGTATGTCCGCGCGCCCCCGGTCGGTCCCCGCTGGCGCGTTAACCTCGGGAAAGACCGCACGAGTCCGACTAAGCTCTCAGATTGCGCTCGGAGACCGCTACGGCGGTAAACGCCGCAGCGACCGCCGAAGACAATTGCATTTAAGTCGCTCGCTGCGCGACGTCTTGCCGCAACGGGCTCTCCGACCCCGCGGGTGCCTGCGAAGGATCGATAGATGGCCAAGACTGACTTTCCCAGCGCTCGCCGTTTGGCCTCTTCGCTCGTCGCCATCAGCGGACTGGCCGGTTCCAAGCGCGAGCACGGCTGGAGCAGCGCCAGCAGCGAGTTCCGGCTCAATCGCCGCAGCTTGTTAATACGCTGATCGCGATGAACGGGCGGCGAATGCGCCGATCTTCTTCCGTGCTAGCTCCGGCTTCCGGGCGCTCTCGTCTATATGCAAGGGGAACCCGGGGGCACACATTGATGCTGCTGCGTTCGTTTTCGTGATGGCCGATTACAATTGTCCAGGAACGCAGAACCGAGCGGGCACTTGATGCACTGAGAGATTTGTCGAGCCCGCGCGCGCTGGTCATTCGCGACGGCCAGGCACGACGCATTGCGGGGAGTGAGGTCGTCCGAGGCGATTTCGTGGTCGTCGCAGAAGGTGACCGGGTCCCCGCGGACGCGTTGCTGAGACGTGGCACGAACCTCAGCGCCGACGAATCTCTGCTCACGGGTGAGTCCGTGCCCGTCCGCAAGGCGCCTTCGGGTGACGCCACCTCGCTACAGCATCCCGGCGGAGATGACCTGCCGTCCCTGTTCTCCGGCACGCTCGTTACAGCCGGGCAGGGACTCTGCGAGGTTGTGAGCGCCCGGACTGCAGACGGAACTCGGTCGCATTGGCAAGGCGTTGCAGCAGATTGGATCGGACACCACGCCTTTGCAGATTGAGACTGGCCGTATCGTGCGGATCCCTCATCGCCCTCGTGGCGTGTTTGCGTCGGCATCTACGGCTGACGACGCGCCGGAAAACCCTCCGAGTCTTCGAAAAGGTCTGCTCGCGGTAGAAGGCCATCGCCATGACGCCTCCCTCAGGCAGTTCCCAGGATCGACGTAACGGGCACTTTCGGTTGCGACCGGCGAATTTCCCGTCAGCCGCGTCTCACTCGCCGAAGATGCCGGCAATCAAGCGCAGTCAACGGTCCGTGTCGACAGTACCCTGCAACGAAAACTGGTGACTTCGAATCGTGCTCGCTCTCGCCGCTCTCATCCGTTGGGTCCTATGGAGCCGCGCACAGCCGCGCGTCTCCCGGCCAGGGGAATTCAGGCATGAACGCCGGTTGACCGCTCTTCGTCTCAAGCGGTGCAAGCCTCGCCGCGATATGGGCGTTTCTCGCGCTCGCTGCTCTGGCGGCTTTGTGATGGCCCGGGTGCGGCTGTATCGCCTGGCGGAGGTTTTCCCCCGGACTCTCCGCCTGGCCATAACGGCGCACTCCGACTACGTATCGTGGGCACCGCCTCCGGTGCGCTGGCCCGCTAGGAACTGCTTTACCGATCCGGAGCAAAAGCTGCGGATTGTCATGGCCCTAAAGGCCCGCGGCGAGGTCGTCGCAATGACGGGCGACGGGGTTAACGACGCACCGGCCCTGAAAGCTGCGCATATCGGTATCGCGATGGGTGGTCGCGGCACGGATGTCGCGCGCGAGGCAGCCTCGCTGGTCCTCCTCGACGATGATTTCTCGTCGATCGTCGCGGCCATCCGGCTCGGTCGTGCTTGGCATCTACGACAATATCCGCAAGGCGGTCGGGTTCATACTGACCGTTCACGTCCCGATCGCCGGCCTGTGGATCATTCCAGTCTTCTTCGCCGACTGGCCGCTCTTGCTGCTGCCAGTGCATATCGCTTTCCTGCAGCTGATTATCGATCCCGCCTGCGCGTTCGTCTTTTGAGGCCGAGGGTGCCGAGCCAGATATCATGCTGCATCCGCCCCGAAACCCCACCCAACGCCTGTTCTCCGCCCGTACCGTAGGCATGGCAGTTCTTCAGGGGTTGATTGTCCTGACAGTCTGCCTCTGCATCTTCTTGGTAACTCGCCATGACCATGGTCCCGACGCTGCCAGGGCCCTGGTGTTCTCCTCTATGGTCGTGTCGTTCATCGTTACCATTCTTATGAATCGGTCTTGGACGCGCACGACCATCGGTATGCTGCGCGAACCGAATGCTGCCGTCTGGTGGGTGATCGCCGGAGCCTGCGGGTTCCTTGCGGTCGTGCTCGCTGTACCGGCCGTACAACGGCTGTTTGAATTTTCGCCGCTGCATATGGTTGATCTGGGACTGAGTCTGCTGGCCGGAGGCGCCTGCCTACTCTGGTTCGACATCCTCAAGTTGACGCGGTGGTGGAGTCAATTCCAGGGACGCGAGGGCGCTCGGAACTGAGTGCACCGGCGCGATACTTTCAGCGGTCCCGCGATTCGCGCGCGGAGCTTCCCGATAGCGGCCGCCCGCGACCGGCAGCAACAGGTCAAGAGCAGTAGTTCGCGGGCGGATCGACCACCTGCGTCGCCATGCGGCCATCAAGAGACGTTTGGCCTGGCGAAATGCCTGGCCGCAGGCGGACATTCAACGCGGGCGATGCTGTGTGCCCACACCGGCGGTAATGAATAGTGCCGTCGCCTCGCCTGTCACGTCTGCCGTGTGCCACGTTCCGCGCTCGTTGATCGCGTATTCCCCAGGCCCCAGAACCACAGACTGATTGGATCCATCCGGTCGCTCCTGGTGCAGCGTCATGCCGCCCGCCAGGCACAGCACTACCTCAGCCCCATGTGGATGCATTTCCCACATGTCCCAAGAATCTTTGAACGTAAAGGTGCTGACCAACCGACCTTCGACGCCATCTGAATGGCGTCGCTCGACGTAGCCGGCGTACCAGTCTATTGATCCAGTGAAGGCGGGCTCGGTGATCGCCGCCGCCCCGAGCCCTAGATGAATCGGATTCACTGCGATTTTAGTTCCATCCATATGCCTCTCCATTGGGGAGCTGTCACAGGCCCCAGCCTACGCCGAGATATTCCCACAACAAATCTGCAAGGCAACACCATCGACCCCGTGGAATATTCATGGAATCGTCAAATGCAAGCGGGATGGCCCGATTTGATCCGCCAATAGCCGTCGTCGGTCCCGGACGATGGCTCCAGACCTCGTGCCCTTCGCAATGATCCGAGGGTCGCGCAGAAAGCCGATTTGAGCGAGTCGCTTGGGTTCACTCGGATTCCACGCGGTACGGATTCGGTCGACCGTCGCGGACAAATGAAGGTCCGTGCTAACCTCGTCCGCATGCGGATTGATGAGTATGCAGCGCTCGATGCGGTCGCGATCGCAGCGGCGGTGCGAACCGGCGAACTGTCGGCGCTCGAGGTCACCGAGGCGGCGATCGGTGCGATCGAAGCGCTCGAGCCGCGGCTGAACGCGCTTGTGCTGCAGGATTTTGCGCAAGCGCGCGAGATGGCGCGCAGCCGTCTCGCGAGAGGCGCCGCTGGCTGGCGTGCCGTTCCTCGTCAAGGACGTCAACCTGCAGGTTGACGGGTGGCCGACGACTTATTCGTCGCGGTTCTTCGCCGACGCCGCGCCGCTGCCGGACAGCGAGCTGGTCGTGCGGTGGCGCCGGGCCGGAGCGGTATTTCTCGGCAAGACCAACACGCCGGAATTTGCAGATAATTTCGCGACCGAGCCGGTCTATCGGGGCACGACCCTGAATCCCTGGAACCCGGCGGTCACGGTCGGCGGTTCCAGCGGCGGCGCCGCTGCCGCGGTTGCGAGCGGCATGGTGCCGGTCGCGCACGGCACGGACGTCGGCGGCTCGATCCGCGTACCCGCGGCCTGTTGTGGACTGTTCGGCCTGAAGCCTTCGCGGGGCCTGAATCCGCTCGGTCCCCACCATGCCGAACTCGGCGCCGGATTGAACTGCGACCATGTGCTGTCCCGCACGGTGCGTGACAGCGCGGCGTTCCTCGACGCAACCGCAGGTCCCGATCCCGGTGCGCCGTACCGGGTCATGCCGGCCGTGCCGTCGTACCTAGGGGCGCTTCAGGGGTCGCGCGAGACGCTGCGCGTAGCCTGCATCTCCCACACACTCGATGGTCGGTCGGTCGCGCCCGAAATCGAGGCGCGACTATTGGATGCGGCGCACCTCCTCGAGGCGCTCGGCCACGAGGTCGTGCCGGCGCGCTTCCCTGCGGAGGTGGCCGAACTCGCCACAGGCGAGGCCTGGATGCCTCTGTGGCTGATGGACATCGCGATGCTGATTCGCGACCGTACGCGCGAGCTAGGTCGCGAGCCGGGACTAAATGAGATAGAGACGATGCCGCGCTACGCGGTCGAGCGGATCGGGCGCATGAGTGCGCACGAATACCTCGACGTGCGCCGGCTCGCGCACCGGATCTGCCTCGCGATGCTGCGGGCGTTCGGTGCGTTTGACCTGATCGTGACGCCGGCGACGGGCACGCTGCCGCCGCCGGTCGGCGCTCTCGACGCAAACGCGCCGGACTTCGACTTGGCGCGTTGGGGTGCCGCTGGCTACGCATTCGCGCCGTTCTCGGAACTTTTCAACGTCACCGGCCAGCCTGCCGCGAGCCTGCCGCTGTTCCAGTCGGCGTCCGGGCTGCCGATCGGTATCCAGCTCGTGGGCCGCCAGGATGAGGATCATCGGCTGCTGCGCGTCGCTGCGGACCTGGAAGCCGCTACCGCATGGACAAACCGGCATCCGCCACTGTGGGCCGGCTCGCCGCTTACCGGACGACAATGCGGCACAGGTCGGCCGACTCCAGACGATCGGCTCCCTCACTGAAGCTGGCCGAAGCCGACATTCACTATCTCGCGCACGCCGCGCAAGTGCTCCGTTTCAGGCGGCTCGAGGCCAATTTCCGGCGCGCTGCGAAATGGCCATGAATGGGCCAGAAAATCCAATTGTCGGGGCCGCCTCGATGTGTAGACTTCTGTGTAAGAGGTGACACATGGCTACCAATCTTTCGCTCGACCCGAAGCTCATCGAGCAAGCCGTCAAAGTGAGCGGTGAGCGCACCAAGAAGGCCGCAGTGACGCGGGCGCTAGAGGAATTCATCGCCCGCCGAAAGCAGAAACACTTGCTCGATCTGATGGGCAAGCTCGAATGGGACACCGACTTCGACTACAAGGCCGAGCGTTCACGTAGATGACCCTGCTCGTCGACACCAGCGTCTGGTCGCTCGCCTTTCGCAGGGACGGACCGGTTTCTAACCCCGAGGTGCTGACACTGCGAGCGGCGATCGACGGCGGCGATGCGATTGTCACTACTGGGCTGGTGCTGCAGGAACTGTTGCAGGGCTTTGCTGGCCCGCGTGCCCGCAAGGACATCGTGCAGCGATTTGCTGCCCTACCGCTCCTGGTACCGGATCGGCAGGACTACATTGATGCCGCTGACATTCGAAACGTTTGCCGGCGTGCTGGGATCCAGATCGGGACGATCGACGCGCTGCTAGGCCAGCTGTGCATACGCCACGAATTGACTTTGCTGACGACGGACGCTGATTTCACGCTCGCTGCGCGGCATTGCCCGCTGCGCGTCTGGAGCCCCGCACTCTAGAAATGAGGGTCAGTGGGCGGCCAAAATCGGGCGTTCGATGTACGGGGGTGCAGTCGAGAAAACGGACATTCGTTGAGTACGATAATCCATCACCGTGACCTCTGACATGGAATCGAACTCTGCAGAGCGGTGGAACAATTCTCTCGACTTACTCGAGGAAAAGTGTCGGCGTATCACGCGGCCGACCCCGGATGAGTTTGTCGCATCGAACATCGCCCACGTCGGCCGACGCGCTCTTTTATAGTCCGGATGATGCTGGGTCGGAAACACAAGATGCGGGTTGGCGGACGGGTTGCAATAAATGGGAGGCTTGAATGTGGAAACAAATTGACAGGGTACTGGCAGTATTATTGTCTCTCGGGGCAATTGGCCACACCTTCGGGTCAATCGCCGCGTTTCGCAATCAGCCGGCAACTTTGTTGTGGGCGCTCTGCGCCAGTGCCCTAATTGCCCTAGTAAGCGCGATAAATTTACTGCGTACCTGGAGACCGGGCGATCGTTTGCTTGCATGGATCGCTGTGACTGGTACGTTGATCTGGCTGGTTGCGTCCATAGCATTCGGGGTCATCATCGGGAGGCTGATTGATCCGCGCGTCGTCGTGTTTGTGCTCCTGACGATTGGCTTGTCGGCGTTTGGCATCAAAGACGGTGTGTCTGCGCGGCGCGCCTGACTCGCGCCCTCATGCAGCTGGCCGCAATCACTCGGTCGCCGCACGGGCCGCATGAATGTCCATCATCCCCTGGCTCATCAGCGAAGACGATCTCTCGAGCGGACAGGCACGCGATCTGATTCGACTACATCTCGAAGGCATGCACGCCCACTCGCCGCCGGGTAGCGTGTTTGCGCTCGACTTCTCTGGCCTGGCTGCGCCGAATGTGACGGTATGGACAGTATGGCGCGCCAATTACATTGCGGGGATTGGCGCGCTGAAGGATCTCGGCGACAGCACGGGCGAACTCAAATCGATGCGCACGCATCCAGATTTCATCCGTCGCGGAGTCGCAGCTACTCTTCTCGAGCACATTATCGGCGTGGCGCGGGCAAAAGGCATGGTGCGATTGAGCCTGGAAACAGGTAGCGGCCCATACTTTGAGCCAGCACTGCATCTATACCGCGGGCGCGGTTTCGTCGATGGAGAAGCGTTCGCGGACTACGAACGGAGTCCCTTCAATCAGTTTCTTCATTTGCCGTTGTGATGGCTCCCGCACTGCTGAATTAGCCACTCCGAGACCGGACGTTGGGAGTTGTCAGCTTCGGGTCATGATTTCCCATTCGCGCTGACGTCTGTCGACGGCCCGGATCCGAGAGACCCATCCGGCGCAAGGAGGCTAAAACCGCTCAGTGACAGCGGCGAACTCGGGGACGCCGCACGAGAGGACCCCCCAGGAATTTATGGGCCTGGGCTTATACTCGGCTGAAAACGAAAACAGTCGGAGGCGGCAATGAAACGGACGATTCTCCTTGCGCTTGCTCTGGCGTGCGGAATGGCTGTGTGTAGTCGAAATGAGTTGCAACACATCCGATAACCCTCCTGACGCTCCTTGTGGTGGGTGCATCGGACATGCCCCTTACGCGGTGGCAGCATGGCAAAGCAGCGCGAACCCATCGTCGATATGATCGATGCGCATGTGTGGATGCGGCGAAAGGCGAAGAAGGGCGGTGAGCGAGTATTTGAAGGCCGCGGAATTGATCCTGCCGCACTTAATACGCACTCAAGTAGATGATGGCAACCGAAGGTCCGCCAGGATTTCTTTCTTAACTCTTTGATTTTAATGGTCGGGGTGACAGGATTTGAACCTGCGACTCCTACGTCCCGAACGTAGTGCTCTACCAGGCTGAGCTACACCCCGAATTCGGCCAAAATCCTCAACTCTTGCGTGCGACCGCGAACCTGGCGAGTTCGCGCAAGCCTTCCTTGTACACGCTCTCGGGCAGGGGTGCCAACGCGGCAAGCGCCTGATCGGCCTCGCCTTGAGCGAGGCGCGCAGTGTACGCAAGCCCCCCGAGGCTTGCAACGGCACGCGTGATTTCGTCGAGCCGATCGAGTCCGCCGTGCTCGATCGCCTGGTGGATCATCGCGCGCTGCTCCTCGTTGCCGTGCTGCAGCGCATGGATCAGCGGCAGCGTCGGTTTGCCTTCGGCGAGGTCGTCGCCCAAGTGCTTGCCGATGCTGGTTTCGTCGGCCTGGTAGTCGAGGGCGTCGTCGACGAGCTGGAACGCGGTGCCGATGTGTTTGCCATAACGCGCGAGCGCATTTTCGATCGCGGGTTCGGCGTCGGTCAGGACCGCGCCGATCCGGGCGCCGGCCTCGAACAGGCGCGCGGTCTTGCGGTGAATGACGTCGAAATAGCGCGCCTCGGTCGTCGTCGGGTCGCGCGCGGTCATGAGCTGCAGGACCTCGCCCTCGGCGATCGCGTTGGTCGCTTCGGCGAGAATTCTCATGATCGACATGCGGTCGAGGGTCACCATCATCTGGAATGCGCGGGAATAGAGGAAATCGCCGACGAGGACGCTCGCTGCGTTGCCGAATACTTCGTTCGCGGTTTGCCTGCCGCGGCGCATCGACGAGCCGTCGACGACGTCGTCATGCAGCAGGGTCGCGGTGTGGATGAACTCGATGATCGCGGCGGCTTCGACATGGCGATCGCCGCTATGCCCGCAGGCCTTCGCGGCGAGCAGCACGAGCAGGGGCCGCAGCCGTTTGCCGCCCGAATGGATGATGTAGGTGGCGACTTGGTCGACGAGGGCCACCGGGCTGTGTAGGCGGTCTTTGACGACGCGATCGACGGCCGCGAAGTCCGCGGTGACCAACCCTCGAATTTTTTCTATTGTCATGAAGCGCTCGCGCGTATGGTACCGAAGTTTGCCATGGGGTGCCCGGCGGCGTGCCGGGACGCCTGCGGTGCGGTGCGCATGGAAATTGACCTGCGGGGCCTCGAAACGTATACTCCCCGGCTCTTTTGCTGGCCCCCAAAGGCCGCTCATCTGGAGTTCCAACGATGTATGCCGTGATTGCCACGGGCGGTAAACAGTACCGCGTTCAGGAAGGTGCCGTTGTCCGTATCGAGAAGCTCGATGCGGCGCAGGGCGCGAGCGTCGAATTCAACGAAGTGCTGCTCGTCGGCGCGGGCGCCGACGTCAAGATCGGCGCGCCGTTCGTCGGCAGCGCGAAGGTCGTCGGCACCGTCGAGAGCCACGGCAAGGGCGATAAGGTGGTGATCGTCAAGTTCCGCCGCCGCAAGCACTACAAGCGTGCGGGGACGCATCGCCAGTTCTACACCGACGTCAAGATCACGAAAATCGTCGCTTAAAGGTTTCGAGGAGACTTAATCCATGGCACACAAAAAAGCGGGCGGCAGTACTCGTAACGGCCGCGACTCACACGCAAAGCGGCTCGGCGTCAAGAAATTCGGCGGCGAGGACGTGCTCGCGGGCAACATCCTCATCCGTCAGCGCGGCACGGTCTACCGTCCGGGCGTGAACGTCGGCATCGGCACCGACCACACCCTGTTCGCGACCGCGAACGGCGTCGTCGAGTTTGCCGTCAAGGGTCCCGAGCAGCGGACCTTCGTCAACGTCGTCGCCAAATAGACGGCGTTCGCGCGACTCGGCACCAGGGTCGCGCGCGGATTTCGAACGAGGGGACAGGCCATCGCCTGTCCCCTTTTTTCATTGCGTAAGGCCTCGAGGATCATGAAATTCATCGACGAAGCCAAGCTCAAAGTGCAGGCCGGCAACGGCGGGCGCGGTTGCGTGAGCTTCCGCCGCGAGAAATTCGTCCCGTTCGGCGGGCCGGACGGCGGCGACGGCGGCTTGGGCGGCAGCGTCTACCTGAAAGCCGTCGAAGGCATGAACACGCTCGCGGATTTTCGCATCGCGCGCACCTACAAGGCGCAAAACGGCGAGCCGGGCAGCGGCAACGATTGCACGGGCCACGGCGGCGATGATCTCTACGTTTCCGTGCCGGTCGGCACGACGGTCACCGAACTCGACACCGGCGAGACCCTCGGCGATTTGACGCGCGAGGGCGAGACCTTGCTCGTCGGCAAGGGCGGCAAGGGCGGCTGGGGCAACACGCGCTTCAAGTCGAGCACGAACCGCACGCCGCGCAAGGCGGGCACCGGTCTGCCGGGCGAAAAGCGCGAACTGATGCTGGAACTGAAGCTGATCGCCGACGTCGGGCTGCTCGGCCTGCCGAACGCCGGCAAATCGACGCTCATTCGGGCGGTTTCGGCGGCGCGGCCGAAGGTCGCCGACTATCCGTTCACGACCTTGCACCCGAATCTCGGCGTCGTGAGCTTGAGTCCCGGCCGCAGTTTCGTGATGGCCGACATCCCCGGTTTGATCGAAGGCGCGGCGGCGGGCGCCGGCCTCGGCATCCGCTTCCTGAAGCACTTGCAGCGCACGCGCGTGCTCCTGCACTTGATCGACATCGCGCCGCCCGACCCGGATGCGGATCCGGTGCGCGATGCGCGCACGATCGTCGCCGAGCTGAAGAAATTCTCCGCTGACCTTGGCACGAAGGAGCGCTGGCTCGTACTCAACAAGATCGACCTCGTCGAGCCCGACGAGGCGAAAAAGCGCGAGAAGGAGATCGTGCGCCGCCTGCGCTGGAAGGGCCCCGTCCTGCGGATCTCGGGCGCGACCGGCGAGGGAACCGCCGAGTTGAAACAGGCGGTGATGCGCTACCTGGAGGAGCATCCGCGGCCGGGCTCGGCAGCCGCCGCGGAGTAACCAGCCGGCGCCGCGATTACTTCGCGAGCGCCTTGACTTGCTTGGTCAGCCGGCTCTTGTGCCGCGCGGCTTTGTTGCGGTGGATGATGCCCTTGTTGACCATGCCGTCGATGATCGGCGTCGCCTCGGCGAGCGCGGCGGCCGCTTCGTCCTGTTTGCCCGCTTTGACGGCGAGCGTTGCTTTGCGGATCGCCGTACGCAGCTTCGAGGTGAGGGCGTCGTTGCGGGCGCGGTGCACCGTCGATTGTCGTGCCGCCTTTTCCGCGGATTTCGTGTTGGCCAAGCGCAAACTCCTTAAAAAGAGCCGCGTATTCTGCGTTTAGCCCACCTCATTGTCAATCCGGCGACACAGCGCGCGCGGCGCGCTTGCTATAGTGTCGGCCACGCATGAGCCGCGCCATTTTCAAATCCACGACCACCCTGTCGCTGATAACCCTCGTGTCGCGCATTTCGGGCTTGCTGCGCGACATGGCGCAGGCGCACCTGTTCGGCGGTGGCCCGGTCGCCGATGCCTTCCTCGTCGCCTACAAAATCCCGAATTTCCTGCGCCGCTTGTTCGCCGAAGGCGCGTTCTCGCAGTCCTTCGTGCCGGTCATCTCGGAATACAAACAGCGTCACAGCGAGGCAGAGGTCAAGGAACTCATCAGCGGCACCGCGGGTACGCTCGGTCTTGCGCTGTTCGTCATCACGGTGATCGCCGTGGTCGCCGCGCCCGTGATCGTCTGGGCGTTCGCCCCTGGCTTCAAGCCGGGCGGCAACCGTCACGAAATCACCATCGAGATGTTGAGGCTCACGTTCCCCTACATCCTGTTCGTGTCGCTGACGGCGCTCGGCAGCGGCGTGCTCAACAGCTACGGGCGTTTCGGGCCGCCGGCGTTCACGCAGGTCCTCTCCAACGTGGTGATGATCATCGCGGCCGTTTGGATCGCGCCGCATTTCGCCGAACCCGGCCTCGTGCTCGCCGCTTCGGTGTTCGTCGGCGGCGTGATTCAAGTCGCCTATCAAGTGCCTTTCGTCATGCGTCTGCGGCTCCTGGGCTGGCCGCGCTGGCGCTGGGACCACGAGGGCGTGCGCCGCGTCGCCCGCTTGATGGTGCCCGGGATCCTGGGTTCCTCGATGGCGCAGGTGAGTCTCCTCTTGGACACGCAGATCGCCTCGTTTCTCGCGACGGGCAGCGTGTCCTGGCTGTACTTCGCCTCCCGCTTGATGGAATTTCCGCAAGGGGTGTTCAGCGTGGCGCTCGGAACCGTGATCCTGCCGAGCCTGTCGGCGCATCACGCGGCGGCCGCGCCCGAACGGCTGTCGGCGACGCTCGATTGGGCGCTCCGGCTCGTCCTGGTCGTGGTGCTGCCGGCGGCGGTCGCGCTGTTCGTGCTCGCGGGGCCGCTGATCGCGACGATCTTCGCGCACGGCCGATTCCGTGCCGACGACGTGCACATGACCACCTATGCGTTGATGGCCTTTTCGTTCGGCCTGCTGGGCTTCAGCTTCGTCAAGGTGCTCGCACCCGGATATTTCTCGCGCCAGGACACGCGCACGCCCGTGCGTATGAGCCTGATCTCGCTCGGCGTCAACGTCGGCCTGAATTTGCTCGTCATCGCACCGTCGGTCTACTTCAGGAAGCTACCGATGCCGCATGCCTTTCTCGCGCTCTCGACGAGCATCGCCGGGTGCACGAACGCGGTCCTGCTGTACCGCGGCCTGCGCAAGAGCGGCGTGCTGCGTCCGACGGCGGGCTGGCGGCCGTTGATTCTGCGCGTCGTCGGCGCGGGGGCGGCGATGGCGCTCGTGCTCGCGTGGCTCGCGGGCGCCACGTCGCGCTGGCTGGCAATGAACAACTGGGAACGTGCCTTGCACCTCGCGGTCTGCGTCGTCGTCGGCGCGGCCGTGTATTTCGGCGGCCTGTTCGCGCTCGGCGCGCGGCCCCGCGGATTTGCGCCACTGATCGGCTGCAAAGTCCCGTATAATCTCGACTTTTAGCCATGGAACTCGTTCGCGGCCTACATAATCTCGCGGCGCGCCATCGGGGCTGCGTGTTGACCGTCGGCAATTTCGACGGCGTGCACCTCGGGCATCAACAGATGCTGCGTGTGCTGAAGAACCGCGCAGCGGAACTGGGGTGCCCGGCGACCGTGTTGGCGTTCGAGCCGAGTTCGAAGGAATTCATCGATCCGCAGGGCGCGCCGCCGCGCTTGACGCGCTGGCGCGAGAAGTTCATGGCGCTCGCCGAGCTACGGCGTCGACCGCCTCGTGACCCTGCGGTTCGACGAGCATATTCGCGCGATGAGCCCGGCGGAGTTCGTCGGCGACTTGATCGTCGCGCGGCCTGGGTGCGCGGCACCTCGTCGTCGGCGACGATTTTCGCTACGGCTGCCGGGCGGCCGGCACGATCGAGACACTGCGCGCGGCGGGACGGGAACACGGCTTCGCGGTCGAACAGATCGCGCCGTTCGTGCTCGACTCGGTGCGTGTCAGCAGCACGGCGGTGCGCCAGCGCTTGAGTTGCGGCGACTTCGCCGGCGCCGCGCGCCTGTTGGGCCGCCCGTATCGCATGCACGGCCGCGTGGTGCACGGGGAGAAGCTCGGGCGCACGCTCGGCTTCCCGACCGCGAACCTGCGGCTGGGCCGGCGCAAGCCGCCGTTCTGGGGTGTGCTCGCGGTGCGTGCCCGCGGCGCGGACGGGCGGGCGTTCGCCGGGGTCGCGAGCCTCGGCACGCGGCCGACGGTCGGCGGCGTCGAGCCGTTGCTCGAGGTGCACTTGTTCGATTTCGACGGTGATCTGTACGGGCGCGCGCTCGACGTCGAGTTCGTCGCGAAATTGCGCGACGAGGCGAAGTTCGAGTCGTTGGATTCGATGGTCGCGCAGATGCGGCGCGACGCCGCCGAAGCGCGGCGGCTTCTAGCTTGAGGTGGATTGTGGCCGACTACAAAAGCACGATTAACTTGCCGAATACCGACTTTCCGATGAAGGCGGATCTGGCGAACCGCGAGCCGAAGATGCTCGCCGAGTGGGAGCGGAGCGGCCTGTATCACAAGATCCGCGCGGTCTCGAAGGGCCGGCCGCCGTTCGTGCTCGTCGACGGGCCGCCGTACGCGAACGGCGCGATTCACCTGGGCCATGCGGTCAACAAGGTCCTCAAGGACATCATCGTCAAGTCGCGCACGCTCGACGGCTACGACGCGGCGTATATCCCGGGCTGGGACTGTCATGGGCTGCCGATCGAGATGCAGATCGAGAAGACGCACGGCCGCGTCGGCAACAAGCTCGATGCGAAGGCGTTTCGCGCCGCCTGCCGCAAATACGCGGGCGAACAGGTCGATTCGCAGCGCGCGGATTTCAAGCGCCTGGGCGTGCTCGGCGATTGGGAGCGGCCCTACATGACGATGATGCCGCGCTTCGAGGCGGAACAGCTGCGCGCCTTCGCGCGCATCATCGAGAACGGCCATCTTGTACAAGGGCTACAAGCCCGTGCACTGGTGCTTGAACTGCCGTTCGGCGCTCGCGGAAGCCGAGGTCGAATACGAAGAGGCGACTTCGCCGAGCATTTTCGTGCGCTTCGCGGTCGCCGATGCGCACGAGCTCGCGCAGCGCTTCGCACATCGAGGATTCGGATTTGCCCGTGTCGGTCGCGATCTGGACGACGACGCCCTGGACCCTGCCCGCGAACCGCGCGGTGGCGCTGCATCCGCAGTTCGAATACGCATTGATCGAGCGCGACGGCGAGCACGGCGGCGAGCGTCTCGTGCTCGCGGCCGAGCGGCTCGGCGCGGTGATGCCCTTGTTCGGCGATGCGCGCTGGGAGGTCGTCGCGACCGCGACCGGGCGCCGCACTCGAAAACATGCGCTTGCGGCATCCGTTCTACGATCGTGAGGTCCCCGTCGTGCTCGGCGATCACGTGACGCTCGACGCGGGCACGGGCGCGGTGCACACGGCGCCCGCGCACGGCCTCGAGGACTATGCGGTCGGCCGCCGCTACGGCCTCGACGTGGACAACCCGGTCGGCGGCGACGGCCGATTCCTGGCCTCGACGCCGCTGTTCGCGGGGGAGCCGGTGTTCGAGGCGAACGCGCACGTGATCGAGGTTCTGAAGGAACACGGCCGGCTGCTGCGCGCGGAGCCCTATCAGCACGCCTATCCGCATTGCTGGCGGCACAAGACGCCGGTGATCTTCCGCGCGACGCCGCAGTGGTTCATCAGCATGGATCAGGCGGGCTTGCGCCGCGGCGCGCTCGAGGCGATCGCGCATGTCGACTGGATGCCGGACTGGGGCGAGCAGCGCATCACCAACATGATCGCGGGACGCCCCGATTGGTGCGTCTCGCGGCAGCGCACCTGGGGCGTGCCGATCCCGTTGTTCGTGCACAAGACGACGGGCGAGCTGCATCCGCGCACCGCCGAGCTCATCGAGGCGGTCGCGGAGCGCGTCGAGCGCGACGGCATCGACGCCTGGTTCGATCTCGATCCGGCGCAGTTGCTCGGCGCCGAGGCCGCGGACTACGACAAGGCGAGCGACGTCATGGACGTCTGGTTCGATTCGGGCGTCGTGCACCATTGCCTGCACGCGATGCGCCCCGAAGTCACCGTGCCGGCGGATTTGTACCTCGAGGGCTCCGACCAGCATCGCGGCTGGTTCCATAGCTCGCTGTTGACCTCGGTCGCGATGCATGGCCGCGCGCCGTACCGCGCTGTGCTCACGCACGGCTTCACGGTCGACGAGAAGGGCCGCAAGATGTCGAAATCGCTCGGCAACATTCTCGCGCCGCAAAAGCTGACGAGCACGCTCGGCGCCGACGTGCTGCGCCTCTGGGTCGCCGCGACCGACTACGCG
The DNA here is from genome assembly GCA_963718135.1 of uncultured Pseudomonadota bacterium. Classification (GTDB taxonomy): domain Bacteria; phylum Pseudomonadota; class Gammaproteobacteria; order Steroidobacterales; family Steroidobacteraceae; genus Bog-1198. The sequence goes on along the minus strand of CAVQYI010000009.1, from coordinate 18,763 downwards.
AACGAAATGAGCGTCTCGGACGAGATCCTGAAGCGCACCGCGGATTCCTACCGGCGGATCCGCAACACCTTGCGTTTCCTGCTCGGCAATCTGCATCGCTTCGATCCCGCGCACGACCTCGTGCCGTGGGAGCGCATGGTCGCGATCGATCAATGGGCGGTGTCGAAGGCGTTCGCGTTGCAGGCCGAGGTCCTCACCGCGTATCGCAATTACGAATTTCACGAGATCTACCAGAAAGTCCACAACTTCTGCGTCGTCGAACTCGGCGGCTTCTATCTCGACATCATCAAGGACCGGCTGTACACGACGGGCGCGGCGAGTGCGCCGCGGCGCTCGGCGCAAACCGCGATGCACCACCTCGCGCACGCGATGGTGCGCTGGATCGCGCCGATCTTGAGCTTCACGGCCGACGAGGTCTGGGGCTTTCTCGCCGGCGCGAGCGGCGAATCGGTCCTCTTGTCGCAATGGCATGCGTTCCCGCCGGGCGCCGAGCGCGCCGCCGAGGTCGATTGGCCGGCGTTCATCGCCTTGAAGGCGGACGTCGCCCGCGAGCTCGAGCGCCTGCGCGCCGCGGGCGCGATCGGCGCGCCGCTCGAGGCGGAAGTGACGGTCTATGCGCCGCCCGCGCAGGCCGCGCGGCTCGAGGCCCTGCACGATGAGTTGCGGTTCCTGCTGATCACCAGCCAGGCGCGCGTCGTGCGGCGCGACGTGCCGCCCGCGGACGCGGTGCGCACGAGCCTCGACGAGGTCTGGGTCCAGGTGCACCCGACGAGCCAGGCGAAATGCGTGCGCTGCTGGCATCTGCGCGGCGACGTCGGCGCCGATCCACGGCATCCGGAACTCTGCGCGCGCTGCGTCGTCAACGTCGAGGGTCCCGGAGAGGAGCGTAAATTCGCATGAACGGTTCGAAAAATGGCGCCGACGGCTGGCGCTGGCTGCTGCTGTCGGCGTTCGTCGTGCTCGCCGACCAGGTGAGCAAGGCCTACATCGCGCGGCATTACGGTGAATTCGAGTTCACGCGCGTGTTGCCGATCCTCGATATCACACGCATGCAGAACAACGGCGCGGCGTTCAGCTTCCTCGCGTCCGCGTCGGGCTGGCAGCGCTGGTTCTTCATCGCGCTCGCGGGCGGCGTGAGCGTCGGGATCACGGTCTGGCTCTGCCGGCTGCACAGCCGCGCGAACATGCTCCTCGCCGCGGGGCTCGCGCTCGTCCTCGGCGGCGCGCTCGGCAACCTCATCGACCGGGTCCGCTTGGGCTCGGTGATCGATTTCATTCACTTTCATTGGAATCAGGCGTATTTTCCGGCTTTCAACGTCGCCGACTCGTCGATCACGGTCGGCGCCGGCCTATTGTTGCTGGATGCGCTGCTCGACGGCAGGCGGAAACACTGATGCAAATTTTGCTGGCCAATCCGCGCGGCTTCTGCGCCGGCGTCGACCGCGCGATCGACATCGTCGAGCGCGCGATCGACCTGTTCGGTGCGCCGATCTACGTGCGCCATGAAATCGTGCACAACAAATACGTCGTCGACCGCCTGCGCGAGATCGGCGCGGTGTTCGTCGAGGAACTCGCGGACGTGCCGGACGGCGCGACCGTCGTCTTCAGCGCGCACGGCGTCGCGCGCGTGGTCGAAATGCAGGCTGAACACCGCCGCCTGAAGGTCTTCGATGCGACCTGCCCACTGGTCGCGAAGGTGCATATCGAGGTCGCGCGCTATGCGCGCGAGGCGCGCGAGGTGCTGCTGATCGGCCACGCCGGCCACCCGGAGGTCGAGGGCACGATGGGCCGGTTCGACGACAGCCACGGCGGCAGCATGGTGTTGATCGAGACGGTCGAGGACGCTGAGACTCTCCAGGTCAAGAACCCCGGACATCTGGCGTTCGTGACCCAGACGACCCTGTCGATGGACGACACGGCCTCGATCATCGAGGTCCTGCGCCGGCGCTTTCCGCTGCTGCGCGCGCCGCTGAAAGAGGATATCTGCTATGCGACCCAGAACCGCCAGGACGCGGTCAAGGGCCTGATCGAGCGCTGCGACGTGCTGGTCGTGGTCGGCTCGGCGAGCAGTTCCAATTCCAACCGCCTGCGCGAAATCGCCGACAAGGCGGGCAAGTCGGGCTATCTCGTCGACGGCCCGGAGAATTTGCGGCGCGAATGGTTCGACGGCGTGGGCACGGTCGGCGTGACCGCCGGCGCCTCGGCGCCCGAAGTCCTCGTCCAAGGGGTCATTGGCAAACTGCGCGAATGGGGCGGGGAAGTGGCCGAAGAGCTCAAAGGACGCGAGGAACACGTGGTGTTTGCGCTGCCGAAGACCCTGCGGGAGGTCGCGAAACACGGCGGCAGCCTTTCATCGGTGGATTCCACGGGTTAGAATGCGGGCCCTCTCAGGTTCCAGTGCCGCAATAGCTCAGCCGGTAGAGCAACGCATTCGTAATGCGTGGGTCGGGAGTTCGATTCTCTCTTGCGGCACCATTTAAGCCCATGATCGCCTGGATGTCGCGCTGGCCGATGCGCATCCTGTACGCGCTGTCCGGATTCCTCTACTTCCTCGCGTACTACGTCGTGCGCCACCGCCGTCGTGTGATTTCCGCGCAAATCGCGCAAGTATTCCCCGCGGCGAGCGCCGCCGAGCGGCGGCGGATCCACAAGCAATTCCTGAAGAATTTCTGCGACGTGGCCGTCGAGATACTCAAGGGGGTGACGATCGACGCAGCCGAGATGCGCGAGCGCGTGCGCATCGAGAACCCGGAGATCGCGCTCGAGGCCTTGGGCGAGGGCCGGACGGTGATGTTCCTGACGTCGCACCTCTGCAACTGGGAATGGCTCCTGCAGGGCGTGACGCTGCGCTTCGGCTATCCGCTCGATGCCGCCTACAAGCCCCTGCACGACGCCTGGGCCGAGCGGCTGATGCTTTCGATACGCTCGCGCTTCGGCGCGCGCCTCGTGCCGGCGAAGGAGTCTGCTCAGCGACGCCTTGAGCCGCCGCGGCGTCGTGCGCGTGCTCGCGATGAACGCCGACCAGGCGCCGGTGTCGACCGACCGGCGCCATTGGACGCAGTTCCTGGGCCAGGAGACCGCGTTCTACATCGGCGCGGAGCAGATCGCGCGCGCGCTGCGCCTGCCCGTGTTCTATCACGGCATGAGGCGCGTCGGCCGCGGCCGCTACGTCGTCGAGCTCAAACTCCTGTGGGATGGGCGCGAAGTGACCGAGCCCGGCGAGATCACGGAACGTTACGCGCGCGCCTGCGAGAAGGACGTGCTCGCGAGCCCCGCGGATTGGCTGTGGTCGTATCGCCGCTGGCGCCTGAAGAAATCCCTGTACGGCGACCCGCAGGCCTCCGGCTAGAGTCCGCCCCCGGAGCCCGCGAATTGCGCGAGCGCTTCGCGCCCGTCCGCCCAGAGAGTGAACGGCAGGTCGAGCGGCTCCTGCGGCAGGCGCACACGCAGGTCGCGGCTCGCGGCGATGAAGCGCAGGGTGCCGAGATCGACGTCGTAGGCGTAGGCGCTGACATCGCCGTGGTCCGGCAGGTGCAACAGGCGGCGCCGCGTCAAGCTGACCGGCAGCTCCGGCAGGGGCTTCAAGACGATCTTACGGCCGTCGGCGAGGATGTGCAGCTCACCTTCGTTTGGGCCCGGCGGCGGCGACATGCGCGGATCGACGGTCGACCAGCGGTACAGCAGCAAATACTCGTGGTCCTGTCCCGACAGGTCGACCTCCACCGCCACGAGCGTCGCGTAGTCCTGCGCGAACGCGGCCGCATCCGAGCGCGCGCGGGCAAAGATCAGCGGCTCATCGACCACCGACAGGGTGCGCCCGGTTTGCTCGTCGAAGAACTCCTGCGATGCGCCGCGCGTCGGCGCCGCCTTCGGCTGGGATGCGCATGACGCGAGCGCGGTCAGCACCAGGATCAAAGCCGCGCGGATCTTCATACCTTCCTAGAAATTTACCCGATATGCCGCCGAAATATACAGCGAGCGCTGGTTCACCGCGCTGTTTTGTGGCTGTCCGGCCGGCGATAGGGGCTGCAGAACGGCTTGCTGGTTCAGCATTTGGTAGCCCGCCGTGAGATCGAACACTTGCCGCCGGCCGGTCCAATCGGTCTGCAGCTGCGGTAGATAGATCATCTGCTTGCCGCCCAGCGTCGGATTGTTCAACTGTTCCACGCTCAGGCGCGGGCCCATGCGCCAGGCGCCGTGGACCACGAAGCGCGCGTCCCAGGACACGGTCGTACTGCGGGAGGTCGGCGAGTCGTCGAAGCGCAGCCCGAAAATGTGCAGATCGCTCGCCTGCAGCAGGCTCGAACCCGCAATCTGCATGGACGCGTTCTTGTCGAGGCCGGTCGATTGCGTCGCGACCACGCCGAAGGAGGCCGGCGTGCCGGAGAGTTCCAGCGCCGACAGGTCGACCATGAATTGCCAGCGCTCGCCCAAGGGGCGGTTCGCGGAGATGACGAAGGTGTTGCTGGTTGCCGTGCGGTCGAGCGTCATTTGCTCGATCTGCGAGGGCGTGAACTGCATCGCGAGCGCGCGCAGGTCGGTCGCGCTTTGGCCGATCAAGGCATTGCTGAGTTCGAGCAGCGGGCTGCGGCGATGATCGGCGTCGAAGCCCAGCACCCAATATTTCCCGAGCTTGGAATTGCCGATCAGCGTCGCCGAATTCAACTGCTTGAAGCCGATGTCATAGTCCACGAGGATGATCGCCGTGCGGCCCGGTTCGGTATAGCGGGTCTGCAGGCCGATCGAGCGCCGCTCCGTGCCGATCGGGTTGGTCTGGTCGAACGCGTAGGCGTCGAACACCCACGGCAGGTGCGCGGGGCTGTATTCGGCGGTCACGGTGCCGAATTTCTGGCTGCCCGAGACCGGCGAGTAGCTCGTGTAGGCCGGCAGGCCGCCGGCGGCGCTCACGGACCAGCGCGGGTTGATTTGGTAGCCGACGTACAGGCCGTCGAAAAGCCCGACGACGCCCTGGCTCGCGAGCGACTGCCGGCCGAGGCGCGCGGTCACCCCCCAGTATCGGTCGACCACTTCGCCGTAGGCGGTGGTGACGCGGTCCTGGCTGGTGCCGAAATTCGATGCGATCAGGCTCTTCGTGTAGCCGCCGTCGACGCGTGCGGAGAAGTCATAGCGCTTGCGGTGGTCGCGCATGAGCAAATCGCCGTAGACGAGCGCGGCGTTGACCGAGTTCGTCGTCGTCGTCGTTCCCGCCGAAATGGTCTGGTCCTTGCCGTACTCGTAGCTGATCGCCGCGCTGCCGGCGATCAGCAAGCCTTGGCTCGCGGCCGGACCGAAGGTGCCGGCCGATTGCGGCTTGAGCGAGGCCGCGGCCAGAGTCTGCAGGCGCAGCCGCACGCGCTCCGCGGCGGGGCCCTTGGGGTAGCGGCGCAGATATTCCTGGTATTCGGCGACCGCCTGCGCGAGCTGGCCCGCGCGTTCGCGTGCGATGCCGAGCAGTTCCTGTGCCTCGGCGCGCGCGGGGTATTCGGGTTGGCGCACCAAGCGGGTCAGCAATTCCACCGCTTGGGGATATTGATGATTGGCGAGCGCGGTGCGCGCATTTTGCAGGATTTGCGCGCGCTCGGCGTCCGGCATCGCCGGGTCGGTGGGCACGCCTGCGGCCGCCGCCCGCACGCCCGCGCTTGCGACCGCCGCCAAGCCGCTCTGTTCTTCGCCCTCCGCGATCCAGGCGCGCGGGTAGCTCGCGAGCGCGATCTTCAGCACGCGCTCGGCCTCGGCGCGCGTCGAAAAGGGACCGACGCGCAAGCGGTACCAACGTTCGTCGCCGATCTCGGTCTCCGACACGTAGGCTTGCGCCTGCAATTGGGCCGCGGCCGCTTCGACCGTCGCGCGCTCGATCTTGGACTTCGACGATTCGAGATTGACGGAGTAGCCTTCCGGCGGCGCCGGCTGGGCGACGAACACGTTGGGCTTGCGCGCATTCACGTCGAGCAGGCGTACGCGCAGGCCGAGGCCGGATGCCGTGGGCGCCATGACGAAGTCCAAGGGCCGCGCGAAGCCTAGTTCGAGCGTGATCTCGCCGGGCAACATCGACTCGACGCGGGCGCTGGTCACGAGCCGGCCGCCGCCGCCGACGAGCGGCAGCTCCGGCGGAACCGTGCGCAACTGGGCGCCGCAGTCGGCCCCCAGCAACAGCCTGATCGTCGTGCTCGTGCCGTGGCTCACCGGCGTGTTGCTAATGTAGCGCATCGAGCAAGAGAACTGCACGGAGATGTCGACGTGGTTGCCGCTCTCGACCGTGTCGATGAGTTGCACGAGCGGGCCGTTCAGGATCGCGGGCGGCGCCGCGAGTGCGCCGCCGCCGAAGGCCGTCACTCCGAGCAATAGCGCAGCCAGCCGCTGCCGCCGCACTCGTGCGTACGGATTTCGGCGGTTCGCGGCGGTCACTTGGTCGGACCGCCGTTCGCGCCGCGCTGCAGGTGCAACAGCGGCCGCAAGATGACCGGTTGGCGCGCGATCGTCCAGTTCAAGGTGTTGTGACAACCGCCGCAATCCTGCACGGTGACGAGGTGCTGGGGCTGCATGCCGGTCGCCGTGACGCCGTTATGGCAGGTCCGGCACGCGGCGCCGACCCCGGCGTGGCTGAATGTCGCCGGCTGCCAGGAGATCGTGCCATGGCATGCGCCGCAGTCCCGCACCGTCTGCACGTGGATCGCCGGCTTGCCCGGCGCCGTCACGCCGTTGTGGCAGCTGACGCAGGTCTGGGCTATGCCGCGGTGATCGAAGCGCGCCGGCAGCCACGCGAGCGTCGTGTGGCAGTTCTCGCAAGCGTTGTTGCTCGCTATGTGAGTCGGCGGCTTGCCCGCGGCGAGCACGCCGTTGTGGCAGCTCGCGCAATTGCCGGTCACGCCCGCGTGCGTCGGACCCGCAACGCTCGTGACCACGGCGCGTCCCGCAGCCGGCAGCCCGGGCGCGCCCGGCGCACCGATGCGCGGCGTGCCCACGTGCTTGCCGGCCAGGCCCGCGCTCGCCGCACCGGGTGCGACCGCGATGCCGGCGCCGAGCGTCGCGCCGCGTGCGCCGGTGGCCGGCGGGCTGACGACGAGCATGACCCGGCTCTTGGTCGCCGTCCGGACCTGGGCGTTCCCGCCCCAGCTCGTCGGGTTGTGGCAGCCGTTGCAATCGTTGGTGAGCGCACTGCCGGCATTGTGCGGGTCACCTGTCGGCCGGATCGTCAGATTGGTCACGCCGTAGAAGGTCAGGGCCGGCGTCACACGGTTGTGGCAGGCGTCGCAAGTGTTGCCGATATAGGCAAACATGGCGCTGTGCTTCGACGCCGTCATGGTCGTGCCGCTGAAGCTCGTGAACACCGTCGGCGCGTGGCAATCCTCGCAGGGCGTCGTCGCGGTCGGGATGTGCACCGGCGAGAGCACCGCGTCCTTCGGCGTGTAGTTGTTGTAGAACACCGGCGGTGCGGAGTTCGGCGCGCCGTGACAGGTGATGCAGCCGCTCGAGATCCCGGTGTGTATGACCGCATTCGCCGCCAGGGTCGTCGTCGAATAATCCGCCGGCGCCGTTGTATGGCAGACCGTGCAGGCGCTGTTGGCCGGGTTCGGCATGTGACCGGCCGGCATCGCGGTGCTGTTCCAGTTCGCGGTCGTATGGCAGAGGCTGCAGTCGTTCGGCGCGACCATCTGGCCGCTGGTGTGATCCGCCGGGCGGCCTTGCAGCGCCGGGCTCGCCGCGCCCATGTAGAAGGAAAGGCCAGCCTCGTGGCAGGTATCGCAGGACTTCGGCACGAACGCGTGCTTCGCCTGGGTCATGTTCATCGGCCCGAACGTGCCGGCCGAGTACGTCGTCGACGAGTGGCAGGAACCGCAGTCGGTGCCCGCCAGGTACGGAATGTGCGAAGGGCGTGAGCACCGCGTCCTTCGGCGTGAAGTTGTTGTACCAGGTCAGCGCCGTCGTTGCGCCATGGCACTGGCCGCAGTTGCCGCTGATGCCCGTGTGCAGCACGGAGTTCGCGGCGAGCGTCGCCGTCGTGTAGTCGTTCGGCGAGGTCGTGTGGCAGATGCTGCAGGGCTGGTTCGCGGGGTTCGGCATGTGGCCCGCCGGCAGCGCCGTGCTGTTCCAGTTCGCCGTCGTATGACAGAGGCTGCAGTCGTTCGGCGCGACCATCTGGCCGCTGGTGTGATCGGCCGGGCGGCCCTGCAGGCCGGGACTGGCCGCGCCCATGTAGAACGACAAGCCCGCCTCGTGGCAGGTGTTGCAGGTCGTGCCGACGCCGGCATGGGTCGCCTGCGTCATGTTCATCGGCCCGAAGCCTCCCGCGACGAAATTGGGCGCGTGGCAGGAACTGCAGTCGGTTCCGGTGAACGCCGGGATGTGCGGCGGCGTGAGCACCGCCGCCTTCGGGTTGTCGTTGTTGTTGTAGAACGTCAGCTGCGTCGTGCCGCCGTGGCACTGGTTGCAGCCGGTCGTGATCCCGGTGTGCAGCACCGCGATGCTCGCGAGCACGGTGTAGTCGGTCGGCGACGCCGTGTGACAGACGTTGCAGGCCTGGTTCGCGGGGTTCGGCATGTGGCCCGCCGGCAGCGCCGTGCTGTTCCAGTTGGCGGTGTTGTGGCAGAGGCTACAGTCGTTCGGCGCGACCATCTGGCCGCTCGTGTGATCGGCCGGCCGGCCTTGCAGCCCAGGACTCGCCGCGCCCATGTAGAGCGACACCCCGGCCTCGTGACAGGCATTGCAAGTGGTCGGCACGAACGCGTGCTTGGCTTGCGTCATGTTCGTCGGTCCGAAGCCGCCGGCGATGTAGTTCGCCGCATGGCATGAGCTGCAGTCCGTGCCCGACAGATAAGGAATGTGCGAGGGCGTCAGGATCGCGGCTTTCGGATTGTCGTTGTTGTTGTAGAACGTGAGCTGCGTCGTCGTGTTGCCGTGGCATTGCCCGCAGTTGCCGCTGATGCCCGTGTGCAGCACCGAGATGCTCGCGAGCGTCGCATAGCTGGCGAAGGTGCTGCCGATCGCCGTGTGGCAGACGTTGCAGGCCTGGTTCGCGGGGTTCGGCATGTGGCCCGCCGGCATCGCCGTGCTGTTCCAGTTCGCGGTGGTATGGCACTGGCTGCAGTCGTTCGGCGCGACCATCTGCGCCGATCGTGTGGTCGGCCGGGCGGCCCTGCAGCGCCGGGCTCGCCGCGCCCATGTAGAACGACAGTCCCGCCTCGTGGCAGGTATTGCAGGAGGTCGGCACGAACGCGTGCTTGGCCTGGGTCATGTTCATCGGCCCGAACGTGCCGGCCGCGTAGGTGCTCGACGAGTGGCAGGAACTGCAGTCGGTGCCGGTGAGATACGGGATGTGCGATCGGCGTCAGCAGCGCGTCCTTCGGCGTGAAATTGTTGTACCAGGTCAGCGCGGTCACGTCGTTGCCGTGGCACTGTCCGCAGTTGCCGCTGATGCCCGGTGTGCAGCACGGCGTTCGCCGGCGAGCGTCGCCGTCGTGTAGTCGGTCGGCGAGCGCCGTGTGGCAGACGCTGCAGGCGCTGGTTCGCCGGATTCGGCATGTGGCCGGCCGGCAGCGCGGTGCTGTTCCAGTCCTTGGTCTCGTGACAGCCCGAGCAATCGCCGCGTCGCCATGCGCGGGTCGCTCGCGTTGATGTGGTCGGCCGGCCGCAGTTGCAGCGGCGTGCCGCTGCCGACATAGAAGCTCTTGCCGGTGTCGTGGCAGGTGTCGCAGGTCGTGGAGACGAAGGCGTGCTTGGCGGCGCTCATCGCGGTCGCCGGTCCGAAGCCGCCGGCCTGATAGGCCGCGCCGTGGCAGGCGCTGCAATCGGTCGCCGGCAGGATCGGAATGTGCGGCGGCGCGAGCGGCGTCGACTTGGTCGGCGACACGCCCGAGGTACGGTCATCGGCGTGTACGGCGCCGGTACGCCCGCGAACGTCTGGCCGGCGTGGCACAACAGGCAGTTGCCGACCGACAGCCCCGTAGTGCAGCGTCGCGATGCTCGCGGCGAGGACCGTCCAGGTCTCCGCGGCCGGATTGTTGCCGTGGCACACGCCGCAGTCGATCGTTCGAGGGAATCGGCGGCACGTGGTTGGCCGGTTGTCCGGTACGAAACCGGTCGAGATCTTGACGCTGCCGCTGTGGCAGGTCTGGCAGGTGCTCACCGACATCTGCGTGTGATCGAACAGCGAGGGCGTCCAGCTCGGGGTCTTCGTGCCGAGGCCGGTGGTATGGCAGGTTCTCGCACAGGTTGCTCGTGGGCATGTGAGTGCCCTGCTTGCCGACCGCCTTGGTGCCGTTGTGGCAGGTGACGCAGCCGCTGACGATGCCGCGTGTGGTCGAAGCTCGCGCCGTGCCAGGTGTTGGTCAGATGGCAGTCGCCGCACTCGAGATTGGTCGGCGACGTGGTTTGGGCTCTTGCCGCTCGCCTGCACGCCGTTGTGGCAGATGATGCAGAAGCCGGCGACCGCGAGCGGGATCTGGGTGTGGTCGACCGCTCTTCGGCGGATTCCAGCTCATCACCGTATGGCAGGCCTCGCAGGCCTGGCTCGTCGCCGGATGGGTCTTGCCTTCGCCCTGCGCGAGCACGCCGTTGTGGCAGCTGGCGCAGGCGCCGAGCACTTCGGCGTGATTGAAGTGGACGGCGGGCCTGAACGAGGTCGTGTCGTGACAGGCGCCGCAGTTGTTGGTGCGTGAGGATGTGGTTCGCCGTCTTCGGCGTCGCGTTGAAGCGGGAGCCCGTGACGTGGCAGACGCCGCAGGCGCGCGGCGTGCCCTTGAACACCGCGTCCATGTGACAGGACTCGCACGGTAGGTCGCGGTGCACGCCGTCGAGCACGAACCCCGTGGACAAGTGGTCGAAGGGCGCCGTGATCGGCGGCGCGGCGGCCACCGCGAGCGCGGCCGGCGGCGCGGCGCCGGTCGCGAGCGCCGCCAGCGAGCGCCGCCGCCGCCAGCGAGCCGTGCGAACGCGGGGCGCGGGCGCCTCATGCGGCTGTCGTGCGTGTTCATGGTGGTGAGCGCATCCCTATTGCATCCTGGCGCCTTTCCAGGAATCGACCGTATGGCATCGATCGCACTGCTCGCCGTATTGACCGAGGTGGCGATCGTCCTTTTGGTGGCAGATCCCGCATTGCCGTGGGCGTCTTCGCCGCTGCCCGGCGGCTCATGATGGCAATCCGCGCACTCGAGCTTGCGGTGCGCGCCGAGCAGCGGGAAATGGGTCTGCGTATCGTGATTGAAAGTCCAGAGCCGCCAGCCGTTCGGCGAATGGCAGCTTTCGCATTTCTTGCCGAGGCCGCCTTTGTGCACGTCGTCGCGTGAATGGCACTCGACGCACGTCAGCGGCGCCGCGTCGTAGGCCATGGTCGTATGGCATTGCGCGCAGGAGACGACCCGGTGCAGGCCGAGCAACGGGAATTTGGTCAGGTCGTGGTCGAAGACGAGGCCGGTGCGGAAGGACTGCTGGCCGTGGCAGGCTGTCGCAGCCGCCCTTGAGCTTGCCGCCGTGCGGATCATCGCCGCGGTGGCAACCCGCGCAATCCTTGGGCAGCTTCTGCGTCGCCACCGGCGCCGTGTGGCAGGCGTAACAGTCGATCTTGGCGTGCGCGCCGAGCAGCGCGAAATGGTCGCGCGCCCGCGTGATCGTAATTCTCGCACCTGCCAGTGGTCATTGCCATGGCAGTCGTCGCATTGCGGGCCGAAGCGCCCGGCGTGCGCATCGTCCGCTTGGTGGCAGCCGTTGCAGTCCTTCGGAATCTTCGCCTTCAAATCGCCGCTGCGATGGCAGGTCGAGGCAGTCGATCCGATCGTGCGCGCCGAGCAGCGCGTAGCCGGTCTCCCGCAAGTGATCGAATTTCGCGGTCTTCCATTTGCTGGTCACGTGGCACTTGCCGCAGTCGGTGCCGCGCGACCCGCGGTGCTCGTCGTCGGTCGCGTGACAGCCGAAGCAGTTCTTGGGCGTGTCCTTGTAGCGGCCGCCGACGTGGCAGGCGTCGCACGCGAGGCTCGCGGTGGGCGCCGGTCAGACTGGAACTCGGTCTTGTCGTGATCGAACTTGCCCCGGCCCAGCTCGTCGTGTCGTGGCAGCTCGCCGCAGCCCTGCGTGAACTGGCCGTGATGCGCATCGTCCGCCTTGTGGCAGTCGACGCAGGCCGTCGGCGCCTTGCGCCACGACTCGCCCTGCTTGTGGCAGCGGTTGCAGTCCAGCGCCGAATGCGCGCCGTCGAGCGGGAAATCGGTCAGGTGATGATCGAACTGCGCGCGGCTCAGGTGGACGATGTCGGCATCCCGGCCCTTGTGTTCGGTATGGCAGGCGCGGCATTCGCTGACGCCGGCGTTCGCCATGCGGCCGTGATAGCCCTTATGCGCGCGCACGTCGGCGCCGATTCCCTTGTGGCAGTCGACGCACAAGGAGGTCTGTCGATGGACGTCCGAGCGGTCGTGGCATTGGGAGCAGGTCTTCTCCCACTTTTCGTGCGCGCGAATCACCTTGCCGGGCATCAGCAAGGTTTCCATCGATACGGCGAAGGCGCCGGAGGACGTCAGCATCGCAACCGCCGCCACCCAGGCGACTCCGATCCATGTGACGTTGCCGCGAGCACGCATCACCCGTCAGTATACGTTGATGGCTATCACGTGGACGATGCCCGCGGTCAGCAACATGAAGAACAGCGGGATGTGCAGCACGTGCCACCACGAGAACATGCGTGCGTAGGCTTTGTATTCCGTCACGCGCCGGCCGGCGTCGAATCGCCGATAGGCATAGCGGCGCGCCACCACCGCGAGGCGCTGCGCGTGCCGCGCGACCACCGGTGATTCGCGCAGCGCGGCGCGGCGCACGGCGGTCTTGATTTCGCGGCGCACGAGATGACGCGCCCGCGCCATGCGCACGCCGCCGGTGAGCAAGTGGACGCATCCCGCAATGCCTCCCTTGGGCGGCTCGACCAGGCGCCTCTCGATCGCGCCGATCGCGTCCAACAGGCCGGGCAGGAACTCGATGGACACCGATTGTTCGCGCAGCCGGTCGCCGGCCGCCTTCATCTGCTCCAGCGTGTCTTCCTTGCCGTCGAGATGCGCATGCAGACGCGTGTAAATGTAGCGGCCGATGACGCCGCTCGCCGCCACCACCAGCATGCTGACCAGGGCGACGTTGCTGTTCGTGGCGCCGAAGCGGAAGTTCGCATGGAACAGCACCAGGATCGGGCCGACGACGCCGAGAAACATGTGGATTTCGAACCAGGTGGGAACGGCGCCGAGCCAGCGCAGCCAGCGCACGCGCTTGCGCGCCGAATAGAGCAGCAGCAACAGCATCATCGAGCCGCCGGTGATGCCGAGCGCGTAGCCGATGCCTCTTTGCGGCGTGATGTAGCGTTCGAGGTGGGCGTGCATGCCCCAATAGATCACCGTCGCGACGACTGCGGTCCAGATCAAGGGCCAGCGCAGACGGATGTCGTCCCGCGATCTGGCCGCGGGTCGCGCCGCCGCCGACTTCGCGGGTGCGGGCTTCGCCAGTGGCGGGTTTCGCGGATGGCGGGCTTCGCGCTGCTGTCTCCTTGGCGGCCGCGACGATTTCTTTGACGACGGCGTTCACGGCACGACCCTGTCGATCAGTATCTTAAGCGGTTTTTGGTCGGCCGGATCGATCGTGCCGCTCGAGCCTTCGAGGTCTCCGGCGGACGGCAGCGGCTGTCCGCTCGGCGAAATTCGGGCTTCGATGGTCACGCGTCCGGCGTTCGACAGGTTCCGGCCGGGCATCATCGACTGCGAATCATCCAAGCGGAATTTCATGCGGCCAGCGTCCGACGCTGCCGCGGTACACGGCGACCGGAGGACCGGGCGACGCCACGGATTTGGCGAAGATGAACAGCGTCTCGCCGGCTTTGGCTTTGCCCGCCAGGGAGGAGGCGAGTTCGATCTCGCCGCTGACGACGGTGCCGGGCGGCCGCCGCCGCGGCGATGCTCTTGGCTGTCGCCGCTTCGGGATTCGCCCCTGGTGCCGGCAGTTGGTGCGCGCGCGCCTTGGCCGCGTCCGCCGGCCGGCCGAGGAATTCGAACGCCTTCGCGAGCAACTCCCAGTCGTCGGCGCTGCCGCCGCCCTTGGCGAGCCGCGCTTCCAAGTTCGCGATCGCGCTGTCCATCGATCCGGCGCCGGCGTTCGCGGCGCCGGGCATATTGCCGGCCGATCCGGCCGCCATCGCAGAACCATCGGTCGCGCGGTCGTACACCTGGACGGCGCTGCCGAAGGCGCCGGCGGCGATGTTGCCCGGCGCCGCTACGCCGGATGAGGTCACGGTCCTGCCCGTACCCAGCCAATGGGAGGAACCGAACACGGCCAGCACGACCAAACCCGCGCCGAGCGATGCTTGCCAAGGAAGGAGCGGCAGGGAGCCGAAGCGCGGCCACTTGCGCAGCCAGGGCATTGCAATGATCAAAGCCGCGACCGCCGTGACGGCGCCGGCCAAGAACCAAAATACCGCCATTCAATCGCTCCTTTGCATGGCCGCCGCGCCGTCCCCCCGACCGGTCGCTGCTTGCTGGTTCAGCCGAGTGCCGCGACCTTAGCATGCGAAACAAGACGCTATTCGACTGTCGCACAATGGGTTCACTGAGATTGAGCAAAAACGCACAACTTGTGCATTGCATCCGGTGCGCAGGCGGCAATCTTCTCGCATTCATGCGAAATTTGCGATCCGTCGGCGAGGCTCGGCCCTGTCGCGAACCACGACACTTGCCATCGCGCCGGACACCTGAGCAAACTCACGGAATCTCGCGTCCGTCGCCCGAGCTTACATAATGGATCTGTTGTCCCTGGGTGTTTATGTCCGTGCCGCTCGCGGCGATCACCATCTATTATGTCGTGCGTCAGAGGCGCACGCACCGGCGCCACCAACGAGTTCTGCAGGAGTCGGTCGCCGCCGGGCATGACCGAGCCGGCCTCGCTCCATCCGGTCATCGATCCGGTCAAATGCCTAGGGTGCGGCACCTGCGTGTCGGCTTGTCCGGAGACCTCGCACCACGATGTGCTCGGCCTCATCGACGGCAAGGCGGCGCTGATCGGGCCGACCGACTGCATCGGCCACGGCGCGTGCAAGACCGCCTGCCCATTCGACGCCATCACCTTGGTGTTCGGCACCGAGCGCCGCGGCCTGGACATCCCCGTGCTCAAACCCAACTTCGAATCCAACGTGCCCGGAATCTTCATCGCCGGGCGAACTCGGCGGCATGGGCCTGATCAAGAACGCCTTGACGCAAGGTCAGCAGGCGCTCGAGGCGATCGCCAAGTCCGGTCGCAAGCGGCCCGGCGCACTCGACGTGCTGATCGTCGGCGCGGGACCCGCGGGGCTCGCGGCATCGCTCACCGCGAAAAAGCTGGGCTTGAACTATGAGACCCTGGAGCAGGAGGCTCTCGGCGGCGCGGTATTCCAGTATCCGCGCGGCAAGCTCGTGATGACGGCGCCCGTGGAACTGCCGATCATCGGCAAAGTGCAGTTTCGCAACACTTCCAAGGAAAAATTGTTGGAGTTCTGGAATGGCGCGTGCACGGGCAACGATCTGCGGATCCGCTACCAGGAGCGTGTCGAGAGCATCGAGAAGCAAGGACGGCGTGTTCCACGTGAAGACCGGCAAGCGCCAGCTGCTTGCCTCGACCGTGCTCTTGGGCATCGGCCGGCGCGGCACGCCGCGCAAGCTCGGCGTGCCCGGCGAGGAACTGCCGAAGGTCGTCTACCGGCTGATCGATCCGGAACAATACCGCGGGCAGAAGGTGGTCGTCGTCGGCGGCGGCGACAGCGCGCTCGAGGCCGCGGCGAGCATCGCCGAACTCGGCGACACGACGGTCGCGCTGTCCTACCGCGGCGATGCGTTCCAGCGCGCGAAGCAGCGCAATCGTCAGCGAGTCGACGAAGCGTCGGCGAAAGGCCGGTTGCAGGTGATGCTCGGCTCGCAGGTCAAGGAGATCCGCGCCGACGAGGTGATTTTGACGGCAAAGGGGCAGGAGCTGAAACTTGGCGAACGATGCGGTGATCGTGAGTGCGGGCGGCATCCTGCCGAATGACTTCCTCAAGTCGATCGGAATCGCGGTCGAAACCAAGTTTGGGACCGCTTGATGAGCCAAGCCTGCGCGTATCGCCGGTTCCTCGCGGCACTGTGCTGCCTCGTCAGCCTGTCGGCCGCGGCGGCGCCCGCCGAGCCGCTGCGAAAAGACGATGCGCTCGAGCCGGCGCGCGCGGCTCTGCGCACGCTGCAGTTCGGCAAAGCGGTCGCCTTGCTGAATGCGGCCGGCAATGCGGGCGACGCCGATGCGCAATATCTGCTCGGCCTGATCTATCTCAACGGCGTGGGCGTGGCTCCCGACGCCGCGCGTGGGCGCCTTCTGCTGCAAGCCGCCGCCGGACCATGGCCAGGGTGCGGCCGCCTATGTGCTCGCCGCGGAGCTGACCCACGACCAGGACGCACCGCCCGGTGCGGCGCGCCGAGTGGCTGGAGCGCTCCGCCAAGCTGGGCTATTACCTCGCCGTCGAGGCCCTGCGTTCGCATCGGCCTTTGCTGGATCGCGAGTCCGTCGGCGCCTCGGATCCCGCCCTGCTCGCGCCGTGGGTGTTCTACTGCGTGCGCAGGAACGATGTGGCGGAATTGCGCCGGATCGGACGCGCAAGCGCCTCGGTCCGCGATGCGTTCGGGCGCACGGCGCTCTTCTACGCGGCGGCGGACGGCGCGCTCCCGGCGGCGGCGGCACTGCTGGACTTGGGCGCCGACGTGCGCGCGGTGGACAAGGCCGGCACCACGGCGTTGATGATCGCAGCCGGCCGGCCCGATGCCGCGATGACCAAGCTGTTGCTCGCGCACGGCGCGAAACTGGAGGCCGCGGATCAGCAACGGCGCACGGCGCTTTTCTATGCCGCCCGCGCCGATAGTACGGCCAACATCGCAGCGCTGCAGCGCGCCGGCGCGAAACTCGATGCGCGCGACCGCCGCGGTTACGGCGTGCTCGACGATGCACTTGCCGTGGGTGCGGACGCTGCGGTCGCTGCACTGAAATCCCTCGGGTTGCACGCCAATCCGGCCACCGGCGCCCCCGCCCGCCAGGCCGGCAAGTTCGATCCCGCGCATCCCGGCGCCATCTATCGAGGCTGGCCGCCGCTCGCGCTCGCCGTGGCGCGCGACGACGCGGCGACCGTGGAGCAGTTGCTCGCGGCGGGAGGCGACGCCAATCTGCGCCTGCCGCAGGGCGAGCCTTTGTTGCAGGTGGCCGCGGACGCGCATGCCCTGGCGAGCTTGCGCCCGTTGCTGGCGCACGGCGCCAAGGCGACCGCCGCCGGCCATTCCGGCCACAGCGTGCTGTGGCTGGCGGCGACGCGCAACGATGCGGTCCTCGTCCAAGCCCTGCTCGAGGCGGGCGTGCCGCCGGATGCACATGCCGCCGGCGAACAAACGCCGCTGCTCGCCGCGGTACGCGCCAAATTTGCGAGCGTTGCCGGACTCTTGCTCGCCGCCGGCGCGAATGTCGAGGCGACCGACTCGCAAGGGCATACGGCCTTGATGCTGGCCTGTGCCGCCGGCGATCCCGCGCTGGTCAAGGCGCTGCTCGCGCACACACGCAAGCCGGACGCCGAGGACCATGATCGGCGCACGGCCCTGTGGTACGCGGCGGCCGCGGGCTCCGCCGACGAAGTGAGCTTGTTGCTGGCCGCCGGCGCAAGCCCGGTGGTCGCCGACAACCACAAGGTGACCGCCTGGCACGCCGCCGCTGCCCAGGCGGACGCGGGCGTGTTCGTGCCCCTGCTCGCATCGACCAAGCTGCCGCTGAATCGGCGCGACGCGCATGGGGATACGCCGCTGATGATCGCCGCGGCGACCGGTCACTTGAATGCGGTCAAGGCCTTGCTCGCACAGTCGCCGGATCTCGATGCCCAAGACGACGCGGGCGACACGGCTTTGATCGCCGCGAGCCGCGGCGGCTATGAGGCCATTTGCGCCGTGCTCCTGAAGGCGGGGGCGAATACGGCGCTGCGCAACGCGAGCGGCGTGTCGGCCCGCGACGTCGCCGTCGACCGCGGCTTCGCGTCGCTGGCCAAGGTCCTGGGAGGCAACGGCTGAACGCCGGCGGCGCGAGCGGTCGCGGCCGAATCAATACGCGAAGTAGGGGCCCGTATAGTTGCCGGCGGTGCGCTGTTCGATGCCGACGTAGACCTTGCGGCCGTAGAAGAAGGGCATGCCCCAGGTGAAGCTGCTGGATCCGCCGCCGCCGGCGAGATTGGCAAATGCCGCCGCGCCGGCCACGAAGGTGTTCGGGTCGGCGACCGCGAAGTTCACCGTGTTGGTGCCGCTGTTCGCGCCCACGCCCATGTTCATTGCGAACAGGGTCTGCGGCGCGACCGCGGGGCAGTAATAGCCGATGAACGCGCCGGACGGACAGTGGGCGATGGACGGATCGTCGAACGAATAGGAATCGGTCCCCGAATCGATCACGGCCGGCAAGACCGTGGCGTTGCCGTTGTAGGTCGCGGTGAAATCCCCCTGCGCGTCGGTTCCGAGCACGGTGAGACCGGTGAGGGGCAGTGCGTTGTCCGATTGCGTGCCGATCCCGAACAGCAATTGGCCGTGCACGGACGCATCGCCGTTCGCGTTGATGAGGCTCGGCAGATCGACGATGATGCCGTTGTTGTCGGCGGCGAACATCGCGACCGGGTTGCTCACCTGGCTCGCGAGCGCGAGGTTCTCGGCGGCGCAAACTCCGGCGGCGCTGCAGCCGTAATAGACGGGCAGCGGCGTTGCGGCGCTGACGCAGGCTGCGCCGCAATCCC
>CAVQYI010000008.1:0-113306 GCA_963718135.1 uncultured Pseudomonadota bacterium | reverse complement strand
GACGTATCGCTGGGGCCCGCGGAGACGCAGGATCAGCGCCGGTGATGCGCGAGATCGCCGCGCGCAGCCTCGCCGCCTACAGGAAGCGCGCCTCGAGGATGCCCTGTTCTACGTACTATTTCCGCGCGGCCACGCCGCTTGACGTGATCGAGTTATCGATAGGCTCGCGCGAGGCGACGCGCGACGGCGACCGCGGCCTCGCGGCGCTGCGTCCGGTCCCTGGTGTTCGCGTGGACGCAGAGCCCGCACATGCTTCCCGGGTGGTTCGGCTTCGGCAGCGGCGTACGGGCCGCATACGAGCGGTTCGGTGATGATTTCATGCGGGCGATGCCGGCGCAGTGGCCGTTCTTCGCGCATTTGCTCGACGACGTGGAGGCGATGCTCGCACGCACCGACCTCGACGTCGCCGCCCGCTACGGGCGCGTGATGTTTCCGCGTCGCTGTTCGCGCAAACGATCAGGAGCGAGTTCGCACTCACCGAGGCCATGGTGTCGAAGCTGCGCGGCGACCGCTGCCTGCTCGACGGCGACACGACGCTACAGCGCACGTCATCCGGCTGCGAAATCCCTACATCGATCCGATGCACTTGACGCAATATCTTTTGCGCCGTTGGCGCGAAACCGTCGGGACGGCGATTTGTTCGCCGCGCTGCGTGCGACGATCGGCTGGATCGCGCAAGGTTTGCTCGCGACGGGCTGAAGCGCCCGCCGGCGCATTCAGCACTCCGGACGCTTCACCGCGAGCCCCCCCTGGGAGGTCTCCTTGTAGATCGTCGACATGTCGTTGCCGGTTTGGCGCATCGTCGCGATCACTTGATCGAGCGAGACTTTGCGCGAGTGTCGCCGCGCAACGCAAGACGTGCTGCATCGATCGCCTTGACCAATCCCATCGCATTGCGCTCGATGCACGGAATTTGCACGAGGCCCGCGACCGGGTCGCAGGTCTGGCTCAGTTTCCATGCCCTTCTGATGTCCGCCGCGTCTCGATTTGTTGGTTGCTGCCGTTCAGCGCCGACACAAGGCCCGCCGCGGCCTGTCGAACAGGCAACCCCGACTTCTCCCTGGCAGCCCATCTCCGCGCTGATGTATTTCTTCTTGTGCGATCGCGGCCGCGGTCAACAGGAAACCGTCGTCCGCCTCGGCGCCGCTTCGAAACGCCGGGTAATAATGCAGCATGCGGGCACGATGCCGGCAGCGCCGGTGACGACCTGGCCGCCGGCCGCGTTCTCTTCGATGGCGAGCGCGTAGGCATTGACCCAATCGAGCGCATGCATCGGACTCGCGGGGTCTCCCGCCATCAACTGGCGGTAGTCGGGCGCGCGGTGCCGCACGCCGAGTACCCCCGCAGAAGTCCCTGGGCCTCAATCCGCGGCGCACGCAATCCTGCATGACCTGCCAGATGCGCATGAGCCTCGCGCGCACGTGCAGGCGACTCGCGCGTGAGGTGCAGTCGAGGCCATTCTGCCCGCCGTCCATGCTCGAGCAGCATCGCGGCGGAATCGAAATCGAACGGCGGCGCGGCGCGCGCCTCGGCCGCGCCCGCGGCCGCGCCCGCCTGGACGATGAACCCGCCGCCGACGTGATACTCGCGCGCAAGCACGCCCCTATCTCTGCGTCCGTGCGCCGTGACCGACGGCCGTTTGAATGCCCGGGGAGCACTTGGTCGAAATAAACAGGAGGTTCAAGGGCTCGTCGAACGGGATCTCGCGGCGGCCGGCGAGTCGAATGCGGCCTTCCTTGCGGATGCGCTGCAATGCGGGTTCGACCACCGGGGCGGGGGAATCGATGGTGTCGGGACTGTTCCCTTCGAGGCCGAGTAGTATCGCTCTATTCGGTGCAAGGGCCGCGCCCGGTCAGCGCGAGCGATCCATACAATTGCGCGGAGACCTCCGCCGTGCGGTCCAAATCGCGGGCGGCAAGGAGGTCGACGAGCTTCGCGCCGCGTTCATCGTCCCATCGTACTGGGAATTCGAGGGGCCGATGCCGATCTTGAAAATGTCGAAAACGCTCAAACTCATACGCTCCTTACGTCCAGCCGGTCAGGGGTGCATCCGGCTCGCATGGAAGGGCTGTCGCATTGCGATCCCGCCATGACACGCTGCGCGACGGACGGAATCGCGGATGCGGCGGAAATGGCAGCCGCAGCCAGCTGCAAGGAGCCAACCATGAAGAGCTTCTGTCGACCGTCGACATGCCTGTCGATCGCCGCGTCCGCTCGCGCTCGCGCCGCTCTGTCGCGCCGCCGGCGTACCGCCCGCCATCGCGGCCGCCGTCGCGGACTGCATCGGCCGCAAGCGGACCGCGCGCGCGACGCCAGCGCAAGCCCGCCGAAACGATCGCGTTCGCGGGGCTCGAAGCCCGGCGGGTCATCGGCGAACTGTTGCCCGGCGACGGGGTATTTCACGCGCTTGCCGACGACGCCGGCGAAGATGCGCGTGAAATACCCTTCGCCGGGCAACAATTCGCCGATGACCCCGCCGGGCGCAAGGCCCGCGAACGCGATCGTTTCGGCAGGCTTGCGCAGAGCATCCCGCGCGCGATCGGCTTGCGGCCGATGCGCGTCCGCGACGGCGGCCGCGATCGCGGGCGGTACGCCGGCGGCGCGACAAATCGGCGCGAGCGAACCCAAGGCGCCGAGCAAGAGCATCGCAATGGCCGGTCGGAAGTTTTTCATGGCTGGCTCCTTGAAGCGTGATGCGGCTGCCATTTCCGCCGCAGTCCGCGATTCCGTCCGTCGCGCAGCGTATCATGGCGGGATCGCAATCCCGCGGCCCTTTCATGCGGGCCCGGATGCACCCCTGACCGGCTGGACCTGAGCGTATGAGTTTGAGCGTTTTCGACATTTTCAAGATCGGCATCGGCCCCTCGAGCTCCCATACGATGGGACCGATGAACGCGGCGCGCAGCTTCGTCGAACTCCTGGCCGCGCGCGGACTACTGGACCGCACGGCGCAGGTCTCGGCGCAACTGTATGGATCGCTCGCGCTGACCGGGCGCGGCCATTGCACCGACCGAGCGATACTACTCGGCCTCGAGGGCACAGTCCCGACACCATCGATTCCGCCGTGGTCGAACCCGCACTCGCAGCGCATCCGCAAGGCACGGCCGCATTCGACTGCTGGGCGCCACGAGATCGCCGTTCGATGAGCCGTTGAACCTGCTGTTTCATTTCGACCAAGTGCTCCCCGGGCATTCGAACGGCATGCGGTTCACGGCGCACGACGCGGACGGGGCGTGCTTGCGCGCGAGGAGTATTACAGCGTCGGCGGCGGGTTCATCGTCCAGGCGGGCGCGGCCGCGGGCGCCGCCGAGGCGCGCGCCGCGCCGCCGTTCGATTTCGATTCCGCCGCGATGCTGCTCGAGCAGGGACGGCAGACATGGCCTCGAGCTGCACGAATTGATGCTCACGCGCGAGCGCACCTGGGCACCGGCCGGCGACGTGCGCGCGAGGCTGCATGCGCATCTGGCAGGTCATGCAGGATTGCGTGCGCCGCGGATTCGAGGCCCAGGGACTTCTGCCGGGGGTGCTCGGCGTGAGGCGCCGCGCGCCCAAGCTCTACCGCCAGTTGATGGCGGGAGACCCCGCGAGTCCGATGCATGCGCTCGATTGGGTCAATGCCTACGCGCTCGCCGTCAACGAAGAGAACGCGGCCGGCGGCCAGGTCGTCACCGCCCCGACGAACGGCGCTGCCGGCATCGTGCCCGCGGTGCTGCATTACTACCGGCGTTTCGAAGCGGGCGCCGACGACGACGGCGTGATCCGTTTCCTGTTGACCGCGGCCGCGATCGGCATGCTCTACAAGAAGAATGCGTCGATTTCAGGCGCGGAGATGGGCTGCCAGGGCGAAGTCGGCGTTGCCTGTTCGATGGCCGCGGCGGGCCTTGTGTCGGCGCTGAACGGCAGCAACCAACAAATCGAGAACGCGGCGGAGATCGGCATGGAACACAATTTGGGCCTGACCTGCGACCCGGTCGCGGGCCTCGTGCAAATTCCGTGCATCGAGCGCAATGCGATGGGATCCGTCAAGGCGATCAATGCGGCGCGTCTCGCGTTGCGCGGCGACGGCTCGCACAAAGTCTCGCTCGATCAAGTGATCGCGACGATGCGCCAAACCGGCAACGACATGTCGACGATCTACAAGGAGACCTCCCAGGGGGGGCTCGCGGTGAACGTTCCGGAGTGCTGAATGCGCCGGCGGGCGCTTCAGCCCGTCGCGAGCAAACCTTGCGCGATCCCGCCGATCGTCGCACGCAGCGCGGCGAACAAATCGCCGTCCCGACGGCCGGTTTCGCGCCAACGGCGCAACAGATCCACCTGCATCAAGTGCATCGGATCGATGTAGGGATTTCGCAGCCGGATCGTGCGCTGTAGCGTCGTGTCGCCGTCGAGCAGGCAGCCGTAGCCGCGCAGCTTCAACACCATGGCCTCGGTGAGTGCGAACTCGCTCCTGATCGTTTGCGCGAACGGCGCCGCCATGGCGCCCGCGAGCTCATCGTAGCGGGCGGCGACGTCGAGGTCGGTGCGTGCGAGCATCGCCTCCACGTCGTCGAGCAAATGCGCGAAGAACGGCCACTGCGCCGGCATCGCCCGCATGAACTCGTCGCCGAACCGCTCGTAGGCGGCCCGTACGCCGCTGCCGAAGCCGAACCACCCGGGAAGCATGTGCCGGCTCTGCGTCCACGCGAACACCCAGGGGACCGGACGCAGCGCCGCGAGGCCGCGGTCGCCGTCGCGCGTCGCCCCGCGCGAGCCGATGTGCATCCGCTCGATCACGTCGAGCGGCGTGGCCGCGCGGAAATAGTCGTAGAACGCGGCGTCCTCGAACACCAGCTTCCGGTAGGCGGCGAGGCTGCGCGCGGCGATCTCGCGCATCGCGGCGCGCTGATCCTCGGTCTCCCGCGGGCCCGCATCGGCGTGCGCGGTCGCCAATGCGACCGCGGCGAACGTGCGCTCGAGCGTGCGCATCGCGATCGGCCGCAGTCCGTAGCTCTGGTTGACGACCTCGCCCTGCTCCGTCAAGCGCAGCACGCCGCGCACCGCGCCGGCCGGCGCGCCCTCGACCAGATTCTCGATGCGTCCGCCGCCGCGCGCCGGAGTGCCGCCGCGGCTGTGGAATATCGCTGATCGTCGCGCCGGTCTCGCGCGCGGCGTCGAGCAGCTGGCTCTGCGCGGTCTGCAAGGCCCAACGGGATGCGGCGATGCCGGCCTGCTTGTTGCAATCCGAATACCCGATCAGCACGGTCTGGCGGTCGCCGCGCGCGGCGAGGTGGCTGCGGTACGCCGCTTCCCGAGCAGGGAACGCATGATGTCGCCCGCATTTTCGAGCGCCGAGACCGATTCCAGCAGCGGCGCGACGTCGAGCGGGCATTCGCCGCTGCGCCTGTCGATGATGTCCGCCCAGCGCGCGAGCAGCAGCACCGCCAGCACGTCCTGCGGGCCCTGTACGCCGCAGCACGATGTATTCGCCGATGGAGCCCCGGCCGAACTTGTGCCGCGCGTGGCTGATCGCCTCGAAAACCGACAGGCTGCGCCGTCCCATCGCGTCGAGCGGCGTGGTCGGGCCCTGGTCCCGGGCAAGCATGGCGCGCAGCGCCGCGAGCCGCTCCGCGGGCGGCAGCGACAGCCAGTCGGGCCTCCCGAGCCCCTGCGCGATCACTTCGTCGTGAACGCGCGCATGCTGCAGAATGTCGAGCGCGGCGAGGTGAAAGCCGAACGTGCGCACGCGCCTGACGAAGCGTCGCACGAGGAAATAGCCGGCGTTGCGGCCATGATGAGCGACGAGGCTGTCCGCGGCGAGCAGGACGTCGGCGAGCAGTTCGTCGGCGGTTTGATAGCCGTTCGGCCGCGCCTCGTAGGTCGCTTTCAGCCGCTCCCCGATTTGACCGAAGAATACGCGGTACGGCATACGGTCGTGCCGCGCCGGCGTCAGCGCCTGCGCCGCGGGCAGCATCACGGCGTAGGCGGCGATGCGCTCCGCCAGCGCCGCGCTGATCCCGACCCGGTGCGCGCTTTGGCTCAAGCTCTCGGCGAGCTGCCGGCATTCGTCGAAGTAGCTCGACACGATCACCTGGCGGTGCCGCTGCAGCGTTTCGCGGATCGTCTTGCCGTGGACGTCCGGATTGCCGTCCATGTCCCCGCCGACCCACGAACCGAAGCGCAGAATGTTCGGGATTTCGATCGACTCGGCCGGCACCGCATAGGCGTGCGAAAGCGCGACGGCGATCTCCTCGTAGAACACCGGCACGACGCGGTAAAGGATGTCGATCAGATAGAACAACACGTGCTCGCGCTCGTCCGCGACGGTGAGGCTTTCGCGCGGGTGGTCCTCGGTCTGCCAAATGGTCGTGATCTCCATGCGCACGCGCGCCCAGAGAGCGGCCGATTCGGCCGGTGTCCACGCGGGATTCAGCCGGTCGAGCAAATCGTGCGCGATGTGCTGCTGCTTGCGCAGGATCGTGCGCCGCGTCGACTCGGTGGGATGCGCGGTGAACACCGGCTCGATGCTCATCGAGGCGATCAGCGCCAACATCTGCGCCAGCGACAGGCCTTCGTCCCGCAGCCGCGTGACGCAGTCGGCGATGCCGCCGGGCTGGGCGAACGTCGTATCGGTGAGGTACTGGCGGCGCCGGCGCACGCGTTGCACGGTTTCCGCGGTGTTGACCGCCTGGAACCAAATGGTGAACGCGCGCGTGAGGTCGGTCGCGGCCGCGGGCGGCCGCCCGCGCGTTCGCCGTTGCAGCTCCGCGCCGCCCTCGGGGTCGCCGTCGCGCAGCCGAATCGCGGCGAGCCGGTCGCCTTCGACGAGATCGAAGAATTCGTCGCCGCCCTGTTCGCGCAGCATCTCCCCGATCGAGACGCCCAGGGCGTGGACGTCGTCGCGAAGCGCGGCGTCCTTCGCCGGGAATTGGATGGTTTGACGATACATGATGATTATTATGAGCCTGTTCGCACAGAACGCACCAATTCCGTGCGATGCGCATCCAGGCGATGCGCACCGGCCGTCCCGATCCCGGCGCCCCGGTCAGTGCGTGTTCAGCAAGACCGTCGTGTCGAAGCTTTCAAACGATCCCAGCACGCGGCGGTACGCGTTCTGCACGATGCGCTCGGCTTCCTTGTCCGCCCTCGTCCCGAGGAGCATGCGGATCATCACGTCGTCCTGCGGCCGCGCCGGATCTTCGCTCAGCATCTGGTAGCTGAACCGGGCGAGCCGCTGGGTGATCTCGTTGGCGAACTTCAAGCGCGCCGCTTCGCCGCCGCCGGCGCCGCCCGCCTTCGCCTCTTCCGTGATCTCGCAGATGACGCGGATGATGAATCGCGCCTTGTCGACTATCCCGAGGTCGCTGAAGAACTCGATTTCCGATTGGATGTTCATTATGCGGGGAAGAAATCGATCGGCTTGGTGGTCGTCAGCGGCGCGACGTCCTTGGGCTCGAATTTGAACAGTCTGATACGTGCCATGAGCTTCTCCTCGAAGTCGGGATCATGCAGATCGCTCGAAACGATGCGCACCGAAGTAACCACTCCGGACGGCGCAATGCTCAACTCGATGACCACCTTCCCCTGCAGCGCGGGATTCTTGCGCAGCGCGCGCGTGTAGAGCGCATAGATCGCGCCCTTGTTCTTGTCGAAAACCAGCGCGACTTCATCGGCGCTGCGCGAGGCCATGCCGCTGCCGCCGCGGCGCGTCGAGCGGTCGCCGCCGGCGGCGATGGCCGGACCGCGCACCTTCGCCGCCGTGTAGCCGTGCAGCGACCCCGAACCCGCGGCGAGGCCGCTGCTGGTCGGCGCCGATATGCCGCCGCTCGTGCTGCCGGCCTTCGCCGTGATCATCGATCGCTGCACGGCCGTGACGTCGCCCGGATCATGCGTGCGCGGCTGATCCTTCGCAAACTTGTTCACGCTCATGTCGCGCAGCGCGGCAAGTTCGTCCATGCTCGCGAGCAGCGCGTTCTTCGCGGCCTTGGCGCGCGTGTTCGTCGGCTTCGGCACCGGCGCCGGCTTCACGCGTTCCGGCACTTTTTCCACCTTTTTCGGCGGCGGCGGCGGGGGTGGCGGCGGCGGCTGCATCACCAAGCGCACGACGCGCTCCGGCAGCGCATTGGTGTTGATCACCTGTTCGTGCCGCGGCAGGAACGGCAGCAATATTGCGAGGATGGCGAACACGATCCCGAGGTTGCGCAGGATGACGCGGAAGCGCCGCTCCATCTCCTCGCTCGGCGACCAAGGCAGCTCGAACCGCCGGTAATAAGGGTTCAGCGCGATGCCGCCGGCGCGGTTGGAAGTCGCCGCGGCCATTTAAGTCGCCGCCCTTTCGCGTTCCACGACCGCGAGCGACACCTTGCCGTAATCCGCATCGGTGCAGGTCATCATGATCTTCTTCAGCACGCTGTACGGCATGCTCTTGTCGCCCATGATCGTGACTTCGCGTTTGGCAACATCCGACTCTTGGGCGCTGCCGAGGAGCCGGGCCGCCTGCGCGACGAGAGCCGCTTTGAGCGGCTCGATCACGGCGCCGGAACCCGCGACGAGATCGGCGATGTTGCCGATCCGCTGGCCGTCGACGAACAGCGAGTTCTTGGTCACCATCACGACGACCGTCGGATGCGGCTTCTGCTCGGAGATCGACTGCGGAATCGCGATATTCTTGGTGTTCGGCAGGATGTCGACTTCCGCCGTGTGCGCGAGCAGGAACACGACGAGAATCGTCATCATGTCGATGAACGGGATCAGCACGAAGTGATTCGCGGCGTGACGGCGCTGGCGATGGCGTTTGATGCGGTACGGCGTCATTTCGGCGCATCCCCGACGGCGATGTTCGGAAAGAGCTCCGCCTTGGAGAACGGCGCGACCGGCAACTGATAAACCCGCACCGAATCCATGACCTGGACGAGCACGTCGTACGGCACGTCCGGACCGAGCAGGACGGTCGCATCCGTCATGTCCGGGAACTGCGCTTTGACCGCGCGCATGAACGCCGACAGGGAATCGTAATCATACGCGCCAGCCTTGTTTTCGATGTCCTTCAAGGGACCGGAATTGCGGTCGTTGACCAGGATGTCGCCGGGCCGAATGATGATCTCGAGCTTGAGGCCCTTCGGCAGCGGCGCCGCGGCGGCGCTGTTCGCCGGAAGATTCAGCTGCAGGATATTGGTCTTCGAGAACACCGCGGTGAAGATCAAAAAGAACACGAGGATCACCATCATGTCGATCATCGGCACGATGTTCAGGTCATCGCGCCCGTGATGATAGCGCGCGTGGTTGCGTCGAACGAGGCGTGCGGATTTGGACTTCATGTGCGGAGCACCTGTCGAGCGGGCGGGCCTTTAAATCGTGCCGCGGGCCGCGGCGGGCGCACGCGGCGCGGGCGATGCGGCCGGGGCGGCCGCTCCCTCCTGCGGTTGGCGCTCGGTGATCGAATTGAGGAACTTCACCGAGGCGATCTCCAGGCTGTCGATCAGCGCCGTGGTCTTCGATTCGAGAAACATGTGCGAGAGCAGCAGGGTGATCGCGACGGCCAAGCCCGACGCGGTGTTGTTCATCGCGACCGAGATCGACGCCGCGAGCAGGCTCGCCTTGTCCGCGGGATTCGCGGTCGCGACCGCGCTGAACGCGCCGATCAGGCCGGTGATCGTGCCGAGCAGGCCGATCAGCAGGCCGACGTTCGCCAAGGATGACAGGAAGTGCGTGCGCTTCTCGATCCGCGGGATCACTTCCAGCAAGCTTTCGTCCATCGCCTTCTCGACGTCGTCGCGGCGCCGTGCGTTCGCGACTCGCGCGACCCCGTAGCTCAGGATCGTCGCGATCGACGCCTTCGAGTCCTGCGTGAGAGCGACGACTTGCTTGAAGTTGCCGGCGCTCAATGCGGGCACCAGGGAATCCCACAGGCCGCGGTTGCGAATCGTTTCGCGGGTCAAATAGACGAACCGCTCCACCGCGATCGCCACGCCGACGACAAAGATCACGGCAAGCGGGTACAGGAATATCCCGCCGTCCTTGAAGAAATTGACGAACGAATTCATGAAATTCATCTGCGCGCTCCTAAAAAAATCCAACCGCTCCAATCGTCGAATTCAAACAGATTTCGTAAAATCGGCTATGACTCACTTCTCACCCTGCGGCGCCGGCGGGGCCGCCGCGCCATTTTGCGGCGCACCGGAAGTCAAGGCGCCGTAATAACCGACCTCGCGCCGAAAGACGTCCCGGTCGACCGGCGCCAGGACCTCGTCCAGCAGGCTGTTCATCGGCTTGCCGCCGATATCGCCGATATCCGACTTCTTCCACGGCACGATGTACATGACTTTCGGCAATTCCCGGTTTCCGGTCACCGTCGTCGTACCGAGTTCCATGTGATCCGTTTTTTGCGGCGCCGCAGGCTTGCGCGGCGCCTTCGCGGTCCGGGACGGCTCTGGCGCGGCCTTTGCGTGCGCGGCGCGGTCCTGCGGCTCAGCCTTGGAAGGCGCTGGCCGGGCTTGCGGGTGCCTTGGGCAACTCTTCGGTCTTGGGCAACTCCTGGGCCTCGGCACGCGGTGCCGCGACGAGCCAGGGTGCCACCGACAGCATCAGCGTGGCGAGCTTGAGCGAAGTACGATGCGTGTTCATTGAGGCTCCTTGTTCGCTGCCGGTGACGGCGTCGCGGCGCGGCAAGCCCGCCCTCTTCCGCAGTTCGATCATCCATCCGCTCACTTGCTTGTTGTCGCCGGCGATCGAAAGATACTGCTGGTACTGATCGAGCGCCTTTTGCGGCTCATCCAAATATAGGTCGTACAGGATTCCCAGGTTCAAGTGCGCGGACGCATAGTCGGCGCGCGCGGCGATCGCTTTTTGGTACGCGGCCTCGGCCTCGACAAATTTCCCGAGCTTGCGCAGCACGATGCCGAGCTCGTTGCCGGCGATGGCGTTGTCCGGATTTCGCGTGAGCGCCGCCCGAAAGGCCGATTCGGCTTCCGGCAAGCGTGAAGTACGCAGATAGATAAGCCCCAAATTCACCTCGGGGCCGCTGTACTCGGGATAGGCGAGCGCGACCTGCTTGAACTCCAATTCCGCATCGGTCGGATTACCGGATTTCATCAACTGCAGGGCGCGCGCGTAGTCCGCCGCGGCGCGCTCCGGAATCGGCGGCAGCACGGGCGCAGGTGCCGCCGCGGCACCCGGCGTCGAGACTTCCGGCGCGGTGCCGTCCGCGGGCGCCGGCGTGGCCGCGGCGGCGTCGGCGGCGCGCTGCGGCACCTTCGGCTCGTGCGGCGTCTTCCGTCGATCGGCACGGCGCGAGTCGCGGCTCGGCGCCGAAGCGCAGCCGGCGAGCAGGCCCGCGAGCCCGACGCTAACGAATCGAGTCGACCAGCTGTTCACCGATTTCCACCTTGTTGTAGCGCGCGGGATCGAGATCCGCGAGCGCCGCAAAACTCTTCTGAACCCACTTGTCGTAGATGCCCTCTTTGACGCGCGCCGTGTTTATTTGGTCGAGCTTGATCGCCTTGTCCTCGAACGGGATGGCTTGCTCCTCGAGCAGCACGTTGTACTCTTCCAGTTCGTCCTTCGACAGATTTTTCGGTCGCTCCGAGCTCATCAAGTCCTTGCTCAACTGGCGGTACAACTCGGCGCTTTCGAACGTGGCGGCGGTCGTGACCTCGATGACCTGGTATTCGGTCGCCTTGCTGTAGGCGCGGAGCGCCGCTTCCATCGCGCGGCGCTTGTTGGCGAGCGACTTCTTCAGCGGCGCAACGAGCTTGATGCGCATGAACTCGTCGCGCACCGGGCGCGCGAGGGTCAACGTCGCCTCGGCGGCCAAGGCGCGGCTGCGGTCGGTGCGCGCGGCGCCCGCAACCCGGTCGGCGGCGATGATCTCCTCGAGCCAATGGGTTTCCGCGTGGCTGTCGCCCGATTTCTCGGCGATCAGCCGCAGCTTGTTGCGCGCTTCCATCGCGGGATTCAACGGCTCGGGGAATTTCTTCGACGAATGCCTCGAGCATCGCGCGCGACCTGTCGGTATTCCCGGCCTTGTCGTAGAGACCGGCGGCCTGAAGGGTCGCATCGCGCTGCACGTCCGGCGACTCGGCCGGCGAGCCGGCGATGCGCTCGAACTCGACGGCCGCCTGCGCCGGCCGGTTCGACTGCTCGTACGCGACCGCGAGCTTGCGGGTCACGTCCTCCTGCATCGGGCTCTCGGGGAAGTTGCGCCGGAAATCGTTCAGCACGCCGATCGCCCGGTCCCATTGCTTCTGTTGGATCAAGAGCGCGGCCGCGTCGAAATCGGCGGTCGCGCGCACCTTCGAAGTCGGCGCCAATTGCGACACGCGCAGAAAATCGGCGACGGCGGCGGCGCTGTCGCCGGCCTTGTTCTTTTGCTCGCCCTGCTTGTAGATCGAGGCGGCCAGCCGGTCGATGATCGCCGGGCGCTCGGGATCGTTGTCCGGCATCAGCGCCTTCACGTTGGTGTAGGCCACCTCGGCCTGATCGTAGGCGCCTTGCGCGAAATCGGAGTCGGCGATCACCGTCCACGCGATGCGCTGCTTGCCGGCATCGACCTTAGGCGTCAGCGCGAGCAACTTGCGGGCGGCGGTCGTCGCGCGCGCGTAGTCCTTGTCCTTGTACAGTTCGGTGACCGCGTGCGCGAGCACCTGCGCGGTCTGCGGATGCTGCGGGAAGGTGTCTGCGAAGCGCAGGGAACTGTCGACGCTCATGCGCCGCACCGCGTCCTGCTCGCGCGCCGGTCAGCGGCCTGCGCCTGCTTGTCGTAAGCGACGATGGCCGCATAGCCGGCCGCGGCCGCCTTCGGGTTGCCGCCGTAGCCGTAGGCCGTGTGTTCGTACTCCTTCGCCGCCAGCAGGTATTGCTTGCTCTCGAACAGCGTGTCGGCGAGCAGGAAATTCGTCGCCGCGGCGTCGCTGTCGTCCGGGAAGGAACTCAGGTAGCGCCGGTACCAATTCGCCGCGACCTGGTAGTCCGACGCGTTCTTCGTGCGTTGCGCCTCGGCGTGATAGTACTGCGCCAGATCCCTCAAATTGGTCTTCAGTTCGCTCACGACCTTGACTTCGACCTTGGGATCGCGCCCCTGCCAATACGCCGTGCCGAAGCTGTAGTCGTCGACGAATTCCTGCTTGCCCCGGAGCACGAGCTGCGGAAAGCCGCCGCGCGCGTAGGCGTCGATCGCCTGCATCTCGAGGAGCGGCGCCTTCTCGCTGCGCGGATCCTGCGCGACGAACGCGCGATAACTGTCCGCGGCATCCGTGTAGCGCTGCTTCTCCATGTACAGATCGCCGAGGCGCGAATACAGGAGATAGGCGTAGGGGCGCGGCGAGATGCGATGCAGGAACGCGTCGATCGTCTTCGGGCCGTCGACGTAGGAGAACGCGATCGACATCACGCGGAACGTGTCGTCGACCAATTCCCGGTTCGGCCGGCTCAGGGAATCGACATCGACGAGTGCATTCGGATCGCTCTTCGACACGAGTACGCGGTCGAGCACCGCGGCGAAGGAGTCGAGGCAGGCCTCGTTCTCGCCCTGCTTGAACAGGGACCAGCCGTGCTTGTACTGGCTCTGGCTGTAGAACTGCGAATTGCTGCCGAACTTGATCGCGGCTTCGTAGGCGCGCTGCGCGTCCACGTAGCGGCCCGCGGAAAACAGCAGTTCACCGCGCCTGAACTGTGCCTCGTCGATGTAGCGGCTGTGCGGATACTGCGCGACCAGGCGGTCGAGAGTCGCCAGCGCCTTGTCCGACTGCGTCGTCTGCTCGTATGCGCGCGCGAGCTGATAGAGAACCGAGTCGTTGCGCTCGTAGTGCGGGTAGGTCTTCAACAGCGCCGAGTACAAGGTGATCGCTTCGTTCGCCTGCAGCTCCTCGTTCGTCTCGAGTTCGCGCTCGATGCGCCGGGACTCCGAGCTCTCGAGATGCAGATCGCCCAAGCGCCGCAACGCCTCCGCGCGCAGTTCGGCATCGCCGGAATTCAAGTCGAGAAACCGGCGGTAGCTCTCCATGGTCTTGACGAGGTCAACGTCGTGCGGCGGCTCGGGCTTGACGACGACGTGTTCGCCGACGAGGTCCTTGAGCGTGGCCGGCTGCGATGGTGCCGCGACGGCGCGCGCGGCCGACACCGCGATGAGCGCCGCGACGGCGATGCGGCCGCGACTCACGGGGTCTCCTTCGACGGCTTCTTGCTCGCCGTTGACGGCGCGGTCGTAGATCGCCGCCAACGCGTATCGCGCCTGGACCTGATACGTCGCGATGCGCTGCTTCTGCGCTTCGAGGACATGGATCGCGAGCGTCTGCAGGTAGCGGTCCTGCTGCCCGGAAATCGTCGCGAGGCGCGTTTGCAGCTCATCCATGCGCGCGGCGACCGCGGCGACTCGCGCCGCCTCGGCGCCCGTGTCGCTGGGGACGTTGTCCCGCGCCTGCCGCACGAGCACGACCCGCCGCTGGGTCTCCTTCAGGTCCGCGGTCAGTTCCTTGACCGCGCGGCGCTCGTTCCAGAGCCGCGCGCGGAAGCTCTCGGAGAGACGCCAGTACATCACGCCCTTCATCAGGCGGTATTTTTCGCGCATGTTCGCGAGATCCGGATCGCTCGGATGGGCCGCGAGGAAATCGCCGATGCGCTGAAGCTTCGCCCAGGTCTTCTGCTCCTCGGGCGTCGCCAGCGCCGCGACGTCGTGCGACTGCGCGATCTCGTCGAGCCGCGATTCGAAATCGACGCGCTTTTGCATCAACGCGTCGAGGTGCGTCGCCGCCAACACCGCGTCGGCCTTGGGCACGCGCTCCGCATAGGCGTCTTTCTTCGTCGCCAGCATGTCGTTGAATGCCGCGATGCTGCCGCGCCAATCATCGAGGTTGCGGCGCATGTATTGCAGCTCGCGATAGTTCTTCAGGCCTTCCTGGAAATCGTTGCTCGCGAGAAGGACGTACAGGTACCGCGATTCCGGCGCGGCCGGGAGATTCTCGAGCTGCCAGGACCAGCTGACCTTCTTGTCCTTGTCTTCGGCCAACAGCCGGTCGAGCATCTTCCCTGCGCGGATCCCTTCGATCGAGGCGTCGATGTTCTTCGACTCGGCGTCGAACGAGGTGATCGCCGAGCTGTAATACTTCGCGGCCTGACCGTCCGCATGGAGCTTGCTGAACGCGTAAGGCACCGCCAGATAGGATTCCTGCACCGCCGCGTCGAGCAAGTCCCGGTCGTGCAGCGCGAGCCACGGAGCCAGCGCCGCCTTGTAGTCGCCGCCGATCGCGTCCGCCCAGCCGAAGCCCAACAGCGCCTTCGTCGAAGACGGTCCCTCGAGGCGCACGCGCTCGAGGTAGGTCTTCGCCTCGGCCGCGCGCTTTGCCTGCAGCAGCGCGAACCCGGCAGCGAGATTCGCCTTGTCCTTCAAGGCGAGGAACTCGTCGCTGTGCGCGTCCATCTGTCCGACGCGGTCGAGAAACGGAAGCGCGTCGGACAAGCGGCCCACGCGCACCAGCGCTATGCCCAAGTTGAGGTTCGCGTACGCGGTCCAGTCCTTCGGACCGTGCCACGCACGCAGCAGCGCGATGGCCTCGTCGTAGCGCGCCTCGCGCATCATGATCTCGGCGAGCAACATCGTGCGCTCGGCGTCGATCCGCGGATCCGTCTCGCCGGACACGCGCCGCAAGGCGCTCTCCGATTCCTTCAGATAGCCGCGCTCGTACCATACCTTGCCGAGGTAGTACCACGCCCTGTTGCGCACCGCGGGCGGCGCATTCGCGGCGAGCAGCGCATCGAATATGCGCCCCGCCTCGACGTGTTCGCCGAGCGACAGGTACAAGCCGCCGAGCAGCAGTTCGGCGTCCGGTCCGGTGTGCTCGAGCTCGTGTTGCTGCCGCGCCGCCAACAGCCGCGTGATCGCCGCGAAATAATCGTTCTGAAAGAAATAGAACAGGACGTTGCCGTAAGGCAGATCCTGGATCGCCTGCGGCGCCAGGCCGTTCGGATCAGGCTTCACGTTCTCGCCGGCCGCCGGCGTCCACGGCAGCACGAACGCGCACGCCAAGGCGAGGAGCTTGCCATCCGCACCCGAACGTCCGCAGCATGTCAGCGACGCGTCGCACGCATCATTCCCAGTCTTTGATGACGAATTCCGGCTGGTGCTTGGGAACGCGGTCGGTGATCTTGAGTTCGACGTATTTCGCGCCGATGCCCTTGTCGAAGGTCAACGCCGCGCCGCGCCGGTAGTCGACGCCATGCGGACCCTTGCCGACGAAGAAGGCGACGATCTCGTGCTTGCCGACCTTCTGGTTGCCGAGATAGATCCGCTGGACGCCGCCTTTCAGCAAGGCGCTGACCTCGCGCGCGGTGTACAAATAGTTCGCGACTTCCTTGTTGTCTATCTTGATCGTCACCGAGTCCAGCGCGAAGAACGTGCCGACATCCATCGACAGGTAGACCGCGACCTGCGTGTTGGCCGGAAACAGGAGGTTTTCCTCCAGCACGAACAGATCCTTGTTCAATTCGATGACGTCCTTCTTGACGCCCTGCACTTCCTGGTCGAGCGTCTTGAAATCCGCCGGCGGCGCGGCCGACGAGGCTGCTGCGGCGGCCGGGTCGGCGCGGGGGCGGGCGCGGGTGCGGCCGCCGGTGCGGCGCGGTGCCGCCGCGTGGGCGACGCCGCTCGCGGCCCAGAACCAAACCAACACACCTGCGCGCAAGGCGATCGAAACGGGTCGACGGTGAGAATTCATGGCTAACCTACAAGTTTATTCGCGCAGCAATTGGCGTATTTGATCGACGAAGGCGCGGTCATCGCCGCGCTTGTAGCCGACCTTCACATATCGAACGACCCCGGACCGGTCGACGAGCACCGTCATCGGCATCGTCCGGAGGGAGTAATCGCGGCCGATCCGCGGACCGGTATCGAACAGGATCGGGTAGGAGACGCGCATCGCGGACGCGAATTCGCTCGCGCGCACCTCGTCCTCGTCGACCGACACGCCGAGCACCACGAGGCCCGCGCGGCGGTACGTCGTGTTGATTCGGTCGAGCGCGGGCATCTCGACGCGCGAGTCGCCGGCCCATCGCGCCCAGAAATTGATCAGCACGACTTGACCGCGGTATTCGGACAGGCGCAGGTTGTGGCCGTCGAGTCCTTTCAACGCGAAGTCCGGCGCAGGCTTGCCGATCAATGGCGACGCGGCGGCTGCGCTCGTCGAAATGAGCGCCGCGAGGGCGATGCCGGCCAACCGCAAACCGCCGCGCATCGGCGGCGATGAATCAAACACGAATCACGCTGGTAACCCCGCTGTCGTAGGAACACCCCGTAGACCGGAAGCTTTGCGCCCCCGCCTTTCGGCGAGTTTGCCCTGATCAGACATTATGCAAAATCGCACACCACGAGTCGCAGTGTCAACGCGACGCGCGGCGGGTCCGCGGGCTCTCTCGGTCTGGCGCGCAGCCATGGTAATTCATCGCGGCGCGGGCCTTGCGTCTGTCTCTGGAAGGCGACAGCGCCGCGGCCGCGATTCCGGGGATCGGCCGATCCGCCGCTTCAGCCGACGATCTTGCCGTTGACGAGACTCGCGAGCGGTTGGAACGCGACCAAGGAATCCAACGCGGACGCGCCGCCGAGCGTGTTGTTGACGTTCGGCGCCGGATAGAGCGTCGGGAAGCCGGCCTGCGTGCCGTGCAGCGCCATGTAGTTCAGCACGACGGTCTGCACGAGGTTGAACACGTTGTTCGCCGCCGGGACTCCCGGTCGTATTGACCGATCCGTCCGGATTGAAATACCCCAGCTGCAGGCTCAGCTCCGGATCGCTCTGCGCCGGCTGGGGCTTCGCCTTGGGATCGAAGACGAGGAAATACGCGGCCGCGACGTTGGCGTTGTCCGCGGTCCAGACGCCCTTGCCGCGTCCCGCGACCGAGTTGTCGATCATGCCGCCGCTCGCGAGCGAGCCGTCGCTGAACACATAGATCATGACCGGCTTGGCCTTGGCGCGCCGCGTACTCCAGGCACCGCGCCGATGCACTGGCCCAGGTTGAAATCGCGCGCTTCGCCGGTCGCGCGGTCGCCGGTGTGATAGTCGAACCCGCCCATTTCGATCGTCCCGGCCGCCGCGTTGCCTTCGATGACGAGCTTCATGACGGCCGCGGTCTTGCGGAAATCGGAATTCGCGGCGTATTCGGCCGTCGTGAAGATGCCGCTCGGACCGACGATGTCGGTGTCGAGATCCGGATTCACGGCCGACGGACTGCTGTACTTGTCCGTGACGTAGGCCGACTTCGTGTAGCTGCACATGAGCAATTTCTTCGCGGCGGCGTCGGCGCGTCGGATCGGTCGCGTACGCCTGGACCACGCCGTACTTGGCGTCGCTGATGCGCTTCGTCGATTCCATGACCGCCGGTGACGTCGGCGGCGTTCGGCAGCAGCGTGGCGAGTTGTCCCGTGTCGACGAGCCCGGTCACGTCGGCGGAGCTCGCGACGCGCGTCGGCTGCGCCTTGACGTTGATCATCGTCGGCGGCGACATCGAACTGCCGCCGGACACCGAGTTGTCGGTGCCGATCAGGTCGAGGAGTGCGCCGCGCGCGCCGACCTGGTAGATCCCGTACATCGGGTTGTGCGGGTTCACGTTCGTGTCGTTCTGCGACAGCGCCGGAATCACCGTGCCGTTGGTGTTCGTCATCGCGAGCGCGCCGGTGCGCGTCTTCATGCCGCGCAGATGCGCGCTGTCGGAGTGAAACCGCAGCCCGAACGTGGAGTCGACGAAACTCCCCGAGGCGCTCGAACTCGGGATCATCGTTCCCGGCAGGCCGAGCTTGTTGTAGCCCGCGGTCGTCAGGAAATCGAGCTGCCCACCGGGACCGCCGACGAGCGCGTTCGAGCCCGCGATATTGCCGCCGCCCGCGAGGTCGAAACAGATGAACGGCACGAGACCCGCGCCGAGCGAGATTCCGCAGGGACCGAGCAGCGCCTGAATGTCGCCGGACAAGGCCGCTCGCGCCGTCTTCGGCGCCGCGAACATCCCGAGCAGCGTCGGCGCGAGCACGGTGGCGGCGCCCGTCATGAACCCTTGGGCGACGAACTCCCGGCGCGTGCGCGGCCGCGAATGGTCCGCGTGGCGCAGCGGCTCGTTCAATCCCGGAGCCTTCGGCTTCTTGCTCATCGTTCTGACCTCTTCATCGCTGGTTCCGTCTAGTTGATCAACATGTCGGCGCTGCCGAGCACCGCGCCGCAGGCCGCGCTGGTGACGGCAAGCACCCGCGCCGTGTTGTTGCAGGGACTTGCCCCGCTGCAAAGCTTGCCGATCAGCGAGCCGAGCTCGGTCGTGACCGTCGACGCCGGCCGGCTGGCTGTTGAGCGGCGCTCCGTTCGGCGCCTGCCCGAGCACCCGCGCCGCGAGCGCGCTGGTCACCGAATTGATGCCGGCCGGCGTCGAGAACAGCGAGCCGCTGAACGTGACGCCGGGGAACATCTGCGCCTGCAAGGACGGGGTGTTGACCATCACGCTGCAGTATTGGATCGCGAGCTGCGCGATGCCGACCTGGTTCGCGGCGAGGAATCCTTCCACCGTCGGCGCCGACGGCAGCTGTTGTTGCACGGCGAGATAGGTTTGATTGACCGCGGATTGCGTCGTCGGCACCCCGGTGATCGCCGACATGGTCGCATTGATCCCGGCGAACGTGCGCACGCCGACCGCCGACACCGGCGCCAGATCCACGGGCGGCGGCGGCGGCGCCGGCGCCGGCTCGACGACGACGTGCGTCTGCGAGCCCAACTGATCGAAGGTCAGGAAGAATTGGTCGGTCGCGGGATTCTGCGCCGGAATGACCGTGCCGATCGGCGACAACACCTCGCCCTGCGCGGTGTAATTCGACGCGGTCACGGTCGTGTCCAGCGGGATATAGGCCTGGCCGACGTTCGGGATGGCGCCGTTGATGCCGATGCGGATGCCCTTGACCGGGATTCCGTCCGGCGTCGCGGTGGGATCGAGCGAGATGAACGTCGGCTGCGAGAAGAGGTAGCTGTAGCTGTCGTACTGGCTGACCGTGAACATCACGTAGGCCTGGGACACGCCGGTGACGTCCGCCACGTTGAACAGCATGAAATAGCGCTGGCCGACGCCCGCCTTGTAGTTCTGCACGACTTGCGCCGCCGTGAGCGCGCGGTCGTGAATCGCGACGAATTTGATCAGGCCCGACCAGGAGCGGTCGCCGGAGACCTCGTTGCCGAGCACGAGCGCGAAGCTCGCGTCCCAATTGGAGATCGTGTCGCCCTTCGCGGGGTCGACGACACCGGTGTTGACGCCGTTGACGTAGATCTGGCGGCCGTTGACCGGATCGTAGGTCAGCACGACGTGCTGCAGCGAGGCCTGCAGGGCCATCGCCGCGTCCGGCGTCGCGAGCTGCGGCATGCCGTTGAGATCGGACGCGGAGTTGCGCAGCATGAAGTCATAGTCCTGCTTCGTCTGCCCGAGCGTGAAATTGCGCGCCATGTCGCCGCCCGAGTAGCTGACCATGTAGGAGTTGTCCGCCGCGACGCTCGCCGGCGCGACCCAGGCCTCGATCGAGAACTCGCCCGTCGACTGGATCAGGTCGTAGATCTTCTTGCTCGCGGCGGTCGATGCCTGCGCCTTGCCGCCGGGCGCGATGTTGATGCCCCAGCCGCCGGCCCAGGTCACGGACCCCGCCGGGCCGCTCAACGTCAGGTCGGCCGCGGGGTCGACGCCGCTCGTGTCGTAGGCGGTATTGCCGGTGCCGGTCTGGAATTCGTATTTCGCGATGACGTTCGCGTCGAAGCGGTTGCTGCCGCTCGCGACGATGCCGTCCGACAGGCTCAAGGCCTTGCTGACGACGATGCTCGAGTCGATGCTGGTCGGCGTGAGCATGCCCGCGAACTGCTGAATCGCGGCCAGCATCTCCGCCGCGTTGCTCGCGCAGACGTCCCAGCAATTGTGCGACTCGGTCGCGAGCCGCACGTAGAAGCGCGAGTCGGTCGGCGTGTTCAGGTCCATCTTCGGAATCGCCGCCTGATACGCCTTGATTGACGTCGCTGGAGGCGAAATACGGCGACTGCGGCACGGCCGCGGTCGGCGAATGGCAGCGCGAGCAATACTTCGTCAACAAGGGATAGACCGGTGGTCTGGAAATCGGCCGGGTCGGCCGGAAAATTCAGGCTCTGGCCGACCGTGTGCACGGCGGGCGCGGTCAATTTCACCTTGGTGCCGGTACCCGAAGAGGCACCGGCCCAATTGCTGATCCAGGTCGTGAGGATCTGGGCGCAGGCGTTGTTGTCCGACAGCCAGCAGTTGTGCCCGCCGGCGACTTTCAGCACGAGCTTCGAATTCGCCGGATCCTGCAGATTGACGACCGTGTTCGCCTGCGCGTACGCGAGATTCACGTCGTCGCTGCGCGCGAAGTTCGGCATCTGCGCCGGAGAGGTCGCGTTGTGGCACTGTCCGCAGCGATTCTGCCCGCGTACGTTGTTCCAAAAGCTGACCGCGAACGCCTGCACGTCGGCGGTCGCGGGCGCGGGACCCGTGTAGGAGCTCGCCGCGCTCATCGGCGCGGTCGCGGGCGATGCGGTCGTCGGCGCGCCGCCGTTGCTGCAGGCGCTCAATCCGGCGGTTGCCGCCAGGATGATCAACAGGGCGTTGCGCGTGAAGCTCATGATCAATTCCCCATGCAATAGACGGCGGCTTCGGCGAACACCTGCCGCAGCGAATAGTTATGCGCTTTGAACGACGCGATCATCTGCGTGACTTGATTGCGGTCGCCGGCATTGCTCGGCGCGCGGTAGCAAACGTCCTTGAACACGCGCGTGACCTGGCAGTTCGCGAACGCCTCGCTGTTGCCGAGCTCCTGGCCGAGCGTCTTGGCGCCCTGGCCGCTGCCCGGCAGGTTCGGATCCCAGCCCAGGAGCGCATTCGGCCCGCTGCGCCAGCGGTTGTCCCAGTGGTCGTCCGGCGTCGCGTAGCCTTGCGGGAAATTCGTCGCGTTGATGAGGTATTTCGGCTGTACCTGGCCGGGCGTATAGACGATCTGTTGCGCCGTATCATCGAAGTTGTAGTACGCGAACGCCTGCGCCATCGGATCCATGCCGCTGTGACAACCGATGCAGTTGTTCAAGAACAGGCGGCTGTCGCCGCCGGGGCTGCGCGTCACGTCCTGACGAATGCGGTCCGGCGGCCGCGACGTGTCCATGATCGTCTGCAGGTCGCTGCACAGGTGATTCATCATCGTGAAGCGGAACATCGCGCGGTTGGTCCCCTTCTCGAAGAACGCGGACGCGGCGCCGCGCGTCGTCATGACGCCCGCCGTGGCCGCCGGCGGCAAGCCGCTGACCGCGGACTGCGGGCTCGCAACCAGGTGCGCCTTCAGGTCGATGCCGTTGTCGTCCAAGGCTTGGTACATGTCGTTGTTGGCCGGCGAGTACGCCGGCAGCCCGAGGCTCGGATCGGCGACGTACACCAGGTCCGCCGACAGCAAGGTATTGAAAGGCACGTCGTCGCGCACCATGCCGATCACGGTCGCCGTGTAATCGTTGAGCGGCGCGAACACGGTCTGGTCGCGGTTGGTCCACGGCGTCGCGAGGTTGCGGATCGTGTCGTTGTAGAACGCCGGATCCTGGGTCGCGAGCAGCGCGGCGCTCAAGGGATCCGTTTGCGTCATCTGCGCAAGGATCGCGGGCGGTGCGGGAATTCCGGCGACGCGGTTGTAGATCCGCTCCGCCTGATCGGGCGTCGTGTTCGCGGCGGCGCTTGGCGCGCTCCACAGCGCGAGCGCGGCCGCGCCGAAAAGGCCCAGGGCGCGCGCGGATCGACGGGCGGCGCTCGTCCCTTGCGGGCTCGGGTCACGATCCAGTTCAGCCATCCCTTTCTTCATATACCATCCACTCGCGTCAGTTGTGATTTTGGCTCAGGAGCCAATATAGGCGGCTCACTATGCCCGCGGGAATGTCTCATGCGAACGACGTCGGCTTTTCGCGACAGTGACGGCGCATTCCGCGGCGCTATATCCTGCGGTCCTCGTATAGAAAAGCCGATATGGCTCCGATCTTCTGTGAGTGTGTTAACAGAATGAACACCCCGCGCCGCAACGTTGAGCGCCTTGGTTGCCTGAAACTCGCCGCGCTCGTTGCGCTCGTCGCACCGCTCGCCGCGCTCGTCGGCTGCAGCAGCGCGGTCAGCGGCCATGCGCCCGGCCTTGCCGGCGGCCAGACGCCGAGCCCCGGCGAGGTCAGCTTTCCGCTCGCCTACGTCAA
This sequence comes from uncultured Pseudomonadota bacterium, assembly GCA_963718135.1. GTDB lineage: Bacteria > Pseudomonadota > Gammaproteobacteria > Steroidobacterales > Steroidobacteraceae > Bog-1198. Next base: position 90,111 of record CAVQYI010000008.1, on the reverse strand, counting down.
GCGCCCGGTGCCGCCCAAGGACATCGACGTTCGCGACCTGGCCGCCATGACGCCCGGCGGTGATCTCTACGTTCGCGACCAGGCGAGCACGGGCGCGGTCGAAACGAACGTGACCGGCGGCATCACCCAGGGCAAGGGCGACGTACGGGATCTCGACGTGTCTGCGGACGGCAAGAAGCTCGTGTTCTCGCTGCATCTGCCGCTGATTCCGAACGCCACCCCGAATCAGCAGACGACGTGGAACGTCTACGAGTACGACGCCGTGACGAAGGCGGTCACGCAGCTGACCTCGAACGACATCACGCGCGGCGACGACGTCGGCGCGCATTACCTGCCGGACGGCCGCATCGTCTTCGCCTCGACGCGCCAGACGGCGACCCAGGCGGTGCTGCTCGACGAAAGCCGCCCCCAGTACCCGGCGCAGACCGACGATCGGCAACAGCCGATCTTCGAGCTGCACGTGATGAACGCGGACGGCACGGACGTTCATCAGATCACGTTCAACACCAACCACGACTTCGATCCCTCGGTGCAGAACGACGGCCAGATCGTGTTTTCGCGCTGGGAACGCGTCAATGGCACCGACGAAATCAACCTGTACCGCGTCAATCCCGACGGCACCGGCCTCGAGCTCTATTATGGCGCGAACAGCCACGCGACCGGCGTCAACATCGCCGGGACGAACGACAACGTCATAGAGTTCCTGAACGCGAGGCAGCGTCCCGACGGCAAGCTGTTGTCGATCGTGCGGCCTTTCCTCGGCACGCAGTCGGGCGGCGACGCCGTGCTGATCGACGCCGACCGATTCGTCGAAGACCGGCAGACGACCCTGGCCGCGGCCGGCACGCCGCCGCCCGCCCAGCAGAGCGCGACGCTGCTCGGCGTGACCACGGACGCGAACCTGCCGTCGATGGGCGGGCGGTTCGCGTCGGCCTATCCGCTCTACGACGGGACGAATCGGATGCTCGTCAGCTGGTCGCCGTGCCTGGTCGAGGACACCACCGTGACGCCGGCGGCGACCGTCGTTTGCAACGCTGCCAATACCGCCGGCGCGAACGTGCAGCTGGCGCCGCCGCAATACACGCTGTGGATCTACAACCTCGACAACGCGACCTTGACCCCCTTGCTGAGCGCCGCCGCCGGCGTCATGGTCGTCGACCCGGTGATCATGCAGGTGCGTTCGCCCGCGGCGACGTTCATCCCGGACGCGGTTCCCGCGGGCGCCGCGCTCAACATGGCCAATGCCGGCGTCGGTGAATTGAAGATCCGCAGCGTCTACGACTTCGACGGCGCCGCGGAAAACCCCGTCACCGGCGCGCCGGTCAGCATCGCGGCACTCGCCGATCCCATGCAGACGACCGCGGATCAGCGTCCCGCGCGGTTCATCCGCATCGAAAAGGCCGTCGAGATTCCCGACCGCACGGTGCGCAAGCTCAACAACTCGGCGTTCGGACCCGCCGGCATGGGCATGCGCGAGATTTTGGGCTACGCGCCGATTCAGCCCGACGGCTCGGTGGACGTGCAGGTGCCCGCGAACGTGCCGTTCACGATCGACGTTCTCGACAAGAGCGCGCGCCGCATCGGGCCGCGGCATCAGAGCTGGCTGCAGGTCATGCCCGGCGAGACGCGCACCTGCAACGGCTGCCACAATCCGCCGACCGCGCAGTCGGCGACACCCTCGCATGGGCGCGGCGGCCTGACCGTCGCGGCGAACGCGGGCGCGCCGGCCGGCGGCTTCCCGAACGTGAATTCGAACCTCGCAGGCAATCCCGGCGAAACGATGGCCGAGACGCTCGCGCGCGTGACCTGCGGCAGCGTCGCGACTTGCTCGCAGATCTTGAGCCCGAACGTCGTCTACACGGACGTATGGACCGACCCGAACCAGCGCACGCCGGATGCGAGCTTCTCTTATCTATATACGGACCTGCTGACGAGCGGCGCCGATGAACTTGAATTGCGCGCCGTGGAGCGCGCAATGCCGCATCACGATCGAATACCTGAACCACGTCCAGCCGCTGTGGAACCTCGTGCGGCAAACGTCGGATCCGGTGACCGGCGCGGTCACGAGCGACCATACCTGCGTCCTTTGCCACAACACGGTCAACGCCGCGAACCAGCTGCAGGTGCCCGCGGGGCAGCTGGACCTGACCGGCGGCGCGTCCAGCGTCGACCCGACGGTCGTCACCTCGTACGAACAGCTCCTGTTCCCTCATAACGAGCAGCAGCTTAATATGGGCGTGCTGCAGGACGTGCCGGGGCCCGTGATCGTGCCTGCGCCGATGACCGCGGGGAGTGCGAGCGCGTCATCGGCCTTCCTGGCGATGTTTGACGGCAGGACTCAGGACCCTGTTCTCGATCACACGGGCTACTTGTCCCCGGCGGAGCTGCGCTTGATCTCTGAATGGCTGGACATCGGTGCCCAATACTATAACGATCCCTTCGTCGCGCCGGCAGCGAACTGAAACCGTGACGCGTCTGCTCGCGCTCGTGCTCTTGCTGCAGGCGTTCGCGGCCGGACTTGCGCATGCGGCCGCGCCGCATCTCGAACTCGTCGTCACGCGCCCCTACTCTGGAAATGCGCACCGGGCCGGGCCGCGGCTATCCCGTGTTCTACGTCGTTGCGCGCGGCGAAAAGCTCCAGGTGCTCTACAGCCGCACCGATTGGTACAAAGTGCGCGCGCCGCGCGGCGAGGAAGGCTGGACGCGTCGCGACGAGCTCGCCGAGACCGAGCTTCCCTCCGGCGAGCCGGCGCCGATCCCGCCCTACCCCGATTTCGCGACCCACCGCTGGGAAATCGGCGCAGGCTACGGCGTCTACAATCACCAGAACCTGGTCACCGCGTACGGCGACTTCGCGCTGACCGACAGCCTCGACGCCGAGTTCGTCGTGCAACAGGCCTTGGGCACGATCGACAATCGGTATATCGCGACGCTCGGGCTGCGGCATACCTTGATTCCGGAGTGGCGCTGGTTCTCGCCGACGATCGGCATCGGCACCGGCTATCAATACACGCAGGGCAAGGTGCCGCCGAAGCCGCTCGAAACCAGCAATCAGCTGGCATATGTATCCGTGGGCGCCCGCGGCTTCATCACGCGGCGCTTCATGTGGCGCATCGACTGGCGCAGCTACGTCGTTTTCACCAAACAAAATGTGAATGAGGAACCGGAAGAATGGAAATTCGGCTTGGCAGTGTTCTTCTAGCGGGAGCCGTGCTGTCGGGCTGCCTGTCCGGCTGCGCCTGGTTCCATCGCGGCGGCCATCCGGACCTGACGCCGGTCGGCGCCGGTGGCGCCGCGGGCGAGATCGTCGGGCGGAGCCGTCGATCATCGAGCCTCAAGTCACGCGTCGCGTCGTCAAGACGCCGAAGATCAAGGCGACCGACTTCGAGTTGGGCGCGTATTTCGGCGCGCTCAGCATCCAGGATTTCGGCACCAACCCGGTATACGGCGTGCGCGCCGCGTATCACGTGACCGAGGACGTGTTCATGGAGGGCTACCTCGGCCGCTCGACCGCCGGCACGACGAGCCTGCAGGACGTGTTTCCGAACATCACCGTGCTCAGCAACTCTGGGAAGCGGTTCACATATTACGACCTCGACCTGGGCTACAACATACTGCCGGGCGAGGTGTTCCTCGGCCGGGGCCGGGCGTTCAATACGGCGCTTTACACGACGATCGGCATGGGCGACGTGAAGTTCGCGGACAAGGACCAGTTCGCGCTGAACTTCGGCGTCGGCACGCGCATTCTGCTCACCGACTTCATCGCCATGCATTTGGACGTCAGGGATCATGTGTTCGAAACCGACCTGACCGGCCGCACGAAGAACGTCCACAACATCGAGGCCACGCTCGGCCTCACCATGTTCTACTGATCAGGAGGACCGATCGATGCGAGTTTCCACGGCGAAATTTTTCAAGTGCTGCGCGCTCGCGGCGCTCGTCGCGACCACGAGCGCGATCGCCGCAAGCGGCGACGGCCCCGCCCCGGCGTTCACGCTCAGCACCTTGGGCGGCCGGACGGACGCGCTGAGCCAATACAAGGGCCAGGTCGTCATGTTGAATTTCTGGGCGACCTGGTGCGGACCCTGCCAGCAGGAAATGCCCTTGCTCGACCAGATATACAAAACCTACAAACCCGCCGGCTTCACGCTGCTCGGCATCAGCGTCGACACCGACGAACCGGCGGTGAAGGCGCTGCTGGCGCGCCGCCCGGTGAGCTTCACGGTGCTGCTCGACCCGAAGAACAAGGTCAGCCGCGAATACCGCGTCAACGAAATGCCGAGCACGGTCATCATCGACCGCAAGGGCGAGATCCGCTACGTTCATCGCGGCTACAAGCCGGGCGACGAGAACGAGTACCAGGATCGCATTCGGCAGCTGATTCAGGAATGAAGATGGTCCGCGTCCGCCTCGTGTTGATCGGCGCCGCGCTCGCCTTGGGCGGCTGCGTGAACGTGAAGCCCTGGGTCAAGCCGTACGAGCGCGACCGCCTCGCGGACCCCATCATGTCCTGGGACCGGGACGCGATCTCGGCGGCGTACCTCAATCACATCTACGAATCGCGCGAAGGATCGCGCGGCGCCACCGGCACCGCCGGCGGCGGCTGCGGCTGCAACTGATCGCCCATGGCAAACGCGCACAAGAAGCTCGGTCAATTGTCGACGGTCGCGGCGATGCTGCTCGCGCGCACCGCGGGCGCCGCGGTGCTGCCCGACGACCGGGCCGACGTCTTCTACAGCAAGTACACCGGCGGCGGCATGGACATCACCGGCAAGTCGGTGTCGGTGCGCAAGAAGGTCACGGAGGCGTTCGGCGTCGAGGGCAATTATTTCGTCGACTCGGTCAGCGGCGCCTCGATCGACGTGCTCAGCAGCGCGAGCTCCATCCACGACGAGCGCAAGCAAAAGAGCCTGACGCTCAATTACATCCGCGACAAGACCGAGTACACCGCCTCGTACACGAACAGTACCGAGAACGATTACATCTCCAACACCACGCATTTGTCCTTGAGCCAGGACATGTTCGGCGACCTGACGACGGTGACCTTGGGGTTCACGACGCAGCCGCAACAAGGTCGGCGAGCGCTCCGGCGGGCTCACGAGCTGGCTCGGGCATGCGTACAGCAAGAGCTACGAGGCCGGCCTCACGCAGATCCTGACGAAGGACCTGATCGCCGGGGTCACGTTCGAGGTCATCACCGACCAAGGCTTCCTCGCGAATCCGTATCGCAGCATCCGTTACCTGGATCCGTCGAATCCCGCGAAGGGCTATTCGCTCGGCAGCCAGGTGTATCCGGGCACCCATACGAGCAACGCAGTCGAGGCGCGCGCGAAATACTATCTCCCGTATCGCGCCGCCATATCGGCGTCCTACCGTTTCTACAGCGACACCTGGGGCATCCGCGGCAACACCGTCGAGCTCGGCTACATCCAGCCGGTCGCGAATCGCTGGATCTTCGAGGGCCGCGTGCGCTACTACAAGCAGGGACACGCGACCTTCTACAGCGACCTGTTTCCGTTCGCGGGCTCGCAGAATTTCATGGGGCGCGACCAGAACCTCGCTTCCTCGCAGAACACGACGATCGGCGCCAAGGCGACCTACGCGTTCCTGCCCGACGGCTGGAAGATGTTCAAGCGCGGCACCGTGACCCTGGACGTGAGCCGCATCCGCTTCAAGTACAGCGACTTTCGCAACATCAAGGACTACGGCATCGGCAACGGCTACGCAGCCCGGCAGCGAACCGCTGTACCATTTCGACGCGACCGTGCTGCAGCTGTACATGTCGATGTTCTTTTGACCGGAGAGCCGCGATGCGAACCCCGTGGTCTCGTCGCACCCTCGTGAAGCATCTCGCGCTCGCGGCGGCGGCCGGCGCCGCCATGCGCTCGACGCCATCACGCGCCGAGGCGGCCCCGCACCTCGACCCCAAGGACCCCGCGGCGGTCGCGCTCGGCTATGTCGCGGACGCGGCCGCGGTCGATGCCGGAAGGAGCCGGCCTACGCAGCCGGCCACAGCTGCGCGAACTGCATGCAGCTTGCGGGCCGGGCCGGCGATGCCTATCGGCCGTGCGCGGCGTTTCCCGGGCAAGCTCGTCAGCGTCAACGGCTGGTGCAGGGCGTGGACGCCGGAGATGTAGCCGCGTCGCGCGCGCGCACGCCGATCGCCGGGAAATCCGTGAAGAAGCCGTCGATGCCGAGGTCGAGGAATCGGCCGATTTCCTCCTCCAGCCTGCCGTGCGCCGCCGGCGAATCGCCGCTTCGCAGATCCTCGCGGCAGGAACTCGTTCTCGGCGCGGAAAGTCCAGACGTGCACGGCGAGGTTGCGCGCGTGCGCGGCGCCGACGACCGCGGCCGTCGCGAGATCCTTGGAGATGCCGATCGCGTCGGCGTACCGGGCGGTATCGTCGAGGTCGCCGAGCGCGCCGTCGCGCAGCTGAACCAAGGGCAGCCGGGTCATGCCGCGCAGCAGCTTGAGATTCTCCGGATCGAACGACTGGATGAACACCGGCGAGCCCGGATCGGCGTACCCATGCCGTTCCAGGACGGCGAGCACCGGCCGCTCGAGCGCAAGCCCGCGCGCGGTGAAATGTGCCGGGTGCTTGGTCTCCGGGTAGACGCCGATCTTGCGCCCGCCGCCGCGCTTGAGGTTTTCGCCGCTCGCGAGTTCCATGATTTCATCGAACGTCGGCACGGCGAACCTGCCGTCGAACGCGTGTTCGCCGGACGCAGGGCCGGGCAAGCGCTCGCGCGCGCGCAGCGTCTTGATCTCGGCGAGCGTGAAATCCTCGCTGAACCAGCCGGTCATCGATTCGCCGTCGATGACCTGCGTGCGGCGCCGATCCGCGAACTGCGGATGCGCGGCGACATCGGTCGTGCCGCCGATTTCGTTTTCATGGCGCGCGATCAGAGTCCCGTCCCGCGTCATCACCAGGTCCGGCTCGATGTAATCGGCGCCTTGTTCGATCGCGAGCCGGTAGGACTCGAGCGTGTGCTCCGGACGTTCGCCGCTCGCCCCGCGATGCGCTATGACGATGACTTCTTCCTGCAAGGTACACCCGTGATGGTCGAACGCGTAGTGTACCCGCTTGCGAGGCGGGCGGAATCGGCGACAGTGCGACCCAAGGTGCCGGACTTGCTATGCTCGCGGAACTAAAGCGGGCGGCCGGGGTCCTCGGCGCATGAGGTACGGCAATCCCGTGAAACCGAAGGAGTCTCGATGAATTTCAGGAAAATAGTCTGCGCGTTGACGATCGCGACCGTGAGTCTCGCGGCTTCGCTCGCCGCCACCGGCGTCGCGCGTGCGGATGCGGGCGACGAAGGCCGCCTGCTGCTCGCGACCCAGGTGATCGAGCAAGTCGAAGGCATGCCGGACCAACGGATCCCGGATCTACTGTTGTCGCGCGCCTACGGGATCGCCGTGATTCCGGACGTGACCAAGGTCGCGTTCATATTCGGCGGCGAACACGGCCGCGGCGTCCTCGTCGTGCGCAACAACTTGAACGAGGCGTGGAGCAATCCGGTGTTCATCTCGCTCGCGGGCGGCAGTTGGGGCTTCCAGGCCGGCGCGCAGTCCTCCGATATCGTGCTCGTGTTCACGACCAAGGCGGGCATCGAGGGCATCTCGGGCGGCAAGCTGACCCTGGGCGCCGACGCATCGGTCGCCACGGGGCCGGTGGGCCGGCAAGGCGCGGCCGCGACCGACATCAATTTCAACGCGGAAATCTATTCGTATGCCCGCACGCGCGGCCTGTTCGCGGGCGTCGCGCTCGACGGCACCGTCCTCAGGATCGACGGCAAAGCGAACGAGCGCTTCTACGGCAAGAGCGACGTCACCGCAACCGACATTTTCTCGGGCCGTGCGCCCGCTGCGCCGCCGGCGGCGCAGCGCTTCCTCGAGCGTCTGGCGGCGGCGACCGGCACGGCGGTCCGCACCTCGCCCGCGCCGCAGGCGGAAACGCCCGCGGGCGCGGCGCAGTGCGGCGCGCCGGCGACGCCCGCCGCCGAGGCGCCGCGAACATTCCCGCTCGAGGATCAGCCGGCCTCCGCGGCGCCGCCGCCGAACTAGCGCGAAATCAGGGCTGGGTTCCCGGCACGGTTCGGCGCAGGAAGTCGACGACGCCGCGGCTGAAGGCATCGTTCTTGTCGCCGGCGACCATGTGGCCCGCGCCCGCGACGTCGACGACCTCGAGCGCGGGAAGCATCTCGCGCAGGCTTCTCACGCCGTCGTCCGAGACGATGTCGCTTTGCAGGCCGCGCACGAGCAAGGCAGGTACGCGCACGCGCCGCGCGGCCTCGCGCAACTGGTCCGCGTATTGCGGCGGCTCGATGCGCCGCACGCCGTCGACGAACCGCGGATCCCAATGCCAGTAGAGCCGTGCCGTCGGCGCGGCGCCGGAGATTCTTCATGAGGCCCGAGTAATCGCGCGGGCGCGGCCGATGCGGATAGTAGGCGGTCACTGCATCGGCGGCCTCGTCGAGCGTCGCGAAGCCGCCGCGGTTGGCGCGCATGAACTCGAGTATCTTGTCGGCGCCCGCGCGTTCGATTTGCGGCACGACGTCGACGAGTACGAGCGCGCGCGCGGCCATCGGCTCGCGAGCGCCAACCGCCAACAACGCCGTGGCTCCGCCCATCGACGCGCCGACCAATGCCGGCGGCGCGCGCAAGGTCGCCGCCACGGCCCGCAAGTCCGACACCATCGCCGCGCCGGAATAATCGCCGTCGGCAGCCCAATCGCTATGCCCGTGCCCGCGCGCATCGAGATTGATCACATGATGGCCGCGAGCGATCAACTCGAGCATCGCCTTGTGCCACGAATGGCGCGTCTGGCCGCCGCCGTGCATGAGGATGACGGTCGGGTTGCGCGCATCGCCGCCGACGTCGGCTTCGAGACTGAGACCGCCCGGCACGGTAAATCGGCGTACTTGCGTGGATTCGGGCGGCACCGCGCAAGCTTACCTCAGTAGCCGAGCGCGGCAAGAAGCGTCCGGCCGGTCATGAAGATCAGGATCAGCGAGCCGACGCGTCCAGAGCGTGGCGCGCATGTCATGGGTGCGCGCGCGTGGCGTAGGCGGCGAAGTGCAGCAGCCGCGAGACGACATACCCGTACAGGAGCGCGCGCGCGAGCAGCAGCGATGGGTCCGGTCAGGATGTAGAGCAAGCCCGGCGACGAGGAAGAACGGCAGGTTCTCCAGGTCGTTCATGTGAATTCGACGGATGCGTTCGACGCGCTCGTCGGCTCGAGCTGTTTGGGATTCGGGTCGCGGGTTCAAGGGCGTCTTTCTTGAGGTCCTCCGGCGAACGGAAGCCGCCTTTCACCTGCATCATGCGAACGACCGTCAGCCACGACATGCTCGACGGCCTTGAGGATCATGAGCGTCGCCGCGATGACGTAAGTGGCGAATAGCGGGTTCTGCAGGCTCAACTTGTCCATGGTTCTACCTCCTGCAGCTGTCTTGAGCTTCGATTCGTATGCGTCGGCGAGCGCAAGGAGCGATTCGCCGCACCGGGTCTGGGTCGATGAGCCGTGCATGAGCGCGAGCGTCTGCGGGCTCGAGCGCGGCGAGACGGCGGATCGTCGGCGCCGTCGCGGGCGAAAGCGCGGTCGCGTGGAACAGTCTCCTCCGCGGCGAGCGCCGGCCCGACGATATCGCCGTCCGTCAGCGCGGGTCCGTCGCCGACGTGGGTGAAGAGATCGCCGCAGAACAGCGTGCTGCGTCGTCTCCTCGAAGAGAACGCGCGCTTCCCAGTTGTGCGGGACGTGCGGCGTGTCGATGTGGCGCACGCGCTTGCCGCCGAGGTCGATGACCTCGCCGTCCGCCAGCGTGCGCGGCGGCCGATCGCACAGGTCGTCGAGCGAGACCATGCAGCCGAGTGCGCCATGCGCGACCTCGGCGCGCGGCGCGGCGGCGAGGAATTCGTTCATCGCGCCGCACTCGTCGGACTCGACGTGCCCGAAGGCGATCCAGCGCAGCCGCTCGAGCGGAACGATGCGGGCGACTGCCTGCGAAACGAGCGGAAACATGCGCCGCGGGCCGGTGTGGAAGAGCAGCGGCTCGTCCGCGTCGATGAGGAACTGATTGAACGTGAAGCCGCCCGGCGCAGCGTCGGGAACGCACGTCGAGAAGCGGTAGATGCGGTCGGCGATCTCGTGGGTACTTGTTTGCATGGAAGCTCCGCTTCGTTGCGCGCAAGGAGCGACCTCGGCCCGAGCTGGATCACCGTTGATGACATGCCAATTATGGACCGTTGGTCTAATTATTTACCATTGGTACTGATTTTTCGACTGATGGTAGACTTTCGCCTGTGACGTCGCCCCCGAAGGCGCCGAAACGCCCCCGCAAGCCCCGCCCCGCCGGCCGCTGCCGCCGAGGCGCCGCCCGGCTCGCGCGGCGCGAGCGGCGGCGCGAACGATCGCGCGAGGAGATCCTCGATGCCGCCCGCCGCGTCCTATTGCGCAACGGCATCGCGGCGACCACGCTCGACGCCGTCGCCAAGGAGGTCGGGCGTGTCGAAGACCGCGCTCTACTACTACTTCCCGTCGAAGGACGCGCTGTTCTTCGAACTCATGCTTCGAAGCCCATCGAGGCTCAGGCGCAGGCGGTCCACGACGCGGTCGATAGGGCGAGCGACGGCGTCGATGCGCTGCGCGCCATCGTCCGCGAAACGGTGCATGTCTTCGCGCCGCGCCTCGACGACTTCCGCCTGGCGTTCCTCCATGGCCAGGTCGCCGGCCAGGGCGCCGTTCACTTCGACGCAGCAGCAGTTCGCACGCATCCGCCCGCTCAACGATCTCATGTTCGCCGGCGCGGCGAAGAAACTCGGCGAGGAGGGAAGAAGCGTGCGGGCCGCGCGCATGTCGAGCCCCGCCTCATGGCGTTTCTCGCCTACCTCGCCGCGATCGGGCTGCTGACGATGAAGGGCATGGTCGAGAGCGTGGGCGATCCGTTGCTGTATTCGGACGAACAGCTCATCGACGGATTCGCGCGCGTATTCGAGGCCGCGGCCACGTCGTCAACATGCGCCGCCGGCGCCTCGCGGCCGCATGCGGCGGCCCCCAGCCGGCTGCGGTGAGTAGCCGGGTGACGCGCTGCGGATCGGCGGGAGCGGGGAAACGGCCGAACTTCCGGGCACGAATTTCTTCCCCGAGGATATTCCCACCACCAGATCCCTGCTGGCATGCCGCTGCACTTCAGCCCCGAAAGCAGCGATTAGGCCTTAAGCGAACTCCGCAGCCCCCGATCCGCAGTAGCCGTCCGGGCGAAGTTCTCCGGGAGGACTTTCTCAAGCCTCTGGAAATGAGTGCCAATGCATTGGCGAAGGCACTGAACGTGCCCGCACCAAGGATTAACGATGTCGTTCGAGAGCGGCGCGGCATTTCTGCTGACACGGCCATGCGTCTGGCGCGCTACTTCGGCGGTGACGCTCGTTCCTGGCTGAATCTCCAAACGGCCTACGACCTGCGGATCGCGGAATTGAGCAGCGCCAAGCGAATTGCGCGAGAGGTCTCGCCAGCCGCCGCGTAGATGTCCAACTGAAATCGACTCGAACGGTGTTCAGGCGCTCAAGTCTCCGAGTCCGAGTTTTGCCGCAAGTTCTGCAACGTATTTCTTGTGCCCGGGATTATTTGTCGCCTGCGTGGCTTGTTCCACAAGTAGCTCCCGCGACCGGCCAATTTCGCCGCGCGTCGCCAGAATGATCGCCGAGACAATTCTCGGCGGGCGGCTCGCGCCAATATTCTCTGCCCAGCCGGCCCACTCCTTCAGAATCTTGTCGCGGGTCGCGAAACGATCGAGGAACGGCAAGGCGAAATCCTCAATGTTGCGCCGTACATCCGAGATGACGTCGTCACCGACTCTGGCATGCCACCAAATTTCTTTACCTTCGCCAATAATCTCGCCGAGTCGGGCACGCACACAGCAATCGTATTCCTGAATCCACACCTTCGACGGACTCCCGGAATGGCGCGCAACCTCCGGGACATATACGCCAAGATTGACGGCAAAAATCCCATGCAGATTTTCTCGCAGACCCGGAATGTCGGTAGTACCCGGGGGATATGACGCCCCCATTTGAATGCCGATTACTTGTGTCAGCGCGTCCGTCGTCTGGCGATTGAAGGTTCGCCCACGGACCATGAAGCCGGCTAGGATCAAAAGCGGTTTGAGTGCGGCCTGAATCTTATCGACCGCTTGTGCGAATTCCGATTTCGGCGTGGCACTACCAGCACGTCGGGAAGGAGCCGCCAGTCCTTGGCCGAGGACTTTCCTGGCACCTGGTCCGCCGGTAGAATTCCGGTAGACGTCGGCGCCGAATCCAGTCGGCGTCTTCCTGCAGAAATACGCGGATCATCTGGTTCGGCCACGGCTAACCCTCTGGCTTCCTCGACAGAACCCTCGGCTACCAACGCTTACGCCTTCTCCCCCACCTGTAACTCCGCGAGTTTGAAGGGAACTCCGCAGCCCCCGATCCCGCAGTACCCGTTCGGATTCTTCGCCAGGTACTGCTGGTGATACTCCTCGGCGTAGTAGAACTCCGGCGCCGGCAGGATCTCGGTCGTGATGCTTCCTAGGCCCGCGTCAGCGAGCGCACGCGCATAAGCGTCGCGCGCGGCGAGCGCGATCCTTTGCTGATCCGCATCGTAGGTATAGACGCCCGACCGGTATTGCGTGCCGACGTCATTGCCCTGGCGCATGCCTTGAGTCGGGTCGTGGGATTCCCAGAAAACCTTCAACAGCTCGCCATACTCGATGCCGCGCGGATCGAACACGACGCGCACGACCTCGTTATGCCCGGTCATCCCGGTACAGACCTCTTCGTAGGTCGGATTCGGCGTGTAGCCCGCGGCGTAGCCGACCGCGGTCGAATAAACGCCGTCGAGCCGCCAGAATTTGCGCTCGGCGCCCCAAAAGCAGCCTAAGCCGAACAGCGCGAGATGCAGCCCTGCGGGAAACGGCGGCACGATGAGATTGCCCGAGACGAAATGCCGCGGCGGCACGCGCATGCTCGGCACTGCGGCCGGGGAGCGTTTGCTCCGGACTCGGCATCGCCGCGGACTTCTTGAAGAAGGACATCGCCGACAGTCTCGCGCCGCGTGCGCGCGCTTGCAAGTCGCGCCGTGGGCGCGCGTCGTGCGCTATTGCCCCGCTTGACCGGCCGCCGGCCGCGCGCCGGCGACGCCTTTCGGCTCGATCGGCACCAGCGGCAGGGTGTACGCATCGACCTTCTGCTGGGCCTCGAGCTCGAGCCGATGCTGCTCTTCGGCGAGCCGCAATTCCTCGCGGCGTTGCTCGAACTCCGCTTCGCGCTTCGCCGCCTGGGCCGCGTCTCGCTTCTCGGCGAGCCGGTCGATCGCGACGCGCGCCGCCGCGCAATCGGGCTCCGTGCGTGCGACGCGCAGATCGTTGCCGCATTTCATGACGACGCCGTCCAAGGCGACACGGTCCTTCATCAAGTCGGCGACCGTCAGCGGCCGAGTTACGGGCGGCCGGCTGCAAGCCGCGAATGCGAGCGCGGCGGCGCAAAGCAGGCCGATACGACCAATATTCATTGTTGCAACCGACATGATGCTTCCCGGGGCCCATCGTACCGAAAAGCGCCTGCTCCGCCGCCGCCCGCCCTGTGACCGAACTCACGGGTTGGACATATTAATTTTTCGACATGCCGGACGAGGACGTGCGCGCCGGCCGCGGTTGGTTTGACCGCGGTGGACCGCCTGTGTACCGTTCGCGCCTATGGCAAGCCGAAAGACCGAAAAAGACGCCAAGCCGACCGATTTCGAGGCGGCGATGCGCGACCTGGAGGACATCGTCGAACGCCTCGAACGCGGCGACCTGCCGCTCGAAGAATCGCTGGCGGCGTTCGAACGCGGCGTGTTGCTGACCCGCCACTGCCAGACCGCGCTGAAGGAAGCGGAACAAAAGGTCGAAATTCTGCTGAAAAAAGCCGGTGAACCCGCGGTCGAGCCGTTCGACCCCGAGGCACCGCAGGCCGACTGAACCGCGCGCCGCGTCGCGTCGCGGCGACGGTGAGTTTCACGGGACGGCCATGTAAACTATCGGTCACATGACGCTATCAGACGATTTTCCGCTCCTGTCTCGGATCGACACGCCCGCGGACCTCCGTGCGCTGGCGCGCACCGATCTCGCCGCCGTGGCCGAAGAGCTACGCCGCTATTTGATCGTGACCGTCAGCCGGATGGGCGGCCACTTTGCGGCCGGACTGGGCACGGTCGAATTGACTGTTGCGCTGCACTATATCTTCGATACCCCCCACGACCGCCTGGTCTGGGACGTGGGTCACCAGGCGTATCCGCACAAGGTGCTCACGGGACGCCGCGACGCCTTGCGGACGATCAAGCAGCACCATGGCCTCGCACCGTTCCCGACCCGCTCCGAGAGCGAGTACGACACGTTCGGCGTCGGCCACTCGAGCACGTCGATCAGCGCCGCGCTCGGCATGGCGATCGGCGCCGCGGTCCGCGGCGAACAGCGGCGCGTGGTCGCGGTGATCGGCGACGGTGCGATGACCGCGGGCATGGCGTTCGAAGCGCTCAATCACGCGGGCAGCCTGGACGCCAACCTGTTGGTCGTCCTCAACGACAACGACATGTCGATCTCGAACAACGTCGGCGCGATGTCGAATTATTTCGCGCGCGTGCTCTCGGGGAAGCTGTACGCCACCTTGCGCGAAGGCGGCAAGAAGGTGCTGCGGCAGATGCCGACCGTGTGGGAACTCGCGCGGCGTTCCGAAGAACATATGAAGGGCATGATCCTGCCGGGCACCATATTCGAGGAACTGGGCTTGAATTACATCGGCCCGGTCGATGGTCACGATTTGAACGCGCTGGTCGCGACGCTCGAGAACATGCGCGATCTCAAGGGGCCGCAGCTATTGCACGTGGTCACGCGCAAGGGCAAGGGCTATGCGCCCGCCGAGGCGGATCCGATCAAATGGCATGGGCCCGGCCCGTTCGATCCGGCGAGCGCGACCATATTCAAGGAAAAGGCGAGCGGCCCCACGTATTCGCAGATATTCGGCCAATGGCTCTGCGACATCGCGGCGCGCGATCCGCGCATCGTCGCGATCACGCCCGCGATGCGCGAAGGCTCCGGCATGGTTGAGTTCGAAAGGAAATTCCCCGACCGGTATTTCGACGTCGGCATCGCCGAACAACATGCGGTGACGTTCGCCGCCGGACTCGCGTGCGAAGGGGTGCGCCCCGTCGTCGCGATCTATTCGAGCTTCTTGCAGCGCGGCTACGACCAACTCGTCCACGACGTCGCGCTGCAGAACCTGCCCGTGGTGTTCGCGATCGACCGCGCCGGCCTCGTCGGCGGCGACGGCGCCACGCACCAGGGCAGCTACGACCTCGGCATCATGCGCTGCCTGCCGAACATGGTGATCATGGCGCCGTCCAACGAGGACGAATGCCGCCAGATGCTGTACACGGCGACGCACGATCGACGCGCCGTCCGCGGTGCGGTATCCGCGCGGCACGGGCCCCGGCGTGCCGGTTCAGCAGGAAATGCGGGCGATCCCGATCGGCCGCGGCCTCGTGCTGCGCGAGGGGCACAGCGGGCTTGCGCTGCTCGCGTTCGGCAGCATGGTCGCGAGCGCGACGCGCGTCGGCGAGCAACTCGACGCCACGGTCGTCAACATGCGCTTCGTCAAGCCGATCGACGAGAGCCTGATCGACCGCATCGCGGCCAAGAATCCGCACATCGTCACGCTCGAGGAAAACGTCGTCGCCGGCGGCGCGGGCAGCGCCGTCGCCGAGGTACTGAACGCCCGCGGCCACCAATGCGCGGTCCTGCACATCGGCATCCCGGACCACCCGATCGCGCACGGCTCGCGCGACAGCAACCTCGCGGACGCGGGGCTCGACCTCGTGTCGCTGGAATCGCGGATCGACGCCTGGTGGCAGCCGCGCGTGCGGCGCGTCGTCGACGCCGCCGGGTGAGATGCCTTATCCTGCGCCCATGAATTCCGCCCCAGCGAAGAACACTGCCGCCGCGGCGCCCATCGAGGACGTCCAGGGTCACGCCGATACGCGGCGGATTCCGATCAACAAGGTCGGCATCAAGGACATCTACCACCCGGTCCGGCTGAAGGATCGGACCGGCGGCGACCAGCACACGGTCGCGAATTTCAACATGTACGTGAACCTGCCGCATGACTTCAAGGGCACGCACATGTCGCGGTTCGTCGACATCCTGAATCGGCACGAACGGGAACTGTCCGTCGATTCGTTCAGCAAGATGCTCGCCGAAATGACCGAGTACCTGGATGCGTCCGCGGGCCACATCGAAATGACGTTCCCGTACTTCGTCATGAAGAAGGCGCCGGTCTCCGGCGTCGAGAGCCTCATGGATTACCGGGCCGCGATATTCGGCGAGCACCGCGACGGCAAGACGAGCGTCTGGCTCAAGGTGGTCGTCGCGGCGACGAGCCTCTGCCCCTGCTCGAAGACGATCTCGGACTACGGCGCGCACAACCAACGCTCGCACATCACGATCACCGCCAAGATCTCCGAGCACATGTGGCTCGAGGAACTCATCGACGTCGCCGAGTCAGAGGCGTCCTGCGAGCTCTACGGCATGCTGAAGCGCCCCGACGAAAAGTACGTCACGGAGCGCGCCTACGACAATCCGAAGTTCGTCGAGGACATCGTGCGCGACGTCGCCGTCGCGCTGAATCACGAGCCGCGGATCGTCTCGTACGTCGTCGAGGCGGAGAATTTCGAGTCGATACACAACCATTCCGCGTACGCGATGATCGAGCACGACAAGGAATCTGCGGGCTGATCGCTACGCGCCGCGCGCCTCCGCCCGCTGCAGGCGCCCGATCATGCGCGCAGGAACACCCGGTTGAACCGCAGCTGGCAGGCGGCCGACACCTGCTCGAGCAGCGTCGAGCTCACCTTCAGCACCGTCACCGGCCCGGCCGCCGTGATCGTCGCCGTGCGCTTGGCGCCGCGGCACGTAGCTCGTCTCGCCGAAGCAGTCGCCGCCCTCGAGCTGGCCGAGCGCCCTGCCGTTGCGCTCCACCGCGCACGCTGCCGTGAACGATGATGTAGAAGCGGTCGTCCATCTCGCCTTCCGGACGATCTCCTCGCCGTCGGCGTAGTCCTGCCAGGTGCTGGCGCGCAGCACTTCCCAGATCTCGGCCTGCGAGAAATCGTGGAAGAACTTCAGTTGCCGCAGCAGGCGCGAACTGTTCCTGACTGCTCGATCTGCGTGGTCTTGCGCGCGCAGCTTCTGGTGCACGCGCGTCAGCGCGGCGGCGAAATCCAGGCCGCTGCGATAGCGCTTCTCCGGGATCCTTCTGCAACGCCATCGCGACGACGATCTTCCAGTTCCTCCGGGATGTCCTTGCGCAGCGTGTGGATGGGCGGCGGCGTGGCGTACACGATCTGGTGCAGCAGCTTGGCGAGGTTGCCGGCGCGGAACGGCCGCGTGCCGGTCAGCAGTTCGTACATCACCGCGCCGAGCGAATACAGGTCCGAGCGGTTGCGTCAGCTCCATGGCTCTGCACCTGCTCGGGCGACATGTAGCTGGGGCTGCCGGCGATGCCCTCGATGCGCGACATCTCCGAGTCCGCCACCAGCGCGATGCCGAAATCGATGATGCGCACGTCGCCGTCCTGCGTGAGCAGGACGTTGGACGGCTTGATGTCGCGATGGATCACGCCGCGCGAATGCGCGTAGTGCAGCGCCCGCGCGCACTTGTAGATGATCTCGACGACCACGTCGACGCGCAGCAGGTCGCCGGGCTTGCAGAAGGCCGCCAGCGTGCGCGCGCCATGCACGTACTCGGTGACCACGTAGCAGTGACCGTCCTCCTCGCCCGCGTCGTAGATCGGCATCAGCTGCGGATGCTGCAGCAGGCCGACCATGTGCGCCTCGGAGAGGAACATCTTGCGCGCGACGTGCGCCTTCTGCGGCTCACCGGCGTCGGCGCTGTGGTAGACCTTGATCGCCACGTCGCGTCCGTAATACGGATCGTGCGACAGGTACACGTTGCCGGTGCTGCCGCGACCGACCTCACGCACGATCACGTATTTGCCGATCTGCTCCGGCGGGCTCCCGCGGCCGTCGGGATTTTCGGGATCGTCTTTGACCGGATGCTGCTCAAGGCTGACCGTGAGCCGCGCGGCGTGCGATGTCGACAGGGCAAAAGGATAGCGGGGCCGCTACCGTCAACTGTGACTTGGCTCAGGGTCACGAAGTGGTCGAAACCGGCGGATCCGCCGGTGTGAATGGCCGTCCCGTGACGCCCACGTCACGCCGCGGCCCGCCTGCAATTCGCCGATGCAGGTCACGGTCGAGCATGTGACGCGCCGCCGCGAGCGCCAGTTCCGATGGCGTCGGCGCCGGCACCGTGAAGCACAGCTCATAGTCATCGCCGCCCGCCAGCGCCCAATCGCGCGCTTGTTCGCGGCGTCGCCGATGCCCGCAGCGCCGGCGACAGCGGCAGCGCCTCGACGTCGACGGCGCCGCACCGCTGGCCTCCGCGAGCTTCGGCGTCGCCGGCCAGGCCGTCGGAGACGTCGATGCACGGCGCTCGCAATGCCGCGCAGCGCCAGCCCGAGCGCGACGCGCGGCGTCGGATACTGAAGCGGCGCAACCAGTTCGCGCCGCCTGACCGGCGGTCGCCGCCATGCCGGCCTGCACCAGCGCAAGTCCCGCGGCGGCGTCGCCCGGCCAGACACTGCGAGCAGATCGCCGGCCGCGCGCCGCTGCGCAGCAGCGCCTCGCCGGGCGGCACGAGGCCGAGCACCTGCACGGTGACCGTCAGCGGACCGCGCGTCGTATCGCCGCCGACCAGCGCCACGTCATGACGCGCCGAGAGTTCCACCATGCCGCGCGGCGAACCCGTCGAGCCAGTCCTCGTCGGCCTGCGGCAGCGTCAACGCCAGCAGGCCCAGGCGGGCGTCGCGCCCATCGCCGCCAGGTCGCTGAGATTCACGGCCAGCGCGCGATGCCCGATCGAGCGCGGCGCGCTGCCGCGGGGAAGTGCCGGCCTTCGACCAGCGTGTCGATCGCGGCCACCAGCTCCGCGCCGTCCGGAACGCCGCAACAGCGCCGCATCGTCGCCGATGCCGAGCACGACGCCGTCGCGCGGTCGCCTGCGCGGCGCCGCGCGCGAAGTAGCGATCGATCAGGTCGAATTCGCCGAGCGCCATCCGGCGCCGCGCCCGGGACAGCGCGGCTCAGTGCTCGTCCGGGCGCAGCTCGCGCGCCGCGCGGTCGAGCACCGCGTTGACGAACTTGTGGCCATCGGTGGCGCCGAAGCGCCGCGCCAGTCCCACCGCCTCGCTGATGCGCGACGCGGAACGGCACTTCCGGATGGGCGCGCAGTTCCTGCATGCCGATCCAGCAGCACGGCGTGCTCGACCGGATCGAGCTGCGCCGCGGCGCATCGCGCGCAAGCGCGCGAGTGTCACATCCAGTGCCGCGCTGTCCCGGTGTGATCGGCTGCACCAGCGCGCGAAGATACTCGCGATCGCGCGCGCGGCCTCCTCGGCCGCCTCGAAATCGCGCACCAGGTCCTGCCACGGCACGGGATTGAGCTGCCAGCGGTACAGGGCCTGCACCGCGAGCTTGCGCGCCAGCGCGCGCGCGCCGGTTGCCGCGACGGGCGGCGGGCATGTCGGCCGTCATCTCTTCCAGCGCCAGCAGCACCATCTCCAGCGCCGTCCACGCGCTTCTCCGCCCTTGTTCCAGCCTTCCCGGCGCGCGCGATCCAGCGCCTGCTCGACGGTCTCCGTGGTCAGCACGCCGAAGGCCACGGGCATGCCGGTGTCCCGCGCGGCTCGCGCGATGCCGCGCGCGCCTTCGCCGGCCACGAAGTCGAAGTGCGCCGTGTCGCCGCGGATCACGCAGCCCAGCGCGACGATGGCGTCGAAGCGGCCGGTGGCGCGAGCTTGCGCGCGGCCAGCGGCAGCTCGAATGCACCCGGCATGCGCACGACTCGATCAGCGCTGTCGGTCGCCGCCATGGCGCACCCAGCGCGTCGATCGCGCCGCGAGCATCGGCTCGACGATGAAGTCGTTGAACCGCGCGGCGACGCAGGCGACGCGGACATCGCGGGCCGACGCGCGCGCTCGATGCCGGCGTTCGCATGGGCACGGTTGGCTTCCTAGCGGGCGAAATCGGTCATTACAGGGCGGCCGCGCTCATCGCTGTCGCGACGTACTCCGCGACTTCCAGGTCGAAGGCGGAGATGCCCTGCAGCTGCTTGGGCGCGCGACAGCACGCGCATGCGCCGCACGCCGAGGTCCTTGAGGATCTGCGCGCCGATGCCGTAGGTGCGCAGCACGGTGCGCCCGCGGCCGGCGCGGCGGCGGGCCTCGCGCGCGAGCCCCTGGATGGCGTCTGCCAGCGCGCGGGCGATTCCGCTCCGCAGGATCACCAGCACGCCGCACTGCTGGCGGCAATCCGCTCGCATGGCCGCGCGCAGCGTCCAGGCGCGCTTGTCGCCGCGCACGCCGACCAGGTCGCGCAGCGTGTCGGCGACGTGCACGCGCACCAGCGGCGGCTCGCGGCCGTCAGAGCGCGCCGCGCACCAGCGCGAGGTGCAGGTCGCGGTGCACGTGGTCCTCGTAGCAGTGCAGCCGGAACTCGCCGAACTCGGTCTGGACGGCGCGTCGGAGATGCGCTCGACCGTGCGCTCGGTGCGCAGGCGATAGCGGATCAGGTCGCGCGATGGTGCCGATGCGCAGGCCGTGCGTCGCGGCGAACGCCTCCAGCTGCGGACGGCGCGCCATCGTGCCGTCGTCGTTCATGATCTCGACGATGACGGCGGCCGGCTCGAAGCCCGCGAGGCGCGCCAGGTCGCAGCCCGCCTCGGTATGGCCGGCGCGCGTCAGCACGCCGCCGGGCTGCGCCATCACCGGGAAGATGTGGCCCGGCTGGCGCAGGTGCTCCGGCCGCGCGTCGGGCGCGACCGCGGTGCGCACCGTGTGCGCGCGGTCGTAGGCCGAGATGCCGGTCGTGATGCCCTCGGCCGCCTCGATCGACACCGTGAAATTGGTGCGCTGCTCGCGATCGGTGTCGCTGACCATCAGCGGCAGGCGCAGCTGCGCGCAGCGCTCGCGCGTGAGCGTCAGGCAGATCAGGCCGCGACCGAAGCGCGCCATGAAGTTGATGTCCTCGGGGCGCACGCACGTGCCGGCCATCAGCAGGTCGCCCTCGTTCTCGCGGTCCTCGTCGTCGACGATGACGACCATCTGCCGGCGCAGGTCGGCCAGGATCTCCTCGATCGAATTGAATCCGCTCATGTGACGATTCACTCCGGTGTCTTGTGGGTGAGGCGCTCGACGTAGCGCGCGATGATGTCGACCTCGAGGTTGACGCCGTCGCCGGCGCGCAAGCTCGCCGAGCGTCGTCGCCTGACGCGTGTGCGGGATGAGGTTCACGTCGAATGTCCGGCCGCTCACCGTCGTTGACCGTGAGGCTCACGCCATCGATGCAAATCGAGCCCTTCGGCGCGACGTAGCGCGCCAGCGCCGGCCGGCAGCTCGAACTCCAGGCGCCAGCGAGCGCGCATCCGCGCGCGCCTGCGATCACGCGTGCCGACGCCGTCGACGTGGCCGCTGACCAGATGGCCGCCCAGCGGATCGCCGGCGCGCAACGCGGGCTCGAGATTCACGCGCGAGCCCACGGCGAGCCGCCCGAGCGTGGTCATCGCGAGCGTCTCGCGCGACACGTCGGCGAAGAACCGGTCGTGCTCGCGTGCGCGCGACCGTCAGGCAGACGCCCTGCACGCGACGCTGTCGCCGATCTTCAGCCGCCCGATGTCGGAGCTGCCGGCGCTTCGACGGCCAGCTGCACATCGCCGCCCCGTCCGCGATCGAGGCGATCCGGCCGGTGGCCGCTACGATTCCGGTGAACATGAAGACCCCTTTTTCGGCCGCAGATGAGTCGTACATCCTCGCCGATGCGCCGTACATCCGCGAGTTCGAACCCGCGTAAGCGCCTGCTCCGGCGTCCGCGGCGGCAGCGCGGCGAGCGGCGGTGCATCGACGCCGAGCAGGATCGGCGCGACGTACAAGACGAGCTCGTCGACGAGCCGCGCCGCGAGGAACGCGCCGGCGAGCCGCGGCCCGCCTTCGACCAGCAGCTCGTTGATCTCGATGGCCGCCAGGCGTTCGAGTATCGCGGCGAGGTCGAGCCCGCTTCCGGAGCGCGGCACGCGCTCGACGCGCACCCCGCCCGCCTCGGCCGCGGCCACGGCCGCCGGCGGCGCATCGGGCGCGGCGTACACGAGCGCCCCGCCGCCCTCGAACACGCGCGACCGAGCCGGACAGCGCAGCGCCGGATCGAGCACGACGCGCAGCGGCTGGCGCACCCACGGCCCGTAATCGAGGCGCACGTCGAGGCGCGGATCGTCGGCGAGCACCGTGCCGACGCCGGTCAGAACGGCGGAGCTGCGCGCGCGCCACGCCTGCACGTCGGCGCGCGACGCCTCGCCGTGATCCACGGCTTGCGGCCGTCGGCGAGCGCGGTGCGGCCATCGAGGCTCACCGCCAGCTTGACGCGCACGAACGGCCGGCCGCGCTCGATGCGCGAAAAGAACCCGGCGTTGAGCGCCGCGCCGCGTCGGCCAGCAGGCCGACGGCGACCTCGATGCCCGCCGCGCGCAAGCGCGCCGCGCCCCTGCCCGCGACGAGCGGATTGGGGTCGGCGACGGCGTTGACGACGCGCGCGACGCCGGCCTCGATCAGCGCGTCGGCGCACGGCGGCGTGCGGCCCGTGATGGCTGCAGGGCTCGAGCGTGACGTAGGCGGTCGCGCCGCGCGCGTCGCAATCCGGCCGCGCGCAGCGCCTCGACTTCCGCGTGCGGCTCGCCGGCGCGCTCGTGCCAGCCCTCGCCGACCACGCGCGCCGTCGCGCACCAGCACGCAGCCGACGCGCGGATTCGGATCCGTGGTGTAGAGGCCGCGCTCGGCCAGCGCGAGCGCGCGCGCGCATGTGCTCGTTCGTCATCCGGCGCGGTCGGCGGCGTCATTCGTCGCTCGTCCGGCGCGATCGCCGTTGCCGGCAGCAGCGGCAACTGGTCCTTGCTCGGATCGCGGCGCCGATTGTGCCGGCGCAACTGTCGATCTCGTCGCGGAACGCCTCGACGTCCTGGAAGCTGCGATAGACCGACGCGAAGCGCACGTAGGCGACCTCATCCAGATGACGCAGCTCTTCCATCACCATTTCGCCGACGGCGCGCGAGGCGACTTCGCGCTCGCCGAGGCTGCGCAACCTGTGGCAGATGCGCGCGACCGCGTCGTCGATCGCCTCGCGGCCGACCGGGCGCTTCTCCAGCGCCTTCTGCATGCCGGCGCGCAGCTTGGCCTCGTCGAAGGGCTCGCGGCTGCGGTCGGTCTTGACGACCAGCGGCATCACCAGCTCGGCGCTCTCGAACGTCGTGAACCGCTCGCCGCACGCCAGGCACTCGCGGCGGCGGCGGATCTGCCGCCCTTCGCCCGCGAGGCGCGAATCGGTCACCTTGGTCTCCGCATGTTCGCAGAATGGGCAGTGCATGGAGCTGGCTCACGTCGGTCCCGGCGATGCGGGCCGGCGAGTCATGCATACACCGGAAATCGCCGGCACAGTGCCTCGACCTCCGTGCGCACGCGCTCGACCACGGTCTCGTCGCCCATGTGGTCGAGCACGTCGGCGATCCAGTTCGCGAGCAGCTCCGCCTCCGCCTCCTTGCAGCCGCGCGTCGTGATCGCCGGCGTGCCGATGCGCAGGCCGCTGGTGATCGTCGGCGGCCGCGGATCGTTCGGCACGGCGTTCTTGTTGACGGTGATGTGGGCGCGGCCCGAGCGCGGCGTCCGCGTCCTTGCCGGTGATGTTCTTGCGCGACAGGTCGAGCAGGAACAGGTGATTGTCGGTGCCGCCGGAGACGATCTTGTAGCCGCGCCGCTGCAACGCCGTCGCCATGGCGCGCGCATTGGCGACCACCTGCGGCTGGTACGCCTTGAACTCCGGCTGCAGCGCCTCGAGGAACGCCACCGCCTTGGCGGCGATGACGTGCATCAGCGGGCCGCCCTGCGTGCCGGGGAACACCATCGAGTTGAGCTTCTTGTGGATCTCGTCGTTGGCGCGCGCGAGGATCAGGCCGCCGCGCGGCCCGCGCAGCGTCTTGTGCGTGGTGCGTCGTCACCACGTCGGCGAACGGCACCGGGTTCGGATAGTGCCCGGTCGCGACCAGGCCCGCGACGTGCGCCATGTCGACGAAGAAATAGGCGCCGACCGGGTCGGCGATCCGGCGGAAGCGCGCCCAGTCGATCACGCGCGAATAGGCGGAGAATCCGGCGATGATCAGCTTCGGCTTGTGTTCCTGCGCGAGCCGCTCGACCTGGTCGTAGTCGATGTCGCCGGTGTCGCGGCTTGACGCCGTACTGCACCGCGTGAACAGCTTGCCCGAGAAATTCACCTTCGCGCCGTGCGTGAGGTGGCCGCCGTGGTCCAGGCTCATGCCGAGGATGGTGTCGCCCGGAGCGATCAGCGCCAGGTACGCGGCCGCGTTGGCCTGCGAGCCGGAGTGCGGCTGCACGTTGGCGTAGTCGGCGCCGAACAGCTTCTTGGCGCGATCGATGGCCAGCTGCTCGACGATGTCCACGTACTCGCAGCCGCCGTAGTAGCGCTTGCCCGGATAGCCTTCGGCGTACTTGTTGGTCAGCACCGAGCCCTGCGCCTCGAGCACGCGCGGGCTGGCGTAGTTCTCGGAGGCGATCAGCTCGATGTGATCTTCCTGGCGCGTGCGCTCGTCCGCCGATGGCCTGCGCGAGGTCAGGATCGAAGCCAGCAATGGTCATTTCAGCGCTGAACATGGGGCGGATCTCCCGAAAGGTAGCCGCCAATTGTACCCGAACCCCTTACAGGATCCCTAGCAGACAAACGCCTCGACGACGCCGGTCCAGGCCCGCGCGAGATTGCCCCGGTTGTAGCCGCCGCCGCCCAGCGCCAGCACGCGTGCCGTGACCCAGGGCGTCCGCCAGTGCTGCCAGGCTCGCCGCCGCGTGCGCATGCGCGGCTTCGCGTGAACTGCAAGATGCGTGATCGGGTCGCCGCCGATGCTGTCGGCGCCGCACTGGAGGATGATGAACTCGCGGCGGGTAGCGCTCCAGGTGCGCCTCGATCTGCCGCCCATGCCGCGTGGAATGCCGCGTCGTCGGCGCCGGGCGGCAGCGGCAGATTGAGCTTCGTGCCCGCGGCCGCGCCGCGTGCCGGTTTCCTCGCGCGCGCCGGTGCCGGGGTACAGGTAGCCGGCCATCCTCGTGCATGTCCGCGATGATCACCGTCCGGATCGTCCTCGAAACGCGTAGAACACGCCGTCGCCGTGGTGCGCGTCGATGTCCACGTAGGCGATGCGCCGCAGGCCGTAGCGGCGACCGCAAGCTGCTCGATCAGCACGCCGATGTCATTGAAGACGCAGAAGCCGGCCGCGTGCGTCGCGCGCCGCATGATGCAACCCGGCGATCGGCACGAAGGCGCGGCGGCTTCGCCCGCCATCAGCGCCTCGCCGCGTCCAGCGTCGCCCCGACGACCGGCTCGCCGCCTCGAACAGCCGCGAAACGCCGGCGTATCGCCGCCGTCGAGGAAGCCGTCGCCCGTCGAGCGAGCGCTGCGCGCACGAAATCGACGTAGCGCGGCGTGTGGAACGAGCGCAGCTCGTCGACGCTCGCCGTGCGCGGCGCGCGCAGCGTCGACCTGCAGTGCCGAGCGCCCTGCGGCATGCAGCTCGCGCAGGAAATGCGTCGTGGCGGTCGGGGCCGAAGGGGTGGCCGTCGCGAAATCCGTAGCGAGCGAGTGCTTCTCCGGCAACCACGATGACGGGGGCGGATGACGACATTCCGGCCAGATTAGCACGCGCATCGGATCCCGGCGCAATCGTGACAATGGCGGCCGAAGGCGCGGATAATTCGAGCTGTTCCGCGCGCCGGCCCACTTCAGCGTCCAATCACAACAGGCCCCAATGGCCCAATACATCTACACCATGAACCGCGTTCGCAAGGTCGTGCCGCCCAAGCGCATCATCCTGCGCGACATCAGCCTGTCGTTTCTTCCCCGGCGCCAAGATCGGCGTGCTGGGCCTGAACGGCTCGGGCAAGTCCACGCTGCTGCGCATCATGGCCGGCATGGACACAGGACATCGACGGCGAGGCGCGTCCGCAGTCCGGGATCCGCGTCGGCTACCTGCCGCAGGAACCCCAGCTCGACGAGACCAAGACCGTGCGCGCAGGTCGTCATGCGAGGGCGTCGGCGACGTCCAGGCCTGATCGACCGCTTCAACGCGATCAGCGACCGGTTCGCCGAGCCGATGTCCGACGACGAGATGAACAAGCTGCTCGAGGAGCAGGCGAAGCTGCAGGACGCCATCGACGCGGCCGGCGGCTGGGAACTGGAGCGCAAGCTCGAGATCGCCGCCGACGCGCTGCGCCTGCCGCCGTGGGACGCCATCATCGGCAAGCTGTCCGGCGGCGAGAAGCGCCGCGTCGCGCTGTGCCGGCTGCTGCTGTCGCAGCCCGACATGCTGCTGCTCGACGAGCCCACCAACCACCTCGACGCCGAATCGGTGGCCTGGCTGGAGCGTTACCTCGAGGAATACCCGAGCACGGTGATCGCCGTGACCCACGACCGCTACTTCCTCGACAACGTCGCCGAGTGGATCCTGGAACTCGACCGCGGCCACGGCATTCCGTGGCAGGGCAACTACTCCTCCTGGCTGGAACAGAAGGAGCAGCGCCTCGCAGCACGAGGAGCGGCAGCAGGAAGCCCTGCGCAAGATCCCTGAGCGCGAACTGGAGTGGGTGCGCAAGAACCCGAAGGCGCGCCAGGCCAAGAGCAAGGCGCGCCTGCAGCGCTTCGAGGAACTGTCGTCGCAGGAATTCCAGAAGCGCAACGAGACCAACGAAATCTACATTCCGCCGGGCGAGCGCCTCGGCGACCTGGTCATCGAGGTGAAGAACCTGCGCAAGGGCTTCGGCGACCGGCTGCTGATCGACAACGCTGTCCTTCAGCCTGCCCGCGGGCGGCATCGTCGGCATCATCGGCCCGAACGGCGCCGGCAAGACCACGCTGTTTCGCATGCTCACCGGCGCGAAAAAGCCCGACAGCGGCGAGATCCGCGTCGGCCCGACGGTGAAGCTGGCCTATGTCGACCAGTCGCGCCAGGCGCTGAACGACAAGAACACCGTCTGGCAGGAGATCTCCGGCGGCCTCGACATCATCAAGGTCGGCAATTACGAGACGTCGTCGCGCGGCTACGTCGGCCGCTTCAACTTCAAGGGCGCGCAGCAGCAGCAGCTGATCGGCGAGCTGTCCGGCGGCGAACGCAACCGCGTGCACCTGGCCAAGGTGCTGCAAATCCGGCGGCAACGTGCTGCTGCTCGACGAGCCGACCAACGACCTCGACATCGAGACGCTGCGTGCGCTCGAGGAGGCGCTGCTCGCCTTCCCCGGCTGCGCGGTGGTCATCTCGCACGATCGCTGGTTCCTCGACCGCATCGCGACGCACATCCTGGCGTTCGAGGGCGACTCGCAGGTGGTCTGGTTCGAGGGCAACTACCAGGAATACGTCGAGGACCTCAAGCGCCGCAAGGGCGAGGACGCCGCCCAGCCGCATCGCATTCGCTACAAACCCCTGCAAGGGTGAACCGAAGGGTGAACACGATGATCCACATCGACCCGCAAGATCGACTGCAAATCGACTGCCAGGGAATCGCGCTTACCTGCCCGCACTGCCAGACCCTGACGCACTTGACGCCGGTAGCCGTCCCCGATTCGCGGCGATCAGCCGGCGCAAGCCGAAGGAAGTCGGCGTCGTGTTCCTCTGCGACTCGTGCGCCGAGCCGGTCTTCCTCAAATTCGCGGCGCGCGCCTACACGGCCGAACGCGTCGAGCTCGCGGGCGCCTACACGGAAGTCGAGCGCGCCCCGGAGATCTTTCCGCTGACCTACCTGCCGGACGAGGCGCAAGCATTGTTCAAGGAGGCCCTGCACTGCCACACGGCGGGCTGTTACAACGCGTTCGGCGCGATGTGCCGCCGCACCGCGCAGTCCTTGTTCCGCGAACTGGGCGAACGCGGCAAGCTCGGGCTGTTCGACACGCTGCAGGAAATACGCGACCTCGCGTCGATCGACGACGAATCCTTCACGGCGCTGCGCGCGGTCCTGTTCGGCAGCGACAGCGATCCCTGGCCGCACCAGCCCATGTTGAACGCCGAGCGCGCCGGCATGCTGCTCGAGGTGATGCACGACCTGCTGTACCAGACGTTCGTGCGCAAGGCGCGGCTGCGTCAGGCGATGACGTTCCGCAAATTCGTCGCGCCGGCGGCGGTCGCCGGCATCACTTGAGGAACACCCGCGCGTTGCGGAACAGCCGCATCCAGCCGCCGTCCTCGTGCCACTCGCGCGGCTGCCAGGAATTCTGCACCGCGCGGTAGACGCGCTCCGGATGCGGCATCAAGACCGTGACGCGGCCGTCCGCGTTGCAGACGCCGGCGAGCCCCGCCGGTGAACCGTTCGGATTGAAGGGATAGCGCTCGGTCGCTGCCCGCGGTTGTCGACGTAGCTGCAGGCTCGTCATCCCCAAGGACTCCAGCCGGCCCGCGCCGCTGCCCGCGTCGAATTCCGCGCGGCCTTCGCCGTGCGAGACCGCGATCGGCAGCACCGAGCCCTGCATGCCCGCGAGCAGCACCGACTTCGTCGGCGGGATCTCGCACCAGCGTGAGCCGGGCCTCGTACTGCTCCGGCGGTTGCGCACGAACCGCGGCCAGCGCATCGGCGCCGGGGATCAGTTCCTTGCAGCGCCGACAGCATCTGGCAGCCGTTGCAGACGCCGAGCGTGAAGGTCGACGGCCGCGCGAAGAATTGCGCGAACTCGTCGCGCGCGCGCGCGTTGAACAGGATCGACTTCGCCCACCCCTCGCCGGCGCCGAGCACGTCGCCGAAGGAAAAGCCGCCGCAGGCGATGAGGCCGCTGGAATCCCGACAAGCTGGCACGCGTGCGCCCAGGAGGTCCGTCATGTGCACGTCGAATGCGTCGAAGCCCGCGCGCGTGAGCACCGCGGCCATCTCGATCTGGCTGTTGACGCCCTGCTCGCGCAGCACGGCGACCGCGGGCCGCGCGCCCGATTTCACGTAGGGCGCGGCGACGTCCTCCGCCGGATCGAAGGACAAGCGCGGCATACATGCCGGGATCCTCGGCGTCCAACAGCCGGTCATATTCCTCGCGCGCGCAATCCGGATCGATCGCGCAGCGCCTGCATGCGGTACGACGTCTCGCTCCAGGTGCGGTGCAGGTCGACACGCGAGCCGTCGAGCAGCTGCAGGCGCCCGCCGCGAGCACGCGCACCGCGGTCCCCGCCACCGGCCGGCCGATGTCGCGCGCGTGCATCGGCGAGCCCATGCGCGGCGCAGCACCGCGCACGCCTCGCCGAGGCGCCGTCGCGCGACCTGCACGACCGCGCCGAGTTCCTCGGTGAAAGCTGGCCGGCGATCGGATCGCGCACCTGCGCCAAGATCGATGTCGAGGCCGCAGTGCGACGCGAAGGCCATTTCCGAGCAGCGTGACGAGCAGCGCCGCCGTCCGAGCGATCGTGATAGGCGAGCACGAGGCCGCGCGCTTGAGCTCCGATGACCGCCGCGGCGAACGCGCGACAGCAGGCGCGGCTCGTCGAGATCGGCGGTCGCGCCGCCCGGCCGCCGTGCACCTGGCTCCAGCAGGAGCCTCCGAGGCGGTTCGGGCCGCGGCCGAGGTCGATCAGCAGCAGGCGCGATGGCGCCGCCCAGGTTGCAGTTCCGGCGTCAGCGTGCGGCGCGCATCGCGCGACCGGCGCGAACGCCGAGACGATCAGCGACACCGGCGCGACCACCTGCGTGTTCGCCCGCCGCGTCCGACCACGCGGTCTTCATCGACAGCGAATCCTTGCCGACCGGAATCGTGATGCCGAGCTCCGGCGCAGAGTTCGCTCGCCGACGGCGCGCACCGTCGCGTACAGCGCGGCGTCCTCGCCGGGCTCGCCGCAGGCCGCCATCCAATTGGCCGACAGCCGGATGTCCTGCAGCCGGACGCACGTCCGCCGCCAGCAGGTTGGTGACCGCCTCGGCGACCGCGAGCCGCCCGAGGCCGGCGGGTTCAGCACCGCGACCGGCGTGCGCTCGCCGACCGCCATCGCTTCGCCGCGGTAGCCCTCGTAATCGCTCAAGCGTCACGGCGACGTCGGCGACCGGCACCTGCCACGGGCCGACCATCTGGTCGCGGCTGATCAGGCCGCCGACGGTGCGATCGCCGATCGTGATCAGAAAGGTCTTGTCGGCCACGGTCGGCAGGCGCAGCACGCGGTCGAGCAGAGTCCGCGATCGTCGTGCCGGCTCGTCGACGGGGCCGGCGCGGACTTCGGCAGCGCTTTGACGTCGCGGCGCATGCGCGGCGGCTTGCCGAGCAGCACGTCGACGGGCATGTCGCACCGGCGCGTTGGCCGCGAGCGGATCGGTGACGAGCAAGCGCCCGTCGCCGGTGATTTCGCCGACCACCGCGAACGGACAGCGCTCGCGCTCGCACAATGGCGGCGAATTCCGGCGGCTGCCGGGCGCGAGCGCCAGCACGTAGCGCTCCTGCGCCTCGTTGCACCAGATCTCCATCGGCGACATGCCGGCTCCGCGCTCGGGATCGCGCGCAGGTCGATGCGCGCCGCCGCGCTGGCTGTGCGCGACCGCCTCGGGCACCGCATTCGACAGGCCGCCCGCGCCGACGTCGTGGATCAGCTGGATCGGGTTGCGATCGCCGAGCGCCCAGCAGCGGTCGATCACTTCCTGCGCGCGGCGCTGGATCTCCGGGTTGCCGCGCTGCACCGAGGCGAAATCCAGCTCCGATGCGCTTTGGCCGCTGCCGACCGACGAGGCCGCGCCGCCGCCCAGGCCGATCAGCATCGCCGGGCCGCCGAGCACGACGAGCGGCGCGCCGACGACGACGTCCTTCTTCTCGACGTGCCGGCGGCGTACGTTGCCGAGCCCGCCGGCGATCATGATCGGCTTGTGATAGCCGCGCACGACGTCGCGGCCGGTCCTCGCTGCCCGACTGCTCGAAGATGCGGAAATAGCCGCAGATGTTCGGCCGCCCGAACTCGTTGTTGAACGCGGCCGCGCCGATCGGCCCCTCGAGCATGATCTCGAGCGCCGAGGCGATGCGCTCCGGCTTGCCGAAGTCCCGTTCCCAGGCTTGCCGCATGCCCGGGATCGCAGGTTCGAGACCGAGAAGCCGCACGAGGCCGGCCTTCGGCTTCGCGCCGAGGCCGGTCGCGCCTTCGTCGCGGATCTCGCCGCCCGCACCGGTCGCCGCGCCCGGAAACGGCGAAATCGCCGTCGGATGATTGTGCGTCTCGACCTTCATCAGAATGTCGACGGCTTCCTCGCGGCCCGAGTAGCGGCCGGTCGCGGGATCCGGGAAGAAGCGCACGGCGGTGGCTCCCTCGACGACCGCGGCGTTGTCGCGGTACGCCGACAGCACGCCGTGCGAATTGCGCCGGTAGGTGTGCGCGGATCATGTCGAACAGCGACGTCGGCTGGCCGCGCCGTCGACGACGAAGTCCGCGTTGAAGATCTTGTGGCGGCAGTGCTCGGAGTTCGCCTGCGCGAACATCATGAGCTCGACGTCGGTCGGATCGCGCTCGAGCGTGCGGAACGCGGCGAGCAAATAATCGATCTCGACCGCGGACAGCGCGAGTCCCCAGTCGTGGTTCGCCGCCTCCAAGCGCGCGCCGTCCGTCCCGCCCGACCGGCACCGTGCGCAGCGGCCGCGGCGCGCCCGCGCGAAAGAAATCCGCCGGCGGCCCGCCGTCGAGCCAGACCGACTCGGTCATGCGGTCGTGCAGCAGCGGCGCGAGCTTGCCCAGATCCCCTCGCCCCAGCGGCCGTCGGCGCGCAAGCGGTAGACCGTGCCCCGTTCGAGGCGGCGCACGCCCGCGAGGCCGCAAACATGCGCGATGTCGGTCGCCTTGCTCGACCATGGCGACATCGTGCCCAAGCGCGGCGTGACCACGATCACGGCGCCGTCGTCGGTCGCGGCGGCCGCGCCGCGTCGCCGTCCGCGCGCGGCCCGTAGGTCAACAAGCGCGCGAGCAGCGCGGAATCATCGTCCGCGAGCGGCCCGTCCGCATCGACGAAGTGGACGAAGCGCGCCTCGATCGCCCGCACCCGGGGCTCGAGCTCCCGCAGCGCGGCGGCGAGCCCGTCGAGGCGGAACTGCGACAGCGCCGGGGCGCCCCGCAGGCTAAACATCGGACCCTACCGGCAGCGGCCGGCGGTCTATTTGAGCGCGCTCGAATCCCCGCCCGGCGTGTAGATCGGGACCGGGAATTGCGCGACGTTCGAGCCTTCGAGAGCGCTGATTTTGCTGACACCTTGTTTCTTGACCTCATCGATGCGCAGCACCGAATGCATCGGCAAATAGGTGCGCTTGACTTCGTGAAATTCGGACTTGATCTTTTCCTCGGCGGGATCGACGACGATGGTCGAACGCTCGCCGAACACCAGTTCCTCGACCTCGATGAATCCGAACAGACTCCCGTGGCCGACCTTGCGGGCGTAGATTTCGTAGACCTTGCCCTGGTTGACGAACAAAACCTTGAAAATGTGACTCGCGGCCATTTGGGAGGCTCCAGACATTGGTACCGTTTGGCTATATTATACGAGCACTTAGCGCAAATCCCGCGACCGGTCGGATGGAGCTTAAATGGCCTTGCGCTTGGCGATAGTCAGCGAACATGCAACCCGCCTCCAAGAGAATGCAACCAAGGTCTTTGGCGTGCATGGGGGCACGATCGGCCGTGCGCGCGACAATGAGTGGATCCTGCCCGATCCCGAGCGCTACCTGTCGGGCAAGCACGCGCGCGTCGATTTCCGCGCCGGCAAATTCTACTTGGTGGATACGAGCTCGAACGGCACCTACGTGAACGGCGCCCAGGTGCCGCTCGGCCGGTTTCACGAATACCCGCTGAAGGACGGCGACTATATTCGCATCGGCGAATACGAACTGCTCGTGAGCATCGACCCGTCCAACGATTTCCCGCCCGATCAGAGCGCGATCGTCGCCTTTGACGGCGCCTCGGCCTCGTCCGCCGTGCGCAAGTCGACCGCGAACGACATCGGCGCGGACCTCGACCTGAGCGAACTGCTCGAGCCGAGCGTGAACCTCGACGCCGACGTCGACAGCGTCGCGCGCAACGCCTATGGGCAGCCGCTCGCGCCGGCCGGCGATTTGGAGCAGATGCTGGAGGGCGCCGCCGTCGGCGGTGCCGTGGCACATGATGACGCGCCCGCTGTCGGTCGAGCGGGCGACGGCGCCGCGCGCGCCGTCGGCCCCCGTTGTACGACGGCGACGTCGATACGGGCTCGCCGCGTTTTGTCGCGGTGCGGGCATCGATCGCGCGCATCGCTGCCGCCGGAGGCCCGTACGGCATCGCTGCAGCTCGCCGGTCAACTGCTGCGCGAAACCGTCCTCGGGCCTCATGGACCTGCAGCAAAGCCGCACCGAATACCGCAACCGCTTCCGCATGGCGGCTCCGCCCGCGGAGGAGTCCCCGTCGGTGATGAATTTTTCGCAAGGCGTGGACGCGACGCTGCTGCGCCTGTTGACCACGCTGTCGACGCGCGCCGGTTCCGTCGAAGCGATGCGCGAGAATTTCCGCGAGGTCAAGGCGCAGAACGCCGCGACGCTCGCGGCGATGCGCGCGGCGGTGGACGAGTTCCTCGCGCGCTTCGACCCCAAGGAACTCGAGGAGCGGTTCGACCGCGGCGCGAAGCGCGGCGTCTTCGAGACCCAAAACAAAGCGCGATACTGGGACTTGTACTCGGAGTTGTTCGCCGGCCTGTCGCAGCGCCCGGCGGACGGCATGCCGCACTTGTTCATCGAGGCGTTCGCGCAGGCATACGAAGAGAAGCTGCGCACGTTGACGCCGCCGCGGCGCGGCGGATTCGAATCGACCGGCGGCGTTTGAACGGGATCCGCGCATGCGGCTCTTGATCGTCGAAGACGACGACATCGTCGCGGACGCCGTCGCGCGCGGCCTCGCCGCCGCGAACTGGACCGCGACGCGCGTGGCGAGCGCGGAGGCGGCACTCGCCGCGCTCGCGGCGGATGACTACGACCTCGCCATCGTCGACGTCGGCCTGCCGGGCAGTGACGGCTTGACGCTCGTACGCCGCCTGCGCAGCGCGGGAAAGACGCTGCCGACCCTCGTGCTCACCGCGCGCTGCACCCTGGCGGACCGGGTCAAGGCGCTCGATCTCGGCGCGGACGATTTCCTCAGCAAGCCGTTCGAGCCGGCGGAACTCGCTGCGCGCTGCCGCGCGCTCATGCGGCGCACGCACGGCGCGCTGACTGGAGCGATCAAGATGCAGCGCATGACCGTCGATCTTGCGGGCAAGCGGCTCGGCATCGACGAGGCCGAGATCGAATTGACCGCGCGCGAGTGGTTGATCCTCGAATGCCTCGTGCGGCGCAGCGGCCTCATCGTCTCGAAAGAGCGCCTGCAGCAGGCTTTGGCGAGTCCCGAGCAGGACATCACGGCGAACGCCGTGGAAGTCCACATTTCACGGCTGCGCGCGAAACTCGGCGGCGCCGCCGTGATTCGCAGCCTGCGCGGCCTCGGCTATCGATTGGAAGAAGCGAAGCCGCCGTGAACGCTTCGATCAGCCGCCGCCTGGTGTTCTGGCTCGCCGTACCGCTCTCGCTGCTCGCGCTCTGCGGAGCGCTCGTGCATTACTTCGGCAACGTGGCGCCGCAGGTCGCCAGCGTCGATCAACGCCTGCGGCGAGCGGCCGGCGATCTGACGCAGCGGGTGCGGATCGATCGCGGCCGCGTCGCGGTCCTCGGCGCGGACGATGCCGTCGAATTCGCGGTGCGCGACTCCGCGGGCCGCTTGATCGCGGGCGATGCGCGCCTCGCCGCCGTGCCCCTCCCGGCTCGCGGCGGCGCCGAGTACGCGACCGTGCCGGTTGGCGGGCGCCGCCTGCGCGCGCTTTCGTATTTCGTGGCCACGGAAGGCGGCCCGCTCGTGATCACGGTCGCAAGCGCGCTCGGCGCGGCAGGCCCTGCCGCGCGCTTCGGTTTCATGAGCAATCTGCTGTGGGATTTCGTGCAGCTCGACTTGACGCTGGTCCTGGTCTGGGTCGGCATTCGCCTGGGGTTGCGGCCGATCAAGCAGCTGCGCGACGAGCTTGCGCAGCGCTCGGCGCTCGACTTGCGCCCGATCGTCGAATCGTCCGTGCCGCGCGAGCTCGCGCCGCTCGCGGCGGCCTTGAACCGGCTGCTCGCGATGCTGCGCGGCGGGGTCCAATCGCAACAGCAATTCATCGCCAATACCGCGCATCAGCTGCGCACGCCGATCACCGGCATGCTCGCGCAGCTCGACCTGCTCGTCGCCGAGCCCGCCGCCCAGCCGATCAAAGAGCGTCTGACGACGCTGCAGGATGGGATCCGGCAACTGGCGCATTCGGCGAACCAGTTGCTGACGCTCGCGCGCGCCGACCCCGCGGTGAATATCGCAGTGAAGCGCCAAGCGGTCGACTTGGGCGTCATCGCCGCCGACATCGCGGCGAAATACGTCGACCGCGCCGTGCAGGCCGACCTCGACCTCGGCGCCGAGCTTCAGCCGGTGCGCGTGCAGGCGGATCCCTCGCTGCTCGAGGACCTCGTCAACAACTTGGTCGACAACGCCTTGAAATACACCCCGGCGGGCGGCCATGTGACGGTCAGCACGGGAACCCTGGACGGCCGGCCGTTCCTCGCGGTCGAGGATACCGGCCCCGGGATCCCGGAATCCGAGCGGTCGCGCGTGCGGCAGCGCTACTACCGGCTGCCGAATTCCCCCGGTCACGGCAGCGGCCTAGGCCTCGCGATCGTCGAGGAGATCGCGAAAATCCACGACGCGGAGCTGCGCATCGAGGCCGGAACGTCAGGCTCCGGCACGCGCGTTTCGGTGCATTTCCCCTAAAGGCGGCGGCCGGTCGCGGCGCGCCGGGCGCCCGCCCACTGCGAACTTCGTCACATTTCCGCGCAGCGGATCCGCACCCGTCAGTTTCGAGCAAGATTGGCGCCCTAGGATACGATCCCATGATCGCGGAACATCCCATGAACAGGTCGCTCGGCTTCACCTTGTTCGAATTGCTCGTCGTCATGCTGATCATCGGCATCTTCGCCGCGATCGGCATCCCGTCGTTCCAGTACGTGACCTCGTCGAACCGGATCGCGAGCGAGGTCAACGACCTCGTCGGCGACATTCAATTCGCGCGCACCGAGGCGGTCAAGGAAGGCTTGCCGGTCACCGTTTGCGTCTCGACGGACGGCGCCACCTGCTCGACGACCAGCACGAGTTGGAACAAGGGCTGGATCGTGTTCGCGGATTCGAACGGCAATCACACCGTCGACAACGGCGAGCCCGTGCTGCGCAAACAGGCGGCGTTCAGCGCCGACACGTTCGTCGCCGACAACAACTTCGGCTTGGGCGACGTACAACCGCAACGGCTTCGCCGCCACCGGCACGACCAGCACCGTGACGGTCACGCTGCACGCGCCCAACAACACCTCACAATGGACGCGCTGCCTTGCGGTCTCGCCGGTCGGCATGTTGGCCGTCGAAAAGAGCGGCCAGGGGAATTGCACATGAATCACTCGCGGATCCCGGGACACGGGCGGCGGCGCGCAGCGGCGGGATTCAGCCTCGTCGAAGTCCTGGTCGCGCTCGTCATCACCTCGATCGGCCTGCTGGGCCTCGCGAAGTTGGAATCGCTCGGTCTCGCGAGCACGACGATCGCCGGCACGCGCTCGCTGGCCGCGCTCGAGGCGTCGAGCCTCGCCGCGATGATGCACGCGAATCGCGGCTACTGGGCGGGCGGCTTCGCGCCCGCGAGCTTCACGGTCAGCGGCGGCAAGGGCCTGCCGGCGACGATATCCAACGGTGCGTTGGCCGCGACGTTCAACTGCACGGTCGCCGGCGCGAACAGTTGCGCGCCGTCGTCGATAGCGGCCTACGACGTGCAGAATTGGGCCGCCGATTTGAATTCCGTGCTGCCGCCGTACCTCGCGACGATCACTTGCTCGACGTCGGGCTTCCCGGTCGATTGCGCGATCGAGATCCAATGGACCGAGAGCGGCGTCGCGGTCAACGCGCAACAGACGAGCATGACTTCGCTCGCCGCCCCCACCTA
This sequence comes from uncultured Pseudomonadota bacterium, assembly GCA_963718135.1. Taxonomy (GTDB): domain Bacteria; phylum Pseudomonadota; class Gammaproteobacteria; order Steroidobacterales; family Steroidobacteraceae; genus Bog-1198. Next base: position 52,901 of record CAVQYI010000008.1, on the reverse strand, counting down.
TATCCTGTACGTCGAACCATGAACACCGCTCACTCGCACCCGATGCCGGCCCCGACGCGCTCCGCCGCGCGCGGATTCACGCTGATCGAATTGATGATCGCGCTGCTGATCGGTCTCTTTTTGATCGGCGGTTTGTTGACGCTCGTCGGCGGCATGAAGCGCACGAGCGGCATTCAAACCGGCCTGTCGAATCTCCAGGACAACGAGCGTCTGGCGATGTCCCTGATCACCGACGTGATTCAGTCGGCGGGCTATTACCCGAATCCGGTCGTCAACACGGCGGCGAGCGAATTCCCGATCGCGGGCGCCTACACCCAGACCGGCCAGTCGATCGTGGGCGCTGGCGCCGCCGCCGCGGCCGCGCCCGGCGATTCGATCACCGTGCGCTACGCCACTTCCGGCGCCGACAACGTGCTCGATTGCAGCGGCAATACGAGCACGGTCGCGGCGACGATCGTCAATCAATTCAGCGTCGACAACAACGGCAACCTGCAATGCCAACTGACGGTCAACAACGGCCCGGCACAGGTCATCCCGCTCGTCAGCGGCGTGCAGAACCTGCAGATCCTCTACGGCGTGCAAACGAATCCGTCCGCGGGCACGAGCTCGATCGACACCTACCTCGATGCCACGCAAGTCGCGGCCGGCAACTACTGGGGCAACGTGATCTCGGTGCAGGTGAACCTGACCTTCGTCAACCCTCTGTTCGGTCAGCCCGGCCAAACGAGCGGCACGGTCTCCTTCCGGCGCGTGATCGCGGTCATGAACATGGCGGGGGCAAGCACATGAGCAATGTTCGCCGTTCGCGCCAACGCGGCATGGTATTGGTGACGAGCCTGTTGCTGCTCGTCGTCGTGACGATCCTCGCGCTCGGCATGTTCCACAGCTTCGGCCTCGACGAAAAGATCGCCGGCAACCTGCGCGACAAGCAGCTTGCGCTGAACGCCGCCGAGAGTGCCGAGCAATATGCCGAATGGTGGCTCGCGAACGGCAACGGCCAGTCGAGCATCGTCTGCAATTCCGTGGTCGCGTACACGGTCGGCCAGACGTGCACGAATGCGCTGCCGACCGTCGTCGGCAATGTCGCGAGCGTCCCGTGGAAGGATGCGTCCGGCAACTTGATCGGCGTGAGCTACACCCCGCCGAACCTAGGCGTGACGAACAACACGACCTTCTCTCAGACTCCCGTCTTCTACATTTCCAATCTCGGCGACGACGACCGCGCCGAACGGCAGCCCGGCGACGATCTACCAGATCGACGCCGTCGGCTACGGCGGCAGCGCGAATACCGTCGCGGTCGTCGAAAGTACCTATCTCGTGACACTCAACATCCCAACGGGGCAATGATGAACACCAAACCGATACTCGCAGCGGCAATCCTCCTGTCCGCGGGACTCGCCAGGGTCGCGGCGCCCGCGCAAACGAATTACACCGAGAACTTCACGGGCGCGACGACGAACAACTCCTGGTACTTCTCGAACGGCGCGTGCTTGACCGCATCGACGTCGGCGGGAACGGCGAGCCCGGGACAGATCCCGGGATGCGTCAGCATGACTTCGGCGGGCGGCTATTACGCCGGCGTAACGCTCAAGGGCGGCAATACCGGCACGCTGCCGGACGACCCCTTGGTCGGCGGCGCCCTGCGCTTCACGAACAACAATAATTCGCAGCATGGCGCGATCATTTCGAATTTCTCGTTTCCGATCGGGCAACAAGGGCTCAAGGTCCAGTTCACGACCGAGACCTATGAGGGCGATTCCGGCGGCAGCGGCAAGGATGGCGCCGACGGCATCAGCTTCTTCCTGCAGGATGCGAGCAAGGTGAACCTGTCCGATCCGGTCGCGGCCTCGGCGAGCGGCGACTGGGGCGGCAGCTTGGCCTACACCTGTTCGAACGTGAACAACGACTCCGTGACCGGCTACGACGGCATCGTCGGCGGCTACATCGGCCTCGGCATCGACGAGTACGGCAATTTCCTGAATCCGGGCGACAACACGACATACCGGTCCGGGTATCAATGGAACCGCATCGGCTTGCGCGGCTCGGGGAGCACGGCGTGGAGTTACCTTACCGCGGCCTACCCCACGTGGTATCCGTCGACGTCTGTCGACCTCGCAGCAGCACAGCGCGGTGCAGAATACCTGCAAGACCGGCTACGCTTGGGATTACAGCAAGTCCCGGGTCGCCGGTCATGACGACGACGAAACTGCCGAACTACGCCGCGATTCCCGGCGCCTACAAAGTGCTCTCGGGCGTCAAGATCGCGAATGAAAGCGCCAAGTACCGCGGTTACGGCACGACGTCGACGACCGGCACGAGTTTTGGCGTCCCGATCACCTATAATCTCACGATCACGCCGGCTGGCCTCTTGAGCCTGTCGTTCAGCTACAACGGCGGTGCGTATCAGCCGGTGATCACGGGCCAGGACATCACCGCCTCGAACGGTGAGGTCCCCGACAAAGTGCGCTTCGGCTTCGCCGGATCCGACGGCGGCAGCACGAACATCCACGAGATCATGTGCTTCCAGGCGACGCCGCAAAACGCATCACAGAGCTCCGCGGGCCTGAACCAGAAGCAGACCGCCAAGGTGCAGGCCGGCACGCAGGTCTATTTCGCGTTCTACAACGCGAACAATTGGACCGGCGCCTTGACGTCGCAATATCTGGATACGCCGACCGGCTCGACGGATCCGAATGCGCTGCAGATCGACCCGGTCGTGAACTGGGACGCATCCTGCGTATTGACGGGCGTCCTCTCCGGACAGACCTGCCCGACGACCGGCGCCGCCGGCCCGATCGCGGCGGAAGGCCCGACGAGCCGAACGATCCTGAGCTGGGACGGAACCAAAGGCATCCCGTTCGAATGGACCAATCTGACCGTGACCGAACAAGCGGCGCTCGACACGGGCGATGCGACGCCGATCAACAACTATCGATTGAATTATCTGCGCGGCGACCGCTCGAACGAACAAAAATCGAACGGTACGGGCTTGTACCGCACCCGTACGAGCGTACTCGGCGACATCATCGACTCGAGCCCGACCTGGGTCGGACCGCCGCAGGCTGGGTATCCGACGCTCTGGAAGGACAAGCTGAACTTGAGCGCGGCGATGCCCGAGAACGCGGGTTCGGCGCAGGCCTACTCGACGTTTGCGAGCGGCTACCAGATACGCACGAACGTCGTCTACGCCGGCGCGAACGACGGCTTGCTGCATGGTTTCCGCTCCGGCTCGTTCGACAGTTCGAACAACTACGTTTCGACCTATAACGACGGCCGGGAGATTCTCGCGTTCATGCCGGCCGAGGTCGTCAATACGATCAACGCGTCGGCCGACGGCACGGACGATTATTCCAATCCGGCGTACTCGCACAAATTCAGCGTCGATGCGCCTCCCGGGGTCGGCGACTTGTTCTACGGCAACCAATGGCATACCTGGCTCGTCGGCGGCTTGGGACCCGGCGGTTCGGCGATCTATGCGCTCGACATCACCGACCCGAGCTCGTTCTCGGAATCGAACGCCGCAGGTACCGTCATCGGCGAATGGAGCACGACCTCGACGACGACGGCGGGCGTGACGACGACGACTTCGACGTTGAACTGCGCGAACGTCTCCAATTGCGGCAACAATCTCGGCAACACCTTCGGCGTGCCGCAGATTCGCAGGTTCCACAACGGCGCCTGGGGCGCGGTGTTCGGCAACGGCTTCGGCAGCGCGACCGGCGATGCCGGCATCTACGTGATGATCGTCGATCCGACGACGGGCGCGAAGACGTTCTACTACTTGAGCACGGGCACCGCAGCCGCCGGCATCGCGAGTAACGGCATCGCGTACGTCACCTCGGCGGACCTCGACGGCGATCACGTCGTCGACTACGTCTATGCCGGCGATCTACAGGGCAACGTCTGGCGCTTCGACCTGACGAACTCCAATCCGACCAGTTGGACCGTGTCGTCTAATCCGATATTCACGACGCCCGCGGGCCAGCCGATCACGACCAAAGTGACTTTCGTGATGGTCCCGAACGGCGCCACCACGCGCGCGCTGATCGAGTTCGGCACCGGTCAGCAAATCCCGCTGACGAACGTCGCGCCGGCCACTTATGCGACGACCCAGCAGGCGCTCTATGGCGTCTGGGATTGGAACATGGCCGCGTGGAATGCGATGTCGTCCGTGAAGTTCGCGAGCCTGCCGACCGCGGGCGTCGCGGCGCCGGCGACGCCGTTGTCGGGCGTATCGTCCCTGCAGCAGCAAACGATCACGGCGACCTACGATCCGACGCTGGCCGCGTCCGCGACTTCGACGACGCCGCAGAGCGCCTACTACTATCGCACGGTGAGCAGCAACCCGATCTGCTGGGCCGATACCAGCGGCTGCAATCAGTACGGCTGGTACCTGAACCTGACGTACGGCCATGCGAATCCGACGGACGTCAACGGCTTGCTCGCGACCGGCAATTATCCGACGGTATACGAACAGGTCATCTTCAATCCGATCGTCGAGGTCGGCGCCTTCATCGTCAATACGACGATCCCGCCGACGAATTCGGTCCGCACCTGCGCGCAGACTCCCGCGGGCGGTTGGACGATGGCGATCAACCCGGCGACCGGCGGCGCGTTCAACCAGTCCTTCTTCACGGACGCGAATCACAACTTCGTCAACGTGAACAACCAGGCCATCAGCGGCATCGCCTTGAGCGGCACCGGCAGCGTGTCGATCGTGTCCAAGGGGAGCACGTATTACGCAGTGACACAGACTGCGTCGGGAACCGGCTCGATCACCAAGATCAATCCGCAGGGCGCGATGAAGGGCGGGCGATTGACCTGGATACAGAAACGCTAAATTGGGCATCACGCAGCGAGAGGCCATCGATATGCACAGAGGAAGTCGGTCGACACGAACGAACGCGGGCCGCAGCCACACAGGCGGTTTCACGCTGATCGAGCTCATCGTCGCGATGGTCGTCGCATCCATTCTGGTCGCGATCGCGATTCCCGCGTATTCCTCGTTCGTGCGCAAGGGCCGGCGCACCGACGCGAAGACCGCGCTGCTCGATTTGGCGAGCCTCGAGGAGCGCTTCTTCAGCACGACGAACACGTACAGCGCCAATGCATCCGACTTGGGTTACGGAGCCGCCGCCTGGCCGGTCACGGTCGGCAGCGGCTACTATCAAATCGCCCAGCCCACCATCGTCGCCGCCGTCGCGCCAACCGCCGCCTCGCCCGCCGGAACACCGGCGAGCTTCTCGCTCACGGCGACCGCGATCGGCGACCAGGCGAACGACACCGACTGCGCGACGTTCACGGTGACTTCGGCGGGGGTGCAGAGCGCCTCGCCGAATGCGTCGGGCAATTGCTGGAAATAAGCGGGCGCGGCTGAAGCTTACTTGACGCTGTAACCGCGGCCCTCGGCGCAGGCGGTCATCGCGCGCCGGTAATCGCCGTACTGCTGGCTCGACGATTCGCCGCTCGTTTGGTCCGCCGCCCATTGCTGGCAGGCGCGCCGGTCTTCGGACTGCTGTTCCGCGCTCTGGCCATGTTTCGGATACATGTATATCTGCCCCGCAGAACTCTGGCCCTGGGGGCTCGCGCTACCGTTGTCGGCTACCGGCGGCGGATCGGTCGCCACATAGCCGTCGTAATTTGGGTCCCAGGTGTAGTAGACGTCGTTGGCATAGTAATAAGGCATGCCGCCATACCAATACGTCGCGTACACGGACGGGAGAACCGGCAGGAACCAAGCGAAATTGACGCCGTAATACACCGACGGCCAATAACCATTGTTCCAATAGCCGCCGCCCCAATTTGTTCCGTACCAGCCGGGATAGTCATCGTCGTCGCGGCGGTAGTGTGCCCAGTGATCGCCGTCCCAGCGGTTCCAATGAGCGCCGTCGCGGCGATCTCCGTCCCAATGGCCACCGGCAACCGCGCGATTCCAATTGCCATGGTTCGCGGCCGGGTAATGTTGGATGGGATACCGAGTGGCCGCGCCGTAATTCGCGCCCGCCGCGACGCGCGCGGCCGGATAATGCGGCGCGAAGCGAGCGCCGCCCGCATCGCGAGGCGCGGCGTAATGGGGCGCCGCGTAGTGAGGCGCCGGCGCGGCATAACGCGCGCCACCGCCGACATGCTCTCCACCGAAACGCGCGCCGCCGCCCGCGGCATGCTCGCCGCCGAAGCGTCCGCCGCCGGCGACGATGCCCGCCGCCGAAATCTCCGCCTCGATGACCGTCAGCCGCGGCGGGCGCCGCGACCGCCGCCGTCAAACCCAAGGCACCGATGATACAGAACCAGGCGTCCGATTTTGTTGCGTCATGACTGCCATACTCCTCCGTGCGTCGCCGGCCAGCATGATCGCCTTCATTGGATCAGACCGCGATCAAGCGCCGTGAGTTCAGCTTACGGCGCCGGTGACGGCGCCGCGATAGGCGTGTCGCGAATTTAATCGTCCTGCCATGATGCATTGAACATAATCATCGCGGTTCGGCCGGGCGCAGGCTCGAAAAACCGGCCGTTGCTGTCGTTGACGATCACCGATCCGACGTAGGATCGGCCGGCGAGGTTGTCTACCCGCGCGAACTCGGAGAAGCGCCATCCCCGGGTCTTCTGGTGGAAGCCGAACCGCAGATTCGTGACCCAGAAGCCGCTTGCGGCGTCGCTGTTGCGGTCATCGACGTAAATCCGCGCACGGCTCTGCGTCTCCACCGTCACCGAGAACCCCGCCGGCGCATAGCGCCACGTCAATCCGGCATACAAGGAGTTCATCGGCACCGCCGGCAGATAATTCCCCGCATCGACGGTTGCCGGCCTGCACGGCAGCCCGACGCAGGTGGCGTACCCTTGCGCGACGACCGCACGTATGTAGGTATACGCAACCCGCACGCTGAACCCCGGGTCCCACGCCGCATCGACACCCAACTCGGCGCCGCGCCGCTCGGTCTTGCCGACGTTTTGATAGACAGTCCGGCCGAAGGAGCTTGCGAGCACCGCGAGTTCGTTGTCGGTCGTGATGTAGAACGCATCCATGTCCGCGCGCAGCCGCTGCCCGCCCACTTTGACGCCCGCTTCGTAGTTGTTGCTGCGCGAAGGTGCGAGGCCGAAATTCAGGCCCGGAATGCTGCCGTTCGTCGAGCGGTAAGCGAGCTCGTTCAAGGTCGGCGTCTCGAATCCCTTGCCGTAGGAAGCGTAGACGTTCACCGCGGGCGCCGCGCGGTAGGTGATGCCGGCGACGGGGTTCGTGGCGCTGTAACGCACGCTGCTCGCCGGCGTTCCGGCCACGGCGAGGTGATCGCGCGATGCGACGTCGACGACGCTGTTGCGCACGCCGGCCAGCAGGCGCACGCGCGCGATCGGATCCCATTGCGCCTGTAGATACTGGTCGAAGTCGTAGACATGGTTCGCGTCGTCGCGGCGCAACGCGCCCTGGACGCCGACCGACGTTGCCGATGAAATTGAGGAAGCCCCTGCGCGCCTCCTGGAGATCGTCGTAGCTCAAGCCGCCGGTCAGCAAGAACGGCCTGCCCGCGAGCTCGCGATGATCCTGGACGTGCACGTCGACGCCCCAGTAATTGCGGCCGAGATCGATGACGCCGCCGGGGCTCGTCGCGACGCGCCTGCGAACTCATCGGGATCGACAGGAACTGCGTCGTCCTGCGATGGCCCGCGTAGGCGGTCGCCGACGAGATCGTCGTCCGCGCTCAAGGTATGATCGAAGATCGCGCCTAACTGCTCCTGCGCCAGGTTCTTGCGCGTGTTGTAGAGAATCGCGCCGGGGCCGGCCTGGGTCGGATCCGCGGTCATCAGCGCGCGCGTCAAGCCCAGCGGATCCTGGGTGTACGGCGTCTGGATCGCGTTGCCGACGAGCGTCAATTTCGACGACGCGCCGAGATCGATCCGCACCTTGGAGTTGAAGTTGTTGCGCTCGGCGCTGCTATGGTCGCGATAGCCGTCGGTCTGGAAATGCGCCGCATCGACGACGTAATTCACGCCCTTGTGGTCGCCCGAGGCTTTGAGCGCATAGCGCTCGGTCGCGAAGGTGCCGTAGTCGGCGGCGCCGCCGATGCGAAATCCGGGCGGGCCATCCTCGGTGAACACGCTGATCACGCCGCCGGAGGAGTTGCCGTAGAGCGCCGAGAATGGGCCGCGCAGGACTTCGATATGGTCGGCCGAGCCCAGATCGAAGTGAGAAAACTGGCCTTGTCCATCCGGCATCGTGCCGGGAATGCCGTCCGAGTAGAGCCGCACGCCGCGCACGCCGAAGGCCGATCGCGCGCCGAAGCCGCGCACCGAAATCTGCAGGTCCTGCGCGTAGTTCTGCCGGCTCTGTATCGATACGCCCGGCACCGCGATCAGCGACTCGGACAGATTCACCTGCGGTTGGCCGTCGTGGATCTGCGCTCTGTCGATGCGATCGATCGCGATGGGCAGATCGAAGCTGGATTCAGGCACGCGCATCGCCGTCACGACGATCGGCGAAAATTCCGAATTCGCCGCCGCAGGTGCCGCCACCGCCCCCTCGGGCATCGCGGCGCAGCCCATCGCGACACTCAAGGCGCCAAACGCCGCCAGCCTGACCGCCATTTTCTCACGCATCGATTCGCTCCATCCCCTGAGTCCAAAAGCAAGTGGACGAGGCGTCCACAAGGACGCACCGCCCGGCGACGTTATGTCAGCGGCGATATGGGGAGTCAATCGCGAAAATCGCTAAAGTGCGCCGAACCGCGGCCGCTATTGGCGGTATCGAAAGACGGCGGGTACCCGATATGGCGTTGTGCACGAAGATCAAGGCCGCCGCGGACTCGTGCCACGCGCCATGCTGATCGTCGCGGCCGGCGGCTTCGTCGCGGCGGGCGCGGCGGCGCGGCGGGCGCGGCCGACACCCGCACCAGCTTCACCGTCAGCGCGACCGTGCGTGCGGTCGCGACGCTCGAGCGCGAATCGGCGCCGCCGACGCTGCAAATTTCGGCCGACGACGTACGCCGCGGCTACTTCGACGTGCCGCAACCGCTCGCGCTCGTGATCAAGAGCAACAGTCCGACCGGTTTTGCCGTCGATGTCGCGACCCTGGCGCCGGTCGCATCCGCCATCGTGATTCACGGGTTCGACGGCGACGTGTCATTGGGCGCCGATGGCGGCACGATCATTGAGCGATGGCGACGGCCGCAAGCGGTGAGCCTGTCATTGCGCATCCGTTTGATTCTGGCTCCCGGTCTCGCGCCCGGAAGCTATCCATGGCCGATGCAGCTCAGCGTGCGGCCCCTGGAGTCGATTTAGCGGCCCCGCCGCCCGGCACTCCCGCGGCCGCGGCGACTCAGTAGGTCACCGTGACCGTGATGATGTCGCTGTAGCTGCCCGCGGCGACATCTTGCCTCGCCGGCACATACCCGTACATCGTGCCGGTCGCCTGCACGCTGCTCCCGCTGACGACCGTGATGGGCCCCGCCGTGCCCGCTGACGATCCGCCCGTGCCGTCGCCCATGACCACCGTGTACTGCGGATCCCAATAGATGTTGTAGTTCAGCCTGTTCGCGCCGGACAGCATCGTGCGGGTCGCGTAATTGCCGCTCAACCCCGGGCTCAAGCTCACGCCGACCGTGATCCTTGCGGCGCCCCTGCCGCTGCCGCTGCAGGCGACGCGCAGCATGCCCGTCGACGCGTCTCCCGCGGCCGCGAGCGGATCGTAGATGCCGAAATTGATGCTGCCCGCGGTTACCGTGCAGTTGACGACGATCGGCGCCGCGCCCCGGCGGCGCCGCGTGCGCGGTGTCGACCCCGATCATCGCGGTTGCGACCGCGAAGAGCGCCAGGGATCCGCGGTTCATCGCTGCGCCACGACGGCGCGCGGCGCCGCATGACAGCGTATGGTCCCGAGATCCGGCAAGGGATCGTCGTCGGGTAGCGGCGGCAAACGGAAGCGGCAACGCCCCGCGCTCCACGTCGCCTGCGCGTCGGCGCCGCGTCCGTCGCCGGTGACGTAGACCAGGCCGTTGAGCACGACCGGGAACGACGCGCCATTCAGGCTCACGACCGCACCGGGCGGCACCGGCTCGCCGGCGTCGGTCACCAATCGAAAGGTCGCGCCGCGCACGCGCTCGATCGGGAATCTCACGACCACGCCGCTGCGATACGGCGGCGCGACGATCGTGCTCGCCGCCTGAATCGTGGTGTCGAGCGGCAGGTCGGTCGGATCGACGCTGATGCGATTCGCCTCATACGGCCGCAAATTGTACAGGATCGCCCTGCCCGAAGAATTCGTCCGCGTCGTCAGCTGATTCTCGACATAGATGGGAACATTCGCCAAGCCGTCGAGATCGACCATCGCGAAGCTCCCGTCCACGGAGCGCGTCGCGTTCACCTGGCCGTCGATCAGCGTCGTCGATCCGCTCAAATAAGCGCTCGTGCCGTCGACGCCTTGATTGCGCGCCGTTTCGATCTCGAGGTCGGCGGCCTCGAACTGGCGGCGCCAATCGGCATCGTAGTTTCCCGTGGTCGATGCGCTCACGCGATAGCCCATGCCGGGGCCGATCGGTGGACTCATCGTCGCGGCAACGATCGCCTCGTTCGTCGGTGCGCCGCTGCCGCTGCCGCCGACCGCCGTGGCGGTCACGGCACGGCGGCGGCCGAACGGCAGTACATAAATCAAATAGGCACTGGTCGACGCCTGCGCGCCGAGCAGCCGCGTCACGGTGAGGTTCAGCGAACCCGAACGTCCGAAACTCAAGCTATGCGTCAAGCTGAACGTCTGCTGCGCCGGGGCCGCGCGGTAGGCCTGGCGCACGTAGGCAAGCGACACGGATCCGAGCGAGCCGAGGGCGAACCCGGTTTGTACGATGCTGCGCTCGCGCAAGCGCATCGCCGGGTCCATCGGCTGCCCGACCTGCGCAAAGCGGCTTCCGTACCAGGCATTGCTGACGCGAAAGCTCATGCGTGAACCACTGCGTTCGAAGCCGAGTCCGCCGAGCCAACCCGAGCCCGCGGCGTCGCCGCCCTCGGCCGCCGCGAGGCTCAGCGAGACCGAGACGGCCGACGCCGAGCGCGGCGTCGATGCCCGCGGCGTGAGCGCCGTGCGCCAGGAATTCGCCGTGTCCTTCGAGCGTCAAATGATCGGTCAGGCCGCGGCGATAACTTGCCTCGCCGAGCATCGCGCCGTAATGGTCGCTCGCCAGCGCGTAATCCTCGCGGACGCTGCCGACGTTGACCGAATATTGCGACAAGCCCGGCGCCAGCAAGCTCGCACTCGAATAGAACGACTGCGTCAGAACCTGCTCGCGGCCGAGCGCATCGCGCACGACGACGTTGACATCGCCGGTGCCCGAGACGGTCGGCAGCCGGTCGATCACGAACGGGCCGGCCGGCAGCTGCTTGCTCGTCACCAGTTGATTGTTGACGAACACGTCGACCGTCGACGGCACGGTCGCGGTGCCGCCGGTCGTCAACAGCGGCGTCGTCAAGAGGTCCGGGCGCAGCGCAAAGTTGCGGCTCCAGCGAACGCCCGCGTAGCGCACCGCATACCCCCAGTTGCCGCTGTCGCTGATCGCGTCGCCGACATTCAGCGTTTCGAGCGCCGCGGGAAAGTCGCGCGTGTAGGTCGTATCCAGGCGCACCAAATTTTTGTCCGCGCCGGCCGCGCGGCCGACGGCGGAACTCGTGAGAACGCCGGCTCCCGCGAACAACCCCAGTTCGCCGAACAAGCCGCCGGTCGTTTGCGCGTTGATTCGCTGCGAAAAAAGCTGATAGTTGAGGAAAACCCCGGGCGAGGCCGGCGTGACCGGCGGACTCTCGGGCGCCTGCGCGCTCAGGCGCGTCATCTCGAATGCCAGAGGGGGCGCGGTGATCAGCGCACGCTGCCGCGCCTCATCGATCGAGACCGTGGCCCCGGGGATCGCCGCCGGCGAAAAATAGCGATGACCGTTGCGGACGAATGGCGTCGTCGGCGGCAATTTCAAGCGCAGGCGCGCGAAATCCGCCTCCTGCAGATAGAACTGTCCACCGTCGCCACGCAATACGATCATCATCTCGCCCGCACTGTGCGGCCGCAGTGCGACCTCGAGGACGGCCTCGTGCAGATTTCCCGCGGCGGCGACGGCGACCGCGGCGCGCATTCCGAGAATCAAGCAGAGCGCAACGAGGAGAGCGCCAGAATATGTCCTACCGGTCCGTGAGATTTTCCCCGTCACTGACACGACCGTGCTCCGACGGTCTCTTAGGAACCGCTGATCGCAACGTCGGCCGAGAAATCGCCTTGGTCGCTGTGGCCGTGAATGGCGATCGGTGCGTGCCGGTCGGTGCCGGCGGGCGCTTGCAGCGTCCAGTGCATGCGGCTGCCCGGCAGGACGTATTGCGCGGTGATCGCGTGCAGCGGCTCCGCCGCATGCGCCATTTGCACATCGAAATCGGTGACCTGCAGATGACCCGTGCCCGCGTTCGCGGCGTCTATTTGCAGCCGCCCGTCGGCAAGCCACTCGGCGTGCCAGGTGATTGCGGCCGCCGCCTTGTGCCCGGTCGGCGCGACGAACACCGGCACGCTCAGCCTGAGTGCGACTCGCAGCCCCGTAAAGTCCTTCGGTGCCGCCTGCGGCACTTCTTGAAAGATGATCCGGTAGGTGAGTTCCCGGCTGGGATCGGGAGCGCGGCGCAGCGCCACACGGATGATCTGCTCGCCGTGCGCCGGAATTTGGAGGACCGGGGGCGTGGCGAGAATGTCGCGCGTGTCAGCGAGTTGGTCTGCGCCGTCATTTTGTGACCATTTGACGACGCGCACTTCGATGACGACGGGGTTGTCATCGACGTTCGTCAAGGTCAGCACATCCATGCGATGGATTCCGCCCAACTCGGCGCGGATCGGGGAAATATTGAAGGTGCTCGCGGCGGCCGTCGAGGCCGCCGCGAGCAGGACCGCCGGCGCGAGCCGGCGGATCCAGACCTTCACGGTTCGCAAGATGGCGCCCGGCTCAGTACGTGACGCTGACCGTGACCAGGTCGCTGTACGCGGTGCCACTCGCGACCGCCGCTTGGTTCGTCGGGTTGTCCGGCAGCTGCCCGTAAACGGTCACGGTTTGCGCGTTCGCGACGCCGACGCCGGTGCCCGTGCCCGCGACCGTCGCACCCGTGGTGCCGTCGCCGAATATCGTGCCGAGCGCGGCGTTCGTGTACAAGTTGTACTGCAGCGTGTTCGCGCCATTGACCATCAATCGCTGCGCGATCGATCCGCCCGTCGTGGTGCCACCGTTCAGCGCGACCGTGAAGCCCGTACCCTTCGTGCATTGGACGCTGATCGTCGAATTGGAGGTAACCGTGCCGCCGCCGGGCGTGTAGGTGCCGAAGCCCAAGGGATTGGCCTGCACGGAGCAGGTCGCCTGCACCGTCGCGGTCACGGGGAAACTGGAGGTGATCGTGGTGGCGGAATGAGCGACTCCGGCGGACAAGGCGCCGGCCGCCAACGTCGCGGTGAGAATCTTACGCATGAATGCTCCTGGATGAAAAAGTGACTGACAACGCGAAACCAGCGGCCGGCGAATTCGCCGTGCTAAGCAGCATTCTTGCGACATTCCCCTAAGCCGTCGTGACCGTCGGTCGCAATTCATCGACATCGGCCTCAAGTTTTTCGGCAATCTGCCGGCCCCATCGCAATTTGATCGGCGGCGCGGGCGCGCCCAAGCGCCGCGCACGCGCTCGGCATCGGCCTTTTCGTGAAGTGGTTCCGCGCGCGGACGGGTTGCCCGCACGCCGGCGAGCCGCGCGGGCTAGACCTGCGCGAGTGCCTCGCCGAGGTCCGCGATCAGGTCATCGGCGTCCTCGATGCCGACCGATATGCGGATCAGCGAATCGGTGACGCCGAGACGGTCGCGCGTCGCCTTCGGCACGCCGGAGTGCGTCGTGCTCGCCGGATGCGACATCAGCGTTTCGGTGCCGCCGAGGCTGACCGCGAGCTTGATGACCTGCAGCGCGTCGAGCAGCCGAAACGCCTCCTTCTCGCCGCCCTTGACGGCGAAGCCGAATGTCGAGCCGGCGCTTTCGCATTGGCGGCGATACACCGCCTCGCCCGTCGTCGCCCTTGCGCAGGAAGCCGAGGTAATTGACGTACGCGACCTTGTCGTGCGATTTCAAGAAACTCGCGACCCGCGCGGCATTCTCCGCGGCCTTGTGCATGCGCAGCGACAACGTCTCCATCGACCGCGTGATCATCCACGCGCTGTTCGGATCGAGCTGCGTGCCGAGGCCGCCGCGCAACTTCTTGATCGGCCCGACCATCTCGCGCGAGCCGACGACGCCGCCGGCGACGAGATCGGAATGGCCGCCGACGTATTTCGTCAGCGAGTACATGACCACGTCGGCGCCGTGCGCCAGCGGATGCTGGAACACGGGACCGAGAAACGTGTTGTCGACGGCGACCGGCGGCCGGCCGCCCTTCTGGCGCGCGCCGATCGACTCGGAAATTTCCCGCATCAACGCCAGATCGACGAGGCTGTTCGTCGGATTCGCGGGCGTCTCGACGATGATCAGGCTCACGCGGCCGCCGCTCTTGGCGGCAAGGCTCGAGGCGCGCGCGGCGGCATCGGCGACGGCGGCGCGGTCGTGGCCGCGCGAGAACTCGACCGCATGCACGCCGAACAACGGCAGCGTCTTCTCGATCAGCGTTTCCGTCCCGCCGTACAGAGGCTGACTCATGAGCACGACGTCGCCCGGGCGGACGTAGGCCCAGAGCGTCGTCGAGATCGCCGCCATGCCGCTCGAGAACACCGCCGCCACCTCGCCGCCCTCCCACAGCGCGAGCCGATCTTCCAACACTTCGAGGTTCGGATTGTTGAACCGCGAGTAGATGAGTCCCGAGGTCTGGCCCTCGCCGAGCTCGCGCCGGCCGGAGGTGTAATCGAAAAAGTCCTTGCCGTCCTGAGCGGTCTTGAACGTGAACGTCGATGTGAGGAATATCGGCGGCTTCAGCGATCCTTCGGAGAGAGCGCGGGTCGTAGCCGTAGCCCATCATCTGGGTCTCCGGCTTGAGGACGCGCTTGCCGACCTTGGTCTTGTGGTACACGTCTTTGCTCATCTGGCCTCTCCGTTTGCGGTCAACGACCCGTCGCGGCCTCGCAATATACTATCGCCCTCTATATCATGCGAACGCGCGTGCGCGGCATTTGAGATGATGCGGCGCGTGGTCGGCGCGAACAATATTCCCGGGGACTCATCGACCGTGTTGCTTCTGCTCATCGCTTGCGCGGCATTCGTCAGCACCATGTTGGGCGGCTTGCTCGCGTTCAAATTGCACGACAAGTTGCACCTCATCCTGGGATTCAGCGCCGGCGCGGTGATCGGCGTCGCGTTCTTCGACTTGATGCCGGAGTCCATCGAATTCGGCGGCGCAAGCCATGGCGTGGCGACGATCATTTCCTGGACCGGCGCCGGCTTCCTGGCTTACCTGATCCTGGATCGGCTGCTGTTGTTCCACGGCTCGGCGCAGGCGCATGACGCGCCGGGCGCGCATGCGGGCGAGCGGGGGCCTTTGGGCGCCGCCATTCTGTGCGCGCACAGCTGCCTCGATGGAATCGCGGTCGGCCTCGCGTTCCAAGCCTCCCACGCGGTCGGCCTCGTCGTCGCGATCGCCGTGCTGTCGCATGATTTTTCCGACGGCATCAACACGATGAACATCGTCTTGAAGCACCACGGCGAACGCCGCAAGGCGCTCGTCTGGCTCGTGGCGGACGCCCTGGCCCCGGCGCTTGGCGTGGCGTCGACGCTCTTCTATACCTTGCCGCGCAATGGATTCGGCATCGTGCTCGCGCGTTCGCGGGCTTCTTCCTTTATATCGGCGCGAGCGACCTGATACCGGAGAGCTATCACGCACACCCGAAGTTCCTGACGACGGCGATGACCCTGGCGGGCGCCGCGGTTCTCTATTTGGCGGTACACTTGGTGGCGGGCGGCGTTGAGCATGGCCGCCGCGACCTATCGGAGGACGCGATGAAACGACTGCTGTTCCTGACGCTCTTTGCACTCGCGACCCAGCGCGCCGCGTTCCCGGCATCCGTCGGCGGCGTCCACGTGGCCGATACGGCGCGGCTCGGCGATTCCAGCCTTGGTTCTGAACGGCGCCGGCAAGCGCACCCGTTACTTCTTCAACGTCTATGTCGCCGCGCTCTATCTCCCTGCGCGCAGCTCCGACGCGGCAAGAGTCATCGCCGATGCCGGTTCCGAAGCGGCTGTCGATGACGATGATGCGGCGGCTCTCGGCCGGCCAACTGAGCGGCGCGTTGCGCGAAGGCTTGAGCCGCAATAGCTCCCCGACGGAACTGAAGGCGATCAAGCCGCAAACCGATTCCCTGGTCACGGTCATGAAGGCGATCGGCAGCGCGAACGAAGGCGATGTCGTGACGATCGATTTCCTGCCGGACGGCACCACGCGCTTGGGCATCAATGGGCGGGCTTTGGGCATGCCCATTCCGGGCCGCGATTTTCAGCGAGCCATGCTGCAGATTTGGCTCGGCCGCGATCCGGTGCAGGACGACTTGAAAGCCGCGCTCCTGGGACGCTGACAGCCCCGCCCGGCTGCGCCGGCGGTCAATCCGGCAATGGGTCCACCGCCGGCGCGATCGTCGCGGCGCTGCCGCCGGAAGCCACCATGATGCAGGCGATCGCGAACCACTGCGGGGCCGAAAGTCGTTCGCCGAGGAAATACAGGCCGGACAGCGCCGCGACCGCGGGTTCGGCGCTCATCAGCACGCCGAAAGTGCGGGTCGGCAACCTCGTCAGCGCGAACATCTCCAAGGAATACGGCAACGCGCTCGATAGCAAGGCCACGCCGATCGCGACGGGCCACAGCGCCGGCGACCACAAACGCGCCCCGACACTCGCCGCGCCGATGGGTACGATGAGCGCGGCGCCGACGAGCATGCCGAGCGCGGCCGTGCCCCCGCCGTGCTCCACGCCGGCGCGCCGTCCAAAGATGATGTACAGCGCCCAGCAAGCCCCCGCCGCGAGCGCATAGCCGATTCCGGCCGGATCGAGAGCGCCGACGGCGCTTTTCAGCGGCAGCAACAAGACCAGGCCGAGTGCCGACAAAAGCACCCATAAAAAATCCAAGGCGCGGCGCGAAGCGGCCATCGCGACCGCCAAAGGTCCCGTGAATTCCAAGGCAACCGCGATACCGAGCGGGATCGTCCGCAGCGAGCAGTAGAACAGCAGATTCATGGCGCCCATCGCGGACCCGTAGACGACGACCGAAAGCAAGGCCTTGCCGCGCGGACGCGCGCGCCACGGGCGCCAGACGACGAGCAGCATCAGCGATGCGAACGCGAGCCTGAGCGCCGCGGCGCCCGACGCGCCGACGACGGGCAACAGCGTCTTCGCGAGCGCCGCCCCGACTTGAATGCTGATCATCGCGACCAGCAATACGGCAAGCGGCGCGGCCGCCGGGAACGTCTTCGCGCGCGCACGCGTCGCGTTCATGGGGTTTGTGGCACAGTGACGATCACGGGGCGCCATTATAGGGGCTCGACCTGCGGAGGGATTTTCCGATTCGCGATCCCATTGCGGAATTCTTGAGCGAGCGGCCGCTGCTGATTCTCGACGGCGCGCTCGCGACCGAGCTCGAGCGGCGCGGCGCCGATCTGCGCGATCCGCTGTGGTCGGCGAAGCTGCTGATCGACCGGCCGGCATTGATTCGCGCGGTGCATGTCGATTATTTCCGGGCGGGCGCGGATGTTGCGACCACGGCGACCTATCAAGCGAGCTTCGAGGGCTTCGCCGCAAGGGGCATCGATACCGACGGCGCGGCGCGCTTGATGCGCGACGCCGTCGACATCGCGCGCTCCGCGCGGGATTCCTTCTGGGCCGACGAGACGGCGCGCGCCGGCCGATCCCGACCGCTCGTCGCCGCGTCGGTGGGACCCTACGGCGCGACGTCGGGCGACGGCGCGGAATATCGCGGCCGATACTCCGTGAGCGATGCGGGCCTGGCGGACTTTCACCGGCTCCGCCTCGCGGTTTTGGCCGGCAGCGGCGCCGATCTGCTGGCCTGCGAGACGATCCCGAGCCTGCGCGAGGCGCTCGTGCTCGCCGAGTTGCTGCAAGATTTCCCCGACGCCGCGGCGTGGATCAGCTTTTCCTGCAAGGACGACCGCCATACCTGCGAGGGGCAGGATATCGGCGAAGCGGCGTCCATCGTCGGCGAATGCCCCCAGGTCGTCGCCATCGGCGTGAACTGCACGGCTCCCGCGCACATCCTGCCGCTGCTGCGGCGCATGCGCGAGCGGACGTCGAAGCCTCTGCTCGTCTACCCGAACTCCGGGGAACACTACGACGCACGATCGAAATCCTGGACCGGCCGCGGCGCGACGACGCGGTTCGCGGCGCAGGCGTGCGATTGGTACGAAGCCGGTGCGCGCTTGATCGGCGGCTGCTGCCGCACCACGCCGCAGGACATCCGCGAAATCAAGGCCTGGTCAATGCTCTCTAATGCTCCGAAAAATGCGGTTCCCGCTTTTCGAAGAACGCCCGCACGCCCTCGACGCAGTCGTGCGTCTCCAAGGTCGCTTCCTGCGCGGCGCGCTCGGCGCGCAACTGCTGCTCCAGGGTGTGATCGAACGTCGCGGCGTGCAGTGCGCGTATTTGTCCGATGACCGCGCTCGGTCCGCTCGCGAGCGTATGGCCGATTTGCTGCGCGCGGCTCACGACCTCGCCGTCGGCGGCGACGGCGTACGCCAGGCCCCATTGGTGCGCCATCCGCGCGTCTATCTTCTCGGCGAGCAGCAGGGAGGATAGCGAGCGGCTCGCGCCGACGCAGCGGGCAAGGTGAAAAGTGATGCCGGCGTCGGGAACCAGCCCCAGACGCGCGAACGATGGGCAGAAGTACGCGCTCTCGCCGACCACGATGATGTCGCTTGCGAGCGCGAGGCTCATGCCGGCGCCGACGGCTGCGCCGTTGACCGCGGCGATGATGGGAAACCGGAACGCGCTGAGGCGCAGGATCAACGGATCCATGAATCGGCGCATTTCGAAATGCGCGCGTTGGCGCGCTTGCTGCGTCGTCAAGTCCACCGAATGCAAATCCAGGCCGCTGCAGAATACGTTGCCGCTGCCCGTCAGAACGATCGCTCGCGCGCCGACCTCGCCCTTTTGGATTTGATCGAGCGCCGCATGCAGCGCACGAATCACCGTGATGTCGATCGCGTTGCTGACCGCCTCGCGCTGGATGCGCAGCGTCGCGACGCCATCCACCACGGTGAACCCCAGAGTACTCATGCCGCCACCTTTGGATCTGGCCGATACATTGCCGCTCGCCGCCTAGGATCATGCCCCCGGACGACATCCACGGCAAGCGGCCGCGCGCGCCGGCGGCGGCTTGCGCTCAGCGATATGGACGCTCCCGCCCCTTGCTTTGCTCTTGGCGCTTGGCCTTGTTGTCCCGCGGCTTTTCTTGCCGGGGCGGCTGCCGTTCCTGCGGTGGGCGCGCTTGCTGAATCGTGCGCCTTTCCTGCATGGGGCGACCTTGTTCCATAGACCGTCCCTGCTGCGGCACTGGGCGACCTTCCGGCAGCGGCCGTCCTTGCTGCGGCACCGGGCGACCTTCCGGCAGGGGCCGTCCCTGCTGCGGCATCGGGCGACCTTCCGGCAGGGGCCGTCCTTGCTGCATCGGCCGGCCCGCCGGCATCTGGCGACTCTCAGGCGACATCGGCTGCCCTTGCCGCATTGGCCGCACATCCTGAATCTGTCGTTGCCGGAATTGCGGCATCGCTTGCGGGCGCGGTGTCGCCAAGACCGCGGGCCGGCCGCGGTTGACCCGCAACAACTGTGCGCGATCAACGCTCGCATCGCGCAGATGTTCCATCTGTATACGTGTGCGCGCGATATGCGGGTCGCGTGCCGCTAGCCGGTCCTGCGGCGTCGGCGCCGCGCGCACTCCGTCCCTGCCGCCGTTATAGCTGACCCGGTCGACGACGACGTTGTTGACGACCGTTTCGTTGTAGGTATTGGAGATCACGTTGACGTTGACGTTGGTGACCGCACGGTTGTACGCGAAATCGTTGCCGATCCAACGACCGCCGACGAACCCTTCGCCGTCGTAGCCGCCGCCATAGTGGATGCCGCCGTAAAAACCGACTCGCGCCCCCCAATAGCCCGAGTGATAGATGAACGCACCCGTGCTCCAGCCCCAATAGCCGGGCGTCCACAACAAGCCGACGCGCGGCGGATATACCCAGGTGCCCGGGACCCAGAAGTAGCCGTCCGGTCCATAGGCCCAATAGCCGGGCGTCCACAGCATGCCCGCGTCCGGACATGGCGGCTGCTGGTAGTACGGCAACGGCGGCGGCGCAATCGCCGCGCGCACGATGATTTGCGGCTCGTCGTAGCCCGCACCGTCATAGCCGCCGGAATCGCCGTAGCCTGAAGCAGCATAATCAGCGTCCGAATTCGGCGGAGGCGCGTAGCCGCTGGGGTCCGGCTGGTAATAAGGCGCGCCGATGACGCAGGCACCGAGCGAGGCAGCGCCGACGATGAGAATCGTGATCTTCGCGATCGAGTTCATTTGTAGTCCGGTGACGGTTTCCGTTCGTCCGAGGTTATCACCTGGGCGGCGCGGCCGTCAGCGCGGCGCGCAGCTCCGATAGCCTGGACTTGATCAAAGTCTCATTTTCCGGCCCCATGCGGATCAACAATTTCTGTCCCGCGGGCAGCGCCTCGAGTTTGGGATCGGCGAATTCGTACAACACATTGGGCTGCACGAGCGCAATCGGGCCGTTCGGCTGCGGCGTCGCGAGCAGCACGTCGATGACCGCGATCAAACGGTCATTGAAATAGCCGTCGGGATAGCCGAGGTCCTGATACGCGCTCTGAAAGAGCGGATACAAGCGGAAGTACAGGTCCGCGACCCTCTGCATGTCGAGTTTGCCGATGACCTCCACCATGGGCGCATAGCGCGCGAAATTGGACGGATCGAGCGTCGCGTGCTCCTCGTCGCCGAGCGCACGAAACTGCCCGGCGACCGCGACCACCGGGCGTTTCTCGAGCGGCACCTTGGTCCGCGGCAAATTGTCGACCGTCGCGACGATGCGGCGAATCAGATTATCAGGCGCGAGGAAGCTCTTGACCGCTTCGGCACCGATCAAGTCCGACAGTGCGCCGCGAACCGCCGGGTCGCTGTCGTTCAACGACGGCAGGGCGGCGGCTTGCGCCGCTTTCTCCCCCGCCTGCGGTACCGGATGGAGAATCGCGGGCTGCGCCGGAGCGGGCGCGGGCGCGGGTGGCTGCGCCTGCACGGCGGCCGGCGGCGGCGCGGCTTGACGCTGCGTGAGGTAATACCAGACGCCTGTGCCGCCCGCGATTGCCAACACGACCCACACGATGATCGACTTTTTCATGACGACGTCTCCGGGCGACCGTTGCCGGCCATGATAGCCCCTAGCCCGTGCGCGACGAAACTTCGCACATCGACGACGATGCCCGCCGGCTTCGCCAATTCGTGTACATTGGGAATATGCGCTATCGACTCCTCGGCCAAACCGGCCTGTTCGTTTCTGAATTGTGCCTGGGCACGATGACCTATGGCGTCAGCAAGGGCTTCTGGGAGGCCATCGGCGGCCTCGGCCAGGACGCGGTCAATGAACAAATCAAGGCCGCGTACGAAGCCGGGGTCAACTTCATCGACACGGCGAACGTCTATTCGCTCGGCGAATCGGAACGGCACGTGGGCCAGGCGCTGAAAGACCTCGGCTTGCCGCGCAACGATCTCGTGATCGCGACGAAGGCGACCGGCATCATGAGCGATCAGCCGAACGCGCGCGGACAGTCGCGCCATCATTTGTTCAACGCGGTCGATGAGAGCCTGAAACGCCTGCAGATCGATCACATCGACCTGTACCAACTGCACGGCTTCGATCCGCTGACGCCGCTGGCGGAGGCGCTGTCGGCGCTCGACGATCTCGTACGCTCCGGCAAGGTTCGCTACATCGGCCTGTGCAACATGGCCGCCTGGCAAATCATGAAGTCCCTCGCGATTTCCGAACAGCGCGGGCTGGCTAAATTCGTCAGTGTCCAGGCGTACTACACGATTGCGGGACGCGATCTCGAGCGCGAGGTCGTCCCGCTGCTCGAGGACCAGAAGCTCGGGTTGATGGTTTGGAGTCCGCTCGCGGGCGGACTGCTGAGCGGCAAGTTCAAGCCCGAGGAACAAGGACCGGCCGGTGCGCGGCGCACGAACTTCGATTTCCCGATCGTCGACAAGGCGCGCGCGTTCCGCTGCGTCGATGCGATGCGGCCGATCGCGGCGCGCCACGGCGTATCGGTCGCCCAAATCGCGCTCGCTTGGATCTTGAGCAAACCGTACGTCACGAGCGTGATCATCGGCGCGAAATCGATGGCCCAATTGACGGACAATCTGGCGTCGACCCGCGTGCAACTGACCGCCGAGGACCTGAAGATTCTCGACGAGACGGGCGCGCTGCCGCCGGAATATCCCGGCTGGATGCTGGCGCTGCAGGGTCAGTATCGCGTCAAGGCCCCGGTCAAAGAGTAGGCGCGTGCGCGCCGCCGCGCGCGCGGTCAGCCCTCGGGCAGGCGCAACTGCAATTCGTGCCGCTTGTAGTCGATGACCAGCGTGTCGAGCAGCCCCAACGCATCCATGCCGATCAGGATCGCCGGCCGATGCATCAGATGCCAGTGCGAAAAGATCGGCAGATCCGAATAGGTGACGCCGGCGTCGTGCATCTCGATGGAACCGATTGCGATCGCGGGCGTCGCGATGATTTCCCCATCCTTGACCGCCTTGGTCGCATCCTGGATTTGATCCCTCTTCCCGCGCAGCATGAACCGATTGCGCACCAATGCGTCGCGCAATGCGTAATTCGCGATCGTCAATTGTCCGCCGGTATCGATGATCGCCTTCGCGGGCACGTCGCCAACATAGGCGTCGACGATGATCGGAGTCACGAGGCTCGGGCGGAACCGAATCGTCTGGAAATCCCGCTCGGCGCGCTCGCCGCGCGAGTACGTGATCGTGATGCGGTCGCGGCGGAAGTCGATTCGAATACGCTTGTCGAACAGGCCCGCGGTGCCGAGGATGCCGTCCGCGCCGCCCAATGCGTCGGGAACGATCGGCAGCACGGCTTCATCCACGCTCAAGTCGCCGACGGTGAGCGTGTCGACTTTGACCGTCGGCACGGTGACCATTCCGGTGACCCCCCGCAGCAGCATCCGCGGTGATCGATCCAAGGGCAATGCGAGGATCGACGCGACCGTCGACGTCAAGGCGGATTGGGTCGCTCCGGTATCGAGCACGAGCCGGAACGGACCCTTGCCGTTGATGTAGACCGGCGCCCAGATTCGTCCGATTTGATCGCGGCGCGTCGGCGCGACGAAGCGCGGACCATGGCCCTCGACGACGATCTCCGTGAGTTGATCCGATGGGTCGGCGTATGGGGAATTGAGCGCTGTGGCGGCCGAAAGATCGCCCTGCCACAGCGGGGCCATCCCTAGCACGCAAAGTACGGCGATGCGGCAGGCGCGGTGGAACCGTCTGGAACGGATTACGCGGACCATTTGCTCCCCGGTCCCGCAACGCCGCGCCCGAACGCGCGGTCCTAGCGATAGGCCAAGCTCAGCATAACATCGTACCGCTGCACGACCAACCGCGTACCGCTGCACGACCAACCGACGCGCCGCCGCGCGCCTCTGCGCACGGCCCTACACCGGTGCGCCCCCGGCCGCCCTTGCGCCCCGCAATATCCACGACGAGCACCGATTTGTGCGGCCTGCGGCGAGCCCGAGGGGCGGTTTCGGGTTATTATTCAATGTTGTAAACGAGATCCAGTCGGCCACCCTTGAAACACGAGCCAGCCATGACCAGTCGATCGCAAAGGCGCGTCATCCCCGTCAAACCGGAACGTTCATCGAACCTGAGCGCGGCGGAGCGCGGCGCAGTCGAGGAAGCCTGCGCGCAACTGAAATCCCTGCCCGGCGCCTTGCTGCCGATTCTGCACGCCGTGCAGGACAAGCTGGGCTTCGTACCGCCGGATGCCGTCGCGTTGATCGCCGCGGAATTGAATTTATCGCGCGCGGAAGTGCACGGAGTCATCAGCTTCTACCATTATTTTCGCACCATGAAGCCGGGCCGCAAGGTGCTCAGGCTCTGCCGCGCGGAGGCCTGCCAGGCGGTCGGCGCGCACGCGCTGGAAGCGCACGCGAAGCGCACGCTGGGCATCGATTTTCATGAGACGACGGCCGACGGAGCCGTTACGCTGGAACCGGTCTACTGCCTCGGCAACTGCGCCTGCGGGCCCGTCGGTGATGGTCGACGAGCGCCTCGTCGGACGCGTGAGCGAAGGCCGCTTCGACGAACTCGTCGGGCAAGCGAGGCGCGGGAAATGAGCGGCGTGACGATCTACGTTCCGGGCGACGCGGCCGCGCTCGCGGTGGGCGCCGACGAGACCGCGAAGCGCGATCGCCGCGGAAGCGCGCCGGCGCGGCGTCGATGTGCGGATCGTGCGCAACGGTTCGCGCGGACTGCTGCTGGCTCGAGCCCCTGGTCGAAGTGCGAGACGCCGGCCGGGCCGCGTCGCCTACGGCCCGGTCGACGCGGCGACGTGTCGCGGGCTTGTTCGACGCCGGATTCGCGTGGCGGCGCCACGGCATCCGCGTCTACCACGGCTCGACCGCGATATTCCCGTACCTGAAGAATCAGGAACGCCTGACCTTCGCGCGAGCTCGGCATCACCGATCCGCTGAACCTCGACGACTACATCGCATCATGGCGGCTATCGCGGACTGCAAGCCGCGCTCGCAGATGACGCCGGCCGCGGTCGTCGAATGCCGTCACCGACGTCGGGCCTGCGTGGCCGCGGCGGCGCCGCGTTCCCGGCCGGGCATCAAGTGGAAAACGGTGCTTGGATGCCGCGGGCGACGCAGAAATACATCGTCTGCAACGCCGACGAGGGCGATTCCGGGCACGTTCTCCGACCGCATGCTGATGGAAGGCGATCCGTTCGTCCTGATCGAGGGCATGACGATCGCCGGCATCGCGACGGGTGCGACGCGCGGCTACATCTACCTGCGCTTCGAATATCCGCACGCGCAGCGCGCGCTGCAATCGCGCGATCGCGACCGCCTATGCGCGCGGCTATCTCGGCGCCGACGTGCTGAAGCAGCGGCCGCCGCTTCGATCTGGAGGTCCGGCTGGGCGCCGGCGCCTACATCTGCGGCGAGGAAACCTCGCTGCTCGAGTCCCTCGGAAGGCAAGCGCGGTCAGGTGCGCTTCAAGCCGCCGCTGCCGGCGATTCAAGGACTTGTTCGGCAAGCCGACCGTCATCAACAACGTCATCACGCTCGCCTCGGTGCCGATCATCCTCGATCGCGGCGCCGAGTATTACCGCGACTTCGGCATGGGCCGCTCGCGCGGCACGCTGCCGATTCAGCTGGCCGGCAACATCAAGCGCGGCGGACTGGTCGAGAAGGCCTTCGGCCTGACGCTGCGCGAGCTGCTGTACGACTACGGCGGCGGCAGCCTGCTCAGGGCGGCCGATCCGCGCGGTGCAGGTCGGCGGCCCGCTTGGGCGCCTACCTGCCGGAGAGCGCAGTTCGACACCCAGCTCGACTACGAGGCATTCGCCGACAGTCAGGCGGATGCTCGGCCACGGCGGCATCGTCGTGTTCGACGACACCGTCGACATGGCGGCGCAGGCCCGCTACGCCATGGAATTCTGCGCGATCGAATCCTGCGGCAAGTGCACGCCCTGCCGCATCGGCTCGACGCGCGGCGTCGAAGTCATCGACCGCTGCGCTGAACGGCGACGACCCGGCGCAAGCAGGAGACGCTGCTGCGCGATCTGTGCGAGACGCTGACGCTATGGTTCGCTGTGCGCGCTGGGCGGACTGACGCCCTACCCGGTCCGGTCCGCGCTGAATCATTTTCCCGAGGATTTCCGCCGCCGGACGCCTGCGCGCGCTGCCGGGATAGGCCATCTCGAGAGGATCGACTCATGCTATCCATCGCCGAACAGGATCTCGGGCACCCCGGCCCGCGAGGCCGCGAAGATCGTCACGCTGACGATCGACGGCCAGGAAGTCAGCGTGCCGGCAGGCACCTCGGTGATGCGCGCCGCAGCGCATCGCCGGCCTGAAGATTCCGAAGCTCTGCGCGACCGACCAGCTCGAGGCGTTCGGCTCCTGCCGGCTGTGCCTCGTGCAGATCGAAGGCATCAAGGGCCTGCCCGCCTCGTGCACGACGCCGGTCGCGGCCGGCATGAAGGTGACGACGCAGAACCGCCAGCTCGCCGAGCTGCGGCGCGGCGTCATGGAGCTCTACATTTCCGACCATCCGCTCGACTGCCTCACCTGCCCGGCGAACGGCCACTGCGAGCTCGCAGGACATGGCGGGCGCCGTCGGCCTGCGCGAGGTGCGCTACGGCTACGACGGCGCGAATCACCTCGACGCGAAGAAGGACAGAGCAATCCGTACTTCACGTTCGATGCCGAGCAAGTGCATCGTCTGCTCGCGCTGCGTGCGCGCGTGCGACGAACAACAGGGCACCTTGGCGCTGACGATCCAGGGCCGCGGCTTCGACTCGAAGGTCGCCGCGAGCCAGGACGAGCCGTTCATGGACTCCGAGTGCGTGTCCTGCGGCGCCTGCGTGCAGGCCTGCCCGACCGCGACCCTGTCCGAGAACAGCCTGATCGAGAAGGGCCAGGCCGAGCACAGCGTCGTCACGACCTGCGCCTATTGCGGCGTCGGCTGCTCGTTCCGCGCCGAGATGCAGGGCGAGGAAATCGTGCGCATGGTGCCGAACAAGGACGGCCAGGCGAATCACGGCCACTCCTGCGTCAAGGGCCGCTTCGCGATCGGCTACGCGACGCATCCCGACCGCATCCTGAAGCCGATGATCCGCGCGAAGATCACCGATCCCTGGCGCGAAGTCAGCTGGGAGGAGGCGATCGCGCACGCGGCCTCGGAGCTGAAGCGCATCCAGGCCAAGTACGGCCGCGACTCGATCGGCGGCATCACCTCGTCGCGCTGCACGCAACGAGGAGACCTACCTGGTGCAGAAGCTCGTGCGCGCCGGCTTCGGCAACAACAACGTCGACACCTGCGCGCGCGTCTGCCATTCGCCGACCGGCTACGGGCTCAAGCAGACGCTCGGCGAATCGGCCGGCACGCAGAACTTCGATTCGGTCATGAAGGCCGACGTCATCATCGTGATCGGCGCCAATCCGACCGACGGCCATCCGGTGTTTGCCTCGCAGATGAAGCGCCGCCTGCGCCAGGGCGCGCAGCTGATCGTCGCCGACCCGCGCCGCATCGACCTCGTGCGCACGCCGCACATCGAGGCGGCCCATCACCTGAAGCTGCGGCCCGGCACGAACGTCGCGCTGATCAACAGCCTCGCGCACGTGATCGTCACCGAAGGCCTGGTCAAGGAAGACTTCGTCGCGCGCGCGCTGCGAGACCGACTCGTTCGAGAAGTGGCGCGCAGTTCGTCGTCGGCGGAACGCAATTCGCCCGAGGCGATGGAGTCCGTCACCGGCGTCCCTGCCGCGGAAGTGCGCGCGGCGGCGCGCCTGTACGCGACGGCCGGCAACGGCGCGATCTACTACGGCCTCGGCGTGACCGAGCACAGCCAGGGCTCGACGATGGTCATGGGCATCGCCAACCTCGCGATGGCCACCGGCAACATCGGCCGCGAAGGCGTCGGCGTCAACCCGCTGCGCGGCCAGAACAACGTCCAGGGCTCCTGCGACATGGGCTCGTTCCCGCACGAGTTCCCGGGCTATCGCCACGTCGCCGACGACGCCGTGCGCGCGACGTTCGAGCACGACTGGGGCGTGCAGCTGCAGAGCGAGCCGGGACTGCGCATACCGAACATGTTCGAGGCCGCGCTCGACGGCGAATTCAAGGGCCTCTACATCGAGGGCGAGGACATCGCTCAGTCCGATCCGAACACGCAGCACGTCACCGCCGCGCTGATGGCGATGGAATGCATCATCGTCCAGGACCTGTTCCTGAACGAGTCGGCGAAGTTCGCGCACGTGTTCCTGCCGGGCTCGTCGTTCCTCGAGAAGGACGGCACGTTCACCAACGCCGAGCGCCGCATCTCGCGCGTGCGCAAGGTCATGGAGCCGAAATCCGGCTACGCCGACTGGGAAATCACCCAGCTGCTGGCGAACGCGATGGGCTATCCGATGAACTACTCGCACCCGTCCGAGATCATGGACGAGATCGCGCGCCTGACGCCGACCTTCACCGGCGTGAGCTTCGACCGCATCGATCGGCTGGGCAGCATCCAGTGGCCCTGCAACGACGCGCACCCGGAGGGCACGCCGACGATGCACGTCGACGAGTTCGTGCGCGGCAAGGGCAGGTTCCTCGTGACCGAATACGTGCCGACGGCGGAGAAGGTGACGGCGAAATTCCCGCTGATCCTCACGACCGGACGGATCCTCAGCCAGTACAACGTCGGCGCGCAGACGCGGCGCACCGAGAACAACGCCTGGCACGACGAGGACCGCCTCGAGATCCATCCGCACGATGCCGAGGAGCGCGGCATCGGCGACGGCGACTGGGTCGGCATCGCGAGCCGCGCCGGCGAGACGGTGCTGCGCGCGCGCGTGACCGACCGCGTGCAGCCGGGCGTCGTCTACACGACGTTCCACTTCCCCGAATCCGGCGCGAACGTGATCACGACGGACAATTCCGACTGGGCGACCAACTGCCCCGAATACAAGGTGACGGCCGTGCAGGTGACGCGCGTGACTCAGCCCTCCGAGTGGCAGAAGCGCTTCCACGAGTTCACCGAGAACCAGGAAGCCCTGTTGCGGGGCGCCGACGTATTCGCGGCGAAATGAACCTCGGAGCGAGACGACGCAGCGATGAGCAGTGACGAACACTTGGTCAAGATGGCGAACGACATCGCCGATTTCTTCCGCGCGGAACCCCGGCGCGAGGACGCGGTCGGCGGCATCGTCAACCATATCCTCAAGTTCTGGACGCGGCGGATGCGCGAAAGGCTCATTGAACACCTGCACGACGACAAGGCGGGATTCGACGAACTGACGCTCGAGGCCGCGCGCCGGGTCGCGGCGCAAATGGCCGGAAGGAACTCCGGAGCGGTCCCGACTTGACCGACGCCGCGGGCACCCCGGCGTCCGCGCGGACGCGGAAATTGGGCCCGTTCTCCGTGCCCCCGATCGGCCTCGGATGCATGAATCTCAGTCACGCCTACGCGACGCCGCCGGCGCCGGAAGATGCCGCGAAGCTGCTCCTCCACGCGCTCGACCGCGGCGTCACCCATTTCGACACGGCGACGCTCTATGGCTTCGGCGCGAACGAGGAACTGGTCGGCCGCGTATTGGCGCCGCACCGGGAGCGGATCATGCTCGCGACCAAGTGCGGGATGCACGGCGTTTCGGCCGACGGACGCATGCAGCGCGTGATCGACGGCCGCCCCGAGACCTTGAAGCGAAGCTGCGCCGTGAGCCTCGAGCGCCTGCGGACGGACGTCATCGACCTCTATTACCTGCATCGTTGGGACAAACAGGTGCCGATCGAAGAGAGCGTCGGCGCACTCGCGGACCTCGTTCGCGAAGGCAAGATCAAGGCGATCGGCCTGTCCGAGGTTTCGGCGGCGACGCTGCGGCGCGCCCACGCGGTCCATCCGATCGCGGCGGTGCAGAGCGAATATTCGCTCGCGACGCGCAATCCGGAGATCGCGGTGCTCGCCGCGTGCCGCGAAATCGGCGCGACCTTCGTCGCGTTCAGCCCCTTGGGCCGCGGATTTCTGTCCGGCACGCTGCGCGACATCGTGCAGCTGTCCGGCAACGACATCCGCCGCGCGATGCCGCGCTTCGAGGCGGGGAACTACGCCGCGAACCTCCGTGTTCTCGACGCGTACGCGCGCCTCGCCGCGGAAGGCCGCTGCACCATGAGCCAACTCGCACTCGCCTGGGTCCTCGCGCGCGGCGAACACGTCGTCGCCATTCCCGGCACGACGCGCATCGAGCACCTCGACGAGAACCTCGGCGCAGACCGGGTCGCGGTCGACGCGGAGCTCATCGCGAAACTCGACGCCCTGTTCGCGCCGGGCGCGCTGATCGGCAATCGCTACAACGCGGCCAACCAGGCCGAGATCGATACCGAGACCTTCGTCGCGGAATCGCCGTGACCACCGGCCGCCGGACGCTGTTCGCGGCAAGTCTCGCCGCGGCGGCGATCGCGTCGTTCGCGCCGGGATGCTCGTTCGCCTGGGGCAGCGAAGGCCATGAAATCGTCGGCGCCATCGCGGCGCATTATTTGACTCCCGCGGCACGCGAGCGCGTCGACGACTTGCTCGCCGCCGACCAGAGCGGCCTGACTCGCGGCACGAGCATCGCGGCCGAAGCGACCTGGGCGGACCGCTATCGCGACTCCGACCGCCGGCGCGGCGGGAGCCCATCGGCGCACCCGCGAATGGCATTACGTCGATATCGAGTTGGACGCGCCCGACCTCGCGCGCGGCGTGCTTCGGGCGGCCGCGGCTGCAGCCTGGCGTGCCGGCATCGCGGGGTCCCGCGCACGACTGCGTCGTCGACAAGGTCGACGAATTCCGCGCCGAACTGTCGGACCCCGCGACGCCGCGCGCCGAGCGCCTGCGCGCGCTGCAATTCCTGCTGCACTTCGTCGGCGATCTGCACCAACCGCTGCACGCCGGCGATGATCACGATCGCGGCGGCAACGCGAAGCGCGTGATCTCGCCGGGCCGCCGCGGCGCGAACTTGCATCAATATTGGGATACCGTGTTCGTATCGATGCTCGGCCGATCGAGCGGCCGCGTCGCGAACCGGTTGATTGCCGGGATTTCGCCGCGGCAGCGCAGGCTGTGGAACGCCGGCACGCCGGCCGATTGGGCGATGCAGAGTTTCCGGGTCGCGCGCACCGTCGCCTACGGGGATCTGCCGCCGGCGGATGCCTCTGGGCGGTATCGGCTCGGCCGCCGTTACGAAGCCGCGGCGACCGCGGCCGTGCGCATCCAGCTCGAACGTGCCGGCGTGCGCTTGGCGCACCTGCTGAATGACGCGTTAGCCGGAGACGGACAGGACGATCTTGCCGATGTGCGCGGACGATTCCATCAAGCGGTGCGCCTCGGCCGCTTCGGCGAGCGCAAACGTCGCGTGAATCACCGGCCGCACCTTGCCCGCCGACAGCAAGGGCCAGACATGGCGCAGCAAACCCTCGGCGATGACCGCCTTCTCGGCGACGGTGCGCGGCCGCAGCGTCGAGCCGGTGAGCCAGAGGCGCTTGCGCATGATCAGGCCCATATTGACCTCCGCACTGGCGCCGCCCTGCAATCCGATCGTGACGATCGCGGCCATCGACCGCGGCCGCCTCGAGATTGCGCGACACGTAGCTGCCGGCGACCATGTCGAGAATCAAGTCGACGCCCGCTCCCTCGGTCTCCCGCCGCGCGACCTCGACGAAGTCCTCCGTGCGGTAATCGATGCCGCGCGACGCGCCGAGCCGCTCGCAGGCTCTCGCCTTGTCGGGCGATCCCGCGGTCGCGAGCACGCGCGCACCGAATGCCGCGGCCAACTGGATCGCCGTCGTGCCGATGCCGCTCGTGCCCCCGTGAATCAATACCGTGTCGCCGGCCTTGCAGCCGCCGCGCTCGAACAAATTCGTCCACACGGTGAAGAAGGTCTCGGGCAACGCCGCCGCTTCGACCATCGTGAAGGCGTTCGGCACCGGCAGGCATAGCGGCGCCGCGGCGACCGCGTAGCCCGCGTAGCCGCCGCCCGGCATCAGCGCCGTGACCCGATCGCCGACCGCGAGTCCCGACACGTGCGCACCCAACGCGACCACCTCGCCGGCCGCCTCGAGACCCATGACGTCGGAAGCTCCGGGCGGCGGCGGATATGCGCCCTGGCGCTGCAGGATATCCGGTCGATTGACCCCGGCGGCCGCGACGCGCAACAAGACCTCGCCCTCGCCGGGCTTCGGCAGCGGCCGCCTGGCGAGGCGAATCTGATCCGGCCCGCCGGGGCTCACGACCTCGATGACCGGCATCGTCGACGGCAACTCAGGCATTCGATCCTCCGTTTGACTCTACCGACGCGCCGCGGAAATTCACTGGCCGCCGCCGATCAATCCGGCGCCGACATTGATCCCGAAGCCCAGGATCGCGGCATTGAACAGAAACGAGATCAGCGTATGCGCGATCACGGCGCGGCGCATCGACTTCTGCAGCGTCGAAACATCGGACGTCTGGCACGCGGCCGAGATCGTGAACGAAAAGTACGCGAAATCCCAGAATACCGGGCTCGCGGTATTCGGGAATTGCAGCGGCCGCGCCTCCGGGCCCGCGCTGTAGAACATCTTGGCGTATTGCGACGTGAATATCGTCGGCACGAGGAGCCAGGAGTCGAGCAAGGTCAGCGCCGCGAGCGTCAAATGCGCGATGCGTGCGGCACCGGTGAATTGCCTGACCGTCGACAGGAGCGCGACGATCGCCGCGAGACCCAGCAAGGCCGCGGCGGTAACGATGATCGAGATCACTGTCGTGCCTTCGTCTTCCTCGGCGAACCGGCTGCAGATCTGCGTGGCGGTCAGGCTCGTCATCCAGTGGAAGATCAGCACGAGGAACAACACGACCGCCGCGTTCCACGCGACGAGCACTCGGCTGATCGTGAGCCAGTCCCGCGGCAGCAGAAAGTAGATCGCGAGCCCGGCGAGCGCCGAAATCCAGAGTCGCGGATGATAGATGAAGGTCTTTTTCATGCGGCACCGGCAGTGTAAGCGCTGCATGTGCGGCTCCGCCACCGCCGCCGGAGAAAAATGTGCGGGTGGTCGCGTCGCCGACCGCACCATTGCGCTTGCGGCCTGTCCAACGAGACCGTTACCCTGAATCGTCAATCCGAATCCGAGGAGAACGGCGCGATGACATCCACCCCCGCCCCCCCGTCCACTTCAACCTCCCCCAGGCTCCCCGCGCACAAGATCCTCGCCGGCCAAAAGGCGCTGGTCACGGGCGCCAACTCCGGCATCGGCAAAGGCGTCGCGCTCGCGCTCGGCGCGGCGGGCGCCGATGTCGTCGTGAATTACGTCGCCGGCGATGACGCCGCGAGCGCCATCGTCGAGGAGATCCGGCGATCCGGTGTGCGCGCGATCGCGCTCAAGGCGGACGTCTCGTCCGAGACGGAGGTGTCCGGCATGTTCGACGCCATGATGAAGGAGTTCGGCACGATCGACATCCTCGTCAATAACGCGGGCCTGCAGCGCGACGCCGCCTTCCACGAGATGACAATCGCGCAATGGAATACCGTCATCGACGTCAACCTCACGGGACAGTTCCTGTGTGCGCGCGCGGCGATACGCGAATTCCTGAGGCGCGGCGTCGTCCCCTCGATTTCCTGCGCAGCCGGCAAGATCATCTGCATGAGTTCCGTGCACCAGCAGATCCCCTGGGCGGGGCACGCCAATTACGCGGCATCGAAGGGCGGCATCAAACTGCTGATGGAGAGCCTCGCGCAGGAAGTCGCGCCTCTTCGAATCCGGGTCAACGGCATCGCGCCGGGCGCGATCCGAACGCCGATCAACACGGCGGCCTGGGACACGAAGGAGGCTTACGACAAGCTCATGACGCTCGTCCCGTACGGCCGGATCGGCGAACCCGAGGACATCGCACGCGCCGCGGTTTGGCTGGCATCGGACCATTCCGACTACGTCGTCGGCACGACGCTGTACGTCGACGGCGGGATGACGCTCTACCCCGGCTTCTCGACGAACGGCTGAGCGCACGGCGATGCCCGACGGCCATTATGATGTGATCGTGATCGGCAGCGGTCCCGGCGGCGCGTCGCTCGCGCAGAAATTGGCGCCGACCGGCAAGCGCATCCTGTTGCTCGAACGTGGCGGTTACCTGCCGCGCGAGCGCGGCAACTGGGACGCCGAGAACGTGTTCGTCGACGCCGCGTACCAGGCCGAGGAGACCTGGTACGACCGCGGCGGCAGGCCATTCAGGCCGGGCCTGCATTATTTCGTCGGCGGCAATTCCAAGATGTACGGCGCCGCGCTGATTCGCATGCGCGAGCGCGACTTCGAAGGACTCGCGCATCGCGACGGAATGTCGCCGGCGTGGCCGCTGAAGTACGACGTCTACGAACCGTACTACGCCGAGGCCGAACGGCTGTTCCATGTGCACGGCAGGCGCGGCGAGGATCCTACCGAGCCGCGTTCGAGCGGACCGTTCCCCCACCCACCGGTCTCTCACGAGCCCGTAGTCGAGGAACTCGCGCGCAGCATGGCGAGGAGCGGCGTGCGTCCGTTCCATCTGCCGCTCGGCATTCTGCTCGACGAAAAGGACGGCAAGGCCGCGCCGATGAGCACCTGCATCCGCTGCGACACGTTCGACGGCTTTCCGTGCCCGCTGAACGGCAAGGCGGACGCGCAGGTCGTTTGCGTCGATCCGGCGCTGCGCGCCCATCCGAACCTCTCGCTCATGACCGGCGCGTACGTGTCGAAATTGCACACCGATTCGTCCGGCCGGCGGGTCGTGGGCGTCGAGACGATGCAAGCGGGCGGGCGGACGATCCTATCCGCCGACATCGTCGTCGTCGCCTGCGGCGCGTTGTCCTCGGCGCTCTTGCTGCTGCGATCGGCATGCGACGCGCACCCGCTGGGACTCGCGAACGGGTCGGGCCTCGTCGGACGAAACTACATGCGCCACAATCAATCGGTGTTGATGGCGCTTTTGCGCGAGCCCAATGACGCCGTGTTCCAGAAGACGCTCGCCGTCAGCGATTACTATTTCGGTGCCGCCGACTCGGAATACCCGCTGGGCTTGATACAAATGTGCGCAGCCACGCATCCGGCGCAAATCCGCGACGAGATTCTGCCCGATTGGATGGAATGGCTGCCGAACACGCCGTTCGAGAAGATCGCGCGCCATTCGATGAACTTCTGGCTGTCGAGCGAGGATCTGCCGCGTGCCGGAAATCGCATCTACTACGACGGCGACCGGGTCGTTCTCGACGTCACCGACAATAATGTCGAAGCGCATCTGCGCCTGCGGAAAAAACTCGAAATGCTCCTCGGCGCGGCCGGCGCCCACCCGGCACTGCTCGAGCGAAAGTACTTTTTCGGCAAGCACATCGCGATCGGCGGAACCGCGCATCAGGCCGGCACGGCGCGCTTCGGCACGGATCCGGACACGTCCGTACTCGACACCGACTGCAGGGCGCACGAGCTGGACAATCTCTACGTCACCGACGCGAGTTTCTTCCCGTCCGTCGGCGCCGTGAACCCGACGCTGACGATCATCGCCAACGCGTTGCGCGTCGCGGACCGAATCAAGGACCGTTTGAATGCGAAGGCGCCGGCCTAGAATGGCCGGCGCCGACGCCTTTCCAAAAAGCCGCTTGGCTTAGAACGAGGCCTGCATCCAGATGCCGACTTCGTCGTACTTGCCTTCGGTGAGCCCGCCGATCGTGCCGTTGCTGGTGCCGAGCGAGCCGTTCTGCATCTTGTCGTGCTTGTACGCGAGCGCGACATCGACGTTCTTCACTGGCGTGTACGCCACACCGGCGTTGAAGTAGGTGTCCTTCATGCCCGGGCTCAGATCCTTCTTCGGCTTGGCCTGATCGGCGCGCGCGAACACCGAAAGCTTCGGCTGAATGTTGTACGAAGCCCAAACCGAATATCCGTCCGACTTGTCGGTCGGCACGGCCGTCACCTGGTTCCAGTTCTTCGCCGTGAAATATTCGGCGCCGACGCGGAACTGCGGGCTGACGTAGCCGACCAGGGCGTCGAAACGGTCCGTCGTGTGATGCACGATGGCCGTCGTGTTCGCGACATCCTTGCCGAGTTTGCCGGAGTAGAAGCCCGCGGCGAACGTCAGGCCCGGAATCGGCACATACGCGACCCGACCTTCGACGTCCACGCTCTTCGATCGGGTCGGATTCTTGTAGCCGTTGCCGTTGACGACGGACACGGCGTAGTTGACTTGACCGTCCGCCAGCTTGCCGAGCGTATGCAGACCCCAATCCGCCGAATTGCCGAAATGCAGGCGATCGATGATGGTGTTCTCGACGTAGCGATACCCGTAGATGTCTTCGTCGAACGGAATCCACGGCATGTCGGCCGCGCCCAGGCGCGCGGTGAATGCGTCGGCGAAGCTCGCCTGGATGTTCGCCTTCTTGACGAACAGCTGCGTCTCGCCCGTGCTGCTGGAATAGTTGAAGTCGGTCGTCGCGTTGAGGGACCAAACCTTGTCGAAGCTATGGGAGAAATTCAAATACAAACGCTTGACGTCGACGCCGGTGCCTTTCGCGGCCGCGTCCTTGCCGTCGCTCGTCTGATTGATATTCGTCATATCGACGTAGGTCTTGCCGCCGACGGTCGTGGCACTGCCGTCCGCAAATGCCACGCTGCCCGCGGCCATCGATGCACCCGCCAGCACGGCGGTCAGTGTCGACTTGAACATGGAAATCCTCGCTATGTTGAAAGTGATAGGCGCCGCAGTTCGGCGTCCGCCGCGCGGCCCGAATTTCACGGGTGTTGCGCAGCGACCGCGGCATATTGGCGGGAGAATGTTGCAGATTTATTACGCTTGCCGCCCAGCTCGCCTAAGTAATTGTCGGGACGATTGTTTTAGCGGGATCTCAGCGCATGCGAAGCGGCCACGTGAGCGCAGCCACGAACTCGCATCTTCGTTGCCGCGGCGCAAAAACGGAGCGTGAACGTCTCAGATCGCGCCGGCGGCGGCACTGCCTTTATTGTCCGCCAAACCTCAGCTGCCGGAAACCATCGGCGCCCCGGGCAGCGGTGACAGGTGCTCGACGTCCGATTCCGCCGCGACCCAGTCTTCGAGTTCATGGCCCGGCTCGAAGCCGCGCCGCTCGGAGCGGAAGTAGGCGGCCTCGGCGATCATCGCCCGACGCTGCTCGGGCTCCATGAATGTCGGGCCATCCGGCATCGCACCGGCCGGAGTCGTGCGCGGCGCCGGCGCGTCGACCGGCGCCGCTTGTGAAGCGCGACGCCCCGGCATCTTATGTTTTCGGGCCTGCGGCAAATGGATCATTGCCTTGCTCATAGGGGCCTCCGCGTTAGAACTTGAATTGCTGCGCTACGACCGGCTGGAACTCAGGCCGGCTCCGACAAGCGACAGGGAATGCTCAGGCCCCGCGCGGAAAAAGTCGATTAGCGGAAATACCTATGCACCCCAAACATCGACCAGGGTCTTGCACTGGGTCGTCCGATGCCGCAACGCCTCGAACGCCGCGGGGAAGTCGGACAGAGTCACCGTCTCGGTGACCATCGACCGCGGCGCCAGGTCGCCTGCGTTGAGTACATCCACCGCGGCCTCGAACTCGCCCAAGTCGTAGAGCATCGACGGATGGATCCGCACTTCCTTGACCATCGTCTGGAAAGGATTATAGGTATCCGCAACCGTGCAGAGCCCGAGGACCACGACGGTACCGCGCGGCCGCACGAGATCGACGGCTTTCGCGAGCAAGCCGGGTTTGCCGACGGCTTCGAACACGACATCCGCCGGCCCGCCCAGCGCCTTGTTGACCGCCTCGCCGAAATTGTCCGACGGCGTCACGAACGCCGTCGCGCCGAGTCCGAGCGCGAGTGCCTCGCGGCGATTCGACGATGCCGTCACCGCAACCTGCGCGGCGCCGAAGCGCCGCGCCCAGAATGCCGCAGCGAGGCCGATCGGACCCGCGCCGATCACGAGCACCCGCGACCCTGTCGTCACCGGGCCGGCATTGACGCCGTGGAGCCCTACCGCCAGCGGTTCGACCAGCGCGCCGTCGGCGACGGAAACGGTCGACGGCAGTTTGACGCACTGGCGCTGCTGCACCACCGTGTATTCGCCGTAGCCGCCGCCCGTGATCCTCATTTCGGCGCATCGGGCGACCTGTCCGACGAGGCATGCGGCGCAATGACCGCAACTGCGGACCGGCAATACCGAAACGTGATCACCTTTGCGCACGCGGTCGACCTTCGCCCCGATTTCGACGACCTCGCCCGCGAATTCGTGGCCCAACACCGTTCCCGGAGGGACTCCGAATATCGGATCTGCGGTGATGTGCAGGTCGGTACCGCAGATGCCGCAGCGCCCGACTTTGACCACGACCTCGTCCGGACCGGGGGTGGGATCGGGTACACGCTCGACGGACAAAGCTTGTCCCAACGCCTTAAATACAGCGGCTCGCATCGGCTATCCTTTCGAAAGAGAAAAAGGGCGGGTCGGAAGAATAAACCACGCCGCGGCGAAGCGCACGACGCCTGCGCCCAAATCGAGCCATCCGTCCGTCAACGAGACCGCGGTTCGACGTCCACCTCGTCGGGCAGCGGTTCTTCGGTTCCTAGGCCTTTGCCCAGCGGTTCGAGTTCCAAGTCTTCCAAAGCCTCGGCCGCGGGCATGGCCGCTTCCTCGCTGCCGGTCTCATCGGGCGGGGAATCCATGGTGCCGCTGGAGTCCTCAGGCGGCTCCGCAAACTCGAGCGGTAAGGCGCTCCAGTTATTGTCATCGATCTCGTCGAGATCCCCTTCCAAGGATTGGATCTCGATCGTACCCGCCCGCTGATCCCGCCCGGTGACGAGGAACGTCTCGCCTTTGTCGCCGCGCAGGTACCATTGGCCGATTCTCGGGCTTCCGACTAATTCGTTCATACCGCCCTCCTTGCTCCACGACCATCGAGCCGAATTCTAGGCCAGCGTCGCCGCCCAAGGCGTCCGTACATGTGCGTATGCTGCGCGAGCATGCGGATCGACTGCGGCATTCACCTATGGCAATCGCGGCGCTTTCCGCTGAAATAGCCTTGGATGAGCGCAGATCGCGGGAATCTCGACAGAAGGAACGCAGCATGACACCGTTGGCACCCGGCGTTGACGTCACTCATTTCAAGCACGCGCTGCAAGCGCGCCGTGGGGTGCTGCGCAAGGCGGTTCACGCCGCTCTTCTGCGCAGCGACGAAGAGCAATACGCCCAAATCGCGGGCCAAGTCCACGACGCCGACGACGAGTCGATCGCCGACCTGCTGGTCGACGTCAATCTCGCCGAAATCACGCGCGAGATTCGAGAACTTC
Organism: uncultured Pseudomonadota bacterium; assembly: GCA_963718135.1. GTDB lineage: Bacteria > Pseudomonadota > Gammaproteobacteria > Steroidobacterales > Steroidobacteraceae > Bog-1198. The sequence goes on along the minus strand of CAVQYI010000008.1, from coordinate 13,858 downwards.
GCGACATCGACGCGGCGCTACGCCGTATCGTCATGGGCACTTACGGTATCTGCATACGATGTAAGGACGGGATCGCGCGCGAGCGGCTCGAAGCCTACCCGACCGCCAAGCGCTGCGTCGCTTGCCAAAACGAAGAAGAGCGCCGGCGGGCCGCGGCGCCGACGCCCTCGCTTTAGGCGGATTCTCCCGCGACCGTGGCTTCCGGCACTTCGATCAGACGGCCGGTCTTGACGTCGTAGACATAGCCGTAGATCGGGATGCTCTTCGGCACCAGCGGATGGCTGCGAATCCGTTGCACATCGTCGACGACGCTCTGCTCGAGGTTCGAGATCGTGTGCCACTTGATGAATTTGCCGGCAACCGATCCCGGCCCCTTGCCGACATCGTGCCACCCGCTCGAATCGACGGTCGCCGTCTCGAGGCTCTTCTCGAGCAGCGAAGCCATGACTTCATCCGTGAACAACTGCATGCCGCAATCGGTATGGTGGATCACGAACCATTCGCGCGTCCCGAGCAGTTTGTAGCTGATCACGAGGGACCGGATGGCATCATCGCTCGCGCGCCCGCCTGCGTTGCGGATCACATGCGCATCGCCTTCGGCGAGGCCGGCGTATTTCGACGGATGCAGACGGGCATCCATGCAGGTCAGGATCGCGAAACGCCGCGCGGGCGGCAGAGGCAGCTTGCCCTTGTCGCCGAAATCCCGCACATAGTCCGCATTCGCGGCAAGGACTTCATCGAGGATCTTGCTCATCGTTCGCTCCGTCCGGCGCCTGACCATCAGGCTTGGCCGCGAGTGTAGAAGACGACTCCGTTTCCTCGAAAGAACCTTTCGTTCCGTCGATATAACCGCCCGTCATGGAGCGTGCCGGCGGGCGGCGCCTACCGCCAACCGCCGCCCATCATGACGAGTTCTGTGCCGGCGGGAATCGACGGATCCGGCGTGTTCACCGTGACCGTCACCTGATAGTGGGCTTCGGTAAACGCGTCGAAATAGGATTGCGAGCCCTGTCGTTGGTAGACGAACGCCGAGTCGCCGCGCTTCGGCACGGACCACGTCCACTTGTCGAGGGGCCCCGTGAGCATGGTGATCACGCCGAACTTCTGCCGGTACAACTCGACCGCGACATCCGCGGGAGTTGCCGCACCGCCGCTCGACCCTCGGTCGACGCGGCCAGGCACCCGCAGACCCATGACGAAATAGTTCGGCGGCAGCCCGGCCATCTTGAACTTCACCGATCCCGTGCGGCCCAAATCGACACGCCCGAGCTCGACCACGTAGCGCTCGTGGGCGCTCATCCAGCCGTTGTCTATGAGCCGGCCGTCACCGGAATATTTGAAGTCCTTCGAACAGGCCGTCAGCAGCGCGATGCCGGCGAACAGAACGGCAGCCAATCGTGTTTTCATGTCGGTTCACACATATACCCAGGATGCGTGACGGCGATCTTAACCCTAGACGGGTGCGGACGGCGCAGCGGCTGCGAAATCGCGCCTATATGCGCCCAACGTCAACAAGACGGCGACGGCGCCGGTCAGCGATGCGATGCTCGCGGTGAGCGCGATCGACTTGCCGAGCATCATCCCGCCGTGAAACAGCCTGTCGTCGAGCAGGCCCGGCAACAGCGTGCCGAGGCTGAGACCGAGGAGGTTCAGCACGAGCAGCACGATCGCCGACACCGTGCCGCGAACCTCGTTCGGATAGATCATCTGGATCGATGCATAGGAGCAGCCGATCGGCAGCGCCAGGAAGAATACCGCGGGCACGAGCAGCGCGACGGTGGCGCTCACGGACGGCGACAGCATCGCCGGCACGAACGTCGCCGAGACGCCGAGCAGGCTGACGAGGCCGACGCGCAGCGGCGCGTCCGCAATTCCGTGATGCAGCCAGCGATCGGATAGCCGGCCGCCGCAGAACAATCCGGTGCAGCCGCCGAGCATCGCGAGTAGACCCAATACCAGACCCGTGCGCCCGTTCGGCCAATGGTGGATGCGCTCGAAGAACGCCGGACACCAGCTGCCGAAGGCATAGTTGCTCATCGCCTGACAGGCCATCATGACCGATATGCCGAGTGTCGATCGCCACCGCGCGCCGATTTGCCCCATCACGTACGCGAGACGGGCGCGCAGCGGCGCGACGTCAAGCCGGGCGTGCGCCGCGCGGCGCGGCGGCTCGCGCACCGTGGCCAACAGCGCCACGATGAACACGCCGGGCGCGCCGACGATCAGGAAGGTCAGTCGCCACGGCTCCAGGACTCCGAACCCCGGCACGTCCACCGCCGGCATGCGCATGACGGTCTGCACGATGAAACCACCGAGGATCAGCGCAAAGCCGATGCCGATCTGTATGCCCATCGAGTAGACGCTCATGGCCGAGCTCAGCCGCTCGCGCGGGAAATAATCCGCAATCATCGAAAACGCCGCGGGCGCGAGCGTCGCCTCGCCGATCCCTACACCTGCGCGTGCGAGCGCGAGCGTGCCGAAGCTCCGGGCAATGCTGCCGCAGCTCGTCATCAGGCTCCATGCGACGACGCCGGCGGCGATCAAATTGCGTCGATTCGTGCGATCCGCCGCGAGTCCGAACGGAATGCCGAGGATCGAATAGAACGCGGCGAACGCCATCCCCTGCAGCAGGCCGATCTGCGTGTCGCTCAGGTGCAAATCGTGCTTCAGCGGCGTGACCAGGAACGCGAGAATCAAACGGTCCACGAAGGAGAACGTATAACAGACCGCGAGCACGATGACCGCGTACCACGCGGCGCGGCGGCTGGGATTCTCAGGCGCTGCGGCGGTCGCGGCGTCCACTCGCTCAACCGGGGATCAACGGCACGAGCAAATACGAGTCGCAGGCGGCACCGGTGTGGATGACGTGCAGCCCGCGGTTGACGGTATCCTCGTGCCGAAAATAGACCGGCGCCGATGCTTTCGGATATTTGTTGATGTCGCTGCCCTGGACGGTCAACCGCAGCCCTTCGCCCGCCTCGAAGCGCGTGCTCGACGGCCAGATCTCCAGGTCGAGCGGAACGACCGCGCCCGGCTCGATTTTCTGTAGTCGCCGGTGCGCAAGGACGGGTTGGTATTCGCTGGATTTCTGCGCGTCGAGCTCGCGATGCGAAGCCCGCAGCCAGCCGAGCGCGACCGGCCCGTCCTCGAACTGGGCGTAATACGGAAAACGGCACGATCGCGCCATGCGCGTCGAGCTTGTGGAGGCCGACGAACACATCGATGTCGTCGGCGCCTTCCGCGGACATGAACAGCCGCAGCTTCATGTGGCCGGTCAGCTCGGTCGGCTCGCTCGAACCTGATGTCGAACGTCGCGTGATCCGCGATCCGGCAGGCCGCAGACGGCTTCATAGCGGCAGGATGACCCGCCGCGGCGACCGGCTCGCGTTCGCAGCGACGCGCTCTCGCGCGTCGAGGTAGAGCTTGGTGTAGCGAGTGCGCGCGATCGGCCACTCGCGCTCGTCGCGCATCGCGCCGACGTAGTGCGCTCGCGCACCTCGAGCCGCACCGTGCGGCCACTGCGTGATGTCGGTCGGCAGCGCCTTGCAGGAAATGATCGAAGAACGCCTGCTGCCGCGCGACGCTTGTCGGGCTCGTAGTAGTACGCCCATTTCTTGCGGCCGTGCACCTCGCAGCCACTTCTGCGGCGAGGCGATGCGCTTGAAGCCCTCCAGCGTGCCGCGCGTGTGCAGGCCCTGGTCGGTCCAGCTCGCCACCACGTAGGCCGGCGACGGTGATCTTCGCGAGCTCGGCGACCTTGGAAGCCCAGAACGCGTCGTAGAGCGGGTGCTCGCGCGTCTCGGCCGCAAGTCCTCGATGCGCGTCGTGCTGCGCGCCCCAGCGGCTCCGCAGGTAGCCCCAGAACTCGGTCTCGGGAATGCCGCCGTGACACGCGACCTCGCGATAGAAATCGCTCCAGCCTTCCCAGGGATTGATCGCCGCGAGATGCGGCGGATTGAGCGCCGCGACGTGCCACTGCGACGCTGGCGAGATAGGACACGCCGGACAGGCCGACCTTGCCGTTGCTCCAGGGCTGGCATGCCGGCCCATTCGATGACGTCGTAGAAGTCCTGCGCCTCCTCGGGCGAGAGGATAGGTCGCGGTGCCCTCGGAGATACCACGTGCCGCGCGTGTCGACGTTGATCACGGCGTAGCCGCGCGGCACCCAGTACACCGGATCGGGCGCCTCGAACGCGGTGATCGGCGACATGTGTCCGGCTTCAAGCCCGCGGTCGGGAAGCGCTGCCGTAGTTCGTTCGGCATGTGCTTGCCGTACGGTCCCCAGGCGATCAGCGGCGCCGCGGGCTCTTCGTCGAGCGGCCGATAGACGTCGACGTAGATGCGCACGCCGTCGCGCAACGCGACCGGCACGTCGCGCTCGATGATCATCGCCGCGCTCGACGGTGCGCCGATAGACCGGCGGCGTCGCCGCCGCGCGCCTCGGGCACGCTGAGCGGCGACGCGCAAGCGGTAGGCCTGAATCGTCGTCGCTCGCTGGGTCATGCGCGGCTCACGCTCAACCGATCAGAAGCTCGTCTGGACGCAGACGAACGCCGTTCGCGGCATGCCCGGCTGCCCGTCCATCGCGTTGAAGCTCGCCGGTGTCGTCGTACTTGTTGACGTAATACACCTTGTCGAGCGCGTTCTGGATCTCGAGCGCGGCCTGCCAACCCTTGAAGGGCGTGTCCCAGGTCAAGCGCGCGTCGAGCAACCCGTAGGCAGCCTGCGCCGCCAGCGGATTGTTGGACGGATCGTTGAAGACCTTGGTCTGGTAGGTCCAGTCGAGCCGCGGCGTCAGGCGGCCGGCGCCTTGCAGGTCGATGCCGTATTGCGCACCGATATTGAACTTCCACGTGGGAATGTAGGGCGGCTTGGTGTCGAGCGTCGGGCCGCCGGCAACGCCCGCGGCGGAGCCGAGGTCGAGCGCGTGGTAATACAAATAGCCGAAGGATGCGTCGATCTCCAGCCTCGGAATCGGCTCGGCCTGCGCCTCGCCCTCGACGCCTTCGATGCGCACCCGGCCGGCATTCTGCACGATGTCCGCACCCGCCGGGCCGATGACGGTGATCTGCAAGTCCCGGTAATTGCTGTCGAAGATCGCGCCGTTCAGGCGCACTCGATTGTCGAGCCACTGGCTCTTCACGCCGAACTCATAGGAAGCGAGCGTCTCCACCTTGAAGGGGACGACCTGCGACGCGAACACCGGATGCGGGTTGATGCCGCCGCCCTTGAATCCCGTCGCGTATTGCACGTAGGTCATCAGGTTGGGCGTCCACTGGTACTGGAACGCCACCTTGGGATCGAATCGCGTGGTCTTGGAAACCGCCGACGGATTGTTCGCGAAGCCGGCGAGCGACGGATAGTCGGGATCGAAGGCCGGCGTGAACAGGATGTCGGGCGGATTGATCGGCAACAGAATGCGCGAGAACGTGTATTTCTTCGATTCGTCCGTGTAGCGAACGCCGAGTTCCGTCGACAGCTTGTCGGTGATGCGATAGTTCGCATGGACGAACAAGGACTTGTTTTTCACCGTGACCGGGTCGTTGGTCATGAAGTTCAACCCGTAGCAGCCGATCGTGCAGAACGGGCTCGGGTTAGGCGGCACCAGTTCGGCCGAGGTCAGCAGAACCGGACCATTGCCTTGCTTGCTGTAGCCGTCGTAGTAATAGGCGCCCACGACCCAATCGAGCTTGTCGTGGAACGCTCTGCCGCCGAGATTCACCTCTTCGCTGAATTGGTGGTGGATGAAGTCCGGATTGGCGTACATCACGGTGCTCAAGGGTGCGCCCGCCGCGTCGAAGGAGAAGTTTCCCGAATAACCGCGGTAGGCCACTATGTTCTTGACGTGCAGACCGATCGGCGTCTTCCACAGCACGGTATTGGAGACCCCCCACGAATCGACGTTGTTCGCCGGGTCGAGGCTGATTCCCGAACTCAGTTCCTTGAACGTCGAGTAAGTCGAGTACGGGCTGTTGGTGATGAACCGGCTGTCGATCGGAACCCCTGTGTAGAATCCGGACGCCGGATTCAGCAGCACGTTGGTGTTGTAGTCCGCCAGCGCGCCGCCGGGAGTGATCGCGAGCGTCTTGGTCGCCGCCGGTTGACCCGTGTCCTTGAGCGCATCCGCCGAGAACCGGAGCTCGAGAGCGTCGTTCGGAGTCCAGCGCACGTTCGCGCGCAGCGTCTCGACCGTGTCGCCGCCTTCGTGGCCGAGCTTGCAATCGGGTGCGTTCGTCAAGCGCGGCAAATTGCCCGCCAGGTTCGGATGCAGACAGACGAAATCGTAGCGCGTCACATAGCCGTCGACCGTGTTCACGCCGCCCGATATGCGCATCGCGAGCTTGTCCGGAATGATGCTGAAGTCGTATGCAGCCTTCAGCCGCGCGCGGTTGTAGCTGCCGTAGCCGACATCGAGGTAGCCCGAGTTGTCGCCCTTCGGCTGCGTCGTGAAGATGCGTACGGCGCCGCCCTCGTTATTCTTGCCGAACAGCGTTCCCTGCGGGCCGCGCAGGATCTCCACCCGGTTGATGTCGCCGAGGTCGAACATCGCGCCGAACACCGTCCCAAAATAGACATCGTCGATGTAGAAGCCGACGCCGGGCTCGAACGCCAGGGTGAAGTCGCTCTGTCCCACGCCGCGGATGAAGGCGACCGCGGTCTTGCCGCCGTTGCTTCCCGATTGTTGCAACGTGACGTTGGGCGCGACCTTGGTCAAATCGACGATGTTGCCGAAGCCGTGCGCCTCGAGTTGATCCGCGCGCAGCGCCGTGATCGCGATCGGAATTTTCTGCAGGTTCTCCTTGCGGTAGCGAGCCGTGACCGTGATCTCCTCGAGCTGGCCCGGGGTGTCGGACGCGGCCGCCGCCGACTCTGCGGCGGCCCTGGCCGGTGCGCCCGCGGCGAAAGATGCCATCAGGGCGCCGGCGAGCGCCATGCCGCAGGCGCGCCGATGCCAATGCGCGCGCAATCCCCACAACTCGAGTGCCGTACTGCGTCGATGAGCCGTCATGCTGTCTCCCCCGGTATTATTTTCGGTCGGTCCGCCATGCCCCGGAACGGCGCCGAACCGTCGATGTTCGCGCCATAAGCTAGCGCAATGACTCGGCGGGAACTGCGCGAAAGCGGCAATGAAACGGCGCGAAACCGGCAGCGTGCGCCGCCGCGGGCAATCTAGCTTGGTTTGCCCTGCGCTTGCCGGTAGCGGCGCGGGCTCACGCTGAATTGTTCGCGGAACGCGCGCGAGAAGTGGGCCGCGTCGCCAAAGCCCCAATGATAGGCAATGTCGGTGATCGTGGTCCGGCGCCAGGCGGCGCTGACCAGTTCGCGGGCCGCTTCCTCGAGTCGCCGGCGCGTGACGTAGCGCGAGATCGTTTCCTCTTCCTGCGAGAACAGCAGGCGCAGGTATCGCGGCGAGATGCCGAGACCCGAGGCGATATGCCGCGGCGTGAGGCGCGGATCCCGCAAATTGGCCTCGATGAACGCGCGGATCTGAACGCGGCGCGAACCCGCGGCCGCGGACTCGGAAGCCGGCGGGCCGATCGCGGAGTAGGCGGTCGCGACGATGTCCAGTATGTCGCGGATCAGCGATGGCGTCAGTTCGCCGACCTGACCCGACTGGACCTGATCGCACAGGCAATCGATCATCACCGACGCCAGCCGATTGATGCCGAGCAGGCCCGACATCGGCCTCCCGAGGTGGAGTTTCGGCGCCGGCAGGTAGGCGCCGATCAGCGATTGCGGCATGCTCATGGAAACGGCGCTGCAGAAGTCCTCGAACTCGAAGCGATACGGCAGCGAGATGTCGACGAGAGTGAAATCCCCGGGCCGCAGCACGGCGCGCTGTCCGTTGTGGACGCAGACGCTTTCGCCGCGCAGCGTCAGGAAGATGTCGAATCGGTGATCCGACGAGCGCGTCGCGTGATCTTCCGAACGGGTGATGCACGCCGCCGAAGAACTCACCTTGACGAAGGAAAGCGGGCCGGCGAAAGACCGGCGCAGCTCACCGTCGAAATTGCGGTGGTCGTGCGGGCTCAGTTTGAGGTCGGCATAGGTACGGCTGCAAAGGTCCTGCCAGTAATCGACCTTCTCTTTCTTGTGTACGGTCGCCGTCGAATATGCTTCCACGGGGATTTCCTTCAGTAGCCGCCGGCCGAGCGGGTATCGCGACGAGATCCGCGGCTATTCTAGGCGCTGTGTTCCGCGCATATCAAACGATGCCCGGGCGGCGCGGTGCTCACCGCGGCGGAATCACCGGAACGAGCAGGTACGAATCGGTCGCGCCGCCCGTGCGGATCACGTGCCGGCCGTGATTCACGCTGTCTTCGTGCCGCGTGTAGACGGGATGGCGCGTCTTCGAATACTTCTGCAGATCGGTGCCCTGCACGATCAATTGCAACCGCGTTCCGGCCTCGAACAGCGTGCCGGACGGCCAGATCTCGATATCCAGCGGCATCGGCCTTGCCTGCCTCGAGCTTCAGCTCGCGCTGGTGGAGAAGCACGGGCTGGTACTCGGTCGAGCGCGCGCGGTCGAGTTCGCGGTGCGACGCGCGCAGCCAGCCGAGCGCGACCGGCCCGTCGTCGAAATACGTGTAGTAGGCCATCGGCACGTGGCGGCCCTGGGCGTCGAACTTGTAAACGCCGACGAAGATGTCCATGTCGTCGGCGCTTTCGGCCGCCATGAAGACCCGCAGCTTCATGTGGCCGATGAGTTCCGTCGTCTCCTCGAACACGTGATCGAACTCGGCTCGGTGCGCGCCCGGGGCCGCTGCCGAGCGAGTCGTAACTGCACGACGCGGCCTGCGCAACCGGCTCGCGCTGCATGCGTCCGCTGTTCGCGTCGAGATAGAGCTCGCGTGTATTGCGTGCGGGCGATCGGCCATTCGTTCTCGCCGCGCTGCGCGCCGACGTAATATCTCTCGCGCACTTCGAGCAGCACCTTCGGCCAGGAGTCCAGCGGCGAGTCGATGCCTTTGAGGAATTTGTCGAAGAACGCCTGCAGGCGCGCGACGCTCTCGGGCTCGTAGTAGTACGACCACTTCTTGCGGCCGTGGATCTCCAGCCACTTCTGCGGCGATGAGATCTTCTTGAATCCTTCGAGCGTGCCGCGCTCGTGCAATCCCTGATCGGTCCAGCGACGCGACGATGAAGGCCGGCACGACGATCTGGGAGAAATCCGCGACTTTCGACGCCCAGAACGCGTCGAACAGCGGATGATCCACCGTCTCTTCGCACGATGTCCTCGATCGGGTGCGTGCTCACGCCCCAGGCGTTGGACGACGACCTTCGTCCAGAACGACGTGTCGGGCATGCCGCCGTGGCGCGCGACTTCGCGATAGGTGTCGCTCCATCCCTCCCAGATGTTCATCGCCGCCAGTGCGGCGGCTGCAGCGCGGCGCGTCTTCCACTGGCTCTGCGACAGGTAGGAGACGCCGGTCAGTCCCGACCTTGCCGGTGCTCCACGGCTGCACGCCCGCCCACTCGATGACGTCGTAGAAGGCCTCGGCCTCCTCGGGCGACAGAAAAGTCGACGTCCCTTCGGAATACCAGGTTCCGCGCGCATCGACGTTGACGATCACATAGCCCGCGGGAACCCAGTACACCGGATCGGCGCCCTCGAACGTCGCGTAGTGCGACACCATGTCCTCGCGGACCGCGGTGTTCGGATCCTTCTCCAGCGCGCCGTACCAATGCTTGCCGTAGGGGGTCCAGATGACGATCGGCGGCCCCGGCTGCTCGTCCGCAGGGCGGAACACGTCGGCGTAAACCCGCACGCCGTCGCGCAAGCTGACCGCGACGTTGCGCTCGATGATCATCCCCTGCTCGACCGTGCGGCTATGGACCGGCGGCGGCGCGCCCCGCTCCCGGGGATTGCCGTAGGGCTCACGCAAGCGATATCGATAACCAGCGTCCGTCATTGGCGCAAACCTAGCGCAAGGACCGCCGCCTTACTGCGCGGAAACGGCAATGGAATGCGGCGAAATCGGCAGGCGCGGCGGCACCACCCCTCAAAGATCGGCGAAATATCGTAAGCTGCGCGACGGCATAAGAAATACGGAGACTCCATGGCAGCTTTGGAAGGCACGGCGCACAAGCTCGCGGCGCCGAAGTTCGAACGTCATCAGGCGGTGCTGGTCGCGCTGCTGAGCTTGAATTTCGGCATTTTGTTCTTCGACCGCAATGCGCTTGGTTTCGTCATGCCCTTCGTCAAGCCCGACCTCGGGCTGTCGAACACCCAGGTTGGATTGACTTCCTCGGCACTGTCGTTCGCCTGGGCGCTATCGGCGCTTTTCGTCGGCGCGCGGGCGGACCGCAGCGGCCGGCGCAAAGCCTATCTCGTCGGCGCGACGATTGCCTTCTCCTTGTGTTCCTTTCTGACCGGGCTCGCGACGTCCTTCGCCATGCTGCTGGGCTCGCGGCTGTTGATGGGGTTCGCCGACGGCGGCATCGCGCCAATTTCACAATCCATCACGGCGCTCGCCGTGCCGCCTGAGCGGCGCGGCGTCGCCATGGGCGTGATGCAGAACTTCGGCTCGAACTTGCTCGGCTCCTTCGTCGCGCCCGTGCTGCTCGTCGGATTTACCGCCGCTTACGGCTGGCATGCGGCCTTTTTTCTCGCGGGCGTGCCTGGATTGATCTCCGCGCTGCTCATATGGCGCTTCGTCCGCGAGCCTGCCACGACGGCGACGCACCAGACCGCTGCGACGCCTCTGCGCGAGCACCTGCGGGAAATCTTGCGCCACCGCAATATGATTCTGTGTGCGCTCATTGCCATCCTGCTCGTCGCTTATCTCGTGATTTGCTGGACCTTCACGCCGCTGTTCCTGACGAAGGTTCGCGGCTTACCGCCCGCCGAGATGGGCTGGCTCATGGGGACCCTCGGCATCTCCGCGACCGTCGGCAGTTTCGTCGTGTCGAGAATCTCCGATTCCATCGGGCGCAAGCCCGTGGTGATCTTCACCTGTTTCCTCGGCGTCATACTGCCTCTCGGCGCGATGTTCTTCGGCGGTTCGGTGTGGATCCTCGCGGTCATTTTCTTTTTCGGCTGGTCGCTGAACGGCGTATTCCCGTTGTTCATGGGTACGATCCCGTCCGAAACCGTCAGCCGCGGCTCCATGACGACGGCGATCGCGTTCGTCATGGGCACGGGCGAGGTGTTCGGCGGCGTGTTGTCCCCCGCGCTCGCCGGCTGGGCGGCGGATGTCGCCGGCTTGTCGGCGCCGCTGTGGATCATGCTGGGCCTGTGCATCACCGCCGGGCTCCTCGCGCTCGCGCTGCATGAGACGGCGCCCGCGCTCGAGGGCAGGCGGCGCGCCGGGATGAGCGGGTGAGGTTCGAGATGGAGAGACGCAAACTGGGGGAATCCGGGCTGGAAATTGCGCCGCTCGTCTTCGGCGGCAACGTATTCGGCTGGACGGCGGACGAGGCGACCTCGTTTGCGCTGCTCGATGCCTTCGTCGAGGCGGGATTCAACTGCATCGACACCGCCGATTGCTATTCCCACTGGGTGCCGGGCAACAAGGGCGGTGAATCCGAGATCATCATCGGCAAGTGGCTGCGCGCGCGCGGCGCACGCAGCCGCGTGGTCATCGCGACCAAGGTCGGCACGGAAATGGGTCCCGGCATGAAGGGTCTGTCCAAGGGTATGTCGCGCGTGCGGTCGAAGCTTCGCTGCGGCGGCTGCAGACCGATTACATCGACCTGTACCAGTCGCATACGGACGATGAGACCGTGCCGCTCGACGAGACACTCGGCGCGTATGCGCGCCTCGTCGAACAGGGAAAGATTCGCGCGATCGGCGCGTCCAATTATAGGGGCGCGCGGCTCGCCGAAGCGATTCGGATCAGCGCTCGACAGGGGTGGCCGCGCTATCAGAGCCTGCAGCCGCTCTACAACCTGTACGACCGGGCCGAATACGAGAAGGACCTGGAGCCGGTTTGCCTCGCGCACCAGGTGGGCGTCATCACCTATTTCTCGCTGGCGAGCGGCTTCCTCACCGGCAAGTATCGCTCCCGGGAGGATCTGACGAAGAGCCCGCGCGGTGCGCGCATCGGGGATTGCCTCAACGACCGCGGCTTCTCCATCCTGGCCGCGCTCGACCAGGCCGCCGCGCGCCACGGCGCGACGCCGGCGCAGGTGGCGTTGGCTTGGTTGATCGCACGGCCGAGCGTGATCGCTCCGATCGCGAGTGCGACGAGTGTTGCGCAGTTGAGCGAGCTCATGCAGGCAACGCGGCTCACGCTGGATGACGAGGCGATCGAGCTGCTCGACATCGCGAGCCGCTGACACGCCGCGAGACGACCCACGATGATCGATGCGTTCCCGACGGGCAGCCTCGGCCTGACGCGAAATGTCCGACTCTTGCTGGCCGCGCGCGCGAGTCGCAGCTTGGGACAGGGCGTGACGGTCGCCAGCTTCTCGCTGTATCTGCACGCGCTCGGCTACGGCGGCGCGGCGATCGGCACGATTCTCATGACCGGCCTCGCGTTCGGCGCATTGATGACGCTGATCGTCGGGCCGCTCAGCGACCGCCGCAGTCGCCGCGAACTGCTGCTTCTCTATGAAGCGGCCGCCGCCGCGGCCGCGTTCGCCGCCATGCTCTCGCCGGACGAGGCGGTGCTGATCGGCGCGGCCACCATCGCCGGCTTCGGGCGCGGCGCCAATGGCTCGGCCGGTCCTTTCGCGCCGGTCGAACAGGCGTGGCTCGCGCGCGAGCTCGACGGCGCGGCGCGGCGTCGTGCGCTCTCGCTGAACGCGACGCTCGGCTTTCTGGGCATGGCTCTCGGCGCGGCATCGGTGGCGCTGCCGGCGTTGTTCGGCCGCGGCTTCGAGGATCTCGACAATTACAGGCTGCTGTTCCTCGTGCCGCTCGCCGGATCGATCATCGCGATGGCATTGATCGGCAGTGCGCGCGAACCGGCAGCGCCGGCGGCGGCGGCCGCAGCGGCTGCGCCGGATCGTGCGGCCCTGAGCGCCGCGGCTCGACTGACGCGTCGGGAAAATGACCAGCTGCGGCGCCTGGCGCTGACCAACGCCATGAATGGTCTCGCGATCGGCATCATCGGACCACTGATGGCGTACTGGTTCGCACGGCGTTTCGGCGAGCGCCCCGCACTGATTGGTCCGCATCGGCCGCTAGCTTTCTCCTCGCGTCGCTGGGCTCGGGCGTTGAGCGGCAAGCTGAGCCTGCGATTCGGCGCCGTGCGATCGGTCCTGTGGATGCGATCGATCGGGCTGGCGGCGCTCCTCGCGACGCCGTTCGCGCCCTTGTTCGGTGATGCGGTCGCGCTGTACGCGCTGCGCGCCGCGTTCAATCAAGGGACAGCCGGGGCCCGGCAGGCGGTGGCCGCCGACTTGACGCGCCCCGAGCGGCGTGGGCTCGCCGCGAGCGTGCAGAACCTGTCGGCGCAAATCCGCGCCAACCGGCCCGGTACTCGGTGGTTGGCTGATCCACGCGGGCTGGTTGACGGCGCCGTTCCTGATCGCGACGGTGCTGCAGGCACTGCACCTATACATCTACCGGCGCTACTTTGGAACACCGACGCCGCTCCCGGCTGATCGCGGATGCGCGGAGCGGCGCACCACCACCTTGGCCTGTGCGGCGCCGCTCGGCATTTGGCAGCATGAATGCAAATTCCCGTGAGACGCCTATGAAACTCTTCTATGCCGCACCGTCGCCGTTCGTGCGCAAGTGCCTGGTCGCCGCCCACGAACTCGGACTGCGCGAACGGATCGAGCTCGTACCGCGAGCCCTCACCCCGTCAATCGCAGCGCGGCAATCATCGTGGACAATCCCCTGGCAAGATACCTACGCTGATAGATTCTTAACGACGGCACGGTGCTCTACGACAGCCGCGTGATT
>CAVQYI010000007.1:0-11903 GCA_963718135.1 uncultured Pseudomonadota bacterium | reverse complement strand
TTCTATGTCGATCGATCGGCGCATGGCACCGGTCTTGCGCAGCGGCTCATGAGCGCCGCGCGAGCCGCCGCCCGCGACTTCGGCGGCGAACATCTCTGGCTCGGCGTCTGGGAGCGCAACCGGCGCGCGATCGCGTTTTACGGGAAGGAAGGTTTCGTCGACGTGGGATCGAAGTATTATGACGTCGGCGCGGACCGGCAAATCGACCGTGTCCTCGTCGCCAGAATCTGATCAGCGCGAAAACCCATTGGAGCGGTCAATGACGGCGGAACAACCGCAGACCGGCCGAGCGCCGTCGAGCGAGCGCGGCCGCAGTGCATGCGCGTGATCCTGCGCGGCCTCGTTCCGGCGCTTTGGCTCGGCTGGGCGCTCTATTGGTGGATCGCGGCGCGCAACGTCAAGGCGAACGAGTGGAGTGAATCACCCGGGTCCAAATTCCTCCACGTGGCGCCGCTGATGCTCGCATTCCTCCTCCTGTCGCCGGCCCGGATGCCGTTCGACGGCCGGTACGCTCCCAACGTGCTGCACACGCCGGCGGCCTTTTGGATTGGTGCGGCGCTGACCGCCCTGGGTCTTGCGTTCGCCGTCTGGGCGCGTCGCCACATCGGCCGTAACTGGAGCGGAACGATCACGATCAAGGTGGAACATGAACTCGTCACGAGCGGCCCGTACCGCATCGTTCGTCATCCGATCTACACCGGCCTATTGCTCGCGTTCGTCGGTACCGCGATCGCCATCGGACAATGGCGCGGCCTCGCGGCGGCCATTTTGGCGGCGCTCGCGATCTGGCGGCGCGTATACCTCGAGGAGGCGGGAATGCGGCGGCGTTTCGGCGCGGCATTCGAGGCGTACGCGCGGCGGGTCGCGGCGGTGATTCCGTTCGTTCTCTAGCGCCGCCGGCCGCGTTCCGTGTCGCGCACCGCATCCTCGGTCGGCTTTGCACCCGTCGCCGGCCCTGCCGCCAGCGTATTGATACTCGGCAGCTTGCCGGGCCGGGCGTCGCTCGCGCGCGGCGAGTACTACGCGCAACCACAAAACGCCTTCTGGCGCATCATGGGCGAACTGTTCGGCGCCGGATGGGATTTGCCGTATGCCGAGCGCAGGTCGCGCCTGATCGAGCGGCGCATCGCGGTCTGGGACGTTTGCGCGTCGGCCAGGCGCGCCGGGAGCCTCGATTCCAAAATCGAGCCCGGCACCATCCGGCCGAACGACTTCGCCTGGTTCTTTGCATCCCACCGGCAAATCGAACTCATCGCCTTGAACGGCGCGATGGCGGAGAGTCTCTTCCACCGGTTCGTGAGCCCGCGCCTCGATGCGAAGGCGCGCGACATCGCGCGAATTCGCCTGCCGTCGACGAGCCCCGCGAACGCGTCGGTCACGTATGCCGCGAAACTGGCGGCATGGTCGGCCATTCGCCACGGATCGCGCGGCGCCTCATCCTGCGCGATAATACTCGATTGATTTCTTCGATCACGAGGGAATGCCGATGACACGCCGACTGATCAGTTCCGGATCCCCGTTCGAACGCGACGTCGGCTACTCGCGCGCGGTCGTCGACGGCGAGTGGATTTTCGTTTCCGGTACGACCGGCTTCGATTATTCGACGATGACGATCGCCGACGGTCTCGCCGAACAAACGGAGCAATGTCTGCGCAACATAGAAGACGCGCTCGCGCAAGCCGGCGCCGAGTTGAAGGACGTCGTGCGCGTGCTGTACATCCTCGCGGGCTCCGCGGAATTTTCCGAATGCTGGCCGACACTCGGCCGATATTTCGGCGGGATTCGGCCGGCGGCGACCATGATCCGCGCCGGCTTGGTCGATCCGCGCATGAAGATCGAAATTCAAGTGACCGCGCGGCGCTCCGCTTGATGAATGCGCAGGCCGAAGCACGCTGCGTCGTTTACGTCGCGAACGCCGACAGCCAGGATCTCTCGGTCTTCGAACTGCGCACGAACGGCGAAATGGTGCCGCTCGCGACCGTCGCCGTTCGGCGGCCCGCGCACGGGGGGCGCTCGGTTGTGCTCGCGCTCGACCCGGGGAGGCAATTTCTCTACGCGGGACATCTTTGCGGCGCAGGACGAGCCGCGGTCGCGACCTTCGAGATCAATCGCAAGAGCGGTCTGCCGATCCTCCTGCGAACCACGCCTCTTGCGGATACGACATCGTATCTGTCGACGGATCGCACGGGGCGTTACTTGTTCAGCGCGTCGTACGCGGGTAACGGGGTGGCGGTGAGTGCGATCGGTCCGGACGGCGTCGTCGGCGACACGCTGCAGACCGTTGCGACCGAACCCAAGGCTCACTGCATCGTCGCCGACCCGTCGAATCGCTTCGTGCTGCACACGAGCCTCGGCGGCGATTTGATTTACCAAGAGCGGTTCGACGTGCTTTCCGGCCGAATCTCGCCGAACGACCCGCCGACGGTCGGTACGCGCCCGAAGTCGGGGCCGCGGTTCATCATCTTCACGCCGCACGGCAAACAAATCCTCGTGGTCAATGAACTCGACGGCACGGTCGATCTGCGTCCGTTCGATCCGGCGTCCGGTACCGTTGGAGCGGTCACCCAGAGCGCGAGCATTTTGCCGGAGCGGTTTGCGGGCCAACCCTGGGGGGCGGACATCCATTTCCGGCCGGATGGAAAGTTCCTGTTCGCGTCGGAACGGACGACGAGCTCGATCACCGCATTCGCCGTCGATCCTGCGCGGGGCGCCCTGACGCGCATCGGATCCTATCCGACGGTCAAGCAACCGCGCGCATTCCATATCGATCCGGCGGGGCGCTACTTGATCGCCGCCGGACAGCTTTCGAACACCGTCGTGTGCCACGCGATCGAGGCCACGAGCGGCGAACTCGTCGCGCTGGGCGAGTACCGCGTCGGCAAGAGTCCGACCTGGGTCGAAGCCGTCGGCATCCCATAATCCGCGCCCGGGCCGCGTCACTGGACGGAGCTTGGCCTTCGCGGGTACTATCCCCGCCCCGATCTACGCGCCCGTAGCTCAGCTGGATAGAGTACTGCCCTCCGAAGGCAGGGGTCACTGGTTCGAATCCAGTCGGGCGCGCCAACGCTAACCGCGCGGCCATTCCTCCGGGTGCACGCCGCGCAGGACGTGCACGCTGCTCGCCTGCGGCCCGTTTTCGCCCGCTTCCTCCGCGAACCGCACTTCGATGCCGGTCACCAGCCGGTCGAAATCTTCATCGACCACGCTGTTGCGGTGGAAGTAGACCACGCGTCCTTCAGGCGTTTCAATGCGGCCGAAGTTCTCCGCCGGCGAAAGCTCGCTGATCCATCCTTGCGGCTGCTTGTAGTGCGTCTTCACATCCTGGCGCCGCTCCCGCTCGTAGTCCTGCAGCTTGCGCCGAGCGGCCTTGAACGCGTCGCGCAAGGCGACCTGGACATCCTCGTGCGCATGGCTGCCGCGATTCTCGGAGTTGATCACGATTTCGGCGCCGGGCGCCGTGATGTCGATCCGCACGTCGAACAGTTTCCCTTGATGATGATGCTGGTGCGGCGCGCTGACGACGACATGACAGTGCATGATGTGAGCACTGAAGTGTTCGAGTTCCGCGGCGAGCTTGCGGATCCGCGCGTCGAGCGCGGGCGACGGCTCCATGTGGCGCAAGGTGATCTGAAGCGGTATTTGCATGATGTACGCCCCGTGTGGTGAACCCCATGGCGCCAACGTTGCACGGCCGGCGACCACGGCGCCACTCGTATTTATACTGAGTCGGGGCTGGGCGGCCTCCCGCCGCACCGCAGTGCGCGGCCGCATCAGCGCTCGAAGAGCTTCCTGAATCCCTTGTCGTTGAAGCCTACGCTCACCCCGCCGCCGTCCCGCACGACCACGGGTCGGCGAATCAGCGCCGGATACTCCTTCAGCAGCAGCGTCCACTCCGGATCGCTCACGGGACTCTTGCGCTGGGGCAAGAGGTTCCGCCACGTGGGGCCGGTCTTGTTGACCAGTTTTTCCCATCCGCCGAGTTGTTGTGCCCAGTCCTTGAGTGTCGCCGCGGGGACCGGGTTGGCGCGATAGTCGATGAATTCATGGGCAACTTCGTTGCGCCCGAGCCAATTGCGCGCCTTCCGGCACGTGTCGCAGGTGGGCAAGCCGTAGATGGTGACGTTCAAGTATCATTCCTCATTCGATGCCGTGCGATTATCAATACCATACGCTGCCCATGATGGATTATTCCTCGCCAGCCGGCCCGCGGCGGGGCCGAACGGCGAAAGCGCGAGTACGCGACGATGCATGACAGTGCCTTGATGCAGGAACTCGCGGCGCTTCTGCAGGTGCTGTTGATCGACCTCACGCTCGCCGGCGACAACGCCGTGGTGGTCGGGCTGGCGGTGGCCGGCCTGCCTGCGCACCAGAAGCGCACCGCAATCGTCGTGGGCATCCTCGGCGCCACGGTGTTACGCATCGCGTTCAGCGCCGTGACCCTGCAATTGCTGGAGATCGTGGGCCTCGTGCTGGCCGGCGGGCTGTTGTTGCTGTGGGTGTCGTGGAAGATGTACCGCGAGCTGCACCAGCCCGCGGCCCACCTTGCCACGGCCGCGAAGCCGAAATCGTTGCGCCAGGCGATGTTCCAGATCATCCTCGCCGATCTGTCGATGAGCTTCGATAATGTGCTGGCGGTCGCCGGCGCCGCGCATGGGCACATCTGGGTGCTCGTGACCGGCCTTGCCGTTTCCGTGGTGTTGATGGGACTTGCCGCGAGCTGGATCGCCGGGCTGCTCGAAAAGCATCGCTGGATCGCCTGGATCGGCCTGCTGATGGTGCTGTACGTGGCGCTCAGGATGATCTGGGACGGCGGCCATGAAGTGCTCAGGCACGTCTGAACGAACGCCGGTGGCGGCGAACGGCGCGCAGCGCGGCCGGCCCCCCCCCGCCCACCCGCTCAGCGTAGCTGGCTGTCCTTGCTTCCGCGCCGGTTATAGCCGGCGAATTGAGCGGCGTCGCGGTCGTGGGTGTCCTGACAAGAAACGCACAGGCGAACGCCCGGTATCGCGTTGCGCCGCGCCTCGGGAATATCGGTTCCACATTCCGCACAGTGAGTGTGCGAAGGGCCCACCGGCAGGCGGCTTTTCACGCGATTGACCGCGTCCTTCACGGTGGCGTCGATCTGATCGTGTACCGCATTGTCGCCCGCCCAACCTGTCGCCATGACCTGCTCCTGCCGTCCTATTGCCCGCCATCGTAGCCGAAACCCCTTTATCGTTCCGCTGCGGTGAAATTTCAAGCAGTACGGCGGCGCGTTTCTCGAGCTTGGTAAGATGCCGGGCAGGAGGGGCCCATGCGCGCGACCTTTTCGGGCAAGTCGGTCCTGATCACCGGCGCGTCAGCCGGCATCGGCGCCGCGCTCGCGCAGCGAATTCGCGCGCCGAGGGGCGCAGGTGATTCTGAGCGCGCGGCGCCTGGAGCGCATCGAGTCGCTCGCGCGCGAAATCGTCGCCGCCGGCGGAGCGGCGCATGCATACGCGTGCGACGTCACGGACGACCATTCCGTGGACGAACTGTTCGCGGCGATTCGCGCGCGCGGCCTCTGCGTCGACATCCTCGTGGCGAATGCCGGTATCGCGGTCGTCGGCCCGTTTCAGAACCTGAGCCTGGAAGATTATCGCCGGCAATTCGAGACGAACGTGTTCGGCGTACTGCGCACCGTCAGCGCCTCGCTCGATGCGCTGCGCCGCGCGCGCGGTTGGATCGTGCTCATCGGCAGCGTCGCCGGCCACGTGCCGTCGCCGCGGCAGTCCGCCTACTCGATGAGCAAGTTCGCGCTGCGCGCGCTCGCGCAAGGCTTGCGCGCGGATTTGCGCGCCGACGGCATCGGGGTCACGTTGATCTCGCCGGGCTACGTCGACTCCGATCTGCGCCGCACCGACAACCGTGGACGCGTACAGGCGCAGGCGAAAGATCCCGTGCCCGCGTGGCTGCGGATGCCCGCTGCGGCCGCGGCGCGCGACATCGTCGATGCGGTTCATCGACGCAAGCGCGAGCAAGTGATCACGGCTCACGGCAAGCTGATCGTCTGGTTGTACCGGCATTTTCCGTGGACCTTGCACCGCGCATTGGACCGCGGCCGGCGCCTGCGCCACGACTAGACGGCGACACTCGCCGTCGACCGAGTGTGGTGTGGCGCGACATGCGCGATGCGCGATGACGCTCCCACATCTGCGCCATTTAACAATAAATCAGGGGTCATCCCGCAATCATATAAGTGATTTCTCATATTACTCGCGCAGCAAGAGGAGTCCATTCTCGCTCCCCGAGCTTGAACACATTCTGAGAGGAAATGGAAATGCGCGAATTCAACACGATGGATTGGCATCGCCGCGGCGGGACTCTTGGCGGCGGCCGCAGGCGGCGCATTCGCGCAAGGCGCGCAGCAGGGTGGCGGCGCCATGGGCGCCGGCCCCGGCGCCGGCGGCGGGACTCCAAGCGGACAGACCGACATGACGCGGCAGCAGGACCGCGATCGCATGACGAACCGCGACATGGATCGCACGCAGGATCGCTTGCAGGATCGCGATCGCGTCCGCGACCAGCGATCGCCTTCACCAGCAGACTCGCGACCGCATCTACGGCAGCGGTTTGATGACCGAGCAGGAGCGCACCGAATACCAGAACCGCATGCACTCGCTCGCGACCGCACAGGAGCGGGCTCAGTTCCGGCTGGAACATCAAAAGGAGATGCAGCAGCGCGCACGACAGCAGGGCGCCAAGCTGTCGTCGCCGCCGACGCGATCCCGGCTGCTGCGCGAGGAGCGCTCGCGGCAGCGCGAGCGGGCGCAGATCTACGGCTACTCGCTCATGAGCCAGCAGGAACTCAACCAGTATCGTGAGCAAATGCGCGCCGCCGGCACCACCGAGGAGCGCAACCAGGTCCGCGCCGAGCATCGCAAGGCCATGCAGGACCGCGCGCGCGAACGTGGCGTGACCTTGCCGAACGAATAACGTACCGGCGGGAGATTGGCACACGTGGACGGCATAGGCATTCGAGCACGCGGGATCTTGTTGTGCGCGGGGCTATTGGCGGCATCCGCGGCCACGGCCGCGGACGCCGGCTCGTTCCGCGCGGGGCTCGGCTACGACTACACGAGCGGGGCTTACGGCGGCCCGCAGACGATCACCGAGACCTACGTACCGGTGAGCGGCGCCTACCGGCTCGACCGGTTCGAACTGCGGGTGATCGTGCCGTACGTGAGCGTCTCGGGACCCGCGACGATCATCGACAACGCGACCGGTGAGTTCGCGCCCGGACCGGGCGGGACCCGCAGCGGCCTCGGCGACGTGATCCTCGGCGCGACGCTCTACGACGTCCTGCACTCCGAGAGTGCGCAATTCCATCTCGACGTTGCCGGCAAGGTGAAGTTCGGCACCGCGAGCGCGTCCGAGGGCCTCGGCACCGGCGAGACCGACTACTCCCTGCAGTTCGACGCGCTCAAGGAAATCGGCGACTTCGGGCTGTTCGGCACCGCCGGCTACGTCGTTCGCGGAAGTCCCGGCATCGTCAAGCTGCGCGACGTGCCGTTTGGCTTCGTCGGCGGCGACCTGCGCGTCGGCGGCAGCGCACGCGCCGGAGTGAGCTACGGCTATCGGCCGTCGGCGATCGAGGGCTACCAAGCGGTGCAGCAGGCCGCGCTGTTCGTGATCTTCGCGCCGGGCGATAGCTTCACGTTCCGGCCCTATGTGAGCGCGGGATTCGGCGACAGCAGTCCCTCCTGGGGCGCCGGCATCGCGCTCGGCTGGAAGTTCGACCTGCGCGGCGCGATGGAGCCGTGACGGATATTTCAAGGGTTTGGCTTCGAACAATTCAGATCACCAAAAGGATGATGAACGTGAACACTCGAACGACATGGCTGGACAAGAGTTGGACCGCATGGCTGGGAGGCGCGGCTTCCCTGCTGCTCGCGCTGCCGGCGATGGCGGCGACATTCGTCGTCAACAGCACCGCCGATACGGTCGATGCGACTCCGGGCGACTCGATTTGCGCCGACGCGGCCGGCAATTGCACGCTGCGCGCGGCGGTCATGGAGACCGATGCGCTCGGCGGCGTGAACACGATCGACCTCACGGGCATCAACGACCCGGCCAATCCGATCATCTTGACGATCAAGGGCGCCGACGAAAACTACGAGGCGGCGACCGGCGGCGGCACCGGCTACACGGCCGTCGCGACGCACGATCCGAGCATCGGCGACCTGAACATCACCGCCAGCACGACGATCGTCGGCGCCGGCTCCGGCAAGACGATCATCGAGTGGGCGGCGGCCGATCAGGCGGCGGGCACCGCCGACCGCGTCTTCCACGTCGAAGCGGTCACCGCGAACGTGACCGCATCGATCTCCGGCGTCACGATCATGAACGGCTTCACGCCGCCGCCGTTCGACATCGAAACGACCGGCGACGCCAAGATCTGGCAGTTCAAGCGCCACGGCGGCGGCATCGCGATCGGCACTTCCGCGGCGACCAATCTGCTGGATCCGACCATCGTCCACGGCAGCGGCAGCGGCGGCATGGCGGCGGCGGCGGCGGCCACGGCGGTGAGGAAACCGCGGCGGCGGCGATCGACGGCGTGACGCTCACCGACGTGAACGTCGTCAACTGCAGCAGCGGCGGCGACGGCGGCGGCATCTACAATACGGCGCCCCTGACCCTGACGGCGTCGATCATCAGCGGCAACACCGCGACCGCGAACGGCGGCGGCATCTACGCGTCCGCGCTGATGACCATCGCGCAGACGACGATCGGCACGATCGCCGGGAGCACGACCTTCGCGACGCCGAACCATGCCGAGAACGGCGGCGGCATCTTCGACACCGGCCTGCACACGACGACGATCAGCGGCAGCGCGATCGTCGGCAACACGGCGACCGGCGGCGGCGCGCTCGCGGGCCGATCGACGACGATCGACGTCATCGAGAACTCCACGATCAGCGCGAACGTCGCCCGCGACACCGCGGGCGGCATCACGACGAACGGCCGTGTGACTCTCAAGAACGTGACCATCTCGGGCAACCGGGTGGAACCGACCTCGACGTCGGAGTCGACGACATCGGGCGTCGGCATCAGCTCCTTCGGCTCCGGCTCGTACACCTTCGTGAACACGATCTTCTCGAACAACGTGGTCGTCGGGACGACGAACACGCTCGCGAACTGCGGTGTCACCGGCAGTGGCTCGGGCGCCAACTTCTTCGTGTCCTCCGGACACAACCTCGAGGACGGCGACAGCTGCAATCTCACCGGCCAGGGCGACCTGAAGAACACCGATCCGCAGCTCGCGGCGCTCGCCAACAACGGCGGTCTCACCGACACCATGGCGATCGCGCAGGCGAGCCCGGCGATCGATGCCGGCGACAACACCGCCTGTCCGAACAACGACCAGCGCGGCGACCTGCGTCCCGCGGACGGCAATATCGACGGCACCTTCGTCTGCGACATCGGCGCGTTCGAGCTGTTCGTCCACACCGCCGACGTCCACATCGACAACATGACGGCGCCGGACACTGCGTTCACGACGGATCCGATCACGGTCACGATCGCGGTGCATAACGATCCGAGCGCAACCACCACGGCCACGGGCGTACAGATCACGACCGCCGCCCTGCCGGCCGGCTTTGCGCTGACGACCGCCGATGTGACCACGCCGGGCGGCACCGCGGCGTGCACCGTCGCGAGCGCGGTGGTCACCTGTCCCGTCGGCAGCCTCGCTGTCGGCGAGGCGGCGACTGCGACCCTGGTCGGCACGGCGACCGCACCCGGGGAATTGGCGTTCACGGCCACCGTGTCCTCGACCGCGCCGATCGACCCGAACACCGGCAACAACACCGCGACGGTGCGCATCGCCGTGACCGGCAACGCCGACATGGGCGTCACCGCCACCGGCGCGACCGGGACGGTGAATGCCGGGACCCATACCGACCTGAGCTTCACGGTCACGAACAACGGGCCGGATCCGGCCAACAATGCGCGCGTCGCGGCATTCCTGCCGGCCGGGTTGACCTACCAGTCGATCGCGATCAGCCAGGGTACCTGCACGGTCTCCAGCACCGAAAACTCGGTGACCTGTGCGATCGGCGCGATGGCCGCCGGCGCCACCGTCACCGGCACGCTGACGGTGCAGGGCAGCGTCGACGGCCCGGTGTCGACACTGTTCGGGGTGGCCGCGGACGAACGCGACCAGCAGCCGGACAATGACACCGCCACGGTGGCGCTGCAGCTCCTCGGCCTTGCCGATCTGCAGCTCGCCATGAGCGCGGGCACGACCTTTCCGACCGTCGGACAGACCGTGCCCGTGACGCTCACCGTGAGCAATCTCAGCGGCGCCGACACGCGCAACGTCGTTGAAACGGTGACCCTGCCGGCCGGCGCGACCTTCGTCGCCGCGGCGACGGGCTCGGCCTGCACCGCGAGCGGCGCCACCGTGACCTGCACGCTCGGCGGCGTGCGCGTCGGTGCGCAGGCGACGACCGCCTTCGACATCAAGGTCGCGTCCGCCGGCGTGTCGACATTGAGCGGCACGGTCAAGTCGGACCTCGTCGATCCGGTCGCGGCCAACAACACCGCGAGCTTGCAGCTGACGGTCGTGAGCGCCGATACCGGCGGCGGCGGCGGCTGCGCCTACCGTCCCGGCGGCACGTTCGACCCGACGCTCCTCGGGCTGCTGATGACGGGCCTGATCGGTCTCGCGGCGCGCCGCGGCCTGCGCCGGGAGGCGACGCGGAAATAAGCGTCGCGCGACTTCGGTATGATGAAGCGCCCCTCCTGCCCGGGAGGGGCGCTTTTTTTTCGACAGGAGAGGTGGCGCGTGCTGCGTGAGCTCGCGACGGATCTCGCGCTCGACCGGCCGCCCGCGGTGCTGCGTGATCCTGCGTGGTGGACGGTGATCACGATCGGCCTCGCCGCGAGCCTCGCGCTCTGGACGATCCTCGGGATCGATCCCGCGGCGTCGGTGCCGCACGGCGCCGGCGCGTGGATCGGCGTCATCGGCTTGCAGCCGCTCGTCGAGGAATTGCTGTTCCGCGGGGTCGTGCAGGGCGCTCTCCTGCGTACGATCGCGGGCGCACGGCGATGCGCGCGGCTGAGCGTGGCCAACTGCGCGACCTCGATCGCCTTCGGCGCGCTGCACTTCGTGCATCATCCGCCGCTCTGGGCGCTCGCGACCGTCGCGCCGTCGCTCGCGCTCGGCTGGCTACGCGATCGTCACGGCAGCACCTGGTCGGCCGCGCTCACGCACGCGATATTCAACGCCGAGTTCTTCGTGAGTGCCGCCGCCTACTCAGCTTGACCGGCGGGCGCCTGCGCGCGTGATCGGGATCGCGTGCCGCTTGATTTTCCGGTACAGGGTATTGCGGCTGATCATCAGGTGCTCGGCGACGAGGGTCATGTTGTACCGATGTTGCTCGATGACCTGCACGAGCGCGCGACGCTCGGCGCTCTGCAGCGAGATTTGCGCGTCATGCGCGACCCCCGGTCCGTCATCGCCGCCGGAACCCCGAGGCGCACCGTGGCGACGCACGTCGAGCGGCAAATCGCCGATACGTATCACACGGTCGTCGCAAATCGCGATGGCGGTGCGAATCGCATTGCGCAACTCGCGGATGTTCCCGGGCCAGGGATAGGCGAGGAGGTGCATCAGCGCGGCCGCGTCGATCGATGCGGACGCTCCGTGCGCGGATTCGCGGGCGATGCACTGGTGGATCAACGCTTCCTTGTCCGCGCGCAGCGCAAGCGCCGGCAGCTCCATACAGATGCCGTTCAACCGATAGTACAGATCCTCGCGAAATTCGCCGCGGCTCATCAGTTCGCGCAAATTCCGATGCGACGCGCACATGACGCGCAAATTCACCTTGACCGGCGTTTCGGTGCCGAGCGGGGTCACCTCCGCCTCCTCGAGCACGCGC
>CAVQYI010000006.1:0-154293 GCA_963718135.1 uncultured Pseudomonadota bacterium | reverse complement strand
CGGTCCCGCGGGCGGCAACACCGCGGCCGCGTTGGTGATCTTGACCGTTACGGCGCCGAGCCATGGCGGCGCGCTCGGCTGGCCGGATATCTTGATCGGCGCGGGGCTCGTGTATGTCGCGCGGCGGCGCGCCGCGCGCGGCGCCGCCCGAGTTTGACCGGGGTCGCGGCGTGGCGAATCCCGGGAGCGTGAACGATTGAGGCTTTGCGCGCTCATCGGGATGCGCGCGGCAGCCTGTTCGAGCCGCTGACGGACGAGGAGTTGGCCGCGCAGCGCAACGTGCACGTCGTTTTGACGCAGCCGAACGAAGTGCGCGGCAACCATTATCACCGCGTCGCCGTCGAAACGACGGCGGTCGTGGGTCCTTGCCTGGGTGCGCTTGAAGGAGCCCGCGGGAGCTGCGCGATATCGACGTGCCGGAGGGCGAGACCTGGCGGTTCACGATTCCGCCGGGCATCGTGCACGCCTACCGCAATACGGGGAGTGCGGTCATGGTGCTGGTGTCGTTCAGCTCTCGGCGTCACTGATCCGGCGGACGGCGATACCGTGCGCGAGCAAATTCTCTAGCGATCGCCGCGTCGGAGAAATGGCGGCGGCCGGCCCGTCCGGCGGATCAGGCTAAGGTCGCGCGGATCAGGCGTCGGCGGGCGGGACGGCTGGCAGGCTCACTTTGAATCGGGTGTCGTGGCCCGCGAGGCTCGCGAGCGCGATCTTGCCGCCTGCTTCGTCCACGTACCGGCGCACCAGCGTCAAGCCCACCGCCATGGCCCTGTGCGCCATCGGTCTCGATTGTCGTAAATCCCGATTTGAAGATCAGCTTGATCGCTTGGCGGTCCGGAGCAGGGCGGCTGCTTCCGCGGTGATCAGTCCCTTCGCGGCGGCGACTTTGCGCACGACCCGCGGATCGATTCCGCGGCCGTCGTCCTGGAAGCGCATCTCGAAGCTCCCGCCGGGCAGCGCGTCGAACGTGAGCCGCAGCGCGGCGCACGCCGGTTTGCCTGCGAGCGAGCGCGTCTCGCGCATTTCGACGCCATGCATGACGGCGTTGCGAATCAATTGAATCGCGACGTTCTTGACCGCGCTCTGGTAAGCGGCCGGCACGAGGTCGAGGCCGACGCATTCCAGCTTCACGGCCTTCGCGTATTCCTCGGCGATATGTTCGCTCAATGAAGTCGAGCGTGGCTTCGAGGCTGCCGCTGCGGGCGGGGCGCCGCGGTGGGACTTGCGCGCGCGCTCTTCGCCGGGGACGAGGCCCGCCGCCGCCATCTTCGCGATGAACCGGGGTGCGTCGATGATCTGGGTTCCGTTGTCGGTCACACGCTCGTCGCTCGACGCCTCCGCCGTCGCCGGTTGCGTCCGCTTGGTCAGCGCGCGCACGAGCGCGTACTGGCCGAAGAGCTCGTCCAGCTTGACGGCGAGCGGCAGAAAGTCGCCGCCGCTCAAGCTGGCGCGGCTGCGCAACTCGTGCAGCGAGTCTTCGAACGATCGCGCCGCGCCTTCCAAGGACGTGAGCTTGAGCGCGGCGCCTTCGCGGCGAATGCGATCGACCTCCACCAAGGTCTCTTCGAGCTTCAGCCGGAACGCCGACTGCTCGCGCGCCGGCTTTTTCAGGATCGCGTTGATCGCACTCATGGCCGCGTCGGTCCGTTGCATCGACACCGCGAAGCGGGCGCGGCCGATCTGCAGGAGGCTGCGCAATATTTCGGACTGAACCTGCACCCGGCTGCGCAGGTCCTCGAGTTCGCGCAGGTGCTGGACCTCGGCCGTCTCGTCGGCGATCGCGACCATGCAAACGTCGCGATCGGGGTGCGCGTCCACGGCGTTGAACGTGAAGCGGCAACAAGCCGTCGTCACCGAGCCGTCGGGGTTCGGCAGACGCAGGTCGACGTCGGCAAGCTCCACCGCGCCGCTCGGGGCATCGGCGGGCGCCGGCTGCCGCAGGCGATCGCGGGCCGCGAGGATCGAATGCAGGGTCTTTTCGGCGACCAGCGGCTTCAGCAGGGTTTCGAGGTTCGCAGAGCCGAAATCCCGGCAGCGGAGCAGGGCGGAAGCCGCCGCCGAGATCTGCGGCAGGACGTTATTTTCCCGGTCGATGAACAGAATGCCGAGCGCGATGTTCTTCTCGCAGCGCATCGGCGATCCAGTGATCCTGCGTGGGCCGATCCGCGGCCGGCGCTCGTTCGTCATGATCCTGGCGATGCGCTGAGCTGAACATATTTCGCAGGGTGCCAAACCGAGGCCCACGGCGGGCGTACCTGGGTCACAACCTAGGCGGCCGGCGCGTGCGTTGCGTGACGCGCGTCACATGCGCTCAAGCGACCGCGGCGATCGACGGGTCGAGTTCGGCGAGCAATTCGTCTGCCGATGCGCAGCGATCGCGCGGGTCCTTGGCCATCAGGCGATTCAACAAGGGCTGCTGCGCGGCCGCGCCGTCGGCGAGCATGGGGATCGGCGCGTTGGCGTGCTGCGCCATGATTTCGACGGCGCTGTGCCCGGTATATGGTTTCCGGCCGGTCAGCATTTCATAGAACATCACGCCGAGGCTGTAAAGATCGGTGCGCACGTCGACGCGCTGGCCTTGCGCCTGCTCGGGGCTGATGTAGTACGGCGAACCCAGAACCTGGCCGATGCCGGTCATCGAATCCTCGTCCTTCGAGCGGCGCGCCAGGCCGAAATCAATCAAGACCGGCGCGTTGTCTTCGCGCAGCATCACGTTCGCGGGCTTCAAATCCCGGTGCAAAATGCCGAATACGTGGATCACGCGCAGCGCTTCGGCGATCGAACGCAGGTAATACAGACTCTCCTCCGTGCTCAGCGGATTGCGCAGCCGGTCGCGCAGGTCGCCGCACGGGAAATATTCCATCGCCAGATAGAGGTGGCGCGGAAGGCCGCCGAAGTCGTGAATTTCAGCGATCGCGCGGTGCGCGATGCTCGAAATGATTTCGTATTCCCGCTGGAACCGTTCCGCATCCTCCAATTCCCGCGCAGAGGTGCCGCGCTGCATGACCTTGAGCACGACATTGCGCCGCAGGCGCTCGCCGCGCGCGAGGTACACGGAGGAAAAATTGCTCGTCGAGATTTCCTTGATGATCGAATAACCGGGCACCTCGACCTGCGGATGATCGTCGCCGACCGCGACCGATTCCGCGGCCGCGGGTGCGGCGTCGCTGCGCTTCTCGAACGCCTCCGTGACGGCCGACAGCAGGGAATCCCGCGTCAGGCGCGAGACCGGCAGGTAATCCTTCGCGCCGGACTTCATCGTGCGTACCGCGGCGATTTCGCCGCCGTTCTCCGCGAGGACGACGCAATGCAGGGCGGGGCGGGATCGGACCAATTCCCGCAGCGACGACAACGCGGCGGCCGCCTGTTCTTCGGCGCCGAAATCCACCTGCACGAACAGCGCGTCGGGGTCGGCCGCGGTCACGGAACGGGCCAACGATGCGGGATCCTCGCTCGGCAGCGTCGTCACTTGGGCGCTCGGCCAGTGGCTGGTCACATGGTGCGTCAGCCACTGCAGGCGCTTCGAGTCGCTGCCGGCGACGATCAGATTCGGG
Organism: uncultured Pseudomonadota bacterium; assembly: GCA_963718135.1. GTDB lineage: Bacteria > Pseudomonadota > Gammaproteobacteria > Steroidobacterales > Steroidobacteraceae > Bog-1198. The sequence continues at coordinate 150,739 of CAVQYI010000006.1, read as the reverse complement.
GCATTGGCTTCATCCATGGGATTCGCTGTTCGGTCATTGGTTCCAACGGCACTCGATACGTAATCTAACTCCCCGCCGCCAAAAAAAATGCGTGAAGCGTTCGAAATTTTGAAACCAAATCCACAATTCGCGGGTCTGTAGGAGGGTATTTTTCATTACCTTACGGCAGGGGCGTATTCCAATGGGCAGTATCAGAACATGGTCGCTCGCCGCGGTTGCGGGCGTTTTGACCGTCTTGGTCGGTAAATCAGCGCTCCACGGTGTTCGCGGATTCGCTGCACGCCAACAACCCGCCGGCCGCGGCGCCGGTCGTCACGGGTCTCCCGGATTTCTCGGCCTTGGTCGCGCGCAACGGACCGTCGGTCGTGAACATCAGCGTCGTCGAGAAACAGCGCGCGGGCATGCCTCAATTCGGCAACGGCGATGATCCACTGTCGCAGTTCTTCCGCCGCTTCCAGATGCAGCCGCAAAACATGCCGCCCGCGCGCGGCATCGGGTCCGGCTTCATCGTCAGTGCCGACGGCTACATCCTGACGAACGCGCATGTCGTCGACGATGCGACGACCGTGACCGTCAAGCTCACCGATCGACGCGAATTTCCGGCGAAGGTCATCGGTGTCGATCGGCGCAGCGACGTCGCGTTGATCAAGATCGCGGCGACCGGCCTGCCCGCGGTGCAGTTCGGCAATCCCTCGCACATCAAGCCGGGCCAATGGGTCGTCGCGATCGGCTCGCCGTTCGGCTTCGAGAACACGGTCACCGCGGGCGTCGTCAGCGCGACCGCGCGCGCGTTGCCCGGGGAGAACAATTACGTGCCGTTCATCCAAACGGACGCCGCGGTCAATCCGGGTAACTCGGGCGGGCCGCTGTTCAACATGAACGGCAAGGTGATCGGGATCAACTCGCAGATCTTCAGCCGGACCGGCGGATTCATGGGCATGTCGTTCGCGATTCCGATCGACATCGCATTGAACGTCAGGGACCAACTCCTGCGCACCGGTACGGTGCGCCGCAGCCGCATCGGCGTCGAGGTGCAGGACGTCAATCAGCAACTCGCGGAGTCCTTTGGTCTCGGCGCGCCGCACGGCGCGCTGATCAGCGGCGTCGATCCTAAAGGGCCGGGCGAGAAGGCGGGCCTGAAAGCCGGGGACGTCATCACGAGCGTCAACGGCCGCCGGATCGATCGTTCGCTGGATTTGCCGACCGTGATCGCTTCGCTGCCGGTCGGCAGCGAAGCGCGCCTCGGCATCTGGCGCGATCACAAGAACACCGACGTCGACGTGCGCACGGTGCTGCTCAAGGACCAGACGGCCGAGTTGGCGGGCAACAACGGCGCGGGCGACGGCGGCAAGCTCGGTGTCGCGGTCCGGGAGTTGAATCCCGACGAGCAGCGCGAGCTGCATACGCGCGGCCACCTCGTGATCGAGAACGTCAGCGGTCCGGCGCTGACGGCCGGTCTGCAGGCGGGCGATGTGGTGCTCGGCGTCAACGGCCAGCACGTCGACACGATCGAGCAGCTCAAACGTCAAGTGGAGCATGCGGGCCGCAATGTTGCGCTGCTCATCCAGCGCGACAACGCGCAAATCTACATTCCGGTCGACGTCGGCTAGCGGAATGTCGCTTTTCGTTGTACTTGAGGGGAGGAATCCGTTTTAATCGCGGCGATGCAAACCGTCGCTCCCCTTTTCAGTCCCGATAGGGCGCGAGCCGGCAGGCCTAAGCCTGCCGGTTCGGCGCCCGCGCCGTTCCTGCCGACGACGCGCGCCGAGATGGAGGCGCTCGGCTGGGATTCGTGCGACATCGTCATCGTCACGGGCGACGCCTATGTCGACCATCCGAGCTTCGGCATGGCGATCATCGGCCGGGTATTGGAGCAGGCCGGATTTCGCGTCGGCATCATTGCCCAGCCGAACTGGCACGGCGTCGAGGACTTCCGCGCGCTAGGGGCGCCGCGCCTGTTTTTCGGCGTCACCGGCGGCAACATGGACTCGATGGTCAACCGCTATACGTCGGACCGGCGAGTGCGCAGCGACGATGCGTATACCCCCGGCGGGCACGGTGGCAAGCGGCCGGATCGCTGCGTGATCGTTTACTCGCAGCGCCTGCGCCAGGCGTATCGTGACACTCCGATCGTCGTCGGCGGCATCGAAGCGAGCCTGCGGCGCATCGCGCATTTCGATTATTGGTCCGAGCAAGTCCGCCGCTCGGTGCTCGTGGACTCGAAAGCCGATCTCTTGGTGTTCGGCAACGCCGAACGGCAGATCGTCGAGATCGCGCGGCGCATGGATCGAGGCGAGGCCGTGGAGTCGATCACGGACTTGCGTGGAACGGCGTTCGTACGCCGCGGGCGGCCAGAGGGCTGGATCGAAATCGATTCCAGCGGGCTCGACGAGCCGGGCCCGCTGAATCCGCCGCACGATCCTTACGCGCAAGGCCCCGCGGCTGCGCCCGGCGCATCGGCTGCGCCTGCGCCTGCGCCCGCGGCGGTCGTCCGGCGGCCGCGCGACGTGCCGAACGCCGCGCGCGAGCGCAGCGTGATCCGCATGCCGTCGTACGAAGCGGTGAGCCGCGATGCCGTGCTCTACGCGCATGCCTCGCGCGTGCTGCACCTGGAAGCGAATCCCGGCAACGCGCGCGCGCTCGTGCAAGGCCACGGCGCCGTCGACCTCTGGCTGAATCCGCCGCCGATACCGCTCACGACCGCCGAGATGGATGCGGTCTACGAGCTGCCGTACGCGCGCAGGCCGCACCCGAGGTACGGGGAGGCGAAGATTCCCGCGTATCACATGATCCGGTTCTCCGTCGCGATCCAGCGTGGCTGCTTCGGCGGCTGCACCTTCTGTTCGATCACCGAGCACGAAGGGCGGATCATTCAAAGCCGCTCGGAAGACTCGGTGATCCGCGAGATCGAGACGATCCGCGATCGCGTGCCGGGATTCACCGGCGTCATATCCGACCTCGGCGGGCCGACGGCGAACATGTATCGGCTGCATTGCAAGAGTCCCGAGATCGAATCGGCCTGCCGCCGCCCATCCTGCGTCTATCCGGGCGTCTGCCCGAATCTCGACACCGATCACGGGCCGTTGATCCGGCTCTATCGGCACGCGCGCAATGTCCCGGGTGTGAAGAAGGTGCTGATCGCCTCGGGCGTCCGCTACGATTTGGCGATCGAGTCGCCGGAATACGTGAAGGAATTGGCGACCCACCATACCGGCGGCTACCTCAAGATCGCGCCCGAAGCGATCGCCGAGGGGCCGTTGTCGAAGATGATGAAGCCGGGAGTCGGGACGTATTACCGCTTCAAGGAATTGTTCGACAAGTACTCGCGCGAGGCGGGCAAGGAACAATACTTGATCCCGTACTTCATCGCCGCGCACCCGGGCACGCGCGACGAGGACATGCTCGAGCTCGCGCTGTGGCTGAAGAAGAACGGGTTTCGCGCGGACCAGGTGCAGGCGTTCCTGCCGTCGCCGATGGCGACGGCGACGGCGATGTATCACTCGGGCAAGAATCCGTTGAAACGCGTCTCCCGCCAGAGCGAGAACGTCATCGTGCCGAAAGGCGTGAAGACGCGCCGCTTGCACAAGGCGTTTCTGCGCTATCACGACCCCGACAATTGGCCGCTGCTGCGCGAGGCGCTGAAGCGCATGGGCCGCGCCGACTTGATCGGCAACGGCAAACACCACCTGGTGCCGGCCTATCAGCCGGAACGCGGCGCTCGCCCCGGCGCCGTCCGGCGCGGTGCGGCGTCCTTGCCGTTCCGCACCCAGCACACCGGTTTGCCGAAGGGCGGGACGCCGCGCCACGCGGCGCCGAAGCGCGCGGGCGGTGCCCAGCGTCCGGGCGGCGTCAAGCGGCCGGACCGAGTCAAGGGCCGCGGCGCGTGACCGCGGGCGGCGCGCGCCGCGCTCAGGAAAACGCGCCGCCCGGTCTGCCGGCGAGCACCGCCTGAATTTGCGCGACGATCGACAAGGCGATCGCTTCGGGGCTGCTCGCACCGATATCCAAGCCGACGGGCCCATGCAGGACCGCGGCGATGTGCTCGAGCGGTTCGCCGACCTCGATCGCGAGGCGCTGCCTGCGCGCGGCCGGGCCGAGCAGTCCGACGTAGGCAGGCGGCCTGCGCGCGAGGATGCGCAAATACGCGGCATCCGCCGCGAGGTGGTGACTCATGACGACCGCCGCATCGAAACGGCCGGTGTCCAGCTGGTCCGCAAGCTCCTCGGGCCGTGCGCAGATGACGCGCGTCGCCGCCGGGAACGCAGCGCTGTTGGCGAACGCGGGGCGATGATCGAACACGGTGATGCGCCAGCCGAGCGCGGCCGCGAACGCCTGCACCGGGATCGCGTCGGGACCGCCGCCGCACAACAGCAAGCTGGCCGGCAGGCCGACCGAGGCGACGAACACCTCCAGGTCGCGGCCGTGAAAGCGCATCGGGCGCAGCGCGCCGCCGGCTCGCGGGGGATCGGCCGCCAAAGCGGCGAGCGCGGCGGCGAGCTCGTCGGTCGGCCGGACGCCGCGGTAGCCGTGCGCGCCCAGCTCATGCTCCCCCGCCGTGCCGCCGACGACGGTTGCGATGCCGCCGGCGGTATCCGACTCGAGGCAGCGGTGTAGATACGCGATACCGGCATAGTCCGGCGCCCGCACCGGCTGCAGCCAGATGTCCATCGCTCCCTCGCAGCCTGAGCCGATGCCCCAGATCGGGTCATCCGACTCGCGGGTGTCGAAATGAAACCGTTCGGGCCGATCCCTCGCGAGCACGCGAACCGCGCGTTCCCGCAAATCGGTCTCGAGGCAGCCGCCGCTCAACAGGCCGCTCGTGCGCCCGTCGGCGGCGATCAGAATCCGCGCGCCGGGCTTGCGGTAGGTCGATCCCGCGGTGGCGAGGACCGTCGCCGAGACCAAAGGCTCGGCGCGTTCCCGGGCCGCGGCGAAGAATCGGGACAGTCCACAGAGCGCATAATCCATCGGGCGAAGTGTAGCGGAATTGCTTGCTTGGCTCCGCCCGGTACGATTAAAGTTCCCGGCTGTCCAGTGTGTTCCCGCCGCAATTCATCCACGGAAATGTCCAGAAGGGAGTGCCGAGAGCGCCGGCTGCGGTAGCGGGCGAGAGTGAATCATGAATCAATGGATCGTACATAAATTCGGCGGTTCGAGCGTCGCCGACGCGGGTTGTTTCCGGCGCGTCGCCGATATCGTCGAGGCCGCGCCGAATCCGCGCGAGGCCGTCGTCCTGTCCGCGTGCCGCGGCGTCACCGACGGCCTGCTCGGCCTCGTGAAGCTCGCCGAGAGTCCGGAAGGCGACTACCTCGCCGCCCTGGACGCGTTGCGCACGCGGCATGCCGAACTCGCGGCCGCCTTGGTGTCGCCCGCGGCCCGCGACGCGTATTGCCGGGACCTCGACCGGGACATCGCCGACATCGCCGGCATGCTGCATACGGTTCGATTGATCCGCGCGGCGCCATCCTCCGTGCGGGACGTCATCTCCGGGTACGGCGAGATCTGGTCGACGCGCCTGTTCGCGCCGTTCCTGCGCGAGCGTGCGCGCATCGACGGCGAGGTCCTGTGGATCGACGCGCGGCGAGTGATCGTCGTCGAATGGGGCCCGCTGGGGCCCGTCGTGCAGTGGCCCGAGAGCGAGCGCAACATCAAGAGTCTCGTGCCGCCGAACTTCGTCGGCCGGCTCGTCATCACGGGTTTCATCGCGACGACGGTCGCCGGAATTCAGACGACGCTCGGCCGCAACGGCAGCGATTTCTCGGCATCGATCTTCGGCTCGCTGCTGGACGCCAGCGAGATCCACATCTGGACGGACGTGGACGGCGTGCTGTCGGCGGATCCGCGCCGCGTGCCCAACGCGCAGGTGATCGACCAGCTTTCCTACAACGAGGCCATGGAGCTGGCGTATTTCGGCGCCAAGGTCATCCATCCGCAGACCATGGCCCCGGCCATCGGCCGCTCCATCCCGATCTACATCCGCAACACCTTCGCGCCGAAGAACCCCTGCACGCTGATCTGTGCCAAGCCGACCTCGGAGCTGCTCGGTCAAGGGCATCACGACCATCGAGAACATCGCGCTGATCGACATCGAGGGCGCGGGCATGATCGGCGTGCCCGGCACCGCGCATCGCCTGTTTGGCGCGCTGCGCGAAGAAGGCATCTCGGTGATCCTGATCTCGCAGGGCAGTTCGGAACATTCGATCTGCTGCGCGATTCCCGCAGGCGCAGGCCGCGCGCGCCGAAACGGTGGTGCGCGCCGCGTTCTCGCACGAGCTGGCCGACGGACAGATCCAGAGCGTGGACGTCGGTCGGTGACCTGGCCATCCTGGCCGTGGTGGGCGACGGCATGGCGGGCACGCCGGGCGTCGTCGGCCAAGGTGTTCAGCGCACTGGGCGCGGCGGCAGTCAACGTGCGCGCCATCGCGCAGGGCGCCTCGGAGCGCAATATCTCGGTGGTGGTGGACGGCAAGCAGGCGACCACGCGCGCTGCGCGCCACGCACGCCAGCTTCTACCTCTCGCCCAATACGCTGTCGATCGGCGTGATCGGCCCGGGCACGGTGGGCCGCGTGCTGCTGGACCAGCTGGCCTCGCAGCAGGCGAGCGGCTGTCGCGCGAGTTCAAGCTGGACCTGCGCGTGCGCGGCATCATGGCTTCAAAGACGCATGCTGCTGTCGGATCGCGGCGTGGACCTGGCGAAACTGGAACCAGGAGTTCGACGCGGGCACCGTCACGCGCGGATCTGGGCAAGTTCGTCGAACACCTGCAGCGTGGATTACCTGCCGCACACGGTGATCATCGACTGCTCGGCCGATGCGAGCGTCGCGCGTCACTACCGCGACTGGCTGGCGCAGGGCATCCACATCGTCACGCCCAACAAGAAGGCCAACAGCGCCGAGATGACCTACTACGATTCGCTGCGCGAGGCGCGGCGCGCGGCCGGCTCGCACTACCTCTATGAAGGCACGGTGGGCGCCGGCCTGCCGGTGGTGCAGACGCTGCGCGACCTGCGTGAGACCGGCGACGAGATCGACAGCATCGAGGGGATCTTCTCCGGAACGCTGGCCTACCTGTTCAATGTCTACGACGGCTCGGTGCCGTTCTCGGCCATCGTGCGCGAGGCCAAGCAGCGCGGCTATACCGAGCCGGATCCGCGCGACGACCTCTCGGGCACGGACGTGGCGCGCAAGCTGATCATCCTGGCGCGCGAAATGGGCCTGCGCCTGGAGATGAAGGACGTGGCAGGTGACCAGCCTGGTGCCCGGGACCTGGCCGGTGGCACCATCGACCAGTTCCTCGACGGGCTCACCAAGTACGATGCGGCGATGAAGGAGCGTTCCCTGGCGGCGAAGAAGGCCGGCAAGGTGCTGCGCTTCGTCGGACGCATCACTGCCAAGGGCGAGGCGACGGTGGGCGTGGTGGAGCTGGATGCGAAGCACGCATTCGCCAACATCGCGCTGACCGACAACGTCGTGCGTTTCGCGACCGCGCGCTACTGCAACAATCCGCTGATCGTGCAGGGACCGGGCGCCGGACCCGAAGTCACCGCGGGCGGTGTGTTCGCCGACCTGCTGCGCCTGTCCGCGTATCTCGGAGCCCACCTGTAACCGCCAATCCAGGAGATCGCCTGCACCGAGTCACCGCCTATGCTCCCGCCATCGGTGGCCAACGTGGCCATCGGCTTCGACATCCTGGGCTTCTCCGTCGACGCCCTGGGCGATCGGGTGACGCTGACGCCGCACGACGAGCCTGGTGCGCATCCAGCACGGTCGCCGAATCGCCGGCGTGCTGCCGGTCGACGCGGAGCAGAACACCGCCGGTCGCGCGCTGCAGGCGATGATCGAAGCGACGCGGCCTCGACGTTCGGCTTCGAGATGGAAATCGACAAGGGCATTCCGCTGGCCTCCGGGCCTGGGCGGTTCCGCCGCGTCGGCCGTCGCCGCCGTGGTGGCCGCCAACGCGCTGCTCGCCGAGCCCTGACCCGCATCGAACTGCTGCAGATGGCGATGGAAGGCGAGGCCGTGGCCAGTGGCTCGCGCCATCCCGACAACATCTCGCCGTCGCTGTACGGCGGCATGGTGCTGACCGTCGGCATCGATCATCCGCGGGTGAAGCAGATCCCGGTGCCGAAAGCATCCACGCGGTGATCGTGCATCCGCATCTGCAGCTCGGCACGCGCAGGCGCGGGCGATCCTGAGTCGCACGGTGAACCTGTCGGACTTCGTCTGGCAGACGGCCAACCTTGCCGGGTTCATCTCCGGCTGCTACACGAACGATCTGGACCTGATCAAGGCGATTCGCTTCAAGACGTGGTCATCGAGAAGCAGCGCGAGGTCCTGATTCCCGGATTCAATGAAGTGCGCGGCGCGATGTCCGCCGGGGCGCTCGGTTGTTCGATTTCCGGCGCGGGTCCGACGGTGTTCGCATGGTCCGAGATCCGATACGCCGAGGCGGTGCGCGACGCGATGGTGGCCGCTTTCGGCGAGCACGGGCTCGAGTCGGATCATTGGATTTCGACGATCGAGAACTACGGCGCCCGCGTGGTGAAGGCCTGATGTCCGATCTGTTCTATGTGAGCACGCGTGGCGCCGCGCCGCCCGTGACGCTCAGCGAGGCGATCGTGCGCGGGCTCGCCGCGGATGGCGGACTGTACGTGCCCAACCGCCTGCCGACCGTGGACCTCGCCGCGCTCACGCCGCTGTCGAGCCTTGCCGGCGCTCGCACGCACGGCACTGCAAGGCTTCTTCGCGGGCGACCGCCTGCAGCCCATGCTCGGTGAAATCGTCGACGCGGCGCTCGACCTTCCGGCGCCGACGACGCCCGTAGCCGGATGTCCGGAGCCCTTGTTCGTGCTGGAGCTGTTTCACGGGCCGACCGCGGCGTTCAAGGACTTCGGTGCGCGGTTCCTGGCGGAGAGCCTGCAGCGGCTGGAGACGGCCGGCGGCGTCGCCGTTGACGATACTCGTCGCCACTTCCGGCGACACCGGCGGGGCGGTTGCCGCGGCATTTCACCGCCGCCCCTGGGTTCGCGTCGTGATCCTCTTCCCGCAGGGCTTGGTGAGCCCACGGCAGGAGCAGCAACTCACCTGCTGGGGCGACAACGTCGCGTCGCTGCGCGTCGACGGCACGTTCGACGATTGCCAGCGCCTGGTCAAGGAGGCGTTCCTCGATGTGCCGCTGAACCAGCGGCATCGCTTCAGCTCCGCGAACAGCATCAACATCGGTCGCCTGCTGCCGCAGGTGGTCTATTACGTCGCCTGCAGCCTCCATATCGAACGGCGGACCGGGCGGCGCGCGTACTTCATCATCCCGGCCGGCAACCTCGGCAACGCCTTCGCGGCCGTCTGGGCGCACGCGATCGGGCTGCCGATCGATCGCATCGTGCTCGCGCACAACGCGAACCGCGCCGTGCCCGAGTTTTTGCGGACCGGCGAATGGCGGCCGCGCCCGAGCGTGCCGACGCTCGCATCGGCGATGGACGTCGGCAATCCGAGCAACCTGGAGCGCATGCGTGCGCTGTTACCCGACCTTGCCGGCGCTGCGCGCCCAGCTCGACGCGGACAGCGTCGACGACGCGGCGATCCGCGCGCGGATCCGCGAGGACTACCGGCGGTATGGCGAGAATGGTGCCCGCACACCGCGACTGCCGCCGAGGTCTACGCGCCTGCCGGAAAAGGAGCGGCTGACCGGCCATGGGTCCTCGTGGCGACGGCGCATCCGGCGAAATTCAATGAAATTGTGGAGCCGTTACTCGGCAAAGCGATCGATGTGCCCGAGAGTCTCGCGATGCTGTTGCGCCTGCCGCAAAAACGAACGGATATCGCACCGACCTTGACCGCCCTGGCGGCCGCTCTCGAATGAACGCGCTGCGCCTTCAGGCTCCATGGATCTGGTTCGGGACCGCCGCGCTCGCGCTCGCCGTCGGCATCGCCGCGGCCATCCGCGCCTATCGCCGCCACGCGCGCAGGCGCGCCCTCCTGTCGCGCCTCGAGCGCATCGCGCACCGGAGCGCGCATCAGGTTCTCGTGCCCGACGGCATGGGTGGCTACATCCACGTCGATCACCTGTTGCTGACGCCGCGCGGCGTGTTCGTTCTCGATACCCGGCGCGTACCCGGCCTGATCTTCGGCGGCGATCAGATGAGCCAATGGACGGTGATGACGCGCGGACGCCGCTACACGTTCGACAATCCTCAGCCCGCGCTATACGACCGCATCGCGGCCGTCAAAGCGCTCGCCGGCGACCTGCCGGTGAGCGGGTTCCTCGTGTTCTCCAACGCGGGTAAGTTCGCGAAGGGCAAGCCGAAGGGCGTCATCATGGCGGACGGCTTGGAGGTCGAATTTCCGGCCGTCGATCGCCTGCTCGAGAACGGGCCGGTCGTAGGCGGCTACCTCGAGGTTTGGAGCCAACTCGGCGCGCAACTGCGCCCGAGCCCGCACAATTTCACGAACTTGTAACACGCGCGAGCCCGAACAGCCGGCGCGCGTTCGCCGTCGTCGCCGCGGCGAGTTCCTCGACGGGTTCGCCGCGCAGCGTCGCGACAACGCGCGCGATGTGCGGCAGGAATGCGGGTTCGTTGCGCCGCGACGCCGGCTTCGGCAGGAGGTCGCGCGGCAGCAGATAAGGCGCATCGGTCTCGATGAGCAGCCGGTCGCCCGGGATGCGCGCGACGGCGTCGCGCAGCGCGCCGCCGCGGCGTTCGTCGCAGACCCAGCCGGTCACGCCGACCGACAAGCCGAGCCCGAGGTAGTCCTCGAGTTCGGCGACGCCGCCGGTGAAGCAGTGGGCGACGCCGCCCGCGAGGCGGGGCGCGTAATCTTCGAGGATCGCGGTGAAATCCCGATGCGCATCGCGCTGATGGAGGAACACGGGCTTGCCGGTCCGCACGGCCATTTCCAGCTGCGCGATGAACGCGGCGCGCTGCGCATCGCGCGGCGATAGGTCGCGGTGATAATCGAGCCCGCACTCGCCGACCGCCACGACCTCGCGCGCGCGCGAGCAACGCGTCGAATCGGTCGCGGCCGAACGAGGCAAAACCGGCCGCGTGGTGGGGATGCACGCCGGCCGTACTGTAGAGTCTGCGCGGATTCCCGGCGGCCAATTGCGCGGCGTGCAGCGAACTCGGGAGGTCGGCGCCGGTGACCACCTGCTGCGCGACCCCGGCGGCTGCTGCCCGCGCGAGCACTTGGGCGCGATCGGCGGCGAAGCTCTCGTGCGTGAGATTGGATCCGATATCGATGAATTCCATCGCCGATTGACGCCGCCGGTTTGTGATAGGGTCGGGCCGCATTGTAGCCGCGAATGCGCGGCGCCGATCATCGCCGGACGCCCGCGAACATGGGAAAATTGATCCAAATGTACCGACTTCCGATCGTCATCGCCTGGCTGCTGCTCGCGGCTGCGCAGCCGCTCGCCGCACAAGAGGGCGGTGATCTGCAGGCGCAAATTCTGTATGCGTTCCAGACCGAGGACGTCAACCATCTCGGGGATCTGATCGGCAACCTCCGGACCAAGGTCGCGACCGACGGCGGCGACGCGGCGCGTTATCACCTCGCGCACGCGCAGTACCGCTACGCGCTGCTGATCGGCGGCAAATCGGCAGCGAAGGCCGAGGCGGCGGCGGCGGATTGCGTGGGTCAGCTGCAAGCCGTGCTCGCGAAGAGCCCGCGATCGGCGGAGGCGCTGACGCTGCAGGCGGCCTGCTACGAGAAAATGGCCGAATTCAAGAGGCTCGAAGGTGTCTTCTTGCGCGCACGCGCGACCGAGCGGCTCGACGCCGCCTACCAGATTGCGCCGCGCAATCCGCGCGTCCTCCTGATGATGGCGACCTTCGGGCTCGCGCACGCGACGGCGGGCTCGACGCAGGCGCGCGAGGCGATGGCGCGCCTCGAATTGGCCGCGCGGCTGTTCGAGCGGTCCTCCGCGACGCGGCTCGATGTGCCGGGCTGGGGACATGCCGAGGCGTACCTGCTGTTGGGGCGCGAGCTGCTGCGGCGTGGCGATCTCGTCGGCGCGCGCAATTGGATCGAACGCGCGCTGATCACGGCGCCGGATTACGAAGCCGCGAAGCGCGAGCTCGCGAAGCTGCGCGGGCGCTAGAGCCGCGGCCGCGCGAGTCCGCGTCGCGACCGGCCCGGTGAACCTGATATGATCCACGACGATGGACATTAGGCGGCGCCGCGGCGCGTGAATAGCCCGAACACGCAGTTATCCCTGTTCGAGACCAGGCTTGCGAGCGAGCCGTTCGCCGTCCGGGTGAGTGCGCGCGCGCGCCGATTGACGGCGCGCGTGCATGTCGGCGGCCGCGTGGAGATCGTCGTGCCGGTCGGTGTCGGCCCGCGGACCGTACGCGAGTTTGTGCAGCAATTTTCCCCGTGGATCGACCGCAAGGTCGCGGCGATGCAATGCGCGGCGGCGCCCGCGGAGCCGGTGCCCGGGCAGATCGAGTTCAAGGCGACCGGGGAGCGATTCTCGGTCGACTGGCAGGTCTCGGGCGCGCGCGGCCTGCGGGCCGACGAGCGGCGCGTGCGGCTGCACGCCGCGGATGCGGAAGGGGCGCGGGCGCTGTTGCGCGCCTGGCTCGCGCGTGCGGCCGATGCGCGCCTCGCGCCGCGACTCATGGATCTCGCGGGCCGCTTCGGATTCGACGTGGCGAAGGTCGTGATCCGCCGCCAGCGGACGCGCTGGGGCAGTTGTTCGACGCGCGGGACCGTGAGCCTGAATTGCTCACTGCTATTCCTGCGGGAGGAGGTCGTGCGCTACCTGTTCATTCACGAACTCGCGCACACGAAGCACATGAATCATTCCCCGCGTTTCTGGAGGCTCGTCGAGACTCTCGAGCCGGATTTCCGGCGCTTGGACCGCGAATTGCTCGCCGGCTGGCGCGTCGTGCCCGACTGGGTCTTCAGGGCCTGAAGCATGAGCGATACCGTGCCGCCGACCAAGCCGTTCGTCGATTTGAGCGACGAGCAAGTCTTCTGGGACCTGTCGGAGTCCTTGAGCTACGGCCAGTACCTGAATCTCGGCAAGCTCCTGAGCGCGCAGCATCCGCTCTCCTACCAGCACGACGAGATGCTCTTCATCACGATTCACCAGGTATCCGAATTGTGGATGAAGCTGTGCCTGCACGAACTGAACGCGACTCTCGCCTGCGTCCGGCGCGACGACCTCGGTCCGACGTTCAAGATGTTGGCGCGTGTGTCGACGATTCAGCAACAGCTGCTGCAGTCCTGGGACGTGCTCGCGACGATCACGCCGTCCGACTATTCGGCGTTCCGGAATTCGCTGGGCAAGTCCTCCGGCTTCCAGTCCTGGCAATACCGGATGCTGGAATTCCTGATCGGCAACAAGAACGCGGAAACGATCAAGGTGTTCCGCAACGATCCCGAGATCTACGAGCAAATGGAGCGCGCGCTGCGCGCGCCGTCGCTGTACGACGAGGTCCTCAGGCTCCTGAGCCGGCGCGGATTCGACCTGCCGGCGCAGGCGATCGACCGCGATTTCACGCAGCCCTACACGGCGAGCAAACAGGTCGCCGCGGCGTGGCTCAGCGTCTACCACAACTCCGAGAAGGAGTGGGACCTGTACCAGCTGGCGGAACGGCTGACCGATCTCGACTACAAGTTTCAGTTGTGGCGATTCGCGCACGTCAAGACCGTCGAGCGTATCATCGGCTACAAGCGCGGCACCGGCGGCACGGGCGGCGTGTCGTACTTGACGAAGGCGCTGGAATTGAAGTTTTTCCCGGAATTATGGACGATCAGAACCTCGATGTAGGCCCCGCACGGTGAACATTCAAGATCAACTGCAGAACGTCAACGTCGCGTCCAGCGAATTGCTGGCGACCCCCGATGACGTCAAGCGGCGCCTGCCGCTGACCAACAAGGCCGCGAACACGATCTTCCAATCGCGGCAGGTCGTGCGCGCGATCCTGGAACGCGTCGATCCGCGCCTGTTCGTCGTCGTCGGTCCCTGTTCGATCCACGATGTCGCCGCCGCGCGCGAATATGCGAACCGGCTCAAGGGATTGGCGGCGCGCGTGGATTCCACGCTGTTCCCGATCATGCGCGTGTACTTCGAAAAGCCGCGGACGACGGTCGGTTGGAAGGGACTGATCAACGATCCGGATCTGGACGATTCCTTCCATATCGAGAAGGGCATACTGCTCGCGCGCGAGCTCCTGCTGTATATCGCCGAACTCGGCCTGCCCGCCGGTACCGAGGCGCTCGATCCGATCATGCCGCAGTACTTGTCGGAGCTGGTCACCTGGACGGCGATCGGCGCGCGCACGACGGAATCGCAGACGCACCGGGAGATGGCGAGCGGGCTGTCGACGCCGGTCGGCTTCAAGAACGGCACGGACGGCAGCCTGGGCGCGTCCATCAACGCGCTGCAATCGGTGCGCAGGCCGCACCACTTCCTCGGCATCACCCAACAGGGGCAATCGGCGGTCTTTCGCACGCGCGGCAATCCCTATGCGCACCTCGTCCTGCGCGGCGGCGGCGGACGCGTGAACTACGATGCCGTCAGCATCGCGGTCGCCGAGCGTGAGCTGCAAGCGGCGGACCTTCCGCCGAATATCGTCGTCGACTGCAGCCACGGGAACTCCAACAAGGACCCGATGCTGCAGCCGCTGGTGGCGGAGAATTGCGTGACGCAGATCGTCGACGGCAACCGCTCGATCGTCGGGCTCATGCTCGAGAGCAATTTGAAGGCGGGCAATCAGCCGATTCCGCAGGATCTGGCCGAACTGGAGTACGGCGTCTCCATCACGGATCCGTGCATCGACTGGCAGACGACCGAAGATCTGCTGCTCAGGCTCCACCGATCTCTGCAAGGCGTGCGGCGCTGATCCGCGCCGCAGCGGCGCGTTTCTTCCACAGCCGGTATCCGAGCAGGACGGCGAGGCCGCAGGCGTACAGCAACGGTTCGCGGATATCGCGCTTCACCTGCCACCAGAAGTGCCAGACGCCGAGAATCGCGATCGCATAGATCGCGCGGTGCAAGGCCGTCCAGCGGCGGCCCAATCGGCGCATGGATCCCGCGGTCGACGTCAGTGCGAGCGGGACCAGGAGGAGCAACGCGATCATTCCGATCGTGATATAGGGACGTTTCACGATGTCCCGCCCGACGGCGGCGACGTTGCCGCTTTGGTCGAGGAAGACGTAAACGGTCAAATGCAGCGCGGCGTAAAAGAACGCGAACAACCCGAACATCCGCCGCAGACGCAGCGGCAAGCTCGATCCGCTCCAGTTCTTGAGCGGAGTCATGCACAGGGTGATCATCAGAAAGTTCAGGGCCCAGCGACCGCAGCCATGCAGCAGCGCGGCGACCGGGTCGGCGCCGAGCGAGAACCCCGGCAGGGCGAAGGCGCCGGCCGTCATCCGCATGGCGGGAACGAGGCACGCGGCGAATACCACCGGCTTCAACAGGCGCCGAACCGACGCGCATCAGAAATATTTCCGTAGGTCCATGCCGCGATACAGGCTCGCGACCTGGTCCGCGTAGCCGTTGTACGGCAGCGTCGCTATTCGCGGCGCGAACAGCCCGCCGCCGAGGCGCCGCTCGGTCGCCTGGCTCCATCGCGGGTGCGGCACGGCCGGATTCACGTTCGCGAAAAAGCCGTATTCGCTCGGTGCGGCCCCTGCCCAGGTGGTCCCCGGCTCGTCCGCCATGAAGCGGATGCCGACGATCGCCTTGATGCTCTTGAAGCCGTATTTCCACGGAACGATCAGGCGCAGCGGCGCGCCGTTTTGATTCGGCAACACCTTGCCGTAGAGGCCGACGACCATCAGGGTCAATGGGTGCATGGCCTCGTCGATGCGCAATCCCTCCGTATACGGCCAGCGTCAGCACCGGGACGCGCTCGCCGGGCATTTGCTGCGGGTCGTAGAGCGTCTTGAATTGGACGTACTTCGCGTTCGACGTGGGCTTGAAGCGCTTGCAGCAGATCGCCGAGCGCGAAGCCGACCCAGGGCACGACCATGGACCACGCCTCGACGCAGCGAAAGCGGTAGATGCGCTCCTCGAGTGGATGCGGTTTGAGAATGTCCTCGAGGTGAAAGGTACCGGTGACGTCCGCCTCGCCGCCGACCGTGACGCTCCACGGGCGGGTGCGAAAATGCCGGGCGTTTTTCGCAGGATCGGCCTTGTCGGTGCCGAATTCATAGTAATTGTTGTAGGTGGCGATGTCCTCGAAGGTATTCGGCTGGTCCGCCACGCTGTACTTCGCGTCGCGCGTGTATGACGAGCGCGCCGAGCGCCGGAACGGCCGCGCGCGCGGCGCCGCCGAAACGGCCCGCCGCCGCGATGCCGACGGCGCCGGCCAACAGCGCGCGCCGCGACAGATAGGTCTCGTATGGGGTGATTTGCGACGAGGCGATTCGTGCATCGACCGGCGATATCTTGCGCATATCCGCTCCTCGGAATCCTTGCAATGCGATTGCCGCACCAAGGAATAGACCGCACGACCAGGCAAATAATTGCAGGCGATGTGCGGATTCAGCGCCAATCGTCGATCGCGATCCCGGCCGCGCGGGCCTCCCTGCGCGCCGCCGGGCGGGCGTTCACGAGGACGGCATGGTCCGCCGCGCACAAATGGGGAATGTCGGACGCGCTGTTGCCGTAGGCCGTGATCGGCCTTCCGGGGTAGCGGAGACGCAAGGCTTCGAGGCAGCGCCGCTTTTCCTCGCCGCGGCGATTCGCGGTCGCGAGCGCGCCGTCGAGCGTCATCGCCCGCCCATCGCACTTCGGTACAGATCGTCGAGTCGAATCCCAATTGGGCGCCGATCCGCGGCACGTACAGATCGACGCTCGCCGACATCAAGATCAGCGTGTCGCCCGCGCCCCGGTGTTCCTCGACGGTGCGCAGCGCGGCCAAGCGATATTTCCCGCGCGGCCGCAGCGAGTGCGCGTAACCATCCGCCCATCGGTCGATCGCGGCGCGGGATTCGCCGCCCATCGCGGCGCGGACCAAGCGGGACTTCAAAAGGCCGCGATCCCGGCCCTGCAGCGCGTACCGGGCGAGGGCGAGCGGCACGCGCCAAGCGCAGAGCCAACGCCGCGGGTGGCGCACAACATAGCCGACGAGGAAACCGACGAGCGTGTCGCGCCAGGTCAGCGTTCCGTCCAAGTCGAAAACCGCGACGCCGGGAGGGCTACTCATCGCGCTCGAACTCGTCGGCGAAATCGGCGAAGATGAGCGTTCCGCCAAACGCGAGCAGAGGCCGATCCCATGTCGATCCCATCACCCCGACCGGGCGTCGGCGCCGAAGAGTGGCGCCTGCGCTGTGAACTTACGGATTTTTATCATTTGATCGACTATCTGGGTTGGACCGAGTTGATCTTCAACCACATTTCCGTTCGCGTCCCCGGACCCACGGATCAATATCTCGTGAATCCGTTCGGTTTGAATTATAGCGAAATTACGCCCGGCAATTTGCTCAAGGTGGGAGTGGACGGCCGCCTGGCCGAGCCGTCCGAATACCCGGCGAATCCCGCCGGGTTCGCGCTGCACGGCGCGATTCACGAGACGCGCCGCGACGTCTCCTGCGTCGCGCACACCCACACCGACGCGGTCTCGGCGATCGCGATGAAGCCCGGCGGATTCGATTACAACAATTTCTACGCGGCGCAATTGTTCGGCCGCGTGAGCTACCACGATTTCGAGGGCATCACGCTGTACGCCGACGAGCGCAGTCGAATGATCGCGAGCCTCGGGGACAGACACGTCCTCGTGCTGCGCAACCACGGCGTCGCGGTGTGCGAGCGCGACATTCCGACGACGTTCACGCTGCTCTGGACCGTGCAGCGCGCCGCGGAGATCCAATGCCGATCGGCGATGCTGCCGGGCGGCGACGTCGTGCTGAGCGATGCCGTGCGCCGGCGCTGCCGCGACGCGGCCGCCGGCCTCGAGGCCGACTCGCGGCTTCCTCGCCTGGTGTTCGATGCGACGGTGCGGCGCATGCGCGCGGTGAGGAAATCCTCCGGGAACTAGCGGGCCGCGAGCTGGCGCAGGACGTACTGCAGGATGCCGCCGTGCCGGTAGTACTCGAGCTCCTTCGGCGTGTCGATGCGCAAACGCGCCTCGAACGACGTGGCCTTGCCGTTCCCGGCCGTGGCGGTGACCTGCACGGTTTTCGCGGCGCCCTTTTGCAAGCCGGATATCTCGAATGTTTCGTGCCCGTCGAGTCCGAGGCTCTGTGCATTCTCGCCGTCTTTGAACTGCAGGGGCAGCACGCCCATGCCGATCAGATTCGAACGGTGAATGCGCTCGAAGCTCTCCGCGATGACCGCCTTGACTCCGAGCAGCATCGTGCCCTTGGCCGCCCAATCGCGCGAACTGCCGGTGCCGTACTCCTTGCCGGCGAGGATCACGAGCGGCGTGCGCGCGCTCTTGTACTTCATCGCGGCGTCGAATATCGACATTTCCTCGCCGGTCGGCAAATGGATGGTGACGCCGCCCTCCGTGCCGGGCGCCAACAGGTTGCGCAGGCGGATATTCGCGAACGTGCCGCGCATCATGACCTCATGATTGCCGCGGCGCGCGCCGTAGGAGTTGAAGTCGGCCGCGGCAACGCCTTGCGCCACGAGATATTTGGCCGCCGGGCTGTATTTGGCGATGTTGCCCGCCGGCGAGATGTGGTCGGTCGTCACCGAATCGCCGAGCACCGCGAGCGCACGCGCGCCGCGGATGTCGCCGACGTCGGCCGGCGTCATCGTGAGCCCGTCGAAGTACGGAGGATTCTTCACGTAGGTCGATTTCGCGTCCCAGGCGTAGATCTTTCCCGCGGGCGTCTTGACCGCGTTCCAGTTCGCATCCCCGGCGAATACGTCGGCGTAACCCTTCTTGAACATCGACGAATCGACGGCCGCCGCGATCGTCCGCGCGACATCCGCCGCGCTCGGCCAGATGTCGGCGAGGAAGACCGGCTTGCCGTCGGCGCCGGCGCCGAGCGGTTCGCCGGTGAGATCGAGGTCCATCGTGCCGGCCAGGGCGTAGGCGACGACGAGCGGCGGCGAGGCGAGGAAGTTCATCTTGATTTCCGGATGCACGCGGCCCTCGAAATTGCGGTTTCCGGACAGCACGGAACTTGCGATCAGGTCCCCGCTCTTGACGGCTTCCGAGATCTCCGGTTTCAACGGTCCGGAGTTGCCGATGCAGGTCGTGCAGCCGTAGCCGACGGTGTAGAAGCCGAGCGCCTCCAGGTCCTGCAAGAGCCCCGCCTTGCGCAGATACTCGGTGACGACGCGTGAGCCGGGCGCGAGCGAGGTCTTCACCCAAGGCTTCGCCGACAAGCCGCGCGCGACCGCATTGCGCGCGAGGAGTCCGGCCGCGATCAACACCGCCGGGTTCGACGTGTTCGTGCAGCTCGTGATCGCGGCGATCAGCACCGCGCCGTCCTTGAGCTCGACGCTCTTGCCGCCGAGCGCGGCGGCGGCGGCGCCGGCTGCGCCCGGACTCTTCTTCGCGCGCTCTTCGGCCATTTTCGCGACGCTCGCGCGATACACGCCCTTCGCCGAACGCAGCGGTACGCGGTCTTGCGGGCGCTTCGGGCCGGCGAGAGAAGGCTCCACCGTGGCGAGATCGAGTTCGATGATATCGGTGTAATCCGCGGGCGCGGCGCCGTCGACGCGCCACAGGCCCTGCGCCCGCGCGTACGCTTCGACGAGCGCGATCTGTTCGGGCGAGCGCCCGGTGAGCGCGAGGTAGCGCACGGTCTCCTCGTCGATCGGGAAGATCGCGCAAGTCGAGCCGAATTCCGGCGACATGTTCGCGATCGTCGCCCGGTCGGCGAGCGGCAGATTCTTCAAGCCGTCGCCGAAGAATTCGACGAACTTGTCGACCACGCCCTTCTTGCGCAATATCTCCGTGACGGTGAGCACGAGATCGGTGGCCGTCGTCCCGGCCGGCAGCGAGCCCGTGAGCTTGAAGCCCATGACTTGCGGGATCAGCATCGTCACCGGTTGGCCGAGCATCGCCGCTTCCGCCTCGATGCCGCCGACGCCCCAGCCGAGAACGCCGAGGCCGTTGACCATCGTCGTGTGCGAGTCCGTGCCGACCAGCGTGTCGGGGTAGGCGAGCGTCGCGCCATCGGCTCCGCCCGCGAACACGACGCGCGCCAGGTGCTCGATGTTGACCTGGTGGACGATGCCGGTGTTGGGGGGCACGACCTTGAAATTGCTGAAGGCCGTCTGGCCCCAGCGCAGGAACATGTAGCGCTCGCCGTTGCGGGCGAATTCGATTTCGTTGTTGCGCCGGAGAGAATCGGCGCTGCCGTATTCGTCGACCTGTACCGAGTGGTCGATGACGAGTTCGGCCGGCGCGAGCGGGTTGACGCGCTCGGGGTCGCCGCCGAGCTTGACGATTGCCTCGCGCATCGCCGCGAGGTCGACGATGCAGGGAACCCCTGTGAAGTCCTGCATGATCACGCGCGCCGGGGTGAACGCGATCTCGTGCTCCGGCGGCGCTTTCGGCTTCCATGCGAGCAGCGCTTCGATGTCGCCTTTGGTCACATTGACGCCGTCCTCGAAGCGCAGGAGGTTCTCGAGCAGGATTTTCAGCGCGAAGGGCAGGCGATCGACGTTGCGCGATTTCAACGCGGCCAGGTTGAAAAATTCATATCGTCGAGAGCCGACGTCGAGCGTCGACCGCGCGCTGAAACTATCCGTCATGATTCCTCCGTCGCAAACGTCGAATTATACGTCATCGGCACATCCCGGTGGTCCTGCCGCGAGTTGTACCGCCGCGCGATCACGCCGCCGCCGAGGCACTCGTCGCCGGAATAGAACACCGCGTATTGCCCCGGCGTCACCGCGCGCGCAGGTGCGGCGAGATCGACCACGAGCGCATCGCCCGCGCCCCGGCGCACGCGACAGGCGAGGTCGCGCTGCCGGTAGCGGGTCTTCACGGCGCAGTCGAACGCCGGCTCGAGGGGCGGGCGGTTCAGCCAGGCGGCGTCGACGACTTCGAACGAATCGGACAGCAGCAGGGGATGATCCTGGGACTGCACGACGATCAGCGCGTTGCGCGCCCCGTCCTTCGCCGCGACATACCAAGGCGCGCCGAGCGCGCCCGCGCGTCCGCCTATCTTGAGGCCCGCGCGCTGGCCCAACGTGTAAAACGCCAAGCCGCGGTGAAGCCCTAGCACTTCGCCGCGGTCGGACTCGATCGGCCCGGGCGTATCCTGCAGGTAGCGGCCCAAAAATTCCGCGAATGGCCGCTCGCCGATGAAGCAGATGCCGGTGCTGTCCGGCTTGTCGTGCACCGGCAAGCCCGCGGCATGCGCGCGGCGGCGCACTTCGGGCTTCGCCAGATCGCCGATCGGGAACAAGGTCTTTGCGAGGGCCGTGGGCTTCACGCCATGCAGGAAATAGCTCTGATCCTTCGCGTGGTCCGCCGCTTTGAGCAGGTGGGTCCCCGTGTCCGTATGCAGGACGCGCGCATAGTGGCCGGTCGCGATCCACGAGCCGCCGAGCCGGTGCATGTAGTCGAGACAGGCGCCGAACTTGATCTCGCGGTTGCAGAGCACGTCGGGATTCGGCGTGCGGCCCGCGGCATACTCCCGCAAGAAGTGATCGAACACCAGCCTGCGGTATTCGGCGGCGAAATTTGCGCGGTGCAGAGGAATCCCCAGGATCTCGCAGACGCGGCGCGCGTCCTGAAAGTCGCGGGCCGCCGTGCAGTACGCGTCCTCATCGTCCCAGTTGGACATGAACAAACCCTGCACCGCGAATCCCGCGTCCCGCAGAGTGAGCGCGGCCACGGCGGAATCGACGCCGCCGGAGACGCCGACGATCACGGTGCCGGCGGATTGTGGGTCGAGGAGGGGGTCCCGCATGCGCCGATTATACGGGCGCGGCGCGGGGAACCGTTACATGAACATCTGCCGCATCTGCGATTCTTGCACGCCCATGTTCCAGACCTCGTCGAAGAAGGTCAGATATCGCCGCACGACCACCGGATCGTTCATGTCGGCGATGCCGTCCCAGCTCGCGGTCTGCAATCGATAGACGAGCGCCTTGTCGTCGGCGATGATGAACGCGCCGGCGCTCGCCGGATAATCGGGGCTCATGGTGCGCAGGTCGATGCAACTCGTCAGGCGGCGCGCCAGGCCGAGGAATTTATTGTTGTCGACGAGCGCGCGCGACGGGTCGGCGAGCAGTACGCGCACCTTCGCGTACGAGCGGGCGAGCACCAGGCGCTTGATGGCTTCGAGGAACGGCTCCTCGCCGTAGATCATCGGCTCGAGATCGAGCGTGAATATCGTCAGCAGCCTCTGGGCCGATTTCGCGACCTTCAAGCTCGCTTCCCGCACTTCGGGCATCGTTGCCAGGATCGTCCGCGTCCCTGCGCCGGCGTCGGTGGCGGCGGCCGCACCGATAGTGCCAGTTTTATCGTCAGCGCTTCCCGACATATCGATCTGCCTCGTTGAACATGGACGGGCGAATGGGGCCCGGTATTGCCAGCTTGCGCGGCCATCCTACAATTTGCGGCGCGGCGACCGTGCCAACTGCGTCACGTTTCGCGGCTTCGAGGCGTGTACGGCGGGAGGCTCCCACAGAGGCTTAGGGAACTCCCTTACAGCTTGCGCCGTGCGAGCTCCGGCGCGAGGCCGAGATAGGTTGCGGGCTCGAGTTCGAGGAGGCGCGCCTTGTCGGCGGACGGCAGTTCCAACGAGGAGATGAATTCCCGCATGGTGTCGCGGTCCACCGCGCGCCCGCGGGTGAAGGATTTCAGCCGGTCGTACGCGTTCGGAATGCCGTGCGCGCGCATGACGGTTTGCACCGCTTCGCCGAGCACTTCCCAGGCCTTGCCGAGATCTTCGCGCACGCGGACTTCGTCGAGCTCGATTTTCCGCAGGCCCGCGCGAAGCGCATCATAGGCGAGCGCCGCGTGTCCGATCGCGACGCCGAAGTTGCGCAGCACGGTCGAATCGGTGAGGTCGCGCTGCCAGCGCGAAATCGGCAATTTCTCGGCGAAGTGGGCCAGGAGCGCGTTCGCCATGCCGAGATTCCCCTCGGCGTTCTCGAAGTCGATCGGATTGACCTTGTGCGGCATCGTCGACGAGCCAACCTCGCCTGCGACGACGCGCTGCTTGAAATAGCCGAGCGAAATGTAGCTCCACATGTCGCGCGCGAGGTCGAGCAGCACGGTGTTGGTGCGCATGACGGCGTGAGAATACTCGGCGATCCAGTCGTGCGGCTCGATCTGGGTCGTATACGCGTTCGGGTGCAGATCGAGCGAGCCGACGAATGCGGCGGCGAACGCCGCCCAATCGACGTGCGGCAGCGCCGCGAGATGCGCGTTGTAGTTGCCGACGGCGCCGTTCATCTTCCCGAGTATCCGTACGCTCTCGAGCCCCGAGCGCTGCGCGCGCAGGCGCGCGGCGAAGTTCGCCATTTCCTTGCCCATCGTCGTCGGCGTCGCCGTCTGGCCGTGCGTGCGGCTGAGCATCCCGGTGTGCGCATGGCGATTCGCGAGCTCCCCGAGCATGGAGCGCAATTCGTCGATCAGCGGCAGAACGATCATCGTCCGCGCGGACTTGAGCATCAATGCGTACGCAAGGTTGTTGATGTCCTCCGAGGTGCAGCCGAAATGCACCCATTCCAGGTCGGCGGGCGATGCCCCGCGGGATTGGAGTTCGGCACGCATCCAGTATTCGACCGCCTTCACGTCGTGATTGGTCCGCGTCTCTATCTGCTTGATCGCCGCGACGTCGGTCGCTGAAGGATCCCGCGCAAGCCCTTCGAGCCATGAACGGCACGCGGCCGGCAGGGCGGAGAGCGCCGCGCGCGCGGGGCCGTCCGCGAGCGCGAGGAACCATGCGCATTCGACGCGCGTCCGTTCCCGCATCAGGCCTGCCTCGCAAAATACGGCACGCACGGCCGCGAGCTTGCCGGCATAGCGTCCGTCCAGAGGCGAAAGTGCGTCGATCGCGCGCGTAGACATCGGAGTGGATGGCCCTTGCAATGATAGAATGGCGGCATATTACCGCAATCGGCCTGAACCCGCGGGGACGCACCGTGAAGACCGCCGGCTATCGCATCGAGTACGACAGTATGGGCGCCGTTGAGGTGCCGGAAGCGGCGCTATGGGGCGCGGCGACCGAGCGCGCCGTGCGGAACTTTCCGCCGAGCGGCCTGCGCCTGCCGGGCTCGTTCATCCGCGCGCTCGGGCTGATCAAATACTGCGCGGCGGGCGCGAACGCCGAACTCGGCGATCTACCGGCCGCGATAGCCGCGGCGGTTCAGGCCGCCGCGAACGAAGTCGCGGAGGGCAGGCACGACGATCAGTTCCCGGTGGACTTGTTTCAAACGGGCTCGGGCACGAGCACCAACATGAACGCGAACGAAGTCATCGCCGCGCTCGCGAGCCGGCGCATCGGCGTGCGCGTGCATCCGAACGATCACGTGAACATGGCACAGAGCAGCAACGACGTGATCCCGAGTGCGATCCACGTCGCCGCCGTCCTCGCGCTCGAGGAGCGCCTCCTGCCGGCCGTCGCGCATGTCGGCACGGTTCTCGGTGCGCGGATCCCCGCGCTTTGCGCCGTCGTCAAGACCGGCCGCACGCACCTCATGGACGCCGTGCCGCTGACGTTGGGCCAGGAGCTCGGCGGCTGGAAGGCGCAATTCGACGCCTGCCGCGAGCGCTTGAGCGCGGCGCGGCCGCGGCTGCTCGCGTTGGCGCAGGGCGGCACGGCCGTCGGCACGGGTCTCAATGCGCGGCCCGAGTTCGGCCGGGTATTCGCGCGGCTGCTCGCCGCGCGCACCGCGCGCGATTTCGTCGCGAGCGGCAATTATTTCGCGGCGATATCCGCGCAGGACACGGCCGTCGAGCTGTCGGGAGATCTCAAGGTTCTCGCGGTCGTCTTGATGAAGGTGGCCAACGATCTGCGCTGGATGAACAGTGGCCCGATCGCGGGTCTCGCCGAAATCTGCCTGCCGGCGCTGCAGCCCGGCAGCAGCATCATGCCCGGCAAGGTCAATCCGGTCGTGCCCGAGGCGGTGGCGATGATCGCCGCGCACGTGATCGGCAACGACGCGACGATCACGCTCGCGGCACAGTCCGGGAACTTTCAGCTGAATGCGATGCTGCCGGTGATCGCGTACAATTTGCTGCAGAGCATAGATCTGCTCGCGGTCGCGTGCCGCAATCTGGCCGACAAGGCGATCGCGGATTTTCGTGTGAACGAGGCCGTATTGAAACGCTCGCTGGAGCGCAACCCGATCCTCGTGACCGCCTTGAACCGCCTGATTGGCTACGAGAAGGGCGCCGCGATCGCGAAAAGGGCCTATGCGGAAGGCCGGCCGATCGTCGCCGTCGCGGCCGAGATGACCGATTTTGGCGTCGAGGAGCTCACGCGTCTGCTCGATCCGCTCCACCTGACGACAGGCGCGGGCCCCGACGGCGCCGCTTGAACATTGCATGACCGCCGAGATCTATACCCGCGCAATCATCCGTGGTGCGTTGAACCCGCAGGCGTCGCCGCCCGGCGAGGACATGCAATGGCTCGCGGGTGCGAGCCCGGAACAACGCGCACTCGTGCGCAGTGCGCTGCCGGAGCCGCGCATGCCGGCGGCCGTTCTCGTGCCCCTGGTCGAGCGCGAGGAGGGATTCTCCGTGATCCTCACGCAGCGTGCGGCGACGCTGCGGGACCATGCCGGCCAAATCAGCTTTCCGGGCGGGCGCATCGAGCCGGAGGACGCGGACGCTTGGCGGGCGGCGCTGCGCGAGGCGCGCGAAGAGATCGGCCTCGCGCCGGAATTCGTCGAATTCGCGGGTTACCTGCCCGACCATTTGATCGTCACGGGATACCGCGTGACCCCGGTCGTCGGCTTCGTCGATCCGAACTACGCACTGACGATCGATGCGACCGAGGTCGACGAGGCGTTCGAAGTGCCGCTGGCGTTCGTGTTCGACTCGGCGAACCACCTGCCGCGAACTCGCCGCCTGGGCGAGGTCAGCCTGACTCTTTACGACATTCCATACGGCGAGCGCCGCATCTGGGGCGCAACCGCGGGCATGCTGATGACGCTGCGGCGCCTCGTGAGCGAGCGCGGGGGCGCGGCGCCGCGATGACCCGGCCGCTCGACGAGTTGCTCGCGATCATGGCGCGGTTGCGCGGCGTGGACGGCTGCCCATGGGACCGGGCGCAGACCTTCGCGACGATCGCGCCCTACACGATCGAAGAGGCCTATGAGGTCGCAGACGCGATCGAGCGCGGCGATCCTGCGCACCTGAAGTCCGAACTTGGCGATCTGCTGTTTCAGGTCGTGTTCCATGCCCAGATCGCGAGCGAGCAGGGACAATTCGATTTCGACGCCGTCGCGGCATCGATTCGCGACAAGCTCGTGCGCCGCCATCCGCATGTTTTCGCGACAGCGAAGCGGCTGACGGCGGCATCGCAAAGCACGGCATGGGAGGAGATCAAGGCCGAGGAGCGCCGCGTCGCGAGTCCGGCGCCGGGGAGCGTGAGCCTCGTGGACGAGGTGCCGCGATCCCTGCCGGCATTGCTGCGGACGCACAAGCTCGGCAAGCGGGCCGCGCGCGCGGGCTTTGATTTCACGGAGCCGCGCAGCGCCGCGGACAAGGTCGCCGAGGAACTCGCGGAAGTCCTCGCCGCGGCCGACGAGGAGCCGGCCGGCCGGCGCGAGGCGAGAGTCTTCGAGGAGACGGGCGATCTGCTGTTCGCGGCGGCGAATCTGGCGCGCAAGCTCGGCGTCGACGCGGAAGCGGCGCTGCGCGCCGCGAATGCGAAATTCGAGCGGCGTGTCCGTGGAATGGAATCCTTGGCGGCGGCGCGCGGCGAGGATTTCGCGAACCTGGATCTCGCGGCGCAGGAGGCTCTTTGGCACGAGACGAAGCGCGGCGAATGACGCGTCTTCGCGATGCCGCCGCGAACCTCGCACACGCGCGCGCTTCGGCCGCGCTCGCGTTCAAGCACGATCCCGGCTTGCCGTTGACGGCGAAGCGCGAGGAGATCATCGCGCTGCTGCGCGCACACCCGGTGTTGATCGTCGCGGGCGACACGGGATCCGGCAAGAGCACGCAGCTGCCGCAATACTGCCTCGAGATCGGCCGCGGCATCGAGGGATTGATCGCGCATACCCAGCCCCGCCGCCTCGCCGCGCGCGCGCTCGCCGGCCGCATCGCCGAGGAATTGGCGCAGCCGGTCGGCAGGTCCGTGGGATACCGCGTGCGTTTCGCCGACCGGGTATCGGACGGCACGCGCCTCGTGCTGATGACGGATGGCATGCTGCTCGCGGAACTCAACGCCGACCCGATGCTGCGCCGCTACGACACGGTCATCGTCGACGAGGCGCACGAGCGCACGATGAACGTCGATCTGCTGCTCGGCGTGTTGAAGCGCCTGGTCGCGCGCCGCGCCGATCTGAAGGTGATCGTGACTTCGGCGACGCTCGACGTGGAACGCATGGCGAAATTCTTCGACGATGCACCGGTCGTCACGGCGAGCGGCCGCGGCCATCCGATCGAAGTCCGCTATTCCGATCCATCGGCCGACGGCGACGACCCGGATCTGCCGGCGGCCGTATTGCAGGCGTGCCGCGCGATCGAGTCCGAGCCCGGGCCGGTCGGCCGCGGCGACGTGTTGGTGTTCTTGCCGGGCGAGCGCGAAATCACCGACGTCGGCGAACTGCTCGAACGGGAGCTGTCCGCCGAGGTCGAGGTGATGCCGCTGTATGCGCGGCTTTCCTGGGAGCAGCAGAGCCGCATTTTCCAGCGCGGCGCGCGCCGCCGGATCGTGCTCGCGACGAACGTCGCCGAAACCTCGATCACCGTGCCCGGAATCCGCGCGGTCATCGATTCGGGGCTCGCGCGCGTGAGCCGATACAGCGCTCGCAGCCGCCTGCAGCGACTGCCGATCGAGCGGGTATCGCAGGCGAGCGCGGATCAGCGCAAAGGCAGGTGTGGCCGCTTGGGATCGGGCTTGTGCATACGGCTTTTCAGCGAGGAGGATTTTCTCGCGCGCGACGCGTTCACCGCGCCGGAGATCCTGCGCACGAATCTGGCGGCGCTGCTCCTGCGCATGGCGGCCGACGGCCTCGGCGGCGCGGAGCGGTTTCCGTTCATCGACCCGCCGGAATCGCGCGCGCTCACCGACGGCTATCGCCTGCTGCAGGAACTCGCCGCGCTGGATGAACGCAACCGGATCACGCGCATCGGCCGGCGGATGGCGCGCCTGCCTCTCGATCCGCGCCTGGCCAGGGCGCTGCTCGAGAGCAAGCGGTTCCACGCGGAGAACGAGTTGCTCGCGATCGTCTCGGGATTGAGCGTTCCCGATCCGCGGCTGCGGGGGGGCGGCGACCGCGAGGAGCCGGCGGAGGGCGTGCGCGTGCCGGAGGGCAAGTCCGAGTTCCTCGAGTTCGTGAATATCTGGCGCGCGTACCGCAAGGCGCGCGAAGGTCCGCGGCGCGAACTGCGCCGCTGGTGCAAGGAGCGCGGACTGTCGCTCCTGCGTTTATGCGAATGGGACGATGTCCATGCGCAGGTCGAGGACCGGGCGGCCGAGGTCGGCATCGTCGCCGCGCGGCGCGGCGCTTCGTATACCGGGGTGCACCGCGCGCTGCTCGCGGGCTTTTGCACGATGGTCGGAGTGCGCGGCGAGGAGGGTGTCTACAGCGGCACGCGCGGCGTGCGCTTTCAGATATTTCCGGGCTCGTCCTTGCGGCGGCGCAAGCCGCGTTGGGTCATGGCGGCGAACATCGTCGAGACGGCGCGCGTGTACGCGCGCTGCGTCGCCGAGATCGATCCGGTGTGGATCGAATCGGCGGCGGAACACCTCGTGAAGCGCGAGTATCTCGAGCCCGACTGGGACGAGGTGCGCGAGGAGGTCCTCGCGCGGGAGCGCACGAGCCTGTTCGGCCTCGCCTTGGCCGGGGGCCGGCTCGTGAATTACGGGCCCATAGCGCCCGAAGAATCGCGGCGCATATTCGCACGCGAAGCCCTGGTCCACGAGCGCCTGACGCGGCGGCCCGAATGGCTCGCGTCGAACGACGCGGCGATTCGCGCGGCGAAGCGCGTCGAGGACCGCCTGCGCACGCGCGACATCGTCGCGGGGCCGGAGAGCTTCGTCGATTTCTACGACCGGGCGCTGCCGCGACAAGTATCCTCGGCGGCGACGCTCGAGAGCTTCTCCCGCAGGCTCGGCCCGCCGGAATTGTCGGGCTTGCGGCTCGGTGAGGCCGAGATTTACTTGCGGCGGCCGGACGCCGGCGCGCTCGCCGAATATCCGGAGCATGTCGAAATAGGCGGCTTGGGACTCGATGTCGTCTACCGCTTCGCACCCGGCGAAGCGGACGACGGCGCCACTTTGAGCGCGCCGCTCCTCGCGCTGCCTGAACTTACGCGCGCCGCGGTCGATGGGGCGATTCCGGGGTATGCGCGGCCGCGGGTCGAGGCGCTGTTGCGGTCGTTGCCGAAGGACGCGCGTCGCCGGCTCATCCCGATCGGCGAAACCGCCGCGCGATTCATCGTCGAGGCGGGCGCCGCGGCGGCCAATCAGGCCGTGCTCGCCGCGTGGCTGCGCGATTCGGCCGCGGTCCCCGCGGCCCTCGTCCGCTTCGATCCGCATGCGCTGCCGTCGCACCTGACGCCGCAGATCGCGGTGGTCGAGGCGGGCCGGGAAATCGCGCGAGGAGTGGATCTGGCGCGCTTGCGCGCCGCGATGGCGCCGCGCGCGCGCGCGGCGCTCGATCGAGCGGCGGCTGCGGATTACCCGGCTCCCTGGCGTCGATTCGAGCTCGACGCCTTGCCGGAATCGCATGCGCTCGATGTCGCGGCGGGCGCGGTGCGCGTGCACCCGGCGCTCGAGCGTATCGACGAGCGCATCGAGATCCGCTATTACTGGACCGCGGTCGAGGCGGACCGGCATCATCGCGGCGGCGCCACCGGGCTCGCGCGGATCCTTCTTGGGCATCAGGCGCGGGATCTGCGCAAGCGATTCGCCGAGGACTCGCAGCTGCTGCTCGCGGCGAGCCCTTATCAGCGCGGCGATGAGCTCACCGACGCGCTTCTGCAGATCGCATTCCGCCGCGCGTGCTTCGCCGATCGCGTGCCGCCGCGCGAGCGCGCGGCGTTCGAGCGCGCCGTGGATCAAGCGCGCGACAATTTATACGAATGCGCCGAAGCGCTGCGTGCCGAAGCAATGGGTTGGTTCACGGCGGCCCGTGACGTGCGCCGCCTTCTCGAGGATCCGCGCGCGCCGGACGCTCGGCGCGTACGCCGAGGAAACCCGCGCGCATCTCGCCGCGCTGTTGCGCGAGAACGATCTCGCGGCGGCACCGGATGCCTGGCTTGCCAGGTTGCCGCGCTATCTGCGCGCGCAGGAGAAGCGTTGGCAGCGCCTCGGCGCGCGCGGCGCCGAATCGCCGCAGATCGCGCGGGAAATCGACGCCTGGACGCAGCGCCGCGAATTTCTGGTCAAGAGGGTCGCCGAGGAGCTGCGCTGGCTGCCCGCGCTCGACGAGTTCGCATGGTGGGTCGAGGAATTCCGCGTGTCGCTGTACGCCCAGGAATTGCGCACCGCGGTGCCGATCTCGGCGGCGCGCCTCGCCGAGCGCGCCGCCGAGATCGAGGCTTGGCTCAGACGTTGAAACGGATCCCCTGGGCGAGCGGCAGCTCCGCGCTCCAGTTGATCGTCGTCGTCTGCCGGCGCATATAGGCTTTCCACGCGTCGGAACCCGCTTCGCGGCCGCCGCCCGTGTCCTTCTCGCCGCCGAACGCGCCGCCGATTTCCGCGCCCGAGGTGCCGAGGTTCACGTTCGCGATGCCGCAATCGCTGCCTTCGGCCGACAGAAAGCGTTCAGCGACTTGCAGGCGGTCGGTGAAGATCGCCGAGGACAGGCCGTAAGGTACCGCGTTCTGCAGCGCGACGGCTTCGTCGAGATCCTTGTAGGACACGAGGTAGAGGATCGGCGCGAAGGTCTCGTGCTGCACGATCTGCATGTCGGCCGACGCGCGCACGATCGCGGGCTCGACGAAGTGGCCCGGCCGGTCGAGCGCGCGGCCGCCACACAGAACTCTTCCTCCCTGCGATTCGGCGGCGGCGATGGCAACCTGATAACGCTTGACGGCGCCGTCATCGATCAGCGGTCCCATGAGCGTCGCGGGATCCAACGGATCGCCGATGCGCACCTGGGTGTAGGCGGCGACGAGCCGACGCTCGAGCTCCGCGGCGCGCGATTCGTGCACCAACACGCGGCGCGTCGTGGTGCAGCGCTGGCCGGCCGTGCCGACCGCGCCGAACACGATCGCCGGAACCGCGAGATCCAAATTGGCGGTCTCGTCGACGATGATCGCATTGTTGCCGCCGAGTTCCAGGAGACTCTTGCCGAGGCGCTCGGCGACGCGCACGCCTATCCGGCGGCCGACCTGCGTCGAGCCGGTGAACGAAACCAGCGCGACGCGCCGGTCATCGACGAATTTCTCCGCGAGATCCGTGCCGGCATCGACGAACAATTGGAAGATCGGCGGCAAGGCATGGCGTTCGAGAACGCGGTTGC
This sequence comes from uncultured Pseudomonadota bacterium, assembly GCA_963718135.1. Taxonomy (GTDB): domain Bacteria; phylum Pseudomonadota; class Gammaproteobacteria; order Steroidobacterales; family Steroidobacteraceae; genus Bog-1198. The sequence goes on along the minus strand of CAVQYI010000006.1, from coordinate 119,214 downwards.
AGATTCTTTGCACGGCGATCGCGCACAGCGCCGTTTTCGGCGAGGGCTTCCAAACGGTCGCGTTGCCGCATACCGCGGCGATGAACGCGTTCCAGGACCATACGGCGACCGGAAAGTTGAATGCCGAAATCACGCCGACGACGCCGAGCGGATGCCATTGATCGTACATGCGGTGTTGACGGCGTTCGGAGTGCATCGTCGAGCCGTACAGCATCCGCGACTGGCCGACGGCGAAATCGGCGATGTCGATCATTTCCTGCACTTCGCCGTCGCCCTCGGCCTTGATCTTGCCGTTTTCCAGCGAAACCAGGCTGCCCAAGGCGCTCTTGAATGCGCGCAACTCTTCAGCGATCAGCCGAACCGCCTCGCCGCGCTTCGGCGCCGGAACCTGGCGCCAGACCTTGGCCGCCGCGACCGCGGACGCCAAGACGTGCTCGTAGTCCGCCGCGGTGGCCGCGCGGACCTGAGCCAGCTTTTTGCCGGTCGAAGGATTGAACGAATCGATCAGCGGGCCCGCGCCGGCGTCGTTCCAGCCGTGGGGTGCGCTCCAGACGCCGCCGTTGACGGGGCCGAGTCCCAGCGCCTCCAAGGGATCTTGCGGGGGAGTCGAAGCTTTCAATACTCGGGAATCTTGCAATTTGGCCATGTTTCGTCTCGCGAAGCGCTCCGGGCGGGGGCGATGCGGCGGCATTTTGGCGCGACGGCGCGCGCAAAGCCACCCGAATTCATCATGCATGGGGATCGACGCCGCCTTATGCAAGAGCGCGCCGCTTTGCACCTGCGTTTGCCTGTGTGTAGCATCTACGGCTCTATGTCAAAAAGCGCGTTATTGACGAACTGGCATCCGGCGAGCTGGCAAAGCCGCCCGGCGGCCCAACAGCCGAGATATTCCGACCCGGTCGCCTTGGATCGCACGATCGGCGCGTTGAGCCGTCTGCCCCCGCTGGTGGTCTCCTGGGAGATCGAAGCGCTGCGCGCCAAGCTCGCGCAGGCCGAACGCGGCGAACAGTTCCTGCTGCAGGGCGGCGATTGCGCCGAGAGCTTCGACGATTGCGAATCCGACAATATCGCGCGCCGGCTGAAGATCCTCCTGCAGATGAGCCTCGTGATTTTGCAGGGAATGAAGAAGCCGGTGATCCGCGTCGGACGTTTCGCGGGGCAGTACGCGAAGCCGCGCTCGGCGGAGACCGAGACGCGCGACGGACTGACGCTGCCGTGCTATCGAGGCGACAACGTCAATCGCCCTGGTTTCAGCCGCTCCGAGCGGGAGCCGGATCCCGAACTGCTGTTGCGCGGCTACGAGCGCGCGTCGCTGACCTTGAATTTCGTGCGGGCGCTGATCGACGGCGGATTCGCCGACCTCCATCACCCGGAATATTGGGACTTGGGATTCTTGCGGCACTCGCCGCTGCGCGACGCCTATCAAGGCATCGTCGATGCGATCGCCGAGTCGCTCGAATTTCTTCGAGTCGATGAGCGGCCTGCTCCGTGCATGCGGCCACGCGCTGCGACTTCTACACGAGCCACGAAGGCCTGCACCTGCTGTCCGAACAGGCGCAGACCCGCTATATCGAGCGGCAGAAGCGCTGGTACAACCTGTCGACGCACATGCCGTGGATCGGCATGCGCACGGCGAACGTCGACGGCGCGCACATCGAGTATTTTCGCGGCATCGCCAATCCGATCGGCGTGAAAGTCGGCGCGGCGATGAGCGCCGAGTGGCTGCAGGAACTCGTGCAGGTTCTGAACCCGCAGAACATCCCCGGGCGCTTGACGCTGATCCACCGGTTCGGCGCCAAGGATATCGAGCAGCGGCTGCCGGAGGTCATTCGCGCGGTGCGCGCGACGGGATCGCGCGTGCTGTGGGTTTGCGATCCGATGCACGGCAACACGGAGACCACGGCGGGCGGAATCAAGACCCGGCGTTTCGAGAACATCCTCGCGGAAGTGGAGGCCGCGTTCCGGATCCATGAGGACTGCGGTTCGCATCCTCGGCGGCGTGCACATCGAACTCACCGGCGAGGATGTCACCGAGTGCATCGGCGGCGCGCGCGGTCTCGCGGAGGCCGATCTGGCGCGCGCCTACAAGAGCGCCGTCGACCCCCGCCTCAACGGCGAGCAATCGCTGGAACTCGCGATGCGAATCGCGCAGCGCGCGGCGGCGCGGCGGCGGTCGGCGAAACATGGCAAGAAGTGCGTCATAATTCGCAAAGCATGATGCCAATCTATCGTAAATACAATTAGTTAGAGATCTTTCAAAGAATTTTTCATAATTTCGCCGGACGCGATTTTCAAAACCCGGCTTGCCTCGCTGCGCCCAGGTGATATTCTCCCCCGGGTACCGCTCCCGCCCGTAAATCGTTGCAGCGCCGAGTTGACATAAGGCATAGCCCCCATATCGCCTGACGGCAGCCCCGCCGCGCCAAAATTTCGGGTCGACGCCAAGGAATTAATGCGCCGTTGCCGTGTCCTATCAGGGCGGCGACGGTTCGGAACCGGTCAGAGTGGCTCGTCTGCAGAATTGAGCCGAGGGTTAGGTTGCGCTCGGGTTAGTCCAAGTCCAGGCGCGATCGACGGCGGGCTACGCGGAACACCGCGTAGCCCGTTTTTTCTTTATAGCCGCTTGAATCCGTGCCATGAACAGCGCCTTTGATCCCGGCTGTCGCCGTTGTCCGCGTCTCGCCGGCTTTCTCGATGCGGTGAAGCGCAAACAGCCGAATTATTTCTGCAGGCCCGTGCCGCCGTTCGGCGACCCGAAGGCGCGCCTATTGATCGTGGGGCTCGCGCCCGGCATGCACGGTGCGAATCGCACCGGCCGGCCGTTCACCGGCGATTTTGCCGGTATCCTTCTCTACGAGACCCTGCACAAGTTCGGCATCGCGAGCGCGCCCGCGTCCCGTCGGCGTGCGGCGACGGGCTCGCCTCGACGGCGCGCGGATCACCAACGCGGTCAAATGCCTGCCGCCCGAGAACAAGCCGCTGCCCGCGGAAATGAAGAACTGCAACGACTATCTGCGCGCGGAGTTGGCGCAAAGCCCCGAGGTGCGCGTGATCCTGGCGCTCGGGGCCGTTGCGCACGCGGCGCTGCTGCGAGCCTGCGGCCTCAAGACGGCGCAATGCCGCTTCGCGCATGCGGCCGAGCATGCCTTGGGCGGAGGGCGCGTCCTGCGTCGACTCCTATCATTGCAGCCGCTACAACACGCAGACCCGCAGGCTGACGTCACGGCCATGTTCGAGGCCGTCGTCGGCCGCGCGGTCGAACTCGCCGCATGAGCGCGCGACGCGCACGCTGCGAGCGCCGCGGGCTTCGACGCCAAGGCGTTCGTCGACGGTTTGCCGGCGCGGCCCGGCGTGTATCGCATGTACGGTGCCGAAGGCGAAGTGCTCTACGTCGGCAAGGCGCGCAGCCTCCGAAACCGCGTCGCCTCCTATTTCCAGCCGGGCAACGTCCACCCCAAGGTCCAGGCGCTGGTCGCGAAGACCGCGAGCATGGAGGTGACGATCACGAACTCCGACACCGAGGCGCTTGCTGCTCGAGCTGAATCTGATCAAGAAGCACAGGCCGCGGTTCAACGTGATCCTGCGCGACGACAAGAGCTTTCCGTTCCTGCACTGTAGCCGCGAATCACGACTTCCCGCGCTTGAGCCTCTACCGCGGATCACGCAAGGAGCCGGGCCGATTCTTCGGTCCGTATCCGTCCGCCGGTGCGGTGCGCGAGACGCTGCACCAGCTGCAAAAGCTGTTCCGGCTGCGCAATTGCGAGGACACGTATTTCGCGAACCGCTCGCGGCCCTGCCTGCAGTACCAGATTCAGCGCTGCACGGCGCCGTGCGTCGGCCTGATCTCGCAAGGAGCGCTATGCCGAGGACGTCGCCGCCGCGGTCAAGGTGCTCGAGGGGCGAAACGACGAGGTCAACCAGGATCTGGCGCGGCGCATGGAGGAGGCCGCGGAGCGCCTGGACTTCGAGGACGCGGCGCGGCTGCGCGATCAATTGGCGAGCCTGAAGGCCGTGCAGGCGCAGCAGATCGTCACCTCGGATCTGCGCCATGACGCCGACGTGATCGCCGTGGAGCCGGGCAACGGCGAGTATTGCGTCGCGCTGATGTTCGTGCGCGCGGGTCGCAGCCTCGGCAGCACGACATTCTTCCCGAAGGCGCCGTTGGCCGAGCCGCCCGAAGTCCTGGCCGCGTTCATCGCGCAGTACTACGCCGAGCGCGAGGCGCCGCCCGAGATCATCGTCGGCCAGGATTTCGAGGAGATGCCGGTTCTCGAGGCGACGTCTCGGTGCGCGCTCCGCGCATCGCGTGCGCATCGCCTCGTCGGTCAGAGGCATCCGCGCGCGCTGGCTCGACATGATGCGCAACAACGCGGTCCAGGCGCTCAAGATGCGATCGCTCGCGCGCGCGAGCATCGAGGCGAATCTCGCGGAAATGCGCGGGACTTTCGGCCTGCCGCGAGACGCCGAAACGCCTGGAGTGTTTCGACATCAGCCACACGGGCGGCACCGACACGGTCGCCTCCTGCGTGGTGTTCGGCGCGGAAGGGCCGCTTGAAGAGCGAATACCGGCGCTTCAACATCGCCGGCGTCGAGCCCGGCGATGACTACGCGGCGATGCACCAGGCGCTCACGCGTCGCTACAAGCGAGTGCTCGCCGGTGAAGTGCCGGCCCCCGACGTCGTGCTGATCGACGGCGGCAAGGGCCAGATCGCGCAAGCGGCGCGCGTGCTCGAAGAACTCGGGACTTGAGGGCGTCACGCTGATCGGCGTCGCCAAGGGCGCGGATCGCCGCGCGGGCCAGGAACAGCTTTTCTTGTTGGGCCGCGACACGCCGACTATACTGCCGCCGGACTCGACGGCGCTGCATCTGATCCAGCGGGTGCGCGACGAGGCACATCGGTTTGCGATCGCGGGTCACCGGCGCAAACGCGCGAAGCGCCACAGCCGATCGATCCTCGAGACGCATGCCGGGGCTGGGGCCCGTGAAGCGACGCGAGCTGCTGAAGCAATTCGGCGGATCTGCAGGGAGTGCTGCGTGCCGGTATCGACGACTTTCGGGCAGGTTCGCGGGCATCGGGCCGCAGCTTGCGCCGAGGTGATCTATGAGCACCTGCATCCGGGCAGCTGAGTCTGGCAACGCATGGCGTGAACCTGCCGAATGCGCTGACCTGGCTGCGCATATTCGTGGTCCCCGCGATCGTGGTGTCTGTTCTATCTGCCGTACTGGTGGGCGGACCCGGCCGCGTGCGCGATGCTTCGCCGTTCGCCGGCATCACCGATTCGCTCGACGGCTATTTCGCGCGCAAGCTCGGCCTGACCTCGCGCCTCGGCGCATTCCTCGATCCGGTCGCCGACAAGCTGATCGTCGCCGTGCGCGCTGGTGCTGATCGTCGCCAAGGACCCCCGCTGGTATCATGGTGATCGTCGCGATCGTCATCATCGGCCGCGAGATCGCGATCTCGGCGCTGCGCGAGTGGATGGCGGAGATCGGCGCGCGTGGCAGGGTCGCGGTATCGGGCGTGGGGAAGATCGAAGACCATCATGCAGATCGTCGGCCTGTCGATGCTGCTGTTCCGGCGCGAACTTGCGTCGGCATGCCGATCTATCGCATCGGCCTGCTTTTGACGGCCTCGCGGCAGTGCTGACCCTCTGGTCGATGATCCTGTACCTGCGTGCTGGCCTGGCCGGAACTTGCGCGGGCAGTTGCAACGCGTTGAGATGTAAGTCGACCGATTGCCGACGCTTGACTCACCCGACGGCGCGGCCCTACAATATGGCCGCGTCTGTATCGGGCGGGAATAGCTCAGTTGGTAGAGCGCAACCTTGCCAAGGTTGAGGTCGCGAGTTCGAGTCTCGTTTCCCGCTCCAGTTTTCGTGCGAGACCCCGGGCGCGTCCCGGGGTTCTCGTTTCTGGCCGTCGAGGGCTAGGTGGCAGAATGGTCATGCAGCGGCCTGCAAAGCCGTGTACGCCGGTTCGATTCCGACCCTAGCCTCCAACATTGACGTTTTCCGCGGGCAGCATCGGCGCTGCGCGTGGTGCCCCGGGCCGGAGTCGAACCGGCACAGCCTTGCGGCCAACGGATTTTCATACCTCGACGGCTTTCGCCGCCGCGCAACGCGCGTTCGGGGCCTGGAGTGCGCCATGACCATGACAGCCGATCGCTCGGGCTGCGGTAGGTCCCCGCCGTCCACTCTCTACACCTGCCGGCCTCTGGCCTTGGCGCCGGAAGCCGGATTGGTTCGGCGTTGCCTCGGGCAGTCAAAGCCCAGGGGGTTCGCCGACTTTGACGGGATCCGACGGGGCGTTTCCATCCCCGCCGCTCAATTTTTCAAGTCCGTTGCGTCTACCCATTTCGCCACCGGGGCGCGCGCACCAGTCTACCCGAGCGTGCGCGAGGCTGCTCGGTGCGTCGCGGTAGCCTCAACTGGTTGATTTCGCTAAGCTCGCCGCCTCATGAACGCCGACGCAGCCGCATTGACGGTCGACCAGGTGCATGTATGGCGCGGCGATCGCCACGTGCTCCGGGCCTTGAGCTTTGGCGTCGACGCCGGACAACTCTTGCATATCTGGGGTCCGAACGGGACCGGCAAGACCACGCTGCTGCGCGTCGTTTGCGGTCTGCTCCGCCCCGAGCAAGGCCAGGTCGCTTGGGGCGGCCGGCCGATCGAGCGCATCCGCAGCGAGTACCAAGCGGTCATGGCATACGCTTCTCACGAGGCGGCGCTGAAAGGGGACCTGACGGCCTTGGAGAATTTGCGCTACGCCGTGGGACTCAAGCGCAGGGTCGGCGACCATGAACTGCGCGCGACGCTCGAGCGGACCGGCGTCGGCGCCTGCGCGGATTTGCCGGCGCGCGTCCTGTCGGCGGGACAGCGCCGGCGCGTCGCGATGGCGCGGGTCCTCGCGATGTGCGCGACGATCTGGCTGCTCGACGAACCGTTCACGAACCTCGACGTCGCCGGATCGGCGCTGATGTCGCGGATGCTCGAGGAGCACGTGGATCAAGGCGGTCTGGCCCTGGTCGTCGCACACCACGAACTGGCGTTGAACCGCCCGACCAGGCGCCTGGAGCTTACTGCATGAACGTCGGCGCATTGCGCGCGATGCGGCTCATCCTGCATCGGGAACTGAGTCTCAGTTTCCGGCGGCCGGATCAATTGCTGCAGCCGCTCGTGTTCTTTTTGATCGTCACGACCCTGTTTCCGCTCGCGTTGAGCCCGCAAATGTCGCTGCTTCGAGACATGGCTCCGGGTGTCCTTTGGGTGGCCGCGCTGTTATCGTCGCTGTTGTCCCTCGATGCGCTGTTCAAAGGCGATGCGGACGATGGAACCTTGGAGCAACTGGCGCTGTCTGGTCAATCGTTGAGTGTCATCGTGATCGCGAAGACCATCGCCCATTGGCTGGTCAGCGGTGCGGCGCTGGTTGTCATGTCGCCGCTCGTCGCCACGGCGCTCGGCATTCCGGTCGGTGCGTTTGCGACGATGATGTTCAGCCTCGCGCTCGGTACACTGACCTTGAGCTGGCTGGGTGCGATCGGCGCGGGTTTGACGGTCGGGTTGCGGCGCGGCAGCGTATTGTTGTCGCTGATCGTGTTGCCGCTCGCCATGCCGTTGTTGATCTTCGGCGCCAGCGCGACCGATCGCGCGATCGGCGGGGAGAACCCCGCCGGCGCGTTGTATTTTTTGGCGTCGCTGTGTGTGTTCACGAGTACCTTGGCGCCGCTGGCGGCGTCCGCTGCGCTGCGGATAACGCTGGAATAAGAGGCTGATGGCAATCATCCATGTGGACCTGGTTTTATAGGCTGGCATCGCCGCCGCACGTTTACCGCACCGCCGCGGCCCTGACGCCGTGGTTCTACGCGGTCGCGGCGGTCCTGATCGGCTACGGCCTGGTCGACGGCTTGGTGTTCGCGCCGCGCGACTATCAGCAAGGCGACGCATTCCGCATCATCTACGTGCACGCGCCGAGCGCCTGGCTCTCCCTGTTCGCGTACACGACGATGGCGGTCGCCGGCGCGATCGCCTTGATATGGCGGATCAAAGTCGGCTACGCGGTCGCCGCGGCGGCGGCCCCGATCGGCGCATCGTTCACGCTGTCCGCGTTGGTGACCGGGTCCTTGTGGGGCAGGCCGATGTGGGGCACCTACTGGGCCTGGGATCCGCGGCTGACCTCCGAACTCATCCTGTTGTTCCTGTATTTCGGCGTGATCTCGCTGCGCCAGGCGTTCGAGGATCCGGCGCGCGGCGACCGTGCCGCGGCGCTGCTCGGCGTCGTCGGCGTCGTCAATGTGCCGATCGTGCATTTTTCGGTGACGTGGTGGAATTCCCTGCATCAAGGCGGCACGGTCATGAGACTCGGCAAGCCGGAGATGCGCGGACAGCATGCTCTGGCCGCTGCTCGCGATGCTCGCCGGGTTCATGTTTTTCTTCGGCGCCGTGCTCTGCATGCGCGTGCGCGGCGAAGTACTCAATCGGGAGCGGCAATCCACCTGGGTGCGGGAGGCGGTCAAATCGTGATTGGTCCCGGATTTTGGGCGATGGGCGGCTACGCACGCTTCGTCTGGCCGAGCATTTCGCTCGCGATTGGCGGTATTGATCTGGAACATCTGGTCCGCGCGGCGCCATCACGCGCGGGCGCTCGTGCGCGCGACGCGCGCCGTGGCGATGGCGAGGAGTGAACAGCAATGACCCCGCGTCGAAAGCGCATGTTGGTCGTATTCGGCATATTGGGCGGCGTCGCGGCCTCGGTCGCGCTCGCCGTCGTGGCCGGCCGCCAAAACATCAGTTTCTACTACGATCCGACCCAGGTCGCACTCGGCCGGGAGCCGCCCGGCAAAGGGTTCCGCCTCGGCGGAATGGTCGTCAAGGGCAGCGTCGCCCGCAAGCCGGGAGACCTCACGGTGCACTTCGTGCTCACCGATTTCGCGCATCAGGTGCCGGTGACCTATACGGGCGTGCTGCCGGACCTGTTCCGCGAAGGGCAGGGCATCATTGCGCACGGCACGATGGGCCCGAACGGCGAATTCGTCGCCGACCAGGTGCTCGCGAAGCACGACGAGAAATACATGCCGCCGGAAGTGGCGGCGTCCCTGAAGAACGAGCACGGCGTGAAACCCACGACTTGAACGCCGACGGGCGCGGAGGATCGCGATGATTCCTGAATTAGGCATGTTCGCGTTGATCTTGGGGCTCCTGCTCGCGACGGCGCAGGCCTTTTTCGGCCTGGTCGGTGCATGGCGGGAGAATTCCGCGTGGATGTCGGTCGCGAGGCCGGCGGTCGCGGGGCAATTCGTATTCGTCGCGATGGCTTTCGGCTGCCTCGTCTACTCGTTCGTCGTCAACGACTTTTCCGTCTTGTACGTCGCCAACAACTCGAACACGGAGCTGCCGCTGTTCTACCGCGTCGCCGCCGTCTGGGGAGCGCACGAGGGCTCGCTCTTGCTGTGGCTCACGATCTTGTCGACTTGGAGTCTGGCGGTCGCCGCGTTCAGCCGGGGGCTGCCGCAAAGCTTCGCGAGCCGCGTGCTCGGCGTCCTCGGGCTCGTCAGCAGCGGCTTCCTGCTGTTCACGCTCTGGACATCGAACCCGTTCACGCGCCTGATACCGGCCGCCGCCGACGGCGCGAGCTTGAATCCGATCCTGCAGGATTTCGCGCTCTCGATTCATCCACCGATGCTCTACACGGGCTACGTCGGCTTTTCCGTCGCGTTCGCGTTCGCGTGTGCGGCGATGCTCGAAGGGCGTCTCGACCAATCGTGGGCCAAGTGGACGCGTCCGTGGACGCTCGCCGCGTGGATCTTTCAGACGATCGGCATCACGCTCGGCAGTTGGTGGGCGTATTACGAGCTGGGCTGGGGCGGCTGGTGGTTTTGGGATCCGGTCGAGAACGCATCGTTCATGCCCTGGCTCGTCGGCACCGCCCTGATCCACTCGCTGTCCGTGACGGAGAAGCGCGGCATCTTCAAGAGCTGGACCTTGCTGCTCGCGATCTTCGCTTTCTCGTTGAGCCTGATCGGCACGTTCCTCGTGCGCTCGGGCGTATTGGTCTCCGTGCACTCGTTCGCGACCGATCCCAAGCGCGGCGTGTTCATCCTGGCCGGCTTGCTCGTGACGATCGGCGGATCGCTTGGCCTCTATGCGTGGCGCGCGCCCAAGCTGTACGTGCCCGGGGGCTTCGAATTGTTCTCCCGCGAGTTCTTCATCCTCGTGAACAACGTGCTGCTGGTCTCCGTCGCGGGCTTGGTTCTCTGGGGCACGCTCGCGCCGCTGGTCTACGAGCTGCTCGGCATCGGCAAGATTTCGGTCGGCCCGCCGGTGTTCAACGTGATGTTCCTGGTGCCGATGCTGCCGATGATGGTGTTCCTCGCGGTCGGCATGCATTCGGCGTGGCGTCGGGGCAAGCTCACCGTCGCGGCGAAGCCCATATGGTGGCTGTTGGCCGCCGGGCTCGTTCTCGCATTCGCCGCGCAGGCATGGGCCTACGGCTCCGTGCACCTCGTCAGCTTGATCGGCCTCGCTTTCGGGATATGGATCGTATTCTCGTCGCTGCTCGAGCCGGTGCAGCGCTGGCGCCAAGGGCAGAAGATGACCGCCGCGCTCGCCGGCATGACGATCGCGCATCTCGGCGTCGGCATGTTCGCGATCGGCGTGAGCGCGGTCAACACCTACAAGATCGAGAAGGACGTCGCGATGAAGCCGGGGGGCGCACCCTTTTCGATCGCGGGCTACGATTTCAAGTTCGTGTCGGCGCACGACGTCGCAGGACCGAACTACGACGCCGTGCAGGCGCTCGTCACGGTCACCCACGACGGCAAGCTCGTGGCGACGCTCACGCCGCAGAAGCGGCATTTCGCCGCTCAACAGACCGACAATAGCCACGCGGCGATATCCTTCAACTGGGCCCGCGACCTGTTCGTTGCGATGGGCGACCCGTTGGGCGACGGCGCCTGGAGCATGCGCGTCCAGTACAAGCCGCTCGTGCGCTACGTTTGGCTCGGCGCCCTCGTGATGGCGATCGGCGGTGCGGTCGCCGCGAGCGACAAGCGCTACCGCGTGAAGGCGCCGGCGACGACGGCCGAAGCGATATCGCCGCCACCGCCGCCGCCGAAGCAGGATCCGGCACCGGGTGTCGCCTGATGCGGAAATGGAAGTTCATCCTGCCCGGCGCCGCATTCCTCGCGTTGATCGTGCTGTTCGCGTTCGGTTTGAACCCGAAGCGCGATCTGCACTATTTGCCGTCGCCCTTGATCGGCAAGCCGGCGCCGCAGTTCGCGCTCTCCGACGTTCTCGATCCGAACCGCATCGTCAGCAACGGCGCGCTGCAGGGCCATGTCTACGTGTTCAACGTCTGGGCGACCTGGTGCGGCGCGTGCCGCGAGGAGCACGAGACGCTGCTCGCGATCGCACGCCAGAACGTCGTGCCGATCCTGGGGTTGGATTGGAATGACGAGCGTGACCGTGCGCAGCAATGGCTGCAGCAGCTCGGCAATCCGTACCAGGGAGTCGGCTTCGACGACAAGGGGCGCGTCGCGATCAATTGGGGCGTCTATGGCGCGCCGGAGACCTATCTCGTCGACCGGCAGGGACGAATCCTCTACAAGCACATCGCGCCGATGACCATGGACGTATGGAACAAGGAATTCCTGCCGCGCATCGCCGCCGCCAGGCGAGGCGGCGCTTGAGCCGCGCGGCCGCGGCGGGGTTCGCGGGGCGCGCGGCGGTGCTGATCGCAGGCGTATTCCTCGCGGTCGGCGCGGCGCAGGCGCTCGACGACCATGGGCAGCTTGAAAATCCCGTGCTGCAGGCGCGCTACGAGCACATCACGGAGCAATTGCGCTGCCTGGTCTGCCAGAATGAAACCATCGCCGATTCGAACGCCGCGCTCGCGGGCGAACTGCGCGGCGAAGTGCGGCAAATGCTGGTTGCGGGCAAGAGCGATGCGGCGATCTACGCATTCATGCGCGCGCGCTACGGCGAGTTCGTGCTCTACAACCCGCCGGTCGACGCGCGGACGGTGTTCATTTGGGGAGCGCCGTTCGCCTTGATGCTGATCGGCGGCGTGGTGATCTATCGGGTCCTGCGGACCCGGTCGCGGATGCCGTTGGACGAAGAACAAGAGGCCGGACCGAAATAATGACTTCATTCCTAATCGTCGCGGCCTTGATGACCGCGATGGCCGCAGCCGCGGTCGCCTATCCTTTGCTGCGCGACCGCCGCAGCCGCCTGGTCGCCGCGATCGCGACCGTCGTTCTCATTCGTCGGCGCGGGCGGCCTCTACAAGCTGTGGTCGACCTGGGATTGGAGCGCGGCGGCGGCCGCGCCCGGGAGCGTCGCGGTGGACCCGCAGGTCGCGGCGATGGTCGCGAAGCTCGAACAGCAGATGAAAGGCCACCCGGACGACCTGAACGGATGGCTCATGCTGGGCCGATCCTACGTCGCGACCAATCGCCTCGACGACGCGATTCAGGCGTTCTATCGCGCCTACACCTTGAGCGGCGGCAAGAACCTGGAGGCGGTCATCGGCTACGGCGAAGCGCTCGCGATCCGCTCCGGCGGCGAAATCACGCCGCAGGCCGCGCAGTTGTTCGAGGACGCCGTGACGATGGCGCCGAGCCAATCCGAAGGCGCTCCTCTACGGCGGTTTCGCCGCGGCGGTGCGCGGCGAGAAGGACCTTGCGCGCAGCCGCTGGCAGGCGCTCATCGCGCTGAACCCGCCGCCGCAAGTCGTGCAGATGCTGAACGCGCGGATCGCGGAACTCGGGCCGCCGACCGGCGGCGCTCAACCGGCCGCCGCCGCGGCGCCCGCGAGCGTGACGATCCATCTGACGATCGCTCCCGCATTGAAAGCCCGCCTGCGCGCCGACCGCGCCCTTGTTCCTGTTCGCGCAGGAACCCGGTGTCCAGGGCCCGCCGCTCGCGGTCAAGCGGCTCACGGTCGCGGCGATCGGGACCGACATCGAACTGTCGAGCGCCGATTCGATGATTCCGGGCCGCGTCTTGTCCGCCGGCGAGCACGTGACGCTCACGGCGCGCGTCTCCTTCAGCGGCCAGCCGATGCCGACCGCGGGCGATTTGTACGGCGAATTGTCATACGACGTCGGGCGCAAAGGGACGGCCAATCTGGTGATCGACCACATCGCGCAATAGGTGCCCTCGATGAGCACGGCGAAGAATCTGTTTTCCGGGCGGATACTCGTCGACAACCTGATCCCTTATCCGAAGATAAGGGACGAGGATCGCGAAGTGCTGGGCACGATCGTCGAAGCGATCGATCGGTTCCTCGAGCCGCAAGCATGCGGACTTCAGGCGCTGGGATCGCGAGGCGGAGCAGCCCGCGGAATTCGTCCAGGGGCTGCGCGAGCTCGGCCTGTTCGGCCTGATCATCCCCGAGGAGCATGGCGGCCTCGGGCTGTCGAACGCGGGATATGCGCGCGTGCTCGCCCAGACCAGCCGCCATGACAGCTCGGTGTCGCTGACGATCGGCGCGCACAGCTCGATCGGCATGAAGGGCGTCCTGATGTTCGGCACCGAGGCGCAAAAAGCCCGCTACCTGCCGAAGCTCGCGAGCGGCGAAATGATCGCGGCGTTCTGCCTGACCGAATCGACCGCCGGGCTCCGACGCCGCGTCGATCCGCACGCACGCCGAGAAGAACCCGGACGGCAGTTGGACGCTGAACGGCGAGAAGATCTGGATCACGAACGGCGGCATAGCCGATCTCTACACGGTGTTCGCGCGCACCCGGTCGGACGCGGGCAAGATCACGGCCTTCCTCGTCGAAGCGACATGGCCCGGAGTCGGCCACGGGCACGCACGAGGACAAGATGGGCATTCGCGCCTCGTCGACGACCACGGTGAGCTTTGCGGACGTGCGGGTTCCCGCGGAGAACGTGCTGGACGCCGAAGGCAAGGGCTTCAAGGTCGCGATGGCGATCCTGAACAACGGCCGCACGGGCTTGGGCGGCGGCGCGGTCGGCGGAATGAAGACCATGCTCGCGCTCGCGACCGCGCAGGCCCAGGCGCGCAAGCAGTTCGGCCGGCCGATCGGAGACTTCGATCTCGTCAAGGAAAAGATCGCGCAGATGACGGTCGACTGCTTCGCGGCGGAAAGCGCCGTGTGGATGGTCGCCCATTACATCGACTCGGGCGTCGAGGACTATTCCGTCGAGGCCGCGATCAGCAAGGTGTTCGCGAGCGAAGCGATGCAGCGTTCGGCGTACGAGGCGCTGCAGATCGCCGGCGGCAGCGGCTTCATGCGCGATTTTCCGTACGAACAGGTCACGCGCGACAGCCGCATTCTGACGATATTCGAGGGCACGAACGAAGTGCTGCGCCTTTATATCGCGCTGTCCGGGCTGAAGGATCTCGGACGCACCTTCGGCGAGCTGAAATCGGCGGTGGACGATATTTTCAATCATCCGATCAAGGGTTTCGGCGTGCTGGGCGATTACGCGGAAAAGCGGCTGACCCAGGCGACCGGCATCGGCCGCGACCGCATCTCGACGCAAATGCCGCCGGCGCTGCGCGACGCGTGCGAGATCTACGAGCGGTATACGCCGGAACTCGCGAAGACCTGCGACTTCGTCCTGCGCCGGTACGGCAAGGCGGTCGCGGATCGGCAATTCGAGCTGAAGCGCATCGCCGACATCGCGATCGATCTGTTCGTCGGGCTCTGCGTTCTCGCGCGCGCGGCCGCGAACGCCGCGGCGGATCCGCGCGATACGCAGTCGATCCCGATCGCGAACATCTATGCCCAACAGGCGAAGCGCCGCATGGCGAACAACATTCGGCGCATCACGCGCAACGAGGACGGCGCGGTCCGCGAGCTTGCCGAACACATCCTCGGCGCGGGCGGCTACCCCTGGGACGTCCTGTGAGAGCGGCGGCGCGCGTCGGGGAGCGGTCGCGGGCTTGAGGACCGCGCTCGGTCGCGGCGGGATTTCTCGCCTTGCATGCGCCGCCGGCACGGGCCGACCTGCGCTCCGCAGTCGATTGGGCGCGCTTGCATGCGTGCGCGGCAACGAGGCCTGCGCCGCTTGGCAGCGACCGGCGCCTGCGCGCCGCCGCGGTGGATCTGGCCGCGGGCAATTCCCTGCGGCGCGCGCTTGCCGCGGCGGGCGTCATCGCGTCGCGATCCAGCCTGCTGCGCTTGTCGGGCGCGTCGACGGATACGCAGGTCGCCCGCGCGCTCGCCGGCGCCGGCTGCGCCGGGGCGATCGCCGACCCCGCCTTTCGGCGGTTCGGTGCGGCGCGCCGCGGCGGGCAACTGTGGATCGTCCTGGCCTCGGCGGATTCCCCGCCGCGCGGCGCCGGAAGGCAACGTTCGAGCGGGATGTCTTGAGACGCGTCAACCGCGCGCGCAGCGTCGGCCGCCTGCTGCGGCGACGCGCGCTTCGCGGCGGTGCCGCCGCTGCGCCGGAACCGTGCCTTGACCGCGGCGGCCGCGGCTCATTCACGCGACATGGCCGCGCACGGCCTCTTTTCGCATCGCGGTCGCGACGGCAGCGCGCCCGGTGCGCGCGTGCGCCGCGCCGGCTACGGCGCGTATCGCATCGTCGGTGAAAACATCGCCGCCGGCGCGATGACGCCGGCGCAAGTCATGCGCGGCTGGCTCGCCAGTCCCGGACATTGCGCGAACATCATGGATCCGCGCTTCCGCGAAACCGGGATCGCTTACGCGGTCGACGCCGCGAGCGCGAGCGGCATCTATTGGACCGAGGATTTCGCCGCCCCGTGCGCGCCACGCACGCGCGGGTATCACTGCGGCGCCTGGCGACCGCGCGCCGCGCGCTCCATCCGAGCAGCAGCGCAATCGCCAGGAAGAAGGTCGCGCCGCGCAGGAATGCGGGCATGGGCGCAGGGCGCACGGCGAGCCGGACCAGCAGAATGGTCGCGACGACGCCCGCTGCGAGTGCGCGGTCGTCGACGAACAACGTCGTGACGAGGCGCAAGCCGATGCGGGCTCCCGCCCGCGGGCGGCGCCGCGCCGTTGGATCGGGCGGCGGGAACGGCCGCCGCAAGCCGCTTGCGGCACGAGGCGGCGAGCATGGCCGCGGTCGACCAGTACGCCGCGATCAACACGCCGATCATCGCGTCGCCGCCCGGCCAGGCGAGAGCGAGTCCTTCGCCCACCCAAAAGGTCCCGAACGCCGTCAAGATCACGCCGACCGCGAATTTCAGCGCGTTCTCGGGAATTCGCGCGAGCGGCCGGTGCAAGGCGACGCCGAGCAGGACCACGGTGATAAAAGCCGCGAGCGCACCCGAGATCGCCGGCCACCATCGGTGGCCGTTCGCGCCCAAGGCGACGACGATGAACACGACCTCGATGCCTTCGAGCATGACGATCTTGAAACTCGCGGCAAACGCGACCGCGTCCCAGGATCCACGCCCCGGGCCGGCGGCGCGCAGGCGCAGCGACACCTTGGCGAATTCCGCTGCCTCGTCGTGCAGCGCGATGGCTCCGGCGGAGCGCAGTATCGCCTTGCGCAGCCACCTCAGGCCGAACAGCAGCGCGAGCGTGCCGACGGCCACTCGAACCAGCGGCAGAGGGATTTTCGCCGCCGATCCGCCGGCCAGGCCGACGATCGCCGCCAACAGGACGAGCGCCGCGGCCGTGCCGGCCAGTGCGAATCGCCACCCGCGCGAGATGCCGACGGCGAGGACGACGGTCAACGCCTCGACGAATTCCACGAAGGAGGCGAGGTAGGACGCCGTCAGCGCCGTGCCGATGTGCGGCCAGGGGAACATGGCCTCACGGTAGTCGGTGCGGCTCGCCGCCGCAAGCGCTGCGGGGAACCTTGGCGGGCGGATGCTGTCCACCGAAACACAACCGGACATAACAATGGGAGACGGCGCAATGGACTCATCGTTCTTGATGCCCACACGAGCGGACGGCGAAGGCGTGCTGCCGCAGCGCTCCGTCGCGGATGGACAAGCCTTGGTGTACGCCGACCCGGCCGTCTTGGCGATCACCGATTTCACGCGCGAACATCCCGTCACGATCGACGAGGAGCGCCAGATCGACGCCGCGCTGGAGGACATGATCCGCTTCGGCGTGCGCGCCCTGTTGGTTCTGCGCGAGCGGCGCATCGTCGGCCTGATCACGTCATACGACATTCAGGGCGAACGGCCGCTCCAGTTCCTGCAGAACTCGACGTACGATCACCATCGGGACATTCGCGTCGGGCACATCATGACGCCGTGGGAGAAGCTGCCGGCGCTCGACTGGGAGCGGATCCAGGCGGCGCGCGCCGGCGACCTGTTGGAGACTCTGCGTCACGCCGGGCTCACGCACCTGCTGGTGATCGAGCGAGAGACGAGCAAAAAGACCGTCGTCCGCGCACTGGTTTCGCGCGCCCGGCTCGAGCGGCAGCTGCGCGCGCACGCGCCCGAAGGCGCGGCGGCGCCGTTCAAGGCGCGCGACGCGCGCGAACCAGGAAGTACAGAGGCAATCCGCAGATGAACAGAACGCAGCCCCATGCGTTCGCCTCGCCGCCGGCGCCGGCGATCGCCCATAGCGAATAGAGCGCCGCCGCGATGCCGACCAGGGCGAGCGAGGCGGTGCCCATGCGCGCGCCGCGCATCCGGCCCGTCCACATGAGACGCAGCAGCGCCAGTGCGCACAACGCGTACGTCACGAGACACGCGGTCGTGGACAGCAGGATCATGAACGTGAAAATGTGCACCATCGATTGCTGATAATTCATCAACACGAGCGCCGTGATCAGGCCGCTGCTGAACACGAGCGCGAAGGTCGGCGTGCGGCGGGGCGACTCGATCGCGAACACCGACGGGAACACGCCGGTCTTCGCCATCGCGTGCGGTACCTCTCCCTGAAGCAATATCCAGCCGTTCAGCGCGCCGAAGCCGCTGATCGCCGCGAATGCCGCGACCAGCACGCCGGCCCCGTGACCCCAGAGTCGCACCGCCAGGTCCACGAACGGGGCGTTCGAATGCGCGAGAATCGGGGCTGGCACGAGCAGGACCACCGCGCTGCAGGCGATGAGGCAGATCACGGCCGTCAGGACGGTGCCGAGCAGCGTCGCGGCCGGAATCGTCCTCGAAGGATCCCGCACCTTGTCCGCGGGTATCGTCGCCGATTCCAGACCGAGCAGCGCCCAGAGCGTCAACGTGGCCGCCGCGGTGACGCCGTGTAGCGAGAGCGGCATGACCTTCGCGGCCGCCGCGAAATCGCCCGCGCGCACCAAAAGCAGGCCGGCAGCGGCGATGGCGAGAAGCGGCATGAGCTTCAACACGGTCGTGATCGATTGCACCCAGCCGGCGGCGCGGACGCCGTACACATTGACGAACGTGAGTCCCCATAACATCGCGAGGGTGACGATCGCCGGGGCCGCGCGACTCGACGCGATCCAAGGAATCAGGGAACTCAGGTAACTGACGGTGCCGGTCGCGATCGCCGCATTGCCGACCCAGACCGAGATCCAGTATCCCCACGCGACGAGAAACGCGGTCAGGGGTCCGAACGCGAGGCGGGTGTAGGCGTACGGGCCGCCGGCTTCGCGGATGCGCGCGGCTCAGTTGGGTGAACACGAGCGCCAGTGCGATCGCGCCGCCGGCCGTGAACAGCCAGGCGACCGGGCTGTTGAGTCCGAAGGGTGCGAGCGAGGCGGGCAGCAGGAATACGCCCGAGCCGATCGAATTGCCGACGACGAGCGCGACGCACATCCAGAGTCCGAGCGGCGCGTGCGGAGCTTCGGACCGGGCCGACGTATCCTCGCTCATCGGCGATCTGCCGCGATGAAGTCGTTGACAGATCGCATCGGCGCTAGCGTAATCGAGATTGGAACTCAAATCAAAGCGGTGGAACGGTCTCAATGATGATCCCGGAGAAACGAAGCGTATTGCACAGTTGGTGCGTGCAAGCCGAATGGGATGCGCCGCAAATCGTCGGCGGAAAAGGCGCGAAATTTTGGGACGATGCGGGCCGCGTTTATCTCGACATGAGCAGTCTCGCCGAGTGCATGAACCTTGGGCATCAACATCCACGGATCATCCGCGCGATCCAGGAACAAGCCGCGAAGCTCTGCTTCGTCACGTCGTCCTGGGGCGCCGAACCGCGCGCGGCGCTCGCGGCACGTCTGCTGGAAGTGTCCGGCTTCGCGGGCGGGCGCGTGTTCTTCACGCTGGGAGGCAGCGACGCCAACGAGAATGCCGTGAAATTCGCGCGGCAGGCGAGCGGCAAGCGCGCCGGCAAGATCATCACGCGGGACCGCTCGTACCACGGCGCGAGCTACGCGGCGATGGCGCTGTCGGGCGACAGCCGCACCCAGGACGTCGATCCGGGGAGCCTTCGGCGTCGTTCGCGTGCCGCCGCCGTACGCTTATCGCTGTCCGCACGGCGGCGACACGCGGACGAATGCGCCGCGCGCAACGTCGCGCACATCGGCGCCGAGATCCGGCGCTTGGGCGCCGAGAACGTCGCGGCGGTCCTCATGGAGCCGAATGCGGGCACGAACGGCATCGTCGCCCCGCCGAGCCATTGGCCCCTGCTGCGCGCGGAGACCGCGGCCGCCGGAGTCCTGCTGATCGCCGACGAGGTCATGAGCGGCTTCGGTCGGTGCGGCGACTGGTTCGCATGGCAGCGCCACGGCGACAGCGGCCGGCCGGACATGATGACGCTCGCGAAGGGACTGACCGGCGCGCATGTGCCGCTGGGGGCGGTCGTCCTCTCGCCGCAAGTGGCGGACCGGCTCGAACACAGCATGCTGCTCACGGGCCTGACCTACTGCGGGCATCCGCTCGCGTGCGCCGCCGGACTCGCCGCGATCGAGACCTACGCCGCCGAAGGCTTGATCGAACGGTCGCGTGCGCTCGGGCGCGCGCTGTTCGAGAGGCTGCTCGCGATGCAGCGGACTCATGCGGTCATCGGCGACGTGCGCGGCGGCGACGGGCTGTTCGCGGTCGTCGAACTCGTCAAGGATCGCGGCACGCGCGAGCCCTTGAGCGCGTGGCCCGCGGCGCATCCGTCGATGCGCGCCTTCCTCGCGCGTGCCCTCGCGCAAGGTGTATCATTCGCGGCTCGCGGCAACTTGCTCATACTCGCGCCGCCGCTCGTGATCGGCGCGAGCGAACTGCAGGACGCGCTCGATCTCATGGATTCCTTGCTGGGTGAATTGGACTGGTCATGAAAAATCCACACATCAAAGTCGATGCTCCGGGCCCGAAGGCCCGTGCGCTGATCGCCCGGGACGCGGCCGTCGTTTCGCCGTCCTATCCGCGCGATTATCCGTTCGTGATGTCGCACGGCCGCGGGTTCGAGGTCTGGGACGTCGACGGCAATCGCTACCTCGATTTCGCCGCGGGCATCGCCGTATGCAGTACCGGACATTGCCATCCGCAGGTCGTCCAATCGGTGAAGGACGCGGCCGACCGTTTCCTGCACATCTCATCGGATTTCTGGCACGAGGCGCAAGTGAGCCTCGCCGAGCGGATCAACGCGTTGTCGCCGATGAAAGAACCGGTCATGAGCTTTTTCGCCCAGTCCGGCACGGAGAGCGTCGAGGCCGCGTTGAAATTGGCGCGCTACGCGACCGGCCGCCCGCGCTTCATCGGCTTCCTGGGCGGCTTTCACGGCCGCACCATGGGTTCGCTCGCGTTCACGTCGAGCAAGTATACGCAGCAAAAGGGCTTCTTTCCGACGATGCCGGGTGTCACGCACGTGCCGTACCCGAACGAGTATCGACCGCTGTTCGCCGGTGCGGACCAGGGGCGCGCCTGCCTGAATTACATCGAGGAGATCCTGTTCGCGGGTAATCTGCCGCCGAGCGAGGTCGCCGCGATCATGGTCGAACCGGTCCAGGGCGAGGGCGGTTACCTCGTGCCGCCGGACGGGTTTCTCGCGGGTTTGCGGGCGCTCTGCGACCGGCACGGGATCCTGTTGATATTCGACGAGGTCCAATGCGGCATCGGCCGCACCGGCAAGATGTTCGCATGCGAGCATTGGGGCGTCGCGCCCGACATCATGACGCTCGCGAAGGGATTGGGATCAGGCTTGCCGATCGGCATCATGACCGCGAAGAAGCGCATCATCGAAAAATGGGCGCGCGGCGCGCACGGCAATACCTATGGCGGCAATCCGCTGTGCTGCGCGGCAGCGCTCGCGACGCTGGACTTGGTCGAGCGTGAATATCGCGACAACGCGGCGACGGCCGGCGAGTATTTCCTCGGGCGCCTGCGGGCGCTCGCGCAGAAATATCCCGTGATCGGCGAAGTTCGCGGCAAGGGTTTGATGATCGGCATGGAGTTGGTGAAGGACCGGCAGAGCAAGACGCCGGCCAAGGCGCTGTGCGACGCTCTGATCACGCGCGCGTTTCACAACGGCTTGCTCTTGTTGTCCTGTGGCGTGAGCACGGTCCGATTCATGCCGCCGCTGATGGTTGCCGAGGCCGAGATCGACGAGGCGCTCGCGCTGCTCGAAGGGAGCCTCGCGGAGGCGCTCGCCACCGAGGCTTAGGCTCCCGCGTGCAACCGTCCCGCACGCAGCGGTACGCCACCGGATCGCGATAATAATTTATAATCGAACGATCGATCCGGCGATCCATTGGGAGCATGGCGATGAGCTTGACTGAATTGACGAAGAAGGATTGGCACGAGCGCGCCATCCAAGCTGCGCTTCGAGACGCGGCACTTCATCGACGGACACTACATGGACTCCGTCGGCGGCGGCCGTTTCACGGTCGTCAATCCCGCCACCGGCGCGCCGCTTTGCGAGGTGAGCGCCGGTACCGTCGCCGATATCGATATCGCGGTCGCGGCGGCCAAGCGCAGCTTCGCTTCGCATGTATGGAGCCGCAAGGCGCCGCGTGAGCGCATGGCGGTGCTCGCCGAATTCTCGAGGCTGATCAGCGCGAACACCGAACGATTCGCGCTGCTCGACACGCTCTGCATGGGCAAGCCGATACGCGACATGGTCACGATCGACGTGCCGTCGGCGGCGACGAATTTCGCGTACTTCAGCGAACTGATCGACAAGATCGAGGGTGTCGTCACGGCGACGGCGGCCGACGCGTTTCATTACATATTGCGCGAGCCGCTCGGCGTCGTCGGCTGCATCGTGCCGTGGAACTATCCGCTGCTGATGGCCGCGTGGAAGGTGGCTCCCGCGCTCGCGGCCGGCAATTCGGTCGTGCTGAAGCCCGCGGAACAATCGCCGCTGTCCGGACCGTTGCTGGCGGAGCTGTTCATCGAGGCCGGCGGTCCACCGGGCGTTTTCAACGTCGTCAACGGCCTCGGCGAGACGGCGGGCGCGGCGCTCGCGCTGCACAAGGACGTCGCCAAGATCGCGTTCACCGGCTCGACCGAAATCGGCCGGAAGATGCTGGTCTACGCCGGCCAATCGAACATGAAGCGCGTCGCGCTGGAGTGCGGCGGCAAGTCGCCGCAAATCTTCCTCGCCGACCTGCCGGACATCGACGTCGCGGTGAATTACGCGATCAACGGCATCTACGGCAACATGGGCGAGGTCTGCAATGCCGGCTCGCGACTCTTGATCGACAAGCGGATCTCGAAGGATTTCATCGCCCGATTCATCGAGCGCGGCAAGAACGCCTACCGCGCCGGCGATCCGCTGGATCCGGCGACGAATCTGGGTCCGCTGGTGACGGCTTCGCACCAGGCGCGCGTCATGAGCTACATCCAGCGCGGCAAGAACGAGGGCGCGCGCCTCGAATTCGGCGGCACGGCGCCCGATGAGCCGGGCTGCTTCCTGGATCCGACGCTCTTTACGGGCGTGAACAATCAAATGACGATCGCGCAGGAGGAGATCTTCGGGCCGGTCGCGGCCGCGATCGAAGTCGACGGCATCGAGCACGCCGTGGCCGTCGCGAACGATTCGATCTACGGCCTCGCCGCGGCCGTCTGGACGCGCGATCTGAGCGTCGCGCACAAGGCCGTGCGCGACCTGGAAGCGGGCGTGATCTGGGTCAATTGCTTCGACCACGGCGACATGACGCAGCCGTTCGGCGGCTACAAGCAATCGGGCCAGGGGCGCGACAAGTGCATCGAGAGCCTGCTGTCCTACACGCAGATGAAGTCCGCCTGGATCCATCTCGGCTGACGAGCCCTCTCGCGGAGCGCGCGCTTTTTATATTATACTCGTGACATTATAAACGCACTGCGCGCGCGAGGATCTCGATCTTGAGGAACGTGAAGACACTCGGACTCTTGGGTACGGGCGTGATCGGCGGCGGCTGGGCCGCGCGCGCGCTGCATTTCGGCATCGATGTCGATCGCCGCGGATGTGAAGCCGGAGATGGAGGGGTGGATACGCGGCGCCGTCGAGAACGCCGAGCCCGCGCTCGCACGATTGACGTTCGCGCCGCTGCCGCCGAAGGGCAGGTTGTCGTTTACGACCGATATGAAGGTCATGGCCGCGCAGGCCGATTTCATCCAGGAGAACATCCCGGAACAGCTGGAATTGAAGCAGCGCATCCTCGCCGAGGTGAGCCGGCACGCCCCTGCCGACGTCGTCATCGCCTCGAGCACGTCCGGCCTGATGCCGAGCGACTTGCAGCGCGACATGGTCGCGCCCGAGCGTTTTTGCGTCGCGCATCCGTTCAACCCCGTGTACCTCCTGCCGCTCGTGGAACTCGTCGGCGGTCGGCAGACCGCTCCTGCGACGATCGAGGCGGCGGCCGCGTTCTTCCGCTTCATCGGCATGCATCCGCTCACCGTGCGCCGCGAGGTGCCCGGCCATTTGACCGACCGCTTGCAGGAGGCCTTGTGGCGGGAAATTCTGCACATGGTCAACGACGGCGTGGCGACCACCGGTGAACTCGACGATTCGATCATCTACGGCCCGGGACTGCGCTGGGCGGCCATGGGCACGAACATGATCTACCACCTCGCGGGCGGCGAGGCCGGCATGCGCCACATGTTGGCGCAGTTCGGCCCGTGCCTGAAGTGGCCGTGGACTAAGCTCGAGGCGCCGGAGCTCACCGAAACCCTGATCGACCGCATGGTCGAGGGGACGCAGGCGCAGGCACGCGGCCGTTCGATCCGTGAATTGGAGCGCCTGCGCGACGACTACCTGGTCTCGGTCCAGCAAGTCCTGCGTCAGTACGATATCGGCGCGGGATCGACGCTGCGCGCGCTCGAGGAGCGCCTTTACCGGGACGCCGCGGCGACGGCTGCCGGCGCGGGCGCCGGGGACAGCGCGGCGACCCTTGCGGCTCGTCGACACGGTCGTGCGGCCCGAATGGGTCGACTACAACGCGCACATGACGGATTTCCGCTATCTGCAGGTCTTCGGCGAGGCGATGGACGCGCTCTATCGGAGTGATCGGCGTGGACGACGCGTACCGCAAGACCGGGCGCATGTTCTACGACGTGGAAACGCACGTCGCCTATGCACGCGAGGCGAAAGTCGGCGAGCCGCTCTACGTGACGACCCAGGTGCTCGGCGCCGACGAGAAGAGGCTGCACGTCTTTCACCGCCTGCACAGGCGGCGGGACGACGAAGTCATCGCGACCGGCGAACAGCTGCATCTGCACGTGGACAGCGCGGCCGCCAAGGCCGCGCCGGTCGACGAGGCGGTGCGCACGGCGCTCGATCGGATCCGCGATGCGCATGCGGCGCTTCCCCGGCCGCGGCGGCGGGCCGGCAGGATCGGCATGGCGAAGGCGTAGATTCCGAACCATGCCGAAAATCGTCGACCATGCGAAGCGGCGCGATGAGATCGCGCAGGTGGCGTGCCAGGTGGTCGCGGCGCACGGCTTCGAACACGCGACGGTCGCGCGGATCGCGCGTGCCGCGGGATACACGACCGGCATGGTTGCGCATTATTTCGATTCGAAACAGGAAATCATCCTGGCGGCGCTGCGCCTGATGCTGACGCGCATCGAGGCGCGGCTGACGAAGCGTCACGAGCGCGGCGCGGACGATCTCGTCAGCGTGCTCTGCGAAGTCGCTGCCGCTCGATGAACAGCGTTTCACCGAATGCGCATTCTGGATGGCCTTCTGGGGCCAGGTCCCGGCCGACAAGAAGCTGCGGCGCCTGAACGCCTGGGTCCACCGCGAGTACATGCGCCTGTACGGGCGCTGCTTCGCGCGCCATTGGCCGGCATCGTCCGCCTGGCCGAAGTCCCTTCGCGACCAGGCGCTCAAGTCCGTGGTGACGTTCATCAATGGCCTGACGGCGAGCGCGGTCACGAGTCCCGCCGACTGGCCGCCCGCGACCCAGGTCGCGCAGCTTCGCTTGCAGCTCGATTTGCTGCGCACGTGGACCGAGAGCAAGCCGTCGCGCACCGCCGCGGCCGGTTGAAGGAGATCGTCGATGGATTTCTCGCTCAGCGAAGAACAGCAACTCATCGTCCAGACGACGCGCGATTTCGTCCGGAACGAACTCTACCCGCATGAACGGGAGGTGGAGGAGACCGGAGTCCTGCGCGAGGATCTGCACCGGGAACTCAAGGCGAAGGCGATCGAGGCGGGATTGTACGCCGCCAACATGCCGGTCGAAGTGGGCGGCGCCGGCCTCGACACGGTCGCGTGGGTGCTCTACGAGAAGGAGCTCGGGGCGACGGGTTACGCGCTGCACTACTCCTGCGTCGGACGGCCGTCGAACATATTGCTCGCCTGCGAGGGCGAACAACGCGAGCGCTATCTCCTGCCGACCGTGCGCGGCGAGCGGACGGAATGCCTCGCGATGACCGAGCCGGGCGCCGGCTCGGATTTGCGCGGGATGAAGACCTCGGCCGTGGCCGCGGGAGGTGATTTCATCATCAACGGCACGAAGCACTTCATCAGCCACGCCGATCATTCGGATTACGTGATCCTCTTCGCCGCGACCGGCGAGGAGTCGAGCGCGCGCGGGCCGCGCAAGAAGATCACCGCGTTCCTGATCGACCGGGACCATCCGGGCTTCACGATCCGGACGGGCTACCAGAACGTCTCGCACCGTGGCTACACGAACAGCATCCTGGATTTCAACGACTGCCGCGTGCCCGGATCCGCGGTCCTCGGCGAAGTGCACCGCGGCTTCGAAGTCGCGAACAGCTGGCTCGGCGCGACGCGCCTGCAGGTGGCCGCGACCTGTCTCGGGCCGCGCGGAGCGCGCGCTGGAGCTCGCGACCCAATGGGCCGCGGAACGCGTTCAGTTCGGCCAGACGATCGGCAAGTTCCAGGGCGTCGGCTTCAAGCTCGCGGACATGGCCGTCGAATTGCGCGCCGCGGAGCTACTGGTGCTGCAAGCGGCCTGGAAGCGGGACCGGAAGATCGACACCGACATGGATATGGCGATCGCCAAGCTGAAGGCGACCGAGATGCTCGCGATGGTCGCCGACGAGGCGCTGCAGATTCACGGCGGCATGGGCCTCATGAGCGACCTGCCGCTCGAGCGGATCTGGCGGGATGCGCGCATCGAGCGAATTTGGGAGGGCACGAGCGAAGTCCAGCGCTTGATCATCTCCCGCGCTTTGCTGCGGCCGCTCGGCGGCTAGCGGCCGGTCCAGCGCGGTTTGCGCTTCTCGGCGAACGCGCGCGCGCCTTCCTTGAGGTCCTCCGATCGCACGACGCGCTGGACCGCGTCGAGTGAATCGTGCAGCGCGAACGCTTCGTGCTCGGACAGCGTTTCGCTGTGCCGAACCAGTTGTTTGATGGCCGGAAACAGGAGCGGCGGCCCGTCCGCCAATTGGCGCGCGATTTCGCGCGCCTTGGTCATCGCCTGCCCCTTCGGCACGACGTGATTCGCGAGGCCCCAGTGCTTCGCCTCCGTGGCATCCATCCAGCGGCCGGTCATCAGGAATTCCATCGCCACGTGGTGAGGAATTCGACGCGGCAGCTTGATCGTGCCGGCGTCCGCGAGGACGCCGACGTTGATCTCCGGCAGCGCGAACTTCGCGTGCTCCTCCATGACGATGATGTCGGTGCCCAGTACCACCTCGAAGCCGCCGCCGCAGGCGATGCCGTTCACGGCGGCGATGATGGGTTTGTTGAGGTTGCGGGGATAATTCAGGCCGCCGAACCCGGCGACGCCCCAGTCTTCGTCCGATTTCTCGCCGGCGGCCGCGGCTTTGAGGTCCCATCCGGGGCTGAAGAATCGGTCGCCGGCGCCGGTGATGATCGCGAAGCGCAGATCGGGGTCGTCGCGATATGCGCAGAACACCTCGTTCAGGCGCCGGCTCGCCGCCAAGTCGATCGCGTTCGCCTTGGGGCGATCGATCGTGACCTCGAGGATCGGCCCGTCTTTTTTCACATTGATTCCGGCGGTCATTGCTTCATTCCTCCCTCAGTCGGATAAGCGCGTCGACCGCCAGGGCGCCATACCCTTTGGGCCGCACGATCAGCGGGTTGACGTCGATTTCCACGATCTCGTCCCGATGCGCCGTCGCATAATGCGCGACACCCGCGGCTGCGGCGACAAGCGCGCCGATATCGGCCGCCGGCCGGCCGCGGAAGCCCTCGAGCAATTGCCAGGCCCGCAGGCGGCGCAGGCCGGCTTCGATCGATTGGGCGGTCCATGGCGGCAACAAGCTCACGGTATCGGCCAATAATTCCGCGAGAACGCCGCCGGCGCCGAGAACGAGCACTGGACCGAATTGCGGATCGACGCTGACGCCGAGCAGAATCTCCGCGACGCCGTCGACGATCATTTCCTCGACGAGCAGCGACTGGGACAGCGTGCCGAGCCGCGCGGCGGCGGCCGCCGCTTCGGCGGCGTTGTTGATGCCGAGCGCGACGCCGCCGACCTCGGTTTTATGGGTGAGGTGGCTGCCGACGGCTTTGATGACGACGGGGAAGCCGAGCGAGGCAGCCGCATCGGCCGCGGCGGACGGCGCCGTGAGAACGCTGCGCGGCGCGGCCACGCCGAACTGCGCGAGCGCCGCCTTGCCTTCGTATTCGGTCAGGGTTCGCGCACCCGCGGCGAGGGCCTCGGCCGGCAGGCGCGGCGGCCACTGCGGCTCCGGCGCGGATCCCGAGCGCCACGCGGCGCCCACCGCGCCGGCGAGCGCGAGCGCCTCCAGCGCTTCGCGCTGGCCCTGCAATGGCACGACGCCGCCGCTCTGGCAGCGCGCGCGGACCGCGGCGCCCATGGTCTCCGGCAGGGAGGCGATCAGCGCGGCGCGCGTCGCGGTGCCGCGGGCGGCATCGATGAACACGTCGATGACCGCGTCGAACGCGGCCGTGTCGGCTTTTTGCGCGGGCGGGCAGTCGAGCATGAATCCGGCGGCGTCGTAGCCGCTCTCCAGGACCGCCGCGAATACCTTGCGCAAGGCCGGCGGATCGAACCACAGGTATGTATGGATGTCGAACGGGTTCGCGACCGTTACGCGATCGCCCAACAGTTCCCGCAACATTGCGCCCTGCGGCGCCGGGATCGGAGCGAAGTCGAGCGCGAGATCGCGGGAGACGTCGGCGGTCATCGCCATGTCGCCGCCCGAGGCACCCATGACGATGACTTTCGCGCCGCCGGTCGGACCGCCGCTGTGGAACACCTTGAGCGTCTCGCAGAGCGTGCCCAAGGTCTCGCAGCGCGCGATCCCCGCTTGCCGGCAGAATGCGTCGAACACGGCGTCGGCGCCGGCGAGCGCTCCCGTATGGCTGTGCGCGGTGCGCGCCGCCGCCGCCGTCCGGCCGGACTTGATGACGGCGATCGGCTTGCCGGCCGCGCGCGCCCTGGCCGCGGCCGCGGCGAAGCGGCGCGGATCGCGAATGCCTTCCAGATACAAGCCGAAGGCCGTGACGCGCGGATCGTCGCAAAGGATGTCGATCAGATCCTCGACGGCGATGCGGGTCTGATTGCCGACCGTGAACAGGTAGCCGATCGGCAGCGAGCGGTCGTTGAACATCAAGGTCAGCGCGATCGTCCCGCTCTGGCAAATCAGCGCGACGCCGCGCTCGGGCGGCGCGCCGACCACCTGATCGGGCATCATCGCCGCGCGGTCGAAATAATTCACGAAGCCGTAGCAATTCGGCCCGAAGAAGGGCAGGGCACCGGCGCTTTGCTCCAGATCTTGCGTCAACAGCCTGCCGCGCTCGGTGCCGGTCTCGGAAAATCCGGAACTGAAGCAGACGAACCCGCCCGCCGCCCGCCGCGCGAGCGCCGCCGCTACACCCGGCACTTCGTGGTTCGGGACCGCGACGAACGCCGCGTCCGGCGATCCTGGAAGCTCGTCGACGGAGCGGTAGTACGCGGTCGTCGCGGACGACGTTTTGGTCGGGTGCACGCGCCAGACGGACCCGTCGAAGCCTATCGTCGCGCAGCCGGCGGCGACCGCGTCGGTCCAAGCTCTGGCCCCGATCAAGGCTATGCTACGCGGCGCGATCAGGCGGCGGATGTTCCCGGTCTGCATCGCGCTAACGCCGCCGAATTTCGATTTTTCGCGAGTGCGGCAACCCGGCATCCGCGCGCGCGTCCGGCTCCCGCAGCGTGCGGAGCCTCTCCTCGATCTGCGGCGGAAACGGCGCGCTCGAGGGCGTCGAACCTTGTTGCACGTGCAGAAGCATCGCTTCGGCGACCGCCACGGGCCCGGCTATGCGCGCACATTGGAATACGCCGCGTGCATGGATGCGCTTGTGATCGCTGTCCAATATGGCAGTGCGCACGAGCAGTTCATCCGACGCATTGACCTCGTGCAGATAGTGGATGTGGACCTCGAGCGTGTACAAGGTGCAGGACGTGCGCCCGCGGTAAGCGGCGTCGAGCCCCAATTGGTCCATGACGTCGTCGATCGCCGAGCTGAACACGAGGCCGTAGTAGGCGTCGCGCAAATGCCCGTTGTAATCGATCCAGTCGGGCGCGATCGCCGCCCGATAGGGAACCAGCCGGTCATGCGTCGCGGTCAACGGCGTCGATCTCAGCGCAGCTTCAGTCGTTCGCGGGCCTCGGCGGCCGTCAGGACGCGCGCGCCCAGCGCCTCGATGATCGTGCGCGCCTTCTGCACGAGTTCGGCGTTGCTCGCGTACACGCCCTTGCTCAAATAAAGATTGTCCTCGAGGCCGACGCGTACGTTGCCGCCCATCAGCACCGATTGCGCGACCCAGGGCATCTGCATGCGGCTGATCGCGAACGAGCCCCAGTTGCAGTCCGGCGGCAGCGCACCCACCATCGCGAGGAGGTGGCCGACGTCGGCGGGCACGCCGTACGGAATACCCATGCACAATTGGATCAGCGACGGTGACGCGAGCAGGCCTTCCTTGATCATTTGCTTGACGAACCAGAGATTGCCCGTGTCGAAGATCTCGAGTTCCGGCTTGACGCCGAGATCCTTGAGGATGGCCGCGCCTTTGCGCAGATAGTTCGGCGTCGAGACGTAGGCGCGGTTGCCGTCGCCGAAATTCAGGCTGCCGCAATCCAAGGTCGCGATCTCCGGCCGGTAGAGGCCCTCGGCGCACAGATCGATCACGTGCCGCATGCGGTCTTCCTGGCTCACGAAGTCGCTGCCGGGGCCGGGAGTGTCCGCGAGTCCATTGTCGCCGGCGACGATGTAGCCGCCCATGCCGCAGGTGAGGTTGACGATCACGTCGACCTTGCTTTCGCGGACGCGCTTGACGACCTCGCGGTAGTGGCGCGTCTCCATGCTGAACTCGCCCGTGTCGGGGTCGCGCACATGGATGTGGACGATCGCGGCCCCGGCCTGCGCCGCGGCGATGCAGGTGGCCGCGATCTGCGCGGGAGTCACGGCGCAATGCGGGCTCTTCGTCACTTTCGTGTCGTCGCCGGTCACGGCGCACGAGATGATGACCTCATGATTCATGGCGTTACCTTGTGGGTTTTCGCGGGTTGCGGATTCGTATTATATTATCTTGATGATAATAAGTAAGCCAGGCCGGCGCGAGAACGCGAGGATGCGTTCCTAAGCCGCCGCGCTCCCGTGCCGGTCGCCGGCGAGCGCCTGGATGATCTGCGATTCGCCGCAAACGCCGAGGATTCGCCCCTCGGCGCCGAGCATCACGGGATGGCCGGTCGCCTGGCGCAGCCTGATGATCTGCTGCAGCGACAAGCCCGGCGGGGCGAACGGCACGCCGCGATCGTCCGCGGCGAGGCGCGCGTCCTCGCCGACCTCGACGATGCGCTGGGGTTGACCGTCGACGTGCAATTTCAGGATTCTGTCGTCGGCGTCGAGGTACAACCGGTAGCGGCGGCCCGGATCGAGCCAAATGGCCTGGCCGTCGCCGTCCAAGCGCGTGCGCGCGCGCATGATCATGCCGCCCGTCAACACGTCGAGCGGGTTCATGTGGCGTACGAACTCCGCGACGTACTCGTCCGCGGGCGCCATGACGATGTCTTCCGCGGTGCCGGTTTGCACGATGCGGCCGTTCTGCATGATCGTGATGCGGTCGCCGAGGCGCAATGCCTCGTCCAAATCGTGGCTGACGAACAAGATCGTCTTCTTCACGCGCGCCTGCAGTTCGAGCAGCTCGTCCTGAAGCTTTCCGCGGATCAAGGGATCGAGCGCGGAGAAGGGCTCGTCCATCAGCAGGATGTCCGCGTCGGTCGCAAACGCGCGCGCCAGTCCGACCCGTTGCTGCATGCCGCCCGACAGTTCGCCGACGTGGCGCTCCGACCATTGGGCGAGGCCGACCAGTTCGAGCTTCTCGTCGACGATCTTGCGGCGCGTGGCGGGACGCTCGCCGCGCAATTCCAGGCCGAAGCCGACGTTGTCCCGCACCGTGCGCCAGGGCAGGAGCCCGAACTGCTGAAATACCATCGCGACGCGCTCGCGCCGCAATCGCCGCAGCTGCAGCGCATCGCAGGTCGCGACGTCGATCGCCGCCTCGGCGTCGCGCACCAGCACGGCTCCGCGCGTGACGCGGTTCAAGCCGTTCGCCGCCCGCAACAAGGTGGATTTGCCGGACCCCGACAGCCCCATGAGCACCGATATCTCGCCGCGCGCGACGCTCAAGCTCGCGCCCGCGACGCCGACGATCACGCCGAACTTTTCGGAGACCTGCGCGCGCGTGCCGCCGGCATCGAGGAGCGCGAGGGCGTCGCGAATCGCCCTGCGGCCGTCGCGGCCCTGGCTGCGGGAGAACAGGATGTCGACCGCCTTGAATTCAATTGCTGCCGTCATTGCGTAGCTCCCGGATCCTTGGGCCTGCTGATGCGGTCGAGGATGATTGCGAGCAGAACGATCGTGAATCCCGCCTCGAAGCCCATGCCGACCTGCACGGAATTCAGCGCGCGCACGACGGGCACGCCGAGTCCACCCGCGCCGACCAGCGCGGCGATGACGACCATCGACAGGCTCAGCATGATGCATTGGGTGATGCCGGCGATGATCGTGGGCGCGGCGCTCGGCAGCTCCACTTTCCAGAGGAGCTGCATCGGCGTCGCGCCGAAGGCCTCGCCCGCCTCGATCAGCGGCTTCGGCACCGTCGAGATGCCGAGGTGCGTCAGGCGGATCGGTGCGGGCAGGGCGAAAATCACCGTCGAGATGAGCCCCGGAACGACCCCGAGCCCGAACAGGACCAGCGTCGGTATCAGATAGACGAACGTCGGCAGCGTTTGCATGAGGTCGAGCACGGGCCGAAGCGCGGCGAACAGGCGCGGCCTGTGCGCCGCCGCGATGCCGACAGGCACGCCGATCGCCGCCGACAGCAGGGTCGCGACGATCACCAGCGACAGGGTCTCGAGCGTCGCCGTCCAATAGCCTTGATTGAGGATGAACAGCAGCGCGAGCGCGACGAACGCCGTGAGTCCCCAGGAGCGGCGCAGCGCCCACGCGAGCGCGGCGATCGCGATGATGAACACCGGCGCCGGCACGAACTCCAACAGCGCGGTGAGTCCATCGACCGTGCTGCCGATGACCGTGGCTACGGCGTTGAAGAACAGCGTACCGTGTTTCTTGATCGCCTCGATCGCCACGGCCATCATGTCGCCGACCGGTATCTTGTGATCGACGACCCACTGTTCGAAGCCGCGCGGCCCGTGCGGCGCGGTGGGGTGCGCGAGCGCGCTGCGCGCAGGAAGGCCGTCGAACGTGGTCACGCCGTCGAGCCAGGCGGCGACCACCTTGGGATGCGCTTTCAGCCATTGCTCGGCGGCTGCGCGCGGCTGCTCGTGCCGGTCCAGGATCGCATCCATCATTTCACTTTCGCCGCGCAGCGAAAACACGAGGTTGCCGATCAGGCGGCCGACGTTGGGGCATTCCGCGGTATACCCCGCGCGCGCGACGGTGTAGATCGTCGCGCCGCCGAAATTCGGCCCGAAGACCGCGTCGCCGCCGCTCAAATAGCGCAGGTCGAACCGCATGTTCATGGGATGCGGCTCCCAGGCGAGGAACACGATCGGCTGCTTCGCGTGGAATGCGCGTTCGACCTGGGCGAGCATTCCCTGCTCGCTCGATTCGATCAATTGGAATTTGCCGAGGCCGAACATGTCCTGCTTCAGCATCTTCAGGATCAGCCGGTTGCCGTCGTTGCCGGGCTCGATCCCGTAGATCACTTGGTTGAGCTGGGGCGCAAAGCGGGCGATGTCGGAAAAATTCTTCAGGCCGGCCGCGTAGGTGTATGCGGGAACGGCGAGCGTGTATTTCGCGCCCGTGAGATTCGCGCGGACCACGACGACCGAGCCGTCCTCGATATACTTGTGGCGGTCCGCTTCCTCGGCCGGCATCCAGTTGCCGAGGAATACGTCGATGTCCTTGTTGTGCAGCGACGCGAACGTGACGGGCACCGACAGCACCGTGACCGTCGGCGTGTAGCCGAGTTGCCGCAGGAGTTCGCTCGCGATCGCCGTCGTCGACGTCACGTCGGTCCAGCCGACGTCGGCAAACCGGACCGTCCGACACGCAGCCGGATCCGTGGCCGCGCGCGCAGGCGGGGTGGAGAATACGGCGACCAGCGCGAGCGCGAACGCCGCAAACGCGCGAATTTGCAGCGCCAATCGGGGCTTGACCGGTCGCCGCCCGCGGCGGCATGATGGCCTCCCGGCTCGTATTGAATAATCGTTTAACGTCGTCTGGTTCGCGCTCACCCAGGCATCCCTAATTTATTGATAAGATTCGTGGAAATCGGCGTCAATCGATCTTAGGCGCAAATGGGGCCACGCGTCCATAGGGGGCCGCGGGATGGAATTCGGAGAACGCCCGGAGCAAATGAATTGAACACACACTCAATGAACCGAGCGGAGGGCGCCCGGGAGCCCGTCGAAGAGATGCGGCGGCGCCAGTTGATCGAGGTCACGATCGACAGCCTAGCCGAACTCGGCTTCGTGGGCACCACCCTCGCGCAAATCGCCGGCCGGGCGGAGGTATCGCCGGGACTCGTCGCGCATTATTTCGGCGACAAGGACGGCTTGCTCGCGGCGGCGTTCCGTTCCTTGGCGAGAAGGGTCGGCGATCAAGTGCGCGCGCGCCTGCGGCAGGTGCATACGCCGCGTGGGCGCATCCAGGCGATCATCGATGCGAACCTCGCACCGGCCGAATTCGAGCGCCGCACGGGCTGTGCATGGCTCGCTTTCTGGGGCCAGGTCCTGCAGGTGGACAGCTTGCGGCGCGTTCAATCCGCGTATCAGCGGCGCACGCTGTCGAACCTTCGCGCCTCGTTGCGGCGCCTCGTGCCCGCGGATCAGGCGCGGAGCCTCGCGGCGATGATCGCGGCGCTGATCGACGGCGTCTGGTTGCGCGCGGCGCTTTCGGGATGGAGCGAAGCGGACAGCGAGAGCGCCCGCGCGCTGCTGACCGCGTTCGTCGATGAGCGCTTGCGCGAATGCGCGCGCGCGGCCGAAGCGGATGCCACCGTTTCGAGCGGAGCCGGCGGGCGCTCCGCCGCCTTGGCGCCCGCCGCCGCCGGCCGCTTGACGACGGTCAATCCGGCGACCGGGGAAGTGCTCGCGACGCTGCCGGTGGCCGCCGCGGCGGAGGTCGATGCGGCGGTGGTCGCCGCCGCGGCGCGCGCAATCGGAGTGGGCGAGCCTGGACCGGCGCCGAGCGCGCGCGCGTACTGCGGCGTGCCGCCGCTCTGCTGCGCGAGCGCAACGATGCGTTGGCGGAACTCGAAACCCGCGATACCGGCAAGCCGATCCAGGAAACGCGCGTCGTCGACGTCATCTCGGGCGCCGAATGCCTGGAGTATTTCGCGGCGCTCGCGCAAAGCGCTAGCCGGCGAGCACATCGATCTCGGCCGCCAGGCGTTCGGCTACACGCGGCGCGAGCCGCTCGGCGTCGTCGCCGGGATCGGCGCCTGGAACTACCCGCTGCAGATCGCCTGCTGGAAGGCGGCGCCGGCGCTCGCGTTCGGCAACGCGATGATCTTCAAGCCCGCCGAGCTCACGCCGCTGACCGCGGTCAAGCTGCAGGAAATCTTCCTCGAGGCCGGGCTTCCCGGCGGCGTGTTCCAGGTCGTCCAGGGCTTCGCCGACACCGGCCGCCTGCTGACGCGCCACAAGGACATCCGCAAGGTGTCGCTGACCGGCGAGGTCGGGACCGGCAAGGCGGTGATGGCGGACGCGGCCGCGACCTTGAAGAACGTGACGCTCGAACTCGGCGGCAAGTCGCCGCTGATCATTTTCGACGATGCCGAACTCGACAACGCCGTGGGCGCCGCGCTGCTCGCGAACTTCTATTCCTCCGGCGCAAGTGTGCTCGAACGGCACGCGCGTCTTCGTGCACAGCGCGGTCAAGAGCGCGTTCCTGGAGCGGCTGGCGGCGCGCGTCGCATCGATGCGCATCGGCGATCCGCTGCGATCCGGACACGCAGGTCGGCCCGCTGATCAGCGAGGCGCACATGCGCAAGGTGCTGGGGTACATCGAGCGCGGGCGCGCCGAGGGCGCGCGCCTGCGTCGCCGGCGGCTCGCGCGTGACGGACGGCGATCTCGCGAACGGCTATTTCGTCGCGCCGACCGTGTTCGACGAGTGTCGTGACGACATGGCGATCGTGCGCGAGGAAATATTCGGGCCGGTGATGTCGGTGCTCGAATTCGACGATCCGAGGATGAGGTCGTCGCGCGCGCCAACGCGACCGACTTCGGTCTCGCGGCCGGAGTCTTCACGAACGACTTGACCCGCGCGCACCGCGTGATCGCGCGGCTGCAGGCCGGCACCTGCTGGATCAACCACTACAACGTGACGCCGATCGAACTGCCGTTCGGCGGCTTCAAGATGCTCGGGCCTCGGCCGGGAGAACGGCGCGCGCGGCGATCGAGCACTACACGCAGCTGAAGAGCGTCTATGTCGCGCATGGGCGACGTCGAGGCGCCTTATTGACGGAGCGGCGAATCTTGGTCGACATGAATTTCGATTACGTGATCGTCGGCGCCGGCTCCGCCGGCTGCGTGCTCGCCGACCGGCTTGAGCGACGACGGCGAGTCGCAGCGTGCTGGTCCTCGAGTACGGCGGCTCCGATCGGTCGATCTTCATCCAGATGCCGTCGGCGCTGTCGATTCCGATGAACATGCCGAAGTACAACTGGTTCTACCACAGCGAGCCGGAACCGCATCTCGGCGGGCGCCGGATGCACACGCCGCGCGGCAAGGTGCTCGGCGGCTCCTCGTCGATCAACGGCCTGGTCTACGTGCGCGGCAACCCGCTGGATTTCGAGCGCTGGGAGGAGGAGGGCGCGCGCCGGCTGGAGCTACGCGCGACGTGCTGCCGTATTTCCGGCGCGCGGAGCGCGCCGCCGAGGGCGGCGACGATTATCGCGGCGACGCCGGGACCGCTCGGCACGCGCTACGGCACGCTCGAGAATCCGCTGCACGCGGCGTGGCTCGCGGCGGCGCGCGCAGGCCGGCTACCCGCAGACGAACGACATCAACGGCGCCCAGCAGGAGGGCTTCGGCCGCATGGACATGACCGTCGCGAACGGCCGGCGGTGCGAGCGCCGCGAACGCGTATCTGCGCCCCGCGATGACGCGCGCGAATCTGACCGTGCTGCACGCACGCGATGGCGACCAGGATCCTGTTCGACGGCAAGCGCGTCACCGGCGTCGAGTATCAGCCGCGACGGCAGGACGCAAACCGTGAACATCGCGGCGCGAGGTGATCCTGTCCGGCGGGCCGATCAATTCGCCGCAGCTGCTGAAGCTGTCGGGCGATCGGGCCGGCCGCGGAGCTGCAGGCGCTCGGGCATCCCGGTCGTGCACGACCTGCCGGGCGTCGGCGAGAACCTGCAGGATCACCTGGAATTCTATTTCCAGGTCGCCTGCACCGAGCCGGTCACGCCTGTATCCCTCGGTGAAGCCGCTCGCGAAGGCGCTGATCGGCGTGCGCTGGCTGCTGTTCAAGGACGGGCTCGGCGCGACGCAATCATTTCGAGACCTGCGGCTTCATCCGCAGCCGCGCCGGGCATACCGTATCCCGACATCCAGTATCATTTCCTGCCGATGGCCGTGGCCTACGACGGCTCGACGCTCGCGCGCGAACACGGCTTCCAGGCGCACGTCGGACCGATGCGCTCGAAGAGCCGCGGCTGGGTGCGCCTCGCTTCGACGGACCCGTCTCGACAAGCCGCGCATCCGCTTCAACTACATGAGCCATCCGGACGACTGGGTCGAGATGCGCGCCTGCGTGCGGCTGACGCGCGAGATCTTCGCGCAACAGGCCTTCGACCGCTATCGCGGCCGCGAGATCCAGCCCGGCGCGGACGTGCAGAGCGACGCGCAGATCGACGCCTTCATCCGCGCGAAGGTGGAAAGCGCGTATCACCCGTCCTGCACCTGCAAGATGGGCGCCGCGGACGATCCGATGGCGGTCGTCGATCCGCGAGACCCGCGTGATCGGGATCGAACGGCTGCGCGTCGTCGACTCCTCGATCATGCCCTCGATCACGACCGGCAACCTCAACGCGCCGACGATCATGCTGGCCGAGAAGGCGGCCGACCACATCCGGGGCCGCGGCCTGCTCGCGCCATCGAGCGCGCCGTTCCACACCGCGACGAACTGGGAAACGGCGCAGCGCTGAAGCGGCGCCACGATTCAAATTTGTTGGTTCGCCTGCCGGATGCATATACCATCGGCACTTTCGCGCCGCGCAAGCGGCGGCCCGATCCGCGTTCAAAGGAGTCCTTGATGACCGCATCGTCCTTCCTGCAGCGCTCGCTCGCCCTGATGCTCGCAGTCGTTTGTTGTGCGGCGGCCGCCGCCGACAAGCCGACCGCGGAGAAGCCGAAGGACGTGTTCGCGCATCTGAAATTTCGCAACCTGGGACCGGCGGTCGCCGGCGGGCGCGTCACCGCGGTGGCCGGCATTCCGGGGAATTCCCGGGTCTACTACGTCGGCGCGGCCGGCGGCGGCGTGTTCAAGACCGCCGACGGCGGCTTGCATTGGAAGGCGATCTTCAAGCACGAGGCGACCAGCTCGATCGGGGCCATCGCGCTCGCTCCGTCGAACCCGAATTTGGTATGGGTCGGCACCGGCGAGGCCAATATTCGCAACGACGTGATCCCCGGCGCCGGCGTCTATCTGTCGACCGATGCGGGACAGAGCTGGAAGCGCATGGGCCTCGAGGACGTGGGCCAGATCGCCCGCATCGCGGTCGATCCGCATGATGCGAACCATGTGATCGTCGCGGCTTTCGGCCACGAGTGGGCGTCGAATCCGGACCGCGGGGTGTTCGTCACCACCGACGGCGGCAAGACCTGGCGCAAGTCGCTGTTCGTGAACGATCAAACCGGCGCGATCGACCTGGCGATGCAGCCCGGCAACGGCCAGGTGGTGTTTGCCGCGACCTGGCAAGCGGGGCGTCGGCCCTGGATTCTGAACGACGGCGGCCCCGGCTCCGGCGTCTGGCGCTCGACGGACGGCGGCGCCACGTGGAAGCGCCTGAGCAAGGGTCTCCCCGAATCGCCGATCGGGCGTATCGGTCTCGCGATCGCGCCGAGCGATCCTGAGCGCGTGTACGCGCTCCTCGAGGCGCCGATCGGCAAGGGCGCGCTGTTCGTCAGCAACGATCTCGGCGATCACTGGGAAAAGGTCTCGGACAATCACGCGCTCAATGTGCGCGGCTTTTACTTCACGACGCTCACCGTCGCGCCCGATAATCCCGACCGCGTCTATTTTCTCGGATTTCAGCTCTTGCGGTCCGACGACGGCGGCAAGACCGTGCGCGTGATCGACGCGGATGTCCATGTCGATCATCATGCGATGTGGATAGACCCCACCGACCCTGCGCGCATGATCCAGGGCAAC
This sequence comes from uncultured Pseudomonadota bacterium, assembly GCA_963718135.1. Classification (GTDB taxonomy): domain Bacteria; phylum Pseudomonadota; class Gammaproteobacteria; order Steroidobacterales; family Steroidobacteraceae; genus Bog-1198. The sequence continues at coordinate 80,131 of CAVQYI010000006.1, read as the reverse complement.
GATGGGGGCGCCTACCTGTCGTTCAATGCCGGCAAGTCCTGGCGTTTCCTCGACGGCATGCCGATCGAGCAGAGCTACATGGTCGCCGCCGACAGCCGCACGCCGTACGAGCTGTGCACCGGGCTGCAGGACAACAGCGGCTGGTGCGGACCCTCTTCGTCGTTGGCCGACCACGTCGTCTCCGGCAACGATTGGTATACCGTGGTCGGCGGCGACGGCGAATACGCGGTGCCCGCGCCGTCGAACCCCGATCTGGTCTACGCCGACGCCGAGGACGGCGCCGTCGTTCGCTTCGACCGCAAGACCAAGCAGTCGCTGTTCATCATGCCGTACATGCACGGACCCGGCTTCATCAACGATATTCCGACCTCGGAACAGAAGATCCGCTTCAATTGGACGCCGCCGATCGACGTCGATCCGAACGACGCCGATACCGTCTACGTGGGCGGCAACGTGCTGCTTGAAGTCGAGCGACGGCGGCCTCAACTGGCAGACCGTCAGCCCGGACCTCACGCGCAACGACAAGTCGAAGCAGGCGCTCTCCGGCGGGCCGATCAACTATGACCTGTCGGGCGCGGAAACCTACGACACGATCCTCTCGATCCGGGTCGCTCACAGCGACCCGAAGGTGATCTGGGTAGGCAGCGATGACGGCCTGGTGTCGCTCACCCGCGATGGCGGCAAGACCTGGACCAAGGTCACGCCGAAGGGCGCGCCGGAGTGGGCGCGCGTCTATCAGATCGATGTCGCGCCGAAGGACCCGGGCGTCGCCTATGTCGCGTACGACGCGCACGAACTGAACGACAACAAGCCGTATGCGTACGCGACCGACGACTACGGACACACCTGGCGCCGCATCGCGGACGGCCTGCCGAACGATGCCTCCGTGATGGTCGTGCGCGCGGACCCCGCGCATCCGCAAGTGCTGGCCGCCGGCACGATGAAAGGCCTGTGGATCTCGCGCGACGGCGGCCGCCGCTGGGCGCAGTTGAAGGCGAATCTGCCGACGATGCCGATCTTCGACCTCAAATTCGTGCAGGGGGATCTCGTGCTCGCGAGCCATGGCCGCGGTTTGTGGGTCATGGATCACTACGCGTCGATGGCGGAACTCGATCCGGACGCGCTGCCCGGCCAGGTCAAATTGTTCACGGCGGCACCGGCATCGAGTTCCAACGCTGGCGGCGCGGCGAAGGCGCCGAGCCGTCATACGTCGCGCCGAACGCGCCGGGCGGCGTCGCCGTCGACTACAGCCTGCCGAAGAAGCTCGAAGCCGACGCGGCGCAGAAGAAATTGGAGCAGACCCCGGTCAAGATCGAGGTCCACGATGCGCAGGGCCGTCTGATCGCGACGCGCTACGGCGAATCCAAATACGGCATCAACCGCTATGTCTGGGACATGCGCTACGACGGTCCGACGGAGACCGACTTCGAACAACCCGCGCTCGAGGGCAAGGCGCCGGACTGGGCGAGGGGGCTCCAGGGTCCCGAGGTGTTGCCGGGCGCTTATACCATCAGCGTCACCGCCGCCGGCCACACCGAGAGCGTGCAGGCGCACGTGATCGCCGATCCGAACCTGCCGCCGGCGCTCGATGCGCAGCGACAGACCCTGCAGATGGCATTGGCCGCGCGCTCGCAGGCCGATGCCTTCAACCGCATGCTCAACCGCATCAGCGCGATGCAGACCCAGCTCGAGCAGTACCAGACTGCGGTGGCGAAGCAGGCCATGAGCGGCGACCCGTCGCAGCAGGCGCAAGCCCGATCGGAAGAGGCGCTCGTCGCCCAAGCCAAGTCGCTCGCCAAGGAACTTTCCACGCTGAAGGACTCGGCCTATGAGCCGAAGGTGCAGCACAAGGTCATGGAGGACGAACTGCACCAGTTGACGGACTTGCACGGTGCCGCCGAGGCCATGGCGAGCGCGTTCGGCGACCTCGGCACGCAGGCGCCGACGCCGCCGCTGGTGGAAATACAACATGAGGTGACGGCCAAGCTGACTGCGAAGATCGCCGAGTACAACGCCCTGCTCGGCGGGGACATCGCCGCCTATAACCAGGCCGCGTACGCCGCCGGGGCGCCGACGCTCGCGGCCGGCAAACCGATCGAGGTCGCCGCGCCGCCGACGATCGGCTAAGTTTCGCGCAAGGACCGGGGCGGGGGAGGACCATGACGCTCTCGCGACGCAACCGACGAACGCGCGACATCGCGCCGTTCGTCGCTTCCAATCCCGCGTTCGGCGGCGCGCCGGGCGCGCGCGAAGTTTCGATTCCCTGCGGCGGCGAGAACCTGCAGGGCCTGCTGCGCACGAGCGAACGGGGGCTTGGCATCGTTCTGTTCGCGCACGGCAGCGGCAGCAGCCGCTTCAGCAAGCGCAACACCTATGTCGCCGAGTTTCTGCGCACGGCGGGCTTTGCGACGCTGCTGTTCGATCTGTTGACGCCGGCGGAGGAGGAGGTCGACGAGCGGACCGCCGAGCTGCGCTTCGACATCCCGCTGCTGACCGAACGCCTGATCGTCGCGTCGCGCTGGGTGCTCGATCAGCCGGCTTTGCGCGAGTTGCCCATGGGCTACTTCGGCGCGAGCACGGGCGCCGCGGCGGCACTTGCCGCGGCGGCGCACCTGCCGCAAGTCGCGGCCGTGGTCTCACGCGGCGGCCGGCCGGACCTTGCCGGCCCGGCGCTGCCGCGGGTGCGCGCGCCCACTTTGCTGATCGTCGGCGGCGATGACACCGAAGTACTCGCGCTCAACCGCCGCGCGCAGGCCGAGCTACGCTGCGAGGTCGAGGTCGCGATCGTCCCCGGCGCGACCCACCTGTTCGAAGAGCCCGGCACGCTCGAGGAAGTCGCGCGGCTCGCCGGCGACTGGTTCGCGGCTCACCGTGAGAATCCCCCTCGCGCCAGTTGACACGAGGGGGAGGGCCATCAGAACTTGTAGCCGAACGACACGCCGAGCACCCGCGGCCGCAGCACCGTCTGCGCGACGATGAACTGGTCGGTGTTCGTGAACACGCTGGCGTGCGAGTTGCCGATGTTCTCGCCGAAGAACTTGACGTTCCAGGCATCCTTCGCGACGCCGATCGACGCGTCGTAGGTCGTGTACGCCGGATCCTCGAAGCGCAGGCGCGCCGTGCTGACGGACCCCGCGGCGCCGATCGTCGGATTCGAGCCCGCCTGCGTGAACGAATGGCCGGAGTGGACCGCGCCCGCCTGCACGAACCAGTCGTAGTCGGCGAGCGCCCAGTCGTAGCGCGCGCGCAAGGAGAACTGGATCGGCGGGGCATTCGCGCTCGGCGAGCCCACGGGGCCGAACGGGTTCGTGACCGGCGCGCAGTTGGCGCCCGTGCTGTCGCAGGTCTGCGTGATCGGCTTGCCGAAGTTCACGCTCGCCGGATTGTTGTCGATCAGCGCCGGCGAATTCGTCTGCCGCTGTTGTTCCAGGACGCGGCGCCCTGCAGCGTGAGCCCGCTGGTGACCCGCGCGACGAGCGAGGTCTCGAGGCCCTTGACGAGGAAGTTCTGGCCGTTCGTGTTGAAGAACAGGTTGCCGAGTCCATGCCGGGGTCGAAGAACGCGATCTGCACGTTGTCCCAGTTCTCCCGGTACACCGCGCCGTTCCATTGCAGGCGGTGGTCGAGGAACTCGGTCTTCCAGCCGATCTCGTTGTTCGTCAGCTTGTCCGACTGGTACGACTCGGCAGCAGGTACTGCGGCTGGCCGTCAGGCCCGTAGATGTGCTGCGTGCCGCCGTTCTGGTTGAAGCCGCCGGGGCGGAAGCCCTGCGAGAAGGTGTAGTACACCATGACGTCCGGCGTCACGTGCCAGGTCAGGTTCGCGCGGCTCTTGTAGCCCGACTCCGTGTCGCGGAGATTCTGCGCGTCGAGGTTGTACGAGTACGCGCTCTGGCAGCCGCCCGCCGGTGTGCCGCGCTCGAAGCAGCCGAAGCTGCTCGTGACGCTGCCGGCCGAGGAGTTCTCGAACTTGAAGTGGCGCGTGCCGACGGTGACCGTCAGGACCTTCGGGATCAGGTCGAAGTCCACCGACGCGAAGAAGGCCGTCTGCTTGGTCTGCGCGACGGGTGTCCTGGTAGAAGGACGTGTTGTCGCTCTGCACGCCCGGGATTCTCGACGCTCGTTCCCGGGACCGTGCCGATGTTCGTGAGGCAGCCGGAATTGCCCGGCGTGCCGGACGCGCCGTTCGCGGTGCAGGCCGGAATGGTCTTGTAGCGCCAGTCGGTCTGGTCGAACAGCTTGTTGTCCTCGTAGAAGGCGCCGACGATGCGCGCGCAGCCGCCAGTCATCCGGCGTGCTGAGGCGGAACTCGTGCTGCATGTGCTCGTTGCGCTCGGCGCAGTGCCAGGTGGCGCTCGGCGAGAAGCAGGTCGACGGCAGGTTCTCGTAGCCGGAACCCGGGCCGTAGCACTGATAATAGTCGGCGTAGACGCCGCGCGAGTAGTTCGTGTAGTCGCCGCATCTGCTCGACGTGGCGCACGAGGTAGCCGCCGGTGTAGACCGCCTTCAGGACGCCGAACTTGCCGTTCACGGTCAAGGCCGTGTTCTCGAACTTGTCCTTGTCGTAGGCGGGGTTGAACAGCGTGACTTCGAGCGGCGCGAGCGGCGCTGCCGTCCGAGGCGTTCGGCTGCTGGTAGAACACGCCCTGCGAGTCCATGTTCTGGTACATCTGCGAGATCAGCACGTCCCAGTCGTCGTTGAACTTGTACAGCGCCTCGACGCGGATCCCCTTGTAGGTCGACCGGGTTGATGGCGCGCTTGGCGATGCCGTTGTTGTTGATCGACGCGCTGCCGGGCGGCACGCAGTAGCCGGCGTTCGGCAGGCCGTCGGGACACTGCCCGTTGACCGCGGGGTAATTCGCGTAGTGGATGCCGATGTCGGTGTTCTTGCGCGTGAACGTCGCCGGCACGTTGTCGATGTAGCCGCCGCGGCTGTCGTTGTAGATCACGCCGCGCACGGCCAACTTGTCGGCGATCAGCGGCAGGTTCAGCACCGCCGTGAGGTTCGCTGTTCGGATCGCCGTCGGCGGTCACGCTGTAGCCGGCCTCGACGTTGCCCTCGGTCATGTCGAGCTTCGGCTCGTTGGTGATGTAGCGGATGACGCCGGCCTCGGCGCCGGCGCCGAACAGCGTGCCCTGCGGGCCTTCGAGCACCTCGATGCGATTCAAGTCGGCCGCGTAGATGTCGAGGTTGCGATTCGGCAGCTGGCCGGACTGGTTGTCGAGGTAGATCGCGACGTTCGGGAACAGGCCGGTCGAGCCGCTGCCCTGGCTCGCCTGCGCGCCGGCGCTCAGGCCGCGCATGAAGACCTCGTTCTGGCCGGGGCCGTTGTTCGCGGTCGACACGTTCGGCAGATACTTGACGTAGTCGTCGAAGGTCGCGATGTTCAGTTGCTTCAGCGATTGCGCGGTGAAGGCCTGCATCGCGATCGGCACGTCCTGCATGCTCTGCGTGCGGCGCTGGGCGGTGACCGTGATCACCTGGAGCATGTCCGTGCCGGCGTCGCCGGCACCGGTCGTCGGCGCCGCGGCGTGCGCGCCGACGGACGCGCCCCCAGGATGGCGGCTATCGCATAAGAGAGCTTCGAGTTCATTGCTTTGTCCCCTTGGAAATTGTGGTAGTGCCACCCCGCCAGTCGCCCGGCGCGATCGTTCGCGTCCGCGACACGAATGCATACCCCGACGATCGTCGCCGCGCGCGCGAATCGCTCGTCGCAGTTTGAGATTGAATGCTTGGTCAATGTTCTAGATCCACAGCGTGCAACCATCTTGTATCAAGAGCAGCCCGGATTCAAGCTCGGTAAGAGATCCGAATGTATAGATCGATAATACAGCCTGTTAGCGGGCGTATATCAACATGACCGTCAAATAATTTCCGAGATCTCGCATTGAAGAATCGGTTTAATGTTGTGTCGACGCAACGGCTGTTCGGGTCTTGCGGGCGCATCCAAGCGATCAGGCCGGGTGGCCGTAATCGCGCGCGATCTCGATCGCGAGGTTCGCGACATAGGCGCTGAACGAACGCCACGCCTCGATCTGGTAGGCGTCGGCGCGCGTGCGCCACAGCACGATATCGGCCTTCGCGAACAGCGTGCGCGTACAGGCGCCCACCGGAAATTCCGCGTCGTCCAAATCCAAGGGGCAGGCGCCGTTCAGGATACGCGCCGCCTGCGGGCCGCGAATTTCGATGCCGACCTGGCGATGGCTCACATCGACGATCGCATGCGGCGATCGGGCCGAGCGCGGCGGCGAGTGCTCGCGCGATCGTCGCTGCGGGCTCTGCGGCCGGCGCGATCAGAAGATATTCGTCGGGCCCGAGCCAGAGACTGGCGCGTCCGGCCGTGCACGCTCGCACGGCAGGCGTCGTCCGGAAACTGGCAGCCCCACATCGGCAGCCGCGGCGGTGCGCGCCCGGGCGCCGCCGTGAAAAATCAAGCGGCTGGCCGGCGGCAGAGGCGCCAGCCAATCGTGCGCTTGGCAGGGAGGGAGCGCTGCGCGCCGCTGACTCAGGCATGGATACGGGCTCCGCTGGCATCGTAGAACACCGGCGAGGTGACTTCGACTTCGACGTCGCCGCCCGGCATCGGTATATAGAGCGTCTGTCCCACGCGCGCACGGCCGGCGGCGACGAGCGCGAGCGCGATGGGATGGCCGAGGGCCGCGCTGTGATACGAGGACGTGACGTGCCCGATGAGTTTCATCGGCGGCGCTTGCCCGGCGACCTCGGCGACCTGTGCGCCCTCGTCGAGCACCGTCCTGCCGTCGCGGCTCTTGAGGCCGACGAGCTGCTTGCGCGTCGCGGCGGTCATCGACGCGCGCCGCAGCGAACGCTTGCCGACGAAGTCGGCTTTCGCCTTGCCGACGGCCCATGCGAGGCCGGCGTCGTCCGGCGTCACCGTGCCGTCGGTGTCCTGGCCGACGATGATGAAGCCCTTTTCCGCGCGCAGCACGTGCATCGTCTCGGTTCCATAGGGAACGATTCCGTGCGCCGCGCCCGCGGCGTAGATCGCCTGCCAGACGGCGAGGCCGTAATCGGCGGGGACGTTGACCTCGTAGCCGAGCTCGCCGGTGAAGCTCACGCGCATCAAGATCGCCGGCACGCCGCGAATGCGGCACCGGGTTACGCCCATATGCGGCAGCGACGCGGCGCCGATATCGACTCCCGCGACGAGCGGCTTCGAGCACGCGGCGCGCCTTCGGGCCTTGAACGGCGATGACCGCCCATTGCTCGGTCGTCGACGTGAGCCACACCTTGAGCTCGGGCCATTCCGTCTGGAGATAATCCTCCATCATCGCGAGCACGCGCGCCGCGCCGCCGGTCGTCGTGGTCACGTGGAAGCGATCGCTCGCCCAAGCGCGCGACCACGCCGTCGTCGTAGATGAAGCCGTCGTCGCGGCACAGGATGCCGTAGCGAGAGCGGCCGACGGCGAGATTCGACCAATTGTTGATGTACAGCCGGTTCAGGAACTCCGCCGCATCCGGGCCGACGACTTCGATCTTGCCGAGCGTCGAGGCGTCGAAGATCCCGCATGCCGAGCGGACCGTGCGGCACTCGCGCGCGACCGCCTCGTGCATGCTCTCGCCGCCGCGCGGGAAATAGCGCGCGCGCTTCCACAGGCCCACCTTCTCGAACACGGCGCCCTGCGCGGCCGCCCAATCGTGCATCGGCGTGCGGCGCACCGGGTCGAACAGGTCGCCGCGCGAGGCGCCCGCGAAGCTGCCGAAGCTCGTCGGCGTATACGGCATGCGAAACGTCGTCAGGCCGACCTGCGGAATCGGCACATCGAGCGACGCGGCGACGATCGCGAGCGCGTTCAGATTCGACGTCTTGCCCTGGTCGGTCGCCATGCCGGTCGTCGTGTAGCGCTTGACGTGCTCGATCGAGCGGAAGCCCTCGCGCGTCGCGAGTTCGAGATCGCGCGTCGGTCACGTCGTGCTGCCAATCGACGAACGCCTTGCCGGAGCGCGCATTCGGGTCCGCGGGAAGCGCGCCGAGGAAGGCTTCGTGGCTCGATGCCGCCGCCTCGACCGCGGCCCGGCGCCGCGTGGCGCCGCGCTGCGGCGCCGCGTCGGCGCCGGCGGCGAAGCCGTCGTCGATCGCCGCCGCGAGACCGTAGGAACCGCGGCACGCGCCCGCGGAGCGTTCGCATTCCGCCGACCGCTCCGGCACGAACGCCGTCAGGGTGTCGTCCCAGCGAAGCTTGCCGCGCGACTGGGAGAACAGATGAACGCTCGGCGTCTAGCCGCCCGACATCAGGACGACGTCGCAGCGGATGCGCCGCGCGAGCTTCGCGCCGCCGGCGCCGTTCGTGCGGCCCAGCGTGATCTCGTTGACCCGAAGACCGCCCGCGGTGCCGAGCACGGTCGCGCCGGTCACGACGTCGATGCCCGGCCGCGCGCGCGGCCGCGGGCAGGGGACCGGCGGCGTCCGTGCGCAGATCGGCGATCGCCGCGATCGCGACGCCCGCCGCATGCAGATCGAGCGCGGCGCGATAGGCCGCGTCGCCGGCGGTCACGAGCACCGCGCGTTCGCCGACGCGCACGCCGTAGCGATTCAAATACGTCTGCGCGGCGCCCGCCAGCATGATGCCGGGGCGGTCGTTGCCCGGGAACACGAGCGGCCGCTCGATCGCGCCCGTCGCGAGCACGACCGAGCGCGCGCGCACCTGCCAGAGCCGCTCGCGCGGCAGGTCCGGGTCGGGGCAGGCCAGATGATCGGTCAAGCGTTCGTTGAGGCCGATGAGGTTCTGCGGAAAATAGCCGAACGCCGTCGTGCGCGGCAGCAGGGTGACCCGGGGGTTCGCGCCGAGCGATGCCGTCGCACGCCCGGCCCAGTCGGCGGCGGCGAGGCCGTCGATCCGCGCGCCGCGGTCGGCGAGCAGCGTGCCGCCGAATTCGCTCTGTTCGTCGCACAGGATCACGCGCGCGCCGGCGTCCGCGGCCGCCAGCGCGGCGGCGAAGCCCGCCGGACCCGCGCCGACGACCAGCACGTCGCAATGCGCATAGCACTGCGCGTAGCGATCCGGGTCCGCTTCGCGTCGGCGCGACGCCGAGTCCCGCGGCGCGCCGGATCACCGGTTCGTAGAGCGCCTTCCAGGCGCGCTTGCGGCCACATGAAGGTCTTGTAGTAGAAGCCGGCCGGAAAGAACGGCGACAGCCAGTCGTTGACGCTGCCGACATCGAGTCGCGAGGCTCGGCCAGCGGTTCTGGCTCATCGCCTCCAGCCCGTCGTAGAGCTCGACCTGCGTCGCGCGCAGGTTGGGCGTCATGCGCGCCGCCGTCGCGCCGCACGGTGACGAGCGCGTTCGGTTCCTCGGCGCCCGCGGCCAGGATGCCGCGCGGCCGGTGGTACTTGAACGAGCGTCCGACGAGATGCACGCCGTTGGCGAGCAGCGCGGAGGCCAGCGTGTCGCCGGCGACGCCCTCGAATGCGCGGCCGTCGAAGCGGAATCGCAGGCGCTGCGACCGGTCGATGCGGCCGCCGCTCGGCGTGCGCCAGGCGCTCATCGCGCGCTTCCCGCGGCCGCGCGGCTTCCGGCCGGGCTCGCCGGTGCTGGTAGGTCGCGAGGATCCGGTCGGTCGTCGTATCGCGCAGCGCGTTGAAGAAACGTCCGCAACCGTGCGCATGGCGCCAGCGTTCGGCGTGCACGCCTTTGGTGTTCGCGCGCATGTAGAGGTAGTCGGCCCAGGCTTGATCGTCGAGCGCGGCAGGGATCGCCGGCCGCGCGAGATGCGCCTGGCCGCCATAGCGGAACTCGAGCTCCGGACGCTTACCGCAGTAGGGACAGGCGAATGAGCAGCATCGGTGGTCTCGGTCAGTGCGCCACGGCCGCGGCGGCGGCCTCGTCGATCAGGTAGCCGTCGCGAAAGCGCTCGAGCGTGAACGGCGCGTTGATCGGATGCGGCTCGTCGCGCGCGATCGTCCAGGCGAAGACATGCGCCGGCGCCCGGCGTCGCCTTGAAGCCGCCGGTGCCCCAGCCGCAGTTGACGTACAGGCCCGGCACCGGCGTCTTGGCCGATGATCGGCGAGCGGTCGGGCGTGACGTCGACGATGCCGCCCCAGTTGCGCATCATGCGCATGCGTCGAAACGCGGGAAACAGCTCGCAGATCGCATCCAGCGTGTGCGTGTTGACGTGCAGCGCGCCGCGCTGCGTGTACGACGTGTAGGCATCGGTGCCGGCGCCGATGACGAGTTCGCCCTTGTCGGACTGGCTGATGTACGCGTGGATCGTGTTCGACATCACGACGCAGGGGAAGACCGGCTTGACCGGCTCCGACACCAGCGCCTGCAGCGGATAGCTTTCGAGCGGCAGGCGCACGCCCGCCATCGCCATGACGACGCTGGTGTTGCCGGCGGCGGACACGCCGACCTTGCGCGTGCGGATCACGCCGCGCGTCGTCTCCAACGCCTCGACGCGCGCCGGCGGCGTCGCGCCGGATGCCCGTGACTTCGCAGTTCTCGATGATGTCGACGCCGAGCGCGTCGGCCGCGCGCGCATAGCCCCAGGCGACCGCGTCGTGGCGCGCCGTTCCGCCGCGCCGCTGCAGCGCGGCGCCGAGCACGGGATAGCGGATGTCGGCTTCGATGTTGAGCGGCGGGCAGAACGCCTTCGCCTGCCTCGGGCGTCGAGCCACTCGTTGTCGACGCCGTTGCAGCGGTTGGCATGCACGTGGCGCTTGAACACCTGGATGTCGTGCACCGTGTGCGCGAGCATCATCACGCCGCGCGGCGAGAACATGACGTTGTAGTTGAGGTCCTGCGAGAGCCCTTCCCACAGCTTCACCGCATGGTCGTAGAGCGCGGCGCTCTCGTCGAACAGGTAGTTGGAGCGGATGATCGTCGTGTTGCGGCCGGTGTTGCCGCCGCCGATCCAGCCCTTCTCGACGCACGGCGACGTTCGTGAGCCCGTGCTCCTTGGCCAGGTAGTAGGCGGCGCCGAGGCCATGGCCGCCGCCGCCGACGATCACCGCGTCGTACGCCGGCTTCGGCTCGCACTTGCGCCATTGCGGCTGCCAGCCGCGGTGGCGCGACAGTGCGCGCCACGACGAGCGAGAGCGCGGAGAATTTCTGTCTGCTCATGGATGCCGCCCGGCGGTGGTCAGGCCCTGAGGTCGTTGTTTTCCGGATCGTACGGCGAATCGACGAGGACGGTCGCCTTCTTCCGTTCGCCGAGAATCTCGATCTGCAGTTCCGTGCCCGCCGCCGCGAATTGAGGCTCGATGTAGCCGATCGCGAGGCTCTTGCCGAGCACGTGGCCGTAATACCCCGATGTCGCGCGGCCGACCAGGCTGCCGCCGCGGTCATACAGCGGCTCGTTGCCGAGCGGGTCGGCATCGGTGACGCCGTGCACTTCGAGCGTGATGAAGCGGTGCGGCACGCCGGCGGCGAGCTGCTTCTGCAGCGCCTCCCTGCCGATGAACGGACCTTTGTTCATGCGCACGAAGCGGTCGAGCCCGGCCTCGAAGGGCGTGTAGTCCGGCGTCAGGTCCGTGCCCCACATGCGGTAGGATTTCTCCATGCGCAGCGACTCCATCGCGCGCATCCCGACCAGGCCGATACCGTGCGCGGCGCCGGCCGCGAGCAGCGCGTCGAACAAATGATGCGCATACTCGATCGGGAAATGCAGTTCCCAGCCGAGCGAGCCGACGAAGTTCACGCGCAGGAGATAGACGTCGGTCGCGAGGCCGACTTCGGCCACTTGTCCGGTGAGCCAGGGAAAGGCCGCGTTGTCGAGGGGCGTGTCCGTGAGCGTCGCGAGGACGTCGCGCGAGCGCGGGCCCGCGAGGACGAAACAGCCGCGGCTCGTCGTGATGTTGCGCACGCTCGATCGACGCTGCCGCGTCCGGCGGCAGCATTTTCCGCAGGTAGTCGCCGTCATAGCGCTCGGCGGCGCCCGCGCTGACGACATAGAAGCGGTTCTCGGCCATCTTCGTGATCGTGAACTCCGAGCGGATGCCGCCGCGGCTCGTCAACGCGTGGCAGAGCGCGATGCGGCCGATCTTGGTCGGCACCTTGTTCGCGACGAGGCCGTCGAGCCAGCCTTCCGCGCCCGGGCCCGAGACTTCGTGCTTCGTGAACGGCGACAGATCGATGATGCCGACGTCGCGCCGCATGCGCCGCGATTCGTTGCCGACGTGCTCGAAATAATTCGAGCGCCGGAAGCTCCAGTGGTCCTTCGGTTCGACGCCGGGCGGCGCGAACCAGTTCGGGCGCTCCCAGCCGTAGCGCTGGCCGAACACCGCGCCCATGCGCGCGAGCTTGTCGTAGACGGGGCTGGTTTTCGCCGGCCGCGCGTCGGCACGCTCCTCGTCCGGGTAGTGAACCACGAAGACGTGGCGATAGGTCTCCTCGTTCTTTTGCACGACGTAGCGCTTGCTCGTGTATGGGCCGTAGCGCCGCGGATCGACCGCCGCCATGTCGATGCCAGGCTCGCTCTCGACGATCCACTCCGCGAGCTGCCAGCCCGAGCCGCCGGCCGCGGTGATGCCGAAACTATGGCCTTCATTGAGCCATAGATTTCTCACGCCCCAGGCGGGTCCGACCAGCGGGCTGCCATCGGGCGTATAGGCGATCGGTCCGTTGACGATGTCCTTGATGCCGCAGGAGGCGAGCGCCGGTACGCGCCGCATCGCCGCCTCGACGTGCGGCAGGAGCCGGTCCAAGTCGCCTTCGAACAGGCTCTTGCCGAACCAATCCGGCACGCCGTCGGCGAAGCGCGCGGGTGCGCCCGCTTCGTACGGGCCCAGGATCCATCCCATGCGCTCTTCGCGCAGGTAATACGACTTGTCGGATTCGCGCAGCACCGCGAGCTCGCGGCCGCCGCCTTGGCGGTAGGCCTTGAGATCGGGCGATTCGTCGTAGACGATGTACTGGTGCTCGACCGGAATGGAGGGCACATTGATGCCGAACATGCGCCCGGTCTGGCGCGCGTAGTTGCCGGTCGCGCAGACGACGTGCTCGGCGACGATGTCGCCCTTGTTCGTCGTCAGCTGCCACTCCCCGGACGGCGTCTGTTTGACGCCGACCACTTCGGTGTGCTCGTAAATCTCCGCCCCGCGGCTGCGCGCGCCCTTTCTGAGCGCCATCGTCAGGTCCGCCGGCGCGATATGGCCGTCATCCGGGTGATACAAGGCGCCGATGATCTTCGGCCGTGTCCCGGTCATCGCCGAGTTCGACGAGCGGCCACAGATCGCGGACTTGCCGGGGACCGATGATTTGGAACGGCACGCCGATGGTGTTCGCGGTACCGCAGTATTTTTGGTATTCGTCCATGCGATCGCGGCAGGTCGCCAGGCGCAGATTGCCGGTCACGTGGAAGCTGACGTCCTGGCCGGTCTCGGCGGGCAGGCGCTTATAAAGGTCGACCGAGTACTTGTGCAACTGGCCGACCGTATAGCTCATGTTGAACAGCGGCAGGAGACCCGCGGCATGCCACGTGGAGCCGGCGGTCAGTTCGGAGCGCTCCAGCAGGACCACGTCGGACCAGCCCTTCAGGGCCAGGTGATAGAGCGTGCTGACGCCTACCACGCCGCCGCCGATCACGACGACGCGGGCATGAGTTTTCATCTGTTCGGATCTCCGGCGGAAGTTAAGCGGCAGTGTAACCAGCGCCCTGCCGAAGGTGAGGCCAATTGCGACAGGCGCTGTTGGAAATGCGTCAGGACGCGCGCGGCGTCGCGCAGGGCTCGGGACCCGGCTACTGTCTGAAAAGCGACAAAACCGTGCCGAAATGGGACAATCCGAGCCAGGTCGACTCGCACAAACCGATGGAGATCGTCGTGGAAAGCACTGCCGTGCTGCGCAAATGCAAGTACGCGTTCCTGACGCTGCCGAATTATTCGCTGATCGCGGTCTCGAATGCGTTGGAGCCGCTGCGCATGGCGAATCGCCTCGTGGGTCGCGACGTCTACGAATGGTCGATCGTCACGCTGGACGGCCAGGCGGTGCCGTCGAGCAGCGGCCTGTCGTTGACGCCCGCGGTACCGCTCGACAAACTGGGTCCGGTCGACGTTCTGTTCGTCTGCGGCGGCGTCAACGTGCGGGAGGCGGTCTCGCCGCCGCTGCTGTCGCGGTTGCGCCGCCTCGCCGAGCGGCGCGTTCCGCCTGGGCGCGCTGTGCACGGGCGGCTATGCGCTCGCGCGCGCCGGGCTGCTGGATAACTTCAAGGCGACGATACATTGGGAGAATCTATCGTCGTTGCGCGAAGAATTCCCGCGCGTGCGCATCAGCGATCAGGTGTTCACGATCGACCGCGATCGCTTCACCTGTTCGGGCGGCACCGCGCCGCTCGACTTGATGCTGAATTTGATTCAATCGAAGCTCGGGCCGCGCATTTCCCGGCTCGTCTCCGAACAGTTCATCGTCGAGCGCGTGCGCAAGGACACCGACAGGCAATACGTGCCGCTGCGCGCCCAGATCGGACCGTCGAACCGCGGCTTGATCCAGGGTCGCGCAATTGATGGAGGAGAACATCGAGAAGCCGCTGTCGCTCGACAAGATCGCGAAGTCGACGGGCTTGTCGCGGCGTCAGATCGAGCGGCTGTTCCGGCGCGACCTGAATTGCGTGCCGAAGCGCTACTACCTCGAGATGCGCCTGCGGCGCGCGCGCGAGCTCCTGCTGCAGACGGCGATGCCGATCATGGACATCACGGCGGCCTGCGGATTCCAGTCGCCGCCGCACTTTTCGAAATGCTACCGCAGCCAGTTCGGCTATCCGCCGAGCGCGGAGCGCAAGATGAGCCGGACGCAATCCGCAGCGGACGGCGCGCCGCCGGCGCCGATCATCTAGCGATTTCGCCTATTTGAAGATGACGGTCTTGTTGTCGTCGAGAAACACCCGGTTCTCGATCAACAGGCGCACGGCGGTCGACAGGGCGCGCCGCTCGGAATCGCGGCCGACCGCGGCCAGCATCTCCGGAGTGAAGCTGTGGTCGACGCGCTCGACGATCTGCTCGATGATCGGGCCTTCGTCGAGATCGCCGGTCACGAAATGCGCCGTCGCGCCGATCAGCTTGACGCCGCGCGTGTGCGCCTGGTGGTACGGCTTCGCGCCCTTGAATCCCGGCAAGAACGAGTGATGGATGTTGACCGCACGGCCGCCGAGCGCGTTTGCAGATATCGTCCGAGAAAATCTGCATGTAGCGCGCGAGCACGACGAGTTCGGTCTTGGTCCGGTCGACGAGCTCGAGCAATTGCGCCTCTTGGGCCGCCTTCGTCGCCGTCGTCACCGGCAGCATAAAGTAGGGGATTCCATGCCGGTCCGCGATCGCGCGCATGTCCGGGTGGTTCGAGACGACCGCCGTGACGTCCATGCGCAGCTCGCCGATCCGCTGTCGGTACAGGAGATCCTCGAGGCAGTGATCCAGCTTGGACACGAGGATCATCACGCGCCGCCGGTCCGCGCCGTCGTGCATCTCCCATTGCATCTGTTCGGCTTGCGCGAGTGCCACGAAGTCGGCGCGCAGCCCTTCGACGTCGACCGGCTCGCCGGCGACCCCGCAGAAGGTCACGCGGACGAAAAACCTCCTGGTCATCACGTCGTCGAACTGGTGCATCTCCATGATGTACAGCCGATGGCGCGCGAGAAAGCCGGTGACCGCGGCGGTCGTGCCCATGCGGCTCGAGCAGGTGGCGGTCAGGATGTAGGGGTGCGATGTATCGTATTCCATGGGCTGATCCTACAGACGGCGCGCGCCTCATTGCCGGTTCAGATGCGACGCCGCCTGATGCGCGCGCGACGTTCGCCGCGCCACCGGTCCTCTGGCGTTGCGCGCATTCTGCGGGCAGACTAGCGGTGGATGCAAAACGACTATTCAGCCTGGTCGCTCGTCCGCGGCGCCTGGGCCGGGCACCGGAATTGGCGCGCCGCCTGGGCCGATGCCGTACCGAAGGCGGCGTACGACGTGGTGATCGTCGGCGGCGGCGGGCACGGACTCGCGACCGCCTATTATCTGGCGAAGAACCACGGCCTCAAGCGTGTCGCCGTGATCGAGCGCGGCTGGATCGGCGGCGGCAACACCGGCCGCAACACGACGATCGTGCGTTCGAACTACTCTCTATCCCGAAAGCGCGCGCCTGTACGATTTGGCGCTGAAGCTCTACGAAGGGCCTCGCGCAGGAACTCAACTTCAACATCATGCTGAGCCAGCGCGGCATGATGTTTCTCGCGCACAGCCGCCACGACCTCGACTCGATAGCGCGCTCGGTGAACGCGATGCGCATCAACGGCGTGCGCGCCGAAATCCTCAGCGCCGCGACAGGTGAACGAGCGCGCGCCGCTGCTTAACTTCTCCGCCGAGGCGCGCGATTCCGATTCTCGGCGGCTTTGTCGCAGCGACCGCGGCGGCGATCGCGCGGCACGACGCGGTCGCCTGGGGCTATGCGCGCGCGGCGTGCGCGCTGGGCGTCGACATCATCCAGGGTTCGAAGTCACCGGGTTCGTGATCGACGGCGGACCCAACGGCCGCACGGTGCGCGGCGTCGAGACCGCTCGCGGCACGATACGCGCCGAGCGCGGTCGGCATCGCCGTCGCGGGCACACAGCTTCGCTGATGGCCAATGGCCGGGTTGCGCCTGCCGGTCACCAGCTACGCGCTGCAGGCGATGGTCAGCGAGCCGGTGAAGCCCGTGCTCGACACCGTCGTGCTCTCGCCGGGCACCGGCGCCTATGTCAGCCAGTCCGACAATGGCGAACTCGTGATCGGCGGCGGGCTCGACTTGTATCCCGTCGTACGCGCAGCGCGGCAACCTCGCCGGTGCTGCAGACGATCCGCGCCGGCGCTGCTCGAGATGTTTCCTTCGTTTCGCCGCCTGAAGATGATGCGCCAATGGGCGGGGATCGTCGATGTCGTTCACGATTCCAGCCCGATCATCGGCCGACGCCGATCGCCGGGCCTGTACCTCAACTGCGGTTGGGGCACCGGGGGCTTCAAGGCGATACCGGTCGGCGGCTGGACGCTCGCGCATGTGCTCGCGACCGGCGAGCACCACCACTTCGCCGAGCCGTTCCGACCTCGAGCGCTTCGTCACCGGCGCGCCTCGTCGACGAAGCGGGCGCCTCGGGGATCGCGCACTGAGCGCGCGCGCCGGGGGTTCGACGCCATGATGCAGATTCCCTGTATTTGCTGCGGCAGGCGCGACGAAAACGAATTCGTCTGCGGCGGCACGGCGCATATCGCGCGGCCGCCGCTCGCCGCCGACGACCGCCAGTGGGGCGGGTATCTGTTCTTCCGCGACAACCCGAAGGGCGTACATCTCGAGCGTTGGCGCCACGTGCACGGCTGCGGGCAATGGTTCAACGTGGTCCGCCATACGGTCACGCACGAGATATTGTCCGTCTATGCGGTGACGGAGCCGGCGCCGCAATGAGCGGCCATCGATTGCCGGCGCCGCTGGGGCGTGGCACTGGATCGCGCGCGCACGATCTCGTTCACGTTCAACGGCCGTTTACTGACCGGGCTTGGCGGCGACACGCTCGCCTCCGCGCTGATCGCGAACGGCGTCGCATTGGTCGGCCGCAGCTTCAAGTACCACCGTCCGCGCGGCATTTATTCCTGCGGGCTCGAGGAACCGACGGGCATCGTCGATGTGGGCGAAGGCGCGCACCGCGTGCCGAATCAACGCGCGACGCTGGTGGATCTCGCCGAGGGTCTCGTCGCCGCCAGCGTCAATTGCTGGCCGAACGTGCACTTCGACCTCGGCGCCGTCAACGACTGGCTCTCGCCGCTGCTGCCCGCGGGGTTCTATTACAAAACGTTCAAATGGCCGAGCTGGCGTTGGTACGAGCCGGCGATCCGCCGCATGGCGGGCTTGGGCGTGGCGCCGACCGGGCCGGATCCCGACCGCTACGAGGAAATCTCCGCCGCGTGCGACGTCCTCGTGGTCGGCGGCGGTATCGCCGGGCTCGCGGCGGCCGTGGCCGCGGCGCGAGTCGGCGCGCGCACGATGCTCGCGACCCACGGCGGCCTGCCTGGCGGCGCTCTCGGCTGGCGCGGCGACGAGCAGACAGCCGCGCTCGCCGCGGACGCACGGCGACTCGGCGTGCGGATTCTGGCGCGCACCGTGGCGTTCGGCGTCTATGACCATAATCTGGTCTGCGCGAGCGAGAGCCTCGCGGGAGCCGGAACCGCTCCGCCGGACGCGCGCGGGATGCTGCGCGAGCGGCTGTGGAAGATACGCGCGCGCGCCGTCATCGCCGCGCAAGGCGCGTTCGAGCGGCCGATGCTGTTCCCGGGCAACGATCGCCCCGGCGTCATGCTCGCCGGCGCCGCGGACAAATACGCGCATGCCTACGGCGTCGCCTGCGGGCGGCGGGTCGTCATCGCGGCCAACTGCGATTCCGCCTACCGCGCCGCGGAGTCGCTGCGGGCGGCCGGCATCGAAGTCGTCGCGCTGCTCGACCGCCGACCGACCTCCGACATCGCCGCGGACGCTCCCGGCATCCGCGTCCTCGCGAGCACCGGCATCGCCGCGGTCAGGGGCCGGGCGGGGGTGCGGGGCTGTGTCGCGATATCCGCCGACGGCCGCGGCGCGCGCGCGGAAAGATTCGATTGCGACCTCATCCTCTGCGCCGGCGGGTATGCGCCCGCAGTGCACCTGCATTCACAGGCCGGCGGCAAATTGCGCTGGCTCGCCGAATCTTCGATGTTCGTGCCGGACGGACACGCCCCGGGGCTCGTGAGCGTCGGCGCCTGCGCTGGAGTGTTCGCGCGGGACGCCGCCGTCGAGCACGCGGCTGACGTCGGCCGTGCGCTGGCGCTCGGATTCACGCTGCCGGCGACTCCGGTCGGCGGCGCGGGCAGGTCGATCGCCTCGACGCGGATCGCAGGGACCAAGGGCAAGCAATTCGTCGATTTTCAAAACGACGTCACGGCGGACGACATCGGCCTCGCCGCGCTCGAGAATTATCGCTCGGTGGAGCATCTGAAGCGCTATACGACGACCGGGATGGCGACCGATCAAGGCAAGACCAGCAACGTCAATGCGCTCGTGCTCATGGGCGAAATGACCCGCCGCGATCCCGCCGCAGTCGGCACGACGAAATTTCGCCCGCCGTTCGCGCCCGTCACGTTCGGCGCGATCGTCGGCCGGCGCGTCGGCGCGCTGTACCGGCCGCTGAAGCAGCTGCCGGCGGCCGACTGGCACGATGCACACGGGGCCCTGTTCGAACAGTTCGGGCTGTGGCGCAGGCCCGCGGCATACCCGGCCGGCGCGGAATCGTTGCACGCCGCCGCGCAGCGCGAGGCGCGCGCGGTACGCCGCGGCGCCGGGCTGTTCGACGGCTCGCCGCTCGGCAAGCTCGAGGTATGGGGCCCGGATGCCGCGCAATTCCTGGATTTGATGTACGTCGGGTCGATGTCCGATCTGGCGGTCGGACGAGCCCGTTACGGTCTGGTTCTGAACGAGAACGGCGTCGTCGTCGACGACGGCATCGTCGCGCGCCTCGGCGAGCGGCATTTCTGGGTCAACACGACGAGCGCCGGCGCCGAGCGCACGGCGGCCGCGTTCGACGAATGGCTGCAATGCGAGTTCACGCATCTCAAGGTGTTCGTGTCGCCGGTGACCTCGCGTTTCGGCAACGTGACGGTCGCGGGACCGAAGGCGTGGGCTTGGATGAGCGCCGTCGGCTTCGATGCGGCGCTGTCGCCACAGTCGATGAAGCACATGACGATTCAGGAGAGCGCGCTCGACGGCGTGCCGCTGCGCGTCCTGCGCGCGAGCTTCAGCGGCGAGCTGGGTTACGAAATCAACCTGCCGGCCGACGACACGGCGTCGCTGCTCGAGAGGCTCTTTTCGGCCGCGGCGCACTTCGACGGCGCGCTTTACGGCGTCGAGGCGCTCGAGATCCTGCGCACGGAGAAAGGGTATGTGCACGTCGGCACCGACACGGACGGCACGACGCTGCCGGGCGACATCGGCTTCGCGCGCGCTCTCGAGCGCAAGGCGGCCAATTTCGTCGGCCGCCGCTCCTTGACGCGCCCGGCCGCACTCGATCCGCGGCGCTTGCAGTTGATCGCCTTGTCGCCGGCCGACGGACGCACGCAGTTGCCGGCAGGCGCGCAAATCGCCGCCGGCATCCCCCCGGCGCAATCCGAGGGACATGTGACGTCGAGCTATTGGAGCCCTGCATTGGATGCGCCGGTCGCGCTGGCGATGCTCGCCGGCGGGGCCAAGCGGCTCGGCGAACGCGTGCACGTGCATCATCTCGGCGCGCGCATCGACGCCGATGTCGTCAAAGCGCCGTTCATCGACCCCAACGGCGAGCGGCTGCGCGGCTAGGGCCATGCAGACACCCACCATATGCAGCGCCGGCGGCATCGCGGTCGACCTCGACCGGACCGTGCAAATCGCGTCCCTGCGGTACTTCGATGCCGTCGCGTTTTCCGCGCGCCTGACTTCCTTGTTCGGATGCGGTCTGCCGGATGCGCTCGGCGCGGTGCGCGCGAAGTTCGCGGCGAGCGGCGAAGAATGCATTTTTCTCTGGCGCAGCCCGACGGAGACCTGGCTGCTCAGCGCGACCTCGATGCCGATCGCCGCATTGGAGCGCGAGTTGGCCGGCGCCGAGGATTGCCGCCTGATCCCGCAGACAGGCGGCATCCTCGTGTTGCACGTCGAGGGACCACGAACCGCGGACCTCATGGAGCGTCTCGGGTCGACCGCGTCGATTCCGCGCGCCGGCGAAACGCTCACCGGCCGGTTCGCGGACCTCACGGTCACGGTATTCGGCGTGCAAGCGAACGAGGTCGTGCTGCTCGTCGATCGCGCCTATGCGGATCATTTACGCGGATGGATCCGCGAAGCACTCGCCGATTTTCCAACATGAGGGTTCCATGCGGCTGATACCTCTACTGTCGTGCCTCGCGCTCGCCGCGGCGGCGTCTTCCGGCGCCATCGCTGCCGGCGCGCCACGCGCACCGTTGCCGCGGGCGACGCCTCGATCGGAGGGCCTTTCCGGCGCGCGCCTGCGTCACATGTCGGAATTCTTCAAGATCGCCGCCGCACGGCACGAGGCGCCGGGCTACGTCATGATGGTTGCGCGTCACGGCAAGCTCGTCTTTTCAAGCGCGGCCGGTTACCGCAACGTCGAACGGCGCGAACCGATGACGCTCGACACGCGGTTCCGCATCGCCAGCATGACCAAGCCGATCACTTGCGTCGCCGTGCTCATGTTGTACGAGGAAGGACGCTTTCATCTCGATGACCCGGTCGCGCGCTTTCTGCCCGAGTTCGCGCATTCCCGCGTGTTCACCGGGATCGACGCGGCCGGCAACGTGACGACGGAGCCGGCGAAACGCCCGATCACGATCCGCGATCTGTTGACCCAGCAAAGCGGCCTGGGCTACGCGGCCGGCTTCGATACGGTGACGCCGCTCGCGAAGACGTACGCGGCGCTGAAACTCGATCCGCACGCGACGCTCGCGGAAAACGTGCGCCGGATCGCCGCGATGCCGCTGTATTTTCAGCCGGGAGAGGGATGGCGCTACAGCTATGCGGACGACGTGCTCGGCCGCCTCGTCGAAGTCGTCTCCGGTATGCCGTTCGAGAAGTTCCTGAACGAGCGCCTGTTCACGCCGCTCGGGATGAAGTCGACGGGATTCTACATACCCGAATCCGCGCGGCCGTCGCTCGCCACCCCGTACAGACGCGATGGCGACGGCGAACTCGAGGCGAGCCGGCTGCCGTGGGCCGGCTGGTTGCTCGATCCGACCGATCCCACGGTGTCGCCGTCGGGCGGCGCCGGCCTGATATCGACCGCCGGCGATTACCTGCGATTCGCGCAGATGCTCGCCGACGGCGGCAGCTTCGACGGCCGCGAATACCTATCCCCCGTCACCGTGGACCTGATGACGCACAACCAGGTGCCGCCCGATGCAATGGAGAAATATTGGGGCGCCGACTCCGTCGGCTTGGGATACGGCTTGGGCGTCGGCGTCGAGATCGACGCGCGCCGCGCGCCGCAGGCCGGCTTCAACGGCGACTACGCCTGGGGTGGCATCCTCGACACGCATTGGCTCGCGAGCCCGAAAACCGGGATCGTCGCGGTGCTCATGACCCAGATCGACCCGATCGGCGGCCAGGCGTCCGGCCGCACCGACACCGATTTCCGCAACCTGTTGTTCGCCGCGGTCAGATCGGCGGTACGGCTATCCTCCGGGAAATAGCCGCGCATGGAAACGCCGCGACGTCGACAGGGCGGACGCGTCCGCCGCAGCGCAGACGGCCACGTCCATCAGCTCCCGTGGCGTCGGGTCACGAGCCCTTACGCACCGATGGAAGTGCTTGGCGCCGGGCAGTTGGACGCGATTCATGCGACCTCGATGCGCATCCTCGAGGAATTGGGCATCGAGGTGATGTCGCCGCGCGCGCTCGGTGTATTCGAAGCGGCGGGCGCCGCCGTCGATAGATCGACCGGAATCGTGCGGCTCGACCGTGGGCTCGTCGCCGCGGCGCTCGCGAGCGCGCCCGCCAGAGTTCACGCTGACTCCGCGCAACATCGACAAACGCGTGATCATGGGGGGCAACCACGTCAATTTCGGGCTCGTCGCCGGACCGCCTACCGTGCACGACCTCGAGCGCGGCCGCAGGCCCGGGAATTACCGCGACTATTGCGATTTCATCCGCCTCGCGCAGTTCTTCAACGCGATCCACCTGATCGGCAACCAGGTTTGCGCGCCCGTGGAGCTGCCGGCGACGACTCGGCACCTCGACACCTACCGTGCGAATCTCGTCTATTCCGACCAGGTATTTCATTGCACGGCGATCGGTGCGGCGCGCGCGCTCGACGGCATCCGCATGATGGCGATCGCGCGCGGACTCACTCTCGACGAGATGGCGCAGAGTCCCGGCGTGATCACGATCATCTCGGTGAACAGTCCGCGACGGCTCGACGAGGCGATGGCGGACGGGCTGATGGCGATGGCGGAGCACGGCCAGGCGGTCGTCATCACGCCGTTCACGCTCATGGGCGCGATGGCGCCCGTGTCGCTCGCGGCGGCGCTCGCGCAACAGAACGCCGAGGCGCTGTTTGGGATCGTGCTCGCGCAGCTCGTGCGGCCGGGCTCGCCGGTGATGTACGGAGCATTCACGTCGAATGTCGACATGCGTTCGGGCGCGCCGGCGTTCGGTACGCCCGAAAATGCGCTCGCCAACATCGCCAGCGGACAACTGGCGCGGCGCTATCGGTTGCCGTACCGGACCTCCAATGCGAGCGCGTCCAACGCCGCGGACGCGCAGGGCGCGTACGAGACGCAAATGTCCCTGTGGGGCGCGATCCTCGGCCACGGCAATCTCGTCTATCACGCCGCCGGCTGGCAGGAAGGCGGCCTCACCGCATCCTTCGAAAAGCTCGTACTCGACGTCGAGATGCTGCAGATGATGATGGAGTTCCTCGAGCCGATCGTCGTCGACGAACCTGAGCTCGGTTTCGAGGCGATCAAGGGCGTTCCGACCGGCGGGCATTTCTTCGGCGAGGCGCACACGATGGAGCGCTACGAGCACGCGTTCTACCGGCCGATGGTCTCGAATTGGCAGAATTACGAGAACTGGCAGATCGGCGGCGCCAAGGACGCGGCCCAGCGCGCAACCGGGATCTGGAAGCAAGCCCTGCAGGAATATGAGGAGCCGCCGCTCGACCCCGGCGTGCGCGAGGCGCTCGACGAATATGTCGACCGGCGCCGGGTCGAAATCGGCAGCGGCGAGCCCTGAAGCTCCCTAGGACCCCGGGCGCTCGACGTCGATGCCGAGCCACGCGAGCGCACTCGCGAACGCCGATGCCGCGCCGATCAGGAAGGCGGCGCGCCACTCATGATGGCCGGAGAGGAAGGCGATGATCGGAATGCCGATGATGCCGCCCAAATTGCCGCCGGTGTTCATGAAGCCGCTGACCGCCATCGTGTCGCCGCGGCCCACGGTCATCGCGGCGCTCCAGAACGCGCCTTCGTTCAGTTCCACGCAGCCGTAACAGAGCGCGAGCGCGCCGACCGCGAGATAGGGATTCGCGCAGTTGACCGCGAACAACAGCAGAAGCCCGCGGCCGGCAACGCGATCAGCGGCACGAGCCGAAAGCCGACGCGAGTCCCGAATCGTTTGCAGGCGATTCCCGTGAGCACACCGCCCAAGCCCGCGCCGAAAGCCGCGGCGAGCGGCGGTGCGCTCGCGAGCCAGCCGCTCTCCAGGACGGAGAAGTGGCGTTCCTGGATCAAGTACAGGAACACCCAGTTCGCGAGCAGGTAGAACGCGTAGTTCATGCAAAGATAGGAACCCGCCAGCAGCAGAACGTTGCGATCGCGCAGTATGCGCAGCAATCGGCCGGCGTCGATCGACGCATCGATCGTCGCCGCCTGCTGATCGCCGATTTCCGCCAAGTTCGCCCGGGGTCATGGCGGGATGCTCGCGCGGCGTATCGCGCGCGTACCAGGCCCACAGCGCGATGAGCCCGATCGCCGGCAGCGTCGTCCAGAACAGCGCGCGCTGCCAGCCGAAGGCGTGCATGAGCGTCGCGATCAGCGGCGGCGTCATCGCCGCGCCGAGCTGCAGGCCCATCGTCTGCAGCCCTTGCACGAATGCCCAGCGCCCCGGCGGGAACCACGATTCGAATGCGCCGGCCGAGACCGGGAATATCGCGGCCTGGGCGATGCCGAGCAAGGCTTGCGCGCCGAGCAACTCGGCGAACAGTACGCGCCCGCCGACGAACGTCGGGCCCGCGGAGGTCGCAATCATGGCGATGCAGGCGGCGAGACCGATGATGACGAACGTGCGGCGCGCGCCGAATCGCTGGCCGAAGATGCCGCCCGGCATTTGAAAGAGGCCGTAGCCGACGACGAAAGCCTGTTCGAGCCAACCGATCGCGACCTGGCTCAGGCCGAGCTCCGGCATCATGCGCTCGGCCGCGACCGTGATGCTCTTTTGCTGCATGTAGGCGAGCAGCCCGAAGCCGAACAGGAACGCGAACATGCGCCAGCGAACGCGAATCAGCGGGACGTCGCGCCGCCGGCGTCACGGCTCGCTGCGCTCGAGCGCCGGAATCGCGGCGAGTGCGACCACGGCCGCGGCCATCACATACCACGCGGGCGCGAACTGCGACCCGTCGGGACGTTGCTTGAACCAGGTGAGTATCGCAGGCGCGAATCCGCCGAAGATCATGAACGCCGAGTTGTAGACGATCGACATGCCGGTCGCGCGTACCCGGGTCGGGAATATTTCGGCGAGCGCGGCCGGGGCGACGCCGACGAAGCTCGCGACCAGGATGCACAGCGCGCATTGAACGGCGATCAGAGTCGCCGTCGACGGCTCGGCGCGCAGCCACTCGAATGCCGGCAACACGCCGAGGAGCAGGAGAGTCGCGCTGATGAACAGCATGGTGCGGCGGCCGATACGGTCCGAGAGGCTGCCGCAGGCCACGCAGCCGACGACGAACAGCACGTTCCCGATCAGCGACGCGCCGAACGCCTGCTTCGCGGTGAAATCGAACCCGTCCGCGCCCTGCACGTACACCGGCAGGAAGATCACGAGCGTATAGACCGCGACCGCCCAGAGCACGGCGACGCCAAAGCCGACGCACAGCGTGCGGCCGTGGTCCCGAAGGACTTCGACGAGCGGTGCCGGCCGATCACCGTGCTCGATGCGCCGCTTCAGCGCCTCGTCGCGAAAAGCGCCGGTCTCCGGCAACGAACGGCGCAGAATCACGCCGATCGGCAGGATCGCGAGACCGAAAATGAACGGCAGCCTCCAGCCCCAGGAATGGACCTCGGCGGCGCTCAGGCCGGCGCTCACCGCGAACGCGGCGAGAGCGCCGAGAATGTTCGACATGCCCCATGCTCGCCTCGAGCCACGAGGTGACCACACCGCGGCGCTGCGACCGGCGCGGTTTCCAGGAGGTATGCGGCCGCGCCGCCGATTTCACCGCCGGCTGAAAAGCCCTGCAGGATGCGCCCCAGCAGCAGGAGTATCGGCGCGCCCCAGCCGATCGCTGCCCGACCCGGCGCGAACGCGATGATGCCGGTGCCGGCCGCCATCAACAGAATCGTCAAGGTCAGAGCCGCCTTGCGGCCGCGGCGGTCGCCGTACTGGCCGATCAGCACGGCGCCCAGGGGGCGGACCGTGAAGCCTAGGCCGAATGCGAGGAACGCCTTCAGCAGATCGTTCGCGGCATCGCCGCCGCCGAAGAAATTCTGTGCGAGGTACCCGGCGAACAGCGCGTAGACGGTGAAGTCGTACCACTCCAGCATGTTGCCGACCGCGGCCGCGGCAACCGCGCGGATCGGAGTCCGGTCCGAGTGAGTCACCGTGTCGTCGGCCGATCAAGGGTACGGGTGCACGGGACTGAATACCGGGACAAGAAGGAATCTCCTCGCGAGCTGCGCGTACCCTTTGTAGACGAAATGACCGTTCGATGCCAGCAATTCGGGCCGATGCTCGCGATAATGGGCGGGTATGTCGTACCAGGGGATCGTCGGCTTCTGATGATGCACGACGTGCAGATTGTTATACAGATACAGCAGGCCGAAGACGACGTTCGATTCCACGGCGGCCGTGCGCTCGGCCGAATCGAGGGCGGCGCGGTGCTCGGTGAACGCGCGCAGCAACCCGAGGCTCATGCCGGGGTAGGCAACGAGCAGGCACGTATTGCCACCAGGGAAATCCGCACACGCCGGAGATGAACCAAAAGAGCGCGGCCACCGCGGCCGCATGCACCGACCAGTGCGGTAGGTGACTGTAATCCGCGCTCCGCAAGCGCCGTGTTTCCTTCGACACGAGAACCCACAGGCGTAACGCCGGGCCGATCGACAGCCGGCCGAGCGAGCGTTTGATTGAACATCAGCAGCAACCGTTTGCAGGCGGCCCGCTCGTTCCCAGTCCGCCCGCGTGACGTAATACGACTCGGTGTCGACGCCGGGGATCGTCAGATTCGCGTCGCGGTGATGGGTGCGGTGGCTCTTGCGGTACAGGGGGTAGGGAAACCACAACCCGAGCGGCGGAAAGACGACCGCGAAACGCAGCCACGCCGGCACGCCGCGAAACGCGTGGATCGCTTCGTGCTGGAGCGAGAAATGCCAGGCCACCAGGTATGCGCCGGCCGGCATGATCAACCACCACGGAATCCGCGCGTGATACCAGATCAACGCGGTCCACGCCGAATACAGCGCGAGCGCCACGAGCCACGTGGGACCGTCGACTTGCCGGAATTTTCGTCGAAGGAAGTTCATCGTCGCTCGAACCTCGGCCGGGTCCGTCGAATTCTACCGGAACGCCGGATGAACCGAC
This sequence comes from uncultured Pseudomonadota bacterium, assembly GCA_963718135.1. GTDB lineage: Bacteria > Pseudomonadota > Gammaproteobacteria > Steroidobacterales > Steroidobacteraceae > Bog-1198. The sequence goes on along the minus strand of CAVQYI010000006.1, from coordinate 52,867 downwards.
GCAGCCAACTGCCGGCCGCGCCAGCACCGCAACGCGGCGCGGTAGTCGCCGAGCAGGTCCGCGTAGGCCGCGGGGTCCGGACGCGCGAAACCGGCGCAGCGACAGTCCGGAGAGCAGCGTCCGGGTATCCTCGCTCTCGTGCGCAGCCAGCAGCACCGGGGTGAGTGCAAGCGCGCGTTCGTCGGTTGCAACCAAGACCGGGATCGCCGTCGGCGCCGTACGCGCGACCACCCGAAGTCCGGTCGTCATCTCGGGCTCGAAACGCCGCATCAACTCGAGTGCGTAGGCATCGATCGGCGCGATGTCGGCGGCGCCCTCGATCACCGCCTGCATCGCCCGCCGCGGCGTGATCTGCGGCGCGATCACCTCGCGATACAGGGGCCGGCGGCCTCGGCCCCGCGGCTCGCATCGGCCAGGTGACGGAGCGCGGCGGCGTAGCCGGATTGCGAATTCGGGTCGGTGAAGGCGATGCGCCCGCCGAAGCTCTCCTCGAGTGATCCGATCGGTCCGTCGCCGCGGACCACGAACTCGCTCCAGTATCGCGGCGCATCGGCAAAGTCATCGGCCGCTGGGACCGGTGCGGCGATCAACATCGGCTCGCGCGCGGCGCGGACGTACGGCAGGCCGCACATGAATACCGCGGCCAGATCGTCGCGGTGCCACAGATCCTCGAGCGGCGCCGGCGCGGCATGTTCCACATAGGCGATGTCCAGGCGGGATTTGTGGATCAGCGCGACGAACAACTCCCGCCATAACCCGGCGACCGCGGGACTCGTCGAGTACATCCGTGCGTTCGCGATCATTTCGCGATGCGGCGCCGCTCGAGCGGCCCTGGGTCCCGCGCATTGCCGTCGTAGAACGTCTCCGCGGAGTGGCTGCGGATGAAGTCCGCCGCGACTTCGTGCACGGGCCGGGTCAGCGGCATGGCGCCGTCCGCCTGGAATGGAACGACTTTGCGAAACGCGGTCCAGACGGCCGTCGGCACCGGGCCGAACGCGCGGCCCGAGTCCTGCGACTTGCGCCTATCCAGCCAATAGGTTCCCGTGAGCAAGTCCTCGGCCAGCAAGTCGACCGTGTCGGCGACCGCCGCGCGCGCGCGGGCGGCCTTCAGGCGCGTCTGCGCCTGCAGGTCCTCGACCGTTTGAATCAGCGCGTTACCCGCCGGCGTCACGGGTACGATCAAGCCGTCGATTTCCTGCATCAGCGCGGCCGAGTCGATATCGCTGCCGCGCGAAACGCCGAAGCGACCCGGTTCCCCGGGTATTTCCGCAAGCGGCGGAATGACCGTGAAGAACGTGTTCGTGAAGCGCACGATGCGTTGCGCGATCGCGATATCCATGTTCGCGAGCGCGATCGTGAACGCCTCGACCTCGTTCGCGAGCGGGTAGGGGTCCCAGTTCGCGTTCGAGAAGATGAACCCATGTTCACCGTGGCTCAAGGGCCCGCCCTTGACGTAGAACTGGCGCAGCTGCGGCGTATCGAGCTCCCAAGAATCTGCCGGGGCCGCGCCGACCCGCACCGCGGGGTTGTGGTCCGAGGAGTTCATCTGGATCAGCAGGTCATCGCGCAACGACGCCCAGGCCTGCCACGCGGATCCCTGGCGTATCGAGGACGCGCGCAGGCTCTCGGGATCCTGAATGATCCGCTTGTCGTCGAGCTTGAAGAGGTAGCTGCCCTTCATCATGTCGAGGACGCGCGCGGCATCCCAGTTGACCCACTTGAACGGGCGATTCAGCTGTACGGGCAATGCGAGCGGCGAGACGCTGCTGTTCATGCCGTTCAGGTCGATCGCGTAGGTCATGTCGGCCCAGGAAAGCGCTTCGCGCGCATCGTAGATCATCAGCGCCGCCTGTGCCGTGAAGTACGCGTTCGTGCTCTCGAGCGCACTGTCGTCGGCGCCGAACGGCGCGAGCGGCGCGAGCCCGGCTCGCTTCAAGGCTTCGGCCGCCGGCAGGCGCTCGCCGTGATAGTACGCCTCGCCGGCGCCGACCATCGTCGCCGCGACGTTCGTGAACGGCCCCAAATCCCCTTCGCCGACGGTGCCGCGCGACTGCACGACCGGCGTGATCCGATCGTTCAGCAAGTCGAGCAGCCGCTGAGTGAGCGCGGGGCTCGCGGCTTCGTAGGTCATCGTAGTTCGCGCGCACGACGAGCATCGCGCGCACGATCTCCTCGTCGGCGATCTCCGGTCCGAGACCCGCGAGCGCGCCGCGGCGGAAGATTGCGAGCTGGCGCGCCTCGAGGAATTTCCGGTTCTTCGGCGACGTCGGATCGCCGGAAAATATATCCGTCTGCCTGCCGGCCCCCGAACCGCGATTGAACCAATAGACCGGCACGTTCTCGGCGGCCGCCTCGAGCAGCAGGCCGTAGGCGTCGGCGGATCGCTGGCGCGCCTCCGGCGTCAACGCCACCTTGGCGCCGTAGCGCGCCACATCGACGACTTCGCCGATCGTCAGATGGTGGCCGTCGAGCACGACGGTCCGGTCCGCCATCGTCGGCGTGATCGGGTGATACGGCGGGTGCGGCCGAGGCGCTCGCAAACGCAAGCGCGGACGTCAGTAGGGTTCGGCTCGCAGTATCTTCCTGGCGATGGTCATTGCACCTCCGGGAATGCCAACGGGCCGAGCGATTCCGATCAACGGACCGAGCCAGGGCTCGAAGTGGCGCCATTGGTCCAGTCCTTCCTTGAAAATGGGCCGGCGCACCTGCTCGGAACTCGCGGTGCGAACGCTGCGTTCGGTCTTGTGGAACTCGACGCAGGCCGGCTCGAAATCCAGCCCGCAGAATTCGAGCAGCCGGCGCACGCTGCCTTCGAGATCGGCGACGACGTCTTCGTGCTGCATGCGCAGGACCTTGCCGGGCAGCACGGCATTCCAGTGCTCCATCAGTTCGACGTAGTTGCGGTAGTAGCGGCCGATGTCGTCCAGACCGTAGGTGAATTCCTGGCCCGACGCGAACAGCTGCTTGAAGTTGCTGAAGCAGCAGGCGATGGGCTGCGCGCCGCGCGTCGATGATCCTGGCGTTCGGCAGGATCAGATGAATCAGGCCGATGTGCCGGAAATTGTTCGGCATCTTGTCGATGAAATGCGGCTTGCCCGTCCGGTAGATCCGGGTGTCGGCGAGGTATTTCTCGCCGAATGTCCGCAACTGATCCGGTTCGAGCTCCGCGAGCACGCGCGGATAACGCGGCTTCGAGTCCTTTTGCTCGCGGCCGGCGAGCAGTTGCACCAATTGCGGAATCTCCGCGAGCTCCGCCGTGCCTTCGACTTGCGAGTGCGACGCGAGGATCTGCTCGAGAAGGGTGGAGCCGGCCCGCGGCAGACCGACGATGAATATCGGCGCGGAGCTGTCGCATCCCGCTTCCGCGCCGGGCGGCGAAGAATTCGGCCGTGCACACCTGGACCTGCAGGCGCATCGTGCGCTCGAGCGCGCTCGCGCGAATGCTTGCTCTCGCTCTTCTTCAAGGCGTTGCCGCGCTCGTAGTAGCGGAAGGACTCTTCGTATTCGGACCGGTCCTCGAGCGCCTTGCCGAGCGCGAAGCACAGATGATACCGGTCGACGAGCGCGGTCGTAGGCGCGGCTTCCTGCGCGCGCATCCTCGTTATTTCCTTGTCGGTGAATCGATAGGTCTTGAGATTCGCGAGGCTCCAATAGGCATCGCCGAACGAAGGCTGCGCCGTCGCCGCGGAGCGGTACGCCTCGACGGCCGCCGGCTGCCGGCCGAGCGTCTTTTCCGCATGGCCTATCGACAGATACAGTTCCGCCTTCTGCGCGGAACCGTCGAGGAGATCGCGGAATATCCCCAGCGCGGCCTCCTGCTTGCCCAAACCGACGCACGCGTTCGCGTAGATGATCCGGAACGCGCGGTTGGCGGGTTCGATCCGCAGCAGCTTCTCGGCCTCGTCGAGCGCCAGCGCGTGCTTGTGCCGTTGCGACAGGACGACGGCGTAGTCATAGCGCGCCTCCACGTGATCGGGCGCGAAGGCGAGGGCGCTCTCGAGCAGAAACTCGGCGTCGTCGAGGATCTCGAGCTTGATGCCGATCTGCGCGAGGAGTCGCATCGCTTCGACGTGGTCGCCGTGTGTCTGCAGAAAGCGGCGCAGCAGACGCTCTGCGCCGTGAATGTCGCCTTCGTTCAGCATGCCCGACGCGCTGACCACCGGCATCGGCAACCGCTCGAGGCGCGCCGCCTGCTCGGCCGCGTACGCGGCTTCCGTGGATTGGTCCGCCGCTCGAAAAAGCTCCGCGAGCGCCTTCCAACTCGCGGTGAGCGCCCCGTTCAGGGTCACCGCGCGGCGATAGGCCTCGATCGCGGCGCCGGCCTCGCCCGCGGCGCGGTAGCAATGGCCGCGTTCCTGGAACAGACGTCCAAAATCGGGATGCACCTCTTCAAAACGCGCGAGAGTCTGCAGCGCGTCGGCGATCCGACCCAGGTACCTTTGACTGACGGCGGCGAGATAGAACACGTCCCGGTTTTCCGGGACCTCCGCGAGCAGCGATTGCGCGGCCGCGAGCGCCGCCGCGAATTCGCGTTTCTCGAGCAGAGTGCGGGCGCGCCGCACTTCCCCTTCGATGCGGGCTTCGCCGGGGATTGGTTCGGATGCAGCCATGACGGGATCTCGCGAGGAATCGACCGCGGGCGCCGCGGCCCGTCCGCCGATTCTACTGAAATCGGGTTCCCCGCGGCGCGCATTGCGCCGCGGGGGATGATTGCCTCAAAACTTGTACGAGAATCTAACTCCGATCGTTCGCGGTACGTTGATCGTGTTCATCTTCACGTACTCGGCATAGCTCGCGAACAGCGTCGCGCGCACGTCGGTCAGGTTCGTGCCGTACAGCTGCGCGGTCCATGCGTCCTTGGCGATGCCGACGGACGCATCGTAGGTGGAGAAGCCCGGATCGTCGAACGCGACCGAGTTGCCCTGCAGCGTGTTCGTGAGCTTGTCCGTGGTCGCATAGGAATGCGACTGGTGCGTGGCGCCGATCTGCCAGAACGCGTGGTAATCGTTGACGTCGAACTCGTAGCGCGCGCGAATATTCGCCTGGAACGGCGGCGATTGCGCGAGCGGCGTGCCGAGCGCGCCGAACGGGTTGACGATGTTGATCGGCTGGCCCGTCTGCGGATTGACGAGGTTCAAGGTCTTGACGACCTCGCTGCTGTTCCAGGACGCCGCGCCGGTCACCGTCAGCCCGCGCGTGACGCGCGCCGTGAACGAGGTCTCCAGGCCCCGCACGCGATAGTTCGGGCCATTGGTCGTAAAGGTCAAATTGCCCGTCACGCCCGGATCGAATATCTCGATCTGGGCGTCTTTCCAGTCCTCCTGGTAAACCGCGCCGTTGAACTGCACGCGACGGCCCAGCCACTCGGTCTTCCAGCCGAGTTCGTTGTTCGTGAGCGTATCCGGCGCGTAGGCGAGCGGCGGCGAGAACAGCCCGTAAATCGGCGACGTCGGCTTGATGATCGATTGCGCGCGATTGAAGCCGCCCGGCCGGAACCCCTGCGACCAGGTGTAATAGACCATCACGTCGTCGGTGATGTGCCAGGTCAGGTTCGCGCGGCTCTTGAAGCCCGAGTAGGTCTTGTAGAGATTCTTGGCGTCGAGGTTGTTGCCGTTGCTGACCGGAATGCCGCACGGCGAGGCGACTGTCGCGGCGCTGTAGATGCCGCCGGGATTGCAGCCGTAGCTGCCGACGTTCGACCCTTTCTCGAAGTTCTCGGTGCTGTAATAGCGCGTGCCGAGCGTCAGGATCAGCGTTTTCGGCAGGATGTCGAAATCGACGGACAGGAATGCGGCCTTCTGTTTGTAGCCGCGCGTGATGTCGTCGAAGAACATGTCGCCCGGCGGGCGCACGTTCGGATTGTTGGCGGTGACGCCCGCAGGAGGCGCGATCGGCACGAAGTTCGGGTTCGAACCGTAGAACCAATCGGTCTGCTCGTGGATCGTGTAATCCTCCCAGAACAGGCCGCCGAGCGCTCGCAGGCGCCAGTCGTCCGGCGTGCTCACGCGCAGCTCGTGGCTTTGATGCACCGTGTTCTCGTGATCGGTCCAGAAGCCGCTCGGCGAGTAACAGGTGTTGCCGCCCGGCGGAGTCGTAACGCCGTTCACGACCGAGCCGGGCATGTTGCACTGATAATATTCCGCGTATTGGCCGCGGGAGTAGTTCGTGTAGTCCTGCTGCTGGTCGGCGTGACGGTCGAGATAGCCGCCGGTGTAGACCAGTTTGAGCTGATCGATGCGGCCGTTGATCGTCCAGGCGGTGTTCGAGTACCGATCCTTGTTGTACGACGGGTTGTACAGCTGAACCGACAGGTCCGGCAGCTTCTTGCCGAGACCGTCGTACTCCTCCTGCCAGAAGACGCCGTCGGCGTCGATGGTCTGGTAGGACTGCGTGACGAGCGCGTTCCAGTCCTCGTTGAACTTGTACGCGGCCTCGAGGCGCCCGCCCTTGTAGGTCACGGGATTGATCGCCCGGGCGACCAAACTTTGATTGCTGAGCGACGGGCTGTTCGGCGGCACGACGCCATTGAAATAGTACGCGATGGCCTTGTCGGTGCCCGCGCGGGTGAAAGTGCCCGGAATGTTGTTGATGTAGCCGCCGCGCGATTCGTCGTAAATCACGGCGCGGATGCCGAACGTGTCCGGAATGAGCGGCAGATTGATCATCGCGTCGACGTTCGCACTCGGGTCGCCGTGCGCCGTGACCGCGTATCCGGCGTTGACCGCGCCTTCGGTTTTGTCGAGTTTGGGCTTGTTTGTGATATAGCGCACGACGCCCGCCTGCGCACCGGCGCCGAACAGCGTGCCCTGCGGGCCCTCGAGAACCTCGATGCGCTCCATGTCGGCGGCGTAGACGTCGAGATTGCGGCCGGGCACCTGGCCCGATTGATCGTCGAGATAGATCGCGACGTTCGGAAAGCTACCGACGGCGCCCGAGCCCTGGATGCCGCCGTTGCTGGTCGCGAGACCGCGCATGTAAATGTTGTTCTGGCCCGGGCCGCCGCCGGCCGTGGTCACGTTCGGCAGATATTTGACGGCCTCGTCGAAGGTGGTGACGTTCAACTGGGTCAGCGTCTGCGAAGTGAGCGCCTGAATCGTGATCGGCACGTTCTGCATGTTCTCGGTGCGCCGCTGCGCCGTGACCGTGATCGTCTGGAGTTGCTCGCCTGCGTCGTCCGCCGTCGCCGCATGCGCCGCGCCGACCGCGGCGCCGCCGAGGATCGCGGCGATCGCGTAAGACAATTTCGAATTTGAATTCATGCGCCATCCCTTCTTATCTGCCAAAGGTTAGTCTTGAATTCACTGTCGGCGGCCACGCTCGCTGCCGGGAACCGCCGTCAATGTCTCCGATTTTTCCTGATCCCGAGAATAACATTGGTCATTCAACCGCCAAGCCTTTTTTGTTGCTAGGACGCATCGTGTCCATGCCGAATTGAGATTTCGCTATCGTAAAATTCGATTGCCTGCGCAGCCGGCTCTGGCCCCGGTGTATATTGATCGCCGCCAACGGCGGGCCGAGCGTCGCCTCTCAGCGCCTCGTGGCGCCGCCACAAAAGAGCCGCGCACCGAGCGTGCGCGGGAATCGCGGTGAACGGTCGTTCTATGCGTCCGGAACGCGTCGGAACGGCGCAACTAGGCCGGTTTCCGGTGAGCGATGCATACCCGGAATTGCCTGCGGCGAAGCACTTTTGAACGAGGAATCAATCGCTTGGCGCGATCCATCATGCGGCTCGGCGCAGCGGCGTAGGGGCGGGTTCAGGCAAGCGCTCGGCGCCGGTCAGATGCCGCGCATGGCGCGGTCGCGGCGCGCGGCCGGCACCAGCATGGCACTACGAAAGTGTGTGGTGTTTCACCAACAAATGCCGAGCCGCAGCACTTCAGCCCGCGCTGCCCAAGGGCCCAAGCGCGGCCTTCAAGGGGCCGAGCCAAGGCTCGAAATTCCGCCATTGATCGAGCCCTTCGCGGAAGATCGGCTGGCGCACTTGTTCTGAACTTGCGGTGCGGACGCTGCGCTCGGTCTTGTAGAACTCCAGGCACGCAGGTTCGAAATCCAAACCGCAATACTGCAACAAACGGCGTACGTTGCCCTCGAGATCCTCGACGACCTCCTCGTGCTGCACCCGCAGAATGCGGCCCGGCAGCACGGCATCCCAATGCTCCATCAGTTCGGCGTAGGTGCGGTAGTAGCGCGCGATGTCGTCGATACCGTAGGTAAATTCCTGGCCCGACGCGAACAGCTGCTTGAAGTTGCTGAAGCAGCAGGCGAGGGCTGCGCGGCGCGCGTCGATGATCCTGGCGTTCGGCAGGATCAGATGAATCAGGCCGATGTGGCGGAAATTGTTCGGCATCTTGTCGACGAAGAAGGGCTTGCCGGTGCGGTACACGCGCGTATCGGCGAGGTATTTCCGGCCCAGGCGCAGGAAATCCTCCGGCTTCATCTCGGCGAGCACCCGCGGGTAACGCGGCTCGGCGTCGTCCGGCTCCCGGCCCGCCAGCCCCTGCACCATGCGCGGAATGTCCGCGAGCTCCATCGTGCCCTCGACCTTGGAATGCGAGGCGAGTATCTGCTCGAGCAGCGTCGACCCGGAGCGGGGCAGGCCGACGATGAAGATCGGGTCGGGGCTGTCGCAGCCGACGCCGCGGCGCGCGGCGAAGAATTCGCGCGTGCATATTTCCTTCTGCAGGCGCGTATTGCGTTCGACGGGCTCCGGCCGATAGCGGATCTCGGCCTTCTTGAGCGCGTTGCCGCGCTCGTAGTAGCGGTACGATTCGGCGAATTCGCCGCGGTCCTCGAGCGCCTTGCCGAGCGCGAAGCACAGATGATACCGATCGACCGCTCGCGGTGGAGCCGTCGGCCTCCTGGGCGCGCATGCGCCCGATCTCCTCGTCGGTGAAGCGGTAGGTCTTGAGATTGGCGAGGCTCCAGTAGGCATCGCCGTAGTTCGGCCGCACCTTCGCCGCGTCTCGATAGGCCTCAATGGCTTCCTGTTGCCGGCCGAGCGCTTTCAGCGAATGCGCAACCGACAAGTGCAAATCCGCGGCGCGCGGCGCATCGACGAGCAGTTCGCGATAAAGCCTGAGCGCCTCCTCGTGGTCGCCGAGACCCACCTTCGCGGTTGCATAGGTCGTGCGAAAGACGCGGTTGCCCGGGTCGAGCTGCAGCAATTTCTCGAGTTCGGCGATCGCCTGCAAGGGCTTGTGGCGCCGCAGTAGCGCGATCGCATAGTCATAGCGGGCCGCGCGATAGTCCGGCGCGAGCTCGAGCGCCGCCGCGAGCAGCGTTTCGGCGTCGTCGAGCACGCCGTGCTCCAGGCCGATCCGCGCGAGTAGACGCATGCCCTCGACGTGATCGCCATGCTCGAGCAGGTACGCCCGCACGATCGCTTCGGCCGGGACCAGTTCGCCGTCGGCGAACAGGGCGTTGGCCGTGACGATCTCGCGCGGCAATTGCTCGAGCGCCGCGACCTGGGCCGCCGCCATGGCGGCATTCTCGTCCTGCCCGGTCATCCGGTAGAGCGTCTGCAGCGTGCGCCAGCTCGCCGGCAGCGCGGGATTACGCTGCACGGCGTTCGTGAACGCGTCGATCGCGCGCGGCGCATCGCGCAGCGCGACGTGGCAATGGCCCCGTTCCTGGTAGAGGCGACTAAAGCCCGGATGCGTTTTCTCGATGTGGTCGAGCACCGCGAGCGCCTCCGGAACGCGCTGCAGATAGCGCAGGGATACCGCACGCAGGTAATTCACGTCCCGGTTGTCCGGGGTCAGGCCGCACTGCGCGTCGGCGGCCGCCAGCGCCTCGGCGAAACGGTTCTGCTCCACCAGGGCGCGGATGCGGCGGACCTCGGCTTCGACGGGGGAGAAACTCGCTGCAGGTTCGGTGGCCATGAAACTTCCGCAAAAAAAAGGCGGGCATCGCTGCCCGCCTTCGATTCTACCGGAACCAGCCGGAATCCGGCCGCCCGGGTCCAGCCCTCAGAACTTCATGCCGACGCGCACGCCGATGACGCGCGGACGCAACGGAACCTGCGTCTCGATGAACTGCGCGGTCGAGGTGAACGTGCTGGCGTTCGAGTTGTTGAGGTTCTGGCCGAAGAGCTGCACGGACCACGCGTCCTTGGCCACGCCGATCGAGGCGTCGAACGTGGTGTAAGCGGGTTGTTCGAAGCGGAACAGCGTCGTGTTGATGTACTGGATGGCCGCCGGGTTGTCGCCGTTCACGGTCGGATCCGTGTTCGTGTTGTTGAACATCGAGCCGACGTGCACCACCCCGACCTGGGCAAAGTAGTTGTAGTCGTTCATCGTCCAGTCGTAGCGTGCGCGCAGGTTGGCCTGGACCTTCGGCGAGTACGCGGTCGGCGTATTCGGGCTGCCGAGCGCGTTCACGACCGCCTTCGCGCTCTTGGTCACGCCACTGTAGTAAGTGGTGATGCACTGGCCGTTGTTCGCGTCACCGCTGTTGTTGCGCAGGCAGGGCGAATCGACCTGCTTGGCGTCGTTGTACGAGATCGAGCCGAGCAGCGTCAGATGCTCGGTCGCGCGCGCAGTGAGCTGCAGCTCAGCGCCCTTCACCTGGTAGTCGGCGCCATTGACCGCGAGCGTGAGATTACCCAGCACACCCGGATTGAACAGCGCCGTCTGCACGTTCCTCCAGTCTTCCTTGTAAATCGAGCCGTTCAGCTGCAGGCGGTGGTTGAGGAACTCGGTCTTGAAGCCGACCTCGTTGTTCGTCAGGGTGTCCGGCTGGAACGTGAGCGGCTTGACGTACTGCGCCGTTCCCTTCGTATAGGTGCCGTTCGGCTGCGCGACCGCATAGGGCAGCGCCGTGCCGGTCGCGCGGTTGAAGCCGCCCGGCCTGTAGCCCTGCGAGAACGTGTAGTAGACCATCACGTCCGGCGTGATGTGCCAGGTCACATTGCCGCGCCACTTCGTACCCTTGTAGGTCGAGCTCAGGTTCTCCGCGTCCATGTTCGTGCCGCCCGCCGTGCACGGCGAGTTGGCCTCGAAGCAGTAGAACGAGCTGCCGACCCAGCCACGCTGGTCGAGCTTGTACGAGTACCAACGTCCGCCGCCGGTGACCGTCAGCACCTTCGGAATGATGTCGTAGTCGACCGATGCGAAGAACGCCGTCTGCTTGTATCCCTTGCTCGTGTCCTCGAAGAACGCATCATTGGCCGGACGCACGCTGGGATCGTTGAGCGTCGCGTTCGCGCCCGGGGCCACCGCGCCGAGGCAAGCGAGTCCGGCGGTCGAGCCGCTCGCGGGGCAGTTCGGCAGCGACTTGTAGTTCCAGTCGGTCTGATCGTAGATCCGCAGCTCTTCCCAGTAGGCGCCCGCGATCCCGCGCACCCGCAAGTCGTCCGGTGTACTGAATCGCAGCTCGTTCGTCAGGTGGGTATTCCTTTCCTGTTCCCGCCAAGTGGCGAGCGGCGAGCCGCAGGTGGCAGCGCCGTAGCACTGGTAATAGTCGGCGTACACGCCGCGCGCGTAGTTGGTGTAGTCCTGGACCTGGTCGACGGTGCGGGTCAGATAGCCACCGGTGTACACGGCCTTCACCGGGCCTAACGTTCCATTCAGCGTCCACGCCGTGTTTTCGAACTTGTCGGCGTCGTACGAGGGCTGGAACAGCGTGACCTCGAGCGGATTGAGCGCAACGCCCTCGGAACTCTTCGGCATCTGGTAGAACACGCCGTCGGCATGGATGTCCTGGTACATCTGCGTGACCAGCACGTTCCAGTCGTCGTTGATCTTCCACAGCGCCTCGAGCCGGCCGCCCTCGTACTTGACCGGATTGATCGCCCGTTTCGCGATCCCGTAGTTGTTGGCGACGGGGCTGCCCGGCGGCACGCAGGAGCCGTTGTTCGGCAGGCCGTCGGGGCACACGCCGTTCACCGCAGGATAGTTCGCGTAGTAGATGCCGAGATCCGTGTTGCGTCTCGTGAACGTCGACGGCACGTTGTCGATATAGCCGCCACGATCCTCGTTGTACAGCACCGCGCGGACGCCCAGCTTGTCGTTGATCAGCGGCAGGTTCAGCACGGCCGAGAAGCCCGAATTCGGATCGCCGTGCGCGGTGACCCCGTACATGGCCTCGGCGTTGCCCTCGAACTTGTCGAGCTTCGGCTTGTTCGTGATGTAACGCAGAACGCCGGCTTGCGCGCCGCCGCCGAACAGCGTGCCCTGGGGACCTTCGAGGATCTCGACGCGCTCGAGATCCGCCGCATAGATGTCGAGATTGCGCCCCGGCAGCTGTCCGGACTGGTCGTCGAGATAGACCGCGACGTTCGGATACAGGCCGATCGTGCCCGAGGACTGCGTGCCGGCGGAGCCGAGCGCGAGGCCGCGCATGAAGATGTTGCCTTGCGCCGGACCGTTGGTCGACAGCGAGAGGTTCGGCACGTACTTCGCCATGTCGTCGAACGTCGTGACGTTGAGCTGCTTGAGCGTCTCGCTGGTCAGCGCCTGAATCGTGATCGGCACGTTCTGGATGTTTTCCGTGCGGCGCTGCGCGGTCACGGTGATCGGCGCGATTTGATCGGACGAATCGGCGCTCGCCGGCGCGGCGTGCACCGCGCCGACCGCGGCAGCGCTCAAAATCGCAGCGATCGCATAGGATAGATTCGAATTGGAATTCATGCTGTCTCCCTCTCCCTATTGCCAAAGTTCTTCAATGGTTCGTATATCTGTTATTCCGCGAGGATAGCATCGGCCAATCGCCGGCAACGCGTTTTTTTGTTGCTCGCGTGCATCGCTGATATGCCAAATTTCGATTACTCGATATCGAAATCAGATATTAGACGTGCTCCGGCCCCAATCGGGCCGGAAATCCCGGCGCACGCAGCGGCGTGCCGACCGCATCCTCGAGCAGTTTCACGATCATCGACGACCAGGCGCCCCCGCCGAATTTCGCCCGTCCCTCGATGAACGTCTGTTCCATGACTCCCGCCAAGCGCAAGGGAACGCCGAAGCGGCGGCCGAACTCGACCGCGAAGCCGGCGTCCTTGCACGCCAAATCCATCGTAAAACCAATGTCATAGCTGCCGTTCAAGAATGACCTGGCTCTCGGTCTCGTGGACGAAGCTGTTGCCCGAGCTCGCGGCGATCGCCTCGTAGGCCTTGCCCAAGTCCACGCCGCCCTTTGAACAGAGCATCAACGCTTCGCCGGCGGCGATCAAGTGGATGAACGCGAGCATGTTCGTGACCACCTTCGTGACCGCCGCCTGCTCGATTCCGCCGAGATGAATGACCCGCCCGCCCATGGCCTGCAGGGCCGCGTGGTGGACGTCAAAGACTTGTTGCGGCCCGCCAACGAGCACCGTGATATCGCCGGCTTCGGCGCGGTGCACGCCGCCGGTGACCGGGCAGGCGAGCGTCGCGATTCCGCGCAGCCGGCGCGCGCCGCGAGCGCCTCGACCTCGGCGAAATCGTTCGTGCTCATCTCGATCCACGTCGCGCCGGAGCGCATCTCGGGCAGCGCCGCGTCCATGACCTTGGCCGTCGCCGCGGGCGAAGGCAGGCAGGTGATCAACGCGTCGCAGGTCCGCGCGAGCTCCGCTACCGACGCGGCCCAGGTCGCGCCGGCGTCGAGGACGCCAGCGGCGGCCTTGTCGATCCAGGTCGTGAACGACCACGTCGAACCCGCCGCGCACCAGATTCGCGGCGAGGTGCTTGCCGAGATTCCCAAGACCGATGAAACCGTAGCGCATTCGACTCCTCCGACAGTTCAGCCGAGCGGGCGATCCGCCATTTCCAGATGCAGCTTCCCGCCCGGTTCGTAGGGGTGGGCCAAGGCGACCGCCTCGTCGAGTTCGACGCCGAGCCCGGGCGCGGTCGGCGGGATGACATAGCCATCCTGCCAGACGATCGGCTTTTTCAGAAGCTGCGCCTGGAACCCGTCCCAGCGCTGGATGCTCTCCAGGATCAGGAAATTCGGCGAGCACGCGGCGATCTGGATGTTCGCCGCGCCGACGATCGGCCCGCAATACAGGTGCGGCGCGATCTGTGCGTAATGCACTTCGGCGAGTGCGGCGATCTTCTTCGCCTCGAGGATTCCGCCGACGCGGCCCAGGTTCATCTGCAGGATGTTCGCCGCCCCGCAGGCGAGCACGCGCGCGAACTCGTACTTGGTCGTCAGGCGCTCGCCGGTCGCGATCGGAATGCTGGTCGCACGCGCGACGAGCGCCATCTGTTCGGGCATCTCGGGCGGCACGGGCTCCTCGAACCACAACGGGTCATAGGGCTCGAGCTGCTTCGCGAGGCGGATCGCGCCCGACGTCGTGAACTGGCCATGAGTCCCGAACAACAGATCCGCCTTGCGGCCGACCGCTTCGCGCACGAGACGCACGAGGCGCACGCTGCGCTCCAGGGCCTCCTGCGTGGGCTGGCGTGGGTCGTAGGCGGAGTAGCCGCCCACGGGATCGAATTTGATGCCCGTGAATCCCTGCGCGACGTACTCGGCGGCGCGCCGCGCCGAGCGCTCCGCGTCATGGTAGAAATCGTCCCCCTCGCCGGCGGCGGGATACAAATAGGTATAGCTGCGCAATCGCTCGTGCACCTTGCCGCCGAGCAGGTTGTAGACCGGCTGGCCGGCCGCCTTGCCGACGATGTCCCAGCAAGCCATTTCCAGGCCGCTCATGACGCCGAGCAGCGAAATGTCGGGCCGCAGCGAGAAGCCCGAGCCGTAGGCCTCGCGCCAGATCGCCTCGATCCGGAACGGATCGCGGCCTTCGAACCGGCGCGCGAACAGATCCTCGATCATCGCGGCGATGACCTGCGGGCCGAAGGTCGCGGCATAGACCTCGCCGACACCCTCGATGCCGCAAGCGGTCCGCAGCTTCAGGAAGACGAAATAGCGGCCGCCGAACGACGGCGGCGGATTGCCGACGACGAAGACCTTGACGCTGTCGAGTTTCATGGGAGTCCCTTCATGTCCTTGATCCTTGCAAAATCAGGTCCGCGGCACGTTGTGCGACCATCAAGGTCGGCGCGTTGGTGTTCGCCGACGTCACCGCCGGAAAGACCGACGCATCGACCACGCGCAGGCGGCCGATGCCGTGCACGCGCAAGGCGGGATCGACGACCGAGTCGGCCGGGTGCGGCCCCATGCGGCAGGTGCCGACCGGGTGGTACACGGTCGCGGCGCGCGCGCGGAAGTCCGCCGAGATCGCCTCATCGTCCATCGCATCGACCGCCGGCGGAATCGCCGCGTGGATCAGTGATCGCATCGCCTTCGTGCGCGCGATCCTCTGGATGAGCCGCCCGCCGTGGACGACGTCGGCGAGATCCTTGTCGGTCGCCAGATAATTCGGCGCGATCGCGGGTGCTGCGCGGAAATCCGCGCTCGCGATGTCGATGCGCCCGCGGCTCGTCGGCCGCGTCGGCTGGAAGCAGAGAATGAATCCCGAGAAGGGATCGACGTCGATCCGCTTTCGATTCGCATCGCCGGCGCCGTACGTGATCGGATTGAAATAGAGCTGCACGTCGGGGCGCGCGGCGTGCGGATCCGCGCGCAAAAAGCCGCCGAACTGATTGACGCTGAGCGACAGGGGGCCGCTGCGCATGACCAGGTAGCGCATGCCCGCGATCAGTTTGCCGATCGGCGAATTCAGTTCATCGTTCAACGTCGGCTCGTTTGCACGGAACGAATAGCTGACCGCCAAGTGGTCCTGGAGGTTGCCGCCGACGGCGGGATTGTCGAGCACCACCGGGATGCCGAACTCGGCGAGCTTCGCGCCGGGGCCTATTCCCGACAGCTGCAAGAGCTGCGGCGAGTTGACCGAGCCGCCGCAGAGGATGACCTCGCGATCGGCCTCGGCCGCGACGACGGCGCCGTCCTTGAGATACTCCACGCCGACCGCGCTGCGACCGTCGATGCGGATCTTGCGGACCCAGGCCCGCGTTTCCAGGCGCACGTTCGCGCGCCGCAGGGCCGGCCGCAGGAACGCGTCGGCCGCGCTCCAGCGCTTGCCGTTGCGAATCGTGACCTGATAACAGCCGAGGCCTTCGGGCGCGGCGCCGTTGAAGTCATCGCTCACGGGCAATCCGAGCTCCGCGGCCGCCCCGAACCAATGACGGCGGGTCGCGTGCAGGAACGGACCGACGTCCTTGACGTCGAGCGGACCATCGGTGCGCGCACGTCCGTCCGGGTCGACGCGGCGCTCGGATTTCTCGAAGTACGGGCGCACGTCCTGCCAACCCCAGCCGACGTTGCCGAGATCGCGCCAATCGTCGAAATCCGCCGGCATGCCGCGGCAATAGACCAGCGCGTTGATCGAGCTCGAGCCGCCGACGACGCGGCCGCGCGGCCAGTACATCGTGCGTCCGCCGAGGCCCGGATTCGGCAGCGTCTGGTATTTCCAGTTGACGGCGGGGTCGGCGAACGTGCGCCCGTAGCCGATCGGCGTCTTGATCCAGAAACCGCCGTCGCGGACCGCCCGCTTCGAGCACGAGCACGCGGTCGCGCCCGCTCGCGGACAATCGATCCGCCAGCACGCAACCCGCGGAGCCCGCACCGATGATGATGTAGTCGAAACGCGCCACGTCGGTGAGCTTAAGCCGTCTGCCGGCTCATGCTATGCCATTTAGCGATTCGCCCATGTCATTTTTCGAAGCGCGCGGCGGCCGTGCGCCGCCGCGGTCCCGGCATCGCCTTGGCGCCGGGAACCATGTATGGTTCATACCCTACCCATGATCGAGGTTGCATCGAGTGGTCACCACGGCGATTGACGCAACGCGCGCCCGCAGCCCCTCGTCGATCGAGCGCTGGTACGTGCTGATGCTGATGTGCCTGATCTATACGATCAACATCGCGGATCGATATGTCATGTCGACCGTGCTCGAGCCCATACGCCTCGAGCTGCATTTGACGGATTCCGGCATCGCGTTCCTGACCGGCGTATCGCTCGCCTTGTTCTACGTGACCTTCGGCATCCCGATCTCGTGGCTCGCCGATCGCTCGAACCGCCGCAACATCCTCGCGGCTTCGCTGATCATCTGGTCCGCGATGACCGCGCTTTGCGGCCTGTCGCGCAATTACTGGCAGCTCCTGTTCGCGCGCATCGGCGTCGGCATCGGCGAAGCGGGCGGCACCCCGCCGTCGACCGCGATCGTCGCGGACTGCTTTCCGCCCGACCGCCGGCCGATGGCCTTGACCGTGCTCGCGCTCGGCGCGCCGCTCGGCGCCTGGGTGGGCGCGGACATGGCGGGCGCCGTCGCGCATGCGTTCGGCTGGCGCGCCGCGTTCCTCGCGCTCGGCGTGCCGGGATTGATCGTCGGCACGGCGGTGTATCTGACGATACGCGAACCCGCGCGCGGCCGGCTCGACAGCCTGGTCGACGAACACAAGCCGACGCTGTTCGAGAGCCTGGCGTTCCTGTGGCGCCAGAAGGCCGCGTTCCACGTCGTCATGGGCGGCGGCGTCTGCGCGCTGTGGGGCTGGGGCCTGATCTGGTGGACGCCGACCTTTCTGATCCGCTCGTACGGCCTGAACGTCGCCGAGGCGGGCGCCGTGACGGGCCCGATACATCTGATCGGCGGTTCGATCGCGACCGTCGGCACGGCCTGGCTGTTGTCGCGCCCGTCGATGGCCGATCCGCGCAAGGTCGTCTGGGTGCTCGCCGCGGGCGTCGGCCTGACGACCATTCCGTCGTTCTTCGCGTACTTCACGCATTCACTGTGGATCGCGAAGCTCATGTTCTGGATCTACATTCCGGCGATCTATTTCTACATCGGACCTTGCTTCGGCCTGTTGCAGAATCTCGCGCCGTGCCACATGCGCTCGATGTTCGTCGCCGTGTCGCTGCTGGTCGCGAACATCCTGAACCTGATCGTCGCGCCCCAGGCCGTGGGGATCATGAGCGACTGGTTCGCCGGCGCCCGCGGCGCCGATGCCGAATCCCTGCGCCTCGCGCTGCTCGTGCTGGCGCCGACCGGATTCTGGGCCACGTATCACTTCTTGCTGGCCGCGAGAACGATCGTCCGGGATCAGGAGAAGGCGATCGGCTATACGAGGGCCTGGAGCCCGTAAGACCGCGCCGTGGGAGGAATGAGGATGGCAAAGACAACGATCGACCGCCGCTGGCTGCCGCTGAACGCGCTGCGCGCGTTCGAGGGCGTCGCCAAGCACAGCAGCTTCACGGCGGCCGCCAACGCCTTGTTGATCTCCCAGAGCGCGCTGTCGCGCCACGTGATCGCGCTCGAGAAATTGATCGGCGCGCAATTGTTCGAGCGCCGGCCGCACGCCCTCGTCCTGACGAAGGCCGGCCAGCATCTGCTGCCGGCGGTCATGAAGTCCTTCGACCGGCTGGAGTACGCGCTCGACGACATCCGCAACGAAGGTGCGCCGCTGCTGCGCACGCTGCGCGTGCAAATGCCGCCGAGCTTCGCGGTTCAACTCGCCGTGCCGATCCTGCGGGACTTCCGCCGCGTGATCGCCGAGGTGGAGATCGACCTCGTGAGTCCGTACGGCGTCGGGCCGCCGCTCGCCGACGTCGACGTCGCGGTCGTCTATTCGAAGCCGACCGTGACGAACATGGTGCGCGATCTTCTGTGGCCGGTCCGCTTGAGCCCGCTGTGCCACCCGAACATCGGCGCGCGCTGCGCGGGCATGAGCCTGCGCGATTTCATCGAGTCGAACGAGATCGTGCACGTGCGCCTGAGCGACATGCCGCGCCATCACCTGTGGGGGCAATTCGCGCGCCACGCGAACCTCCATACGCTGAACGTCGAGCGCGGCCTCGTGTTCGACACCGCGATGCTCGCGGTTCAATACGCCCTGAGCGGCGAGGGCATAGCGCTCGTCGACACGACTCTGTTCGGCGAAGAGATCCGCACCGGGCGCCTGGTCAAGCCGTTCGACGTGAGCTTCGACGACGGCTACGGCTATTATTTGATAACGCACCCGGAGGGCTTGAGCGACACGGCGATCGCGCTGTTTCGATCGTGGCTCATCGAGCGTTTCGGCAGCGGCGCGCAAGGTTCCGTGCCGGCCTCGTCGACCATGCACCTGGCGGTATCCAACACCTGATTTTTCGAACCAACGAAGCGAGATGCGATGAATTCGGAGACGACATGAAGAGCCACGCAAAAGCAGTCGTGATCGGCGGCGGCGTGGTCGGCGCGAGCGTTCTATACCACCTGACGAAGGCCGGCTGGCGCGACGTCCTGTTGATCGAGCGCGCCGAATTGACCTCGGGCTCGACCTGGCATGCGGCCGGCGGCATGCACACGGTCAACGGCGATCCGAACGTCGCGAAGCTCCAGCAATACACGATCAAGCTCTACGAGGAGATCGAGCGCATCTCCGGCCAGTCGTGCGGCGTGCACATCACCGGCGGCATCATGCTCGCGGGCACGCGCGAGCGGCTCGACTGGCTGAAGATGGCCAAGGCGCGCGGCCGCTATCTCGGCATGGAGCTCGAGATCATTTCCGTCGACGAGGCCGAGAAGCTCTTTCCGCTGATGGACAAGAGTCATTTCACCGGCGCGCTGTACGACCCGATCGAGGGCCACGTCGATCCTTACGGGGTCACGCACGCCTATGCGAAGTCCGCGCAGATCGGCGGCGCCGAGATCGTGCGGCACACGCGGGTCACGGACTTGAAACAGCGCGCCGACGGCACCTGGGACGTGATCACCGACCACGGCAACGTGCACGCCGAACATGTCGTCAACGCGGGCGGCCTGTGGGCGCGCGAAGTCGGCCGCATGGTCGGCCTGGAATTGCCGATACTCGCGATGGAGCACCAGTACCTCATCACCGGCGACATGCCCGAGCTCGTCGGCAAGAAGGAAAGCCTCCACGCGATCGACTTCGAAGGCGAGATCTACATCCGCCAGGAGCGCGGCGGCATGTTGATGGGCACGTACGAGCGAGCGGGCGTACCGTGGTCGCCCGTGCAGACGCCCTGGGATTTCGGCCAGGACCTGTTGCCGAACGATCTCGAGCGCATCGCCCCGAGCCTCGAGGTCGGCTTTGCGCATTTTCCCGCCATGGGAGCCGCGGGCATCCGCAAGGTCGTCAACGGACCGTTCACGTTCGCGCCCGACGGCAACCCGCTCGTGGGACCCGTCAGGGGCTTGAATAATTTCTGGGTTGCCTGCGGCGTCATGGCCGGCTTCAGCCAGGGCGGCGGCGTCGGACTCGCGCTGTCACAGTGGATGGTCGAAGGCGATCCCGGTGCGGACATCTGGGGCATGGACGTGGCGCGCTACGGCGATTGGACGACGCTCGCGTACACGAACGCGAAGGTCCGCGAGAACTACTCGCGCCGCTTCCGCATCCGCTTCCCGAACGAGGAACTCACCGCCGCGCGCCCGCTGCGAACCACGCCGATCTACGAGAAGCTGCAGGAACGGCACGCGGTATTCGGCGACTATTGCGGCCTCGAGCACCCGCTGTGGTTCGCGCCGAGCGCGGCCGAGGCGCACGACGAGGTCAGTTTCCGCCGCTCGAACGCCCATCCGCACGTCGGCGCCGAATGCAGGGCCGTGCGCGACGCGGTCGGGCTGCTGGAAATCTCCAATTACGGCAAATTCGAAGTCGAGGGGCCGGGCGCCGCCGAATGGCTGTCGAAGGTCATGGCTCGAATCGCGTTCCGCACGTCGGCCGCATCGCCTTGACGCCGATGCTCAACGAGCGCGGCAAGCTGATCGGCGATTTCACGATGTGCCGCATCGCCGACGATCATGTGTTCCTGATCGGGACATACGCGGCCGAAGACTATTATCTACGCTGGTTCGAGCGGCATACGCCGCCGGCGGGCGTCTCGATCCGTCCCTGCGCGATGCAATACGTCGGACTGTCGGTCGCGGGGCCGAAATCCCGCGCGCTGCTGCAAAGCCTCGTGCGCGAGGATCTGTCGAACGCGGCGTTCCCGTTCCTCTCGTTCCGGCGCATGGCCGTCGGCATGGTCCCGGCGTACGTCGGCCGGGTCTCGTTCACCGGCGAATTGGGCTACGAAATCTGGGTGACGACGGACTATCAGCGCGCGCTCTTCGATGCGCTCACCCAAGCGGGACGCGAGTACGGCTTGCGGCAGATCGGCGGCCGCGCGCTCAACTCCATGCGCGTCGAAAAGAGCTTCGGCAGCTGGGCGCGGGAGTTCCGGCCGATTTACGGGCCGTTCGAAGCGGGTCTCGGCCGCTTCGTCGACTTCACGAAGGGCGAGTTCATCGGCCGTAGCGCGGCCGCGGACGAGAAGCCGGCGGCGGCAAGCTGCGCCTGGTCACGTTCAAAGTGGACGCCGGCGACGCCGACGCGCTCGGCGACGAGCCCGTTTGGCACGAGGGCAAGGTCGTCGGCTGGGTCACCTCGGGTGCGTTCGGGCACCGGGTCGGCGATTCGATCGCGCTCGGCTACATACCAAAGGAACTCGCGGCGGCTTCCTCCGGCTTCGAGATCGAGATCATCGGCGAACGGCGCAAGGCGACGCTATTGTCGCAGGCGCCGTACGATCCGGCCGGTGCGCGCATGCGCGGCTTGACGCGGACCGGGCCGATGATCGCTCTACTGGCATTGTGCGCGTGGATCTATCTCGTTTTCTTCCACGGAAGATTCTGGAGATCCGCGCCTGAGCTGCCGCCGGCGGCGCCGACGTGGCATCCGGCCGTCGACGTGGTGATCCCGGCGCGCGATGAAGAGGAAACGATCGGCGCCGCGGTCGCATCGCTGCTCGCCCAGGACTACGCCGGCGAATTTCGCGTCACGGTCGTCGACGACAACTCGACCGACGATACGGCCGCCGCCGCGGGCGCGGCGCCGAACCTGCGCGTGATCCGCGGCGCGCCGAAGCCGCCCGGCTGGTCCGGCAAGCTTTGGGCCTTGAGCCAGGGCGTCGCGGCGAGCGAGGCGCAGGTCCTGTTGTTCGCGGACGCCGACATCGTGCACGACCCGCGGCATTTGTCGTCGCTCGTCGCCCGGCTGCAGGAACCGCGCGTCGAGATGGTGAGCGAGATCGTGCGCCTGAACTGCGAAAGCCCGGCCGAGCGCGCGCTCGTTCCCGCGTTCGTGTATTTCTTCCAGCTCCTGTATCCGTTCGCGCGCGTGAACGATCCGCGCTCGGCCGTCGCCGCGGCGTCGGGCGGGACGGTGTTGATCCGCCGCGACGCGCTCGAGCGCGCCGGCGGAATCGACTCGTACAAGGGCGCGTTGATCGACGACGTCGCGCTCGCGCGCGCGGTGAAGGAATCGGGACCGATATATCTCGGTCATTCGGGCCTCGCCAGATCGGTGCGCAGCTATCCGCATTTCATCGATATCTGGCGCATGGTCGCGCGCACGGCGTTCACGCAGCTGCGCTATTCGGCGGTGCTTCTCGTGCTCACGCTGATCGGCCTGTCGCTCGTGTGGCTCGTGCCGATCGGCGCGCTGCTGGGCGGGCGCGGCCCTGGTCGCGCTGCCGGGCTCGCCGCGTTCGCACTCGCCGCCGGCAGCTATGTGCCGACGCTGGACCGATACGGGCGCTCGCGACTCTACGCGCTCGCGCTGCCGCTGATCGCCTCGTTCTACATGGCGGCGACGATCGGTTCGGCGCTGAATCATTGGTTCGGCCGCGGCGTGAGCTGGAAGAATCGCGCCTACGGCGGCGAGCGCGCATAAGGATCATCCACTGCGGAATCCGAGGGTCTCCACGATCATGCTGCTTCGTCTGCTTCTGCTCGTATTCCTCGCTGCTTCCCGCCGCCGCCCAAGGCGCCATCGCGCCCGACGCGGCGGAGCCCGGCTCCGTCGAGCAGATCGCCAAGGCGACGACCGAACCACGGTTCCTGTCGCCGTGGGTGTCGTACCTGCCGGCGTCGTCGACGGTGCCTTCGCCGGAGAAGTTCTTCGGCCGCATCATGGGCGCGCCGGGCGAACTGCTGTATTCGGCGCAGGCCGACCGCGTATGCGCGGGCGCTCGCCGCGGCATCGCCGCGCGTGCGCGTATTCAAGATCGGGCGCACGGAGGAGGGCCGCGACATCCTGATGATCGCGATCGCCGACAAGGCCGGCATCGAGAACCTCGGGAAACTGAAGGCAGACAACGCCGAACTCGCCGATCCGCGCCGACGATCGACGCGGCGGCCGCGTCACGGCTCATCGAGCGCATCCCGGCCGTTCTATTACCTGAACGCCGCGCTGCATTCGGACGAGACCGGCTCGACCGAGTCGGTCCTCGAACTCGCGTACCGACTCGCGGTCTCGGAGACGCCGATGATCCGGCGGATCCGCTCGAAGATGGTCGTTCTGATCAATCCGGTCTCGAACCCCGACGGCCGCGACAAGCAGGTCGACTGGTTCTACCGCTACCTCAAGGGCAAGACGGACTATGCGACGCTGCCGCGGCAGGCGCCGCCCTACTGGGCCAAGTACTCCTACGTCGACATCAATCGCGACGCGATCCAGCTGACCCAATCGCCGATTCAAGCCGTCGCGCACATGTTCTTCGAGTGGCATCCCGTCGTCATCCACGACCTGCACGAAAGCGAAGCCTTGTTGATGACCTGGAACGGCACCGGCCCGTACAACCCCCACATCGATCCGATCACGTTCAGCGAATTCCTCGCGCTCAGCTTTCACGAAGTCGAGACGATGACCGGGCTCGGCATGCCCGGGGTGTCGACCTGGAATTTCGGCGACGGGTTCGCGCATTTGTTCCTCGACTCGGTGGCGATGAACCACAATGCGATCGGTCGCGGCTACGAGACGTTCGGCAACGGCTCGGCGGAGACCATGGAACGCAGTCCTCGGGCCCGAGGATACCTCGCGCGAATGGTGGCGCGTGCTGCCGCCGCCCACCGGCAAGTTCCTTTGGTCGGCGCGCGACAACGTCAATTACAACGAGACCGGGATGCTCGCGGCGCTCGATTACTCGGCGAAAAATCGCGCAGATGCTGCTGCGGGATTTCTACGAAAAGGGTCTGCATAGCTGGCGCAAGGGTCTCGACGAGCCGCCATACGGCGTTCATCATCCCGCCGGACCAGGGCGATCCGCGGCGCGTCGCGCAGATGGTCGAGCGCCTGCAAGCCCAGCACATCGAGGTCGGCGTCGCCGACGCGCCGCATCGCGCTGAAGGACGGGCACTTCCCCGCGGGCAGCTACGTCGTGCGCGCGGATCAGCCGTATCGCAACTACGCGGTCGATCTCCTGACGCGGCAGCACTATCCCAAGGACTCGCCGCCGCCGTACGACGACGTGTCGTGGGAATTGCCGGCCAATTATCATCTGCAGGCGTTCCCGACGGCGGATCCCGCCATCCGCGAGGCACGGCTCACGCGCTTGGACGGACGCGCCGCGCTTGCGCGGCGACGTCGCCGGCGACGGTCCCGTCTACCTCTTGAAGGACACCGGCCAGGAGAGCCTGCTCGAGGCGAGATACCGCCTGGCGCGATTCCGCGTCGACATCGCGGAGCGAGGATTCACGCTGGGCGGCGAGCACTATCCACAGGGTTCGTGGATCATCCCGGCGCAGGCCGGTGTCCGCGCCGCGCTCGCTGCGGCCGCCGCCGATCTCGATCTGCACTTCGCGAGCGCGGCGGCCGAGCCCGACGTGCTGCGTCACGCGGCGCCCGTGCCGCGTCTCGGGCTGTGGGTGCCGTGGGCGGACACCGATTCGATCGGTTGGATTCGCTACTCCCTCGACCGGCGGCATATCCCGTACACCTACCTGCGCGACGAGGATATTCGCGCGGGCCGCTTGCGCGACAAAATCGACGTGCTGCTGTACGGCCGCGTCGATCTCGAGTTTGCCGAGCAGATCCACGGCATCCCGCGGACCTCGGGCCCGATGCCGTTCGAAAAGACGAAGCGGACGCCGAATCTCGGAACGCCCGCGGCATCGAAGGACATCACCGGCGGGATCGGCTGGCGCGGCATGGAACACCTGCAGCGCTTCGTCGACCGCGGCGGCCTGATGGTCACGCTCAGCAGCGGGTCGCTGTTGCCGATCGAGGGCGGCATCGTCCGCGGGATCCGGCGCGATTCGGGCGGCGTGGCGCGCAGCGCCCAAGGCGGCGGCGCCGAGGCCGCGGCCGCCTCGCAGGACGCGCTCACGCGCACGCCCGGCACGCACGTGCGGGTGACCTTCCTCGCTCCGCACAATCCGATCGCCTACGGTTATCCGGCGAGCACATTCGTCTTTCGGGAGAACGAAGCCTTGTACTCGATGCCCTTGGCTTGGGTGCGGGCGGCCTACTGCACCACCTGCCTCGACGGCCCGGTGGACACGCGCCACGTCGTGATGGAGTGGGGCGGACCGCCGGGCAAACCGTTCGTCGTCAGTGGTCAAGCCTGGGGCGCGCAGAACTTGATCGGTCGCCCCGCGATCTTCGACATGCCGGTCGGCAAGGGGCGCGTGATTGCATTCGACTTCAATCCGATGCACCGCGATCTGAACCGCGGCGACCAGCGCCTGTTGTGGAACGCGATCATCAACTGGCGCGCGCTGATCGACGGGTCGTCGCACGCGCCCTAGGGCAGGTCGAACACCAGAACCTCGGCATCGCGTCCCGCGCCGAGCTCGAGCCGCGCGGCATCGGTGATTCGCAGCGCATCGCCGGCAGCGAGCGCGACGCCGTTCGCCGCGACTTTGCCGCGCGCAACGTGTACGTACACTCGCCGGTGCGGCGCCACGTCGAGCGCGGCGTTCTCGGCCGCATCGATGAGCCCCGCATAGACCCGCGCGTCCTGGTGAATGAGAACGGAACCCTCGGACCGATCGGGCGAGGCGATCAAGCGCAGGCGGCCGCGCTTTTCCTCGGCCGAAAACCGGGTCTCCTCGTAGCTCGGCGGCAAATCGAGGGCGCTCGGCAGAATCCAGATCTGCAGGAAATGGACCGGCGCGGTCGCCGATGCGTTGAATTCGCTGTGGCGAACGCCGGTGCCGGCGCTCATCAACTGCACGTCGCCGGGGCGTATCGTCGAGCCGTTGCCGATGGAATCCTTGTGGGCCAATTCGCCGGAGAGGATGTAGCTGATGATCTCCATGTCGCGATGCCCATGCGTCGCGAAGCCGGCGCCCGCCTGCACGCGGTCCTCGTTGATGACCCGCAGCGGACCGAAATCGACGAATTGCGGGTCGAAATAGTCGGCGAACGAAAAGCTATGATAGGACTTCAGCCAGCCATGATCGGCGAAGCCGCGTTCCTCGCTGCGTCGAATCTCGTACATTGGCGCTTCCGGTCGACGGTGTCCCCCTGGGATCATTGCATAAAAATCGGCGCGCCGCCGTTCATGGTGGGGGGCTCGAGGGCTCGATCGGCATGCGCGCGAGCCGGCGTTCGTCCCAAATGACGACGAGCCCGCTCGTGATGACGATCGCCGCGCCGACCAGCAGTTGGCGGCGTCGGCGCCGCCTGCCAAAAGAGCCAATCGATCGCGAACGCCCACAGGATCGCCGTATATTCGAACGGGCCGACGACCGCGGGCGGTGCCGAGCGGAACGCCTCGGTCAGCCAGTATTGGCCGAGCGCACCGCAAATGCCTACGAGCGCGAGCCAGCCCCAGTCATGCGAAGGGATCGGCCGCCAATCGCCCAGGGCAAGGATTCCGCAGCCCGCCCCCGAGATCACCAGCACCCAAAAGACCATGGATGTGCTGGAGTTCGTCCGCCCGAGCGTGCGTACGGTGAGCGCGCTCAACGCATAGCTGACCGCACCCAAGGCCGCCGCCGCGAGCGCGGCGACCGGCACCGCCGACCGGCCCGTCGGCCGCAAGACCAACAGCGCGCCGCACAAGCCGCTCGCGATCGCGACCCAGCGGCGCGGCGGCACGTATTCCCCATGCATCGGCACCGACAGCGCGGTCATCAGCAAGGGCGCGCACAGGAACAGCGCAGTAAGTCTCGGCGAGGCTCAGACGGTGGACCGCATAGACGAAGCTCGCGAGCATGGTGACGCCGAGCAGGCCGCGAAACGCATGCAGCCCGGGCGACCTGGGGACGAGCGCGGCCCACGAGCGCCGCCAGCCTATGGGCACGCAGATGAACGCCAATGAGGAAACGCAGCGCAGGCACGCGACCTGGAACATGCCGTACTGCGCGGACAAATGTTTGAGCGACGCGTCCATGATCGCAAAGACGAACGCCGCGGCGATCATCGAGGTGATGCCGCGCGCGCGGTCCTTGGCTTGCAAACCCGGATTCATCGGCTTTAAAGGAGGCGCCCCGGCGAACGGGGCCTGCGGCGAGATGCCGGGTCAGGGAGAGCGTTCGCCCGGCGGATTGTAATCGACTGCGCGTTCATGCGCCTGCTGCGCGCGAGCGCCACCACGCCCCGGTCAGCAGTTCGCCGTGCCGGCGCAGGAACACTTCCTGCACCGGCGCCGGCATCGCCAGGAACGGCAGCCACTGTTCGGGGAATACGTCGTTCGGGCCGACGTAGAACCACGGCTCGGCGCTCGCTTCCTCCTCGTCGCTGCGCGCGCGCGGGCAGATCCCGGAACACGCAGTCCGACAGGAGGCAGAGTTCGTCGTAGTCGTAGAAGAAGACGCCGCCATGTCCGGTCACGCCGAAGTTCTTCAGCAACAGGTCGCCGGGGAACACGTTGCTGCCCGCCATGTCGCGCAGCGCGTTGCCGTAGTCGATGACGGCCGACTCGGCCGCCGCCGGATCGGCCTCGCGCAGGAACAAGTTGAGCGGCCGCAGGCGGCGCTCGACGTAGCAATGGTCGACGATCAGGTCGTCCCCGTCGATGCGGCAGCTCTGCGCCGCCTCGCCGAGCAGTTCCTCCGCGAGCGCCGGCATGAAGCGCGCGCGCGGCAGCCGCAGCCGCTTGAATTCCTGCGCGTCGACCAGGCGGCCGGCGCGATCGTGCCGGAACACGAACCGGTAGCGCTCGATCACTTCGTCGCGCGTGATTCTCTTCGGCGCCCCGAAGCGGTCGCGGATCACCTTGAACACCAGATCGTGCGAGGGCAGGGTGAAGACGATCATCACCAGCCCGCGTTCGCCGGGCGCGTGCACGAAGCTGTCGATCGAGCGGTCGAGGTGGCGCTTGAGCGCGAAATAGCGTTCGGTCTTGCCCTGCTTCGCGCGGCCGAGAACCGTATACAGCTCGTCGATCGGCTTGCGCGGCATCAACGATCGCAACAGCGTGACCGCCGCGCCGACGGCCGGCAGGTCGACGTGGAAGTAGGAGCGGGCGAACCCGAACAGCGAGCCGATTTCGGCGCGCGACAACAGGACGGCGTCGACCTGGATCCCGTGGGCGCCGTTCGAGAACGCGACGACGAGCGGCGTCATCGCGCCGTCGTCGACCAGGCGGCCGACCAGGAAGGCGCAATGGCCGCGGTAGAACAGCGGCTCGATCCACTCCATCGAACTGGGCGCCGCGCTCTGCCGGAAGTTCTCGTAATGACGGCCGATCTCGGCGCTGATGCGGTGAACGGCGCTCTCGAGATCGGCGATCTGCGCCGCGAACGGCAGATCCGTGAGCACCTCGCGCACCGTCGTCGGCAGCGACGCCGCCGACCCGATAGATTCGCAGCGGTACGCTTCCCGCCGTGCGCCCGACGCTCGTCGAGCAGAACTCGACGCTCCGGATTGACGCCGACGGTGCCGAACAGGTCGCGCGTCACCGAGTTGAAGAACGTGCGATAGAAAGTCGCGTCCGGTCGATGCGCGACGATCCGCTCGTATGCGCGCTTGATCTCCGGCCACGGCCCGGCGCCGCGCGGCCAGCCCAGGCACGCGCGAACGCGCTGCTCGTACAGTTCGATGCGCGCGACCGAATCGCGCTGCGGCGGCGCGCCAATCGCCGGCGGCGAAATGTTCGGCCGCGCGCCGCGTGATGCGGCCGAACTCATCGTTGTAGCTCTCGAAATGAGCGGCGATCAGCGCCGCGATCGCGAGCGGCGACAGCGGCGCCGCGGCGCGCTCGGCCGTCGCCGCCAGGGCGTTCATGCTCCGGCCACCTAGGCGACCTCGCGAGAGCGTCCCCCGGCGCCGGGACTCGCCGTGAACTGCTCCTCCTCCGTGCTGCCGGACATCGCGCCCGTGGAGCATTGCCCGACGTGATCGCCGCTTGCACCGCGTCGAAATATCCCGTGCCGACGAAGGCCTGGTGCTTGACCGCCCGGTAGCCCGCGGGCTTCCGCGTCGAACTCCCGCTGCTGCAGCCGCGAATAGCCGAGCATGCCGTCCTCGCGATACGCCGCGGCGAGGTCGATACATCGACAGGTTGAGCGCATGCCAGCCGGCCAGCGTGATGAACTGGAAGCGGTAGCCCATGGCCGCGAGGTCCTCGCGCCAGCGCTTCATCGTCGCCGCCCCAGGTTCGCCTGCCAATTGAACGACGGCGAGCAGTTATAGGCGAGCGGCTTTCCGGGAAACTCGCGGTGAATCGACTCGGCGAAGCGCTTCGCCTGAGCGAGGTCCGGGCGCGAGGTCTCGCACCACAGCAGGTCGGCGTAGGGGGCATAGGCGAGGCCGCGGGCGATCGCCTGATCGAGGCCGGGCTTGACGTTGAAGAATCCTTCGCTCGAACGCTCGCCGGTGAGGAAGGCCGCGTCGCGCGGATCGTGATTCGACAGCAGGAGATTCGCGGCGTCCGCGTCGGTGCGGGCGATCAGCACCGTCGGCACGCCGAGTACGTCGGCCGCGAGCCGCGCCGCGACCAACTTGTTGATCGCCTCGTCGGTCGAGACCAGCACCTTGCCGCCCATGTGCCCGCACTTCTTCGCCGAGGACAACTGATCCTCGAAGTGAATCCCGGCCGCGCCCGCGCGAATCATCGCCTTGGTCAGTTCGAAGGCGTTCAAATTGCCGCCGAATCCCGCTTCGGCGTCGGCGACGATCGGTGCGAGCCAATCGACTTCGCCCTTGCCGTCCATGTGGTGGATCTGGTCGGTGCGCAGCAACGCATTGTTGATGCGCTCGATCATGCGCGGCACGGAATCGACCGGATAGAGGCTTTGATCGGGATACATTTCCCCGGCCGTATTGCGCATCCCCGGCAACCTGCCAGCCCGAGCAGTAGATCGCCTTCAGGCCGGCTTGCACGGCCTGGACGGCCTGGTTGCCGGTCATGCAGCCGAGCGCGCCGACGACGGGTTCCTCGTGGATCATGCGCCAGAACTTCTCGGCGCCGAGACGCGCGAGCGAATGCTCGATATGCACCGACCCCTGCAGCCGCGCGCACGTCGGCCGCGCAATACGGTCGCCGGACGCCGCGCCACCGCGGATTTTCCGCCCAATTCGCGCTGATTTTCGCGGCGCTCGATGCCAGTTCGCTCATCTTCCGTCTCCTCGTGAAATTCCTTGTGAACACAAGCACGGTCAAGCGATTCACCGCTTGAACACCGTGCGAAGTGAGATTAGAGTAAAAAACAATGAAATTTCACAATTGAACTTTGACATTGTGAAATTCACAAAGGACCAAGCATGGCGGGACTCATTCGACAGGGACATTTTCTCGGCGCGAAGCTGCGCTCCTTGCGCAAGCGCAACGGGCTCACGCTCGATGAGCTGTCGGCGCGCTGCGTGCAGATCGACGCCGCCGGCGCGCCCTCGGTTTCCTACCTCAGCATGGTCGAAACCGGCAAACGCATGCCATCCAAGGACATGCTGGAGATGCTCGCGGGGATTTTCAGCAAGGAACCGCGCTGGTTTCTCGACGAAAACCCCGAGATCGAAGTCCCGCCGCAGCGTCGCGAGCGCGGCGGTCTCGCGGCGATGCCGCTCGAGCCCGCGTTCCTCTTTTCCAACGAACTCCTGCAGAACGCGCTGCCGGAATTGCTGTCGCAAACCGGCACGACCGGCCGGCAATTCGCGCAGCTCCTGATTCGCGTATGGCAGGAGACGCACCACAACGATTTCCCGGATATCGAGAAAGCGGCCGAACAAGCGGGCCAGCGCCGAATGCCGCTCACGCTGGAAGACGTCATGGAGATATGCCGCCGGCATGGCCTGACCGTCCGCTGGTTCGAGGACCAGGCAGACAACGGGCGCCACGCCGGCGTCCGCTGCGCGGTTCGAGGCGCCGGGCACGGTGTTCGTCAACGCGCGCCTGCGCGACCAGCCCGCGCGCCTGAAGTACGACCTCGCGTTCTTCGTCGGGCACAAGATTCTGCACAACGGCGACGGATTGATCTCACCGCACGGCGCGACCGCCTCGAGCGAGCGCGATGCGCCGGGAAGCGCGGCCGGCATGGGCGCGCAAGACGTGCTGTATGCCTGGCGGGATTTCGAATGCAGCTTCTTCGCCGGCGCCTTGCTGTGTCCGCGGGTGCCGTTCCGCCGCCATCCTGATCCGCGAAGCGCACAGCGTCGCGGCCGGCCAGAAGCTCGGCGTCACGGCGGCCCTGGTGATGCGCCGCATGACCGCCGTGTCGCCGTATCGGCATTGGCATTTCTTCGACGCCTATCCGCCCGGGTATTTGCGCGCGGTCTATCGCGCGAACGGCATCCCACTGCCGTGGGGCAACATGAGCCAGGTGTCGGATCCGTGCCCGCGCTGGGCCGTCTTTCGCCTGCTCGGGCAGACGCAGGCCGGCGCAGCGGCGCCGCGAACGCCGAAGTCGCAGATTTCCGTCATGCACGACGGCGCGCGCGCGCGTCTATATTGCTGCCATTCGCTGCTGACCCGCGACGCGCTCGATGTCCTGCACGTGCTGTCCGTCGGCGTCGACCTGCAGCCCGCGTTGGAGGCGCAAGGCTTCGACGGCGACGCGGTCGTCGGCGCGATCGCCGAGGCTTGCGCGCGCGGCGGCGGCGACGGCGCGATTCCCGCGGCCGCGGCCACCCAGATACGCGCCGTCTCGCAAGTGCTCAACATCGCCTGGATCGCCGACGCGCTCGCGGGCCCCGCGAGCGTGATCTGCCCGCGCAGCGCGGCCTGCCCGCGAAATCCGCGGGGCTGCGCCTAGCGCGCGGCCGCGCCGATCGCACGCCGCCGGATGTCCATGAGCTTCAGGATCATCGGCGTCAATATGAGCTGCATCGCCAGTTCCATCTTGCCGCCGGGCGCGACGATGATGTTCGGTCTCGACATGAACGCGCCGTGGATCATCGACAACAGATATGGGAAATCGATGCCCTTCGGATTCGCGAATCGAATCACGACGAAACTCTCGTCCGCGGTCGGAATGTAGCGCGCGATGAATGGATTCGACGTGTCGACGGTCGGCACGCGCTGAAAATTGACGTGCGTTTGCGAGAACTGCGGGCAGATGTAGTTCACGTAATCAGGCATGCGTCTCAGTATCGTGTCGACGACCGCCTCGGTCGAGTAGCCGCGTGTTTCCTTGTCGCGGTGCAGTTTCTGGATCCATTCGAGGTTGATGATCGGTACGACGCCGATCGTGAGGTCCGCGTGTTTGGGAACGTTGACTTCGGGCGTCACGACCGCGCCGTGCAGTCCCTCGTAGAACAGCAGATCCGTGTCCTCGGCTATGTCCTCCCACTCGGTGAACGTACCGGGCGGCTGCTTGTGGGGCGCGGCCTCCTTTTCATCGTGCAGATAGTGGCGGACGCGACCGCGGCCGGTTTGCCCGTAGACGCGGAACAGATCCTCCAATTCCTTGAACAAATTGTTCTCGGGGCCGAAATGGCTGAAGTGGTGGTCGCCGCGCGCCGTCGCCTCGGCCATCTTGACTTTCATTTCCGCACGGTCGTAGCGGTGGAACGAGTCGCCCTCGATGAGGACCGCGTTGATCTTCTCTCGCCGAAAGATCCAATTGAACGTGCGCGTCACCGAGGTCGTGCCGGCTCCCGACGACCCGGTGACGGCGATGATGGGATGTTTGGCGGACATGGATACCTCTGCGGGAATTTATGATCAGTTCTGGATGAACAACGAGCGCTCATTGAACAGCGGCGAGCTGTAGGCGCGATCGAGGCCCTGGTCGTGTTCCCAATGATAGCGCTCGATACGTTCCACCTCGGCCTTGCAGCCCAGAATGACCGGCACGCGCTGATGCAGCGAGGTCGGCTCGATATCGAGCATGCGCCCGCGGCCGGAGGAGACGGCGCCGCCGGCTTGTTCGACGATCATCGCCATGGGGTTCGCCTCGTACAACAGCCGCAGCCTTCCCGCCTTGGACGGGTCCTTCGTGTCCTTGGGGTACATGAACAATCCGCCGCGAATCAATATGCGGTGCACCTCGGCGACGAGCGAGGCGATCCAGCGCATGTTGAAGTCCTTGTCGCGCACGCCGCCTTTGCCCGCGAGGCATTCGACCACGTAGCGCTTGACGGGCGGCTCCCAGAACCGTTCGTTCGACGCGTTGATCGCGAATTCGCTCGTTTCCTCGGGAATGCGCATGTTCGGATGAGTGAGGATGAACTCGCCGAAGCCGCGGTCCAGGGTGAATCCGTGCACGCCGCGACCGACCGTGAGCACGACCATCGTGGTCGCGCCGTAGATCGCGTAGCCCGCGCACAGTTGCTTGGCGCCGGGCTGCAGAAAGTCCGCGACCGTCGGCGTCTCGGTGCCACTCGGCGCCCGCAGCACGGAGAAGATGCTGCCGACCGGCGCGTTGATGTCGATGTTGCTGGACCCGTCGAGCGGGTCGAACAACAGCAAATAGCGGCCGCGCGGGTAATCCGGCGGGATCTGGTACGGCTCATCGAGCTCTTCGGAGACCATGCCGGCCAGCTGCCCGCCGTATTCGCTCGTCCGCAGAAAGATGTCGTTGGCGATGACGTCGAGCTTCATTTGCGTCTCGCCCTGGACGTTCGTCGCCTGCGCCGAGCCGTGCGCGCCGGCAAGCGCGCCGCGGCCGATGATGAAGCTGATGCGCTTGCATGCGAGGCGGACGTGGTTGAGGAGGGCGGTGAAATCGCCGGTCGCGCCCGGAAAGCGCCGCTGCTCCTCGATCATGAATTCCGTGATCGTCTTTTCTCGCGTGTCCATCGTTCCCCCTCGGCCCGCCGCCGGTGTCCTGTTACCGCGCTATGCGCACATGCGCGCGCCCATCAACTGCCGCTCGATTTCCCGAATGCCGAGGACGCTGTTCCCCACGAGCGCGGCGGCGCGGTGCTGCAGCGGGCGCTCCGCGCTGCCGAGCGCCGGCACGAGCAAATCCGCCGCCGCGAAGTCTTCCGACCGGGTCCAGTAGCTCGGGGTCACGATCGTGAACAAGCCGGCGGCTTTCGCGGCCGCGAGCCCGTTCGCCGAGTCCTCGATCGCGACGCACGCGGCCGCGGGCAGCTCGAGCTTCGCGAGAACATGCGGTGTAGATGTCGGGCGCGGGCTTTTTCCTCGCGACCTCATCGCCCGCGCCGATGACGGCGAAGCGCGCGAGCGCATCCGCTCCCCAGATTCGCCGTCAGCAGCGCCTGAATGTTCGCGAACGTCGTCGTCGAGGCGATCGCGACGCGCACGCCGGCCGCGGCGGCCTCGTCGAGCAGGCGCGCAATGCCGTCGCGCAGCGGCACGAGCCCGGCCGACGCCAGCGCGGCGAAGTTCTCGGTCTTCGTGCGATGAATGGCCGGTATGCGGTCCAACATGGCCGCGCGCTCCGGCGCCGCGAGCGAGCAAGGATTCCACGTAGGCGCCGATCCGCTCCTTGCCGCCCGTCGTCAGCAAGAGCTCCGCGTACTGCGGCTTGCTCCAATTCCAGTCCAAGCCGTGCCGCGCGAACGCCTCGTTGAACGCGCGGCGATGCGCCTCCTCGGTATCGGCGAGCGTGCCGTCGACGTCGAAGAGGATCGCCTTGAGCCTCATGCGAACACCCGGCTCGCGCGCAGATCCTCGCCCTCGATCGTCATCAACTCCTCGCGCGTCAACGCCTGATCCTTGCGCGCGAACAGGCGGTTCGCCTGACGCAGCCGCGCTCTGTCGAGCGCGTTGCGGATCGAGCGGGCATTCGCGAAATGCGGCTGGGCCATGCGCCGCGGTATGTATTCGCGCAGCGCGGCGAGCCCCGACGGACTCAAGCGGTATTGCATCTGGCCGAGCATCTTCTGCGCGATTTCCTCCAGCTCGTCGGCCGCGTAATCCGGGAACTCGATGTGGTGCGCGATGCGCGAGGACAGGCCGGGATTCGAGCGGAAGAACGTCTGCATGCGGTCGGCATAGCCCGCGAGGATCACGACGAGATCATCGCGTTGGTTCTCCATGACCTGCAGCAGGATCTCGATCGCCTCTTGGCCGTAGTCGCGCTCGTTCTCGGGCCGGTAGAGGTAATACGCCTCGTCGATGAACAGCACGCCGCCCATCGCCTTTTTCAGCACTTCCTTGGTCTTCGGCGCGGTGTGGCCGATGTACTGGCCGACGAGATCGTCGCGCGTCACGGCGACCAGGTGGCCCTTGCGCACGTACCCCAGGCGATGCAGGATCTGCGCCATGCGCATCGCCACCGTGGTCTTGCCGGTGCCGGGATTGCCGGTGAAGGACATGTGCAGCGCCGGCTGCCCGCCGGCCAGACCCATCTGTTTGCGCGCGCGCTCGACGAGCAGGAGCGCCGCGATCTCGCGCACGCGCGCCTTGACGGGCTTCAAGCCGACGAGCTCCGCGTCGAGTTCGTCGAGCACCTCGTTGACGTGGGAGTCGGCGAGCAAGGACCTGCAGGTCCACGCTCTCACCGATACCCTCGGGCGCCGCCGTGTTCACGCGCGCGTCCTACTCGTAGCGGCGCCCTTCGGGCGCCTGCGCGGCGTAGCTCTCGATGGTATAGCGAATGTTGCGGCCGTCGGCCTCCTGGCGCGCGAGCCTGAAACCCGGTTCGCTCTTCGGCCGGTTGACGATGAACGAAAGCCGCGTGGTTTCGAACCCGCGGGTCGCGTCGAACGCGTTGACCCTCACGTAGATGCCCGCGTGCGCCTTGCGGCAGGCGGCGACCTCCTGCATCGCGCCGGCGGCGTCCTTCAAATCGAACATCGGATTGCCCCACATCTCCCAATAGGCATTGCGAGGATGCGGGTCGTCCGTGAACTCGACGCTGATCGCCCAGCCTTGGGCGAGCGCGTAGTCGATTTGCGCGCGTATCTCGGCATCGGTCAGATCCGGCAGGAACGAAAACGTACCTTGAGTGATTCGCATGAGAACTCCCGTCGATATCGGTTGGCGGTCCTTTAAGGTTCAGGCGGCCGTCGGCGTCGGCACGAAATCGGCCGTGTCGGTGGAGGCGTAATTGAAGGTCACGTCCTTCCAGGTCTGGAGCGCGGCGTTCAACGGCGCACACCATTTCGCGGCTTCCGCCAGGATCTGCGGCCCTTCGTTCCAAATGTCGCGGCCCTCGTTGCGCGCCTTGATCATGACCTCGAGCGCCACGCGATTCGCCGTCGCGCCGGCCTGGATCCCCATCGGATGGCCGATGGTGCCGCCGCCGAACTGCAGCACGACGTCTTCGCCGAGATAGCTGATCAGCTGGTGCATCTGCCCGGCGTGAATGCCGCCCGAGGCGACCGGCATGATCTTGCGCAAGCCGGCCCAATCTTGGTCGAAGAAAATGCCTTGCTCGAGGTTCTTCTTGGTGAAGCTATCTCGACAACAAGAGTATATCCCCTTGATAACGTTAGGATCGCCTTCGAGCTTGCCGACGACCGTTCCGGCGTGGATATGGTCGACGCCCGCCATGCGCATCCATTTGGTGATCACGCGGAAGGAAACGCCATGCGTCTTCTGGCGCGTATAGGTGCTGTGCCCCGCGCGATGCAGATGCAGCAGCATGTCGTTGCGCCGCGCCCATTTCGACATGGACTGGATCGCCGTATAGCCGATCACGAGGTCGATCATGACGACGCAGGACCCGAGTTCCTTCGCGAACTCGGCGCGCTCGTACATGTCCTCCATCGTGCCGGCGGTGACGTTGAGGTAATGGCCTTTGACTTCACCGGTCGCCGCGGACGCCTTGTTGACCGCCTCCATGCAGTACAAGAAGCGGTCGCGCCAGTGCATGAACGGCTGGGAATTGATGTTTTCGTCGTCCTTGACGAAATCCAGTCCGCCCTTCAGCGCTTCGTAGACGACGCGGCCGTAATTCTTTCCCGAGAGGCCGAGTTTGGGCTTGGTGGTCGCGCCGAGGAGCGGGCGCCCGAATTTGTCGAGCCGCTCGCGCTCGACGACGATGCCGGTCGGCGGGCCTTGAAAGGTCTTCAGGTAGGCGACCGGTATGCGCATGTCCTCGAGGCGCAGTGCCTTCAGCGGCTTGAAGCCGAAGACGTTGCCGATGATCGAGGCGGTCAGATTGGCGATCGATCCTTCTTCAAATAAATCCAAATCATAGGCGATATAGCTAAAGTATTGTCCAGGTGATCCCGGCACTGGGTCGACGCGATAGGCCTTCGCTCGATAATACTCGCAGGCGGTCAGGCGGTCCGTCCAAACGACGGTCCAGGTGGCGGTCGACGATTCACCGGCAACCGCAGCCGCCGCCTCGATCGGATCGACTCCATCCTGCGGCGTGATGCGGAAGACGGCGATGACATCGGTGTCTTTTGGTTCGTAATCGGCGTCCCAATAGCCCATCTTGGCGTAGGGCATGACACCCGATTTGTAGCGATCGGCTTGGGTCCCCATGCGACGGCTCCTTCTGTCTGGTGACGGTTTGACCTCGATCTGGGACCGAGTCTAACGCCGTTCGTATATCAGTGATAATCAATATTAATTGGCTATTGGATAAGCTTTTACTGATTGTTAAGCTATATTGATCCGAGTGCTACCGAGGCCTTCCGCCATGTCGATGCAGCATGCGAGCTTGCGCCAACTCAAGGTGTTCGAGGCCGCGGCGACCCGACGTTCGTTCTCCCAGGCGGCGGCAGCGCTGCACCTGACCCAGCCCGGTGTCTCCATGCATATCAAGGAATTGGAGGCGCATGTCGGCCTGCCACTGTTCGAACGCGTCGGCCGGAAGTTGTTCGTCACCGAGGCCGGGCGGGAACTCTTGGTGCGCGCGCGCGAGATCATTCGCGCGCTCAAGGATGCGGAGGAGGCGTTCGACGCGCTCAAGGGGCTGCGCCGCGGCCGCATCGACCTCGCGGTGGTCAGCACGGCCAAATATTTCGCGCCGCGGCTGCTGGCGCGCTTCCGCGCGCAGTTTCCGGACGCCGAGATACGCCTGGCGGTCAACAATCGCACGTCGGTGATCGACCAACTCGTCGGCAACGAGGTGGACCTCGCGATCATGGGTCGCTCGCCGGAGACGCTCGCGACGATCGCCGAACCCTTCGCCGAGAATCCGCACGTGATCATCGCCGCGCCGGACCATCCGCTCGCGAGCCGCCGCCGGATCCCCGAGGACGTCGTCGCGCGCGAGACCTTCGTCGTGCGCGAACCCGGGTCCGGCACGCGCCTGGCGATGGCAGGATTCTTCGACGAGCGCGGCCTGTCGTTTCGCGTCGGCATGGAAATGGCGAGCAACGAAACGATCAAGCAAGCAGTGATGGCCGGCATCGGCTTGAGCTTCATCTCGCGGCACACGATCGATCTGGAGCTCAAGACCGGCCGGCTCGTCGCCTTGGATGTCCGCGGCCTGCCGGTCGTGCGCCACTGGCACGTCGCGCATCTCGCGAACAAGCGCCTGTCGCCGATGGCCAATGCGTTCAAGGAATTCGTGCTGACCGAAGGCAGGCGCCTGATGCAAGCCGAACTCGCCGCCGAGCCTGCCGCTGGACGGGAACGGGAAGTCAAACTATAAATAACCGTTATGTAGGAGAAATGTGCGCGCAATCGCGCGAGAATCGTTCCCAGCATTCAATCAGAGGATCATGACGATGCAACAGAAGTATTCACGGCGAGCGGTCATCAAGGGCGGACTCATCGCGGGCGCATGCGTACCCGCGCTCAGCTTGTTGGCCGACCGATGCGTCTGCGGCTGCGGCGCTTCCGCCGCTGAGTCCCTCGGATCCGACGGCGATGGCGCTCGGTTTCGCGGAAGACTCCGGCAAAGTCAACGCCAAGACGTATCCGACGCACACCGCGGCGCAAAAGTGCGGCAACTGTGCGCAATACACCGGGGCTGCCGGTGCGGCGCGCGGCGGCTGCAACATTTTCGCGGGCCACTCGGTCCCCGCGGGTGGCTGGTGTTCCGCCTACGCGAAGAAGCCGGGCGCCTGAGCGCGCGCGCGCGCGCCCGAAAAGCGACTAGAGGCGCTGCTGCGGCCCGAGCGGCCGCGGCTCGATGCCCCGGCGCTGCGGCGGCGGGGTCTTCGGTTGTGTTTTTGGCGCGGGCGCAAGACGGGTTGGCGCAGTCGGCGACGCCTCACGCCCAGGCATCGCCGGCCGCACGGGCTGTACCGGCCGCACGGGCTGCGGCGGCCGAGCCGGCCGCAAGGGCTGAACCGGCGCATCGGCCGCACGGGCTGCATCGGCCGCACCGGTTGCGCGGGTCGCATTGGTCTGGGCGGCGTGGATTCGAAGCGTTTCGGCCTTTCAGGCCGCATCGGCGTCACCGGCGTCGGCGCGAACGTCGGCGGCAACAGGCGCACCGGCGCCGGCCGTGGCGGCGGTGTCCGCCCGACGACGGGTCGCGCAAATACACCGGGCATCGGCTTCGCCGTACGCGCACCGCCGCGCGGCATGGGCGCGATACTGCGCATCGTCGGCTTGATGTCCATGATGGCCGTTGCCGCAGGCGCCGACGCAAGCGCGCGTGGATCGACGCGCAGCATGTTTTGGCGCACCGGTGCGGCGGATACGAATGCGCTGCGTGGCATGGCCGCGATGGCGCCGGCGACCCCTTGGTTGATATAGCGGCGTTGATGCTCGCCGGCCAATTCCGGGCTTGCCGCCGAATGGTCGATGTGGGTATTCGTCACGTTCATGGCGCGCAAATACCGATCGCTCGCGGGGTAGGGCGGGCGGTAGAACTCGTTGTACCCTAGGGGGAACCAGCCGATTCCGGCGGCCGCGCCGGGCGCGACGAGTGCCGCCGAAATAGGGTCCCCGATCCATCCGACCAGCGCGGGCGCGTACACCGGTCGTCGGCCTGATGCGCCCCGGCGACCAGCACCAACGTCCGCGCACGTGCAGCCAGCGTCCGTAGTGAAACGGCGCGTAACCCCAGCGATCTTCATCGACCCAGGTCCAGCCCCAGGGGGCAATCCAAACCCAGTGACCGTCATGGTACGGCGCCCACCAGGCTGCGACGCGCGGCACCCAGACCGGGCCATAGACGGACAGGACCTCCCATGTGCCGTACTCGTCGAGGTCCTCGTAGCCCGTCATGTCGCGCGAAACGTACTCCGCGGACGCCGATTCGTCTTCGCGCCGGTCCCTTTGCGCCGCCCATTCGTCAAAGCCGTCCGGCGGCGGCAGGTAATCGACATTGACGGCGGGCGCATCGAGGCCGCTGATCTCGGCGTGTTGCTGTGGATCGAGCGTGAGCGGCTCCGCGGCGCTCGCGACCTGCGCTTGTCCCGCGAGCACGCCGACCTGCGTCACGTCGCCGGCCTCGTTGACGTCGATTCGGTATACGCCGGGCTCGACCAAGGTGACCGCCGCATTCGGCGTATCCACCTCGAATACTTCGTCGGCGGACAGATACCGCAGGTGGATGCTCAAGACGCCGCTCGTCAGCCGAAACTGCGCGACGTTGTCGTCCACGTTCAACAATTCGAGCGCGGTCCGTTCCCCGATCCGAATCGCGGTCGCGCCCAAATGCATCTCGCCGCGCGAGTCCGCATCGATCCATAGTTTGTCGCCGGTCGTCAGCGGCCGATTGAGCAGATCGGGGGTCCATTCCTCGGATCCCGCCGGCTGCAGGCTCGCGTTGCCGTCGAGCGCGTTGACCACCGCGGCCCGGTCGGGCGGATCCTCGCCCGCGGCAAGCGATTGCGCGAAAGCCGGCGCACCGACGCCGCAGCAGACGGCGGCGATGAGAACCCATGACCCTGAGTGGATGCGCTTCGCCATGATCGCAGAGTGCATCATATTTCGCCGCCCGGGTCCACGCCGGCGCCGCGGCGTTCTACAATCCGCGCATGACTCGTTTCGATGCGGTGGCGCGACATCCGCGCGCGATTCCGAGCTTTTCGCTTTACGGCGAGACGGGGAGCGCGCGCCCGCAGACGGATTTCCTGCATGTCGAGGACATTCCGGCGCGCAGCCGCAAATATTTGTGGAAGATCGCGCGGCACCGGCATGCGGGCCTCTGTCAATGCCTGTTCGTCAGCCGAGGGTCCGCGCACGCCGCTGCTCGACGCCGCGCAGCGCGATCTCGCCGGCCCTGCGCTCGTCGTGATCCCCGCGGGAACCGTGCACGGCTTCCGCTTTCGCCCGGACACCGAAGGCTATGTGTTGACGGTCGATCTCGAGCGCTTGCTGACGATCGCGCCGGCGGCGCATAGGGCCCCGATCGAAACCTTGTTCACGGCCGCGCGCGCGGCGAGCCTCGGCGCCGATGCGCCGCTCGCGCGGCGCATCGCGCCCTTGTTCGAGCGATTGCTGCAGGAATTTCGCGAGCCTGACAGCCTGCACGCTCCGGTCAGCGGCTGGCTTGCGTGCTCCGCGCTGTGGCTGATCGCGGCCGCGCACGCCGGCGAGACCCCGGCCGAATTCCCGGTCGGCGCCGACCTGGAGCGGCTGCGGCGATTCCGTCTCCTCGTCGAACGTCGCTTCCTGCAGCATTGGCCCGTCGCGCGCTACGCGCGCGCGCTCAATATTTCGGAATCCAGCTTGAACCGCCTCTGCCGCCGGTCGGGGGGCTCCACCGCGTTCGACTGGATTCAGCAGCGGCTCGCACTCGAAGCGCGGCGCCGGCTGATCTACGTCGCCGGTTCCGTCGCCGCGATCGGCGCCGAACTCGGGTTCAGCGATCCCGCGTATTTTTGCCGCTTCTTTCGCCGCCACCACGGCATCTCGCCGAGCTCGTTTCGCCGCCGCGCTGACGGATAAGTACCAGGCGGTATCCGGATCGTACAAGAGGCCGCGGGCCGCGCTGATAGTCTGCGCTCATGGAAAGGACGCAAGTGGCGATCATCGGCGCAGGTCCCTCGGGCTTGTTGTTGTCCCAGCTGTTGCATTTGAACGGCGTCGACAGCGTCGTCGTCGAGCGGCAAACGAGCGAACACGTCGCCGGCCGCATCCGCGCGGGCATCCTGGAGAAAGGCGCCGTCGACTTGCTGATCGAGGCGCAGGTCGGCGAACGCCTGCTGCGCGAGCGCTTGGTGCACGACGGCATATCCCTCGCGTTCGCCGAACGGAACGTGCGCATCGACCTCAAAGGGCTGAGCGGCGACCAAGTCTCCGTCTACGGCCAGACCGAGGTGACGAGGGACCTCATGGACGCGCGCGCGGCCGCGGACGGGCGCCTGATCTATGGCGCGGCGGACGTCTCCATCGAGGGCCTCGATTCCGCGCATCCGCTCATTCGCTACCGCCACGACGGAAAAGCACAAGAAATCCGTTGCGATTTCATCGCCGGCTGCGACGGCTACCACGGCGTCTGCCGGCAGAGCCTGCCGCCGGGATCCGCGCGCAATTTCGAGCGCGTTTATCCGTTCGGCTGGCTCGGCATCCTCGCCGACGTGCCGCCGGTCGCGCCCGAACTGATTTATTCCAACCATGCGCGCGGTTTCGCCTTGTGCAGCATGCGTTCGGCGACGCGCAGCCGCTATTACCTGCAATGCGGGCTCGCGGACAAGCTGGAAGAGTGGTCCGACCAGAGGTTCTGGGAGGAACTGCGCATGCGCCTGCCGCGCGAAGTCGGCGAGGCGCTCGTGACCGGTCCGTCGATCGAAAAGAGCATCGCGCCGTTGCGCAGCTTCGTCGTCGAGCCGCTGCGTTTCGGCAGGCTATTCCTCTGCGGCGACGCCGCGCATATCGTGCCGCCGACGGGTGCGAAGGGCTTGAACCTCGCGGCTGCCGACGTGCGGGTGCTGTACCGCGCGCTCGTCGAGCATTACCGCACGGGCAACGCAGCCGCGTTGGATCATTACTCCGATCGCTGCCTGCGGCGCATCTGGAAGGCCGAGCGCTTTTCCTGGTGGTTCACGTCGATCATGCACAAGTTCACCGACGATGCGTTCGATCACCGCATCCAGCTCGCCGAATTGGATTATCTGTGCGGATCGCGCGCGGCGATGACGAGCCTCGCCGAAAATTACGTCGGCTTGCCATTCGAGCCCGACGCCTAGGCTGCCGCAGCGGGCGCGCGGCGGCCCGTGCACGGGGCCCGATGAATCAATCGGCGAGCTGCTTTTCCAGCCGGTCGAGCGTCTGCATCGCCGGCAGGCATTGCGCGAGGCTGGAATTGGGCTCGCGGCCCGCGCGAATCGCCGCGAAGAATTCGCGGTCCTGCAGTTCGATGCCGTTCATCGACACGTCGACCTTCGAGACGTCGATCGGGTTGCCCTTGCCGTCCAACAGTTCATCGTAGCGGGCGATATACGTGCCGTTGTCGCAGATGTAGCGGAAGAACGTGCCCAAGGGCCCGTCGTTGTTGAACGACAGCGACAAGGTGCATATCGCGCCCGACGGCACCTTCAGGCCTATGCTCATGTCCATCGCGATCCCCAAGGACGGATGGATCGGGCCCTGCAGCGCGAAGCTCTTCGACGCCGTCTCGCCGGTCTGGTAGCGGAACAGGTCGACGGTATGACAGGCATGGTGCCACAGGAGATGGTCCGTCCAGCTGCGCGGCTTGCCGAGCGCGTTCATGTTCGTGCGCCGGAAGAAGTACGTCTGCACGTCCATCTGTTGAACCTTGAGCTCCCCGGCGAGGATGCGCTTGTGCACCCATTGGTGGCTGGGATTGAAGCGCCGCGTGTGTCCGGCCATCGCGACGACGCCCGTCTCCCGCTGCACGCGCACGAGACGCTCGGAGTCGGCGAGATTGTCGGCCATCGGGATCTCGATCATCACGTGCTTGCCGGCGCGCATGCACTGTTCGCCCTGCGTGGCGTGCAGCTGCGTCGGCGAGGTCAGGATCACCGCGTCCAGGCCCGGCAACGCGAGGCTCTCGGCGAGATTCCCGGTCCAATGCGGGATCTTCCATTGGCGCGCGACGTCGGCCGCACTCTCCCGGCTGGATCCGACCAGCGACACCACATCGATGCCGTCGATCTTCGCCATCGCCTCCAGATGCTTGATGCCGAAAGCTCCTTGGCCGACGAGACAAACCTTCATGTCGCACTCCTGTTTTCCAGAACGACGAGCGCCGCGGCGGTGTTGGACGCCGGTACATGATAGTGGCGGTAGACCTCGCGGACGTCGTCGTTCAACGCTCCGCGCATGACGTGCCACATGACGAGCTCGATGCCCTCGGATCCCGCCTCGCGCATGTATTCGGTGTGCGGCAGCCGCGACAGCGCCTGCGGATCCGTCGTCAGGCGGTCGAGAAACGCGGTGTCGAACTCCCGGTTGATGAGGCCCGCGCGCTCGCCCTGCAGCTGATGCGACATGCCTCCCGTTCCG
Organism: uncultured Pseudomonadota bacterium; assembly: GCA_963718135.1. Classification (GTDB taxonomy): domain Bacteria; phylum Pseudomonadota; class Gammaproteobacteria; order Steroidobacterales; family Steroidobacteraceae; genus Bog-1198. The sequence goes on along the minus strand of CAVQYI010000006.1, from coordinate 8,601 downwards.
TAGATCACCACCTTGAGGTCCTCATCGAAGGATGCGACCGCCTTGCGTATCGCCTGGCCGAGCTTGAAGCAGCGCGCGCCGGTCGGCGGCGGATATTGCACGACGTTGACGCAAAGCGGGATCACCGGAAACGGCCATTCCTGCGGCTGGCCGCAAGTCACCGACAGCGGCACCGTGAGCCCGTGGTCGACCGGCATCTGGTTCGCGATCGTCATGTCGAATTCGTTCAAGATCAACGACTCGGCCAGGTGCCATGCGAGCTTCGGATGGCCTTTGACGACGGGCACCGGCCGCGGCCCGAAGCCTTCGTCCGCGATCGGAAACTCGTCCGCGACGCCGATCAGGAACGTCGGGATCACCTCCAGCGAGAACGCCGAGGCGTGATCGTTGTAGACGACGATCGCGACATCGGGCTTCAGCTTCGCGAGCCATTCGCGCGCGGGGCCGTACCCCTTGAACAGCGGCTCCCAGTACGGCGTTCCGGTCATGCCCTTGTCTATCGCGACGCCGATAGCGGGGACGTGCGAACAGCCGATGCCGGCGACGATTCTGGCCATATTGAAATTCCTTACCTTTAAATGTCGGGTCTGTCTTTGTAGCGGTTGCCGTGCGGGCTGCGCCCGCCGGCGAGCATCATTTGCGCGTAGGTCTCCTTCGGCACGCCGGACATCATGCCGGCGACATCCTGGAAGGTCAGACCGTCGCAAAAGGCGATCTTGATCGTGTAGTAGATATTGCCGCCGACCTTCAACATGCCGAGCCAATCGCGCGCGAGCACCGCGCGGCGCTGCTCGGGCGTCAACTTGAAGCCGTCGAGGAATTTCTCGGGATCCGCCTTGAACTTCGCGCGATTCTCGGCCTTGTTCAACGACATGCAGAACATGTTCAAGTGATAGCCGACGCGCCCGCGCTCGCTGTCGTACACGTAGGTTCCCGGAATGTTGTCGTAGTCTCGCTGCTGAGTCATGCGGTCTCCAATGAAAAAACTTAAGGCAGGGCGGCGTCCGACGAGCCTATTTCCTGTCGTACGATCGTGCGGATCACGTCGATCGCCTTGCGCATCAACGGTCCCGTCGGCCGCTGCGCGGAGGTCACGATCGACAGCGGCGTCTTGAGCGTGGGCGTGAGGATCGGCTTGGCCGCGACTTCGTCGGCCCACTGCGTCGAGGTGACGGCGTTCAACGGCAGCACCGCGTAGCCGAGGCCCTGGCGGACCAAATCGATGACCGCCGGAATGCACTCGATCTCGTATGCGACTTTGATCTTGCAATTCACGCCGGTCAACGCGTTCTCGACGGACATGCGGATCGAATGCGGGCGGCTCGGAATGATCAGCGGGTAGTCGGCGAGCTGCGCGAGCGTGATCGATTTGCGCGGCGCGTTGCGCGTCGCACCGCCGGCGCGCGGCACGATCAAGTAGAGTTGGTCGTCGAGCAGCGGCACGAGATTGACGGCCGGCGAGGGCGTGGCGTTGTAAACGAGCGCGCAGTCGACGCGGCCCAGATTCAGCCATTCGAGGATGTACGCCGTGAGCCCCTCGACGGTCGACAATTCCGCGTTCGGCAATTCCTTCTTGAACGCCTTGACGAGCGGCACGGTCACGCTGCGCCCGAGGCTCGGCGGCAGGCCCAAGGCCACGTGGCCGGAGTCGCCGTTGCGTTGATCCTCGAGATCTTGCCGCGCGCGGCCGATCTGATTCAGGATACCGCGCGTGTGCTCGAGCAGTCTCGTACCGGCGTCGGTCAGCACGACGCCGCGGCCGTTGCGCTCGAACAGGTTTTGCCCCAATTCGACTTCGAGTTGGCGCACCTGACGGCTCAGTGCCGGCTGCACGACCGACAGAAAGGAGGCCGCGCGCGTGAAACTGCCGAGTTCGGCGACGTGCCGAAAATATTCGAGCTGCTTTAGATCCATTTGCTATGCCGAATTGCTATAACAGGTATATTTCCCATTCCTTGATAGTATACGTCATTCACGTCCTGGCTGACACTCGAAGACGATGAGCGCACCTATGCAAGGTTCGATTTACGTCCCAAAACACATTTTTCCCGAAGGGTGAATCGATGATCGGTCAATCCGGAATTGCGGTCAGAAACATCACGCGCGCGGACTCGTCGAGCGTCGCGGAGCTCGCCAAATACGGCGTCGCGACGATCCATGAGGCGATGGGCAGGGTCGGCCTGATGGCCCCCTACATGCGCCCGATCTATCCGGGCGCGAAGATCTGCGGAACCGCGGTGACGATATTCGCGCACCCGGGCGACAACTGGATGCTGCACGTCGCCGCGGAGATGCTGCGTCCCGGCGATGTCGCCGTACTAGCGGTCTCCTCCGACAATGCCGACGGCTACTTCGGCGATCTGCTCGCGACATCGTTTCGCGCGCGCGGCGGACTTGGCCTCGTGATCGACGCCGCCTGCCGCGACGTCGCGGAGCTGCGCGAAATGGGCTTCCCGGTATGGTCGAAGGCCGTGAACGCGAAGGGAACGGTCAAGGCGACGGTGGGATCGGTCAACACGCCGATCGTGTGCGCGGACGCGCTCGTCCATCCGGGCGATGCGATCGTCGCCGACGACGACGGCGTCGTCGTGGTGCCGAAGGCCCGCTGCGCCGAGGTTGCCGCAGCGGCCGGGAAGCGCGAGACGAAGGAGGCGGCGACGCGCAAGCGCCTGGCCGCGGGAGAACTCGGCCTGGATGTGTACGGCATGCGCGAGACTCTCGCGCAGGCCGGACTCAAGTATGTCGAAGACGAAGCCACGTTCGAGCGAGAATTCAAGAAATGACCATCCCCGCGAAAGATCCCAACAAGACCTGTCTGCCGCCGGATCCAAATCCCGTGAAGCCGCGGCTCGTGCTGCCCCCGGGCGCTTGCGACGCGCACTGCCACGTGTTCGGGCCGGCGGCGAAATTTCCGTACGCGCTCGACCGCGCATACACGCCGCCGGATGCGCCGGTCGAAGCGTTGCGCCGCCTGCACGCGCACTTGGGAATCTCGCGCGCCGTGATCGTGCACGCGAGCTGCCACGGCACCGACATGCGCGTCACCTTGGATGCGATCGCGTCGAGCCAGGGTGCATATCGCGGCGTCGCCTGCGTCGAGGACGCCGTCACGGACAGCGAACTGGCCGCGCTGCACGCCGGCGGCATCCGCGCAATCCGCTTCAATTTCGTCAAGCACCTGGGCGGCGTGCCCGATCTCGCCGTGTTCCACCGGCTGCTCGCGCGCATCAAACCCCTGGGCTGGCATATCGTGCTGCACTTCGACGCCGACGATATCCTGGCCCAGCAGGATCTTCTGCGCCGCATCGACGTGCCGTTCATCATCGATCACATGGGCCGGGTCAAGGCCGCCGACGGCCTCGGGCAGCGGCCGTTCCAGTCCCTGCTCGATCTGTACCGCAACAACCCGCTCGCGTGGATCAAGATTTGCGGCGCCGAGCGCGTTTCGGTCGGCAAGAGGCCGTTCCGCGATGCCGTGCCGTTCGCGCAGGCGCTCGTCGCGGCCGACGCGACCCGCATCCTCTGGGGCACCGACTGGCCGCACCCGAACATCACGAAGGACATGCCAAACGACGGCGAGCTCGTCGATTTGTTCGGCGAGATTTGTCCGCAGCCGGATCTGCAGCGTCAGATCCTCGTGACCAATCCGACACGTATGTATTGGAGCGACTGAGGCCCGACATGAAAATCATCGACTGCCACGGACATTACACGACCGCGCCGGCCGCACTGCAGAAATTCCGCGATGCGCAAATCGCCGGCCTCAAGGACGGCATCGACGTGCCGCTGTCGGCGCAGACCCCGATCAGCGACGACCAAATCCGCGAGAGCCTCGAGAACGCGCAGCTGAAGCTGCAGCGCGCGCGCGGCACGGACCTGACGATATTCTCGCCGCGCGCTTCGGCGATGGCGCACCACGTCGGCAACGAAACGACGAGCAGCCGCTGGACCGAGACCTGCAACGACCTGATTCACCGCGTCTGCGGCCTGTATCCCGAGAACTTCGTCGGCGTCTGCCAATTGCCGCAATCGCCGGGGGTCGCGCCGGAATTCAGCGCGGCTGAACTCGAGCGCTGCGTGCTGCAGTTGGGCTTCGTCGGCTGCAACTTGAACCCGGATCCGTCAGGCGGCCATTGGACGTCGCCGCCGCTGACCGATCGGCATTGGTATCCGCTGTACGAGAAAATGGTCGAACTCGACGTGCCCGCGATGGTGCACGTGAGCTCGTCGTGCAATCCGAATTTCCACGCCACGGGCGCGCATTACATCAACGCCGACACGACGGCGTTCATGCAGTTCCTGACCTCGGACTTGTTCAAGGATTTTCCGACCTTGCGGTTCATCATTCCGCACGGCGGCGGCGCCGTGCCGTTTCATTGGGGAAGGTACCGCGGCCTGGCGCAGGACATGAAGCGGCCGCCGCTCAAGGAATCGCTGCTGAAGAACGTGTTCTTCGACACCTGCGTCTACCATCTGCCGGGAATCGAACTGCTGCTGAAGGTGATTCCGCTCGAAAACATCCTGTTCGGCTCGGAAATGGTCGGCGCCGTACGCGGCATCGATCCCGAGACCGGCAACTATTTCGACGATACGAAGCGCTATCTGGATGCGCTGCCGCTTTCGGCCGATGACCGCTACAAGATCTTCGAGGGCAACGCGCGCCGCGTCTATCCGCGGCTGGCCGCGCGACTGGGCGCGTAATCCGGCCTTGCGGTCGACGACACGCGCCTCGAGCGTCGTGTGCGGCGTCGGCGCGGTCGGTATAATGCCGGCACCCATACCCATCGCTTTGCCCGGTGAACATGCTCGACCTCAAGACAATCATTGCCGATGCCCCCGATTTTCCGCGCCCCGGGATTCTATTTCGCGATATCGCACCGCTGCTGCGCGAGCATTTCGGCGCGACTCTCGACGCCCTCGATGGCCTGCTGACCGGCGATCAATGGCGCAGCGTCGACGCGGTCGCGGGCATCGAGTCCCGCGGGTTCATTTTGGGCGCTGCCTTGGCGGCGCGCCGCGGCAAGGGCTTCGTTCTGGTGCGCAAGCAGGGCAAGCTGCCGCCGCCGGTCATCGACCTCTCCTACGACCTCGAGTACGGTTCGGGCGTGCTCGAAATGCAGCCTGGGCGGGGGTCCCTGTTATTGATCGACGATGTCCTCGCGACCGGCGGCACGCTCACAGCCGCGGCCGACCTCTGCGTACGCGCGGGCTATCGCGTCGAAGCCCTCGCGGTGCTGATCGATTTGCGGATCGCGCAGGACTTCACCTGGCGGCAAATGCGGCCGCACGCCGCGATCGTCTACTAGAGGCTCCCGGCCATGAGCGGAATGCCGAGCACCCTCGTCGTCATGGCGCTGCCGGCCGAATCGAACGGTGTCTTCGAGGAGGCCGGGATCCCCGTGGTTTATTGCGGCGTCGGCAAGGTCAATGCCGCGCGCGCACTGACGCGCGAACTCGCGCGCTATGCGCACGCCGGGCAAGCGCTGCCGACGGTCGTCAATTTCGGCTCCGCGGGCAGCCGCCGCCACGACACCGGCGGCTTCTACGCATGTCACCGCTTCGTCCAGCGCGACATGGATGTGAGCGGCTTGGGCTTCGCGTTCGGCGTCACGCCCTACGAGGACGTGCCCGCCTGCCTGGAGTTCGAGCCGGCGTTCACGCGCTTGGCCCAGGCGATTTGCGGCAGCGGGGACTCGTTCGCGACCGGTGACGTGCCCATCGAATGCGGCGTTCTCGACATGGAGGCCTACGCGCTGGCGAAGGTCTGCTGGTTCGAAGGCGCGCGTTTCGCGTGCGTCAAATACGTGACCGACGGCGCGGATCATGCGGCGGCCGATGCCTGGCAGAACAACGTGCACAAAGCGGCCGAGGAATTCCTGCGCCTGTATCGCGAGCTCTCGGGCGCTCCCGGCTAGGGTGCGCCGCGCTATACTGCCGTCCTTTTTTGGCGACGGCCGTTGACGGGGCATCCATGGCGGAAAGATCGGGATCTGGCGATGAGTCTGCGGCACACGGTGCATCCCCGACGCGCCGCCTGATGCCGGTCTTGTTCATCGGCGTGTTCATGGCGGCCCTCGACACCGCCGTGATCGGCCCCGCGATTCCCGCGCTGCGCGAAGCATTCGGCGTCGACAACCGCGCGGTCGGCTTGATCATGAGCGTGTTCGTGCTGTTTTCCCTCTGCAGCACCGCATTGCTTGCCAATCTCGGCGACCACCATGGCCGTCGGCCCGTGTTCCTGGCAAGTGTCGCCTGCTTCGCAATAGGCTCTCTCGCCGTCGCCCTCTCGCCGAGTTTCCTCGCGATCGTCGTCAGCCGCGCGATCCAAGGCATCGGCGCGGGCGGCATCACGCCGACGGCGAGCGCGTTCGTCGGCGATGTGTTCGCCGCGGAGGACCGCGGCCGCGCCTTGGGATTGATCGGTGCGACCTACGGGATGGCGTTCGTGCTCGGGCCGCCGCTCGCGGGCGTCATGACGGTCGCGCTTTCCTGGCGCTGGATATTCTTGATCAATCTGCCGATCGCCGCCTACGTGATCACGCGCGGCGCGCGCGTGCTGCCCGGGCGCCGCCCCGCGCACGCGGGCCCGCCGCTCGACCTTGCCGGCGTGCTCGTCGTCTTCCTGCTCCTGAGCTCGTTCATGCTCGGGATCACGCGGATCGCCGATTCTTACGCGAACCTCGCGCTGTGGCCATGGTTTCTCGGCGCCGCCGCCGTGCTGCTCGCGATGCTGATCCTCGTCGAGCGCAAGGCCGTCCAGCCGATGATCCCCCTGTCGCTGTTCAAGAACCGCGAGCTCGCGACGACCTATTTTTTGTCCATGGGATCCGGCTTCGGCATGGGCAGCGTCATATTCCTCACGTCGATCGCGACCGCGGCGTACGGCGTGAGCTCGAAGCATGCGGGGTTCGTGCTGTTGCCGCTGGTCGTCTGTTCGATGCTGGGCTCCGGCCTGTCCGGCCGCTCGTTGAATCGCGTCGGGCCGCGCGGCTTGATCCTGTTCGGTTTCGCGATGCTGCTCCTGGGCTATGGCGCCGTGACCTTGCGCGGCGACGGCTTGTGGGTGTTCTTGCTCGCGACGATGCCGGTCGGCGTCGGCATCGGCGTGCTGGTCGGCGGCGCGTTGCGCTCGATCGCGATCGACGAGGCGCCGCCGGAAGTGCGCGGCGCCGCTCAAGGGCTCATCAACATATGCACCGCGATCGGCACGCTGGTCGCCGCGGCGGCGATCAGCGGCGTGGCGGACCTGGTCCACTCGGGGGCGGCCGGATTCGAGCGTCGCTTATCGCGGCGTCGCCGGGGTCATGGCGTTGATGCTTCTCGCGACCCTGGCGCTGCGCAAGCGCGTCGGCGGCGCTCAGATCGCGGCGACCTCGACCAAACAGTCGTAAAACGTCGGCGCGCGGCCGATATCCGTCAGGCGCTGATGCGTCAGTTCATTCGCGTTCGTGCCGGCGACGCCGAACTTGCGCCACCAGACGCCGAGCCCGACGACGACGCCGGGGCGCGCCCGCTCGCTGATGCTCACGCGGCAGCGGTACTCGCCGCGGTCGTTGAACGTGCGCACGGTCGCGCCGTCCCGAAGGCCGCGAGCCGCCGCATCCAGCGGATGAATTTCGAGCAGCGGCTCGCCTTCGATGCTGCGCAAACTTTGAACGTTGACGAACGTCGAGTTGAGGAAATGGCGCGCCGGCGGCGAGATCATCGCGAGCGGATAACGCTGCGCGAGTTCGGGCGCCGACTGCCGCGATTCGTACGGCGGAACGAAATCCGCGACACCCAAACCCGCCGGCGCGAATTGCGCGCGCGCGTTCGGCGTCGGAAACCCTCCGGTCGCAAATGGCGCCTCCGGCAAGGGCAGGCGCAGCCAGCCTTCGCGGCGCAGCCGCGCGAAATCGACGTGATTGCCGAAGGCCTGCGCGCCGATCGTCTCGTCGTCGTCGCGAAAACAGGGCTCGGTGAACCCCATGCGCCCCGCCAATTCGCGGAACACCGCCGTGTTCGGCCGCGCCTCGCCGAGCGGCGCGATGGCCGGCTCGTTGACCAGGACATACGTGTGGCCGTAACTCGTATGCACGTCGAAGTGTTCGAGCTGCGTGGTCGCCGGCAGCACGATATCCGCAAAGTCCGCGGTGTCGGTCTGAAATTGTTCGAGCACGACGGTGAACAGATCTTCGCGCGAAAAGCCGGCGACGACCTTCGGCGACTGCGGCGCGACCGCCACGGGATTGCTGTTGTAGACGACCAACGCCTCGATGCGCGGACCGAAATCGGCCGAGGACGGGCGCAACAGATCGTCGCCGATGGTACTCATGTTGATGATGCGCGGGTGCGGCGTCGGCATGAGATCCGGCCTCTCCAGCGCCGCGTGCTCGACCGGCGCGAAGCCCGAGGAGGACAGCAGCAGGCCGCCCGCGCGATCCCGCCATGCGCCGATGAGGCAGGGCAGGGCGGCGATCAAGCGCACGGCGCTGCCGCCGCCATGAGCGCGCTGCATGCCGTAGTTCAGGCGGATAGCCGCGGGGCGCAGCGTCGCATAGTCGCGCGCGAGCCCGCGCACCTCGTCGGCGCCGATGCCGCAGACCTCGGCCGTCCGCTCGG
>CAVQYI010000005.1:0-13695 GCA_963718135.1 uncultured Pseudomonadota bacterium | reverse complement strand
AGCGTACGGCGGCGTAGCCGCGACGCCAAAGCCGCGTTCACTGCCGTCCGACGTCGTTCTCGATCCGACCAACATGAATTCATCTCCGCGTTGCCGGGCGATGTCGGAGTGCGTTCATCGCCGCCATCGGCGACATCCGACCATCCCGGCAAATTGCACGATCAGCAACAGCGGACCCCGGTGGCAACGGATTGCGGCCATACGATCGGCGGCGCGCAAATCGCGAACGCCTGCACGCCGGTGCCGCCGTGGCGACCTGCGCGGGCACGTTCGCGCGGTCACGGGGCCGTCGATCCGAATCCCCTGAAGCCCGTGCAGCTGATCGACCACCGTGTTCGAGGGCAACATCCGACGAACGGCGACGTCGACGACGGCGAGACGGGTCTCGGCGGCTTCAATATCATCGTCAACGACGCCGCGGGCCGCTCCGGCGACCCGCTGGCGATACCACCTACGACGCGTCGAACCTGCCCTGACGAACCCGCTGCTCGGCAAGCCGGATGTCCGAACGAGGAGAATCCGACGGTCGCGGGCGACGTGAATTTGACGGCCGCGCAGGTGAACCGAATCGTCGGCATGATCCAGACCTGCCCCGACGGCCATCGCAACATCACGAGCATCAACGTCGGTGCCGCCGTCGGCGGCGGATTGCGCACGTGACATCACGACCGCGACGCCGCACGGCTTCTCCGACGGCAGACCGCAATTCGGCGGCGTGCCGGCGACCGTCGTCGCGATCAGCGGCGTCGCCGACGCCGTGCACGCGGCGCTGAACGGCTCGTTCACGGTCGTGCGCGTGCTCGGTCCGAACCGCTTCCGCATCCGCGCCGCGATCCACAGGCGGCGCCGTCAACGTCGGCAATGCGGCGATCGCGCGCGATCCGTCGCGCTATCAGCTTGCGGGGCAAGCGCTCGTCAAGAACATCATGCCGGGACGCTTCGACGTGCTCGCTCATCCGAGCGCCGCGCGGGAGGGCAACGGCGAGACCTGGTGGCAGGTGTCGACGCTCGAGGGTACGCCTGCGAATGATGCGTTCGCGCGCGCCGGCGAACCGGCGTACTTCCAGGAATTCGGCCCGCCGGGCTACCACGCGTTCGTCGGCTTCGTCAGTCCGCAGCGCGTCGCCGCCGTCAATGCGGTCATGGGCGGGACGAACACGGTCAAGGGCCGGGTCACGAACCTGCACATGTCGCGGCCGGCGGCGATCTATAACTACGATTCCGGCTCGCACGATCCGCTCGCCGCGTCCCTGTGCTTCGTCAGCCTGAATACGAGCAGCGGCACGGGCACGAACGCCGCGTTCGCGCAGTGCGACGACCAGGGCAATTTCACGCTCAACAACGTGCCGGCCGGCAACCATCAAGTCGTCGTCTGGGACCAGTGGCTCGACCAGATCATCGCCTATTTCGCGGTCAACGTGCCGGCGCCCGCGACCTCGCCGGCCCCCGGCATTCAGAATCCGCCGCCTCCCGGCGGAGAATCCGAATCCGAGGGCGGAGCGCCGGCCGTCGCATCGGCCACGGGAGTGACGGTCGACATGGGCGACCTGCCCGTATTCAGCTGGTTCACGCGCGTCGACGAGAACGCATTCCTGTACTCGGATCCGAGTTGTCCGCAGAACGCGATCAAGAACTCGACCGACCAGGCAAGCTTGAAGACCGCGCTCGGCGCGTGCCAGACCGCGCCGATCCACAACATTCCGATCACGATCCGCTACCGCAATGGCAGCATCTCGAACGTGTTGTTCACAGACTCGAACGGCAACGCGACGTTCAATGAGCTGTTCCCGTTGTTCAACTGGTACGTCGCGGAAGTCGACCAGACGCGCTACGCGCCGCTGACGGCGCACGTGGTCGTCGACGGCGGCGGCCAGCCGGACTGCACGTCGACGACGACGAACGCGGATGGCACGTTCAAGACCACCGTGAACACGGGCTGCGGCAGCCCGGGGCCCGGTATTCTCACGAGTCAATATCCGGACGGCACGCCGTCCGAGAACACCTACACGAACGGCGAGCTGTATTTCGGCCTGCAGGGCTTCATTTCGGAGACGCAAAAGATCGACTGGGGCAAGACCGTGCTGCCCGCGGGCCAGAACGGTGGCTTCTCCGGCCTCGTCGTCTACACCTCGACGCGCGGCTTCGACGATCCCGCCGAGGAAATCCAGTTCCTCTGGGAGCCGCTCATACCGCGCGTACCGGTCAACCTGTACGAAAAATCGGTCGCGCCCGACGGCGGCACGAGCCTGAAACTCGTTGCGCGAACTTTCACCACCAGTTGGGACGACGTCGCCGCGGGCCTGCAGGACGCCCAGCACAATCCGCTTGCCGTGCCGCCGATGAAATGTCCGGGCCAACTCGCGACCGATCCGTATGCGCCGCAGTTCCTGGGTACCGACCTTGCGCGATGCTACGATGGCTTCCACAACTGGAACCAGGTCCAGCCGCAGACCTACGACGGCTACTACCAGTTCGCGACGATCTATCCGTCGGGCATCAATGCGGACGGCACCCCGGTGGTCGCCAACGAAGCGCCGGTCGCCGTGCCGAATGGCGCGTACGTCATCGAGGTCGTACCGCCGCCCGGCTATGAAATCGTCAAGGAAGAGGACAAGAACATCCTCATCGGCGATGCCTGGGTCGCGCCGCCCGCGCAGCAGTTCGCAGGCTTGGGCAATATCTTCATCCTGCCCGATCAGGCGACCGTCGCCTCGGCCTACAACCTGAGCGGGCCGTCGAGCCTGACGTCGCTGCTAGGCGCCGTGACCGCGCCGGTCGCCCAGCCGCCCTGCGTCGGCTCCTTGCACCGCGTGCCGGATTACCTGTCGCTGTTCCCGCACTCCCAGCAGGCCGCGCCGTTCGCGGGCGCCGACCGGCCGCTGTGCGACCGCAAGGCGCTCACGATCAGCGCGGGCCAGAACGGCGGCGCGAATTTCTTCTTGTTCTCGAATACGCCGCGCGCGGCCGAGTTCACGGGCATCATCCTCGACGACGCCTCGGCCGAGTTCAACGCGGCCGCTCCCGACTTCGGCGAGAAGTTCGGCGTGCCGTACGTGCCGGTGTCGATCAGGGACCAGTACGGCGTCGAGGTCGAACGCATGTATTCCGACCAGTGGGGCGGCTACAACGGCATGACGCCCTCGACCTGGCAGGTGAACGTGCCGAACCCGGCCGGCTACTCGCCGAACATGCTCGTCACCTGCATGAACGATCCGGGGCCGATCGCCGGCCCGAACGGCTCGGCCGTGGATCCGCAATACCTGCCGACCTACAGCAACTTCTGCTACACGAACCCGTTCATGCCCGGCCTCACGACGTACCTCGATACCCCGGTCCTGCCGGTGGCCGCGTTCGCGTCGAACTACATATCGGGATACAACCCGGTCGATTGCGCCTACCCCGACGCGACGCCCGCGATCAGCCGCGTCGACGGCGACGGCATCGGCCCGTGGTTGAGCACGGGCGGCGCGCGCACCTTGAAGATCACGGCGCTCGGCACCGTGCAAGTGCCGAACCCGGCGTATCTCGGGCCCACCGCGACCGCGGCCCCGTACAACCAGAAGAGCATTCCGCGGACCTATAATTTCGCGGGCGGCCAGGGCACGATCACGCTCGGCGGCACGGTCGTGCCGGCCGGGAACGTGACTTGGGGCGACAATTCGATCACCGTGCGGGTGCCGGGGACGTTCGCCGCCGGCTCTTATGAGCTCGGCATCACGAACGCGAACGGCAAGGCGTCGGTCGACACGGTCACCGTGACGATCGGGCTTGGGGCGCCGACGGTCGTCGAACCCGCGGTGAACAGCGTCAGCAACGGCGGGCTCGCGCACCCGATCCAGGATGCGATCGACCAGGCCAAGCCCGGCGATCTCATCATTCTCGACGCGGGCACGTACAACGAGCTCGTGGTCATGTGGAAGCCGATCCGCCTGCAGGGCGTCGCCGCGGCCTCGGTCATCATCAATGCGGTGAAATCGCCGACCGACAAGCTCGAGCAATGGCGGCCGGAGATCAACCAGTTGTTCGGCGTCGATACGATCAGCGGCAACCAGGTGCCGAACCTCAATTCGCAGGTCGATCCGCTGCCCGGGCAGGAGATCACCGGCGGCATCGTCACGCTCGAGCCGTCCGTGCTCGCGAGCGAGGAGGGTGCGGGCATCACCGTGCTCGCGAAGGATCCGAGCGCCGCGGGTGCGGCCTGCAATGCGACGGCGACCAGCAGCTATTGGGATTCGAGCACTGCGGTCACGCTCGCCGACGGCACGCAGCAGGGAGTGGTCAAGAACGGCTGGCACGTCATGAGCCAGAGCAACTTCACCTGCGTGTCGGCCGCGAAGCACGCGCGCATCGACGGTATCAGCGTGACCGGCGGCGATGCGGGCGGCGGCATCTACGTCAACGGCTACGCGCACAACCTCGAGATCGCGAACAATCGCGTCTACGGCAACGCCGGCGGGTTCAACGGCGGCATCCGCGTCGGCATACCGCACCTCGAGGCTCAGGACCTGACCCAGATCAAGGCGGGGTTCAACAACAACGTCAACATCCACCACAACGCGATCACCTCGAACGGCATGGTCGAGGCGCCGGCGGGCGTCGGTGGCACGACGGCCGGCGCGGGCGCGGGCGCCGGCCTGTCGCTGTGCACGGGAACGAACAACTACCAGGCGAACTACAACTTCATCTGCGGCAACTACAGCTCCGCCGACGGCGGCGGCATCGGCCACATCGGTTGGAGCGACAAGGGCGTGATCGCGCACAACACGATCATCTTCAACCAGTCGTTCTTCCAGCAATCGACCACGAGCGGCGGCGGCGTCGCGATCGAGGGCGAGTCGCCGGCGCCCGGCGGTCTGTCGCTCGGCATCGGCTCGGTCACGCTGGACTCGAACCTGATCCAGGGCAATTACGCCGAGACCGGCCACGGCGGCGGCATCGCTCTGATCCAGGTGAACGGCAGCGATGGGAGCTGCTCGGGCCAGGGCACGAACCGCAAGTGCACGTTCGCGAACAGCGCGACCTTGACGAACAACATGATCGTCGACAACGTCGCGGGCTGGTCGGGCGGCGGCATCTCGCTCGCCGATTCGATCAACGTCAAGGTCGAGAACAACACGGTCGCGATGAACGACAGCGTCGGCATTGCCGGGCCCTTGTTCAACTTCCCGACGCACGGCCATCCGAGCCCGGCCGGCATTGCTTCGCAATTGACGACCGCGGCGCTGCTCGCGCAAGGAGCGCCGGCGATTTCGAGCCCGACGCTCGTCAACGACGTGATCTGGCACAACCGCTCGTTCTTCGCCAACCTCTCCGGTGCGGTCAATTCGGTGAACAACGTCGGTTTGACGGGCGCGGCCGGGCCGTATTACTCGAACGCCCAGCTCTGCTCGTCGAACGACACGGCCGATGCCTCGACCTCGACGGTCACGAACTGCGTCACGCTCTCGACGACGCTGACCGCGGGCGCGACGGCGCTGCAGTCGCTCGCGACCGGCGCCTGCGATCCCACGCATGAGAAATACTGGGATGTCGGCGTGCTCACCGACGCTTCGGCGGCGGCGCCGGGCGCGAACAAGCTCGCGCCGCGGTATTCGGTGTTGTCGGCCACGACGGGTTACGGCGGTGCAAATAATCGCAGCGGCAATCCGCGGCTCGTGCACCCCTATTGCAACGGCTCGCAGACGATCAGCGCCTCGTCCGACGAGAGCGGCAACTTCGTCGACCTGCGCTACGGGCCGCTGTCGCTGACCGCGCCGATCGCCTACCCGAACACCGCGGCCGGCGCGCCGTTCGCGGACTATCGCCTTGGCGGCACGGGGAGTTCGGCTTACAACAATGGAACCGCGGGCGGCGCGCCGGGGCTCGACTTCTTCAGCACGATACGTCCGCAAGGCGGCGCGTACGACATCGGTGCGCACGAGTTGGTGGTGCCGTAGTGGCTCGAGCCGCCGCGATAGCCGCCCTCGTCGCCGCAGGCGCCCTGATCGCGGGGTGCGCGGACGAGCCGTCGCGGCGCGCCGAGACGCCGGCCGCGGCAGCCAAGGCGCCCGGCGCGGCGGATGCCGCGGTGATCGCCGACCATGTCGCGGCGAACGGCGCGAGCGCCTTGATGAGAAACTGGGCGTCGAGCCACGGCGATTATTTCCGCCGCACCTGGGGCGTCGACGTCGGCGGCGTGCGCCTCGTCGCCGACGACTGGATGCTGGAGTTCAAGTTCCAAGTGGTCGATCCCGGCAAGGCGAAGCCGCTGCTCGACGTCAACGCGAGGCCGTTCCTCGTCGACGAACGCAGCGGCGCCGTGCTCGCGGTGCCGGCGCTCGAGAACGTCGGCGAACTGCGCCAGCATACGGCGCCGAAACCAGGCCGCACCTATTTCATGATCTTCGGCAACGCCGCCAAGATCGTCGCGCGCGGCAATCCCGTCAGCATCGTGATCGGGAAATTCGATGCCGCGGGACTGCCCGCGCTGTAATCATGGCACTTAGGGAGTTTTGACCATGCTCAAATTCATCGGCGTGATGACCGCGATCGCGGCGCTTGGGGTGGGCGCGAGCGCAGCCGCGGCCCCGGCGCTTGCGGTCGGCGAGATCGTCGCGCGCAACGTCGCGGCGCGCGGCGGCGCGGAGGCCTGGCGCAAGGTGACCACCTTGGAAATGAGCGGCACGATGGACGCGAACAAGCCGTTTTCCTCGCGTCCGGACTACCATCCCCCGGCGGCGGCCGCGCGGCCGCGGGCGGCACAGCCCTCGGCCGCGGCGCAGCCGCAGGGCGCGCAGGACGATCCAAACCGCGTGATCCAGCTGCCGTTCCGGCTGGAAATGAAGCGGCCGCGCATGACGCGGCTGGAAATCGAGTTCAACAAGTCGACGGCGATTCAAATCTACGACGGCACACGCGGCGTCAAGATCCGGCCGTTTCTCGGCCGCGCGACGCCGGAGCCTTATACGCCGGCGGAACTGAAGCTTGCGGCGCAGGAACAGGAACTCGACGGTCCGCTGATCGACTACGCGCGCAAGGGCACGCAGATCGCGCTGGCAGGCATCGAGCCGGTGCGCGGACGCGAGGCGTACAAGCTCAAACTCACGCTGAAGAGCGGCGACGTGCGTCACGTGTGGGTCGACGCGGCGACCTTCCTCGACGTGCAGATCGACGGCACGCGTAAATTGGACGGCAAGCAGCACGCCGTCGTCACCTACCTTGCGGATTACCGCTCGATCGACGGCCTGATGATGCCGATGCTCGCCGAGACGACGGTGGCCGGCGTGCCCGGCGCGACCAAGCTCTCCATCGACAAGGTCGCGGTCAATCCGCGGCTCGACGATGCGCGCTTCAGCGTCGTTGCGCCGGTGAGCAGCGCGACGGTTGCGAAGGCGACGGGCACGGGCCGGCATTGAACGAACCGATGGGCGGCAGAGCGGCAATGCGCCGCATGCGCGCCGCGGCTCTCACGGGCGCGTTGCTTGCCGCGACGCTCGGTGCGGGCGCCGGCGTCTTCGCCGCGACGGCGGAGTCGCCGATCGCCGCGGGCAAGGCGATCTACCGGTATGGCGCCTTGCCTTCGGGAACGCCGGTGAAGGGCGCGCGCGAGTCCGGCGCCAACGTCAGCGGCCGCGCGGCCGCGTGCGAGAACTGCCACCGGCGCAGCGGCTTGGGCTACGTCGAAGGCAATATCCTGATTCCGCCGATCACCGAGAAATACCTCTATCGCCGCCGCTCGGCCAATGTCACTGACATGACCATGGCGCACGTCGCAGGGTTCGTGCCGCGCGCCGGGGCCTACGACGATGCGTCCCTCGGCCGCTTGATCCGCACCGGGATTCGGCCGAACGGCAGCGCGCTCAACCCGGTGATGCCGCGCTACGCGCTCGACCAAGCCGCGATGGCGTCGCTCCTTGCCTATCTGAGGACCTTGGGCAGCAGGCCGGCACGCGGCGTCTCCGAGACGACGCTGGACTTCGCGACGATCGTGACGCCGGATGCCGATCCGGCCGGGAAGGAGGCGATGCTCGCCGTATTGGAGCGCTTCTTCGCCGTGCAGAACCGCGTGATCGCCGGGGAGGTAAGGCCGATGCATGCGTCGCGCGAGATCATGTATCGTGTGACGCGCAAATGGCGGCTGCACGTCTGGGAGTTATCCGGCCCGCCGGCGGCGTGGCGACGCCAACTCGACGATCATTTGGCCGCGGAACCCGTATTCGCGGTCATCTCCGGGCTCGGCGGCCGCGACTGGGGTCCGATTCATCGGTTCTGCGAGCAGAACCGCGTACCCTGCCTTTTGCCGAACGTGGATTTGCCCGTCGTCGCCGAGGATGACTTCTATCCCGTCTACTATTCCCGCGGGGTGTTGCTCGAAGCGGACTTGATCGCGGCGCGCCTTTTCGCGCCGGATACGCCGCAGCCGCGGCGCCTCGTCGAGGTATATCGAGCCGGCGACATCGGCGGCGCGGCCGCGGCGGCGCTCGAGCGGCGCGCGAAGCACGCGGCGGTCGAGCTTGACCGGCGTGTCTTGCCGGCGAAATCCGCGGATCGCGGCGAGACCGCTAGCGCGCTCAGACAGGCGTTTGCGGGCGTGCGCCCGGCGATGCGCTCGTGCTCTGGCTGCGCAAGGACGATATCGCGGCGCTCAGGGGAGAACCGCCGGCTGCGCGGGTGTTCATTTCCGGCCTCATGGCCGGCCTCGAGTCCGCACCGGTGCCGGCGGCATGGCGCGCGGCGACGCTCGAGACCTATCCCGTGGATTCGCCAGAACTGCGTCGCGTGCGCATGGATTTTCCGCTCGGCTGGTTGCACGTGCAGCGCATTCCGGTCACCGCGGAAAAAGTGCAGACCGATACTTATTATGCGTGCGTCATCCTGTCCGAGACGCTCGGCCACATGCTCGACAGCTTCGTCCCGGAATACCTCGTCGAGCGCATGGAAATGATGCTGGGCCGCCGCATCATCAACGGCTACTACCCGCGCTTGGGCCTTGCTCCCGGCCAGCGCTTCGCTTCGAAGGGAGGCTATCTCGTGCGCCGGTCGGATGCCGCGGCCGGCGGCGTGGTGCTCGCGAGCGACTGGGTCACGCCATGACCGGTCGCCGATCCAGGAGGCCTTGACATCATGATGAACGATTCCGTCGATCGAGGTCCGCGCCGCGCATTCGGCGTTGCGCTGTGCGCGCTCTGCTTGCTCGGCGCGGCCGGTTCGCCGCCGGCCGCCGCCTTGCCGCCGCCGGACGTCAAACCGGTCCCCGCGGTGGCGCCGAATTTGAGCGTCGAGGAGATCCTGAGGCGCAATGCGCGAGCGCGCGGCGGTCTCGCCGCCTGGCGCCGCATCACGTCCATGGTGCAGATCGGCCTCATCGAACACGAGAGCGATGTTCCCGATCGCGCCGCGCGCGATGCACGTGCGCAGCGCATCGACCCGGATGCCGCACAGATCGTCGAGTTCCGCTTGGAGCTGCAGCGGCCGAATAAAATGCGCATGGAACTGAAGTATCGCGGCGCGACCGCGATTCAGGCGTTCGACGGGACCGTGGGTTACACGGTGCAGCCGGGACCCGGTGGCGCGATCGCGCGACCCTACACGGATGCGCAGAATCGCGCTGCAGCGTCGCAGCAGGGCCTCGACGGTCCATTGCTCGGCGCGGCGGCGAACGACACGGTCGCGACGCTCGCCGGCATCGAGGATCTTGGGGGGCGTCCGGCTTACAAACTCAATCTGGCGCTGAAGAATGGCGCGACGCGTCACGTCTGGGTCGACGCGCAGGACTTCCTCGACGTCAAAATCGACGGTACGCGCGAGATCGGCGGCCGAATTTGGCCGATCGAGACCATGTTCAGCGGCTTTCGCAAGGTCGGCGAGGTCGAAGTGCCGTACGAAATCCGCACCGCCGTCGATGGCGTGCACACCATGGAGCGGATGCGGGTCCTCAAAGTCCTGCTGAACGTGCCGCTGGAGGCGTCCTTGTTCACGCTGCCGCGCGCGCCGGCGGCCGCCGCGGGCGGCGGCGCGCCGCCGCGTCTGAGGCGTGCCGGGCCCTTGATTTGGCTCCGGATATTGTCTTATTCATCCGGGCTCTACCGTGTTTTCCTACCTTCGCTTTCCGAGGCGAGTGCGTACAGTTCCCCGCATGGAACCTCTTTGCGCGCCTCCCTTGCGCCGCTCGCGTGGGTTTACGCTACTCGAGCTGTTGGTCGTCATGGTGATCATCGGCTTGCTCGCCGGATTCGTCGCGCCGCGCTACTTCGCCCAGGTGGGCAAGTCCCAGGTCAAGGAGACGAAAGCGCAGATCGACGCGCTCGACAAGGCGATCGAGGCGTTCAGGCTCGATGTCGGCAGGCTGCCGACGACCGAAGAGGGTCTCGCGGTCCTCAACACGGCGCCGCCGAACGAGCCGAACTGGGCCGGACCCTATCTGCAGAAGGACGTGCCGATGGATCCTTGGGGGCGGCCGTACCTCTACGCCGCGCCCGGCACGCACAACAATGATTTCGACCTGATGAGTTACGGCAAGGACGGCCGACCCGGCGGTACCGGCGAGAATGCAGACATCGGCAATTGGTGAGCGCCATGGAATTTCGCATCAAAGCGCTGACTCCAGCCCACGCCGTGATGACGCAATCGATCGACGCCGTCGACGAGGCCGACGCGCGCCGGCAATTCGCGCTGCAGGGTCTGCGCATCATCTCGGTCGCCGCGGTCGGGCGGCGACGCTTGTTCACGCGCAATGCGAAGCTGCCGGTCGTGATTTTCAGCCAGGAACTGGTCGCCTTGCTGGATGCGGGCCTGTCGCTCGTCGAATCGATCGAGGCGCTGACCGAGAAGGAGAGCAACGTCGCGCTGCGCCGGCCGCTCGAGCGCATCATGAGCCGGCTGTACGAAGGCCAGACCTTGGCGACCGCTCTCAGCGAACATCCGCGAGACCTTCCCGGCGCTGTACGTCTCGACGGTGCGCGCGAGCGAACGCACCGGCGCGCTGCGCGAGTCCCTGACGCGGTACATCGCCTATCAACAGCAGATCGACGCGCTGCGCAACACGCTCGTCAATGCCTCGATCTATCCCGCGGTGCTGCTCGGCGCCGGATTCCTGGTGACGATGTTCCTGTTGGGCTACGTCGTGCCGCGCTTCAGCAGTATCTACGAAGAGCTGGGATCGAATCTGCCGCTCGCCTCGCGCATCCTGCTGAAATGGGGGCAATTGATCGAAATGCACACGTTCGCGGTCGTCGTCGCGTTCGCCTGCGCGATCGGCGCGGCCGCCTACGCGCTCAGCCGGCCGGCGACGCGAGCGGCTCTCGGCGCGTGGGTCGCGAGCCTGCCGACGATCGGGGAACAGCTGCGCGTCTATCAGCTCGCGCGCATGTATCGCACGGTCGGCATGCTGCTCCGCGGCGGCATGCCGGCGGTGACGGCGCTGCAGATGTCCTCGGGACTGCTCGGTGAATCCTTGCGTCCGCGGTTCCTGCAGGCGATTCAAGCCGTGCGCGAGGGACAATCGCTCGCCAACGCGCTGGATGCGAACGGGCTGACGACGCCGGTCGCGACGCGCATGCTGCGCGTCGGCGAGCGCAGCGGCAACATGGGCGAGATGACCGAGACGGATCGCCGCGTTCTACGACGAGTCCTTGTCGCGCTGGATCGGCATATTCACGCGCCTGATCGAGCCGCTGATGATGACCGTGATCGGCCTGTTCATCGGCGTCATCGTCATGCTGATGTATTTTCCGATCTTCCAGCTCGCGGGCAGCATCCAGTGAACGCCTTGGCAAAAGATGTCGCACAGCCGGCGGGCGCGCGGCGACCCCGTCGCCCTCGATGAAGCCCTGCTGTCGCGGGCGATGCTGGCGGCCGAGGAGACGCAATACCTCGCCGTTCGACGTACTGCGCGAGACGAGCGGCCTGTCGGGCGCGGATCTGGCGCGCGCGCTCGCCGCGCTGCTCGACTACCGCTACGTCGGCGCCGAGGAGCTCGTCGAGACTCGCGCCGTCGTTCGACCTGCTGCCGGCGGCGGAGGCGACCCGGCGGCGGTGCGTGGTCGCGCAGGTCGAAGGGCGGCATCCTCGCGATCCTCGCCGACCCGTTCAACACCGCGTTGCGCGGCTGGCTGGAAATCCGGATCGCGGAGCCGATCGAGTGGGCGCTCGCGGACTCGGGCGAACTCGCCGCGCTGATCGTGCGACACGCCGAAAGCCTGCGCGCGATCGACTCGGTGCTGCCCGACGCCGAGGCTCACGGCAACGCGTGCGTGAACCTCGACAATCTCTCGTACGTTTCGATCAGCGAGGACGCGAGCCCGGTCGTGCGGCTCGTACATTCGACGGTCTACGACGCGCTGCGCGCCGGCGCGAGCGACATCCATCTCGAGTCGACCGCGGCCACGGCCTCGTGGTCCGCTATCGCATCGACGGCGTGCTCGTGCAGATCGCGACGGTCAGCGGCACGGCCGTCGCCGAACAGGTGATCTCGCGCATCAAGGTCATGTCCGAACTGGACATCGCCGAACGCCGGGTTCCCCAGGACGGGCGCTTCACGATCGCGCTCGACAACCGGCCGATCGATTTTCGCGTCTCCGTGATTCCGAGCATCTTCGGCGAGGACGCGGTGCTGCGGGCGCTCGACAAGCAGGCGCTCACGGAGCGCATGAACGGCCTGCGCCTCGACACGCTCGGCTTCGACCCGGCCGTGGTCGCGAAAATGCGCAGGCTGAGCCTGTTGCCGTACGGCATGTTGCTCGTGACCGGGCCCACCGGCAGCGGCAAGACGACGACGCTGTATGCGGCGATATCCGAGACCCAGACCGGCAACGACAAGATCGTCACGATCGAGGATCCGGTCGAATACCAGCTGCAGGGCGTACTGCAGATTCCCGTCAACGAGAAGAAGGGCCTGACGTTCGCGCGCGGACTGCGCTCGATCCTGCGCCACGACCCCGACAAGATCATGGTCGGCGAAATTCGCGATCCGGAGACCGCGCAGATCGCGATCCAATCGGCGCTCACCGGCCATCTGGTGTTCACGACGGTGCACGCGAACAACGTCTTCGACGTCGTCAGCCGGTTCACTCACATGGGCGTCGACACCTACAGCTTCGTATCCGCGCTCTCGGGCGTGCTCGCGCAGCGCCTGATCCGCATCGTCTGCGATCAGTGCGCGGAGCGCTGCGTGCCGGCGCGCAAGCTCCTCGAGCAGTCCGGCTTGAGCGCTTCGGAGAGTGCGTCGTACGACTTCTTCATCGGCCGAGGCTGCCCGCATTGCCGCGGTACGGGCTATCGCGGCCGCAAGGCCATCGGCGAACTCCTGGTGATGACCGACGAGATTCGCGAGGCGGTCATCGCGCGCGCACCCGTGCGGCAGTTGAAGGAATTGTCGCAGCGTTCGGGCGTGCGCCTGATCCACTCGGTGGCCATGGATCTCGTGCGTCGCGGCGAGACCACGCTCGAGGAGGTCAACCGTGTCACGATTATGGCCTGACGAACTCGGCGTGCACCTCGCGCCGCGCCGGGTGTGCCTCGTGCGCACTCGTCGCGGCCTGCGCCACCGCGTGGTGCGGGAATTGACCGCACCCGTGGATTCGCCGGGACCCGGTGGCTGGGAAGGCGCACTGGCCGTATTCGAGTCCAAGCTCGCCGAGCCGGAGTGGGCGGGCGCCGGCGTGCGCGCGGTGCTCTCCGACCACTGGGTGCGGTATGCGGTCGTGCCGTACGTCGAGG
>CAVQYI010000004.1:0-17303 GCA_963718135.1 uncultured Pseudomonadota bacterium | reverse complement strand
GTACGTCAACGAACTGCGGCGTGGCGGGACTCCCCTGCCCGAGGCCATACGGCAAGGCGCGATCGAACGGCTTCGCCCGATCATCATGACCGCGCTCGTGGCCGCGCTCGGCCTGCTGCCGGCGGCGCTTGCCACGGGTGTCGGCACGGATACCCAACGGCCGTTCGCGCTGGTCATCGTGAGTGGCATGCTGTCGCGGCTCCTGATCAGCATCTTCCTGATGCCGGTGCTCTATACACTCGTCGCGCGTTCGGGAGATCGGCTGGAAGTGTGACCGGATGAAGTGGATGGATTGATACGGGAAAAGCATGGCGTTCGTGATCAAAGCGAAGATTGCGGATCCGCATGCGCGGACGTTTGCGTTCACCGCGCAAAAGACCATGTACGGCGGCAAGCTGATCACCGAAGGCGACGCGGTTTTCGTGTTCGCGAGCGAGAACGAGGGCGGCCACGGCCTCATTGCGCGCGGCATCGTCACCGCCGCGGCGCCGATCCCGTCGAAGCGCGGCATCGCGCGGCAAACGCCGCGCGTGAGCCTCACCATCGAACGCACCGCGCTCGCGAAGCGGCCGCTGGGGCGAAGCGAGCTCAAACATCTCACCGACTGGAATGACGGCCGGCCGGGGACCGAGCTCAATTTCAAATTCTATCGGCAGGCGACCAACAAGATCGCCGGCATCTCGGACAAGGCGGCGGCATTCCTCGGCGAATTCTTCTAACGCGGCCGGACCCCCGCCGTCTCGATCCGGCCCGCTTGTTCAATTCGCGTCGTGCCGCTATTGTCTTTGGGTGGCCTAGGAGAACGCACATGGCTCAAGACGTTTGGATCAATCTACCTGTGAAGGATCTCGCGAAATCGGTTTCGTTCTACACGGAAATAGGCTTCGCCCCGAAGCCGGGGCGGGGAAACAGCGCGAATTCCGCCTCTTTTACCATCGGCGAGAAAAAAGTCGTTCTCATGCTGTTCACCGAAAGCGTATTTTCCGGATTTACGAACAACCCGTTGTCGGACGCCACAAAGGGAACCGAGGTCCTGTTCTCAATCGGTGCCGACAGCAGGACTCAAGTCGACGACCTGGCGCTGCGTGCACGAGCCGCAGGCGGCAAGGTCTTCAGTGAACCACGTGAATCCAATGGCTTCATGTACGGTTGCGGACTCGTCGATCCGGATGGACATCGCTGGAATGCGTTATACATGGACTTCGGCAACATGCCGCAATAAGGTGCAGCGCTGCGCCCGCGCATTGCTGCGGCTATCCGGCTGGCGCAGCGTCTTCGTGCCACCGCCGGCCGCGCACGGAATCATCATCGTCTATCCGCACACGTCGAACTGGGATTTCATCGTCGGCGTGCTGTACAAGATTGGCGTCGGATTGCCGATCCGCTGGATGGGCAAGGACAGCCTTTTCCGGTGGCCGTTGCGACGGCTTCTATTGCGCCTCGGCGGTATGCCAATCAGGAGGGACCAGCGTTCGGGATTCGTGGCGGCCTCGCTCGCGGAATTCGCAAGGAGCGACTGGATGTGGCTGGCAATCACCCCCGAGGGCACCCGTTCTCGCACCAACTATTGGAAGTCCGGGTTCTACCGCATTGCGGTCGCGGGGCATCTGCCGGTTGGCTTGGGATTCATCGACTACGCGACACGCACGGTGGGAATCGACGAGTACCTAACCTTGACGGGAGATGAATCCGTCGATCTTGCCCGCATCCGGACGTTCTACGCGGACAAGCGCGGCCGCCGACCAGAAAACGAAGGCGAGATCCGCTTGCGGCCCTGATCGCCGCGCCGCGCATGCCTCGTACCGAGCCTCACCCGGTGCACGCTTCGCGGCACTCCCGGCGCTAACGCTGGAATACGCAGAACTCCTTACAGACTCGGCAAGCAGAGCTGCCGTACCGTTTTTCTTTACTGCAACACCGCAATGGGTGTTCGGCAAGGTGATTGGGACTTGGCTATCGACGGGGGCGTATCGGCCGCGATAGACAAGATCGGGATCATGAATCTGCGAAATAGCGCGCACATGGGTCTGACGTGAAAAAGCCTCGCTTGGCAATCTTGGCGGCTTTGATCGTCTTGCTGGCGACCTATTCGCGCGCGGACTCTCAGGGTCCCGAGCAGGTGCGCCCAGCCATCGGCCCCGTCGAGAAGCTGCGCAAAGCGTCGACTGAAGTGGTTGATACGCTCGGCCGGCGTCTCGACGCAGGCCACGACTGGCTATACCGTCGCCTGCAGCGCCTGTTCGAGAAAATCGACCTGCGATTCGGCTCGTCTGAACAAGCGCCGATCGTGGTGCCGCTCTCGCCGGTGCGCATCGGCTTCGACTCCCAGTTCCTGCACCGTCAGGATGGCGTCGACTTCAACGGGTCTCGGGATTTGGAGTCGGCGCTCGCGCTACCCAATATCGAGCGGCGCATGAAGTTATTCGTGACCAGCGGCGCCGTGCAAGAAACGCCCGCCGTTCCGGCGGAACAACACAATCCGCTCAGCTTCGGTGCCCAATTCATGGCGCAGTCGCATCTCAAGCTCGAACTTGGCGTACGAGGAAGCAGTTCACCCTCGGCCTTTGCGGCGGTGCGATGGGCGCCGACCTGGTCGCTAGGAAATCTATCGCTGTATCCCTTCGTCAAACCGTACGTTCAGAGCGGATTGGGCATCGGTACGAGCGGCGGGATCGCGCTCGAGGGGTGGAACGGCCGGTGGATGGTGCGCTCGACCAGCTATGCCGACTGGGTTCGCAATACCTCCGCGACGGATTGGTCGCAGACGTTGGTCCTAGGCTACGCGCGGGCCGTGATCCAGGAGCGTCGCTACGATCGGTTTGCAACGGGCCACGACCTTGCCTGCGGGGTGGTCGCACACCTCAGCGTCTCCGGGGACCGGTCGTCTCGCGCTTCCTTGTACGAGGTCGGCGTGCTCATGAAGCGTCCGCTCCATGCCGGATGGCTGTTTGGATACATCGAGCCAGTGACACAATGGAATCGCACCAATGGCTGGCATCCGGATATCGGCATCCGGATAGGGTTCGACGTCTTGTTCTGGGGGCTCGCTTCAGTGCCGGGTGAGGTCAGGAGCTATTGCACCTCAGCCGATCACGCGTAATGGACTTCCGGCACGATTGATAGGCGGCTTACAGGCGGGAAGGATTCGAAAGAGCCGATGGATCGAGCGCAGCGAGGCTGTGCACGCCATCCTGGCGCTCCGCGCGACGATTTTGACAAATTGGTAGCGGGGGCAGGATTTGAACCTGCGACCTTCGGGTTATGAGCCCGACGAGCTGCCAGACTGCTCCACCCCGCACCAGAGAGAGCCGTGCATTGTACTGATGAACCCGGCAAATGCAAGCGATGACGAATTCAACCGCTCGGACGCCGGCGTCCGCCCCGCTCCGCTCCGCTACGACAGCGCGCGCTCGCAGACCACGAACAGCGCGCCGGGCATCAGCCCCAACGCGAGCACGAGCAACGCGTTCGCGCTCAATACCGCGCGCATCAACGCCGAGCCGCCGATCGCCGCCGCGTCCGTCGGCTCGTCGAAATACATGAGCTTGACGATGCGCAGGTAGTAATACGCACCGATCACCGAGAACAGCACGGCGACGACCGCGAGCCAGGTGTAGCTGCGCGCCGAGGACCGCCTGGATCACGCCGAATTTCGCCCAGAAGCCGATGAACGGCGGCAGGCCAGCCAGGCTGAACATGAATATCGCCATCATGCCCGCGAACCAGGGACTGCGCGCGTTCAGACCCTTGAAGTCGGTGATTTCGTCGGCCTCGAAGCCCTGGCGCGACATGAGGAGGATCATGCCGAACGAGCCCGCGGCGACGATCACGTAGGTGATCGTGTAGAACATCGCCGCCTGGTAGCCCTGCGCGGTACCCGACAGGATGCCGAGCAGGATGAAGCCGACGTGGGAAATCGTCGAGTACCCGAGCATACGCTTCAAGTTCGACTGCGCGATTGCGACGACGTTGCCGATCGCCATCGACAGGACCGCGAGCACGACCAGCATCTGGCTCCAATCCGCCACGGCCCCGCCCAGACCCTCGGTCAGGAGGCGCATCGCGAGCGCGAATGCCGCGATCTTCGGCGCGCTGCCGATGAACAGCGTCACGCAGGTCGGCGATCCCTCATAGACGTCGGGTATCCACATGTGGAACGGCACGGCACCGAACTTGAAGCCGATCGCGACGATGATGAACGCAATGCCGAACAACAGGCCGATGTTCGCCGCAAGGCCGCCGTGCACCGCGGTCGCGATCGCATCGAGCTGGAGGCTGCCCGTGACGCCGTAGACGATCGACATGCCGTAGAGCAAGGTGCCCGAGGCGAGCGAACCCAGGACGAAGAACTTGATCGCCGACTCCGCGGCCTTGCCGGATTCGCGGTCGAACGCGACCATCGCGTAGAGGCAGAGCGACAGGAGCTCGAGCCCGAGGTACAGCGTGATCAGGCTCGCGGCCGAGACGAGCACGAGAATGCCGAGCGTCGCGAATAGGCCGAGCACGAAGTACTCGCCTTTCATGAGCCCGCGCCTCTGCAGGTAATCGGTCGAATAGACGAACACGACCGCGACCGTCAGCAGCGCGACGACTTTGAGCGCCTGCGCCATCCCATCCCATTCGAACATGCCGCCGAGGGCCGTCACGCGCCCCGCGACCGGCGTGGTCGCCGCGAGCGCCGCGGTGACGAGCAGAGTCAGCACGGCCAGCACCGCGGTCACCTGCCGCTGGGAATCTTTCAGCAAGAGATCGAGCAGCAGGATCGCGCACGCCGCCAACCCCAGGAAAATTTCCGGCCGCGCGAGCGTCAATCCCGAATTGAAATCAACCACACTGAAAGCGTTCATGCGTGAGCCTTAAGGCGAAATCTTCGAAACCAGCAGCTGCTGGGTTAGGTGCTGCGTCGTCGCCCGCATCGCATCGAGGAGCGGCGCGGGCCAGAGACCGACCAGCAGGACGGCCGCCGCGAGCACGCCCAACACGAGGAATTCGCGGCCGTTGAGATCCTTGAGCGCCGCGACGTGGTCGTTCGCGACCGCTCCGAATATAACGCGCTTGACCAGCCACAACGTGTACGCGGCGCCGAGCACGAGCGTCGTGCCGGCGAGCACCGAATACCATACGTTCGCCTTGAACGCGGCGAGGATCACGAGGAATTCGCCGACGAAGCCCGACGTGCCGGGCAGGCCGGAATTCGCGAGGGCGAACAGGACCATGAACGTCGCGAAGATCGGCATCGTGTTGACGACGCCGCCGTATGCGCTGATTTCCCGGCTGTGCATGCGGTCGTACAGCACGCCGACGCAGAGGAACATCGCGCCGGAGACGAGGCCGTGGGAGATCATCTGCACGACCGCGCCGTCCAAGGCCATTTCGACCCCCGCCGTGCGGCCCGTATGCTCGACGATCTTGAAACCGACGAATATGCCGAGCGTCACGAAGCCCATGTGCGCGATCGACGAATAGGCGATCAGCTTCTTCATGTCCTTCTGCGCGAGCGCGACGAAGCCGATGTAGACCACCGCGATCAAGCTCAAGCCGATCATGAGCCAGGTCAGTTCGCGGCTCGCATCCGGCGTGATCGGCAGCGACAGGCGCAGGAAGCCATAGCCTCCCATCTTCAGCATGATCGCAGCGAGCACGACCGAACCGCCGGTCGGCGCCTCGACGTGCGCATCCGGCAGCCACGTGTGCACCGGCCACATCGGCACCTTGACCGCGAACGCAGCGAAGAACGCGAGGAAGATCAGCGTCTGCTCGGTGAGGCTCAAACCCGTGCGCTGGAACACCGCGAGATCGTAGCTGCCCGATTTCATGTGCAGATAGATCAGCGCGACCAGCATCAGGAGCGAGCCGAGGAACGTATACAGGAAGAACTTGATCGTCGCATAGACGCGCCGCGCCCCGCCCCAGACGCCGATGATGATGAACATCGGAATCAGCATCACTTCCCAGAACACGTAGAACAGCAAGGCGTCAACCGCGCAGAACACGCCGATCATCGCGCCCTCGAGGATCAGGAACGCGCCGAAATACTGCGCGACCCGCTTCTCGACGCTGCCCCACCCCGCGATCACGACGAGCACGGTCGTGAACGTCGTCAGCAGAATGAGCGGCATCGCTATGCCGTCCACTCCGAGCGAGAACCGGGCATTGATGCTCGGAATCCAGGACGCGTGTTCGACGAACTGCATCGCCGCGGTCCCGTCGCTGAATTGCGTGTACAACGGCACGCTGAAGACGAGCGTCGCGAGCGCGACGATCAGCGACAGCCAGCGCGCGGCGCTCGCGTTGTCATTGCCCACCGCGAGCACGGCCGCGCCGCCCGCGATCGGCAGCCAGATCAGAACCGACAATAAGTGTCCGGAAAACATCATGTCCGCCATATGAGCCACATCAACAGCGACGCGAGCCCTAGGATCATCGCGAACGCGTAATGGTAGAGGTACCCGGATTGCGCGTAGCGCACCACCGACGACAACCAGCCGACGATGCGGGCGCTGCCGTTGACCATCCCGCCGTCGATGATGTCTTGGTCGCCGAACCGCCACAGCCCGCCGCCGAGCAGGCGCGCGCCGGCGACGATCACATGCTCGTTGAACCAGTCGAAGCCGAATTTATTCACGAGCACGCGGTGCAGCCAACCGAACCGGCGTTCGGCGGCATCGGCGAACTCAGGCTTCTTCAGGAAGAACAGCCACGCGCAAAAGACGCCGGCCGCGGCGAGCCACACGGGCAAGCCGGTGAGTGCGCTCAGGACGAACGCCCCCGGACCGTGGAACTCCCCGCCGAGCGGCGCCAGCACGTCGTGCACCGGCATGACCTTGATCGCCCCCGCGAAGAAGTCGCCGAACAACAGCGGCTTGATCGTGAACCAACCGATCAGCGCCGACGGGATCGCGAGGAGAATCAACGGGACGGTCACGACCCACGGGCTCTCGTGCAGATGTTCCTGGGTATGATGGTCCATGCGCTCCTTGCCGTGGAACGTCATGAAGAACATGCGGAACGTGTAGAGCGCGGTGATGAACACGCCCGTAACGACGCAAAAATACGCGTACCCGGATCCCGGCAGGTGCGAACCGTGCACGGCCTCGATCAGCGCGTCCTTCGAAAAGAACCCGGCGGTGCCGGGAAAGCCGATCAACGCGAGCGAGCCGACGAGGCTCGTCCAATACGTGATCGGCATGTACTTCTTCAAGCCGCCCATGCGCCGCATGTCCTGCTCGTGATGCATCGCGATGATCACCGAACCCGCGGCGAGGAACAGCAGCGCCTTGAAGAACGCGTGCGTCATCAAATGGAAGATGCCCGAGGCATAGGCCGAAGCGCCGAGTGCGACGGTCATATAGCCAAGTTGCGACAGCGTCGAATAGGCCACCACGCGTTTGATGTCGTTGTTGACTATGCCCAACAGCCCCATGAACAGCGCCGTCGTCGCGCCGATCACGAGAACCGTCGACAAGGCCGTTTCGGACAGCTCGAACAGCGGCGACATGCGCGCGACCATGAAGATGCCGGCGGTGACCATCGTCGCGGCGTGGATCAACGCCGAAATCGGCGTCGGGCCTTCCATCGAATCCGGGAGCCAGACGTGCAGCGGCATCTGCGCGGACTTGCCCATCGCGCCGACGAACAACGCGATGCAGGTGAAGCTGATCGCGGACCAGGTGGCCGTCGGCGTGATCTGCAGCTGCGCCGCGGCGATCTTGTCCGCGTGCGCGAACACGGTCGCATAGTCCAGCGAGCCCGTGTAATAAAGGACCGCCGCGATGCCGAGGACGAAGCCGAAATCGCCGACGCGATTGACGAGGAACGCCTTCAGGTTCGCGAATATCGCCGTCGGGCGCGTATACCAGAAGCCGATCAACAGGTAGGAGACGACGCCGACCGCTTCCCATCCGAAGAACAGCTGCATGAAATTGTTCGACATCACGAGCATGAGCATCGCGAACGTGAACAGCGATATGTAGCTGAAGAAGCGTTGATAGCCCGGGTCGTCGCGCATGTAGCCGACGGTGTAGATGTGCACCATCAGCGACACGAACGTGACGACGACCATCATCAAGGCCGACAAATGGTCGATCAGGAAACCGACCTGCATCGTCACGCCGTCGCTGACCAGCCAGGTGTAGACCGGGCCGTTGAACGGCGCCGCCCCGTCGACGACCATGCCCTTCAACACGTAGGCGGACAGCGCGAACGAAATCGCGACGCCCAGGATCGTCACGGTTTGTGCGCCGACGCGGCCGATCGCACGTCCGCCGACGCCGGCCGCGATCGCGGCCACCAGCGGCGCGAGCGCAATCGTGAGGTAAATGGACTCCATGATTATCTTTCGCCCCTCAACCTTGCAGCGTATCCAGATCTTCGACGTTGATGCTGCGGCGCTCGCGGAACAGCACGACCAGGATCGCGAGTCCGATCGCCGCTTCCGCCGCCGCGACGGTCAGAATGAAGAAGACGAAGATCTGGCCGTTGATGTCGCCCAGGAACCGCGAGAACGCGACGAAGTTGAAGTTGACCGCGAGCAGCAGTAGTTCGATGCACATCAACAGGACGATGATGTTCTTGCGATTGAGGAATACGCCGGCGACCGCGATCGCGAACAGCAGTCCCGACAGCGTCAATACCTCGGTCAAGGTGATCATGGACGCCTCTCCGAGCTCATTTTGACGATGCGCACGCGGTCCTTCGCGCGCACGCGCACCTGTTCCGACACGTTCTGCGGCTTGATGCCCGGCCGCCGCCGCAGCGTGAGGACGATCGCGGCGACGCTCGCGACGAGCAGGATCACGGCGGCGATCTGCGCGGGGTACGCATAGCGCGTGAACAACGCGATCCCGAGCTCGCGGGTATTCGAATAATTCGCCGGAAGCGGCGGCGCGACCTTGAGCGCCACTCCGCCCAGATGCCGGACGACGATCACGTTGACGATCGCGAACACGACGAAGCCCGCGACGGCGACCGCGAGCGGCCAGTAGCCGGCGATGCCCTTGCGCAGCTCCTCGATGTTGACGTCGAGCATCATGACGACGAACAGGAACAGAACCATGACCGCGCCGACGTAGACGAGCACGAGGACGATCCCCAGGAACTCGGCGTTGAGCAGCAGCCAGATGACCGCGCTGTTGAAGAAGCACAGGACCAGCAGCAGCGCCGAATGCACGGGGTTCCTCGCGAGGATCACGCCGAGCGCGGCGGCGACGAGCACCGCCGAGAACGCGAAGAACAGGATGGTCGGAAACATCACCGGTACCGCGCGTCCGCCGCCCGGTCGGCTGCGATGGTGGCTTCGAAGCGCTCGCCGACCGCGAGCAGTTTGTCCTTGGTCATGATGTTCTCGCCGCGGTTCTCCATGTGATATTCGAGCAAGCGGGTCTCGACGATCGCATCGACGGGACAGGCCTCCTCGCAAAAACCGCAGTAGATGCACTTGAACAGGTCGATGTCGTAGCGCGTCGTGCGGCGCGTGCCGTCGCTGCCGACGCCGGACTCGATCGTGATCGCGAGCGCCGGGCAGACCGCCTCGCACAATTTGCAGGCGATGCAGCGCTCCTCCCCGTTCGGATAGCGGCGCAGCGCATGCAGGCCGCGGAAGCGCGGGCTCTGCGGCGTCTTCTCCTCCGGGTAATTGATCGTCGTCTTCGGCTTGAACAGGTTCTTCAGGGTCACCCACAAACCCTGTGCGAGTTCCCACAGCAAGAACGTCTTGATGAAGCTGCGAATGCCTTGCATCTTAAATGTGTCCCTTCCACGGACCCACGTGGCAATAGATCATCAGCCCTTCGACGGCGAGCCACACGAGCGTGACCGGTATCAAGGCTTTCCAGCCCAGACGCATGATCTGGTCGTAGCGGTAGCGCGGAAACGTCGCGCGCAGCCACAGGAAACCGAACATCGGCACGAGCGTCTTCAAGCCGAACCAGAAGAAACCCGGTGCCGCGAGCAAGGACGAAGCCGGCAGATAACCGTCGAACGGCGACAGCCAGCCGCCGAAGAAGAAGATCACGGTCAGCGCCGAGATCAAGATCATGTTGACGTATTCGGCGATGAAGAACAGCGCGAACCCCATGCCCGAGTAATCGACGTGGAAGCCGGCGACGATCTCCGACTCGCCCTCGGCGACGTCGAATGGCGCGCGGTTGGTCTCCGCGACGCCCGAGATGAAGTAGACGGCGAGCAGCGGCAGGAGCCAGAACCAGTTCCAGCTGAGCGCGCCGCCGTGCTGCGCCTCGATGATCGCGCCGATGTTGAGGCTCCCCGCCGCCATGAGCACGCCGACCATCGCGAAACCCATCGCGATCTCGTAGGCGACGATTTGCGCCGCGGAACGCATCGCGCCGAGAAACGCGTATTTGGAGTTCGCCGCCCAGCCGGCGAGGATGACGCCGTAGACGCCCATCGAAGTCATCGACAGGATGTACAGCAGGCCCGCATCGATGTTCGCGAACGTGCGTTCGGGTGCGAACGGGATCACCGCCCAGATCGCGAGCGCCGGGACCAGCGACAGGAACGGCGCCACGCCGAACAGCACCTTGTTCGCTTCCGCGGGAATCACGATCTCCTTGAACAGGAGCTTCACCACGTCGGCGAACGGCTGCGCAAGGCCGGGCACCCAGAACAGGTTGACCCGGTTCGGCCCGCGGCGCGATTGCATCCAGCCGATGACCTTGCGCTCGGCGAGCGTATAGAACGCCATCACCAGGATGATGCCGACCATGACCATCAAGATTTGGACGGCCGTCAGCAGCGGCGCCGCCCAATACGGCGTGATCAGGCCGTCGACCCAAACCCGAATTGGTGCCCATTCCCACATGATCAGATCACGGCTCGAGCGAGCCGCCCGTCCTTCGTTTTGGTCAGCGCCGGCGGAGCCGCGCACGAGCGCATCGACTTGGTACGGCGGAATATCCATCCAGGCCGCATCCGCGGCGCGCGCGCCGAGCGCCGCGCCGGCGAGCGCGCCGCGCGTTTCCGGCGCCGCGCTCGCGCCGCATTGCGCGAGAAGCGCCTCGCGCACTTCCTCGCTGCTCGCATAGTCGAAGCCCGGCAGCGCGAGAAGATTGCCGAGCACCCGCAGAACCTTCCACGCCGGGCGCGCCTCGCCGAGAATCTTCGCCGCGCCCGCCCAGCTCTGCCACCGGCCCTCGATGTTGACGTACGTGCCCGAGGTCTCGGCAAAGGAGCCCGCCGGCAGCACGACGTGCGCGTGCGCCTTCAGGCTCTCGTTCAGATGCGTCGTGACCGCGATCACCAGTTCCGCGCTGCGAAGCGCATCCGCGCCCGCCGCGAAATCCGCCGCCGGGTCGATCGCGCCGAGCAGCACGAAGGCCCTCATGCCCGTCTCCAGCATCGCGCGCGCGGGCAAGCCCGGCGCCGGGTCGGCGCCGCCGCCCGGCAAGCGATGCGGCACGGCGCCGGCGAGATAGCCGCCGGCAGCGTTCGCGCCTTCGGTGATCAAGGCCAATTTCGCGCCCGCAAGGTCCGCAAGCGCCGCGGCGATCGATTTCAGTTCCGCATAGGCCGGGTGCCTTTGCGCCAGCGCGCCGAGGATCACCGCGCGGCGCTCGCCGTTCACGAGCGCGGCCGCGAGCGCCTTGTGATCGTCGTCGACGGCGCGCGCCGGCACGGCGGCGGGCGCCGGCTTGCCGGCGAGCGCGGCAACCGCATGCAGCACCGAGGTCAAGTCGCCGACGAGATCCTTCTCGGCGAGCCCGTAGGCGGCGACCGGGAACAGGTATTCGTATCGCCGCGGATTCAGGAATCCGATCTTCGCCCCGCCATTGACCGCGGCCTTGCGCAGGCGGTGCGCGAGCAACGGCATCTCATGGCGCAGGTGCGCGCCCGCGACGAGCACGCCCTCGAGGCGCTCGACCGCGGCGATCGGCATGCCGAGCCCCGGATAGCGGCCTTCGCGTTCCTGGCCGCGGAAATCCAATTGCCGCAGGCGGTGGTCGATATGATGCGAACCGTAGCCGCGCGCGACCTGCGCGAGAAGATAGAACTCCTCGACGGTCGCCATCGGCGAGGCGAGGAATCCGGCGGCACCGGCGCCATGGTTCGCCTTGACCTTGTTCAGGCCCTCGGCCGCCGCGGTCAGCGCGACCTCCCAATCGACGGCCTGCAGCTTGCCGTCGATGCGCAGCATGGGCCGCGTGACGCGGTCGTCGGAGTAAATGCCCTCGAAGCCGAAGCGGTCGCGGTCGGCGATCCAGGTTTCGTTGATCTCCTCGTTCTCGCGCGGCACGACGCGCATCAATTTGCCGCGCAGGCTGTGCGCCGTACAGGTTCGTGCCGAAGCCGTCGTGCGGCGACACGAGCGCGTGCTGGGTCATTTCCCATGCACGGCCGTGGTAGCGGAACGGCTTGTTGTTGAGCGCGCCGACCGGGCACAGATCGATGATGTTGGCCGACAGTTCGTGGTCGATCGCGTGTTCCACGTAGGTGCTGATCTTCATCTGCTCGCCGCGGCCGGAGGCGCCGAGCTCGGGGTAGCCCTGCAATCTCCTGGCCGAAGCGCACGCAGCGCGTGCAATGGATGCAGCGCGTCATGTCGGTCGAGATCAGCGGACCCAGGCTTCTTGTCCTTGACGACGCGCTTGCGCTCGGCGAAGCGCGACACGTCGCGGCCGTAGCCGACCGCCAGGTCCTGCAGCTCGCACTCGCCGCCCTGGTCGCAGATCGGGCAGTCGAGCGGATGGTTGATCAGCAGGAACTCCATCGTCGCGCGCTGCGCGGCGACCGCGCGCGGCGACTTCGTGAAGACCTTCATGCCCTCGGCGACCGGCGTCGCGCACGCGGGCAGCGGCTTCGGCGCCTTCTCGACCTCGACCAGGCACATGCGGCAGTTCGCCGCGACCGACAGCTTGTCGTGATAGCAGAAGCGCGGGATGTAGATGCCGGCGGGATCCGTGACCTGCATGATCATCTGGCCCTTGCGGGCCTTGAGCGGAACGCCGTTGACTTCGATATTGACCAGATCTTCGCTCATCGTTCGCTCTTTAGGCCGCCGCGGCGGCTTGCGCCGTCGACGATCGAGCTCCGGCCTTTGTGCTCGATCATGTATTCGAACTCGTGACGGAAATGCTTGATGAAGCTCTGCACCGGCCACGCCGCCGCATCGCCGAGCGCGCAGATCGTGTGGCCCTCGATGCGATTGGCGACGTCGACGAGCATGTTGAGATCCTCGGCGCGGCCCTCGCCCGCCAAGATGCGCTGCAGCACGCGATTCGAGCCAGCCCGTGCCCTCGCGGCACGGCGTGCATTGTCCGCAGGACTCGGACATGTAGAAGCGCGACAGGCGCTCGAGCGCGCGCACCATGCACGTCGTCTCGTCCATCACGATCACCGCACCGGTGCCGATCGAGGATCCGGCCTTCTTCACCGAATCGTAGTCCATGTTGATCGGCAGGATCGCCTCCGCCGGCATGACCGGCACCGAAGAGCCGCCGGGAATCACCGCCTTCAAGCGCCGCCCCTTCCAGACGCCGCCGGCGATCGCGAGGAGGTCCTTGAACGGAATGCCCATCGGCAGCTCGAAATTGCCGGGCCGCCCGACATGTCCCGAGACGGAGAAAATCACGGTGCCGCCGGAATTCGACCGGTCCCAGTCCTGCGAACCACGCGGCGCCCTTGCGCATGATCGTCGGCACGGACGCGAAGCTCTGCGTGTTGTTGATCGTCGTCGGCTTGCCGTAGAGGCCGAAATTCGCGGGGAACGGCGGCTTGAAGCGCGGCCGACCCGGCTTGCCTTCGAGCGACTCCAGCAGCGCGGTTTCCTCGCCGCAGATATAGGCGCCGGCGCCGACGAACATGTGCAGGTCGAAGTCGATGCCCGACCCCAGGATGTTCTTGCCCAGGAGCCCGGCCGCATAGGCCTCCGCGAGCGCGGCCTCGAACCGCGGTATCGGCTCGCCGAGGAATTCACCGCGTATGTAGTTGTAGCCGACCGTCGCGGTCATCGCGTAGCCGCCGATCGCCATGCCCTCGATGACCGAGTGCGGGTTGTAGCGCAGGATGTCCCTGTCATGGCAGGTGCCGGGCTCGGACTCGTCGGAATTGCAGACGACGTATTTCTGCGCCGGCGAGCTGCGCGGCATGAAGCCCCATTTCACGCCGGTCGGAAAGGCCGCGCCGCCGCGTCCGCGCAGGCCCGAGGCCTTGACCTCGTCGATGATCTTCTCGCGCGGAGTCTGCTCGCCGCAGGATCTTTTCCCAGGCCTGATAGCCGCCCGCGCGCCGGTAGCCCGCCAGCGTCCAGGAACGCTCCTGGGCGAGCGCCTCGAAAATCACTTGATTCTGTTCGTAAGCCATCGGACTCACCCGGACCTCATTTCAAGTCGTCCAAGACGGCGTCGATCCTTTCCGGCGTCAAGTCTTCGTGAAAGACGTGATCGACCATCATCATCGGCGCGCCGGTGCATGCGGCCAGGCATTCCTCTTCGCGCTTCAGGAAGATGCGCCCGTCCGGCGTGCTCTCACCGACCTTGATGCCGAGCTTTTTCTCGACATACGAAAGGATCTGTTCGCCGCCGCGCAGCATGCAGGAAATATTCGTGCAAACCGACACGTGATGGCGCCCCGCGGCATGCGTCTCGAACATCGAATAGAAAGTCGCGACTTCGTAGACCTGGATCGGCGGCAGGCCGAGGTACGCGGCGATCGCGTCCATGATCGCGGTCGTCAAATGGCCGTTGTTCTCGTGCTGCGCGGCGTGCAGCGCGGAGATCACCGCGGAGCGCTTCCGGTCCGGCGGAAATTTCGCGACCCAGCGGTCGATTTCCTCGCGCAGATGCGCCGACAGTTCCACGCTCATCGGTCGATTTCTCCGAAGACGATGTCCTGGGTGCCGATCACGGCGACGACGTCCGCGAGCATGTGTCCCTGGACCATTTCATGCAGCGACGCCAGGTGCGCGAAGCCCGGTGCGCGCACCTTCATGCGATACGGCTTGTTCGCGCCGTCCGAAACCAGGTAGACGCCGAGTTCGCCCTTCGGCGCCTCGACGGCGGCATAGGCCTCGCCTTCGGGCACGCAATAGCCCTCGGTCATGAATTTGAAGTGATGGATCAGGGATTCCATGTCGCCCTTCATTTCCTCGCGCCGCGGCGGACTGACCTTGCGATCATCGAGCATCACCGGCCCGGGATTCTTCTTGAGCCATTCCACGCACTGACCGATGATTCGGTTCGACTGGCGCATTTCCTCGATGCGCACCAGGTAGCGGTCGTAGCAATCGCCGTTGACCCCTACCGGAATATCGAATTCCACGCAGTCGTACGCCTCGTAGGGCTGCTTCTTGCGCAAATCCCATTCGACGCCCGACCCGCGCAGCATCGGTCCGGAGAAGCCGAGTTGCATTGCCCGCTCGGGGCTCACGACGCCGATGTTGACCGTGCGCTGCTTCCAAATGCGGTTGTCCGTCAGCAAGGTCTCGTACTCGTCGATGCAGGCCGGGAAACGCCGCGTGAAATCGCCGATGAAATCGAGCATCGAGCCGCCGCGGCGCTCGTTGAGCCGGTCGACGTCCCTCTTGGAGCGCCACTCGGAATACTGATACTTCGGCATCGAATCCGGCAGATCGCGGTAAACGCCGCCCGGGCGGTAGTAGGTCGCGTGCATGCGCGTGCCCGATACCGCCTCGTAGCAGTCCATGAGATCCTCGCGCTCGCGGAAACAATACAAGAATACCGTCATCGCGCCGATATCGAGGCCATGCGCGCCCAGCCACATGAGATGGTTGAGGACGCGCGTGATCTCGTCGAACATCACGCGGATGTACTGCGCGCGCAGCGGCGCCTCCATACCTAGCAGCTTCTCGATCGCCATCACGTAGGCGTGTTCGTTGCACATCATCGACACATAGTCCAAACGGTCCATGTAGCCGATCGATTGGTTGAATACCTTGCTCTCGGCGAGCTTCTCGGTCCCTCGGTGCAGGAGGCCGACGTGCGGATCCGCCTTCTGGATGACCTCGCCGTCCATTTCGAGAACCAGACGCAGCACGCCGTGCGCCGCCGGATGCTGCGGACCGAAGTTCAGCGTGAAATTTCTGATCTCAGCCATTCTGCTTCGCCTGGGTTAGTTCAGGGTCGTAGCGGTTGTCGTGCCGAATCACGCGCGGCACGAGGACGCGCGGCTCGATGCTGACGGGCTGGTAGACGACGCGCCGTTTCTCCGGGTCGTAGCGCACTTCGACGTTGCCGGACAAGGGAAAATCCTTGCGGAACGGGTGGCCGATGAAGCCGTAATCGGTCAGCAGACGCCGCAGGTCGGGGTGACCGCGGAACATGATGCCGAACATGTCGAACGCTTCGCGCTCGAACCAATCGGTCGACGCCCAGATGCCCGTCACCGAATCGACGATCGGCTGCTCGTCGTCGGGGCAATAGACCCGAAGGCGCACGCGCTGATTGCGGGAAATGGACAAGAGGTGATAGACCGCCGCAAAGCGGCGTCCCGGCGCGCGCGCCTCGGGCTCGCCCGAACCGCCGCGCGCAACGCCGCGGCTGAAGCCGGATGCCGTCGCACCGACGGTCGTCCACTCAGCCTGCCCGTATTCGAGGTAATCGACGCCGCAGACGTCCATGCACATCTCGAACTTCAAATCCGGGTCGTCGCGCAGCAGCACGGCCGCCTCGAGCAGCCGGTCGGCGGCGACTTCGACGGTCAATTCGCCCGCAGCCCGCGAAACCTTGCCGGCGCGATCGCCGAGCACGCGCGTGAGCGCCTGCGCGAGGCCATCGAGGCCGTCGGGCGCCGGCGCGGCGCCGCCGATCTGTGCCGTCATCGCGTCTCCCCGCTCATCGCATGATCGCCTTGTTGCGCCTGATCTTGTTCTGCAGTTGGATGATGCCGTAGATCAAAGCCTCGGCCGTCGGCGGGCAGCCGGGCACGTAGACGTCCACGGGCACGATGCGGTCGCAGCCGCGCACCACCGCGTAGGAATAGTGATAGTAACCGCCGCCGTTCGCGCATGAGCCCATCGAGATGACCCAACGCGGCTCGGACATCTGGTCGTAGACCTTGCGCAGCGCCGGCGCCATCTTGTTGACGAGCGTACCCGCGACGATCATGACGTCCGATTGGCGCGGGCTCGGGCGGAACACGATGCCGAACCGGTCGAGGTCGTAGCGGGCCGCGCCCGCGTGCATCATCTCGACCGCGCAACACGCGAGGCCGAAAGTCATCGGCCACAACGACCCGGTGCGCGCCCAATTGATGAGCTTGTCGACCGTCGTGACTTCGAACCCGGGAACCGCGCCCGCGTCGTCGGTGGCCGCGTCTAATCCCATTCCAAA
>CAVQYI010000003.1:0-10506 GCA_963718135.1 uncultured Pseudomonadota bacterium | reverse complement strand
ATCGAGCGCGGCGCCGAACTGTGGCGTTGGCTCGAGGACGGCGCGCATCTCTACGTCTGCGGCGATGCCGAGCGCATGGCTCCCGACGTGCATCGCACGTTGATCGGGATCGTCGAGCGTCACGGCGGCAGGTCCGAGGACGACGCGCGCGAGTACGTACTCGACCTTCAGCGCGGTCGGCGCTACCAGCGGGACGTATACTGATGGACGCATCCGACCGCCGCGCCGATCTGTCGCGTCCGATCGACGAGCTGCATCCGAACGAGCGGCTCAAAAGCGACAGCCGCTTCCTGCGCGGCACGCTCGAGGAAGGTCTCGCGGATCCGCTGACCGGCGCGGTTCGCGATCCGGACACGCAGCTCACCAAGTTCTTCGGGATCTACCAGCAGGACGATCGCGACCTGCGCGATGAGCGCCGGCGCGCGAAACTCGAGCCGCGCTATCAGTTCATGGTGCGCGTGCGCATGCCGGGCGGCGTCTGCACGCCCGCGCAGTGGCTGGCGCTCGACGCGCTCGCGCGCGAGATCCGCGGACGGTACGCTGCGCCTGACGACGCGCCAGACGTTCCAGTTCCACGGCATAGCCAAGCGCAATCTCAAGCAACACGTGCGCGCGATTCTCGCCACCGGCCTCGATACGCTCGCCGCCTGCGGCGACGTCAACCGCAACGTCATCAGCACCGCCAATCCCCTGCGATCCCCGGCCCACGCGGCGGCGGGCGCGCTCGCGAAGAGGATCGGCGCGCACCTGTTGCCGCGCACGCGCGCGTACCGCGAGATCTTCCTCGGCGAGCAGTCCGCCGCGGCCGGCGCCGATGATGAACCGCTGTACGGGCGCACGTACCTGCCGCGAAAATTCAAGATTGCGATCGCGGTCCCGCCGCACAACGACGTCGACGTATTCGCGCACGACCTCGGGTTCGTCGCCATCCTCGACGGCGGCCGCCTCCTCGGCTACGACGTCGCCGTCGGCGGCGGCATGGGCATGACGCATAACGCGCCGGCGACCTTCCCGCGCGTCGCCGACGTGGTCGGCTTCTGCGCGCCGGACGACGCGCTCGCCGTCGCCGAGCACACCGTCGCGATTCAACGCGATTTCGGCGACCGCAAGGATCGCGCCCACGCGCGCTTCAAATATACGATCGAAGACCGGGGCGTCGACTGGTTCCGCGCGGAACTCGCACGGCGTCTCGGCAAACCGCTGGCGCCCGCGCGCGGGTTCCGCTTCGAATCCTCGGGCGATCCCGCCGCGTGGCACCAAGGCGCCGACGGCCTGTGGCACCACACCGTCTTCGTCGAGAACGGACGAATCCGGGACTTGCCCGGCAGCGGCACGCTGTCGGGACTGCGCGCGATCGCGCGCGAACACGCCGGCGTGTTCGCGCTGACGACGAACCAGAACGTCATCATCGCCGGAGTGACCGAGACGGCGCGCGCGGGCGTCGACGCGGCCTTGCGTGAGCACGGTCTCGGCGACCGTGCGGACTTGACCGGCCTGCGCCGCAACTCGATGGCCTGCGTCGCGCTGCCGACCTGCGCGCTCGCGATGGCGGAGAGCGAGCGCTATCTACCCTCGCTGCTCGACCAGATCGATGCGACTCGTCGTTGCCGCGGGCCTCGCGCAGGACCGGATCAGCGTTCGCATGAGCGGATGCCCCAACGGCTGTTCGCGGCCCTATCTCGCCGAGATCGCGCTCGTCGGCAAGGCGCCTGGCCGGTACAACCTCTATCTCGGCGCGAGCGGCCGCGGCGACCGGCTCGGCGCCCTGTACCGCGAGAATATCGGCGAACCGGAAATCCTCGAGACCCTGGGCCCGCTGCTCGGGCGCTATGCCGCCTCACGGCGCGCGGACGAGGGCTTCGGCGACTTCGCCGTGCGCAGCGGAATCGTGCCGGCGACGACGCGTTCGAGGGATTTCCAGCGCCCCCGCGGCGCTTGAGCCGCGGCCGAATCCGCTATACTCCGCCGCCACACGCGGCCCCTGCCGCATCGAGGATGCAGTCATGAACCCGGGCGTCGCCTACGCCCTCGGCGCCTATCTCCTGTGGGGATTGTTTCCCCTTTATTTCAAGGCGCTGAGGCAAGTGCCGCCGCTGCAGATCCTCGCGCACCGGATGGTCTGGTCCTTGCTGCTGCTGCTGCTGATCTTGCTCGTGCGGCGCCGCTGGGCATGGCTGCGCGCGCTCGCCGAGCGGCCGGCGATCCTCGGCCGGTTCGCGGCGAGCGCCCTGCTGCTCGCCTACAACTGGGGCATGTACATC
Source organism: uncultured Pseudomonadota bacterium (assembly GCA_963718135.1). Taxonomy (GTDB): domain Bacteria; phylum Pseudomonadota; class Gammaproteobacteria; order Steroidobacterales; family Steroidobacteraceae; genus Bog-1198. Next base: position 8,245 of record CAVQYI010000003.1, on the reverse strand, counting down.
TGGGCGATCAACAACGGCCATGTCGTCGACGCGAGCCTCGGCTATTACATCAATCCCCTGATGAGCGTCGTCGTCGGCGCGCTCGTGCTGTCCGAGCGGTTGCGCCCCGCGCAGTGGATCGCGGTCGCGGTCGCCGCGGCGGGCGTGACCTTGATGACCGTCCAGGCCGGCCGGTTGCCGTGGATCGCACTGACGCTCGCGTTGAGCTTCGCGCTGTACGGACTGCTGCGCAAAACCGCGCCCCTGGGTTCGCTCGAAGGACTCGCGCTGGAAACCGCGGTTTTGTTTCCGCTCGCGGCGAGCTTCCTCGCGTGGGAGGGCTCGCGCGGCGCCGATGCGTTCGTCCACGGCGGCTGGGGCCTGCGCCTGCTGCTCGCGGCCGCGGGCCCGGTGACGGCGATTCCGCTGCTGCTGTTCGCGGCCGCGGCGCGCCGCATACCGCTGTCGCTGCTCGGCATCCTGCAGTATTCCATGCCGACCGTGGTGCTCGCCCTGGGCGTGTGGCTCTACCACGAGCCGTTCGGCGCCGGCCGGGCGTACGGCTTCGGTCTCGTCTGGGCGGGTGTCGCCGTCTATCTGGCCGACGCCTTGTGGCGACTGCGTTCGTCGCGCTACCGGCAATCTGCCATCACAGATACTTGACGGCCGCGCGTGCCGCGGCTAGCTTGCGGCTTGCGTAACTCCCAGGAAGCCCGTCATGACCGCACCCTTGTCGACGACCGAGACGGCGGCACTTCGCCGCATGGATTTGGCCCATCATCTGCCCGCGCAGAGCGACTACAAATTACAGGAACAGCTCGGCGGCAGCCGCATCATCGTGCGCGCGCAGGACTGCACGATCGAGGACGCCGACGGGACGCGGCTTCTCGACGGCATGGCGGGGCTCTGGTGCGTCAACGTCGGCTATGGGCGCAAGGAACTGGCGCAGGCGGCGTACGACCAGATGTTGAAACTGCCGTTCTACAACACGTTCTTCAAGACGGCGAACGAACCCGCGATCCGGCTCGCGGCGGAGATCTCCGCGCGCTTGGGCGGGATCTCTCGCACGTTTTTTTCAATAGTTCGGGCTCCGAGGCCAACGACACGGCGTTTCGCCTTGCACGCCACTACTGGGCGCTGCGCGGCGAGCCCAAGCGGCAGATCTTCATCAGCCGCTGGAACGCCTATCATGGATCGACCGTGGCCGGCGCGAGCCTCGGCGGCATGAAACTGATGCATGCGCAGGGCAACCTGCCGATCCCCGGCATCGAACACGTGATGCAGCCCTATTGGTTCGGCGACGGATTCGGCGAGGATCCGCAGAGCTTCGGCGCGCGCGCGGCCGCGGCCATCGAAGCGCGCATCCTGGAAGTGGGCCCGGAGAACGTGGCCGCCTTCATCGGCGAGCCCGTGCAGGGCGCGGGCGGCGTCATCATCCCGCCGCCGGGGTACTGGAAAGCAGTGGAAGCCATCTGCCGCAAATACGGCATTCTGCTGATCGCGGACGAAGTCATTTGCGGGTTCGGCCGGCTGGGCCGCTGGTTCGGCTTCCAGCACTTCGGCATCAAGCCCGACATCGTCTCGATGGCCAAGGGACTCTCCTCGGGCTACCTGCCGATTTCGGCGACCGCGGTCGCGGCGCCGATCGTCGACCTGTTGAAGGAAAAAGGCGGGGAATTCATCCACGGCTACACCTACTCGGGGCATCCGACGGCGGCCGCGGTCGCGCTGCGCAACCTCGAAATCATCGCGCGCGAGCGCTTGGTCGAGCGCGTCGCGGAGGACGCGGGCCCCCATCTCGCCAAGGCCTTGTCCAGGCTCGCGGCGAATCCGCTCGTCGGCGAAGCGCGCTCCTTGGGCCTCATCGGCGCCGTCGAGATCGTCTCGCGCAAAGGCACGAACCAGAGATTCGGCGGCAAGGAAGGCAATGCCGGCCCGATCGTGCGCGATGCCTGCATCCGCAACGGGCTCATGGTGCGCGCGATCCGGGATTCGATCGTCATGTGTCCGCCATTGATCATCACTCATGCGGAAATCGACCGGCTCGTCGACATCATCGACCGCTCGCTGACCGAAGCCGCGGCGGAATTGCGTGGCCTCGAAGCGGCCGCATAGGGCGCGCGCGCACGCGATCGCGGGGCCCGCGGAGCCCGCCCCGCTCCATCGCAACGTGCACGCGGAACTCTCGCGCAGGTTCATCACGGGCAACGTGATGCCGGGCGGCAGCTTGTCGACGCGCGGCCTCGCCGAAGAACTGGGCGTGAGCCAAACCCCGGTGCGCGAAGCCTTGAGCCGTCTCGCGGCGGAAGGCGCCGTGGAAATACGCTCCAAGAGAAAGATCGTCGTCCCGATGATGACCGGAGACCGCTTCCAGGAGCTGCTGCGATGCCGCGAGCTGCTCGAGCCGGAGGCGGCCGTGCGCGCGCTGCCGTACATCGACGCGACGCGCCTCAAGCGCCTCCGGCAAGTCGACGAATCGATCGGCGCGGCGATCGAGCACGGCGATTTGCGCGCCTACATGCAAGGCAATTACGACTTTCATTTCCTGATCTACGACGCGCAACCGCGCGGCATATTGAACCGCTTGATCGAGGCCCTCTGGCTGCAGTTCGGCCCCTACATGCGTGTCGTCTACGGCCGCGTCGGCACCGCGAACCTCGTCGACCAGCATGAGGTCGCGCTGCAAGCCATCCGCGCCGGCGACGCCGCCAAATTGGGCCGCGCGATTCTCGCGGACATCCGCGACGGCATGGGCCTGATCGGCAAGAGCGGCTTCGATCCCGCGCCGCCGCCCGCGGCGCATTGGCCGAAGGCAAGGATTCGTGTATCTTGATTTCGCGAATCTGTGATCACACATGCTGAAGAACCGTCGCCAAAACGCGCTCGCTCCGAGTTCCCTGCACGCGCCGTCATATTACGCGGCGACGCTCGCGGAGCACGTGACCGCCCCGGCCCTGACGGATGACGCCGTCGCCCACGTTTGCGTCATCGGCGGCGGCTTCACCGGCCTATCCGCGGCTCTGCACCTGGCCAGGCGCGGCATCGACGTCGTTCTCCTGGAGCAATCGCGGCTCGCCTGGGGCGCGACGGGAAGAAACGGCGGCCAGGCCCACGTCGGCCTGCGCCGCGACCAGGAATGGCTGGAAAAGACCATGGGTGAAGCGCACGCGCGCAGGCTCTGGGAACTCGCACTCGATGCGCGGACCCATCTGGACACGCTGATCGCGGACTATCGCATCGACTGCGAGTTCCGCCCCGGACTGCTGCACGCCGATCACAAGCGGCGCTATGCCGACGACACCCGCCGTCACGTCGACCATCTGCGCGCGCGCTACGGGTACTCGCGGATACGCTTCGTCGATCTTGCGGAAGTCCGCGCGATGGTGGCCACCGACACCTATTTCAGCGGCTCGTTCGACGCAGGCGGCGGGCACCTTCACCCGTTGAATTACGCGCTCGGCCTCGCGCGTGCCGCGCAAAGCCACGGCGCGCGCCTGCACGAGGAGTCCGAAGTGCTCGACGTGACGCGGGCGGGCACCGATTGGCTCGTTCGTACGCACGCCGCGCGGGTGCGGGCGAGCCGCGTGATCCTGGCCTGCAACGGCTACCTGCGCGGAATCGCGCCGGCGGTCGAGCATCGCGTGATGCCGATCAACAACTTCGTCGCCGCCACCGAACCCTTGGGCGAGGACCGCGCGCGCACGCTGATCCAGGGCGGCATCGCCGTATCCGACTCGCGCTTCGTCGTGAACTATTTCCGCATGACGCCCGACCACCGCCTGCTGTTCGGCGGCGGCGAGAACTACGGCTACCGGTTCCCTGCGGACATCAAGTCATTCGTGCGCAAACATGTGCTGAAGGTGTTTCCCCAGCTCGAGTCGGTGCGCTTCGATTTCGGCTGGGGCGGCACGCTCGCGATCACGCCGACGCGCATGCCGTTCGTGCGGGAGCTCGATCCGGGCTTCTACAACGCCAGCGGCTTTTCCGGGCTCGGGGTCCTGCTCGCGCCTTATTGCGGCAAGATCCTCGCCGACGCGATCGTGGGGGAGCGCGCGAATCTCGAGCTTCTCGCCCGGATTCCCGTGCCGAAATTCCCCGGGGGACCCTCCCTCAGATGGCCGACCCTGGTCGCGGCCATGTCCTGGTACGCATTGCGCGACCGCTTGTGAGAGCGGCCCATCTTGAAGCGAGGATCGATGATGAACAGAGAATTCCCGGCATCCGCGCCCGTCTCGGAGTGGCACGAATTCTTGCGCCTTCATCCCGGAATCACGGGGCTCGATGCGTTCGTCGTCGACGTCAACGGCAACACCCTGGGCAAGCGCGTGCCGACGGCCGATGCCGCCAAGATTTTCACCGACGGCGTGCAATTCTCGGCCTGCGCCCTGATCGCCGATTGCCGCGGCCTCGGTCACAACGTCCAGGGCTTCGGCGGCTCGGACGGCGACCCGGACGGCACCGCGCTGCCCGTGCCGACCAGCCTCTGCCTCGCGCCGTGGACGCAGGCGCCGGTCGCGCAGGTCCTTTGCAGCATGCGCGACATCGAAGCGCAGCGCCCGTTCTGGTTCGATCCCCGCGTCATTCTCGCGGACGTCGTCGCGCAATGCCGTGACGCCGGCATACGTCCCGTGGTCGCCTGCGAACTGGAGTTCTATCTCGTCGATCCGCGGCGCGCCGCCGACGGCGGCATCGCGCTGGCCGCCGCGGCGCCCAACGCGGGTCCGCCGCGCCGCGCCGCCAACCTTTCGATGGACGAGATCGAGCTGAATTCCCGGTTCCTGAACGAGGTCGAACGATCGGCCGCCGCGCAGGGAATCCCCGTCTGCGGCGCCGTCGCGGAATACGGCGTCGGTCAATTCGAGGTCAATCTCCGGCACGTGTCCGATCCGCAGGCAGCGGCCGATCACGCGGTTCTCCTGAAGCGTCTCGTCAAGGGCGTGGCCCGGTCGATGGGGATGCAGGCGACGTTCATGGCGAAGCCGTTCGCGCAGCAGCCCGGCAGCGGCCTGCACGTGCACGTCAGCCTCGTCGACGAGAACGGCGTGAACCGGTTCGGCACGGACGGCGGCGAGGAATTGCTGCGGCATGCGATCGCGGGCATGCAGGCGCTGATGTTCGATTCGATCGGCATCTGCGCGCCGAACTTCAATTCGCACCGGCGGTATCTCGCTGCCTTCGTGCCGACGACCCGCGACTGGGGCCATAACAATCGCAGCGTCGCGTTTCGCGTGCCCGCGGCGTCGGGCCCGGCGCGGCGCATCGAGCACCGCGTCGCGGGCGCCGACGCGAGCCCGCACCTCGTGCTCGCCGTCATCCTGGCGGCGGTCCTGCATGGAATCGTCCGCAAGCTTCCGGCGACGGCGCCTGCCGAGGGACGCGCAAACGCCGAGCGCGGCGCCGAGTTCCCGCGCGACCTGTTCGCGGCTCTCGAACGCACGCGCAACTCGCGCGTGCTGGGCGATTTTTTGCCGCGGAAGTTCCTGGAATTGTTCGCCGAACTCAAGCGCCGGGAATGCGCGGCGTTGATGCAAGATATATTGCCCGTGGAATACGATTTCTATTTATAGGCTCGCCCAGCGGCGGAAGGGATTGAATGAGCACCGAATTGAAGGCCGATTCGCTCTCGTTTTTCGAGTCGATCATCATGGGCGTGGCCGGCAGCGCCCCCGGATTCTCGATCGCAGTCGCGATCTCCGGATTGCTGGCGACGGCGGGCTTGGTGTCCCCCAATGCGATGGTGATATTCGCTCTGCCGATGCTGGGTATCGCCGCGGCGTACAAGGGGCTGAACCGGAAGATAGCGAATGCCGGCGCCGCCTACGAGTGGACCAAGCTCGGCTTCGGCAAGTTCTTCGGCTTCTTTTCCGGCTGGGCGCTGCTGATCGCGTCCATGGTGTTCATGGTCACGGGCAGCGTGCCTCTCGGCACGGCCACGATCGACCTGTTCGACCCATCCCTCGCGAGCCACGTGGTGCTCACGACCTCGATCGGCGCCGTCTGGTTCGTCGCGATCGGCCTCGTCCTGATCGCGGGCATCGAGATCACGAGCAAGATCCAGGTGATCATGAGCTCGATCGAGTTGTTGATCCTGTTCGCCATCTCGATCGCGGCGTTCGTGCACACCGGGCTCGGCATGGGGATCCGGCCCTTCTCCTGGTCCTGGTTCGGCTTCAATTATCCTCCCGGCACGTTCGCCGCGTCGTCGCTCGTCGTGGTGTTTCTCTACTGGGGCTGGGACGTCACGGCGAACCTTTCGGAGGAAACGAGGAACGACGTGCCGAACGCGGCCGGACACGGCGGATTCATGAGCGTATTCGTCACGATCGCCACGTTCGTCGCGTTCAGCGTCGCGACCTTGATGATGTTCCCGCTGCGCACCGCGTCCGAGTTTTCCGACAATCTGATCTATCACGTCGCGGTCGCCGCGGGCCTCGGCAGGGCGGGCGGCTACGCGGCCGCGCTCGCGCTGATCCTGTCGAGCATAGCGACGCTGGAAACGACGATGCTGCAATTCTCGCGCACCCTGTTCGCTATGGGCAGGGACCGCGCGATGCCCGCCTATTTCGGCCGGGTGCACGAGAAGACCGTGACCCCCGTGCGCACGATGTATCTTCTGCTCGGCGTGGGCCTCGTCGTGATCTTCGCGTCGAGCTTCCTGCCGTCGATCGCGACGATCCTCGCCGACTCGGTGAGCGCGATCGCCGTTCAAGTCTCCTACTATTACGGCCTCGCCGGCCTCGTCTGCGCCTGGTCGTACCGGCGCAGCTTCCGCGAGTCGGCGGCAACTTTCCTGCACTACGCGGTCGTGCCGGCCGCGAGCGGCGTGGCGCTGATCGCGCTCGGGCTGTACGCGATCTCCACGTTCAACGCGATGACCAAGATCGTCGGCATCGGCGGTCTCGCGCTCGGCATCCTGTTCTACCGGCGCAGCGGCTACGGCAATACGGCCTTCGCGCGCGTCGGCGTTAATTGACCGCCGCGGAGTCTTGAAATCACTGCAATAATCTCAAGACCCGGATCCGGGCCGGGAAACGGATACTCACCATGTCGCTGAAAAAACGCTTGCGGGCCGCCGCGCGCGCCTTCCTGAATCCGGCGCTCCGCCCGCCGCGGCCCACGGTACCGCCGGAGCCCGCGCGCATCGTCGTCGACAGGCTCCTCGACGCCAGGAACGCATTGGTTACCGGGGCCGGGGGACTCATCGGCCAGAGCATCGTGCGGGAACTGTCCGCGCACGGCGCAAACGTCTTTTGCACGGAAATCGATCCCGATCGCTGCGCGGCCCTGGAGCGGGAATTCCCCCGCGCGAATGCGGTCGGCCGCGTTTTCCGGGCCGACATCGCCGACGCGCGCGCCACCGACGCCATGCTCTCGGCGCTGGACGACGCCGGCACGACGATCGACCTCTTGGTGAACAACGTCGGCATCGTCGTCGACGATTTTTCGGCATCGTTCGGCACGAATGTCGTCGGTCCCGCGGACCTTACCTACAAGGTGGCGCGCCGCATGGCCGAGCGCGGGACTCCCGGCTCGATCGTGTTCCTGACCTCGATTCATCAGGAGACGATCTTCACGAGGACGCGCGCATATGCCGCGTCCAAAGCGTAACCGAGATTGTAAAAGACTCAGATTAATGGAGACTAAGATTAGAGCGAAGGAAGATTAGAGATTTTTTAAATTCCGGGATACCAAATCAAATATATAGGGCTTACGCATGTCGATGAGGTGTCCCGAAAAATGGTGTGCAGGGCGGGCGCTGCCCGCCCTGCACACCATTTTTCGGGAACACTCCTCATCAACTGCGTAACTCCCATAGAATGGGCTCGCAGCTCGTGAATAATTCCGCAAAATACGACCGGATTAATGGATTTTAGGGTAAAATAGCGCATTATCCATCCTGGCTCTCATCTCATCACTGATACATTTCTTTGGAATTCTAAGGAGTTCTCTGTTTAATGAAGCGGATCATACAAAGGATAAAGAGATTCTTTTTCCCACCGGCTGGCTCCTCCCGCTGGGTTCGCCTGCTCCCTTATGCACTCTTAGGCCTTCTCACCCTGCTGGTGCTTACCGCCAGCGCTTATGGCTGGGAGTACACAAATTCGCCGCCGTTTTGTGGCGAGACCTGCCATACCATGCCCCCGGAGTACACCGCCTACCTGGTCTCACCTCATGCGCGCGTCGCCTGCGTCGACTGTCATATCGGTAAAGGGTTCATCGCCACCCGTATCACGCGCAAAGCTGGAGACCTTAGACATGTTTATGC
>CAVQYI010000002.1:0-50853 GCA_963718135.1 uncultured Pseudomonadota bacterium | reverse complement strand
ATGGCCCACACGACGGAAAGAGCCAACTTGCCGTGACGGGAGGCATTGTCCTCGGGCGCTTCCAAGTGACGCGGCGCGTCCAGCTGGTCGTTGGCGGCGGCTACCAGAAGGCGGTCAGCAGCTTCCACACCTTCAGTCATGCTTGGGTAATGACCGTGAGAGCCGGTTTCTGACCTTGCTTCAACAGCCCTCGGGTGTCGACACGGGCGCGCCTCCGACTCACTCGTTACGTGCGTTCCACAGCGCTCGCAGAACTGCCGGTGCATACGGCTGCCGCTGTCCGCGATGCTCGAGTAGTCGCGCAGCGGTCCAGTCACCGCGACCGCGGTAGTATGGATCATATCGCTCGCGGGCCGGGAAAACAGAGCCACGAAACCAGCGGAGAGGCGCCTCGTGACTCACTCCCGCCAGTCACCAATGTTAGCTTAGATGCCGTATTCTTTAGCTCGTCATGACCACCTACTTCGCATTGTTGCGGGCTGTGAACGTCGGCGGTACCGGGAAGCTGCCCATGTCGGACTTGAAGACACTCTGCACGAAACTTGGCTTCCGTGGGGTTGAGACGTATATCGCCAGCGGCAATGTCTTGTTCGACACTGATATGGCGCCGGCAAAAGTTCAGGCGCTATTGAAGCAGCGTTTGCTTTCCTATGCTGGCAGGGAAATGGGCCTGTTCGTGCGAACCGCCGCGCAGATGCGGACCGTCCTCAGCAGCAATCCGTTCGCGGATAGGGAACCCCGGTTGACTTACGCGATTTTTCTTGACCAGAAGCCACCTGCGGATACGGTGAATGCCTGCCGCGGTCGTGCCCACGAAGAGCTGTGCGTTGGTCAGCGCGAAATCTATGTCTATTACCCGACGGGAATGGGGAAATCCAAACTGCAGATTCCTGCAGCACGCTTCGGCACAGCGAGGAATATGAACACGGTTGCAAAGCTTGTAGAAATGAGTGATCGCAATTAGAGGAACGCGTCCCGAATTGCCAGAATGGAATCGCGGATTGCTGCAGCTATCTGCGGCGTAGCCAGTATCGCCGATTCGTCGAGACCGGCCCCGAGCAACGGTATGGAGATTGATGCCAGCTCGCGCACAGAAGCCTGAATAAAGTCACAGGTATAACGTGTTTTTCGCAAAAAACTATAATAACACATTCTATATTAAATGTTGATACGATAAAATCGTAATAACGATTAATGTGTTCAAGGTTTTTATCTGTGAAAAAGTCGGCGCTCCACCCCCGTCTTCAGGCTACCGCCGTGCCCGTACCGGGACATTCGGGCTGCTATGCCGTGGTACCTCCACGGCCTGAGTTTCCGCATATCAGCTCTCCCCTCCTGGGCGTAGCCCTCCGAGAGATGCAGCAACTGTCGGCCGCCGCGCGCGCAGCCCCAAAGTACTCAAAACTGCTGATGCATATGCTAAATCGACGCGAGGCAGTCGACAGCAGCCAGATCGAGGGCACACATACGCAGTTCGATGCCCTACTGCTGCACGAGATAGAAGCAGGCACGCCAGATGCGACTGCGGATCCTGATGCCGATGTGACATTGAACTATCTGCACGCGTATACCCGGGGTGTGCAGCAGGCTACGGAGCGAGGTGTGGTGGCACTAGACGTGCCGTTCATCTGCAAGTTACACGAACACCTCATGATGGGGGATGTGCGCTCGACGCCCGGAAAGCTGCGCAACACCCAAAACTGGATCGGGGGCCTTAAAATAGAGGACGCCCGCTTCGTCCCGCCGCCCGCAGACCATGTGCCGCAGCTGATGAGCGAACTGCATCGACTCATCATCGCCGAGCGCGACCCTGAGAGCCACTATCGGCTAGGAGTTCTTGCACGCGCACCCGTCGTGCATGCCCAGTTTGAGGCCATCCACCCCTTCATTGACGGCAACGGTCGCGTGGGCCGACTTCTCTTTCCGCTGATGTTTGTCGCGGAAGAAGAGCCGCCCATCCATTTGGCGACCTTTCTAAAACTGCGTCAGCGCGAATACTACGATGCGTTGCTTGACGTGCAGATGCGCCTGAGCTGGGACAAGTGGATCGAGCTGTATTTGGAGTGCACAATCGCATCCTGCCGCAACACGATCGATCTGCTGCGCGAGCTAGCGAGCACGGCCGAGCGCTGGCACCGTCTGCTTGAAGAACGCCGTGTGCGCCGCCACGCCACGGCCTGGCGATTGATTGAATATCTCCTAGGACAACCCGTCGTCACGGTGAACGCGGTAGCCGCGGCGCTTCAAATCTCATTCGTAGCCGCCAGTTCTGCCGTGAATCTACTGCTTGAGATGGACATCTTGCGCGCCCGGACCAAGCAGCGTCGCAACCGCGCCTTTCAGGCCCATGAGGTAATGAACCTTCTCTTTACAGGCCTCGATGATGTGCTGAACGACGTCTCTGCACTACAGAACTATGGGTCGGCAAGACTTTAATGTCCCGAGGTCGTTAGCATCTCAGGAAGGATTTTGTTGGCAGTTGATTGGGTGCAAGCCCTCTGGGCAGCCGGGGTTAGACTCTAATGCCAAACGCAACTCAAAATGGGGGTAACGTCGGGCTCCCGCTCATACCGGCATCGCGCTGCACCAGGCGCGCGCCTTGTGAAATTCGCCCCACCGAGGCTCGCGGGTCGGCTAGAATCGCCGCGCCGGACCGGGGCCTGATCGGCAGCCCCCGTGCTCAGCGTTCCGCCCGATGGCGTGGACGCGCCGCCCGCACGATCGCGCGGCACTCCGGCTCAAGTTCCATGGGAACGTCTATTCAACGGCGTCGGCACGGCGGGAATTGCCCTGCGCGACACCGGGTTCGTTTTATTCAATGACCGGATGAATCATGCTTTCCACCGCCAATCTCGCGATCCAATTCGGCGCCAAGCCGCTGTTCGAGCAGGTCAGCGTCAAGTTCGCCGACGGCAACCGTTACGGACTCATCGGCGCGAACGGCTGTGGAAAATCCACGCTGATGAAAATTCTCGGCGGGGACCTCGAGCCGAGCGCCGGGGAAGTCATGCTGCAGACCGGCATGCGGCTCGGCAAGCTGAACCAGAACCAGTTCGCCTACGAAGACGAGCGCGTGCTCGACGTCGTCATGCGCGGGCATGAGCAGCTGTGGCATGCGATGAAGGAGCGCGACCGCATTTACGCGGACCCGAATGCGACCGACGATGACTATATGAAGGCGGCCGAGCTCGAGAGTGCGTTCGCCGAGTACGGCGGCTATGACGCCGAGGCCCGGGCAGCGACCATTCTGACCGATGCGGGCATCGACGAAGCGCGCCACAACGGCTTGATGCGCGAAGTCCCGCCGGGCCTCAAGCTGCGCGTGTTGCTCGCGCAGGCGCTGTTCTCGCAGCCGGACGTCCTGCTGCTCGACGAGCCGACCAACAACCTCGACATCCACTCGATCGGCTGGCTCGAGCGGGCGCTCAACAACTACGACGCGACGATGATCATCATCAGCCACGACCGTCATTTCCTCAACCAGGTGTGCACGCACGTCGCCGACCTGGATTTCCAGCAGCTGAAAATCTACCCCGGCAACTACGACGATTTCATGCTCGCGTCGGTTCAGGCGAGAGCGCGCGTCGAAGCCGCGAACGCGAAGGCGAAAGACCGGATCTCCGACCTGCAGGAGTTCGTGCGCCGATTTTCGGCGAACGCGTCGAAAGCGCGCCAGGCGACCTCGCGCAAGAAGCAGCTCGAGAAGATCAAGCTCGAGGAAATCAGGCCGTCGTCGCGTCAGAATCCTTACATCCGCTTCGAGCAGGGCAAGAAGCTCTATCGTTCCGCGGTGACCGTGGAGAAGCTTTCCTTCGCCTATCCGGGCACCGGCGTCGACGTGCTGCGCGACATCTCGTTCAGCATCGAAGCCGGCGAGCGCATCGCGATCATCGGGCCGAACGGCGCCGGCAAGACGACGCTGATGCGCTGTCTCGCGGGCGAGCTCGCGCCGACCGCCGGGCGCATCTCCTGGGTCGAGAACGCCCAGCCGGGCTACATGCCGCAGGATCCGCAAGCGGAATTCGAGGCGAAAACGGACCTGTTCGCGTGGATGTCCGTGTGGACGGGCAAGGCGGACGACGACCAGATCGTGCGCGCGACCTTGGGCAGGCTCTTGTTCTCCGGCGACGAGACCAAGAAGTCCGTCAAAGTCCTCTCCGGCGGCGAGAAGGGAAGGATGATCTACGGCAAGCTGATGCTGACGAAGCCGAACGTGCTGCTCATGGACGAGCCGACCAATCACATGGACATGGAGACGATCGAGTCGCTGCAGATCGGCCTCGAGCATTACCAGGGCACGCTCGTGTTCGTCTCGCACGACCGGGAATTCGTCGGCGGCCTCGCCACGCGTATCATCGAGCTTCTGCCCGGCGGCGGGATCAGGGACTTCAAGGGTACGTACGATGAATACCTCCGAGGGCTCGGGCACGAGGCCTAGCCGAGAGCGCCGCGCGGCGCGCGGCCGATGCGCTGGTGGGTGCTCGCGCTGCTTGCGGTCGCAATCGCGGGGAATTACTACGCCTACGATTCGATCGCGCCGATCGCGGGCCTGCTGCGCAGCGCGCGCGGCCTCGGCCAGTCGCAAATCGGCATGCTGAACGCGGTCTTCAGCCTGCCGAACATCGCGCTCGCGTTGGTCGGCGGCATCTTGATCGACCGCTTCGGCCCGTCGCGCGTCGCGCTCTGGACCGCCGCGACCTGCTTCGCCGGCGCGCTGCTGACCGCGGTCGGCTCGCCCTACGGCGTCATGGTCTGCGGCCGGCTGTTGTTCGGGATCGGCGAGGAGACGCTGCTGATCGCGCTGCTCGCGGGCCTTGCGCAGTGGTTCGCGGGCGGGGGCATGGCGCTCGCGATGGCGCTGTTCTTCAGCCTCGCGCGCGTCGGTTCCTACGCGGCCGACATTTCGCCGCGATGGGCGCACTCGCTCTACGAGCGTGGCTGGCAGGCGCCGCTGTGGCTCGCCGCGGCGATCACGGGCGCGAGCCTCGTCGCGGCGATCGCCTATGCGTTCATCGACCGGGGCACGAAGGTCGATGCCAGGTCGCGCGGCCGGGCGCCGAACGGGTCAGCTGGTCGGATATCGGCCGCTTCGACCACTCGTTTTGGTACATCCTCACGCTCAACGTGCTGTTCGCGTCGGTGTTCTTTCCCTTCCGCAGCACCTTCGCGATCGAGTATTTCCAGGACGCGAAAGGCCTCACGCTCGGCCAGGCGGGGCTCGTCAACAGCTGGGTCTTCTTCGCCGCGATCTTCGCGACGCCGCTGTTCGGCTACCTCTCGGACCGCATCGGCCGCCGCGCCCTCCTCATGACGATCGGCGCGGCGATGATGCCGCTCACGTTCCTGATCCTGGGGACGACCGACTGGAGCCTCGCCGTTTCGACGGCCTTGATGGGCGTGAGCTTCTCGGTCGTGCCGGCCGTGATCTGGCCGGCGACCGCGATGCTCGTCGAACCGCGGCGCCTGGGCACCGCCTACGGGCTCATCAACATGCTGCAAAATCTCGGGCTCGCGGTCTGCAACATCGCCGCCGGATGGCTGAACGACCGGGCGTTCGCCGGGCCGAAGAATCCCGCGCGGGTATGCGGACATGCTCTGGTTCTTCGGCGTGCTCAGTTTCGTCGCGTTCCTCGCCGTCGCGATATTATGGCGCCGCGAGTCGGGGCCGCACGGCCACGGCCTCGAGTCGATCAGGGTCCGGCCGGCCGCGGAAATGGGGGTGAATTGAAAACTTTCTTGCTCGCGTTCGGCGCGCTCTTCTCGATCGTCAACCCGCTGTCGGGGGCGTTCATCTTCTACGGCGCGACGCGCGGACTCGACGCGCGCGTGCGCAAGCAGGTGTCTCGCTGGGTGGCGATCTACGCGTTCTCGATCGTGACGGCGTCGCTGTACATCGGCGCCTACGTGCTCAGCTTCTTCGGCATCTCGATTCCCGTGCTGCGGGTCGCCGGCGGGATCGTCATCGCGATGTCGGGCTGGCGCATGCTGATGCGAACCGGACGCGACCACGCAGCGGCGCAGCGAGACGCCGAACCCGCGCTCGATCGACGTGCCGCCGAGCCGCCTCGCGTTCTACCCGCTGACGATGCCGCTGACGACGGGGCCGGGAACGATATCGGTCGCAATCTCCCTGGGCGCGAGCCGCCCGAGCGGCTTTCATGCGCCGCTGCTCGAGTTCTTCATCGAGACGCTGGCGGCGGTGTTCATCCTGACGGTGCTGGTCTACGAGTTCTACCGGCATTCATCTCGGCTCGCCGACCTCATCGGTCCGACCGGCACGACGATCATCGTGCGCCTGTCCGCGTTCCTCTTGTTCTGCATCGGCATCCAGGTTCTGTGGAACGGCGCGGCGGAGCTCCTGGGGACACTGCCGCTCGGCAGCGCCGGCGTCGGTTGAGCCACGCGGCCGGCGAGCCGCGTTGACCCTGGTCGCGTTCGCGGGCAGACTTGGGCCCGCGTCCAGGAGTCCGTCGGCCGACAGCGGCCGACGGGTGAAACGGGAAGCCGGTGAAGCCCTCGAGAGGGCCATTCCGGCACTGCCCCCGCAACGGTAAGCGAGCCAAGCCGAGTCTTCATTGCCACTGCGCATCAGGCGTGGGAAGGCGATTCGGCCGGGATTTCCCACTCGCAAGTCCGTATACCGACCTGGCGCGCGATCGATCCGGCAAGTGCACGGCGGGTGCGCGGTGGAGATGAGCATGATCGGCAAATGCGGCGCGTGGCGTCGAACGGGATGCGTGGCGCTATGCGTCGCGCTCGGCGCGCTTGCTCTCGCGCGTGCGGCCGTGGCCGGCGCCGTCATGCGCGACGATCTGATGCGCGCCGTCACGTGCCGCGCGACCCTCGGCGCGTCATCACGCTGCTGCCCTCGCTGACCGAGATCGTGTGCGCACTGGGCGCCTGCGACCGCCTCGTCGCGACCGGGCGCTTCGACGATTGGCCGGTGCAAGTCGAGAACCTGCCGAAGCTCGGCGGCCTCGACGACGTCGGCATCGAACGCATCGTCCGCCTGCGCCCGGATCTCGTGCTCCTCAGCACCTCGCAACGCGTCGGCGGCCGGCTCGCCGAGCTCGGCATCGCCTCGTTCGCGCTCGAAACCGACCGATATGCGGACATCGCGCGTTCCGTGACCGATCGTCGGCCGCTTGCTCGGCCTGGCGCAGCGCGCGGCGGCACTGAACGCGAGGATCGCGAGCGACGTCGCGCCGCGTCAGCGAGGAGGCGATCGCCGCGCGGCACGGCGCCGGTGCGAGCGTCTACTTCGAAGTGGACCCGGGGCCGTACGCCGCCGGCCCGCAGTCGTACATCGGCGAGCTACTCGACAAGCTCGGCGTGCGCAATATCGTCGCGCCGGCCATGGGTCCATTTCCGCTGCTCAATCCGGAATACGTCGTGCGCGAGAATCCCGACGTCATCTTCATCTCGCGCGGCGACGCGGCGCAGCTCGCCGGGCGTCCGGGCTGGGAGCCGGATCCGCGCGGTGCGCGAGAAGCAGGATCTGCACGTTCCCGAGCGTCGTGCGCGATACGATCGTGCGTCCCGGGCCGCGCGTCGCCGAGGGCATGCGCGCGATGGCCGACTGCCTGCGCCGGGTCGCGCCATGAGCGCATCGCGCCGCGCGCTCGCGATCTGGTTCGCGACCTGCATCGCGGTCACGCTCGCGTTGACGTTCGGCAGCCTGCTCGTCGGCACGTCGAGCCTGCACACCTCGCTGCATTGGCTGTTCTCGCCCGACGCGCAATCGACGGTCGTGCTCTGGGACATTCGACTGCCGCGCACGGTCGGCGCGTGGTGCGCCGGGGCCTTGCTGGGCCTCGCCGGCGCGGTCGCGCAAGGCGTGTTCCGTAATCCGCTCGCCGAGCCCTATCTGCTCGGCACCGCGTCGGGCGCCGCGCTCGGCGTGACCATGAGCCTGCTCGCGACCGACGCCTCGGTCGGCGCGGTCGCGTGGGCGGGGCGCCTCGGCATGACCGGAGCCGCGTGCGTCGGCGCCTTCGCCGCGATCGCGCTGACGATCATGCTCGCGCGCGGCGTGCTGCAGACCGCGAGCCTGCTGCTGTCGGGCATCGTCGTCGGCTTCTTGCTGACCGCCGTCAATTCCTTGCTGTTGCTCGCGAGGCCCGAGATGTGGCGCACGATGCAAGTGTTCCTGCTCGGCAGCACAGCGTATCTCGGTTGGCCGGCGACGGCGCTGCTCGGCGCCGCGCTCGCCGTCTGTGTGATCCCGTCGACGCTGTTGTCGCGCGGACTCGATGCCCTGACGCTCGGCGAGGATACGGCGCAGTCGCTGGGCCTGTCGCTGCCGGCGCTGCGCTTGAGTTTGATCGGCATCCTGTCGGTGGCCACGGCGGCGGCGGTCGGCCAGGTGGGCGTCGTCGGCTTCGTCGGCCTCGTCGCGCCGCACCTGGTGCGCGAGACGGTCAAGGTCAATCACCGCCAGTTGTTGATCGCGGCGCCGCTGTGCGGCGGCGCGCTCCTGCAGGCGGCGGATCTTGCGAGCCGCTGGATCATTCATCCCGCCGAATTGCCGGTCGGCGCCGTCACGGCCTGCGTCGGCGGCGCCTACCTCGCGTTCCTGTTGTACCGGCGGACTCGCGATGCGTGAGACGATGCAAACCGCCGCCGGCCGCCGCGCTCGCGTGCCGCGAGCTGTGCGTCGCCTACGGTGCGCGCACCGTGCTCGATGACTTCACGCTCGAGATTCCCGCGGGGCATTGGACGGCCGTCGTCGGCCCGAACGGCTGCGGCAAGTCGACGCTGTTGCGCGCACTCGCGGGCTTGAAGGCGCCGCGCGGCGGCGCGGTCTTCCTGCACGGCCGGCGGCTCGGCGCCTGGCCGCGCCGCGAACGGGCGCGGCGGCTCGGCTGGCTCGCGCAATCGCCGACGACGACCGACCTGACGGCGGCGGAAGTCGTCGCTCTCGGCCGCTTTGCGCACAGCGGCTGGCTCGCGCATCGGGATGTCGACGACGACGCGGCGATCGAGCGGGCGATGAGCGCGACGGGCAGCCTGCGCTGGGCCGACCGGCGCGTGTCGACCTTGTCGGGCGGCGAGCGGCAGCGCGTGCACCTTGCGCGCGTGCTCGCGGTCGAGGCGACCGTCCTGCTGCTCGACGAGCCGACGACGCACCTCGATCCGCCGCACCAGGAGGACGTCGCGCGGCTGCTGCGCGCCCAGGCGCACGGCTGCGGCGTCGCGGTGCTGAGCGCGATTCACGATCTGTCGCTCGCGCTCACCGCCGATCGCCTGATCGTGCTCGGCCCGGACGGCGTGGTCGGTCACGGCGCAGTCGAGGAGGCGCTCGAGCGCGATTGGCTGTCGCAGGCGTTTCAGACGCGCATCGACGTCGTCACGCACGAGGGCGTGCATCTCTGGCGGCCGGCGCTCGACGGCCGCGCCGGCCCTTGAGCGGACGCGCTCAACCGGCGCCCGCGGCGCGCATCGACTCGCGCGGCAGGCGGATCGGCAGCCGCGCGCGGATCGCATCATCGACCGTCGTCCGGGATGTGCGTGGGGTAATGGCTCGCGAGAATCGCGTCGAGCTTCTGGATCGCGCGCTCGACGACGCTCGGACGGCCCTGCGACTGCCACTCGTTCGGGCTCGCACGGTCGCCGATGACCGGGTACACATATTCCCTCTGCATCCGCTGCAGCGTCTGTTCGGCGCCGAGAAAGTGTCCCGGCCCCTCGAGGCAGACCTTGCGGATCGTCTCGATCGACAAGGACTCCTCGCTGACGTCGATGCCTTTGATCGTGCGCTGCACGGCGCCGATGATGTCGTTGTCGATCAGCAGGCTCTCCATGCTGAAGCCGAGGAGGCTCGCGAGCATGCCCGGCCGATTCGTAGATCAGATTCGCGCCGGCATTGCCGACGAGCGCGTGGTTGTACGCCTTCTCATAGCCGGCCTGCACGTCCGGCAGCTTCGCATCGCTCATGCCCGAGGCCGTGCCGCCGGTGAGGTCGTAGAATTGCGCGAGCTGCGCGCTCGCCGCCGACAGCAGCGCCTGTTCGGGGCTGCCGCCCGACATCGCGCCGGTGCGCAGGTCCGAGACGAAGCACCAGGTGCCGAAGATCGCGGGCGCCCCGGGCTTGATCGCGTTGACATAGACGAGTCCCGCGAGGCACTCGGCGACCTCCTGCACGAGCGCGGTCGGCGAGCGCCGCGGGCGCCGTGGCCCCGGCCTGGCCGGCCGACAACAGCAGCACCGGCATGCCGCCGCGCACCGCGGCCTCGAGGCAGCAGGCAGGCATCGTACGCGAACTTGAGCGGCGGCACGACGAAGCAGTTCGACTGGCTCACGAACGGGCGCGCGCGCCATTTGTCCTCGCCGCCCGCGATCAGATGGAACATCTCGAGGCTCGCCGCGACGTGCTCGGCGTGCACCCAGCTCGTGCCGACGTGCTTGGTCGTGCCCGCGACGCAGGCGTAGGCGGTGTTGATGTCCATCTCCCGCGGATTCGCCGAGCTCCCGGCAGACGACCGAGCGCTGGTAGAAATGCAGGTGATCGAGCGTGTCGACGACGCGCGCGATGTCGTACAAGTCCTTGGTCGTCGAGTCGCGGTACGTGCCGCTGCGGCCATCGACGATGTGCACGGCCGCGCCGGCGGTGCCGAAATAGACGCGCGACCCCCACGGCTCCATGTCGTGCTTCGGGTCCTGGCCGTGCAGCACGAAGCGGCGGCCCGCGCGTGCGAGCGTGTCCTCGACGAGCGCGCGCGGAAACACGAGCCGGCCCGCGGGTGTCAGGCGCGCGCCCGCACGCGTCATGTAGTCGATGCCCGACGGCGTCGCGTCGGCGAGGCCGATCTGCTCGAGCACGTCGAGCGCGGCCCGGTGGATGCGCAGGATGTCGGCGTCGGCGAGCGGCTTGTACGCGCCGCCGCGACATCCCCGGCGTCACGGGGCGCATGCCGTCGGGCAGCGGCGCCGCGCGCTGCGCGCGGCGCGCCGCGCGCGCGCCGCGGCGGGTCACCGGCCGATGTCGGTTTCGCTCATGAACGTTCTCCGAAATTCGAAATCGAGGATACGATTTGCCACAGCCGCGGACGTCGGCGCGCGGCGATTGCGGCGGCGACCGAGCGGGCGCGGTCGCGATTCGCTACACTGCCGTCGACAACAGCCTAACGGAGCGGCTGCGGAAACACCACCGATGAGCGTCGATCACCTGCATCGAGGATTTGCGGATTCTCGCGCGGCGGCGCGTTCCGCGCATGTTCTACGAGTATGCCGACGCCGGTTCCTGGACCGAGAGCACCTACCGTGCGAATGAGGCGGATTTCCAAAAGCTGAAGCTGCGACAGCGCGTCGGCATCGATATCGAGAACCGGTCGCTGCGCACGCAATTGCTGGGTGAAGACGCGGCGATGCCGGTCGCGATCGCGCCCACGGGGCTCACCGGCATGCAGCACGCGGACGGCGAGATCCTCGCGGCGCGCGCCGCCGAGAAATTCGGCATTCCGTTCACGCTGTCGACGATGAGCATCTGCTCCCTCGAAGACATCGCGGCGCACACGCGGGCGCCGTTCTGGTTCCAGCTATACGTCGTCCGCGACCGGGATTTCGTCGAGCGCCTGATCGACCGAGCGCAGGCGGCGCGCTGCTCGGCGCTGATGTTGACGCTCGACCTGCAAATCCTCGGGCAGCGCCACAAGGACTTGAAGAACGGCCTCAGCACGCCGCCGAAACCGACGCTGCGCAATCTGCTCGATCTGGCGACCAAGCCGCGCTGGTGCTTCGGGATGCTCGGCACGCGGCGGCGCACGTTCGGCAACATCGTCGGCCACGTTCGCGGCGTCGACAGCATGGAGTCGTTCTCGGCATGGACCGCGGAGCAGTTCGATCCGCGCCTGAGTTGGGCGGACGTCGAATGGATCAGGCGCCGCTGGGGCGGCAAGTTCATCTTGAAAGGCATCATGGACGTCGCCGACGCCCGCATCGCCGCGGACTGCGGCGCGGACGCGCTCGTCGTCTCGAATCACGGCGGCCGGCAGCTCGACGGCGCGCAGTCCTCGATCGAGGCCCTGCCCGCGATCGTGGACGCGGTCGGATCGCGCATCGAGGTGTGGATGGACGGCGGCATCCGCAGCGGCCAGGACGTGTTCAAGGCCCTTGCGCTGGGCGCGCGCGGCACGCTCATCGGCCGCGCGTTCCTCTACGGACTCGGCGCGCAGGGCGAGGCGGGCGTGACGAAATGCCTCGAGATCATCCGCAATGAGCTGGACCTGACGATGGCGTTTTGCGGCCACAGCGACATTCGCGGCGTCGACCGCGGCGTCCTCCTCTAGCGCGGCGCACCCAGCCATGGCGGAGAAGCCCTTGCCGGCCGGCGGCAAATCCCTCATATCCCGGCAGATCGCGACGGTCGTCTTGTTGTTCGGCGGCTACGCGGCGCTCTATTTCTGCCGTGCGGACCTGTCCGTCGCGACGCCGCTGCTGGTCCGGGAATTGGGCCGGCGCGGAGTCAGCCCGAACGCCGCGCTCGTGCGCATCGGCTACTTGAGTTCCTACGGCGTCCTCGCCTACGCGCTCGGCAAGCTGTTCCTCACCGGGCTCGGCGACTACTGGGGCGGCCGCGTCAATTTCCTCATCGGCCTCGCGGGCGCGACGGCGTTCACGCTGATGTTCGCGCTGGGCGGAGCCTTGCCCATATTCACGCTCGCCTGGCTCGGCAACCGCTTGACGCAGTCGGTCGCCTGGGCGGGACTCCTCAAGGTCTCGTCGCGCTGGTTCGACTACTCGTCGCATGGCGCCATCATCGGCATCTTGAGCGTGAGCTACCTGATCGGCGATGCCCTCGCGCGGCGCTCGATGGGCGCGCTGCTCGCGGCGGGCTACGGCTGGCGCAGCCTGTTCTATTTCGCGGCCGCGGTCGCGGGCGTGCTGTTCGCCGCGAATTTCTGGCTGCTGCGCGAGTCGCGCACCGCGTCCGGCCATCGCGAGGCGCAGCCTCATCCGCTCAATTTATTCGCCGACGCGCAGCAGCGGCCCGCGAGCATCGGCGCGCTGCTGTCGCCACTGCTGCGCAGCCGCGCCTATCAGCTCGTTTGCCTCCTGTCGTTCGGCTGCACGATAATCCGCGAGACGTTCAACAACTGGACGCCGATGTACCTGCACGACACCCTGGGGTTCAGCACGGCGAGCGCCGCCAACATGAGCGCGATCTTCCCAGGCGTCGGCGTGGTCTCCGTGCTCGTCACCGGCTGGCTGAGCGACCGTCGTCGGCGCGAACGGCCGATCCTTGCTGTTGTGCGTCGGCTTGACCGCGACCGTCGCCGCGCTCGTCGCGCTGATGATGCTGCGGCCGGGGACGGGCTCCGCGCTGCCGCTCGCGGCGATCGGCACGATCGCCTTCTGCCTGCTCGGGCCGTATTCTTATCTCGGCGGCGCGTTCGCGCTGGATTTCGGCGGCAAGCAGGCGGGTGCGATGTCATCCGGCATCATCGACGGCGTCGGCTATCTGGGCGCGGTCTTCGCCGGCGGCAGCGTCGCCAAGATCGCCGTCTCCCTCGGGTGGAAGGGCGTGTTCGCCGCGCTCGCCGGAGTCTGCGCGTTGACGGCGCTCGGCGCCGGCGCACTCTATCTGCATGGCGCGCGCACACAGGCGCAGGGGAGTCGTTCGTGATGCACCAAGACCCGCGGCCTCGACGCGCATCGCATGGGACCCGACGTCCCTCACCGTCGAATGGAGCGATGGCACGGTCGGCGAGTTCGCGAGCATCTGGCTGCGCGACAATCGCAGCGGCGATCGTGATCCGCACAGCGGCCAGCGGCTCATCGACATTGCCGACCTGCCGCCCGAGCCGCGCATACGGTCGGCCGCCGCAAACGGCGGCGAGGTGCTGATCGAATGGGACGGCGAGCCGGGCGCCGCGGCTTATTGTCTCGACTGGCTCGCCGCGCACGCCGCCGGTGCCGACGACCGCCATCCGGAGCGCCGCGCGCAAGCCGTGGCTCCGACGGCGCCGCGCTCGATGCGACGCGCGATTTCGCGTGGCTGGACGTAGGAGCAGGCGCGGCGCGACCTCGGCGCGCGCCGCGGATGGCTCGTGAGGCTCTTGCAGGACGGTCTCGCATTCTTCGGCGGCGTGCCCGCCACGGAATCGGCGATCCTCGATGCCATGGAGCTCGTCGGTCGTGTCGCCGAGACCAACTATGGATTGGTGTTCGACGTGCGCGCGGTGCCGCAGCCGGAAAACCTCGCGTACTCGGACCTAGGCCTCGGCTTGCATACCGACAATCCGTATCGCAATCCGGTGCCGGGCTTTCAGGCGCTGCACGTGCTCGCCGCCTCGCCGGCCGGCGGCGAGAGCCTGTTCGCCGACGGCATCGCGCTCGCCGAACATTTGCGCGGCCTCGACGCGGCCGCGTTCGCCCGCTTGAGCGAAACCGCGGTGCCGTTCTCCTATCGGTCGAAGGATGCGGAACTCCACGCCGAGCGGCCGCTGATCGAACTGGCCTGCGACGGCGCGGTGGCCGCGGTCCATTACAACAGCCGCTCGATCGCGCCGCTCGAGCTCCCCCGCGCCGAGACCGAGCGGTTCTATGCCGCGTATCGGCTGTTCGGCGGCCTGCTGCGGGACCCGAAGTTTCAACTGAAGTTCATGCTTCGCGACGGCGACCTCGCGGTGTTCGACAATCAGCGCATCCTGCACGGGCGCACGGGCTTCTCGTCGGCGGCGCATCACCGGCACCTGCGCGGCTGTTACCTCACGCGCGACAGCGTCTACAGCCAAGCGGCGCTGCTGCGCCGTGCGCTCGCCGGCGAGACCGCCCGATGAACGTCGCGGACGAGGTGTTCGCGATCTACGCGCGGCGCGGCTCGGGCGCTTACTTCGGCGAATGCGTGTCGATGACCGAGCATGGGCTGCAGGCCGCGCACTTCGCGCAAAGCGCGGGCGCCGCGCCCGCGCTCGTCGTCGCGGCGCTGCTGCACGACATCGGCCACCTGATCGCGACCGTGCCCGACGACATCGCCGACTGGACCCTGGATGCGCGCCACGAGGAGACCGGCGGCCGCTGGTTGCGCGAGCGTTTCGGCGCGAGCATCGCCGAGCCCGTGCGCCTGCACGTTCCGGCGAAGCGCTATCTGTGTGCGACCGACGCGGCCTATTTCGCGAAATTGAGCCCGGCGTCGGTGTTGACGCTGAAATTGCAGGGCGGCCCGATGTCGGCGCGCGAGGTGGCCGCGTTCGAGGGCGAGCCGTTTCACCAGGACGCGGTTTGCGTGCGCCGCTGCGACGATCAGGGCAAGGTCGCGGGGCTCGCGACGCGCGCGCTCGCGGACTACCGGGCGATGATCGAAGCGGCGGCCGAGCGGATGAAGACGGCGCGCTCGCGCTAGCGCGCCGGCTCAGAACGCGCCGGGGTACAGGCCGCCGTCGAGCAAGATGTTCTGGCCGGTCAGGTAGCCCGCATGCGCGCTGCAGAGGAACGCGCAGACCTGGCCGAATTCCGCCGTCGTGCCGAAGCGTTTTGCCGGGATCGTGCCCATCTCGCGTATGGCCACGGCATCTTCCGCGCCGCCCGTGCGGCGCGCGGCGGCGACGAATCCGTCGCGCAGGCGCCGCGTGTCGAAATAGCCGGGCAGCAGGTTGTTGATCGTGACGTTGCGGTCGGCGACGGTGCGCGCGATGCCGGCGACGAACGCGGTCAGGCCGGCGCGTGAGCCGCTCGACAGATCGAGGCCCGCGACCGGCATCTTCACGCTGATCGAGGTGATGTTGACGATGCGGCCGAAACCGCGTGCCGCCATCCGGTCGATGACCCGCTGGATGAGTTCGATCGGCGTCAGCATGTTCATCGTCACGCCGGTGAGCATCGCTTCGCGGTCGAGCGCGCGAAAATCGCGGAACGGCGGCCCGCCGTTGTTGTTGATCAGGATATCCGGATCCGGGCAGGCCGCGAGCACGGCCGCCTGTCCTGCGGGCGAGCCGATGTCGGCGGCGACCGCCGTCACCGCGACGCCGGTCGCGCGGCGAATTTCCTCGGCGGTCTTCTCGAGCTGGCCGGCGTTGCGGCCGTTGATCACCAGGGAAACGCCGGCTTCGGCGAGCGCCATCGCGCAGCCCTTGCCGAGTCCCAGGCTCGATCCGCAGACGATCGCGCGCCTGCCGTTGATTCCCAAATCCATGCGTACTCCTTCGATCGCCGCCGCCCGTCAGGCGGTCGCAAGCTCCAAGCTCGGGTAGTCGGTGTAGCCGGCCGCGCCGCCGCCATACAGCGTCGTCGCGTCCAGCGGATTCAAGGGCGCATCCAGCCGCAGGCGCCGGACGAGGTCGGGGTTGCTGATGAACGGCTTGCCGAACGCGACCAGATCGGCTCTGCCGCCGGCCACGGCCTCGATCGCCATCGCGCGCGTGTAGCCGTTGTTGACGATCCACGCGCCGCGTTCGTGGCCGCGCTTGAACCGGCTGCGCAAAGCCTCGTAGTCGAACGGCGCAACGTCGCGCGCGCCGCCCGTCGCGCCTTCGACGACGTGAATGTACGCAAGCTTCAAGGGCGCGAGTCGCTCGACCAGGTGATTGAACAAGCTCTGCGGATCGCTATCCAGCTGCGCATCGTTCGACGGCGTCACCGGCGAGAGGCGTATGCCGGTCCGCCCGGCGCCGATTTGCGCGACGATCGCCCCCATCACCTCGACGACCAGGCGCACGCGATTCTCCTTCGAGCCGCCGTACGCGTCGGTGCGGTCGTTGATGCTGTCGCGCAGGAACTGTTCGAGCAGGTAGCCGTTCGCAGAATGCACCTCGATGCCGTCGAAGCCGGCCTCGATCGCGTTGTGCGCGGCGCGTGCGTACTGCGCGACGAGCCCCGGCAGCTCGTCGGTCCGCAGCGCCCGCGGCTCGGAGACGTCCTCGAAGCCGCTCGCCGTGAACGTCTTCGCGTGCGCGCGGCGCGACGTGCTCGACACGGGCTGCACGCCGCCCGGCTGCAGCGAGACATTCGATATGCGCCCCACGTGCCAGAGCTGGCAGACGATCTTGCCGCCCTTGCCGTGCACGGCGTCGCAGACGCGCCGCCAGCCCTCGACTTGCGCCGCGCTGTGAATACCGGGCGTGTCGAGGTAGCCCTGGCCCGCGGCGCACATCTGCGTCGCCTCGGAGATGATCAGGCCCGCGGTCGCGCGCTGCTCGTAGTAAGCCGCCATCAGCGGCGTCGGCACCTGGCCCGGGCCCGCGCGGTCGCGCGTCAGTGGGGCCATGGCTATGCGGTTGGCGGCGCTGATTTCGCCGAATTGGACCGGGTCGAACAACGTGGGCATCGTGAAGAATTCCTTTGGAGACGGATCGCCGTTCGATTATAGCGGGCGCGGCGTCCGCGCTTTAAGCGCAAATCGACGCTGCCCAGGTACAATCCCCGATACCATGAGCATCATTCACATCGTTATCCTCGCGATCGTCCAAGGTTTCGCCGAACTCCTGCCGGTATCGAGCTCGGCACACGTCGTGGTCACGGAAAAGCTGCTCGGCCTCGATCCGTCGTCGCCGCCGATGACGCTGCTCCTCGTCATGCTGCACACGGGCACGATGTTCGCGGTCATCGTCTATTTCTGGCGCCAGTGGCGCGAGACCTATTTCCGCAGCTTCGCCGCCTTCAAGCGCATCACCTGGACGGTGTTCGTCGCGACCATGATCACGGCAATCATCGGCGAAGCGTTGATCAAGCTCATCGAGAAGACGATTCTCGGCAACGTACCGCACGCGCAGATCGAGGATTTGTTCAGCCACCTCGAATGGATCGCGCCGGCGCTGGTGGTTGCCGGCGTGTTGATCCTGGTCGCCGGTCTCGCGGGGAAGGGCGGCGCGGCGCGGGCAGCGGCCGAGCCGCGCGACCCCGATCTCAAGGAGTCCGCGTGGATCGGCGCGATCCAGGGGCTGTGCCTGCCGTTTCGCGGCTTTTCGCGGTCCGGCGCGACGATCTCGGTCGGCATGCTGCTCGGCATCGCCAAGGCGCGCGCCGAAGCGTTCAGCTTCGCGCTCGCGGTCGTGCTGACGCCGCCGGTCGTCGTGCGCGAGGCGTGGCGCCTCTTGCGGATGGAGCGCGCCGATCCTGCCGTCGATCTCAGCTCGATCGCGGGACGCTGCGTGTTCGGCGCGTTCGTCGCGTTTCTCGCGGGGCTCCTCGCGCTGCGCTGGCTCAGCAGCTGGCTGGAGCGCGGCCGCTGGCATCTATTCGGGATTTATTGCCTGTTCGCCGCCGCGGTCGTCGCCTATCTGTACACGGCCGGTTTCTGAGGGCGAGCCCCACGCGAGCGGCGCCAGCCGCGGGATCATTGCGAGCCAGCCGATCAAGCCCGTCAGGCTGACCGCGGCCGCGAGCATGAATGCGGCGGTGAAGTGGCCGGTGCGGGCGACGATGAGGCCCGTGAGCGCCGGCGCGACGACGCCCGCAAAATTGCCGAGCGAATTCTGGATGCCGACCCAGCGCCCGGTCGCCGCAGGGCCGGCGAGGATCTGCGACATGGCGTAGACCCCGGGCGATGAGGCGCCGCATACGACCTGATAGGCGAAGATGCACGCGATCGCGAGCGGCTTGGAACCCAAGGCCATGCCGACCATGCACAGGAGCGCGCCGACGTGCGCGATGGCCATCACCGACTTGTACGCGAAATTCGCCGAGCCGCCGCGCGCGATGCCCCGGTCGATCAAGAAACCGGCGCCGAGTGCGCAGACCGCCGTGACCACATAGGCCGCCCCGGCGAGTTCGGCCATTTCGGCCGTCGCGAAGCCGCGCACGCGCACGAGATAGAAGGGCAGCCACGACAACATGAAATAGAACGTGTAGTTCATCGAAAAAAGACCGAGCCCGGTGCCCCACAGCGCGGGTTGGCGCAAGACCATCGCGAACGTCGGTGAACCGGCGGAGCGGGCCTGCGGCGCGCTTCGCCGCTTTGGCGGCCTTGGCCCATGGCCAGAGCCAGACGAACGACAGCGCGCCGAAGACGAGAAAGGCGGGGCGCCAGCCGTAGCGCGCCATCAGCAGGCCGCCTAAGGACGTGCCGAACGCGGGTCCGAACAAATACGCGAAGGCGACGATGCCGTTCGCCGTGCCGAGACTCTTGCGTTCGACCGAGCCGGCGAGGAGCTTCGAGACGCTCGGGAAGCCCGTGCTCTCGCCGAGACCGAGTAAAACACGCAAGGCGATCAGCGTCGCGTAGCCGTGGCTGAAGCCGGTCAAGATCGTCGCGCCGGCCCACAGGATCAATCCGGCCGGCAGCACGCGCTCTGCGCCGTAGCGCTCGACGACCCAGCCGACCGGGATCTGCATGAGCGCGTAGGACCAGAAAAACGCCGACATCAGCACGCCGAGCTGTGCGGCGTCGAGGCGCAGGTCCGTCTGCATCATCGGCGCGGCGGTCGGCAAGAGACCGCGGTCGACGTAATTGATGAACAGCACCGCCGCGAGCAGCCAGACGTAGGGGTTGCGCAGCGCCGGCCGCTCGGCCGGCGCCGTGCCGGAAGTACTCAAGCGGCGTAATCCGGTTCGTCGCGGTCGAGCAGGCGCTTCAAGGCGGCGAAGTGCAACTCGGCACGGTCGCGGCCGTCGACCGCGGCGCCGGTGCGAAACTGCGCGACGGTCGTGCGCACGACGGCGTCCGGGATCGGCCGCAACGCGCGGCCGGTCGACAGCGCGAGCACTTGCGCCTGGCAGGCGCGCTCGAGGAAATAGAGCCGCTCGAACGCTTGCGGCACCGTTTCGCCGACGACGAGCACGCCGTGATTGCGCATCATCAGCACCGACTTGCCGCCGAGCGCGCGCGCGAGCCGCTCGCCCTCGGCTTGGCTGAACGCGAGGCCGTTGTAATCGGCGTCGTAGGAGACGTCGTCGTAAAAGGCCAGCGCGCTTTGCACGGCCATCTCGAGGCGCGGGTTCTCGAGCATGCTGAGCGCCGTCGCGTACGGCATGTGGGTATGCAGCACGCAGCGGGCGCGCGGCTCCAAGCGGTGCACCGGCAGGTGAATGAAGAGCGCGGTGTCCTCCACCGGGCCGCGGCCGGCAAGCAGCCGGCCGTCGAAGCCGATTTCGAGAAAATCGGCGGCGCGCACCTCCGACCAGTGCAAGCCGAACGGTGCGAGGTAGAAGCGGTCGGCGTATCCGGGAACGAGCAGCGTCAAATGATTATCGATGCCCTCGTGCAGCCCGAATCTCACCGCGAGGCGATGACAGGCGGCGAGGTCGATTCTCGCCTGCCGCGCCGCTTCGGACGGTGCGGATACCGACAGGATATTGGCATTCATGGCCGGTCGCCCCCAGGGAAGCATGTCGTTCGGCTGATCGAGCAAACAGAGCGTCATTCAAGTATAGACTGGGCATCGGCGCGCACAACCCCATGCTCGGAGCGAGAATGCGGCGCCGACCGACATACGGAGGATCGTTGACAGAGCGCGTCGCCGCCGAAACCGCCCCCGGACCGCTGCTGCGGCGCTGGCTGATCGCGTTTTCGTTGATTTGCGCGACCGGCGTCGCCAGCAACGCGCTACCGCACATCGGTGCGCGGCTGCCGCTGCCGGTTCTGCCGGCCGGCATCGCGGTGGGCCTCATGTACCGCTGGGGGCATCGGCTTTGGCCCGCGATTCTCGCCGCGAGCATGACGATCGACCTGTTGGCGCAACGCCCGCTCCTCGGCGCATTCACCGCGGCGATCGGCCTCGGCGCAGGCGCTGTGCTCACCGTGTGGATGCTGGATCGCGGCAAATTCGATCGCAATTTCCAGCGGTCGCGGGACGTGCCGGCGTTCATCATCGCGGCCGCCGCCGGCATGGCGATCGCGGCGACGTTCGGCATGCTTGCGTATGCACTCGGCGGCAGCGCCTGGGAGGCGCCGACAGCGGTCAAGTGGATTCGCTGGTGGAGCAACACGACCGCCGGCGTGCTACTCGTCGGGCCGATGATCGTCGCGATGAGCCGCGAGAGCCTCGCAAAATTCGGCGGCAACCGGCTTGCCGGCGGCTTGTGGCTGCTCGGCGTCGCGGCCTGCTGCGCGGCGATCGTCGTCACGACGATTCCGCTCGGCCGTCCGCTGATCGTCACGATCGCGATGGCGCTCGTCCTGATCGGCGCCTTCCGCTTCGGGCTCGTACCGACCGCCACCGCGGCGCTCGCGTTCTCCGCAACGGCCGCGTTCAGCTTCGCGTTCGGCCGCGGCGAATTCGCCAATTTCACGGAGCTGCAAGGACTCGTGACGATCTGGGCGGCGAGCGCGGCGCTGACCTCCATTACGCTCGCCACGACGGCGCTGCTTGCGGAGCGCGATGCGGCCGCGCTCGAGCGCCTGCGCGCCGAGCATCGCTATGCGCAGATCTTCGAGGCGAACCCGCAGCCCTTGTGGGTCCATGACGCCGCGAGCCGCCGGTTTTTGCTCGTCAACGAGGCCGCTCTGCGGCAGTACGGGTGGACGCGCGAGGAATTTCTCGTGCTCGGCGTGGAAGACCTGCGCGCGCCCGGCGCGATCGGCGTCCTGCCGGAATCGGGTCAGGACGGCGACGGCGCGGACCCCGCCGCGATGCCGTTCGAGACACGGCACCGGCGGCGCGATCAGCGCGTGATCGACGTCGAGGTCTCGACGCGCGCGATCGACCTCGACGGCCGGCCCGCGGTGCTGGTATTCGCGAACGACGTCACCGAGCGCCGCGCGCTCGGCAGCGCGCTGGTCGAGGCGATCGCCGGCGAACAGCGGCGCATCGGCCAGGAAGTGCATGACGGCCTCGGTCAAGAGCTGACCGGCCTGGCGCTGTCGGCGCAAGCGCTCGTGACGCGCGCGACACGCGAGCGCTTGCCGATCGCCGCCGATCTCGTCCAAGTTGCCGCGCTCGCGACCTCTTGCATCCGCGATGCGCGCCGGATCGTGCAGGGGCTCGCCCCGATCAGCGACGCCGACGGCAGCCTCGAGGCGGCGCTCGCCGCGCTCGCGCGGCGCACTTCCGTCGGCGGTGTCGCGGTGAGCTTCCGCAGCCGGCTCGATGGCCCCCTGACATTGAACCTCGAGAGCCGCAATCACCTGTACCGGATCGCGCAGGAAGCGCTGCAGAACGCGCTCAAGCACGCCGCAGCGAGCGCCGTCGCGATCGAGCTGCACGCCGACCGCGGCGCCGTGCGGCTCACGGTCGAGGATGATGGCCGCGGAATTCCGGGCGGCCGCGGCATGGGCCTCGGCATGCGCACGATGCGCTTTCGCGCGAGCGCGATCGGCGGACGGCTGGCGGTCGGTTCGCGCCCGGGCGGGGGTACGTCGGTGGTCTGCGAGGTGCGGCGGCCGGATCCCGAGGCGGTGCGCGCCTAACTCACAAGCCGTCGCGGCTGAGGTTGTCGGCCCAGGTGAGCGCGCTCAAGTAGCACTGGGTGACGTCGGCGGCGCTCAAGTTCTGGAATTTCGCGCCCAACCGATCGCCGGACTCGAGTGCGATCACCGACTGCAATGCCGCGCCATACTCTCCGGCCTGGGTCAACAGCGCGGCCTTTTGCGCGTCGGCCAAGGGGATGAATTCCAGCGCATGGGCCATGTCGGTCTGCAGGATGATATCGAGCGCCGACAGCAGCCCGACCGTGAAGAAGCCGGGCGGGTTCGGCCGGCGCGTCTCGCTCGCGAGCAGCTCGCAGGTGCGCGCGCGCGCGAGCAGCATCGTCAGCAGCTCGGTCGGCGCGGATCCCATGCGCGCCATCGCGAGCAGCGCGACCCAGTTGCGGATCGTCTGCAATCCGAGCACGACGATCGCGCGCTCGATCGACTCGACCGCGCGCCGCAAGCCGTTGGTCGAGCGGTTCGCCCAGCGCAATACCGTGATGGACAGCGAAACGTCGCCGCGGATGATCTTGTTCAAGTCCTCGGGCGTGATGTTCGGTTCGTTGACGCGCGCGAGCAATTCGAGCAAGACCAGCTTGTTCGGCGCGATCCGGCGGCTCGTTTGCACGTGCGGGCGCGCGAAGTAATAGCCCTGGAAGAGATCGAAGCCCAGCTCCATCGTGCGCTCGTGCATTTCGCGGGTCTCGACCTTCTCGGCGAGCAGTCGCACGCCGCGATTTTTCAGCAGCTCGACATGGCTCCGCATGTCCACGTCCTCCATCGCCAGGCAATCGAGCTTGACGATGTCCGCAAGATCGATCAGCGCCTCGCGCTCCGGCCGAAAGGTGAAATCGTCGAGCGCGATCTCGAACTTCCGCTTGCGCAAGTCGGCAATTCGATCGAGCAGTTCGCGGTCGGCCGGCACGTCCTCGAGTACCTCCAAGACGACGTGCTCGGAGGGAAGTATGTCGAGCCCGGGATTCATAAGAATATTGCGCGTCATATTGAAGAACGAGCGGTGCGAGCCGCTGATCTGCGGTATGCCGATCTCCCAAAAGACCTTGAGCAGCATGTCGGACGACATGCGATCGCCGTCGTCGTCGGTGGCTTCCGTCTCGGAGGTCGAGCGGTGCAGCAGTTCGTAGCCGTAGAGCTTGCCTCCACGGTCCAGGATCGGCTGCCGGCCGATCAATGTATGTTCAATTTGCGTCATTGCCGCTCGGAACGACGGAAGATATTTCTCTTCATGGCGTCGTAATCGGCAGGAAAGGTGAAAACTGAACGTCGCCGCTATTGTTGTTGGGCGGACTCCGCGACAGTAACCCGCACCTCGAGATGCTCGCCGCCGCCGCCCTGGCGCACGCCGCGCACCGGCGCGGCATCGAGGTAATCCCGTCCGACCGCGAGCCTGCAATAGGCGCCGACCGCCGGCCGCCGATGGGTCACGTCGATGCTCCGCCAGCCCGCGTCGGCGCCAAGCCAAACGTCCACCCAGGCGTGGCTCGCGATGTCATTCGCGTCGCCGGTGTAGAGATACCCGCTGACATAGCGCGCCGGCAGGCCGACGGCGCGCGCCAATGAGAGAAAGACATGCGCGTGATCCTGGCAGACCCCGGCGCCGCGCTTGAACACGGCCGCGGCGCCATCGCGGACATTGCTCGCGCCCGGTACGTAGCGCACCGCCTTCAATACCGTCTCGGTGAGAGCCTCGGCACGAGCGCGCGGATCGCGGACGTGTTCGACCGCCTCGCGAGCGTGGTGGCGCAGGTGTTCGTCGGGCGCGGTCAATGAAGTCGGCGCGAGGTAGGCGAGCGGCGACAACGGCCCGTTCTCCTGAGGCTCCTCCGAGTCGGCCGTTTCGACGATTCCGCGGACCACGATGCTGATCTCGCGGTGCGGCTCCTCGATGGTCAGCAGATGCGAAATATTGCCGTGGGCGTCCAACTGTTCCAGGCGCCGTCCGGGCGCGGCAACCGACCAGTCGAGCGCGCGTTGCCCGGGATCGCGGCGCGGCGTCAACCGCAGATTCTGCACGCTGTACTTCACGGGCCGATCGTAGCGATATCGCGTCTCATGCCGGATGTGCAGCTGCACCGCGCTCAAGCCTCCGTGGGTGGGACGAGGAAGTCCGAGGCGATGCGATCGCCCAAGTCGCAAGCCCGTGCGAGGAAGCGTTCGAGAAAGCGCGGCAAGCCGATCGTCATGATGTCCTCCATCCGCGAGAAATGCAGCATCGCGTGCATTTCGCCGGCACGCCGCACGGTCTCCGCGGACCGCTCGTTCGCGATCGACCGCAGGTTCTCGTAGACGTCCTTGCAGCAGCGCAGGAGCGACCGCGGCATGTCGTCGCAGAGGATCAGCAGTTCCGCGACCTTGAACGGCGTGATGACGTCGCGATACACGCGCCGGTAGACCTCGAACGCCGACAGCGCGCGCAGCAAGGCGCTCCATTCGTACGGGTCCGGCACGCTGCCCGCGTCCGCGCCCGGCACGAGGTCCCGCTGATGCGCCTGCAGTATTCGCGCGGAATTGTCGGCGCGCTCGATGAATGTACCGATTCGAGTGAAGTGCAGGGCTTCGTCGCGCAGCATCGTGCCGCTCGTCACGCCGCGGGTCAGATGCGAACGCTCCTTCACCCATTCCACGAAATGGCCGATATCCGCGCCCGCCGAGCGGCGGGCCGCGAGCGCGCGCGCGTCGAGCCACGTGGAGTTCAGCGTGACCCAGAGCTCCGAGGTCAAGGAGCCGCGCACCGCGCGCGCATTCTCGCGCGCGGCGCGCAGGCAGTCGACGATGCTGCCGCCGAAGTCCGGTCCAGCGCCACGAACTCGAACACCGCGCGAGACTCGATCGCGTCGTGGCGCTCGCGGTAAGGCTCCTCGATGTCGAGCGCCGCGAGCGTCGCGCGCAAGGACGCGGCGAGCGCGTCGCCCGAGCTGGGGCAGCAGCGACATGCGGTAGTGCGCGTCGACCAGGCGCGCGAGGCTCTCGGCGCGCTCGGTGTAGCGCGCCATCCAGTAGAGATGATCGGCGGTTCGGCTCAGCATCGGGATTCGAGCACCCAGGTATCCTTGGTGCCGCCGCCCTGCGAGGAATTGACGATCAGCGAGCCCTCGCACAGTGCAACGCGCGTGAGCCCGCCTGGCACGATGCTCACTTCGCGCCCGGACAGGACGAACGGCCGCAAATCGATGTGCCGCGCGGACAGGCCGTCGTCCGCGAACGTCGGGCAGGTCGAAAGCGCGAGCGTCGGCTGCGCGATGTAGCGCTCCGGGGCCGCCTTGATCCGGGCTCGGAACGTCTCGATCTGCGTCTTCGTCGAGGCCGGGCCGATCAGCATCCCGTAGCCGCCCGCGCCGTGGACCTCCTTGACGACCAGATCCTCCAAGTGCGCGAGCACGTATTCGAAGTCGTCCTTGCGGCGCATGATCCAGGTACGCACGTTGCCGACGATCGGCTCCTCGACCAAGGTAGAAGCGGATCATCTCCGGGACGTACGGGTAGATCGATTTGTCGTCGGCGATGCCGGTGCCGATCGCGTTCGCAATCGTGATCCGGCCCTCGCGATAGGCGGTGAGGAGGCCCGGGATCCCGAGCATGGAATCCGGGCGAAACGCCAGCGGATCCAGGTAAGTCATCGTCGATGCGCCGATAAATCACGTCCACGCGCTGCGGGCCCTGGGTCGTGCGCATGAACACCGACTCGTCGCGAACGAACAGGTCCTGGCCCTCGACGAGTTCGATGCCCATCTGCTGCGCGAGGAAGGCATGCTCGAAATACGCGCTGTTGTTTGCGCCCGCCGTCAGCAGGACGACAGTCGGATCCGAGACGCCGGTCGGCGCGACGCTGCGCAGATTATCGAGAAGCACATCGGGGTAGTGATCGACCGGCGCGACGCGATGGTTGGAGAACAGCTCGGGAAACAGGCGCATCATCATCTTGCGGTTCTCGAGCATGTACGAGACGCCGGACGGCACGCGCAGATTGTCTTCG
The DNA here is from genome assembly GCA_963718135.1 of uncultured Pseudomonadota bacterium. GTDB lineage: Bacteria > Pseudomonadota > Gammaproteobacteria > Steroidobacterales > Steroidobacteraceae > Bog-1198. The sequence goes on along the minus strand of CAVQYI010000002.1, from coordinate 24,577 downwards.
AGAACGAGAAATTCGCCCGGCGTCGTCGCGAACGATGTCGATGCCGGCGATGTGCGCGTAGATGCCGCCGGGCACATCGACGCCCTGCATCTCGGGCCGGTACTGGGAGTTGCAGAGGACGGGCTCCGCGGGAATCACGCCGGCATCGAGGATCTCCTGCTCGTGGTAGATATCGTGGATGAATGCGTTCAGCGCGCGCACGCGCTGCTTGAGGCCGGCATCCAGCCGCGACCATTCTTCGGACGGAACCACGCGCGGCACGATGTCGAACGGGATCAGGCGCTCCGTTCCCTCTTCCTGGCCGTAAACCGCGAACGTGATGCCGACGCGGTGAAACAATGCGTCCGCCTCGGCGCGCTTTTGCGTGAGCCGATCCGGTGCCTGCTTCGCGAGCCATTCCGCGTAGTGCCGGTAGTGCGGCCGCGCGGCGTCGTTGCCTAGATACATTTCGTCGTATGGCGTGCCGGCCAATTGGATTCTCCCCGCTTCCCTGCTACTGAAGCGAAATTCGTGCCAGCCGGTCGGCCTTATACCGATCATGTACTTATCGGTGGGTGAACGGCGCCGCGCACCATGACCTTGCGGGCGGCGCCCTGTGGTGGGGCGCGTTATGAAGGCGGGGTGGGATCGTCAGCTATCGTCGATTGGCCGTCTGAACGCGGTGTGTCTGGCGGTCGTGGATGAGATTTGGCATCGACGACGCGGGAAATGGTGGACGTGGTGTAAGGGATCGCACCAAACTAAGAAACTCAATAAGATCCCATCGCCGAACATTCTTCAAGAACAGAAATTTGGAGTATGCATGATTGAGAGGCGTTATAGCTGCGCCGCCAATGTATGGCTTTACAAGATGACGAGCTTTGTAGAAGTATACTGGTATTAATGCATAATCGCTAAGCAGAACCGACTCGGCGTTTTCGAGTAAATGCATTCGAGTCGCGTTGTCGGGTTCCGTTCGCGCTGCGCCGACAAGATCGTTAAATTTATCGCTGCTATAACTGGCGTCGTTTTGAGGACTATCGCGAGCAAAAACTTCAAGGAAGCTCGCGGGGTCTTCGTAGTCGGCATTCCAGCCGAAACGTGCGATATCCCAACGGGAGTGATCCTTTCTACCAGCGAGGAATACCTGGAATTCATTGCTAATTAAGCTGGAGTCCACTCCAAGATTTTGCTTCCAGTTTTCCGCTATCGCGATCATTACGCGCCGTATCGTGTCGTCGCTGTTGAAATAGAGTCTCAAACGCAGAGGGCGATCGTGTGAATACCCCGCCTTCGCAAAATATGTGCGCGCATATTCAAGACGTTGATTGCGCGACCATTGGGCCCATTCGTATTCCTGAGACGCGTACTCCTGAATGCCGGCAGGGACATAGGAATACGCCGGTGACACCCCGAGCATTATCTTCGTCGCTATCAAATTTCTGTCGATAGCCATGGAGAGCGCGCGTCTGAGGTCAAGATTTTCTCCTAAGCGCGGCTCCGATAGATTGAATGCCAGATAGAACGTCGCGAGAATCGGTGCTAGCTGAACCTCGCTGGGACGTTCGCTTAACAACTTGTCTAGATCCGGCAAAGGAATCGAATAAGTCATGTCAAGCTGACCAGATAAGTACTCCCGCAACTCTGTCGCCTCCGATTCGGAGATTACGTAGCGCACCCGGTCAACCGATACATTCGACGCATCCCAGTAGAACGGGTTGCGCGCTAACTCTATGTATGATCCGTAGACTCTCTTCAGCAAGACAAATGGACCGTCGAAGACGGTGGGGTTCTTAGTTTTCGATTCCAGTGCGATGCCGTTCATCGCGTATCGCAACGGTGCCGCAATAGGTTGCGAGAGCACCTGCAGAATATATGGGGCGGGACGAGCGAGTTCGATTCGCAAAATGTTCTCGCCAACCGCCGAAACGCCAAGATCATGGGCGGCGCGTTTACCAGCGATTATTGAACTCGCGCCCTTGATCACCTGTAAGAGTTCTGCAGAGCCTGATGCAGTACGAGGGTCCACCGCTCGACGGAGTCCCTCAACAAATTCAGATGCGGTCACCGGGGAGCCATCCGACCATCTGGCTTGCGGTCGCAATTTAAACGTGTAAACGGTTCCAGCTTTATTAACCGTCCATGAGCTAGCGACTCCAGGACCTATTCTTCCTTGCGCATCCTCTGCGGTAAGCCCTTCGAAAAGATCGCGGACTACCTGAAAAGAGTATTCGTCGTCTGCGAGTTGGGGATCAAGGGTCCGCGGCTCACCGGGCAAGCCACGCCTGATTGCTGGCCGGCCGCTCGACTCACTTTGCGACGAACCCGCTGGCCGCGACATGCCCGACATGCGCGATGGCTTTGAAGGGGAATTGGGGTCGCTGCAAGCTGTTGTTAACAGAATAATTAATCCAAAAATGCTGCTTCGCAACATTTTCCGGGCGATTAATCGAATCCATGCGCGACTGACTCCAAGGTCAAGAATTTCAGGCACTTGCTGCATACATTTTCAATTTTTTGACATAAAATTTGTCTAACTGTTTGTAGGTGAAAACACCAATTTTTCTTAAAAATGTGTGAATCTATTCACAAATGCCAGATAATGTTAAAAAGGTCCTGACGTCAGCTATCCGACGTTTGTTGCGGCCCTTGGTAAGGATTATGTTGCGAGAAGGTCTTACATATTCCCATTTTGCCGCCATCGCGCAAATGGCATTTGTCGACTGCGCGGCTAAAGACTTTGTTGGCAAGGGGAGCAGATCCCCTAGTTCGTCCGTAAGTGCGCTCACTGGTATTTCGACTCGCGACATTCAATCCATAGTTAACGATCAAGAGCAATTTGAGTCAGTCGAAGGATTGGGTGAAGTAAATCCGTTCGCGCTCGTACTGCACGGCTGGCATAACGATCGAGATTACGTCGGTCCCTATGGCTTTCCAGTCGATATTCCCTTTTCCGGTAGCCCACTTAGTTTTACGGCGCTGACCGCTCGACACGCTCCCGGAGTCTCGCCTCACGTCGTATTACAAGAATTGAAACGCATTAAGGCGGTAACCGAAGTAGGCGCGAATATATGGAAGCCGCTAGTCCAGGAGTACATCGAACCAACGTTATCTGCGGAAAATATTCAGAGAATGGCTGGTCTAGTGGAGTCGTTGCTCTCCACGGTGGAAAAAAATACGCGGCGCGACCGAGACGGAAATGAATTGTTCGAGCGAACGATGATCGTCGATGCGCCGTTGACCAAAAAACAGTTTGCCGCGCTTCAGTCGTATCTCAAGGTTGCAGGTGGTCAATTTCTGCATCGCCTAGACACGTTTGCTGCGGTGGATTTGCAGAAGGACGTAATTCCTGAGCCCGGGGCCGTAGCCGACATTCGTGCCGGCTTGCAATGCTTTCTGTACGTCGAAAATGAATCCGATGACACGAAGCTGCGGGATCTCATCGAATTTGACGATTTGCCTAACCGAATCTAAGTCGAAAAATGAAGGGGAAGGGGATGAATAGCATGAAATTGCGCGCGGCGATCATGGTCGTGGCTGGTGCTATTGCAACGTTTGGATGCATAGGCAATGCGTTTGCTGTTGCTGGCGGAAAAGGCATTCAACCAAATCATCTCCGGAATTCGCAACTGGTGGTGCTAGGTCCGGTCGAGAAAGTCGATCTCGCTAACGGAGTCCTAATAATCGCTGGACAGACCGTTACTGTTAATGCCGCGACTTCCATTTCCTTGGATGGCGCGGCGGCCGGAGGAAATGCTCTATCGCTCCAACAGATTCAGGTGGGGGATCTGGTAGCAGCCTATGGGCAAATTGGCGCGCCGTCGACCTCCGTTAATCGACTTGGATCTTCCTACGTCGCGGGGGCGACGAATATATTCGTGACCGGCCGGGTTTCGTCTGTTGACGCTGCAATAGGTTCGGCAAAGATTAATGGATTGACGGTGGATTATACCGCTGGATTGTCGGATCCGACTTTTAGCGGGCTCAGCGTTGGTGATTTAGTGAGTGTTTCGGGCATCCAGCCGGTCGCCGAAGGCCAGTTGCTCGCAAACAAGATCTTCCGCGTATCGACAGCGTCCGTTGTAGGCGCGTCGTCCATAATTGGCACTGGCGCCCAAACGAACTCGATCATTGGCACTGGTGGCCCAAACGAACTCAATCATTGGCACCGGTGCTCAGACGCGAACTCAATCATTGGTACTGGTGCGCAGACGCGGTCGATCATCGGCACCGGCGCGCAAACTCGTTCAATTATTGGTACGGGTGCGCAGAGCCTCAATCATCGGCACTGGTAACCAGGCGATGTCGATCATTGGCACTGGCGCCCAAACGAACTCGATCATTGGCACCGGTGCTCAAGCGAACTCAATCATTGGCACTGGCGCGCAGACGCGGTCGATCATTGGGACTGGTGATCAAGCCAAATCGATTATAGGAACCGGGGCGCAAACTCGTTCAATTATTGGTACGGGTGTCTCAACGCGCTCCATCATCGGCACTGGTAACCAAGCGATGTCGATCATTGGCACCGGTGCGCAGACGCGCTCCATCATTGGCACCGGCGCTCAAACGAACTCGATCATCGGCACTGGCGCGCAGACGCGCTCCATCATCGGCACTGGTAACCAGGCGATGTCGATCATTGGCACCGGCGCGCAGACGAGCTCCATCATTGGCACCGGCGCTCAAACGAACTCGATCATTGGCACCGGCGCTCAAACGAACTCAATCATCGGCACTGGCGCGCAGACGCGGTCGATCATCGGCACCGGCGCTCAAACGAACTCAATCATCGGCACTGGTAACCAGGCAATGTCGATCATTGGCACTGGGGCTCAAACGAACTCGATCATTGGCACCGGTGCTCAAACGAACTCGATCATCGGCACTGGTGCCCAAGCAAACTCGATTATTGGCACTGGCGCGCAGACGCGGTCGATCATCGGCACCGGCGCTCAAACGAACTCAATCATCGGCACTGGTAACCAGGCAATGTCGATCATTGGCACTGGGGCCCAAACGAACTCGATCATTGGCACCGGCGCTCAAACGAACTCGATCATCGGCACGGCTGGCTCAAACGAACTCAATCATTGGCACTGGCGCGCAGACGCGGTCGATCATCGGCACCGGCGCTCAAACGAACTCAATCATCGGCACTGGTAACCAGGCAATGTCGATCATTGGTACTGGGGCCCAAACGAACTCGATCATCGGCACTGGTAACCAGGCAATGTCGATCATTGGTACTGGGGCCCAAACGAACTCGATCATTGGTACCGGTGCCCAAACGCGCTCGATCATCGGCACTGGTAACCAGACAATGTCGATCATTGGAACCGGTTCTCAAGCGAACTCAATCATCGGTACTGGCGCACAGGTAAACTCGATAATTGGCACGGGTGCGCAAACCAGTTCGATCATCGGTACTGGTGCTCAGACGGACTCGATTATCGGAACTGGGGCATCGGCTCACTGATCGATGGACAGTCCGCTGGCCCCCCGGCGATAATTTTTGCTGCCGGCTGTGCTAATCGCCCCTGCTTGAGCCTGAGAGTGGTTGTCGCCTCGTTCAACGCTTGCGTAGATTAGCTACCTGAACTTTGATACTGAACGCCGTCGTGTCTTTCGCGACCGGATCCAGGCGAATGTAACCACGCCCATTTCGCCTGCTGCTACTCGGGCGGACCTTCGCACCCGGTGCGCCTCAATCTCTCCGTCGACGGAGTTCATGAACGTTGCGCCTCGTCCCTTAATGTCGCGCATTATGGGAGCGACATGCCGTGCGTTGACTCCGGTGACGTAGCAACATCTCTCCAGTAGCAACGGAGATTCACCCTTTTGCGCGGCCGAATTTCGCGTCAAAGTATCCAAGAACCTTTCGATTATAAGGCTGGCTCGGGGAACTTCGAATTCGGGCATTACGAATGCCCTATTGAGAGCAATTACCCAGCCATGATCGTCAAATTTCACGCTCGGCGGACTGACGAAACATCTTCATTGCGGTAGCCGGGGAAATGGCAACACGAGACGCGCGGACAAGCGCGCCTATTGACTTACGCCCTCGGCCAATTCCAAGAGGCGCTGGTTCCCCGGAGGGTCCCAAAAAGCGTGGTTCCGTAAACCACGTCGACATTATTATTCCCATCTCCTCGTATGCGCGTACCACAGATCTAAGCTGTCGCGCGGCAACTTTTGGTGACCCACGAGGGCGTCTACCTCGCACAAACTCGTCTACGGCATCAAAGGGGATGCCGGTTCTCTCGAGAAATTCAAAGGTGGCATTTAAAAGTATGTGGGCCGCCTGCCGATTAATGGCGGCGATCATCTTTGAGTCGTCACTGCGCATAAGGTAAGTATTATTCCTCTATTCCTCAGATTCAGTAGATCTTCGGGTGGTCTTGGTCCCTCGCCCATCGACCGATCGTCGGAGATTGATCCTTCGCCGAATCGAGGAGGCCGACGGACTCGCGGTAGAGCAATTGGGGTCCTGAAAATAGTAAACCGTTACTCCGACCCGGCAGCCTGGGTTTGGATTGGCGGAGGAGCGAATTCGCTTAGCGCGCGAACGGTTCAAGAGCGAGTTCACGCTGTTTACGAAGCTCGATCCCTGCTGATTAATTTCCCTTTGAATTACGCCAATCATCTCGGGGTCGGCATCGCTAACTACTGCGGTGGCCTCGAAAAGAGGCACAGATTTCCGACGCACGTTATTCGTCATAGTCTCCATCAAATCTGCGCCCCGTTCGCCAGCCATTGCGATCGCGCTGGAATTTAGCCCCGTGATTATTGGAACGCGCGATTTAGCAAGGAGCCTCTGGTTCGGGAAGTGTTCGACAGCCCCAATTCGCGTGAGTTCGTCGAGCATTGCACGAACGGGAATGCCGCTGCCGTAAATAGAAACTAGTTGCTCGAACGTCCGGCGCCGACCAAAAATTGGGAGTGTCGCGGGCTCGCCTTCGGGTGTTAAAAATCGTGAATCTTCGTACCATGCCGCGAGAACACGACGCGCCGGATGTTGCCCTCGTCTCGCTGGGCTTGGCTTCTCTCTAGACCCAAGAATCTTTGCCACCTCGGACCGCGGAAGCCCTGTGGCAATCGCTACACGCGATTTACTTTCGCGTCCAGTCTCTCGAGCGAATCGCTTTGTAGCGTTACGCACGGCCCGTTCTCTGATAATTTGGTTTAGCTCTCGTACGGTCACTCCCGCATCAAGCATTAAATCTAGTAACGGATCAATTACACGACTCAGCGCAATGGTGGTCGCTTCCTTTAGCGGATCGACGATGCGGCTCCCCCTGCCTCGTTTACTCATCATTATTTAGCCCAACCAAAAGTTGCCATTTGTGTGATTTTTAATCACAAATGAATGCGCTAAAATTAGTCAGCTTCGCCCATTTTTGCACAATCTAAGTCGCTTTCACGAAATCGTTCGTCGTTAGTCAACCCAGGATAACGTGTGTCGCACCCCCTAGTTTGCTGGAAATGCGGAGCTTCGCTGAGCGCTCTGAGTCTACCCTTTCGGCGCCTCGATGTTTGCAAAGCCTGCAATGCCGAACTGCATGTTTGCAAGATGTGCGTCGAGTACGACACCTCATATGCGAAGCATTGTCGGGAGCCGACGACCGAGGAAGTGCGCCGTAAGGACGAGGCGAATTTTTGCGACTATTTCAAGCCGAAGGCGGACGCCTATATCGCCAAGGATCAGGCGGAGCTGGATCGCTCCAAATCGGCCTTGGATGCGCTCTTCAAGAAGTGATTTTCAGGGCGTCGGGGTCGTCCGCGATTCGCCATAGATAGAGCGCCGCGGTCGTTCGGTACGGCCGCCATCGTTCGGCGGCCCTCAACAGCTGTTTCGGCGTCGGTAGAGACCTCTTCCGGTAAACGATCTTGAACGCTTTTTGGAGTCCGTAGTCGTTCAACGGCATGACGTCGGGCCGGCGCAGCGTGAAGATCAGTACCATGTTCACCGTCCATGGTCCGATGCCGCGTATCTCGGTGAGTCGGTCATGAATTTCATTTTCGGGCATCCGCGCAATGCGCTTGCCGTCCGGGATCTCGCCGGCAATCGCCCTTGCCGCGATGTCCTTCAGCGACATGACCTTGCTTCGAGATAGTCCGGCCGATCGGAGTCGCTCGTCGCTGAGGCGCATCACTCGATCCGGCAGCGGCGAGCGATCCTCGAACAGATCGAGTACGCGATTCCAGATGGTGCGCGCCGCGGCGCCCGTCAGTTGTTGGTACACGACCGACTCCAGCAGCGCGAGATAGGGGTCACGTGATCGGCGCCTCGGCATGGTGATCAAGCCGATGTGATCGATCCACGGGCGTAGGCGCGGGTCTTGCTCTCGTAGGTGATTGACGGCGCGTTCGTGCATGGGGGGCTCCGCCGGGTAAACGGCGATCCGCGTATTTTACGGCAAAGCGCGCGGCGGCGGACACGGTCACGGTTCACGCAGGCTGCGCTCAAGAAGTCCGCCGCGCCGCCGACTTCGTCCTGGGAGCACCACCCGCCAGGACCGTCGACATGCATAAACACCACCAAGGGTTCGGCCTGATTGAGTTGGCCGTCATCATTGCGATCTTGGCCATGCTGGCGGGATTTGCGATTCCGCGGTTCGGTGAACTTGACCGCAACGCACGGATCTCCGCGGTCATGGCCTTGAGCGGCAATCTGCGCAGCGACGCGGGCTCGTCGCGCGCGACGAGGAGCGTCGCGGGATTCACGGAGTCGTTGACCGCGGGCTCGATCACCTACTCGAAGACCGACGCGCCTGCGCCCGCGAATTGCTCCGTGACCTACACGGCGTCGACCAAGGACGGCGGCTCGCCGACGATCTCGACCCCCGTGACCCGTGGTTGTTGAGTGCCTGCGGCGGCAGCGGCGGCGGGTGCGTGACTCGTCGCCGGCCCGAGATTGCGGGATTCCCCGATTTTGCGCTTGAGGGTATGCACCGACAATGCCCTCCGGGAACGTAAATAACTAGACCCCTTTCTCATCATCAGCCGGAGTACGAGGGCGGATGGCGTTATCTCCGGATGTTTGGCGGGCTCTGACGAATACGGCTGACCAAGATGTCGGCGATGTCCCGGAGTCCGCGTCGAACGCCGTCCTGATCGTCGATGCCCGCCGCTCGAACCTGTCGTTAGTCCTTGCCAACGCGACGGCGTGCCGGGTCCTGGGGAGTGCGCCCGGCGAGCGCCGGATCGTCGGCTCCTTACTGCGGGATTGGCTCTCCGAGGCGCAGACCGCGCTGGTCGCCCATACGGTTGCGGGCCTGTCGCGGCTGCGGCCGACCGCTCAGTGCCTCGTGGCATGGCCCTTAGGCCATGGCGAAGCGCCGGCGATCACCACCATCAAATTGCTGGACTGGGACCCGGGACAGGCGCTCGTCATGCTGAGCTTTTGGGCGGAGCCGCCGCCGCGGCCCGCGTCCTCCGCCGGCATGCCGGCGCAATCGGCGCCGCACGCCGCACATCCCGCGGGACGGATGCGCCGCTCGGAGGACTTCCTGCGGGCGACGATGGCGCATACCGCCGACACCTTGGTCTTTCTCGATAAAGCGCTGCGCATCCGCTTCGTCAACAAAGCCTGCGACGGCCGATCGATCCAGGATCTCGTCGGCTGCGAGTTCGAGGTCCTGTTGCCCGACCGTGCGCGCGAGCCCGTCGTCGAAAAGCTGCGGCGCTTGGTCTCCACCGGTGAGGCGGTGGAGACCCAGTGCGAAGCCCTCGACGGCGACGGTGTGCCGCGCTATTTGGAAATTCGCGCAGGTTTGGTGCTCGATGCCGGCGTCGGCATGGGCGTGTCGGTCGCGATTCGGGATATCACGGAGTTGAAGCGCCTGGAGCGCGAGATCCTCGAGGGCCTGACGCGCGAGCGCCAACGGATCGGCCGCGATCTGCACGACGGCCTGGGCCAGGAACTCACGGGCGTTGCGCTGATGCTGCGCGCGTTGGCGACGCGGCTGGAGCGCGAATGCCCGGCCGAGGCCGAGTCAGCCAATGAAATCATCGGTCTCGTGAACCAGTCGCTCGATAGTGCACGCGCGCTCGCGCATGGCTTGCTGCCGGTCAGCGTCGAGCGCGGCGGATTGATTTTCGCGCTTCGCTCCTTGGCCAAGCGCAGCCGCGACGTCTACGGCATGGACGTGCGCTTTCGGGCCGAGGTCTGGCCGGAGCTGCGCCTCGGCGAGACTCAAGCGGGCGACCTTTACCGCATTGCGCAAGAGGCGTTGACGAATGCCGCCCGCCACAGCCGCGCGACCTGGGTCAAGATCACGCTGCAGGTCGACCATGGCGGCTATTGCCTGAAAATTGTCGACAACGGCGTCGGAATACCGGGTGCGGGGCGGTCCGCGGCGGGCATGGGCCTGCAAATCATGGCGCACCGCGCGGAAATCATCGGCGCGAAGCTCGAAATCCTGCCGCATACGCCGCACGGTACCTTGATCCGGGTCACGGGCACGCAAGCGGCCTGCGAGTCTGAGGTATGATCCGAAACAGCGTCTCGGGGAGGTTAGGATGATGCCTGTCAGCAATTCCTGGACTCGTGCACCAGCAACATCGGGGGGGCCCGCACCCGGCAAGCGTCGCGTGCGCCGTGTGCTCATCGTCGACGATCATCCGATCGTGCGTCAGGGCTTGTGCCGCGTCATGGACAACGAAGAAGACCTCAGCGTGTGCGGCGAGGCCGAGACGGTCCGCGACGCACGCACCGCGATCAAGGATCTTGCGCCCGATGTCATGATCGCCGACATCAGCCTGAAGCAAGGCGACGGCATCGAGCTCGTGCGCGACGTGCGCGCGCATTACCCGCAATTGCCGATTCTCGTCCTGTCGATGCACGACGAGAGCATCTACGCGGAGCGCATGCTGGCGGCCGGCGCCAACGGCTACATCATGAAACAGGCGGCGAGCGAACAGTTCCTGATCGCCCTGCGGCGCGTTCTCGACGGCGGGATCTACGTGTCCGAGGCGGTCGGCAACAACATGATCCAGAAGTTCGCGGCCGGCGGCTCGTACATCTCGGCGAACCCGATCGACCGCTTGAGCAACCGCGAACTGCAGATCCTGCACATGATCGGCAAGGGCATGAGCACGCGCGAGGCCGCGCAGTCGCTGAACTTGAGCATCAAAACCGTCGAATCCCACCGTCAACGCATCAAGCGCAAACTGAATCTGACCACGGGCACGCAGCTCGTTCAGTACGCGGTCAACTGGTTCAGCAGCCGCGCGAGCGATTCGTCCGAAGGCGAAGCGGCGGCCGGCGACTAGGAGCCAACGCTTACGCCGCTCAGGAGGCGATCCGCAGCGCTTCGGTTTTCGCCGGGTTCGCGTCCGCGATCCACTGCGCGAGTTCCTCAGGGCCCATCGGGCGCGCGATGAAATACCCTTGCGCGAAATCGCAGCCGCACTGTTGCAGGAAGTCGAGCGCCGGCTTGCTCTCGACGCCCTCGCAGCAAACGCGCAGCCCCAGGTGATGCCCCAAGTCGATCATCGCGCGCACGATCGTGCGCGTCGCGGCGGTCTGCGTGAGTTCCATGCCGATCGAATGGTCGATCTTGACCTCGCTGAACGGCAGCTTGTAGAGCTGCGTCAACGATGAATAGCCGATGCCGAAATCGTCGAGCGCGAGACCGATGCGCCGTTCGCGCAGGCGCGAGAGGATCTCGAGCGTCGCCGCCGGGTTCGCGAGCGCCGCGGTCTCCGTGATCTCCAGCGTGAGCTGCTCCGGGGCGACGCCGCGCGAGGACAGGAAATCGCTCATGCGGTCGGGAAAATCGATGTCGGTGAGGAGCGTCGGGCTCAGGTTGACGCTCAAATCCAATTTCATGCCGCTGCGATTCCACTCACCGATCTGATCGATGCCGGCTTGCAGTACGTAGTCGGTCAAGCCCGCGATCAAGCCGTGCTGTTCGGCGAGGCCGATGAATTCATCGGGGTAGATCAGGCCGTAATCGGCATGGTCCCAGCGCAGCAGGGCCTCGATGCCCGTGACCACCCAGCCCTTATCCCGCTGCCGCACCTTCGGCTGGTAATGCGCGAGCAATTGGGCGCGGTCGACCGCGCGGCGCAGCTCGTCCGCCGTGATCACGCGGCGATTCACGCGCTGCGGCGCCAGCGCGGCTTCGAGGGATTCGGCGGTCAGCGGCTTTTTCAACGCGACGGAAATCTGCACCTCGGACGAGGCGCCGAGTTCCTCGAGGCCGACCGCGATGAGCGTCGGTCGCCCGTGTTGCGCGGCGAGCCAGCGGAACAGCGCGGCCTCGGCGACAGCGAGTCCCGCCGGGTCGACGAGGATCACCGTCGGCGCGAACCGCGCGAACTCCTCGCGAAACTGGCTTTCGCTGCCCGCGCAGCTCACGGTGAATCCGAGTCCTTCGCCGACTTGCGCCGCGAATCGCCGTATGTCCGGATCGGCGTCGGCGATCAGCAGGCGATTGGCGTTCCTAGCGGGCGCGGAGATGCTCATGATGGTTCCTCAAGATGACACGGAATGAGACGCGGCGTCCTGCGCAAGAACGAGCGTATGCGCGCCGGCATCGCCGATCGGGCGGCGCAGCAGCCGCGTGCCCGTCGCCGTGGTACGCCCGTCTTCGGGGAGCGCGCCGCCGATGCGCGCGTGCTCGGCGAACCAGGGGTCGTTCGCGCCGCGCTCCCGCCAGCATCGGTTGATGCCGACGATGCGGCCGTGGATGTCGAGCACCGCCGCGGCGATCGGAAACGCATCGAACGCGTCCCGCAGCCAGGCGATCTCGTCGGCGAGTTGCGCGCGGCGCCGATGTTCGGCGCTGACGTCGCGTACGCAACCCGCCAGGTGCATCGGCTGGCGCAGCGCATTGCGCTCCGCGCGTCCGCGGATCTGCCACCAGCGCGGCTCGCCGCCGTCGACTTGCACGGGAACCTCCACGTCGAGCGCGATGTCGACTTCCAGGTGGCGGCGCATCTCGTCGAGCAAGGCCGTCCAGGTCTCGGGCGGCATCAGCGGGCGCAGCGACGACCAAGTGGGGCGATGGTCGCTGCCCGACCAATCGAGGTTGTCGTAGAACCAGTCGCTGAACCACGCGGTGCCGTTCCGCAGGTCCAATTCCCAGAATCCGTCGCCGCTTCCCTGGAGGGCGCGTGCACCGGGCGGGACCTTCTTGCCGCGAGGCTTTTGCATGGAATGGGTCTGTAATCCGTGAAACGTAGGAGTCGCCCTCTATATCGGTTCGCAGCCAGGGAAGCTGAATGGTGTATTTCGCGCGCTTTAAGGTGAAATCCGAGTGCATGGGCCACAATATCGACATCCGGTGCCGCCGCCGCCGGCCGCGGCGGGGGGGTCAAGTTGCACGGCGTCACGCCGATATCCTCGGGACACATCAGTCGATCCGCGGAGTTTGCGCAGTGGCCGAGCCGGAATCTGTGAGTTCTGTCATGGTTGATCCCTTGCCGCCCATCTTGCTGGCGGAGGACGATCCCGTGACGCGCATGGTGATGGCCCGAGTCCTGCGCAAATCCGGCTTTTCGGTCGATGCGGTCGCCGACGGTGCCGCGGCGCTCGACCGGCTGATCGGCCGCTATTACCCGATCCTGATCACGGATTGGGAAATGCCCGGCATGGACGGCGTGGAGCTGTGCCGCACGGTGCGCAATCTGCAGCTCGACGGGTATGTCTATTGCCTCCTGCTGACTTCGCGCGACGCGAAAGAGCACATGGTCGCCGGGCTCGAGGCGGGCGCCGATGACTATTTGATCAAGCCGGTGTACGAGCCGGAACTGCTCGCGCGCCTGAACACCGGCCGGCGCATCCTCGCGCTCGAGCATTCGCTGCGCGTCGCCAACCAACAGAATCTCCTGCTGTCGATCACCGACGCGCTCACCGGCGCGTTCAATCGCCGGCATTTGATGGAACAGCTGCCGCGCGAGGTCGAGCGCTGCCGCCGCTACGGCTATCCGCTCGCGGTCGTCATGTGCGACATCGACCACTTCAAGAAGATCAATGACCAGTACGGCCACGCCGCGGGCGACGACGTCCTGCGGCAATTCGTCGGCTGCGTGCAAAAGAGCATCCGCTCCTCGAGCGACTGGATCGCGCGCTACGGCGGCGAGGAATTCGTCGTGGTGCTGCCCGAAACGACGCACGCCGGCGCGATCTTCGCGGCGAACAAGATCCGCGAACTCATCGGGAACTGCAGCTTTCGGAGCGGTGCGCGCGAAATCCGCGTGACCGCGAGCTTCGGCGTCGCCTCGACCTCGACCGCGGGCCCCGATCTATCGATGCGCGTCGACGCGCTGCTCGCGGCCGCGGACTTGTGCCTCTATCGCAGCAAGCAGAACGGCCGCAATCTCGTGACCGGCCTCGAGATTGGCGCGCCGATCGGGGAACTCGCGGCGGCGGTCAACCAGGAATTCTAGAGTCGGCGCCGCGCTCAGGCGGTGCGGCGCAACTGGCGGTTGACGAGATCGTACTTCTCGGACAGGCTGCGCACGAGCGTATCGAGGTCGGCGACCGCATTCGCCTTGACGGCGCCCTCCAGCTTCGATGCCGCGGTGCTCAACGCGCCGGCATGGATGTTCGCGCTCGCGCTTTTCAGCGCGTGCGCGCGCCGGCCGATCGTCTCGTAGTCCTGCGACCGCAGCGCCGCGAGGATGTCCGCGAGATTCCTGTCGCCGCTGTCGATGAACGTCGCGATCAACTCGCGCTCGAAGTCCTCATCGCCGTCGGTCAACGCCCGCAGCGCCGTAAGATCGACCGGCGCGGCGGCCGGAGCCGGCGCGAGGTAGCGCGCGAGGCAGGCTTGCAGCTGATCCGCGGCGATCGGCTTGCCGAGATGCGCGTCCATGCCGGCGGCAGTGCAGCGCGTCCGGTCATCGTCCGAGACGTTCGCGCTCAAGGCGATGATCGGCACGCGCCCGCCGCCGCCGCGCCGCGCCTCGGATTCGCGGATACGCAGCGTCGCGAGGAAGCCGTCCATCACCGGCATCTGGCAATCCATCAAGATCGCGTCGAAGGATTGCTGTTCGAGAAGCTCGAGCGCTTCCTGGCCGTTGTTGACGATGCTGACCTCGATCCGCATTCTTTCGCACAGGCGTTGCGCGACGCGCTGGTTGACGGTGTTGTCCTCGACGACGAGCACGCGGCGGCCTGGAAATGCGCCGCCGATGCGAGGCGGCGGCTGCGACGGGGCCGTGGCCGGAACGTCGTTCGACAAGACCTGGTCGAGGAGCTTCGCGAGCGTGAATCCGCGCATCGGCTTCAGGCACACCGCGTCCGGCCTCGCGGCGGCGCTGTCCGTGTGCGCGTCGGCGCCGAACAGCGACAACAATACGAAGCGTATGCCCTCATAGCGCGGTTCGGCGCGCATCGCGGCGAGAAGCTCGAGCCCGCCCTTGACCGGCATCAATTCGTCGGCGAGCACGCAGCTGAATGCGGGATCGTGCGCAAGCAATTCCATGGCCATATCGGCGCTCGCGACCGCCTCGGTCTCGAATCCGAATTGGACGAGCCGGCGGCAGAGGCTCCGTCGGCTCGCCTCGAGGTCATCGACGACGAGCACGCGTCGCCCGCGTCCGATCGGGTCCACGGCACCTTCGTCCACGCCGACACCGAGCGACACCGAGACCCAGAACGTCGAGCCGCGGCCGAGTTCGCTCTCGACGCCGACGTCGCCGCCCATGAGTTCGGCGAGCCGCTTGACGATCGATAGTCCCAATCCGGTGCCGCCGTACAGGCGCGTCGTCGACGAGTCGAGCTGCGAGAACGACCGGAACAGGCGATCGATCCGGTCGGCGGCGATGCCGATGCCGGTGTCCTTGACCTCGATGCGCAACCTGGCGCGGCCGGCCGCGCACGGCGTGGCCGAGACGCTGAGCGTCACATGGCCTTCGTGCGTGAACTTGGTCGCGTTGCCGATCAAGTTCAGCAGGATCTGGCGCAGCCGTCCGGGGTCGCCGCGCAGCACGTGCGGCACGGCGGAGTCGACATCGACGACGAGCTCGATGCCGCGCGCCGCCGATTGCAGCGCGATGCCCGCGACCGAATCGAAAATCACGGCGCGCAGGCGGAAGTCGACTTCCTCCAGGTCCATGCGGCCAGCCTCGATCTTCGACAGATCGAGGACGTCATTGATCAGCGACAACAGCGCTTCGGCGCTGCCGCGGATGATGTCGAGGTACTCGCGCTGCGCCGTGTCGAGGCGGGTATCGGCGAGGAGCTGGGCCATGCCGATGACGCCGTTCATCGGCGTGCGAATCTCGTGGCTCACGTTCGCGAGGAAGTCCGACTTTGCGCGATTCGCGGACTCGGCGGCGAGCTTCGCTTCGAGCGTCGCCTGTTCGGCGAGCTTGCGCTCGGTGATCATCTGGGTCGAGCCCGCGAGCCAGACGGGCCGCCCGGCCGAGTCGCGCTCGACCTGCGCGCGCGACCGCACCCATTCGTAGTGACCCGCCTTGTGCCGCAGCCGGATCTCGATGTCGTAGGGGGTATCGTCGCGCAGGCAGTGCTCGTAGGCGAGGCGGCGGACTTCGAGGTCGTCCGGGTGGATCAACAGGGTCTTGAGCTCGTTGTGGGTCGCATTCAGCTCGCCCGGCGCATAGCCGAGCATTTCCTCGAAACGCGCGCCGAACCAGGGCTTGTTGGTGACGAGGTCGAGCTCCCACAAGCCGTCCTGCGTGCCGAGGACGGAACGCGCCAGGCGCTTCTGGCTCAGCTCGAGAGCGACCTCGGTGCGCTTGACGTCGGTGATGTCCATGATCGCACCGGTGATCCGGCCGATCGAGCCGTCGCTGCGGTAGCCGACGGAGGCCTTTTCGCTGATCCAACGCACCTCGCCGTTGTCGAGCAGTACGCGGTACGAGAGCCGGTACGTGGGATTGTCCGCCGAAACCTCGAGCGGCGCGCGCGCGGCGCTGTCGATATCCTCGGGGTGCACGCGCAGCAGCGCCGCCTCGCGCGTGCGCAAGGGTTCGCCGGGCGGCAAGTCGAGCAGCGCATGAAAATTCTCGGACGCGACCGGCGATGCGCGCCGGCCGTTGAAATCGAAGGTGGCGACGCCCGCCGCCTCGAGCGCGATCCCGAAGGCCTCGCGCGTTTCGCTCAAGGTCTCCTCGAGGCACTTGCGCGCCGTGATGTCCGTGACCGTGCCGACGAGGCGCCGGGCCTCGCCGTCCTCCTCGAGTTGCACGCGGCCGCGGCTGTCCAGCCAGCGAACGGTCCCGTCCAGCGTAAGAACGCGGTACTCGGCTCGATACTGGCCGCCATTGTCGACGGCGGCGCCGAATTGCTCGACGAACGATTCGAGATCCTCGGGATGAATGGTCGCGAGCCATTGCTCCTGCGTCAGCGTCAAATCCCGGCTTTGCAGGCCGAGCAATTCGAAGAATAGGGCGGTGCCCGAGATCTGGCGCGTGAACAGGTCGAGGTCGAACACGCCGAAGCCGCCCGCGGTTTGCGCGAACTCGAGGAACTCATGCGCACGGCGCAATTGCAGCTCGCGCTTTTCCCCCGCGGTGGTCGCCTGCGCGAGGTGGCCGATGCGGTTGCGGAAGCGGCGCGCGACGAGCCAATCGCCGAACCACATGGTCGAGGCCGCGGCACCGGCAAGCGCCGCGGCGGGCCATGCGCCGGCGTGCGCGATCCACAGCGCTGCAGCGGTGCAGAGCGCGGTGCTGAGGACGCGCAGAGCGGTCAGTTTGTGGCGAAACGTCACGATATACCCGGACACGAACCAAACCGGGGCCGGTTTGCCCCTACCGGGATATCGGCCGCAATGCGCGGCGCTTAAGCTATGATTGCTCGAATAATTTCGATGTTGTGAGCGACATGCGCGAAGTCGAGGCGCGATTCGCCGACCGCCTGCTCGGTTGGTTCGAGCGCCACGGAAGAACAAATCTCCCGTGGCAGCGGGACCCCAGCGCCTACCGGGTTTGGGTGTCCGAGATCATGCTCCAGCAAACCCAAGTGGCCGCGGTCATCCCCTACTTCGAGCGCTTTACCCGCCGGTTCGCGGATGTGCAGTCGCTCGCGGACGCCCCGCTCGACGAGGTCCTGCACCTATGGACGGGCCTGGGGTATTACGCGCGTGCGCGCAACTTGCACGCGTGCGCGCGCCTGCTCGCCTCCCGCCACGGCGGCGAGTTTCCGGCATCGATGGACGAGGTCTGCGCACTGCCCGGTATCGGCCGCTCGACCGCCGGCGCGATCCTCGCGCTTGCGCGCGGCGAACGCCACGCGATCCTCGACGGCAACGTCAAGCGCGTACTCGCACGCGTGTTCGGCATCGACGGCGACCCGAGTTCGGCGCGCGTGCTCGCGACGTTGTGGTCGCAAGCGGAGGCTTGCACGCCGACGGAGCGCGTCGGCGCCTATACCCAGGCGATCATGGATCTGGGGGCCACGGTCTGCACGCGGAGCAAACCTGCGTGCGGCGAATGCCCGATGCAGGCGGATTGCATCGCGGCGCGCGATCGGCGGCAGGCGGAGCTGCCGGGCCGAAAGAAAAAGCGCGCGCGGCCGTCGCGGCAAGCGACGCTGCTGATCGCCGAGGCGCTGATTCATGGCGAGCCGACCGTGCTACTGGAACGCCGGCCCGCGCAGGGCATCTGGGGCGGACTCTGGTCGCCGCCGCAATTCGACAGCGAGGCGGCGGCGCTCGAGTGGTGCCGCTGCGAGCTCGGCGAACCCGTTGCCGCCGCGGCGCCGCTCGAGCCGATCGATCACGCATTCACGCACTTCGATCTGCGTTTGCAGCCGTTGTGCGTGCGCTACGCCGCGGGCGCGGGCGTCAACGACCGCGACGATCGGCTCTGGTATGCGCTGCGCGCGCCGCAGCGCGTCGGCCTGCCGCAGCCGATCTTGCAATTGTTGTTGCGACTTGGCGCGGGGGCGGTGCGCTTCGCGTAAACTGTGCGGCGTGGCACACCGAGTACATTGCGTATTGTTGAACCGCGAGGCCGACGGCCTCGATTACCTGCCGTATCCCGGCGAGTTGGGAAAGCGCATCTATCACAACGTCTCCAAGGAGGCGTGGGCGAAATGGCTCGCGCATCAAACGATGCTGATCAACGAGAATCGCCTGACGCCGATCGAGCCGAAGGCGCGTGCGTTTCTCGTCGCGGAGATGGAGAAGTTCTTCTTCGGCGGCGGTTCGGAGAAGCCGAAGGAGTTCGTGCCGCAGTAGCGCGGGGCGCTCGCGCCGGAGCCAGGCGGGTCCAGCGGCGCGGTTTCCCAGTGTAAGTGACTGATTTTTCGATTGTTCCTTGACGGCGCCGGCGCACGCCTGTTTAATACGCGCCTCTTCGCGAAAGGCCAGGTAGCTCAGTTGGTAGAGCAGCGGACTGAAAATCCGCGTGTCGGGGGTTCAATTCCCTCCCTGGCCACCATTCCCCCATTGTCCGTTCCGGACAGATGGAACTTTTCCTTCCGGACACCGACGACCCCGCCCAGTGTGGTTCCAGTGGTATGAGTGCGAGTTGTCACGCATGCATGATGCTGCACCAGAACGCGATTGCCGCCGAACCGGTACCTAGGCGGGAGTGAGCTTCATGGCGCGAACGTCGCTCAGGTCGATCTGCTTCCTCGCGAGCCACAGGTCATGACCGTACTGCATCGCCAGCCAACTCTCGGGCGAGCGGCCGAGGCACTTGGAGAGTCGCAAAGCCATCTCGGGACTCACGTTACTGCGGCCCGTCAGGATTCGGTTGAGCGTCGATGGCGAAACGCCGAGCTTCGAGGCGAGCTCGCGGCCGCTGATGCCATTCGGCTCAAGGTACACCGCCGTAATGAACTCACCCGGGTGCGGGGGATTATGCCTAGCCATCAGTGGTAGTCCTTGCCGTGTGGGCAGTTTCCGTCCGGCGTTCACAACATGAACTTCCGCAGGCGCTTCGCGTGCTTAGGCCGGATTCCGGCGACGCTGCCGGCCTCACAAAATCGCCTCAGCCCCCTTGTGGCGGAATGACTGAATCGCGCCGCGAGTATGGCGCGCTGCGCGACACGCAACAATTGCGGTCGGACATATCGGCAGCGAGGTGTCCCGCTACGCTCGCAGCGCACCTGTTCGACCGGAGGCGCCGTTCCGGAACTCGGCAGCGGCAACCGCCGACGGCCTCGCGTGGGGTTTGATTGGAGTGCCCTTGGCCGAACATCGAGGCCGTCTCTTGGTCAGATTGTTCAAATTTCGGCGAAATTACCGATCCCGGACCGCATTTGCCCCTACAATGCCGCCTATCGTAAGAGCCGAGCTTCCATGCGCTGGCGCTTGCCTCGACGGTCGCCGTCGGGTGCAAGAAAGTCGCCGCGGTGCTTGCACTTCCGGGCACCCACGTCGCCCGCAACCTTCAATGAGTTTCAACGCATGATGAAGACGCCCACGGGTCTTAAGCCGCTGATCGATGACGGAATGGTCGATACCGTCGTACGCCGACTGAAGAGCGGCAAGGAAGCCTCCGTATTCATCGTCGCCTGCGGTGATCAAATCCGCTGCGCCAAGGTCTACAAGGAGGCCGAGCACCGCGGCTTTCACCGGCTCGCGCAATACACCGAGGGCCGGGAATCCGCAACAGCCGCGACCAGCGCGCGATGAGCAAGCGCGGCCGCCACGGGCGACGGGTGCAGGAAGCGGAGTGGAAGAATGCCGAGGTGGATGCGCTGTATCTTCTTGCCGGCGTCGGCGTGCGGGTCCCAACGCCGTATCTGGTCCACGAAGGCGTACTGCTCATGGAGATGGTGTGCGACGCCGAGGGCCACCCCGCGCCGCGGCTCAACGATGTCGAGATTTCGGCCGCTCAGGCACGCGAGTGGCATGCGTTCATGATCTCGCAGATCGTCCGCATGCTGTGTGCCGGGCTGATTCACGGCGATCTGTCGGACTTCAACGTGCTGGTGGGCGCGGGCGGACCGGTGATCATCGATTTGCCGCAGGCCGAGCGGGCAACAACAATGCGTTTGCGATGCTGGAACGCGACGTGAACAACATGCGCGCCGCCTTTGGCCGAAGCGCACCGGAGTTGCTCGAAACAGAGTACGCACGCGAAATTTGGAAGCTCTTCGAAGCCGGCGAGTTGACGCCGGATACGGCGCTGTCCGGGCGCTGCGCGGCCGACACCACCGCGGCGGACGTCGATGCGGTGCTGGATCACATCAAGAAGGAGCGCCAGGAAGCCGAGATGCGACAGCGGCGGCGGCTGGAGGCGGACGCGGCATAGGCCGGAACACTCGGGGCGCGACCCTCTGCTGCCAGTTGCGAGTGTCCGGTATCGGGCAGTCCGATCCGCGTGGTAGCTGCTTTGCCGCCACTGCGGCTTATGCCCCGGCGGCTCCGGCGGCGTCTCCAGCCACAGCTTGCTGAAGATCGCATGCATTTCCGCAGCCATGTCCGGAGCCAGGAGACTCGAGCGACTTCGCGCTTCGTGGAGTCACCTTCACTCCGCCACTCAGCGACAGGGCTGCGATCAGATCCTCTACCATGCCGTCTGCGAACACGTCGTCCGTTCGCTCGCCCAGAACGGTTCGTGAAGGGCAGGATGGCAAGCGAAGGCCGGTGGTCCGCGGGTGCTGGCGGTCTAGAGCTGACGGCCGTCGGCGCTTGGAGCTGTGGCGGCATCCGCACGCCCGGCGCGGCTTCGCCTGCACCTACGAAGCGGCGCACATCGGCGAGGAACGCCTGCCACGTCCGGTCGGACGCCTCGCCGCTCCAGTGCGCCAAATCTGCCGTCTGCATGAGCTCAACATGATAGGCCGCTCGCACGCCTCAATCATCGCCGGCACGAGTGTGCGGTTGCGGTCAGCCAGGGTGGCCTCCGCCCGAACCCAGCGGGATTGCACCGAGGTCTTAGACCACAGGACGACGACCGCCTTGGCGCCCTTCAGTGCGTTTTCGATGACGGCGTCGAACGCCTCACCCGAGCGAATGGACGCATCCCACCAGACACTGATGCCCTCGCGCTCAAAACTCTCCGCAAACCGCTTGGCGGTCTGAACGTCGTCATGGCCGTAAGACAGGAAGATATCGGGCAAGCGTGACCCCATCATGGGAACAGACGGGCTGCAGATGGATTCTATAGCCTACAGGGTCCAGCGAGGCAAGTAATGCAGGATTTCCTCAGTTTGGGACCACCTGCGGGGCGCTTTTTGAGGCGCCCGGAAGGCGCCAGGGTTCCGCCAATGGCTGGATTTCCAGTAATTTCCTTAGACGCCGCCGCTGGCTGACCGCGGGAGCCCCACCGGCCGGCCGTGGATCGATGCCCGGTCGACCGGCAGCTTCCGCGCATGAAATTCGCAAGCGTTCACGTGGGCGACGCGACGCCGCGCAGTCCGCACGACCTCGCGCGCTTCGTCCTCCGTGGAGTGGCCATGCCGAGCCGCCCGCCGGTGCAATCTCGCCATAGCGCGCGAAACTTCGCATCGCACGCCGACCCCTTGACCGGTCGAGGGCTGATCGCGTGTACTCGGCGGATGAAACTGGATCTGACGCTCGTTACCGACGGCCTGCAGTTTCCAGAAGGCCCGGTCGCCATGGCCGACGGGTCGATCATTGTCGTCGAGATGAAGCGCGGCACACTGACACGCGTCCGCTCCAACGGAACGCGCGACATCATCGCGCCGCTGGGCCAGGGGCCCAACGGCGCTGCCATCGGTCCCGACGGAGCCGCGTACGTGTGCAACAACGGAGGCGCATGGGGGTGGCAGCCCGGCGACCTGCACCTGCCGGGCGACCCGCCGGAGCACTACGCGGGCGGATCGATTCAGCGGGTCGATCTGGAGACCGGGCAATTCGCGACGCTGTACGATGCCTGCGACGGCAAGCCACTCAACAGCCCCAATGACATCGTCTTCGACAGCCAGGGCGGATTCTGGTTTACCTGCCTCGGGCAGTCGGACGGCGAGATCAGACGACTTGGCGCCGTGTACTACGCGCGCATCGACGGCAAGCGGATCGTGCGCTGGCGCAGCGGCCTGTACTCCCCGAACGGCATCGGCCTTTCGCCCGACGAGCGCGTCCTCTACATGGCCGACTGCATGAAAGGCCAGCTGCTGGCCTTCGACCTGTCGGCGCCGGGCACGATGCGGCCTGCGGAAACCTCGCCGGCGGGCGCGTGGTGGCGACGCTCCCGGGATTCCAGTGGCTCGACAGCCTCGCCGTCGAAGCGGGCGGCAGAGTGTGCGTGGCCACCATCTGGAACGGCGGTATCACGGTCTTCGATCCGGACGGAAGCCACGAGCACCATCCGATGCCTGATGCCGTCACCACGAATATCTGCTTCGGCGGTGCCGACATGCGCGACGCATCGATCACCTGCTCGAGCACCGGCCGGCTCTACCGCTGCCGCTGGCCGCGGCCGGGATTGAAACTGCCGTTCAACACCTGAGCACTAGACGGTGAGATTCAGCGGCTGCGGCAGCTTTGCCAGCAGCTCGTCACTGAAACGGGCATCGATGTGGAAGAACGCCGCGCGCGCCACCGTGTCCGAGCGATTCTCCCACGCGTGGTCCGCGCCGCGCTGCACGACCACGTCGCCCTTGTTCAGGACCACCTCGCTGTCGTCGAGAACCAGCACCAGTTCCCCCTCGATCACCACGACATAGTCCAGCGTGCGCGTTCGATGCATCACGGTTCGCTTGCCGCCGGCGCCGAGCGGGTAGACGTCGAGGATGCGCAGCAGATGTCCCGTCGTCGGCATGATGGTAAACGGGCGCTCGCTTGGATCCCGGGGCTCGACCGATGCCAGCTCGGGTACCGCCCTAGCATCACTCCATATTTCGATGAAGTCGGCACCGATCCCCCGGGCCGTGCATCTCGTGATGCTGGGGTGGTCGGCCGTCCGATAGAACTATCGATTTTCCGCGGGCGTCATGGCCCGTGACCACGCGTCTGGTGACTCCAGCCATCAGCCGATCTCCTCGTGCTGCCATGTTGGTCCGCTTTTCCTCGACGTCCGCGGGCAGAATCGTCGCCTTCGAATAGCCGCTGGGCCTCAGCTCAGTGCGAGGTCTGCGCGCCGTCGATGATGAACGTCTGCCCGGTCGCGAAGCCGCCAAGTCCGAGCACAGGTCCCGCGCCGTGCCCGAGATCTCCTCCGGCTGTGCCGCACGGCCCATCGGACTATTGGCAACGAGCACCTTCATGAACTCCGAATCGTCGATCCAGCGCTGTGTCATCGGTGTCTGGACGAAACCTGGCGCGAGCGCATTAATCCGGATGTTCTGCTGCGCGTAGTCGATCGCGCCGGCCTTTGTCAGGCCGATGACGCCGTGCTTGGCCGCCACATACGGAGCCATGCCGGGATCGGCGACGACACCGGCGATCGAGGCCGTGTTGACGATTGCGCCCCCGCGTTGCTTCAGCATCTGCAGGATCTCGTATTTCATGCAGTGAAACACGCCGAGGAGGTCCACCGCGAGAATGTCATCGAAGGTGTCGTCGGCCATCTCCGCGAGCGGCAGTGTAGGCGGGAGGATCCCGGCGTTGTTGAAGGCACAGTGCAGCGCGCCATAGCGCTCGACGGTCAGATCCACGAGCCGCGAGACATCTGCCGCCTTGCGCACATCGGTTGGTTGGAAGAACGCCCGGCCGCCGGCGCGAGCGATCTCGGCGACCGTGTCGCCGGCGCCCGG
>CAVQYI010000001.1:0-6647 GCA_963718135.1 uncultured Pseudomonadota bacterium | reverse complement strand
GGCGCCGAAGAACAGGCGGCCGCCGCGTTGTCGTCGCTGCGGGAATTGGTCCGAACCCGCCCCGCCCTGCATTGCGTCGTGCTCGCGGAGAACGGCGGGGAAATCGCCGCGGTACGCGCGATGAAGTCCGGCGCGAAGGATTACCTGCCGGTCGCGCGCCTGACGCGCGATTCCCTGCTGTCGGCCGTCACGGAGGCGTTCGAGAAGCGCAGCGACGCCGCGCCCGCGGCCCCGGAATCGATCGCCGTCGACGACGAGGGTCCGCAGGTCGAGGTGCCCGGCTATTCGATCATCAAGGAAATCGCGACGAGCAATTTTTCCTCCGTGTACCTCGCGCGCGGCGAGCGCCTGCGGCGCAATGTCGTGCTCAAGGTCATGCAACGCGGCGGTTCTGCGCGCGAAATGGAGGATGCGGAACGGTTCCAGCGGGAATACGAAATCATCTCCAGCATCGCGCACCGCGCGATCGCCGAAATTCACGACTTCGGCAGCCTGCCGCGCCACCTGTACCTGGCGATGGAATATTTCCCGTGCGGCGACCTGCGCGACCGCCTGCGCAATCCCCTGAGCACGGAGGAGAGCCTCTATTACCTGCGTTCGATCGCCGAAGCGCTGCGCGTGATTCACGTATTCGGCATTTTGCACCGGGACTTGAAGCCCGCGAACGTGATGCTGCGCGAAGACAACGCGCCGGTCTTGATCGACTTCGGCCTGGCGCGCCGCTCGCAAGACGAGGCTTCGATGACCGGCATCGGCCAGGTGCTGGGTTCACCGTACTACATCAGCCCCGAGCAGGCGCAAGGCCAACGCGTCGACGTGCGCACGGATCTTTACAGCCTCGGCGTGATGTTCTATGAAATGCTCGCCGGCCGGAAGCCGTATGCGGGACACAGCGCCGTCGAGATCATGGCGCAGCACGCCACCGCGCCGATCCCCATGCTCCCCGACGGCGCCGCCGCGCAGCAGCCCCTGTTGAACCGCCTGATGGCCAAGGACCCGCGCGATCGCTTCGCATCGGCCGACGAACTGCTCGCCGAACTCGACCCGTTGATCGCCGCGGTCGCCTGAGCGCCTGTGACGCGCGTCACGCAACGCACGCGCCGGCCGCCGAGGTTGTGACCCAGGTACGTCCGCCGAGGGCCGCGGTTTGGCACCCTGGGAAATATGTTCAGCTCAGCGCATCGCCAGGATCATGACGGACGAGCGCCGGCCGCGGACCGGCCCGCGCAGGATCGCTGGATCGCCGATGCGCTGCAGGAAGAACCTCGCGCTCGCAATTCTGTTCATCGACCGGGAAAACAACCTCCTGCCGCATGCCTCGGAAGCGGCTACCGCCCTGCTCCGATGCCGGGACTTGCGGTCGGGCAACATCGCGACCCTGCTGCGGCCCCTGGTCGCCGAGAAGACCCTGCATTCGATCCTCGCGACCCGCGATCGCCTACGGCAGCCGGCGCCCGCCGACGCCCCGAGCGGCGCGGCCGAACTCGCCAACGTCGACCTGCGACTGCCGAACCCCGACGGAACGGTGACGACGGCTTGCTGCCGCTTCACCTTCAGCGCCGTGGACGCGCACCCCGATCGCGACGTTTGCATGGTCGCGATCGCCGACGAGACGGCCGACGTCCAGCACCTGCGCGAACTCGTGGACATGCGCAAGCCAGGTGCAGATTCAGATCCGAAATATTGCGCAGCCTGCTGCAGACCGGCCGCGCCCGCTTCGCGGCGTCCATGCAACGGATCGACGCGGCCATGAGTGCGATCAACGCGACCCTGAAAAAACCGGCGCGCGAGCAGTCGGCGTTCCGGCTGAAGCTCGAAGAGACCTTGGTGGAGGTCGATCGCATTCGCCGCGAAGGAGCCGCGCTCAAGCTCACGTCCTTGGAGGGCGCGGCGCGATCGTTCGAAGACTCCCTGCACGAGTTGCGCGGTCGCGCCCGCTTGAGCGGCGGCGACTTTCTGCCGCTCGCCGTCAAGCTGGACGAGCTCTTCGGCCAGTACGCGATCGTGCGCGCGCTGACCAAGAGGACGCAGCCGGCGACGGCCGAGGCGTCGAGCGACGAGCGTGTGACCGACAACGGAACCCAGATCATCGACGCACCCCGGTTCATCGCGAAGATGGGGGCGGCGGGACTCATCCCCGGCGAAGACGCGCGCGCGCGAGTCCCACCGCGGCGCCCCGCCCGCAGCGGCAGCCTCGAATCCACGCTCGCGTCATTGAGCGAACATATCGCCGAGGAATACGCGAAGGCGGTGAAGCTGGAATGCGTCGGCCTCGACCTCGTGCCGGCCGCTTACCAGAGCGCCGTCAAGAACGTCGCGATTCAATTGATTCGAAACGCCATCATGCATGGCGTGGAAACGAGCGACGCGCGCGCGCTCGCCGGCAAACCTGCGTGCGCGGCGCTGCGGCTCACGTTCGTCGCCCTGCCCGACGGCAGCTTCGAAATGCGCTTTCAGGACGACGGCCGCGGCGTCGATCCGCAATTGGTGCGCCGGATCGCCGTCGCGAAAGGACTGATCAGCGCGCAGGCCGCGGCCGCGCTGCCCGACCGCCAAGCGATCAAGCTGATCTTCAAATCGCGGTTCACGACGATCGACACCCCTGCGGCCGAGGGGCATGGCGGGGGCTTGACGCTCGTGCGCCGATACGTGGATGAATCCGGCGGCAAGATCGCGCTCGCGAGCCTTCCCGGCCGCGATACCCGATTCAAGGTCAGCCTACCCGCCGTCCCGCCGCCCGACGCCTGATCCGCGCGGCGGTGCGATTGCTAGAGGATTTCCTCGCGCACCGTATCTCCGCCCGCGGGATCGTGGCGGCGCGAACTGAACGACACCAGCACCATGACCGCATCCCCGGTGTTGCGGTAGGCGTGCGTGACGCCCGGCGGTATCGTGAACCGCCAGGTCTCGCCGGCCGGCACGTCGACATCGCGCAGTCCCGTGGAGTCCTTCAGGCGCACGCGGCACGGGCCGACGACCGCGGTGGTTTCGACCGCGCTGCGGTGAAAATGATTGCCGCGCACTTCGTTCGGCTGCGTCAAGACGACGTGCACGTTCCTCTGCGCGGCGAGCTCCTCGTCGGTCAGCGGCTCGAACAGGCTGCCGCGGGCGTCGCGATGCGCGCGCACGGGCTCGACGATCACACCACTGGAACTCGACACGCGGGCCCCGTCCCGGTCAAACGCGGGCGGCGCCGCGCGGCGCGCGCCGCCGCGCGGCGTACACCAGCCCCGCGCCGACCAGAATGTCCGGCCAGCCGAGCGCACCGCCATGACTCGGCGCCGTGACGGTCAAGCTCGCCGACGCGGACGCGGTATTGGCGCCCGCGGGACCGGTCGACAAGGTGTTCGCGGCGATCGTGCTGACGTAGGTCCCGGCCGTCGCGCTTTGTACGGGCATCACGATCGTACAGCTGCCGTTTGCCGGTATCACCGCGTCCGTGAGCATGACGGTGGTCGTGTTGTAGGTCGCCGAGATCTGGCCGCCGCCGCAGCTTGTCGTCGTCTTCGGCGTCGTCGCGATGGTCAGGTTCGCCGGCAGGGTGTAATCGAAAGTCGGCCTGCGTCAGCGCGTAGACATTCGCGTTGGTGAAGGTGATCGTCAGCGTCGACGACGTGTTCGTCCCGACGCTCGTCGGCACGAACGCCGCGGCGACCGTCGGCGCGATCGGGTTCACGGTCACCGCCGCGGGGCATGCGCTTTGGGCCGTGCCCGCGGTCGCCGGTGCGGTCGTCGTCGCGCCGGTCGCGCTCACGGTGATGACCGCCGTGTCGGTTGCGCCCGTCGAGTCGGTCACGAGCACCGTGACCGTGCCGGGACTGCCGCTCGTGGTCGCGGTCGGCCCGTTCGCCGCGGACGTGAGCGTCACGCTGCCGCTCGTACTCCAGGCATAGGAGGCGATCGTGCGGCCGCAGGATGCCGCGCTGCCGCTCGCGTCGAAGGCGTTGCTCGCCAGCACGTTGACCGCCGCGATCGGCCGGAGCGCCGAGTCCACCGCAGCCAGCGCGTTCACCATGCCCGTACCGCACTGCCCGGTCGGGCGGACA
Source organism: uncultured Pseudomonadota bacterium (assembly GCA_963718135.1). Taxonomy (GTDB): domain Bacteria; phylum Pseudomonadota; class Gammaproteobacteria; order Steroidobacterales; family Steroidobacteraceae; genus Bog-1198. The sequence goes on along the minus strand of CAVQYI010000001.1, from coordinate 2,601 downwards.
GGCGCATTCTCCGGTCACGGCATCGGAGAGCGGACAAACGGGCAGACCCGCCGTGTTCGGCGGGAACGGTTTCGCACTGCCGGCGAGCCGCGACCTCAATTCGGCCGGCGTCAGATTGGCGTTGACCGAGCGCATCAGCGCGGCGATGCCGGCGACGATCGGCGCCGAGAAGCTCGTGCCCAGATTGACGTTGGTCTGGTCGGTGTAGATGTTCGTCGTCGGCGTCGTCGTGCCGGCGTTCGCCGTCGTATCGATCGAGCGCAGACAGGCGCCGCTCGATTGCACGCAATTGCCGGCCGGCGCCGAGAGCGTGACTTCGGGCCCCGAACTGCTGTAGCCGACCTTCGTGCCGACGTTGCGCAGGCCCGCCACGGCGATCACGCCCGGGACGAGCGCACTGCAATTGGCGGGCGCATCGACCGGGGCCGTGGATCCGGGATTGCCGCCGTTGCCCGCGGAGGCGACGACGAGCACGCCCATGCCGGTGACCGATTGTCAGCGCGGATTCATAGGCCGTCGAGCAGGAGCCGGTGCCGCCCAGGCTCAAGTTGATGATGTTCGCGGGTATAGGATTATCGGGCACGCCGGTGACCGGCATGCCCGCGGCCCATTCGATTGCCGTGATGATGTCCGAGTCGTAGCCGCCGCATTTGCCGAGCGCGCGCACCGGCAACAGCCACGGGCCCCAGCTCATGCCGGCGATCCCGGCGGCGTTGTTCGTGAGCGCGCCCAGGATGCCGCTCACGCGCGTGCCGTGCCAGGAACTGTCGACCGGCGGCGTGCCGCATTGGGCCGCCGGGAACAGCGCCGTTTGTTCCTCGGCCGCGGTGACCCAGTCGCCGGGGTCCGACGGATCCGGATCCCAGCCGTCGCCGTCGTTGGCGATCAAATAGGTGCCCAAGGCCTTGAAGGTGGTCGGATCGAAGTCCTCGCCGACGAAATCGTAGCCCGGCAGCAGGCGTCCGCCGAAGCCGGCGCGCAGCAAATCCGGGTGGTCGAAGCGCACGCCGGTATCGACATCGGCGATCACGACGAGGCCGTCGCTGCCGGTCGCGATGCCCCAGGCCGAGAGCGCATCGGTCGCCGCGAGGTCGTTGTTCGTCGCGTCGCGGTCGCGGGCGGCGTGCGCAGGTACCACTGGCCGTTCGCATAGGTTTCGGCCGGGCTGCAGTCGTGGCGGCAGACAGGCGTGCTGGCAGTCGCCGGAAACAAGGGATCGTCGGGGGCGGTGACCGCGAGCGCATAGCGACGGTGGTCGACCGCGGCGAACAGGACCGAAGGATCCGCGCGCAGCTTCGCGAGCGCCGCGGCGACCTCCGCGCCGTACAGCTTATGCGCGAGGAACAACACGTGCATGCTCGGCGTCAACTGACGGGTGTGCGATGCCGCGATGCCGACGCGCGCATCGAGCGCGGCGACATCCTGCGCCGTCGTGCCCGCTTGCACGACCTTGAAAGCCTGCGCGTGCATGCGCGACGTGATCGTCGTCGACAGCGCGTTGGCCGCGGTCGTGCGGAAGCCGACGATGATGCGGCTCGCCTCCGGGCCGATCGACACGGGTTCACGCCGCACGGGGTTCCATTCCGCGGCACCGGCAACGGCCGTCGCCGCGACCCAAAGCAATCCTGCGAGCACCACTCCCCATCGACGCATGCGAATCTCCATGATTTAACGCCACATCCCAACCGTCGGCACGACGCCGCCGCACAGTGTAATCGTTTCCCGTCCACCGTATTGCCCGCCGAATGGCGTCGGCAAGCAGCGACAGGTTCCCGGCCGGCCGCGCGCGCCGGGCGCCGCCGGACGCAGGCCGTGGCGTCCGATCGAGTAGAATGACCGCTCACTGCCCACGGGTACCCCAAAAAGGCGAACGCGATGCTGTACGACGAGCGTAAATTCTATGTGGATGGTCATTGGGTCGATCCGGTCGAGCCCCAGGAATTCCGGGTCATCAATCCGGCGACCGAGGCCGTCGCCGGCGTGATTTCCATGGGAAGCGCCAAGGACGTCGATTTGGCGGTCGCGGCCGCGCGCCGCGCGTTCGACGGCTTCGCGCGCACGACGCCCGCCGAGCGCCTCGCGCTGCTCGAGCGCATCCTGGAACGCTACAAGGCTCATTACGAGGAAATCGCGACCGCGATTTCGATCGAGATGGGCGCACCCATCACGCTCGCCAAGGGCTCGCAGGCCGGCTGCGGCACGGGCCACATCAGCGCGATGATCGAGGTCCTGAAGAAATTCAAGTTCGAGGAGACTCGCGGTTCGACCCGCATCGTCCTCGAACCGGTCGGCGTCTGCGCGCTGATCACGCCCTGGAACTGGCCGATCAATCAAGTGGCCGCGAAGGTGGTGCCGGCGCTCGCCGCGGGATGCACGATGGTGCTGAAGCCGTCGGAATTCGCGCCGTTCAGCGCGATCCTGTGGGCCAAGGTGATGGACGAGGCCGGCGTACCGAAAGGCGTGTTCAATCTCATCAACGGCGACGGTCTGCACGTCGGCGCGCCGCTCTCGGCGCATCCGCAAGTCGACATGGTCGCATTCACGGGCTCGACGCGCGCGGGCACCGAAATCGCGAAGACCGCCGCGGCATCCGTCAAACGG